>NZ_FNWV01000011.1:0-50772 GCF_900108555.1 Ruminococcus flavefaciens
TGCCACAGGCAGCCCCTACACATTTATACGATGTATTTCGGGACGCCGAGGGCGGCGTCCCCTACAAAGCGTTACGGACGGATATGAAAACGGACGACCAGCTCTGCATATAGCATTGCCAACCAAATAACAGATTTGGGGCACTGCTTAAATGGTCGTCCCTACAAAGAGTTACAGAAAATAATAATAGCGGGCGCGCGGAATGCGCCCCTACATTTTCTCATTTGAATTTTTACGTATTTTAACGGGCTGCCACAGGCAGCCCCTACACATTTATACGATGTATTTCGGGACGCCGAGGGCGGCGTCCCCTACAATTTAAAAAAGGCGGACATAAAGTCCGCCTTTTATTATAGCTTAAATCAGCCCATTACTATTTCAACTTCGTGTGTGCCGCCGTTGCATACAGGAATTACGCATCCCTCTACTGCCTTGCCGTCAACTGTCATTGTCTTTACACCCTTGCATACGTGTGCAGGATTCTTGACTGTGATGTTGAATGTTGCGCCTCTGAACTTACGAACTGCTGTGAAGCCGTCCCACTCGTGAGGAATGGAAGGATCTACCTTGAGTCCGTCAAATACAGGCTGTACACCAAGAATGTACTGGGAAATAGCTACCATGTTCCATGCAGCTGTACCTGTGAGCCATGAGTTCTTGCCCTGACCGAAGTTCTTTGCGTCCTTACCGCCGATCATCTGTCCGTATACATATGGTTCTGTCTTGTGGATATCAGATGTCTCTTCAGTGAAAGCAGGAGCTATCTTGCTGTAGTACTCAAATGCCTTGTCACCGCGTCCTACATATGCCTCTGCGCAGATTATCCATGCATTGTTGTGTGTGAAGATACCTGCGTTCTCCTTGTATCCGCCGGGATATGTGGAAATTTCACCGTACTGTATATAGTACTTTGTGAATGCAGGATTGTTGAGAACAAGACCGAACTCGCAATTGAGGTACTTATCAATGGAGTTGAGAGTCTTGATGTCTGCGCCCTGATCCTTACCAATCTCGGACATAACTGCGAAGCCCTGTGGTTCGATGAAGATCTTGCCTTCCTCGCACTCCTTGGAGCCCATCTTCTCGCCGTTAGCGTCGTAAGCTCTGATGAACCAGTCACCGTCGAATGCAGAGTCCATAACGTTCTTCTTCATCTTGTCGATCTCAGCCTGAGCCTTTGCAGCTTCGTCCTTCTTGCCGAGATGCTCTAAGATGCCTACGAATGCAGGACCTGTGTATGTGAAGAGTGCTGCAACGAATGCAGACTCAGCTATCTTTGAGTAGCCGCCCTCAGCCTTGAACTTAGGATTTGTATAAGTCTGGAAGCTCTCACCGGGTGTGTCTGAGAAGCATGAAAGGTTGATACAGTCGTTCCAGTCAGCTCTCATTGCAAGTGGGAGACCGTGAGGTCCGAGGTTGTTTACGATGTGATAGAATGAAACATTGAGGTGCTCGAGCATTGTGTGCTTGCCGTTCGGATCGTCGTCGAAAGGAACGTTTGCATCAAGGATTCCCCAGTCGCCTGTTTCCTTGATATAAGCTGCAACAGAAAGTATCATCCAGAGCGGATCGTCTGAGAAGTCACCGCCGATATCAGCGTTGCCCTTCTTTGTAAGTGGCTGGTACTGGTGATAGCAGCCGCCGTCTGAAAGCTGTGTTGAAGCGATGTCGATCAGTCTCTCTCTTGCACGCTCAGGTATCTGGTGTACAAAGCCGAGGATATCCTGATTTGAGTCACGGAAGCCCATTCCGCGTCCGATACCGCTCTCGAAGTATGAAGCGGAACGTGAAAGGTTGAATGTTACCATACACTGATACTGGTTCCAGATATTTACCATACGGTTTACCTTGTCATCAGGTGTATTAACGTTGAAGATAGAAAGGAGATCCTCCCATGTGCTGCGGAGCTCTGCAAGACCTGCTGCTACCTTTTCAGGTGTGTTGTACTTTTCGATCATTGCATAAGCCTTTTCCTTGTTGAGTACCCATGTCTCTCTTGTAAGAAGGTTAGCAGGCTTTTCAGCAGCGAACTTCTTGTCCTGTGGGTTCTCAGCATAGCCGAGGATATAGATGAGTGTCTTTGACTCGCCGGGAGCAAGAGTTACCTTCTTGTAGTGTGAAGCTACAGGTGACCAGCCGTCTGCGAATGAGTTTGAAGGCTTGTCAGCCTTTACTGTCTCAGGGTTGTCCCAGCCGTTGTAGATGCTTCCGAGGAATGAATCACGGTCTGTATCATAGCCGTCGATCTCATCGTTTACTGTATAGAAAGCGTAGTGGTTACGTCTGTCTCTGTACTCTGTTACGTGGTAGATAGTTGAGCCTTCGATCTCTACTCTACCTGTTGAGAAGTTTCTCTGGAAGTTTGTGCAGTCGTCCTGAGCGTCCCAGAGACACCATTCAGCAATTGAGAAGATAGAGAAGCTCTTAGCTTCACTGCTCTCGTTTGTGAGAACTACCTGCTGTACTTCGCCGTCGTAGTTCTGCGGAACAAAGAATGTTACCTCAGCCTTGAGGTCGTTCTTCTTACCTGTGATAACGGTATATCCCATACCGTGACGGCACTCGTATGAATCAAGCTCAGTCTTTACAGGTGACCAGCCCGGGTTCCAGATTGTTCCGTTGTCGTTGATATAGAAATAACGTCCGCCCATATCGAGAGGTACGTTGTTGTAGCGATAACGTGTGATACGTCTGAGGCGAGCGTCCTTATAGAAGCAGTAACCGCCTGCTGTATTGGAAATAAGTGAGAAAAATCCCTGATTTCCGAGATAGTTTATCCACGGATAGGGAGTTCTTGGGGAATTGATAACATATTCCTTCTTAGCGTCGTCAAAAAATCCGAACTTCATAATAATACTCCTTTATTTTTGGTGACAAAGGCGGTCAAAACAACCGCATTTGATTTATTATACCATATTTTTGCATATAATACAATAGATTTATCAAAAATTGCGTTGTATTTTTTTATGGTCGTTTTTTGTGCATATTGACTTATGCTCATTCCTCAAAGGAGAAAAGTTCCTCGACTGTTGTGCCGAACACCTTCGCAATATCCATTGCAAGCTTCAGTGACGGATTGTACAGTCCCTTTTCAAGTCGGATTATGGTCTCACGGCGGACTCCCACAAGCTCTGCGAGCTCTCCCTGCTTCATGTCGTGCTTTGCACGGTATTCTTTAAGTTTTGTCTTTAGCTCGGGCATTATTCTTCCTCCGTATCCTTGGCGGACGGCGCATCAAACATCATAAACAGAAAGCTTCTCAGTGCTATTGCCGCCATGACCGTTATCCAGCAGAAATCCGAGCATATGAAGCCTTTTACGAAATAATCGTTTACAAAAACTGCTGCAAAAAGTACTGTAAGCACGGTTAAAAGAGTTATCCTGTTGGCTCTTGCAAGGTTATACTGAACCATTTCGTCCTTTTTCTCCAACTTGTAGAAGCGTGACTGAACGAATAGCTGCAATACCGCAAATATCGCCATGCCTATGAGGATAGAAAGCTTGTCGCCGTATCCGTCACCCTTTATATAATGAAATACATACAGGGCTATCGGGGTGAATGCTATTACCATTACAATAGTATGAAAATTGCTGTATGAGAATTTTTTCTTTGTTTTATCCATTATTCTTCCTCCTCAGCCTTAGGCGTTCTGTCTAAGAAAAGGAACAAAATACTTCTCAATAATAGTGCAGCCAACGCAGTAAATACATATACATCGCCTGCAAACAGCTCTTTGTTTGCGGAATTCTGACCAATAAGGCTTATTACGAACAAGGCGGCTATGACAACGATAAGAGTTATCCCGTTAGCCCTGCCGAGAGTGAGCCTTGTGAGCTCATCTTTATTTTCATATGGTCCGCCGAACTTGCCGATAAGAGTTATATTAGCTAACGAGATAACGAGCGTGACCCACTTTTTATTCGGGAAAATATCACATAAAATATAAACCAGCATTACACCTACGATACTTATTATACTGATTATATGGATATTGCGGTAATTATTCTTTTCCATATCATTCTTCCTCCTCTGCTTTTGGTGTTCTGTCGAGCCAGAGAAAAATAATACTTTTTGCTGCAAAAAAGACTCCGCTGAGAAATGCTCCGAACATACACACATCACTGCCCATTATCCTGTAATACTCATCACCGCTTCTATTGCCCTGCAAATGCATGATTATTCCGCAGAACAAAGCTACGCACAATTCGATCTTTACCGCTATTTCCGTTGCCTTCAGCGTCAGCTCACGGGAAAGCTCGTCATTGGGCTGGTATCTGAATTTTACAGCGATCACAAAAACTGATGATATTGCAATGATTATAAACGGCGCACCATAATTGATAATATTATGCAATGCACGACTATGGAATATGTTTTCGTACATTTTTCCAATAAAAAGCACTATCATTATCATAGCTAATATAAGTTCTGATACTGCCTGTGCTTTCTGGCTCAATACTCTTTTTTTCATATTAATTTTCCCTTTTTATTCTTCCTCTGCTGCTTTAGGTGTCATATCAAATATAAGGAAAAGCAGACTTCTGAGTGCGACAGCTCCTAATATCACAACAAGGAACGCTGTTGCGGATATAGCGTGATAACGGGCTTTAAGTCCGAAATATACAAGTGCGCCTATGAGTGCCCAGAATGAGAATTTTGTCGCCTTTGCCATGTTTTCCTTTACAAGCTCGTCCTCTTTCTCGGACTGTCCGTCACATATCAGCGTGAATGCGATACATACCCACATTATCCAGTCCGACCAACCGCCGAGTATAAGTCCGCCTGCTATAATGACAACTGCTGCGATGACGGTTGCTATATGTGTGGTTCTGAGTGTAACGATTTTCTTTTTGTTAGTTTTAGTGTTCATAGTAATTCCTCCTTGGTGTGATGTGTTTGTCACTTTCTGTGATAATTATATCACTCGTATATACGGTTGTCAATAGAAAAAGTGATAAATTTATCACTTTTGGAAGAGTGCACAATAAAGGAGCCGTTTTTTAGTGCGGTGTGATATATTTATCACAAACCAGAACATGAAAAAGGGCGGATAATATCCGCCCCTACAGTTATCATAATTTAGTGAAAAATCTTTCGTGTGTCTCGAATGTATCGCCCGGCTTTACCTCGCGGTAGCCTGTTACATCAGCAGGCAGGCTAAGGTTCGGAGCGTCTATCATTGCCGTCATCGGCTCGGGACAGAAGTAATGATTGAAGCCGCGGTCGTTCCAGATTATCCAGAAACCGTACTCCTCGGATACCTCGTAGCAGAGCTTCTTGCCGCTTGCGATATCCTCTGCGATAACGCCGTGGAACTTATCGCCGTCAATGTCGATATACTCGCCGAAATACATCTCGTTGTCAACTACCTGCAATACAGGCTTCTTTACGCCGTTCTTATACTCAAGGTCGTGCATTGTGGGAGCTTTGAGCTGCTCTGTCGGCAGACAGCGTTCGTTGAGCTCGCATCTCTTTCCTATCGGCACTGTAAGGCGGATATCCTCTTCCTTTCCGCCGTCGACGAATGGTGAGCTGATAGCTGTATGTGATGCCAGAGACATAGGAAGCACCTTTTCTCCGTCTGTATTTATGAAGCGGATATTCTGCTCAAGTCCCTGCGCAGACAGTGTGAATGTGTACTCGGCTGTAAATCTTACAGGAAGATACTGGAAGAACTCGTCCTTTTCATCGTATACGTAACGAGTCTTTACCCATGCACAGTTGTCGTCAGCCTTGTATTCAACTACTTCGTGCTTCCTTCTGTGGATAAAACCGTGAATATGATTGTTATAAGGAGCTTTTTCGTTTACGGGAAGATGATATACTGCATCAGATGTTTTAAGTACTCCGTCTGCAAAACGGTTAGGCAGGTAAAGTGTAGGGAGTCCCCATACCTCTGCGGACTGCTTTATCGTATCGGCTGTATTGTCATCGCTGAAACGGAAAAATTCCAGTCCGTTTGCATTGTCGCGGAGACGTATAACGTTTGAGCCTATCTCATTAGCCACCCATGCTTCATAGCCGCCTGCACTGAGTTTTACGCAGGTAGTGCCCTTCCATTCAAATAATTCTGCTGTGTTTGCCATTTTTATCACATTCCTTTTTATTATGTTATATCGAAAGCCGCCATAACCGACGGCATATCCCCGTCATTGATCGTTTTTGTTCCTTCGCGCCCAGCGAACTATCGCAGCTGCTGCACGGAAGATGACTGCCCAGACAAATCCGCCTACCAATACCATGCATATAAGCGTAAATCCTATTCCGCGCAAAAATACGCCGGGAAACAGCTTGTCGGCAAGGTCAATATCCTCGATTATCATCTGTATTATCAGTGCGGTCAAAGCAGCTGCTGCATATCCGCACAGGAACATCACCGAGGGACGTTTGAGCTTCCTTCCCTTTGGCGTATTCTTCTCTTTGCCGAGCATTATTATGGGAAGTATAAAAAGTGCTATGCCTTCAAGCACGACCAGCCCCATAACTCCGTATTCCTTACAGAGTATATCAATAAAGTCAAATATCAGAAATATTGACAGCGGTATGAAATAGCCCATAAGGAAAAATCGTAAAAGATGCCTTTTCTTCATATGCTTAGTCAGTCTATGCGGTTCTCCATGTCGGTATATTCGCGCATAGGCGATATAGCTTTATATGCGGGACGTATTATCTTATTGGAGTTGATGAGCTCCTCTATTCTGTGTGCAGACCAGCCCGATATTCTTGCCGTTGCAAAAAGCGGTGTGAACAGCTCGTCGGGTATGCCTAACATTCTGTATACAAAGCCGCTGTAGAAGTCCACATTTGCACAGACTCCCTTATATATGCGGCGTTCCTCTGCTATCACCTCGGGAGCAAGACGCTCTACCAGTGAATACAGTGCGAATTCCTCGTGTCTGCCCTTTTCCGAGCTGAGCTTTTCTACAAAGCCCTTGAATACCTTTGCTCTCGGGTCGGACTGTGAGTAGACAGCGTGTCCCATACCGTAGATAAGTCCTGCATGGTCAAAGGCTTCCTTGTGGAGAAGCTTGCGGAGATATACCTTTATCTCCTCTTCGTCAGTCCAGTCCTTTACATTCTGCTTCATATCATCAAGCATCATGGCTACCTTGATATTCGCACCGCCGTGCTTAGGTCCTTTCAGCGAACCAAGTGCAGCAGCTATTGCGGAATAGGTATCAGTACCAGATGATGATACGACATGAACGGTAAATGTGGAGTTGTTTCCGCCGCCGTGCTCTGCGTGGAGCACAAGCGCAAGGTCGAGTATACGGGCTTCCAGTTCGGTATACTTCCTGTCCTCGCGGAGCATATACAGCAGGTTCTCTGCTATTGAAAGCTCGGGCTGAGGACTGTGTATGAAAAGGCTTCCGCCAAGTCTTGCGTATTTATATGCGTGATAAGCGTAGACTGATATGACAGGGAAAAGAGTTATAAGCTCTATGCTCTGTCTCAGCACGTTTGGTATAGATATATCGTTAGCCCTGTTATCATAAGAATACAGTGCGAGAACGCTCTTTGCAAGAGTGTTCATCATGTTGTCCGTAGGGGCTTTCATGATGACATCTCTCATAAAATTAGACGGCAGCTCGCGGAATTCCGCAAGTATCTTCTTGAACTCTGCAAGCTCTGTCTCTGAGGGCATTTTTCCGAAAAGAAGAAGATACACGGTCTCTTCAAAGCCGAAACGCTTTTCTTTTATAAATCCTTCTACTATATCTTCTACATCTATTCCTCTGTAGTATAATTTTCCGTCGCCGTGATTTGGCATACCGTCGCCCATATCAAGGACTTTTATCGTACTTATATTGGTAAGTCCTGCTACTACACCATTGCCGTTTATATCACGAAGTCCGCGTTTTACATCATACTGAGTGTATAACTCGGGGTCTATCCTGTAGCCGTCAAGTGACATATCTGCAAGGCGGACTATTTCCGGAGTAAGTTCTGAAAATTTGTATCTCATGTATCGTCATCCCTTTCTTTTTACGATTATTAGTAACAAATATAGATATTATAATTATATTGGATTTTAAGAATTTTGTCAAGGCTCTACAAAAAGTTATTTGTGTTTACAAACCAAAATATTTATTTTGTCATCATTTTTCACCATTTTCTCTTGAAAAACGACACATATTATGGTAAAATATATTTATCGGTCACTGACCGTTTCGGATAAAGGAGATGATCATTTGGAAGCTGTAGAATACAAATGTCCCAATTGTAACGCGGATCTGAAATTTAACCCTCAGACTCAAAAGCTCGACTGTGAATACTGTCTCAGTTCTTTCACTGTCGATGAGATAAAACAGATCTGTGCAAATACAGAAAACAGTATCCCTCCAGAGGCTGTTCAGCTGAAAGAGGATTTTGAAAATAACACTCACCTTTACCGCTGCAAGAGCTGCGGTGCGGAGATCATGGCTGACAGCGAGCAGACTGCTCTCTTCTGCTATTACTGCCATAACCCTGTTATCCTTTCGGGTAAAATGGGCGGCGAATTCAAGCCCGATAAGGTCATCGGCTTCAAGCTCACAAAGGAAAATGCCATAGCCTGCTTCAAAAAATGGGTGGGCAAACGCTGGTTCGTACCCTCAGACTTCAAATCAGTGCAGCAGGTGGAAAAGCTCACAGGTCTTTATGTACCGTTCTGGCTGGCTGACTGCCATGTAAATGCGGACTATCGCGCTATCGGCAAGCAGGTACGCAGCTGGACCTCGGGAAGCTACAGATATACGGAGACTAAGGAATACCGCATAGTTCGTCAGGGAAAACTGGTCACAAAGGGTATACCTGCCGACGGTGAGACTAAAATAGAGGATCTCCTCATGGAAGCTATCGAGCCTTTTGATTACCGTGAGCTCAAGGACTTCTCTATGTCCTATCTCAGCGGCTTTTACGCTGATAAATACGATGTGGATAAGGCTGCGGTGTTCCCGCGTATACGTGTGCGCTCAACGCAGGCTTGTACTTCACTCATAAACAGCACCATAAGCGGCTATGCTTCCGTTATACCGTCTGTTCAGCAGTACAACATTACAAATACAGACTGGCATTATACTATGCTGCCTGTGTGGTTCTTGTCCTACAACTATAAGGGTAAGATCTACGAATTTGCAGTAAACGGTCAGACAGGAAAGCTGGCAGGCACTCCGCCGCTTTCAAAGGGCAAGCTGGCACTCTTCTGCGCAGGTCTCGGACTTGCGATCGCAGGTATACTTACTGCTATAGGAGGTGCTGTCTTATGATGAAAAGATTGCTTTCACTCATCGCTTCATGCGTTATATGCCTGTGTCTCCTTCCGCTTTGCGGACTTGACGCTCATGCAGATGATAATCAATATCAGGGCTGGGGCGGCGACTGGAGAGCTTCAAAGCTCATAGATAACGAGTACGGCGAGTCGGGACTGTTTTCAAATGATAACAGAAATAATCTCAACGAGAAGATACGCTCATACGCAAGAGACCTTGAAATGAACATCATCGTGTACATCGGCGGCAGCTACAGAAGCGATAACGACACAGAATGGTTTTGCAGAGATACTTATACCGAAAACTTCGGTGAGGATACCGACGGTGTGTTCTATTACCTTGACCTTTCGGGCAAGTCCCCTGCTTACGATTATATTGCCACATCAGGCAAAGCTGTCCTGCTTTATGAGAAAAATATAGATGATATCTTCGATCATCTCGACACTTACCTGCCCTCGTCAGGTCAGCTGATACAAGAGCAGGATATATACGATGCAGTAAACTCCTTCCTGTCGCAGCTGAGTTACTACTCGGAAAACAAGCCTTCTTCATTTGCTTATTATCACGACAAAAAAAGAGGCAAGTATTTTTATTACAAAGACGACGAGTTTATTGTATCAAAAAGCAAGCCGTTCATGATATGGGTTTACATATTCCTTGTATGTGCAGCTATAGGTGCTCTGGTAGGTCTTATCACCTACTTCGTAACAAAAAGCAGATACAAATTCAAGAGCAAGACCAATCCAAGCATATACCTTGCAGGCAATGATGTGAATTTTACGGAAAGATCGGATACACTTATTCGTTCGTATGTTACCAAGCACAAGATTGAGACCAGCAGCGGCGGCGGCGGTTCACGCGGCGGCTTCAGCGGCGGCGGTCACAGCAGCGGAGGCTTTGGCGGCGGCGGTCATCACAGATAATGAACTGCACGAATATACACAAAAACCCGAAAGTACAATTGCTTTCGGGTTCTTTTATTAAGCAATGTGAAACGCCGAGGACTGCCAAAGGCAGCCCCTACAGTACATTCATATTATTTGCATCGCAGGCACGGACGACCAATGGTCGTCCCTGCATTTTTACGGCTTTTTTCTCGGGTGAGCGGAACTCGCCCCTACAGCGCAGAGCCTGCGCCCCCTTGCACGTCCGTGTATCATTAAAATGGCAATTGCTTCTCGACACGGGGAATATCATCGTAATTGACGGGAGCCCGAAGGCGGGCTCCCCTACAAACTAAAAAAGCTCCTGACAAAAAGTCAGGAGCTTTTTAAATCATGCGTTCATACCAAGCTCGATAGCCTTGAAGTTGTTAGGGATAAGTGCTGCCTTTTTAGGCGGTACTACCTTTTCAATAGCCTTCTGCATTGTCTCAAGTGAACAGATATTTGTCTCCTTGAGGAGCTTGCCGAGAAGGATAATGTTTGAACCGCCCTTGAGCTCATTATCATCAGCCATCTGCTGTGACGGGATACCGTGAAGCTCGATGTCTGTTCTGTCTGTATCAGGCTCGATCATTGTGCTGTCGAAGAATACCTTACCGCCGGGGCGTACACAGCTTACAAACTTGTCGAATGAAGGCTGGTTCATAGCGATGAGGAGATGTGGTGTGAGTACGAGTGGTGAACCGATAGGATCATCGGAGATAGTAACTGAACAGTTACAAGTACCGCCTCTCATCTCAGGACCGTATGAAGGGAGCCATGAAAGTTCCTTATTGTCCATAAGTCCGCAGTATGCAAGTATCTTTCCTGCGAAAAGGATACCCTGTCCGCCGAAGCCTGCAAGAAGGATCTCTGTAGTAGCCATTACTCGTTACCTCCTTCTGTCTTTGGGAATACTCCCTCTTCAACGTCCTTGTATACGCCGAGAGGATAGTATGGGATCATTTCGTCCTGAAGTCTCTTGATAGCGTCAAGAGGAGCAAGTCCCCAGTTTGTAGGACAAGTTGAAAGTACCTCTACGATAGAGAAGCCCTTTCCTGCCTTCTGGTTCTCGAATGCCTTGCGGATAGCCTTCTTTGCAGCCTTGATGTGCGGTACGCTGTCAACTGCAACACGCTCAGCATATGCTGTACCTGTAAGTGTTGAGAGCATCTCACATACCTTTACAGGATAGCCTGCAAGCTCAGGACTTCTTCCGAAAGGTGTTGTCTGTGTTACCTGTCCCGGAAGTGTTGTAGGAGCCATCTGACCGCCTGTCATTCCGTAGATAGTGTTGTTGATGAAGATAACGACGATGTTCTCGCCTCTTGTTGCAACGTGAACTGTCTCAGCAGTACCGATAGCAGCAAGGTCGCCGTCGCCCTGATATGTAAATACGAACTTATCAGGATTTGTACGCTTTACGCCTGTAGCTACAGCAGGAGCACGTCCGTGTGCAGCCTCGATCATATCACAGTTAAAATAATCATATGCCATTACAGAGCAGCCAACAGGACATACTCCGATAGTATCGCCCTCGATGCCCATTTCGTCGATGACTTCACAGAGTATTCTGTGAACTATACCATGTGTACAGCCGGGGCAGTAATGTGTAGGAATGTCAATAAGTGACTTTGGTCTTTCAAATACTACAGCCATCAGAGAGCACCTCCCATTCTCTTGATCTCGCCCAGCACCTCAGCAGGTGAAGGGATTACGCCGCCTGTTCTTCCGAAGAACTCTACAGGCTTTGAGCAGTTGATAGCAAGCTTGATATCCTCTATCATCTGTCCCATTGACATTTCTACGCTGAGAAGCTTCTTAGCGTTCTTAGCAGCCTCGTTGATCTCCTTTACAGGGAATGGCCACAGTGTCTTAGGACGGAAGAGACCAGCCTTGATGCCCTGTGCTCTTGCATCGTTTACAGCAGACTTTGCAACTCTTGCTGTTGCACCGAATGCGCATACGAGTATATCACAGTCCTCTGTGAGGTAAAGCTCTGCTTCTGTCTCTGTTTCCTTGATTATCTCGTATCTCTTGTAACGGTCAAGGATAGAATTTTCAAGCTCGTCAGGCTTAAGATAGAGTGAGTTGATGATGTGATGCTCTCTCTTCATCTTATGTCCGTTTGCAGCCCAGCCGCTCTTATCGTAAGCTTCGGGGTTGATCTCAGGGAATGTAACAGGCTCCATCATCTGTCCGAGAAGTCCATCTGCAAGGATCATTGCAGGCATACGGTACTTGTCAGCACGGTCGAAAGCCTTTACAACGTAGTCTACCATTTCCTGTACTGATGCAGGAGCATATACGAGGAGCTGGAAGTCGCCGTGACCGAGAGCCTTTGTAGCCTGCCAGTAGTCAGCCTGTGATGGCTGGATACCGCCGAGACCAGGGCCGCCTCTCTCTACGTTGATGATCACAGCAGGAAGGTCTGAACCTGCTATGTATGAAACACCTTCACTCTTGAGTGAGATTCCGGGTGAGGACGATGATGTCATTGCACGAACGCCTGTTGAAGCAGCGCCGAGTACCATGTTGATAGCAGCGATCTCGGACTCTGCCTGTAAGAATACGCCGCCTGCCTTATGCATACGCTTTGCCATATAAGCGGCAAGCTCTGTCTGAGGAGTGATCGGGTAGCCGAAGAAGCATTTACAGCCTGCTCTGATAGCAGCCTCTGCCAGTGCCTCGTTACCCTTCATAAGATTTCTTTCCAAAGCTAAACAGCTCCTTTCAACGAATATAGATTATTTTTGAATAACGATAGCACAGTCAGGACACATTGTTGCGCACATTGCACAGCTTATGCAAGCTGACTGGTCGGTACACTCTGCATAGAAATAGCCCTTCTTGTTACGGTGCTCCTTCTGAAGAACAACGATCTTCTTAGGACAGGCAGCTGTACACAGTCCGCAGCCTTTGCAGCGTTCAGTTATTACTGTCATTTTTTCCATACACCTTTCGCTCCTTTCAGATTGATTAATTCTATGGTCTAATCAGGAATTCGGGGTTCGGAATCCGAAGTCAAGCACCTGAATACTCAATTCCGCATTCCGAATTCCGCATTCCGAATTATCAGCATCAGCCCCAGACGGGCTTTACATATATCTTAGCCGAAAAAACATCGGGCTTGTCTGAAAGCTTTGCGATGTCCTCGGGATATACCGTATACTTAACGGGAAGTCCTGTGAGCCTTGAAGTCTCTTCCGCAAAGCTGCGGGACTGTTCTATTATCTCAAGGCTTGTCTCACATCCGAGATTGGTATTGTTGATGATAGCGGTATGCTTCATACGTGCAGCCGCCTCTATCTCATACATCAGCTTTGTTACCTCTTCCGCTGTATTGGTAAGGTATCTGCGCTGATTGATGACGTAATACATCTCGATACTGTCCTTGAACTGCTCAAGATCATCGGCATAGCGTCCAAGTGCAACAGCACCTGCGTCGTCGCCGCCTACGTCTATTATAAGGCAGTCCTCGTCCATAGCAAGCTCGACTACATCGAACTGTATCGACGGGATATCGAGATTGCTCCTTGCAAAATCGGGAGCGATGAGCCTTATGCCCTTTTCCTCGAAAAGGTCGCGGAAATCCGCTGTTCGGAAATATGGGTTTACTATATCAAGATCGACTATGGCCGCAGTTTTTCCCTCGGCTGCGGCTTTTACCGCAAGATTTACCGAGAAATTGGTCTTCCCGCTTCCGTAGTGACCTGTGATTATCTTTATATTCTTCATAAATATCCTCTTGGCTTGTTTGTGAAAAATCCTACAACCTATATTATACCACTTTAAATAATCAATTGCAAGTGGAATTTTTAACATTCAACTGTCAGTTTTTTGTATAAGCAGGCAAAAGCCCCGACTTTATGTCGGGGCTTGGACTTGCCGGAATAAAAGTAAACTGATTTACAAATACAAACTGTCAAACAATAATACCAAAATAAGGATAATCAAATGTCTGACCACCGTAATAGCTCGTTACCGAACCGCCTCTTACTGAAATGCTCACACCATTCATCGCAGTCAGCCCCTCCCCCTTTAACTACCATGAATACTTGAAAAAGTCCAGCTTTCGGCTGGACTTTTTGACAAGCTGCGGGGCGGATATTATCCGCCCCATTATTTTTATCATACTGCTTCAAATCTTTTTGCAAAATCATTCTCGTCAGCGATCGCACTTCCGCTTGCAGAGATTTTTATGATAAAGTTTTCGTCTATCCTTCTTACATATATATTTTGGAAGTAGCCGTCGTCCTCAATCCTTATCATATAATAGTCCTTGCCGCCGAGTGTTACCAAGTCAGGGCCGCTTACATATGAATAAACAGTATCGGTAAGACCGTTTTCAATATAGTCGTTCAGATAACTTTCCTCAGATATATTTGGTGTATCAGGATATCTGAGTTTTGTATTGATAAAACTTACATCCATTCCGCCTTCTGCATTGGCGTATGTTACGACAGCATCATCAATGCTTGTGAAATAAACATTTCTTTCTTCCTCAGTCATAAATCTTGTAGGCATAACATAATGGGTGTAGAGGTCATCTTCATTAAGGAAAGATGTTCCTGTTGGAGCCGTGAACTTAAAGCCCGCAAACTCAGATGTATAAACATTTCCGTTTGAAACGCCCCTCTTGAAAGCAGTTCCTTCTGCTGCTGCGGCTTCATCAAGTCTGCCGCTGTCTGTTTTGGGTGCAGCAGTTGTTGTAGTCTGCGGCTTGGCTGTAGTCTTTTCAGTGGTCTGTGTCTGCATTGCAGCAGCATTTGAAGATGTAGTTACTGGCTTTTCTGTGGTTTTTACTGTTGTCTTTGCAGGCTGTGTCTTCCTGGCAGCTGTAGTCACTGCAGCCTTTACTGTTGTTTCTGTGCTCATCTTGTCTGTTGTGACAGCTGTTACCGCCGCAGTGATTCCTCCTCCGTCGGAAAGGCTGCCGTTTCTGTTAAAAAGTAAAACACTGCCGATGACAGCTCCTGTAACGAGGACCAGTGAAGCTGCTGTAAGGAGAGGTGTGAGCCACACAGGTCTCTTTACGCGGTCAACTCCGCTGACTGACTCCTCATCGTAATTTATATTGTTATCTTTCCTTGCTCTTTCTATTTCTTTCTTTTTCATTTTGTAGTTCCTTTCGCTCACTGCGAGCAGCCTTTCAAACTGCTCATCGTCGATATTCGGGCTCATATCCGTAAAATCTTCCATAAGCTCGTCCTCTGCATTTTCAAATGTATCAAACAGATCTATTTTTTTCACAGCTGCTCCTCCTTTACTTTGTGATACCGACTTCGGCAAGCTTGACGCGAAGCTTTTCCATTGCTCTCGTACATCGTGAGCGGACGGACGATGCCGTCATTGATACTGTTTTTGCTATCTCCGATGATTTGCGGTTATAATAGAATTTCTGTATCAGTATCGTCGTGTCAGGTTCGCCGAGTTCCTTTATCTTCTGAAGAAGGATCCTGCGGAGTTCCGAACTGTCAACGCGTTCGTCAACGCTGAAATCGGAAACAAGCTCTGCCATACCCTCTTCATCTGTATATGCGTTATGGCTGTTTGCTGCGGAAAGTCTTCTGAAACGGTCTATGGCGTTGTGTTTAGCCACAGTCCCGATGTATCCCTTGATATCGTTTACGTATTTTTCGTTATACTCGAACTTTATGAATATATCCGTGAACACATCACAGAAGCACTCCTCTATATCTTCCTTCGTGCCGCAGCTTCTGAGCTTATTGAATACTATGGCATAAACATATCTGCCGTACTCTTTCATCAGCCGTCTGTGACATTCAGCAGGGGAAGTATCGAGAAGCTCCTTCAGCTCGTTCCCTGTCATGTTCATCCCTCCTTGTCTATATAATGAAGATCGACCTTTCATAAACAACATTCGCAGTGAAAAATGAAAGTGCTGCAAAATTACAAAAAAATTTCTTCTTTTATATTACCATACTTTTTACAACGCCGCAACGAAAAAATCCCCCGACTTAAAGTCGGGGGAGTATACGCTGATTACTCAGCGTCTGTATTCTTTTCAATGTAGTTAACGATGTCTCCTACAGTCTTGATCTCTTCTACAGCCTCATCAGGGATAGAGATGTCAAATTCGTCCTCGATAGTTGTGATAAGATCAACAACGTCGAGTGAATCTGCGCCGAGATCGTCCTGGATATTTGAATCAAGGCTAACCTCATCTGCCTCTACGCTGAGCTGTTCTGCAATAATATCTTTGAGTTTTTCAAAAATCATTACAAGGTCCTCCATTTTTTCTTTATTTTTCATCAAAATCGGTTCATTCAATGAACGCTCCGATTTTTCTAAATTTAGTATAGCGTTCTTTAAGCAAAACGTCAATATCTTTTTTACATTTTTCAGGGATTTTCTGTGACAAATATTCGTGTATATTTTCTGAAATTTTGTCTAAATCGTTATGTGCGCCTCCGAGGGGCTCTTCGATTATGGCTTCAGCAACGCCTAAACGCACCATATCCTCTGCGGTTATCTTCATTATCTCGCTTGCTTCCTGCTCGCGTGAAGCGTCCTTCCAGAGTATGCTCGCAAAGCCGCGGGGCGATAATACGGAATATTCTGCGTTCTCGAGCATTGCAAGCTCGTCGCATACGCCGAGAGCAAGTGCGCCGCCGCTTCCGCCTTCGCCGAGTACTATTGATATTATAGGTGTGCGGAGAGTCATAAACTCTGCGATATTCTTTGCGATAGCCTCGCCCTGTCCGCGCTCCTCGGCTGCAACTCCGCAGAATGCACCTGGTGTATCTATGAAGCATATAACAGGTCTGTGGAATTTTTCTGCCTGACGTGCTATCCTGAGAGCTTTTCTGTAGCCCTCGGGGTGCGGCATTGCAAAGTTGCAGGCTTTATTTTCGTTGAGATCTCTGCCCTTTACCTCTGCGATTATGGTAACAGGCTCGCCGTCAAGTCTTGCAAGTCCGCCGATGATAGCTCTGTCATCGCCGAAAAGACGGTCGCCGTGCATTTCGTACCAGTCTGTGAATACCTGTGGTATATAGTCCTTTATCGTAGGTCTGCCCTTGGTATGAATGAGCTGAAGGCGTTCCCACGCTGTTTTCTTTTCTTCCATGCTCACGCCTCCTTAGGGTAAAATCCGTGGAGCTTCAGAAGATGTGAGAGTACGCTCCTCATCTTTCTGCGCTCAACTATCATATCCACAAAGCCCTTGTCGTACATGAATTCCGCAAGCTGGAAGTCCTCGGGAAGTCTCTGCTTGATAGTTCCTTCGATAACTCTTCTGCCTGCAAATCCGATAAGCACCTTCGGCTCTGCGATGATTATATCGCCAAGTGACGCAAAGCTGGCTGTAACGCCGCCTGTTGTCGGGTCTGTCATTACGGATATATAAAGTCCGCCTGCTTCGCTGTGGAGCTTTACAGCTCCCGATGTCTTAGCCATCTGCATTAGGGATACGATACCCTCCTGCATACGTGCTCCGCCCGAAGCTGTGAACATTACAACAGGTAGCTTATTCTCTGTTGCATACTCAAAGGCGCGTGTTATCTTTTCGCCTACGACGCTTCCCATAGAGCCCATCATAAAGCGTGAGTCCATTACTCCGATAACTACAGGCGAGCCCTTGATAGTTGCCGTACCTGTGATGACTGCCTCGCTGAGACCTGTAGTCGAACGAAGCTCTGCCTGCTTTTCGGAATAATCAGGGAAATCCAGCGGATTTGCGCTCTTCATGCCGCCGTTGAGCTCCTTGAAGCTGCCCTTGTCGACTGTTATGGCGATACGCTCAGCAGATGACAGCCTTCCGTGATAATTACACTTAGGGCATACTCTGTGAAGCTCCTCGTACTTCGACAGAGGACTCGTATCCTGACAGCGCGGGCATTTGAACATAGGCGGTTTGTATTCTTCCTCACCGTCATTGAAGCGTTTCTTTACAACATTAAAAAAATCTTCAAACAATTATTTTCTCCCCATTCACTTTTAGTTCTTCTTTTCGTCCATATACCTTCCGAGGAAGCCGATATCATACTTTCCTGCCTTGAAATCAGCGTTCCTTATCATTTCAAGCTGAAAATCTATATTTGTATCCACGCCCTCCACGATAAACTCGGAAAGTGCCCACCTCATCTTGTTGATAGCGTCCTCGCGGTCAGAGCCGTGAGCGATGAGCTTGCTTATCATAGAATCGTAGAAAGGCGTTATGGTATAGCCCTGATATACGGCTCCGTCTATTCTTATTCCCGGACCGCCCGGCATATAGAGTGCCGTGATAGTACCCGGTGACGGTCTGAAGCCGTGAGAAGGATCTTCTGCGTTTATTCTGCACTCGATAGCGTGACCGCGCATCACTATATCCTCCTGATTTACTTCAAGAGGCTTGCCGTCTGCTATCTCTATCTGTGCCTTTACTATATCAAAGCCCGTAACTTCCTCTGTTATCGGGTGTTCCACCTGTATACGGGTATTCATCTCCATGAAGTAGAAATCATGGTTCTCGTCAACGAGAAATTCGATAGTGCCTGCGTTGTAGTAGCCGCACTCCTTAGCCGCAGTAACTGCTGCTGCGCCCATTTTTGTACGGAGCTCCGCGTCAACTATAGGGCTGGGGCACTCCTCTATCATCTTCTGATTGCGTCGCTGCATAGAGCAGTCGCGCTCGCAGAGGTGGATATAATTACCATGCTTGTCGGCGATTATCTGTATCTCAACGTGATGTGGATTTATAAGGAATTTCTCGATATATACCGCATCATCGCCGAAGAAGTTCTTAGCCTCCTGCTGTGCGGCTGTCATCTGAGCTTCAAGCTCATCTGCGCTGTCAACACGGCGTATGCCGCGTCCACCGCCGCCTGCCGAAGCCTTTACAAGTACGGGATAGCCTGCCTTGTCGGCTATCTCACGGGCTTCCTCAAGAGACTTTACAGCACCCTTTGAGCCCGGGATAACAGGTACTCCTGCTGCTGCCATAGTCTCCTTTGCAGCTGCCTTGTCGCCAAGCATTTCTATAGACTTATATGACGGACCGATGAAAACTATTCCGTTTGCTTCACAGAGCTTTGCAAACTCTGCATTCTCCGAAAGAAATCCGAAGCCCGGGTGGATAGCGTCCGCCCCTGTATTCAATGCCGCCTGTACGATAGCGTTCATATTAAGATAGCTGTCCTTTGTTGCAGCAGGTCCTATACATACTGCCTCATCTGCTATCTGAGCGTGGAGAGAATTGCGGTCAGCAGTGGAATAGACTGCTACACAGCGTATATTAAGCTCTCTGCAGGCTCTTATTATTCGTACAGCTATCTCGCCTCTGTTGGCGATAAGTACTTTTCTGAACATTTATCCTTATCTCCTGTGTCACTTATTTATTATCCGCAACAATAAATGTTATCTCGCATGATACAGCCTTTTCGCCGCCTACTGATGCAAGTGCCTTGCCTGTTCCCACAGGTCCGCGCTGGCGTATCATCTCTACCTCAAGATCAAGTACGTCCCCCGGGACTACCTGTCTGCGGAACTTTGCCTTGTCGATGCCTCCGAAAAGACCTACCTTGCCCTTGAATTCAGGCTTTGAGAGCATACATACAGCTCCTGCCTGAGCAAGCATCTCTATCATAAGTACGCCGGGGGTAACAGGATATCCCGGGAAGTGTCCCTTGAACCAGAAATCCTCTTCCTTGATGTACTTTCTTGCGTGTACCTTCACGCCTACTTCCAGTTCCACTATCTCATCTATGAGAAGGAACGGATCGCGGTGAGGGATTATTTCCATTATCTGTTCTTTATTCATAAGTATATCAGCCATTTTGATTACTCCTTATTTATATCATTATCCGAAAGCATACCCATATCGTCCTCAGGTTTTATCCTGTACTTCGCAAAGGGATCTTCGGGTATCTGTTCCGCGCTTTCGGACTGAAGCCCTGCTCCGTAAACAACGCCCTCTCCTACTCCGTATACCTCGCCGTCCTTGACGAAGCTCTTGAACGAGCCTACAAGCTGCGCGAAATGGGGATAGCCCGTTTCATTCCTGATACCGCTGTCCTCCTTATCCATGAAATAGATAACAACGGCATTGGCAATCGCAAGAGCTATAAACGCAAGGTTTATGGGTATAAGTATGGCAGATATCAGAAGCCCTGCCTTCCAGCTGTACAGCTTGCGTATACCTATAAAGTATATCATCAGAAACAGGTATATGGCTAAAAGCAGCCAACAGGGCATGAACGTTCCGCTTGCCATGTATATCAGAGAGCCGTTCCACATTAACATTAAAGCAGTCATTATACCAACAAAGAGAAGTATGGCGTTCATTATCCACAATGCCCAGAAATCGCGGAGAAATCTCCAGCGTTTCTTCTGCATATCCAGCATATGCTGATTGTATCCCTTGAACTCGGCATACATCTCGGCAGAGGTGATGTTGATATGAGACTCGTCTATATTTTTCTGTGTTATATATTTAAGTTCCATATATTATAGGAAAGTACCGTCGTGTGGGTGGTCTCTGTTAGCCTTTTCGCGTATGCTGTCGTAAGTAAGATTGGTTATGCTGTCAGCATCGCTGTTTACAGTAGTAATAAGCAGCCTCGGGAACGAGGGATAGCCAAGTTCCTTTGAAAGCTTGTTCTCTTCGTTGTTGTAATACCAGCCCATTCCGAAATTCGCCGCAGGGAATAACAGAAAGATAAATGATATCAGTATGGCAGGCAGTGATACAAGGCATAATACATACCTTTCACGGCAGTTTTTCATGTATATGAAATACGTTACCAGTATAAGATATCCAAGAAAGCCCAATGCCGCCAGAATTATGCGCCAGTTTGCTACATAATCGTTGCTGTATACCGTTATGAGCGAGAACATGAACCAGATAACAAGCACATACTGCGTTATTACCCATGTATTGAACAAAGCGTGTACGCGGCGGCGTTTTACGCTGTTTTTCATCGCCTCTATGTTATATAAACGGGCTTCCGCGAACATTTCGGGAGAGGTTATGTTTCTGCCGCCCGAATCTATTACTTCCTGAGTGAGGTACTTGTAAGTCATTACTTTATGACCATTATAGGCTGGTCGAATTCTACAGCCTGACCGTCTGATACGAGTATCTGCTCTACAACGCCGTCATATTCCGACTGTATCTCGTTCATGAGCTTCATTGACTCGATTATCATTATAACGTCGCCCTTCTTGACCTCGTCGCCTGTCTTTACAAAAGGCGGCTTGTCAGGTGAAGGTGATGAGTAGAATGTTCCTACGATAGGAGATTTCACTATCTTTCCGCTTACCTCCTCAGCCATTGAAGCCTCGCTTGCAGCAAGTGTGCTGTCAACAGACGGTGCTGACTGTGCAGGTGCAGATGCTATCATAGGTACAGGCATTGCGGGAATGCTCTTCTTGCCCTTGATAGTGATAGTGTTCTCACCGCTTGATATAGTTAGCTCAGAGAGCTCTTTCTTATTGATTATGTCTGCCAGTTTTTCTATTGTTTCAAGGTCAAACTGACCATAAATTTTCTCCATTTAATGTCCTCCTCAATCTTTTACCTTCTTGAAGCAGAGGGTAGCATTGTGTCCGCCAAATCCAAGTGAATTTGAAAGTACAGCGTTTACCTCCTGTTCGATATTACCGCTTCCGCAGTAATCAAGGTCGCACTCCTCGTCAGGCACTTTATAGCCGACTGTTGCGTGGATAAAGCCTTCCTCGATGCTCTTTGCGCAGACTACAGCCTCAACTGCACCTGCTGCGCCGAGAAGATGTCCTATCATCGACTTTGTGGAGCTTATCTTCACGTTCTTTGCCTCGTCGCCGAAAGCAAGCTTTATAGCGGCTGTCTCATACTTATCGTTAAGTCCTGTAGATGTGCCGTGTGCGTTTATGTAATCTATATCAGCAGGAGTAAGTCCTGCTTCCTCCATTGCAAGGCTCATGCCCTTGCCTGCGGCTTCACCGCTTGGCATAGGTGATGTCATGTGGTAGCCGTCGCAGGTAGCTCCGTAGCCTGCCACCTCTGCGTATATCTTAGCTCCTCTTGCCTTTGCGTGTTCGTATTCTTCAAGTACCAGTACTGCACTTCCCTCGCCGAGAACGAAGCCGCTGCGCTCCTTGTCGAAAGGTATGGAAGCTCTTGTGAGGTCCTCGCTCTTTGTGAGTGCCTTCATGTTGGCAAAGCCGCCGAATGTAAACTCTACTCTTGTTGACTCTGTACCGCCTGCGAGAC
Source organism: Ruminococcus flavefaciens (assembly GCF_900108555.1). Classification (GTDB taxonomy): domain Bacteria; phylum Bacillota; class Clostridia; order Oscillospirales; family Ruminococcaceae; genus Ruminococcus; species Ruminococcus flavefaciens_P. Next base: position 22,375 of record NZ_FNWV01000011.1, read on the forward strand.
AAGCGTCAAGGTAGCCGTCCTTTATCTTTCTGAATGCTTCACCGATGGAATGTGTTCCTGAAGCGCAGGCTGTGGTCACATCGAAATTAGCTCCTCTGAAGCCTGTTTTCATTGAGATAGTGCCTGCTGCCATATTGCTTATCATCATTGGGATATAGAATGCAGACATTCTTCCCGGACCTTTTTCGAGATACTTGTTATGCTCTGTAAGTGTAAGGTCTACACCGCCGATGCCAGAACCTACAAGTACGCCCACTCTGTAAGGGTCAATGTCCTTGAAGTCTGTTCCCGCATCTTCAAGAGCCTCGTGTGCAGCAACTACGGCATACTTTGTGAATGTATCCATACGCTTTGCTTCCTTCTTGTCGAAGCAGCCTGCCACATCGTAATACTGTTCTTCATTGAAGTCGCGCACCATTCCTGCTATCTTAACGCCTATACGTTCTGTTTCAAACATATCTATAAAGGAGATGCCAAGCTTGTTTGCCTTTATGCCCTCCCAGAATTTATTAACTCCTGTACCAAGCGGAGTAACTGCTCCCATTCCTGTAATAACTACTCTTCTGCTCATATTTATTCCTTTCTTAAACCTCTGTATAACTTGGTGTGATCAGAGCCTGCGCTCCATACTGCGAATATTATAGGTCTTACATAGCAAGTCCGCCTGATATCTCTATGACCTGACCTGTAACGTAAGAAGCGTTTTCAGATACAAGGAAGGATACAACGGAAGCTATCTCTTCAGGCTCGCCGTAACGTCTGAGAGCTATGGCTTCGATCATCTTAGCCTTTAACTCCTCGGAAAGAACATCTGTCATAGGAGTATGTATAAATCCCGGGGCTACAGCATTGCAGGTGATATTGCGTGAGCCGAACTCCTTGGCTGTTGTCTTTGTCATGCCTATGATAGCTGCCTTTGATGCAGAGTAATTCATCTGTCCGGGATTTCCGTAAAGTCCTGCAACAGAAGCCACATTTACTATCTTTCCGTGTCTCTGCTTCATCATTACAGCTGTTACGTGCTTTGTCATATTGAAAACGCTCTTCTGGTTTACAGCAATGACAGCATCATACTCGTCCTCGCTCATTCTTGCAAGGAGCTTATCCTTTGTTATGCCTGCATTATTAACAAGTGCGTCTATAGTGCCGAAATCAGCCTTTATCTGCTTTACCATAGCCTCGCACTGGTCGAACTTTGATACGTCTGCCGCATAGCACTCAGCCTTTACGCCGAATGAACGGCACTCCTCAGCAACTGCAAGTGCCTTTTCCTTGTCACCGTCGCTTGGATAGTGATTAATTACTACGTCAAAACCGTCCTGTGCAAGTCTTTTTGCGATACAGGCACCTATACCCTGTGATGCACCTGTTATAATTGCTGTTGCCATATTGTTTACCTCCGTTTATGGTGTTTCTTGATACACTTATTTTATCATCTTTTCCGCAGTTTGTTAACGGGAAAAATGTCATTTTTTATAGTTACAAATGTAATTATTTATGCCTGAGCATCTTTTTCAAATACGAGGTCATAGTGTTTCAGTTTGCCGTAACCGTCCATTTCAACAGGGATATTATCAACATATTTCCATCCGTCTGCTGCCATTTCATTTATTACATCACGATGCGAACGTTCGCCTTTTCCGTCATCGGCAACATAACTTCCAAAGGCTTTCTTACGCATACTTACAAAGACATATTTTTTCATTCTGAAACCTCTGTATTTGTTTTTATCTGCCGAGAAGCTTTTCTGCTCCGTCGTTTATTTCCTTAACGATGTCGGCACATGGCTTTATCTCGTTTACCATACCCGAGATAGCTCCGCAAAGGAACGAACCGCTGTCCACATCGCCGTCAACTACAGCTCTGCGGAGTGCGCCCAGTGTGAGCTTTTCAAACTCATCGGGAGTAAGTGTGCCGTCCTTTTCGCCCATAGCCAGCTTCTTTGCAAACTTTGTCTTGATATTTCTGCAAGGGTGACCTGTATATCTTCCTGTTACGATATTATCGGTGTCCTTTGCCTTTATTACAAGATCCTTGAATGTGGGGTGTATCTGACACTCCTCGGAAGCAAGGAAGCGTGTACCTATCTGAACGCCTACTGCGCCCAGCATGAAGGCTGCTGCCATTCCTCTGCCGTCTGCGATACCGCCTGCTGCGATAACAGGTATCTCAACTGCGTCAACTACCTGCGGAACGAGACACATCGTTGTATTCTCACCTATATGACCGCCCGACTCTGTTCCCTCTGCGATAACAGCGTCAGCTCCTGCCTTTTCCATTCTCTTTGCGAGAGCTACTGACGGTACGACAGGCATTACCTTTATATCTGCTTCTTTCCATGCAGCCATGTATTTGCCCGGATTGCCTGCACCTGTTGTTATCACCTTTACGCCCTCGTCGATACAGAGCTGTGCAAGATCGTCGGCATTAGGGCTCATAAGCATGATATTTACGCCGAAAGGCTTGTTTGTCTTTTCCTTGCAGAGGCGTATCTGCTCACGAAGATAGTCGATAGGTGCGCTGCCGCCTGCGATAAGTCCGATACCGCCTGCATTTGATACTGCGGAAGCGAGCGTATGCTCGGCTACCCAAGCCATACCGCCCTGTATTATCGGGTATTCACAGCCAAGAAGTTCAGTAATGCGTGTTTTCATAATAGTTCTCCTTTTTGCCTTTGTAGGGGACGGCGTCTCGCCGTCCCGTAAATATGATCAAAACTGACGGGCTGTCGAGGACGCCAGCCCCTATACTTAGTTCTTGATCAATACTCAAGTATTATTCCGCCGTAAGTAAGACCTGCTCCGAAACCTATGAGAGCGATCTTCTGTCCGCGTTTGATAAGTCCCTTTTCTATGCCCTCGGAAAGTGCCAGCGGTATTGACGCGCTGGAGGTGTTTCCGTAGTGGTCAAGGGTGATTATGAATTTATCCATGGATACATCCAGCTTTTTTGCAGCTGTTTCGATTATCCTTATGTTTGCCTGATGAGGTACGAACCAGTCTATATCGTCCTTTGTTATGCCGATCTTTTCTGCTGCACTGTCAAATGCCTTCGGAAGAGCCTGTGTAGCGAATTTGTAAACCTCTTTGCCGTTCTGCTGGAGCTTGTGCATAGGTCCCTCAGGGATAGGATCTTCAAAATCGCTCTCTGCTGCAACTTCGGGAGCAGGGCTGAGTGCTCTTGCAAAAAGATGCTTTGCACCGCTGCCGTCCGAGAAGAGCGCAGATGAGAACAGCTTGTCGCTTCTTTCCAGCACAGCTGCTGCCGCACCGTCGCCGAAAAGTATACAGGTAGTTCGGTCTGTGAAATCAAGGAAGCGCGAAAGAGCTTCGTTTGCAACTACAAGAACGTATTTCAGTGAGCTGTCTGTCTCAAGGAAACGTCTTGCAGTATCTACGCCGTAAACAAATCCCGTACAGGCTGCACCGAGGTCAAAGGCTGCTGCATTCACAGCTCCTATCTCATGCTGTATCACGCTTGCCATGCTCGGAGTAAGGAAATCGGAAGTAATAGTGCAGGATATAACAAGACCTATCTGTGACGGGTCGATGCCTGCTGCTTCTATTGCTTTGAGAGAAGCCTGCTTCCCCATATACCATGTGGGCTCCCAGCCTGCCATAGGACGCTCTGTTATACCCGTTCTCGTTCTTATCCACTCGTCGTTGGTCTCGATAAAACGGGTGAAATCATCGTTCTTCAATTTCTGTTCAGGCACGTATCTGCCCATTCCCAAAATGCTGATACCCATTAAAAAGCTCCTTAGAATCAATAAAAATTATGTGAACATGGTTGTAAAAACCAAAATTTTATGTTATAGTAGTAGTGTTAGTACTTGAACATAAGGGCTATACCCTATATGGACATAATACCACACATAATATATTGTAAAGCATTTTGAGTTTTTTTGCAACGATATTTTGTCACTTTAGCACCCCGAAATCAAAATATCGTCATTTCTCACAAATTTACAATATACCATTCGGATATTTTCACCATTGATTTGTGTATACCACACAGAAAGGATGTTATCTATTATGACAATTTCACTATTTTCAGGACAGGGCTCGCAGTATGAAGGCATGGGTAAGGATATTGCGGAAGCCATGCCTGAACTGGCGGAAGTCTACGAAACAGGCTCGGCTGTACTTGGCACCGATCTGAAGGATATCTGCTTCAATGCTCCCCTTGACGAGCTTTCAAGAACGATCAACTCTCAGCCTGCTATCATGGCTACTTCTATCGTATGCCTTAAAGCTGCACAGGCTAAGGGCTTCACCTTTGACGGCGTTGCAGGTCACTCTCTCGGCGAATACGCTGCTATGTACGCTTCTGGAATGATAACTCTCGAGGACGCTTTCCGCCTTATCAAGGCAAGAGCTGCCGCTATGGAGGAGGCTACAACTTCAACTAAGGGTGCAATGGCTGCTATAATGAAGATAGCTCCCGAGGAAGTCGAAAGGGTATGCGGCGAGGCTAAGGAATATGTTACCGCTGTAAACTACAATTCTCCCGTTCAGACCGTTATCGCAGGTACTCCCGAGGGTATCGCAGAGGTAAGTGAGATATTTGCCGAAATGAAGGCAAGAGTTATACCTCTCAACGTTGCAGGCGCTTTCCATTCAAAGCTCATGCAGCCTGCTGCGGATAAATTCTACGAAACAGCAAAGACTATAACTTTCAGTACTCCGCAGGTGAAGTATTACTCAAACCTCACAGGCGGCGAGCTCAATGACTTCTCGGATATGGCTTCAATGCTTGCTAAGCATATAGTTTCGCCTGTACGCTTCACTTCCGAGCTTGCTGCTATGCAGGAAGCAGGTGCGGACAAGTTCGTTGAATTCGGTCCCGGAAGAACTCTCACAGGACTCGTTAAAAAGACTCTCAAAGATGTGACAGCTGTAAATGTTGAAAATCTTGAAACTCTCGAAGGAGCATTATCATGAATAAATTCGCGCTTATAGGTCACCCTCTCGGACACTCCATGTCCCCTCTTATCCACGAAAAGCTGTTCGCTCTCAGCGGACTTGACGATACTTCATACGAGCTTATTGACATAGCTCCCGAGAATATGGCAAAGAGCCGCGAGCTTCTCGAAAGCCTCCGCGGACTCAATGTTACTATCCCTCACAAGCAGGCTGTTATACCGCTTCTGGACGAGCTTGCGGAAAGTGCTCTGCGCTATAATTCAGTAAACTGCATCAGCAATAAGGACGGAAAGCTCACAGGCTATAATACCGACTGTGACGGATTCCTGCGCTCGGCAGAGAAGCTACCTATCGGCGGAAATGTTGCTATACTGGGCTGCGGCGGCGTCGGCAGAATGATAGCTATTGAAGTCGCACGTCACGGCGGCAATATCACTCTCGCTGTTATCCCTCAGGACTTCAAGAACGCTCAGCTCCTCATGGCTGAGATAATGTCAAAGTGCAGCGGTGCTTCAATAAAGATCGTGGAGATATCCGCTCTCGAAGGCGATTTCGACCTGCTCATAAATGCTACTCCCGTTGGTATGTACCCGAAGGTAGATGCCTGCGCTGTAAGCGACAAGGTCATCGAAAACAGCGGCAGCGTATTCGATGTTATCTACAATCCTATAGAGACACTTCTCATGAAGAAAGCCCGTGCTCTCGGCAAAACAGCTGTGGGCGGCGCATCAATGCTTGTATATCAGGCTGTAAAGGCTCACGAGATATGGTACGGCGGACAGTTCGCAGCCGAGGACATCGCTAAGATAATCACCGATGTGGAGAATGCTGTTGAAAGCATGAACAAGTAATATGATAAGACCTGCTAAAGCCTGCGATGCTTCACGAATCGCCGAAATAATAATCACTAATTACCGCGTGAATTTCTATCCCTATTTCCTTAACGACGACTACTACTTCAACGAACTCAACGTAGTGGATATGGCTTCGGAATACGCTAAAGGCACGGAAGCCCTGAGCAACACATGGGTTTTCGATGACTGCGGCGTGGTCAAGGGTATTATCCGCGTAAAGGGCGATGAGATAGAAAAGCTATTTGTTGAACCTCAATTCCAGAATATGCGCATAGGTCGGACTCTTCTCGACTATGCAGTAAACGAACTAAAAGCAACATGGCTGTGGGTACTTGAATATAACATACGTGCAAAGACTTTCTATAAACACCACGGCTTCGAGCTCACAGGTGAAAAAATAATAGAAGATGACTGGGTGCCGCTTACAAAAATGGCTCTCAGCAAAAAGTAATATCATGAAAAAAACTGCTTTCCTTTTTCTTGCCGCAATAGTCCTTTCTGGCTGCGGACAGAAAAAAGCCGAAAAGCTTCGGCTTGAAGGCATTTCCTGCACGGGAGAGAACCGTTTTTCATGCACCTTTGACGGCGTAAAGCATGACTTTATCGTTGATATGCCCGATAATACAAAAAATTCTCCCCTTGTTGTCCTGCTCCACGGCTACGGAGACTCGGCGGAGGGATTCCGAAACGGTATCCATTTTGAAGAAAAAGCCAATCCCCTCGGATATGCCGTGGTATACGTCACGGGAGCTTCTTCCGCAAGGGACAATACTTCCGCAAGCGGCTGGAATTCGCCTGCTGCACCAAATGACAACAAGGATACTGAATTTCTGACTGCGCTGGCTGAATATCTGCAAAAAGAGTATTCTCTCGACAAAGACAGGACATACGCCGCAGGCTTCAGCAACGGTGCGTGTATGATGCATACCCTTGCCAAAAAGGCGGACGGTACGTACTCGGCTTTTGCCTGTGCTGCAGGATATATGCAGCCGAACATATGGGATAAGCGAAAAGGCTCAGATGTGAGCTTTTTCCAGCTTACAGGCGAAAATGACGACTTTGTGCCAAAGGAAAGCGACGGCACTGCCGAGAATAATCCTGCACCGTCCATAGAAAAGGTGATAGAGTACCGAAAAAGCTCCATAAACGCTGATACATCAGACAGCTGTGAGGTGGGCAATGGCTCGGTGCTGAGCAAGTATGAAAACTCAGAAACTCACAGACAGGTCTGGGAGCTTACCGTCAAGGACGGCGGTCATTCGTGGTATTCCGAGAAATACAACGGATTTGACGCCACTGAGCTGATACTTGATTTCTTTGAGACTCAAAAGTAAAAAGGAGTAAAATATGACTGTATTCTTATGCGGCTTTATGGGCTGCGGAAAATCAACTATAGGCAAGCTTGCAGCTAAAAAGCTGGGCTGCGGCTTCTGCGATACCGATGACATCATCGTAAGGACTCTCGAAATGACCATCCCCGAGATATTCGAGAAAAAAGGCGAGCCTTTCTTCCGTCAGACAGAAGCAGAGATAGTGAAGTCGCTCTGCGGCAAGACTACCGTTGCTGCCTGCGGCGGCGGTGCTATGCTCAATCCCGATACAGCAAAAGCTGCAAAGGACGCAGGTGCGGCTGTTATCTTCCTCGATGTTCCTTTCGAGACCTGCTATCAGCGTATCAAGGACGATACGAACCGTCCTATCGTTGTGAAGTCCACAAAGGAGGAGCTTGAGGCTCTCTACAACTCGCGCAGAGACATCTACCTCAAACATTCCACCATAAGGCTTGAATGTACGGGAAGTCCGGTCGAAAATGCGGACAAGATCGTTGAAGCCCTGAGAAAGTGAGCATATCATGCTTATCTATAACGCTGAGATACACACTCTTGACTCACGGGGAGTCATCACAAACGGCTGGATAGAGACCGAAAACAGCAAGATAAAGGCTATTGGTGAGGGTGCTCCCACAGAAATACCCGAGGGCAGTATAAACGCTCAGGGCGGTCTGCTCATGCCGGGATTTATCGACGCTCATACTCACCTCGGCATAATCGAGGACGGTCTCGACTTTGAGGGCGATGACTGCAACGAGTCCACAGATCCGTTTACTCCTCAGATGAGAGCTATCGACGGTATCAATCCCTTTGACCGCTGCTTTGAGGAAGCGCGTATGCGCGGCATAACCGCTGCGGCTTCAAGTCCGGGAAGTGCAAATCCTTGCGGAGGCGAGATAGCTGCCCTAAAGACAAACGGCAGACGCGTGGACGATATGCTCATAAAGAAGTGCGGTATCAAGTTCGCTCTCGGTGAAAATCCAAAGAATGTATACAACGGACGGGAAGAGACTCCTATCACACGTATGGCGATAACCGCTCTTATACGTGAGGGGCTTTACAAGGCTCGCCGCTATGTCCACGATATGGACAGCTATTACTCCGACAGTGAGAACTACGATCCCCCTGAGTACGATATCAAGTGCGAGGCTCTCATGCCCCTGCTGGAACGCAAGATAAAGGCTTTCTTCCACTGCCACCGCGCAGACGATATCTGCACGGCTATGCGCATAGCTTCGGAATTTGCCCTTGATCCCGTTATCATACACGGCACTGAGGGACACAAGATAGCCGATATCATCGCTGAGGAAAAAGTCCCTGTGATATGCGGTCCTCTCATGTGTGACCGCTGCAAGCCCGAAATGCGCGGACTTGAACTGAAAAATGCTGCTGTGCTCCACGAAAACGGAGTGAAGATAGCTATATGCACAGACCATACAGTTACACCTATACAGTACCTGCCCCTTTCGGCTCAGACTGCAATAAAAGGCGGTCTCGGCTTCGATGAGGCTGTAAAGACTATTACTCTGTATCCTGCCGAGATACTGGGCATAGACGATGTCACAGGCTCGCTCAGAGAGGATAAGGACGCTGATTTGCAGCTCTACCGCAAGGGCGACAATCCCCTTGACCTTATGTGCGAACCCGTTCTCGTAATGGTCAGCGGCGAGATATGCCGCAGGGAGGTATAAATTGAAAAGACTGTTATCAATCATTGCTTCTGCTGTACTTATCTTCACATCAGCTCCTGCAATGACTTCTTTTGCCGAAGATAAGGCTAATGACTTGAAATTGCATTTTAAAATAGAAAACGGTGAAGCCTGTTTAACAGGCGAATGGAGCGACAACGTAACTGAGCTTGTAATTCCCGAAACCTACGAAGGTAAGCCTGTTACTTCTATCGACGAGAAGGCATTCACAGGCAATGAAAATATCGTTTCCTGTGTTATTCCCGATGCCGTAAAATCAATAGGCGATCTGGCATTTGCCGCCTGTCCTAATCTGAAAAGCGTAAGTATAGGAAGCGGTTTTTCTTCTTTAGGAAATCTGGCTTTTGCCAACTGTAACAAGCTGACCTCTATCACTGTTAGCAAGGATAATCCTGATTTTTCTTCGATCAACTCCTGTCTTTACAACAAGAAAGGAGATACGCTCCGCCTTTATGCAGGCGGCAGCAAGGCTGTCGTATCCGACAATACCAAAACTATCGGCAAGTGGGCTTTCTTTGAAAGATCGGATATCACCTCGGTCACTATCCCGAGTTCTGTCACTGCTATTGAAGATTCTGTATTTTCGGGCTGCCTTTCTCTGAAAGAGATCTCTATCCCCGACTCTGTGACCAAACTCGGAAAGTACTGCTTTATGAGCTGCCGTGCCCTGCAAAGCGTAAGCCTCGGCAAATCAGTGACAGAGATACCCGAAGAATGTTTTTATTGCTGTACTGCTCTGAAGGATATATCGCTTTCCGACAATATCAGATCTATAGGCGACAGAGCCTTTTACTGCTGTGAGGATATCAGCGGTATCTATATACCAGCCACCGTTAAAACTATCGGTGAAGATGCTATCGGAAAGAAGTCCATTTCTCTGGACTCTGACGCTATAAATATCCCGAACTTCCAGATAAAAGGCGAAAAAGGCTCGGCTGCGGAAAAATACGCCTTTGATCAGAATATATCCTTCCTTACCGACGACTCACATGGAGATGTGAACGGCGACGGCAAGGTGGACTCTGTAGACGCTTCCGCTGTGCTGGCTGAATATGCTCTTCTCTCAGCAGGCAAAAAGGGAAAGCTTACCGAGAAACAGTCAAAGGCTGCGGACTGGAACAGCGACGGAAATATCGATTCCGTGGACGCTTCCGCCATACTTGCCGAGTACGCAAGAGTGCAGACACTTTAACACTTGGTTACTTTAATATATCAAATTGCTTTTTTCGCCAAAACCCGACCATATTTGACCATAAATTTTTCACGTTCATAAACCGTCCAAACTATTGACAGAAGCCGCGAAAAATAGTATCATTAAAGTTAATATCAATGCAAGGAGGAATTTTATTATGCTGACCGACATGAACAGCAAATTTCAGAAGGAAGGTCTTACCTTCGATGATGTGCTGCTGATACCCGCTGAATCAAATGTTACTCCCAACATGATCCAGATCGGTACACAGCTCACAAAAACCGTCCGTCTTAATACTCCTATAATGACCGCAGCTATGGACACAGTTACAGATTCTCGCATGGCTATCGCTATCGCTCGTGAGGGCGGCATCGGTATCATACACAAGAATATGTCCATTGAACAGCAGGCTGAAGAAGTGGACAAGGTAAAGAGAAGCGAAAACGGCGTTATCGTTAACCCTTTCTCACTTACCGAGGATCACATCGTTGCAGATGCTGACGAGCTTATGGGTAAATTCAAGATCTCAGGCGTTCCGATCGTTGACGGCAAAGGCAAGCTCGTTGGTATCATCACTAACAGAGATATGCGCTTCCTTACAGACTTCAAAGCCAAGATCTCAGAGGTAATGACTAAGGACAACCTTATTACAGCTCCTGTAGGTACTACTCTGGAGCAGGCTCAGGAGATCCTCCGCGCACATAAGATCGAAAAGCTCCCACTCGTTGATGAGGCAGGTATCCTCAAGGGACTTATCACTATAAAGGATATCGAAAAGTCAGTTCAGTATCCTAATTCAGCCCGTGACAGCAAGGGCAGACTCCTCTGCGGTGCTGCTATCGGCGTTACAGCTAACGTTCTTGAAAGAGCTAAGGCTCTTATCGACGCTCAGGCTGACGTTCTCGTTCTTGACTCTGCTCACGGCCACAGCGCAAACATCATCAAGTGCCTTAAAATGGTCAAGGAAGCATTCCCAGAGATACCTGTTATCGCAGGAAATATCGCTACTGCCGAGGCTGCTGAGGCTCTTATCGCAGCAGGTGCAGACTGCCTCAAGGTTGGTATCGGACCGGGTTCTATCTGTACTACCCGTGTAGTTGCAGGTATCGGTGTTCCGCAGATCACTGCTGTTTATGATGTTGCCTGTGTAGCTCAGAAGTACGGTATCCCTGTTATTGCTGACGGCGGTATCAAGTACTCGGGCGATATAGTTAAGGCTCTGGCAGCAGGAGCTAACGTTGTAATGCTCGGCTCACTCCTTGCAGGCTGTGCAGAAGCTCCAGGTGAAACAGAGATATATCAGGGACGTCAGTTCAAGGTATACAGAGGTATGGGAAGCCTCGGTGCTATGGCTAACGGCTCTAAGGACAGATATTTCCAGGAGGGCGCAAAGAAGCTCGTTCCTGAGGGCGTTGAAGGTCGTGTACCTTTCAAGGGCCCTGTTGCTGATACTATCTTCCAGCTTGTCGGCGGTATCCGTTCGGGTATGGGATACTGCGGCTGTGTGGATATCCCTACACTCCACGAAAAGGCTAAGTTCATTCGTATCACTGGCGCAGGTCTTAAAGAGAGCCACCCACATGATATTTATATCACTAAGGAAGCTCCTAACTATTCAACTCAAATATGAATTAAAGGCGGACTTTATGTCCGCCTTTTTATCTATTCTTTCTTATTTTGATTATAGCCATTTTATTAAAATGACTTGACAAACAGCAATAACAGTTGTATAATATAATCTATAAGGTAATTATATTTACCTTTTAATACTACGTAAAGGATGTAACAGAAATGAAAAAAACCATGACGAAAAAGTTTATTCCCACACTTCTTGCTACTATTATGTCAGTAAGTGCATTAACAGGAACTGTTATGAGTTCTAATGCTATAGGTAAAGGTTATGTTTTTGATACTCATTATCTTTCTAATGATGAAATCGCAATTCCATCAAGTCTTTCAGGTACTCTAAAAAAGAACGGAAGTTGGAAATATATCTATGTTAAGGAGTTAACTGGGTATAATCAGTATCATATGACGGTATTAGCACTTCCATCTAATCAAACTGTAAGACTTTCATTAAATAATAATAATAAGTTTGTTTTAGAGACATGGTACAATACAAGCCCCGTATATTCTTACGACCTCTACAAAAAAGGCGATAAATGGTATACTAAAAACGTATCTTACAATAACAAATCATATAGCATAGAATTTGATGCTGAAAAGCAATATTCAATAGGTCCTAAAAATGAAATTAACCTAATAGGTGATGTAAGTGGTGACAAAAATGTTGACATCGAAGATGTCTCTATGATTTTAAACCATATTAATGGAGTAAAAGCACTTGATAGTAAGCAATTGTTTATTGCAAACGTAAAAAGTTATGACGAATATTCTTTTAGAAATCCCGATGTAGATATCGAAGACGTAACAGCAATTATTAATCACATCTGTGGTGGCAAACGAATTGTTTAATTGCACTTCAAAACTAAATATATTAAAAAGGACGGCATATGCCGTCCTTTGATTTTGTTATGAAATTACATAAGGTTCGCCGTCTATTGTATAGACTGCAACATCGACATATTTATTGCCTCTGTGAAGCATCAATGAATAAGAACCATGTCCGCCTGGTTCGGTATACGTGCAGTTTACTTTGAGAAGCTTCTTGGCTGTGACCTTTGCATCGGGAGCTACCTGCGAAAGAACGTAGTCATACTCCTCGTAAGCAGACTTATCATTCTTCTCCTCGACGATATCCTCGATAAGTACATAGGTAAACTCAAAATCCTTCTCTGTGTATCCCTTGTAAATATCATACAGGCTGTTGAGAAGATCCTGTGTTGATGCCTGCTCAAGGCTTTCGAGCCTGTATTTCAGAACAGCAGGATATACTGCATTTTCATGCATCGCCGCGTCTTTAGTCGATAACGAGTAGAAATAATCAACTACCTTTGCAGCTTCTTCTGCTGTCACATATCTCGGATCATAGGAAACGCCAATAGGTACATCTGAAGTCTCAGGTGTATCGTCATGCTGTGTTGCTCCGTATCCAAGCTCGTCAAGACTTACGTCACCCTGCACATCTATGCCGACCATATTATGGTCGTCTTTTTCTTTCTTCTCTTCCTTGCTGCCGCATGATACTGCGCAGACCGAGATAGCCGCAGTTGCTATAAAAGCTGCTGCCCTTGTGATAATCCTATTCACTGTAAGATCGCCTCTTAACCAAATGTATAGTATCTGCCGTCCTTTTCGGCAAAAACGATTTTATATCCGTTAACGATAACATTCTCGTTTCCGTTTGAATCCTCGCCCATGAGGTAGAAAGTTGCATCTATAAGGTAATCGCTCTCGCCCTTTACCTGCTCATAGTATGACTTGCCGAAATGCTCGTCCATACCCTTGAAATACTCGGCAAGACCGTCAACGCCCTCCTGCTCCTCGGGCTTTTCGACTCTGATACGTGTTATCTTATAATCACCCTGCATTACATTTGCAAGACTTGCACACTGCTTTGCAAAAGATGTCTTGAAATCATAGCTGTAATCCTTCTGGAGATATATTCCCATTTCATCAATAAAGCTCGGGAAAACACAGCTTGTATACTTAGTATAATCAGCTGACGGGAATGAAAGGAAGTACTGCTCAAGTGTGAGCATAAGGTCCTTTGAAAAATCCTTTTCGTCAAAATAAAGCTTCACGCCGTTGCTGCTTACACGATAATTTCCTAAATTAGCCTCAGCCGAGTCCTCAGCAGGTGTGACCTCGTCTCCGAGTGTACCAAGCTTGGGAGCTTCTGTTCCTACCTCGCACTTCTGTACAGCTTCCAAAACCTTATTGTAATAAGCTTCTGCATCAAATTTTTCGCCCGAAAGCTCGCTGCCGCCTACTGAAGGAGCAGTTGCTTCAGGTACTTTGATCTCGTCTTTCTTTCCGCAGCCTGCAAAACACTGGAGTGCTGCTGCAGCAGCAAGAACTGCTGCTGTGAGTTTCTTAGTTTTCATGGTTTTCCTCCCAGTATTAATAATTTAGTATATGGCGAATTTGCCCATTGCACCTGCCCATTCAGCAGCTGCCGAATCTTCGGGAGCATATATCACCAAATTCGGAAGTTCTTCCAATCCCCAGTTCTCATATTTAAGTTCGCGGCTCAGCACCGTCATTATATTTAGTGCGGTACATCCGGCAAAAGCACCGTCATGTATGCTCTGTACTCCCTCAGGGATAGTAATTTCTGCAATAGATGTACAGCCTGCAAAAGCTCCTCTGTCTATTGTAGTGAGCCCTGTGGGCAGATCGATCTCTTTAAGCGAAGTGCAGTCGATAAAAGCACCCTCTCCGATAGTCTGAACGCTTTCAGGAAGAGCTACCGAAGCAACATCCTCATTTGCTTCAAACGCAAAGAAGCCTATCTCCCTGACAGGAGTTCCCTCTATCTCGGCAGGTATCTCTACTGCCTGTTCCTTGCCCTTATACTTCGTTATAATGACTCCGCCCTCGTATATCTCATAATCAAAGATATCCGATGAAACGATATTGCGGTCACGTACTGTAGCAAGCTCCTCATCTGAGCCTGCTTCTGTTGTTTCTTCGTCAGAGGTCACGGAAGTCTTTTCTTTCTCTGAGGGCTTATCAGTGCCGCCCTTGACTTTATTTCCGCAGCCTGCCGAAGTTATAAATACAGCCGCAGTCAGCGATGCCAAAACAAACTTTTTCATATTATAACTCCACAATCTGCAAATTATATGGTTTATATGTGTTGATTTTGTGAAAAAATCAAGCCTTTTTACTTCTGTCCTTAGCTCTCTGTGTATTGCTGAGAACTCTCTTTCTTATTCTGAGCGACTCAGGTGTTACTTCAAGGAGCTCGTCATCAGCAAGGAATTCGAGACAATCCTCAAGGCTGAGAACTCTCGGCGGAACGAGTCTGAGTGCGTCATCGCTTCCGCTTGCACGGGTATTTGTAAGGTGCTTCTTCTTGCAGACATTTACAACGAGATCCTCTGTCTTTGGTGAAGCACCGACGATCATGCCCTCATATACAGGAGTACCTGATGTGATGAAGAGCTGTCCGCGCTCCTGAGCGTTGTAAAGACCGTATGTTACAGCCTCGCCTGTCTCGAAGGATACGAGAGAGCCTGTGTTTCTGCGCTCGATATCGCCCTTGTATGGCTGATAGCCGTCAAATACGTGGCTCATGATGCCCTCGCCCTTTGTATCTGTGAGGAATTCGCTCTTATAGCCGAAAAGTCCTCTTGCAGGGATAAGGAACTCGATACGCATACGGCTTCCCTGTGGGTGCATATCCACCATATCGCCCTTACGTGCGCCTATCTTCTCCATTACAGAGCCTACGCAGTCCTCGGGAACGTCGATAACGAGGCGCTCGATCGGTTCGAGCTTTCTGCCGTTCTCGTCCTGCTTGAAGAGTACTCTTGGAGTTGATACGCCCAGCTCATAGCCCTCACGGCGCATATTCTCGATAAGGATAGAAAGGTGCATCTCACCTCTGCCTGCTACGCGGAATGCGTCTGTAGACTCTGTTTCCTCAACACGGAGAGAAACGTCCTTGAGAAGCTCCTTGAAAAGTCTCTCACGGAGCTGACGTGAAGTAACGAACTTACCCTCGCGTCCTGCGAACGGGCTGTCGTTTACGGAGAATGTCATTTCAACTGTAGGCTCGCTGATCTTTACGAACGGGAGCGGATCGGGAGCGTCTGTTGCACATATAGTATCGCCGATAGTGATGTTCTCGATACCCGATATCCACACGATATCGCCCATCTGTGCTTCCTGAACGGGTACACGGTTGAGTCCCTGTATCTGGAGAAGCGAAACTATCTTAGCGTTGTAGTTCTTCTTTGAGCCTGTGTAATCACAGACTGTTACCTGCTGGTTTACGGATATCTTACCTCTTACGATACGTCCGATACCGATACGTCCTACGTATTCGTTATAGTCGATAGAGGAAATGAGCATCTGGAGAGGATCGTTCTCCTCGCCCTTCGGAGGCTCGATGTAGTTGATGATAGTATCAAAGAGAGGCTTTAAGTCTGTACCTGCCTCGTACTGGCTCAGTGAAGCTGTACCGCTTCTGCCCGAGCAGAAAAGGAGCGGGCTTTCGAGCTGTTCTTCGTTTGCATCAAGATCAAGAAGAAGCTCGAGAACTTCGTCGCCTATCTCGTCAAGACGAGCGTCGGGACGGTCTATCTTGTTTACGACTACGATTATCTTGTGTCCCATTTCAAGAGCCTTTGAAAGTACGAAACGAGTCTGAGGCATAGGACCTTCTGCTGCGTCAACAAGCAGGAGTACGCCGTCAACCATTTCAAGTACACGCTCTACCTCGCCGCCGAAGTCAGCATGGCCCGGGGTATCGATAATGTTGATCTTTGTACCGTTGTACATTACTGAGGTATTCTTGGCAAGGATAGTGATACCTCTTTCCCTCTCGATGTCGTTTGAGTCCATTACACGCTCGGCAACTTCCTGATTTTCGCGGAACACGCCGCCCTGCTTGAGCATTTCGTCAACGAGGGTAGTCTTACCGTGGTCAACGTGAGCGATAATGGCGATGTTTCTTAAATCTTCTCTTATCATATTTTCTTTCCTCCAAGTTAAATTTAACTTTGAACTTTCTTTATATGCAAACGGCTTTCACCGATTTTTACATGAGATATTCCAGACGCGAACGGAGCTGGTCTATATTCGTGAATGTCTGCGGGATATAGAGAGTTTTCTTACGTGTTGGAACAAATGTGGAGCTCTTGTTCACAGCGGTGAGCTGAGCCTTTACTGTAAGGAACTCCTTGCCCTCACTTATGGAAAATACCTTGTCTATAATGCTTCCGCTGTATTCAGCCACACGTCTGTTGCAGACGAATTCTTCCACATAGGAAGTTGTGGGGAGCTTCTTCATATTTTTCATAATGCGGTTAAAACCTGCAAGGCTTCCGCCCACAAGTATGCTGTACTGCTCGCCGAAAAGCGTATCATTGGTGCAGGCTTTTGCAATGTCTATCTGAAAGACTTCATCTTCATTGATGACATAAGCCATGAAATAGCCTGTGTTCTTTGCTTTCCTTATGACGCGCAGGACCAGCAAAAGTACGATAAGTGCAGGTATCAGGAACAAAATGAAGCCTGCCTTTATACCGCTATCGGAAAGAGCGACAAAACCGTATATCACCAGTCCAACAAATAATATGAGTACCGAAAGTATTATAGTAACGCCTGTTCCTGCGGACATCTTCTGCTGATATGTGGCATGAAGTCTGTCTGCGTCATCTATCCTGCATACTGTCATAAATCTTCTCCTCACATAAGTGCTTCGAGTCTTTTATAGAGCTCATCGACATTTTCAAAATCAAGGGGCACACAAAACCTCATGGTCTTACTGCACAAAAACAGATCCTGTCTGCCATTATAATCTATTTTTATCTTTGCTTTCAGGTGCTTCTTTGTCTTTTTTAGTTTAAGTACCTTTTCTATATATGTAGCACATTTTTCGGCTACGCCTTCATCGCATACCACAAGGTCTACATCATCAGCATTTTCAAACGCTTCAAGATTTTCCATTACGTAGCGTCTCTGCTCCGTTTCGTCATGTATAAGATAGATCAATCCCAATATGGAGTTTGACGAATTGTGTATACGACGGAACTCATCAGTCCTTGAAAAAACTCTCCGTGCATACATACCCCTACAATGGATACGATATACACCCTGTTTTCGTCCATAACATATTTATTGAACTCATTTTTAACGCCGAGACGTTTTTTAAGGCAAGCACTGTAAAAGCAAGCAAACCGATACCAAGTACCACAAACGATAATACAAAGCCTGATCCAGTTGTTATTGCCGGATAAACACAGATAGCAAAAGCTATTCCCACAACCAAAGGCACTAAACCATAAAGGATCCCGGGGTGGATCTCTTTCCTTTTGTAAAGTCCTGAAAGATCATCTGCACCTACCGTTTTACAAACTGTCATATTACTTCTCCCTGAACTTACTGCCAAGCTTGCTGCGAAGCAAAGCTCTCAGCTCTTCTGCTGTGCCCTCAACTATATCGCTCCGGTCGAACACAAGATAGCCCGTACCTTCGATCAGTATGATAAAAAATCCGTCTTTTTCCGCTGCATTCGCCAGTCGGACATATTTATATGTACTGTTGGTATTTGAGAAAGATGTACTGGAATTGAAAACGATATCTTCTTCCTCAAAAGAGACCTTCAGCTTGTAATCGGGATTTTTTTCAGCGAAAGTCTTAAAGCTGACAGCAGGATTTGACTTCCTTGTCCTGTGTACATATATGGCAAACACCAGAAATATAGTTGTAAGGCATATTATCATCACAGGATCGACCTTATGGTCTTTAAGTGCCACCAGTATTGTGAGCAAAGCCACAAAAACGAATACAGCTCCGCATAACACTGTGAACTTCTTCATTCTGTTATACATAGGTGAATTGTTTACAAGTGCGGAATAATGCCTGATATCAAAATCTTTTACTTCGACCTTCATAGCTTCTTCTCCTACATTACTTATAAAATTCTTAACATAGAAAATGCGTTTCCGTGCAATATCTCTTTTTTTTCGGGCATAAAAAAGCCCTTGCAGAGGATTTGCAAGGTCAGTGTGGTGGATAGTCTGAAACAAAAACAGCCCCGAATTTTTCGGGGCGTTTCTGGTGGGAGAGGATGGATTCGGACCATCGAAGCTGAAAAGCAACAGATTTACAGTCTGCCCCCTTTGGCCACTCGGGAACTCTCCCATTGTATAGATTGTTTTTGCGACAAGGCAAAATAATGGAGCTGGTGGACGGACTCGAACCCCCGACCTGCTGATTACAAATCAGCTGCTCTACCAACTGAGCTACACCAGCGTTTAACGCTTAATTATTATATCACATTTTTTTTGAGTTGTCAAGTACTTTTTTGAATTTTTTCAAAAAAAGTTCTGGTCGAGGCGACAGGACTCGAACCTGCGGCATCTTGCTCCCAAAGCAAGCACTCTACCAAACTGAGTTACGCCTCGAAACTCATAAGCTGTATTCTTGGTGGACAGCTTTTATATTATATCAAAGCAACGGCAAGTTGTCAATACCCAATTTCAGTTTTTGTATATCTGCACAATATTCAACATTTTTCCGTGTGTTAATTGTTCAAGCGACAAAAAAGGGAGCTTTAAGCTCCCTCAGAAGTCATTAGTCCTTGATATCGTCTACGCTATCTTCAGCAGCGTCCTTAATATCCTCTGCAACGTCCTCTGCCTTGTCCTTTATTTCCTCAGCAGCGTCATCGTTGATCTCGAAGTCGATGCTCTCATCTGTATCGAAGTTATCGAAATCATCGTAATCGTCATCATCATAATCAGAACCCGAGCTCTTATCCTTGAGAGCCTGTGCTGCGACATATCCTACAGCAGCTGCTGCGCTGGCAACTAAAATAGCACCTAAAAACTTATTCATTTTATTTTCCTCTTTTCTCCGCAAGAAATAGTACTTACCGAACCGCTTGCGATCGGATTACGATAATCTATAATTATTATAACATACTTTTTTTGTAATTTCAACTCTTTACATATTATTTGTTAAAAACATCAAAATTGAAAGGGCTGTTATTGGTGCTGTTTCACAACGCAGTATCCTCTTGCCCAGCCAGACCTGCGATGCACCGATGTTTACTGCCGATTCTGCTTCTTCCTTGTCAAAACCGCCCTCGCTTCCGATAAAGAGTCCCACAGTTTTTGCTCCGTCAAGCTTTACCTCACCGAAGGAAACTCCGCCTTCTTCCTCATAAAGCAGGATATTTTTGTCAAGCTGCTTCATCATTTCAAGAGCTTCTTTAAGGCTGACCATAGGAGTTACCTCGGGAATGATGCCTCTTCCCGACTGTTTTGCAGCTCCCTCGGCTATTTTATTCAGACGGGGCAGTTTTTTCTTTGTGAAGTCCTTTTCATCGGGACGTGACACGCAGCGTCTTGTAAGCACGGGGACTATCCTCGAAACGCCAAGCTCCACGCTTTTCTGGATTATATACTCCAGCTTGTCCAGCTTTGGCACTGCCTGAAACAGCGTCACCTCGATATCAGGCTCTGCCGCGCATATCTGCTTGTCAACAAGGTTGAGATAGACCTCGTCAGGGGTGATGCTTCTTATAGTGCAGTGGTGGTCTATGCCGTTGCAGCAGACCGTCACCTCTTCGCCCACTCTCATTCGCAGCGAACGTCCGATATGGTTAGCATCGCTGCCTGTCAGTACTATATTGTTTTCATCAAGTTCATTCGTAAAAAATCTTGGCATACCGCACCGCCTTTATATTTCAGTCTGTATTCTGATTTTACCACATATCCGAAGAATAGTCAACAAATCATAATTTAGCTCCGCTAAATTATGATTTGTAATGCGGAATTAGGAATTCAGAATTATGAATTATAGGTGTTCGCCGTTCGGCGAACAGGATCAAAATAATTTTTCAATCCATCGGCACAAGCCGATACTTTTAATTCCGCATTCCGAATTATGAATTCCGAATTGAATGTAACAGCAAAGCTGCCTCTACTCACTATTTACTACTAACTACTTACTAAAACAAAAGCCCCCGTCTGCTGACAGGGGATCAATTATTCCTTATATTCAGATTTGATGCCGAGATACTCCTCAAGGCACTGACCGCTGTTATATAGCTTTGTTGCCAGCTTTGAACCTACATATCTTATATGCCACGGTTCGTACTGATAGCCTGTATAAGCTTCCTTGCCCTGTGGATAGCGGATTATAAATCCATACTCGTGAGCATGTTCTGCGAGCCATGCAGATTCGGCAGTAGCTCCGAACGCATCGTCGATAGTATTTACGTCGATAACAAGTCCTGTCTGATGCTCGGAGTAGCCGGGACGAGCCGAATAGGTATCGGCTGCTTCCTTGCCGTCCTGCTGAACATAGTTGTCGTATATCTTCTCCTGATCGCTGTATGAACGAAATCCCGAGCCTACATATATTTTCAGTCCCTCTTTAGCGGCATCGCTTGAAAGCTTCTGGAACTGCTCGTATACAAGCGGTTCAAGGTTAGGTTCAAATGTAGGCGGAAGGCTGTAGCTCTTATTCGCTATCAAAACTCCCTGTACATAAGTAAGCCCCTCTGTATCATAAACAGGGGGCTCAGGAGCCTCAGTCTTATTGGACTGAGGCGAAGCTGTATCGTTGTTTGTGGTTCCATCGCCGCGGACAGTTACCTTTATCATTACTTCCTGCTCAGGATCCTGTGCAGATCTGAGAGTAACGTAGCAGGTTCCCGGTGAAACGCCCTTGATGTGACCGTAGCCGTCTACTGTTGCAACAGTAGAGTCGCCTGTTGACCAGCGTTCATCAGCTTCAGTTGCACCGTCAGGGTACTGCTGTACCATAGGAGTATCTGTCTCGCCGACTTCAATATATACTGAATACTTATCAAGCTTGAAATCGCTCTTATTTACGGGATCTGCCGCAGTTGTAGTGACTGCTGTGGTGGTTATGGCAGGATCTGTATTTGTAACTACCATAGTAGTTGTTGTAGTTGTTGCCTTGCCTACCTTGCCTTTTTCCTCATTCTTCGGCTTGCCCGAACACGAATGAGCTATAAGAAGTATGAGCAGCAGCACAAGCAATGCAATGATGAAAAGTGCTGTCAGCTGTCTTCTTCTCAGAGTCTTACGGGATACTCTTTTACGGGGACGATGTGAATCGTATCTATCGTATCTGTTATTGTCCATATTATAAATCCCTTCCTGTGTATATTAGCACGGACTATCTTCATGTCCGCATAAAATTCTTATTAACATTATAACATAACACTTATGAAATGTCACGCAATTTTACTTCAATTCCGCAATTTTTTAACAACTTCACATATAACGCCGCTCATTTTTGGCATTTTTAAACAAAGGAGTCCGCAATATCCGCCCCATTAGCTGCAAATACGCAATTATTATAGCCTTTAGCCATTAGCCGAAAGAGTTCGCTTACGCTCACATTATTTAAATTATTCGCCGAAGGCGATACATTTGCTAACAGCTAAGGGCTAACGGCTATATTTTTGTGCCGCCTTGACAGTTTGGCTGTGAACGAGTATAATATAGAATGGTTCATACCGCATAAAACTAAGATAGCGGTCATGAAAGGAGTAATCACATGAAAAATTCAAAACGGCTGATCGCGGCTATACTTGCCGTTACAGCTGTAATGTCAGCTGCCGTTTCATGCAGCAAAAAGAAGGACGGCAATAAAAAGGAAAAAACTACAGAAGCTCAGACTACTACGGAAACAGCTGCTTCATCTGATGAGCCCGATGAGTCACTGGAGATATACTGGCTCTCAGACTATGACCTCAACCCGGGTGAAGCCGAGGAAAAGGCTGTGGCACTTTCACTGTTTGAGGACGTTTACGGCGGAAAGGTAACATACCTCCCCACAACTGCCGAGGACAAGTACAACGAGCTTGCTTCACAGATAAACGCAGGTGCGGCAGTAGATATGTTCCCATACGATGCAAGTGTATTCCCTGACGGCGTAATGAGAGATCAGTTCGACGCTCTTGACCCATACTATGAGGAACTGGGCATGAACGAAAGCGGTCTCTGGGACGAGATGTCGAGCGTTATAGATATGTTCGCATACAAGGGACAGCACTACGTTGTACCATATTCAATTTCCGACCCGTTCCTGCTGACCTACAGCAGAAAGCTCATGCAGTCGGAGGGTATCGAGGATCCCCGCAAGCTCTGGCAGGAAGGCAAATGGGACTGGAACGCAATGAAGTCCATGATGGAAAAATTCAAAGCCAATAATCCCGATGCTTACAGATGCGGTATAAACGGCTGGTACGGACAGGCTGCCTTTGCGTCTACAGGTCACAGAGTAGTGGAGTTTGACGGCAACGGACTGAAAAACAATATGTACGACCCCGATATAGCAAGCGCAGTAAGTCTGACCAATGATATACTGCTCAACGGCTGGTACAGCACATACTGGCGCGATACATTCCCTACTGATCTCAATACACTGTTCTACGCTTCAACAGACTGGACTCTGCCGTTATCCAATGCGGCAAATCCCGAGGCTGACCTTATGATAGTGCCTTTCCCGAAAGAGCCGAACGCAGACAAAAACTACATCTCCTGCAATTTCGACGCACGTATGCTGGTAAAAAACTCTGATAAGGGCAAAGCAGTTGCAACTTATATAAAGTGCGAACGCCTTGCAGCTTCAGATGAAAAGATGAAAAAAGCCGCTAAGGAAAAGGCTACCACCGTTGTAAAGCATCAGTCTGGTGCTTACAAGAGCTTCATCACCGAGGAGCAGTATGACGCGCTTATGGAATATACCGACCTCTCAAAAATGACCCCTGTTTTCGACTACGGATACGGCATGGGCGAGACTATGACAGGCTACGGAATATATACCAACGAAACAAGAGGCGTTATGTACCGCCTTACCGATACCGAAGTCGGAAAGGACTGGGAAGCTCTCAAAAATACATTCTCCCCCGTCATCGACGAGCAGATAGCACAATACAACAAGTAATAGCAATATAACGATATTTGAGTCCCTGATTTTCTCAGGGACTTCTTTTATAATAGTATATACATGATATCTTATTTTTATGATAGTAAAATCCCACAATAAGCAAACAGCTTTTTTATCGAATTCTCCAAAGTTGCCGCTATTTATGCAAATTTACACAAATTGTTCACAAAACCAATAACAAAAATGTTATAATAGTAGTGAGGAAGTATGTCTTATTTAAAAGACGTATTTATGAGAGGAGTTTTTAACAATGAAGAATTTAAAGAAGTTATCCAAAAGGCTGACTGCTGCGGCAGCATCGGCTGTCATGGCTCTGACCTCCCTTGGAGTGTCCGTGCCTTCCGTAGCAAGTGCCGAGGATAAAGACTACTACAAAGCTCTGGCAATGTCGCTGTATATGTATGATGCGAATGCCTGCGGAAAGGGAATTTCCGACGGTCCGCTCACATGGAGAGGCGACTGCCACACCTACGACAGCAGCTGCGCTGTAGGAACTCTCGACGGCTCTGCAAAATCCGTCGTTGACCCTGACGGCGACGGAAAAGTTGACCTTTCGGGCGGCTTCCACGACGCAGGTGACCACATCAAGTTCAACCTCACTATCGGTTTCGGTATATCGAGCCTTGCACTCTCGGATTACCTTAACCCGGGAGTATACGAAAAGGCTGGCTGCAAAGACCACCTTATATACGAGCTGAAATGGGGCTCTGATTATCTTATGAAAACAACATTCCTCGACAGCTCGGGAAATGTTGCTGCTATCGCACACGTTGTCGCAGGCGGCAACGACCACGATTTCTGGGGACCGCCTGAGACTCAGACATATGAAAGACCTGCTTACTGGCTGACAGCAGGCAATAACAATTCCGCTGTATGCGGAGAAATGGCTGCTGCTCTGGCAGGTACTGCTTACGTTGTGAAGGAGTCCGACCCCGATTATGCTGCAAAATGCTTGAAATACGCAAAGGCTATATATGAGTTCGGCAAGAAAAACGTTGGAAACAACACCAGCGGTCTATCCCCATTCTACGACACCGAAGCTCAGTATCAGGACGAAGAAGCATGGGCCAACGCATGGCTCTGGATAAACGATGCAGCAGACAAGCCTACCCGTGTCCCCAAGGACGCAAACTACGGCGACAATCAATACGACGGCTGGATATACTGCTGGAACAAGGTATGGCAGGGATATTCGGCTCTTATGTATAAAGCTACAGGTGAACAGGCTTTCGCTGACGAGCTTCAGGTAGAGCTCAAAAAGCAGGGCGACCTTACAGTAGGCACTTACAACGCTGACGGCTGGGGTGCTTCACGTTACAACTGCGCTAAGCAGATGGACGCTCTCATTCTTGCAAATGGCGATCCCGAGGTAAGTTACGCAAAGGCTGCAAAGTATCAGATGGACCACATCCTCGGTGACAATAGCTTAGGCTATAGTTTCCTCCTCGGATACGGCGACAAGTGGCCTGTACATATACACCACCGTGCAGCTAACCCCGGCACGGACAGCACAGGTGCTTCAGGAAATCCTTCCGCTAAGTACACAGCTTACGGTCTCCTCGTAGGCGGTGACGACAAGAGCGGCTATCAGGATCAGACAGACAAGTACCAGTACACAGAGGGTGCTCTCGATTACAACGGCTGTTTCGCTATCGCCTGCGCAGGTATCGCAAACCTCTACGGCGGCGATGCAGCTTCAATGCCTGCACTTGCAAAGAGCGTGAGCGAAATAAATGCTGACTTCAAGTTTGGTAACAGCTCCGCAGTAAATACTGAGCTTGTTGTTACTCCCGATAAGAGCGAATATGCAGTCGGTGACGCTATCAAGATCCATGTCGAGAATGTCCTCGGACCAACGCTCACAGTAAGCGGTTCTTCAAGCCTCGCAATAGATGGTGTTGACACTGCTGCACACACAGCAGATATTGTGGGAACAGCTCCAAACAATACAGGCGATCTTAAATTGGTGATCTCGTCAAACGGAAGCACAGCGCAGTCCAAGACTATCACATTAAAGATCGTACCTGCCGCAACTACCACAGCAACTACCACCGCTGTTACTACAACAGTAACAACAGCGGACGTTACTCTTACGAATTTTGACAGCCAGAAGTTTGACAGCGTGGATACATATCCAACAAAGACCGTTTACAATACAGGTGACAGCTTCCAGCCCGAGGATATCAAGATAAACGTCATCACACGTTATTCTGCTGTACACGCATCAGGCAAGGTAACTTATATCGACAAAAAGGAAACTATCACTTATGGCGTCAGACCTGAGTCGGTAACTCTCGTAAACGCAAACGGACAGGAGTTCAAGGCTACCGAAATGAGCACTATCCCCGCAGGCAAATACACCGCAAAATATCGCGGCGGTGTCATAGGTACAAATCTTGAGCTTTACGATGTTGAATTTGATTACGAGATAACAATTGTCGGAAACAGCGTAACTACTACCACAGCTACAACATCTGTAGTCACAACTCCGACAACAGGCTTAAACGGCTCTGATTTTGAACTGAGCATAAACCGCGATAAGCTTTATATCGGCGAGACTGCTACACTTTCCTTCTCCAAGGGCGCAAACCTTATCCCCTTTGGCAACTTCGACTACGACAAAAATATCATCTCAATGGAGAAGAATGCGGATAATACATTCACTATCAAGGCTCTGAGATCAGGCGATACAAAGCTTACTTTCACAGCTCCTACAGGTCAGAGCAAGTACCTCTGGATAGCTGTACAGATATATGTTGACCCGGGCGATGCAAACTGTGACGGTCAGGTTGACCTTGCAGACGTTGTACTCATAATGCAGGCTCTGGCTAATCCGAATAAATACGGCGAAAACGGTTCAGACCCGACGCATATCACAGAAACAGGTATGGCAAATGCCGATGTTGACACTTCATCAGAAGGCATAACCGTCAACGATGCTATGGTATTACAGCTTTACTTGCTCCACAGCATTGAGAAGATACCTTGTTTCTACACAGGAAAATAAAATACCAATTTCGGGAGCAGGATATCGCTATCCTGCTCCTTTCTTTTGTCCACCTGCAAACACATATTTTCATCGTGATAATGACCAATCGGAGTGTGCATTTTTTGCGCACTATGCCGAATTTGACCATAATTAGCGCGTTTTAATCATATTGTAATAGTTTTGTTACTGATTTGTAACTACTTTTGCGAATAAACCCTGTATAATGTTCTATGAGACATATTATAGGCAAAACTTTAGAAAGAAGTGTGATAATATGCATAAACTAAATAGGTTTAAATCTGCATTGATCGGCGGAGCTGTAGCTCTCACTTCACTGGCTGCCCCATTCTCTTCGATGGTTGCTCCCTCTCTCACAGCAACAGCGGCAGACGGTGATAACTACGCTAAGCTTCTCCAGTACTCCCTCTATCTTTATGACGCAAATATGTGCGGCAACAACTCAGACTGCGGTCTCTCATGGAGAGGTAACTGCCATACAAACGATGTCGTTCCCGGCGGTTTCCACGATGCCGGCGACCACGTAATGTTCGGTCAGCCTCAGGGTTACGCAGCTTCTACACTCGGTTGGTCATACTACGAATTCAAGGACGCATACGAAGCTACAGGACAGGGTGCTCATCTTAAAGTTATAACAGACAAATTCGCTAAATTCTTCCGTGACGCTACAGAGCTCAACGGAAATACAGTATCAAGAGTTCTCATTGAAAAAGGTGAAGGTAACACAGACCACGCTTACTGGGGACCACCTGAGACACAGGGCGACAGAGGACGTATGCTCTGGACAACAGGCGGTGCAGCTAACGTTACTGCTGAATACGCAGCAGCTCTTGCAGCTAACTACGTAAACTTCGGCAACGCTGACGACCTCAAGTACGCTAAGGCTCTTTACGAGTTCTCAAAGAAGGATACAGGCTACTATTCAGCAGGTACTTTCTATGATGCACACTGGACAGGTTCATCTGACGAAATGGCTTGGGCAGCAGGCTGGCTGTACCTTGCTACAAAGGATCAGAGCTACCTCAACGACCTGAAGAACTGTCCTACAGCTTATTCAGTACACTCTTGGGAAAGCGTTCAGCTCGGTGCTGCTATCCTCAAGGGCGAGATCACAGGCGACTGGGGCAGCGCAGCAGAGCTCGGCAAGTTCCAGGGCAACAACTACTACTTCGCTAACGAGTGGGGCAGCGCAAGACACAACGCAACAGCTCAGCTCTGTTCTCTCGTAGCTGCTAAGTACAATAAGGCAGACTCCTCATGGGCTAAGGGACAGATGCAGTACCTCACAGGTGACAAGGCTTTCGCTAACGGACAGTCACACTGTCTCGTTGTAGGCTTCAAGTCTAATTCTTCAAAGAATCCTCATCACAGAGCTGCTTCTCCTGATGCAGACGCAGGCAAGCAGAATGACGGAATCCAGAACAAGTACCTCCTTATAGGTGCTCTCTGCGGCGGTCCTTTAGATGCTAACGGAACATATCAGGATATCCGTTCAGACTATCAGGGCAATGAGGTCGCTATCGACTATAACGCAGGTCTCGTTGGTGCAGCAGCAGGTCTTTACCACTTCTATAAGACAGGTTCTGTAGACACAACTATCACAGGTGTTTCAAAGATCTACCCGGCAGGCGGTTCAACAATTACACCTTCTGTAACAACTACAACTCAGAATAATCCTTCTGTAGTTACAACTACAACAAAGACAAACCCAAGCGGTCCTTCAACACCTTCAGGCGACGGTTATACTCTCAAGGCTAACAAGAAGGTTACTTACAGCAGCCTTGGCGAAGACGAGAGAATGATCGGCTTTG
>NZ_FNWV01000011.1:50882-94828 GCF_900108555.1 Ruminococcus flavefaciens
TCCTTCAACACCTTCAGGCGACGGTTATACTCTCAAGGCTAACAAGAAGGTTACTTACAGCAGCCTTGGCGAAGACGAGAGAATGATCGGCTTTGCTTACGAAGACTTCGGTATCCCAAAGAACGAGAAGATCACAGAGGTACAGGTAAATATCTCTGCAAACGGCAACATCGGTAAGTATGTTGGTCAGTTCGGTACTTCCACAACTGATAAGGCTAACGGCTACTGGGCTATGGGCGACGAGATCACTCAGTCTATCAACGGCAACAGCGGCACTATCACATGGAAGGTTCCTTCAGATATCTCTTCTATCATTCAGACTGAATACGGCGGAGAGATCAAGTTCGGTGTTTGGTGGATCGACTGTGACCAGTTCACAATTGACTCTGTTACACTGAAAACAGGCGGCAGCTCAACACCTTCTGTAAAGACAACAACTACTACAAAGGTTACAACAACTACTACAAAGAAGGTAACAACTACAACAACTACAACAGCTCCTGTAGTAACACAGCCTTACGTAGTTACAGATCCTCCTCTCCAGCCAACAATGCTCGGCGATGCAAACAACGATGAGCAGATCGACCTTTCAGATGCTGTTATCATCATGCAGGCTCTTGCAAATCCGAATAAGTACGGCGTTGAGGGTACAGACCGTCATCGTATCTCACAGCAGGGCTGGGTAAACGCTGACGTTCACAAGAAGGGCAACGGCGTAACTTCTAACGATGCATTAGCTATCCAGAAGTACTGCCTCGGTCTTATCTCATTACCAACAGAAACAGTTTGATCTTAAATCGAACATTGAAAAGCAGCTCTTCGGAGCTGCTTTTTTGTTTATACCCCCATAAGTTGTATGATTTCAACAATTTTAAACGCTAATTTTGTCTCGCTTTTTCAGAGAAACCCCTTGCAAATCAGCTTCGACTGTGATATAATAGTATAGCTAATTGAAATGTATCGGCTTATGCCGTAATCTATAACTGTATTTTCGGAGGTAGTTTTTATGTCAACATTAGAGATAATCGGCGGAGTTGTAATTCTCGTTATCAGTCTTCTCACAATTATACTTTGCCTTTCACAGGAACAGAAATCACAGGATAGTATGACAGCAGCTCTCACAGGTGCAAGTGCTGATTCATTCTACGGTAAGAATGAGGGCAGAACTAAGGAAGCTATTCTCGCTAAGATCACAAGAACTCTTGCAATACTCCTTTTCATTGCTGTGCTCGCTGTTAATATCGTACCGATCTTCACAAAGTAAGAAAAGCTGCCCTGTGACTTAAAGTCATGGGGCTTAAATTTTTATCGGATAAACTGCAAAAGGAGACTTTTATGTCTGAAAAAAGTAAAAAGAAGCAGATAGTCAAAAAAGGCAGCTCCGCCGTTTCGATGGAGAGCTATAAAAATAAAATAGTCACTTTCCTGAAAGCCTATGGCAAAAAATCCATGCCCCTGAGTGAGCTTGAGTCAAAGTGCAAGACTAAGAAATCGGGAAGAGAAAACTTCACCGAGGCTTTTTCACAGCTCCGCACCGATGGTATCATCATGATGAAAAAAGGCATGAAGGTGGCTCTTTGCTCACGGGTCAAGGCTTATCCAGGAACTGTCACACGCCTGAGCCGCACCTTCGGCTTTGCCATGACAGATGACGGCGTTGAGTACTTTATCCCCGGAAAATGTATGCTTGGAGCTATGCCCAACGACAGAGTGCTCATCTCCCCTATTGCTTCACGCTCGGGCGAGCCTGAGGGCGAAGTGCTGGATATACTTGAATTTGGAAGCTCGCAGCTTACGGGAAAAATTGAATTCGAGGACGGCAGACCTTATCTCGTCCCCGATACTGCTTCACGAAATCATATCATCATTGTCCGCGAGGAAAGTATCCCCTTTGAAAACGGCGACAAGGTACTGGCTGACATAGTTTACCGCGGCAGACGACACGCCGAGCACAAGGTCAAGATAACCCTTGTTTTCGGAAGCTCGGAATATGCTGCTTCTACGGCAGCTTCAATACTTGTCATGCATGGTGCTCCCACAGCTTTCCCCGAGGAAGTGCTGAAAGAAGCACGTAAGATATCCGCAGGCGGTGTGCAGGAGTACTGCTTCAACAACCGCGAGGATCTCCGCGATATGACTATATTCACCATTGACGGTGCTGAGTCAAAGGACCTCGATGACGCAGTATCGGTACAAAAGACTAAAAAGGGCTACTGCCTCGGAGTCCACATCGCCGATGTTTCACACTACGTAAAGGGCAACAGTGCTCTCGATAAGGAAGCTCTCATGCGCGGAACAAGCATCTACTACGCAGATAAGGTGATACCTATGCTGCCGAAGGAGCTTTCAAACGGCATATGCTCCCTCAATCCAAATGAGGACAGGCTCACGCTGTCGGCTTTCATGGAGCTTGACAACGACGGCAATATGCTTTCCTACCGCTTCTGCAAGAGCGTTATCCGTTCAAGGGTAAAGGGCGTTTATTCCGAGATAAACCGTATACTTGACGACTCGGAAACTGACGAGATAGCTGCAAAATACGCAGAAGTCCGCGACAATATCACACTTATGAACGAGCTTGCGGACAAGCTCATCGCTAAGAAAAAGCTCCGCCATGCTCCTGAGATAGAAACTACGGAAAGCAAGCTGCTTATCGGCGAGGACGGCATCTGCTATGATGTACAGCCCCGTGAGCGCGGCAAGGCTGAGCGTATAATCGAGGAATTCATGCTTACAGCCAATGAAGCGGCTGCAAAGCTTGCAAAGGATAAAAAAGTACCTTTCGTTTACCGTATACACGAAGCTCCCCCAGAAGAGAAGTCAGAGCTTCTTCACGAAATGCTGCCGAAATATGGCTTTGAATGTCCGCCTTTCAACGAGTTCAAGCCTGCTCACGCGGCTAAGATACTGGAAAGCGCGAGGGGTACAGAGAAGTTCGAGGCTATCAATATGCTGGTGCTCCGCTCTATGGCTAAGGCGAAGTATTCTCCCGAGCCTCTGGGACATTTCGGACTTGTGCTCGATGACTATGCACACTTCACCTCGCCTATCAGACGCTATCCCGACCTTGCTATACACCGCATAATCACGGATATACTTGCAGGCTACAACAACGAATGGCTAAGCAAACGCTATTCGGGCTTCGCTGTCAATGCTTCGGAGCGTTCTTCCGCTGCGGAGATACGCGCTGTAACTATCGAGCGCGAGTGTGAGGACTGTTACAAGGCTGAGTATATGAAAGCTCACATTGGTGAAAGCTTCACCGCTAAGATATCGGGCGTTACAGAGTTTGGCTTCTATGCCGAGCTGCCCAATACAGTTGAGGGACTTGTCCACATAAGGACTCTCCCCGAGGGCGAATACGACTATACCGAGCCCGTAGCACTTACAGAGAAATTCAGCGGCGTTTCCTATACCTTAGGACAGACCGTTCAGGTAATATGTGCCGCTGTAAATGTCAGTGACGGAATTATTGATTTCGTCCTTGACGATGATGAACAGGAGGAAGAATAATGAAAAAAATATTGTCTTTTATCGCAGCAACTGCACTTGTAATATCAGCCGCTTCATGCGGGGAGAAAACAGGCAAATCTTCTAATACCGCAAAGAAAAAGCCTGCCGAGACCACTTCTCAGGCAGACACGACTGATACGACTACCTCTGTTTCCACAACAGCAAAAACTACTGCCAAAACCACATCTACTACGACAGTCACAACTGCTCCCACAACTCAGCCCGATCCGCTGGGCGGCGGTGCTTTCGCCTACAACGAGGACGGTGCGGTAGTATTTGAAGCAGATCAGGACAAGGTCGATGACCGTACACTCATTGCGGCTGCACAGGCTCTTTTCGAGTCAGCCTGCAAGACACAGATGAGCTTCACTGTAGGCTGTCCATTTGATGTTGACTTTAATGACACAGCTGAAAACGACATGGGCTGGAAGTGCTACCGCATAACAGACAGCAATATCAAAACATTCAGCGACCTCGAAAACGAATACTTCAAGGTATTCAGCTCACGTTACCCAAACAGCGAGCTCTCACAGCTCTACTTTGAGAAGAACGGCTCTCTCTACGCTTTCTGCGGCAACCGCGGCAGCGATATCTTCTATTCATCTTCAAAGGTGACGGAGATAAAGTCAAAGTCAGATGACGAGATACTGTTCACAGTCGAAAACTTCTACACAGGGGACGATTACGGCAATGAGCCTTACACAGAAACAGAGGATTTCTCAGTCGTCAACGAAAACGGCGTTTGGAAAGCAGGAAAGTTCGTGCTTCCGTATTAAGCAGCGTGACGCTGCACCCTTGCCACGTTGTCGCTCGTAAGCTCGCTAACCATTATCAAAACCCATAATCGTACATCGCTTACGTAACAATATGTAGGGGCTGCCTTTGGCAGCCCCTACAATTGATATCAAAGATACTGTTATACACACAAAAGCGGCTGACGAAATGTCAGCCGCTTGTTTTTATGCTTTAACTTCCGATGCACCGAGTCTGCGGAAATATTCCTCTGCATACTCTCTGTACTCGTTTCTGAATCCCTCGTCATTCTCCTTGACATCGTGGAGATATGCGTGGATATTGGTCTTTTCGTCTGTCTCGATAAGACAGCCTGCTATATTTGAACAATGGTCGGAAATACGCTCAAGATTGGTAAGCACGTCCTGGAAGATATATCCAAGCTCAACAGTACATTCATCGTTCTGGAGTCTGCGGATATGTCTGTTTTTAAGCTCTGTGCTAAGGTTGTCCACAACTTCTTCAAGCGGCTCGACCTTATGTGCGATAGAAAGGTCATTCTTTTCATATGAGTCGAATGCCTTATTAACATTCTCTGTGATAGCGTCTGTTATGACCACTATCTCGTTTATACATTCCTCAGAGAAGTTTATACCCTTTTCGTGCATTTCCTGAGCCGATTCCACAAGGTTCACAGCATGGTCGGAA
Organism: Ruminococcus flavefaciens; assembly: GCF_900108555.1. Taxonomy (GTDB): domain Bacteria; phylum Bacillota; class Clostridia; order Oscillospirales; family Ruminococcaceae; genus Ruminococcus; species Ruminococcus flavefaciens_P. The sequence continues at coordinate 55,836 of NZ_FNWV01000011.1, forward strand.
ATACGCTCGAAATTGCCCACACAGTGCATCATCTTCGATACGCTTCGGCTGTCTGCACCTGTAACACTGCTCTTTGCTATCTTTATCAGATAGCTGTTTATCTTATCCTCAAAGCCGTCGATTATATCCTCGTTCTCGATAACTGTATCGCAAGCCTCGCCGTCATACTCCACAAGGAGCTTCAATGCCATGATGATAGTCTCTCTTGTGAGCTCAGCCATCTGTAATGTTGCTGATAAGCAAGTATGAACTGCTACGGCAGGTGTTTTGAGAAGGATATCGTCCAGACCTGTGATCGTTTTTTTTGAACTTACCTGTTCTACGCTATCATCCTTTATTATTATCTTAGAAAGCTTTACAATATGTTTTGAGAACGGTAAAAGAATAATTGTTGTTGCTATATTGAATATAGAGTGCATAACTGCTATTCCGACAAAACCAACGGTCTTATCAAATATACTAAGCTGAATAACACTTTCAAGTATCATTGATACCGGTAGCAGTATAAGCGTTCCGAGGACCTTTATCAGTATGTGTATACAAGCTACACGCTTGGCGTTTTTGTTTACTCCGATACTGGAAATAAGCGCTGTTACACAGGTACCTATATTAAGTCCCATGATTATCGGAAGCGCCATACCATATGTCAGAGCGCCTGTCTGTGAAAATGCCTGTAATATTCCGACAGAGGCTGCGGAGCTCTGGATTATTCCTGTAAAGCCTGCTCCGACCAGTACGCCGAGGATAGGATTCTTAAATGCCGTGAGGATAGTCTGGAACTTAGGCGAATCAGCCAAGGGTGATACCGCATCTGACATAAAAGTCATTCCTGTCATTATAATGGCAAAACCTACAAGGATACGTCCTACGTCTTTTTTCTTGTTTTTCTTTGCTGCCATTATCAATATAACACCTACAAGTGCAACTAAAGGTGCAAATGATGAAGGCTTGAGCATTTTTATAAACGGATTCTTTCCGTCAACACCAGCAAGACTAAGTATCCATGCAGTAAGCGTTGTTCCTATATCAGAACCAAAGCAGACACCGATAGTCTGTTCAAGATTCATGATACCCGAGTTTACAAATCCGACAAGCATTACCGTCATAGCCGATGATGACTGTATCGCAATGGTTATGCCCATTCCGAGCAGCAACGCTTTGAATTTGTTGGAGGTCATTTTTTTCAGTGCAACTTCAAGCTTGCCGCCTGTAAGTTTTTCCAGTCCCGTTGACATTACTTTCATTCCGTAAAGGAAGAAGGCAAGTCCGCCAAGAAGTGTGAAGATATTAAATATTGAAAATTCTTCCATAATTCTCTCCTGTTCTTATACCTTTATTTTGTTCCATTATTATTATAACAGGAAAGAAAGACAAGTCAATAATTACTGCTCTTTTTTTACGTGGATTTAACATTGACCATACATAAAAAAGGGCTGCAATCAAATGCAGCCCTTAATATCACTTTTTCTTGTTTTTATTAGCGTTTTTCTGTGATGCGTTTGCCTTTTCGGCTTCTTCCTCGATGATATCAACGAGCTCATCAAGATCTGCATCTTCGTCGTCATCATCATTTCCGCAAGCCTTTACAGCTTTTGCTCTTTTTGCAGTATCGTTCTTGAGAGCGCTGAAAAATGCCATGCAGAGGTAGATCATGAAGATAAGTGCTTCAACAATTACAAGAAGCTTTATAGAGCCCTTGACTGCATCAACTATTCCTGCTGCGACTGATCTTGAAGCAGGGATAAGAATATTATATGCGTGTGCGAACTGAACGTTCTCATAATAATCATCAGCTGTCTTCTGTGTAAGGTCAACTATCTGTGATACCTTTTCGCTGAGTGACTTGATATCAGCCTCTACCTTTTCGATGTTTGCCTTAGAGCTGTTCTTGTTGTTCTTGAGAGCATCGCGTCTTGACTCGTAGAAATTGATATCCTGCTTTGCCTGTGCGAGGCTTGCCTGTACTGATGTCTTCTGTCTGAACAGTGAGTCATACTGGTCTGAATGAACTGTAGACTCTGTATTTACATTATCACCGTATACTGTGATATTATCCTTCTGGTACTGTGATATTGAAGAATCGATCGAAGCGAGACGCTCTGCATATTCGTCCTTATCACGGTTGAGGTTCTCTATTCTGTAATCATAGTAAGCAAGTGCTGAATCCTTATCCTTTGTTACATTGTTTACAGAGATGTAAGAAGATATTCTGTCAAGGTCGATGCTGTAAACTGTCTTTGCATATTCTGAAAGGTCCTTGAATGTATATCCTGTAACGCTTGAACGGAATGCTGTATTGTCATCGTTTGAAAGTGAAGAAAGGTAATTTCTTACTGTTCTGAGCGAATTTCTGAAAAGGTCGATCTGCTGTGCATAATCATAGCTGTCATACTCAACGACCTTTACAGCAGCTCCCAGTGACTCGTTGTAGCCGTACTGCTCATAGAAGAAGTCACGGTAGCAGTCAAGAAGAGTATTGAGGAACTCAACGCCGTCTGTTCTGCTAAAGCCTGCATTGCCGAAATCAAAATATATCGTGAACTGTGTAGGATACCATGTAACATCGAGCATAGACTGTGCTGCGGCAAGATTTCCGCTTGAAGCACTTTCCATTACGCTTTTATATGTAGTAAGTCTCTCATAAGCATCCTGTGGGATCTTTGAATCAAAAGTGATATTCTCTCTGATATCTTCAACCATTTTCAAGTCGAAACCAAGCTTTGTAAGAGTTCTTTCGATAACGAGAGGATTTTTCATGGAATTGATATCGAATTTACGTCCGGCAGGATCAAGACCTTTTTCAATACCGCTGTATGAAAAGCTTACCAGAGCCTTTGCAGGTGTTTTCTTTGAAAAAGTCATTATTGCAGAGAAAGAAAAAGCGAAGATACCTGCGATTATAGCTATTACAAGCCATAAAACAAGAAATCTTTTAAGCTGTTTCATAATAGATGATATGGAAATAATAACTTCATCCTTTTCATCGCTCGGATTTTTGATCGTAACATTAAGATTGCGCTCATTATTCTTAGCCATTTTGACCTCCAATTAACTACATATACTTATTTTGTGGCATAACACGCCGTAATAATCATTATATCACCAAAAAAAACATCAGTCAATAGCTTTGTGAAATTTCCAGTATTTAACTGAATTTATTTTTTTTATACTGTTCCCCTTTGTCATATCGTACTAATATAAACGGCGATCCCTTTTTCAGAGATCGCCGATGTATTATTTATATACCATTTATAATGTATCAGACTGCATGGCCTTTTGACTTGATAACAGAAACTACTCTGTCAACGCAGCTTCTGCATACAGCTTCGTCCTTTGCTTCTACCATGACTCTTACAAGAGGCTCTGTACCGCTCTCACGAACGAGTATTCTTCCGCCGTCGCCAAGCTCTGCGGCAACCTTGTCCACCTCTGCACGTACATCGGGATCAGCCTGTGCAGCAGCCTTATCCTTTACCTTGACATTTTCAAGCACCTGAGGATATACTGTGAACGGTGCAGCAAGCTCGCTGAGCTTCTTCTCGCGTGACATAATTACCTGCATTATCTTCAGGCTTGTAAGGATACCGTCACCTGTTGAAGCATACTTCGAGAAGATTATATGTCCTGACTGCTCACCGCCGATGCAGCAGCCGTTTTCCTTCATATATTCGTATACGTACTTATCGCCTACGGCTGTCTTTGCGTAATCTATGCCGATCTCGTCAAAGGCTCTGTAAAGCCCGAAATTGGACATTACTGTAGTAACGACTGTATTGTTGAGAAGCTTTCCGCGCTCCTTCATGTATCTTCCGTAGATGTAAAGGATATGGTCACCTGTGATGACATTGCCCTTTTCGTCAACGCACAGGCAGCGGTCAGCGTCTCCGTCATATGCGAAGCCTGCATCGAGACCGTTCTCAACTACAAATTTCTGGAGTCCTTCGATATGTGTTGAGCCTGCATTGTTGTTGATGTTAACACCTGTAGGTGCTGCATTTATTACATAAGTCTCTGCGCCGAGAGCATCGAATACCGACTTTGCAATATTCCATGCTGCACCGTTTGCACAGTCGAGACCTATCTTCATTCCTCTGAATGAGTACATTCCGAGAGAGATAAGGTATCCGAGGTAGCGGTTTCTGCCAGAAACATAGTCAACGCTCTTGCCTATCTTGTCGCCGTGAGCAAAAGGTATCTCCTTCCACTCCTGACCGAAAGCATTGAGGTTTCCGTCAAGATATGCCTCAACAAGGTCGATGACTGTATCTTCCATTTTCTCGCCCTGTCCGTTTATGAGCTTTATTCCGTTGTCATAATAAGGGTTATGGCTTGCGGATATCATAATTCCGCAGTCAAAGCTGTCAACTCTTGATATATATGCAACAGAAGGTGTAGTTGTAACGTGGAGAAGGTATGCATCAGCACCCGAAGCAGTAAGTCCTCCTACCAGAGAATACTCGAACATATAGCTCGAACGGCGTGTATCCTTGCCTATTACTATGCGCGGTGCTTCATCTGAGCCGCTTCTTCTTTTGAGCTCTCCGTAATACCAGCCAAGGAAGCGTCCGACCTTGTAAGCATGGTCAGCAGTAAGATTTTCGTTTGCAGTACCTCTGAAGCCGTCAGTTCCAAAATATTTTCCCACTCTTGATTATCTCCTTAGATTAAAATATTATAATGTATGGATCCCAGATCCTGTAACACACCTGTAAATCACCCATAACATTCAAATTATAGCACTTTATGCAATACAAGTCAATGCCTTGCCGAGAAAATTTACAAAAGAGTACAACACTGCCGCTCATTTTTATTGAAAATTTCTACACGTTTTTTATGAGAGAATACTGCGGAAAGTACGTCTATATAGTAGATGTTCTTTTTTTATCTGAACAGGACGAATTTTCTATTGCAAAGCGGAAAGTTTTGTAGTATAATAGAAAATAGTATTATAATCGGGTACTATGGCTTTCACCGCCCGAAACAAAAGGAGGAACAAAATTGGCTAAGTCAATATCTACGGGAACGAAGACTGCTTCGTCCTCATCCCGCAACAAGATCGGCAGCACCAGACCTGCAATAACTGCCGCAGACATCATAGCCGAGAAAAAGGGACAGAAGTTCAAGCCGCTTTATTACGTCATCGCTTTTCTTGTACCTTTTCTTCTGACATTCGTGTCGTATATCTGCTTTGATGTTTACCCATTCGGCGAACGTTCCGTACTGACGCTCGACCTTAACGGTCAGTACATCTACTACTTTGAAGCATTGAGAAATGCTTTCTGGGGCGACGGAAGTATTTTCTACAACTGGAGCCGAAACCTTTCGGGCGGCTTCATGGGTATCATAGGATACTACCTCGCAAGTCCGTTCACCTTCATCGTCATGCTGCTTCCGAGAAAAATGATAATCGAAAGCGTTATGATAATGCAGATGACAAAGGTAGGTGCGGCAGGTCTTACATTCTGCATTTATGCGCAGAAGTCAAAGAGACTCAAACCGCTCCAGTCTGTAATGTTCTCAACAATGTATGCTATGATGGCATATGTTGTTATCCAGCTCATAGATCCCATGTGGATCGACGGACCTATATTCCTGCCACTTATAATCCTCGGCGTGGAATATCTCATTGATGACGGCAGAAAGCTGAATTACATCATACCTACAGCCATAATGTTCGTGGCAAACTTCTATATTGGCTTCATGATAGCCATATTCATCGCCATTTACTTCGTTTATTACCTGTTCTTCGGTACTAAGCGCAAATTCAAGAGCATAGAGGAATACGCAAAGACCATAGGTATTATGGGCGTTTCCACCGTGGTAGTACTGCTTTGCAGTATGTTCATGATACTGCCTGTCTACAACGCCCTTGCACTTGGTAAGTTCGACTTCTCTGTTCCTGATTACAGCTACAAAGCTATGTTCAATCCTATCGAACTTGTTCCTTGTCTGCTCCCGAACCAGTATTACTCAGTTAACGTTGACGAGGGAACTCGCTTCTACGGCAGACCTGAGATATACTGCGGCGTTCTCACATTCGTTCTTCTCCCATTGTTCTTCATGAACAAGAAGATAAAGACAAACAACAAGATAGGCTATGGTCTTATGACCTTTGCCCTTCTGTTCAGTATGTATGTAAAGCCTATCAATATGATGTGGCACGGCGGTCAGGATCCTAACTGGCTCCCATACAGATATTCATTCCTGCTCTCATTCGTTCTCGTATCAATGGCAGCAGAGGTATTCTCAAAGCTTGACGGCTATAAGCTGTCACCGCTGAGTGTAGGCTCATCGGCAGCAGTTATCGGTATACTGACGGCGATATTCTGCAAGATGATGAAGTCATTCAATTATAACGAGAGCAAATACAAGTATGTTGCTATTCTTCCTTACAAAGCTAATATGGAGCGCGGCTCGGAGAGCTGGGAAGAGACATGGCTGGGTACTATCGCTTTCGGTATGATACTCGCAGGCATCTACCTCGCAGGCGTTTATCTGTACAGCCATTCCAAGACCAAAAAGGCTAAAAGTGCTATATCCGTTGTTATGGCACTGTTCATATTCTTCGAGACAGGCTACAACTGCTATGACTCGTTCAGAAAGATATTCAAGGAAGTAGGTAACTCCGACAAGAGCACTTACACCGAGATACTTTCCGCTCCCGATGTTGTAAAGGAGCTCAAGAACTACGACAACGGCTTCTACCGTGCTGAAAAGACCTATTCTCGTATGGTAAACGATGATCTTGCATACGGTCTCAAGGGTATTTCCCACTCAAGCTCGGTAATGAACGCAAAGGCTATCACATTCATCGAGGCTATGGGCTATTTCACTCAGAGCTTCGAGTCAAAGTATGAGGGCTGCAACCCTGTTGCCGATTCTATCCTCGGCTTCAAGTATATCCTTGATGATCCTGCAAGAAGCAGCGGCAGCACACAGATGCTTGATCACTCATACGAATATCGTTTCTCAACTTCTTATAAGAAGGACAAGGACGTTCCTGCAACAGTTGACATCTACGAAAATCCAAATGCGCTGAATATCGGTTACATGGCTAATCAGGATATCCTGAGACTTTCAGGTCTCGGCAACGATAACCCCTTCAACAGCCTTAACAACTTCCTCAGCTCAATGACAGGAAATACTACCGATTACTCAGCTGTTCCGCTTGTTCCAAAGCAGTATTATGTTCCTTTCGATTGTACTGTAAAATACGATGATACAAAGGTATATCTCCACGATTACAATAACAACGGCACTCTTCACGACTGCTACGAAGCATTCGCAGGCGTTGACGACGCTGTTGTAAACGTTGATGTAACTGTTCCTAAGGACGGCAACATCTATATGCACCTCGGCTCTGAAATGAGAAAGACCTGTAACGTATGGGTAGCTGTAAAGGGCGATGACGGTGTATACAGAGGTCAGAAAACAGGTACGGAAGCTTATGACGGCTACGGTACTTACTTCAACACCAACTCTTCACCTATCGTAAGAATGGGCCCGTTCAATGCCGGTGACGAAGTTGAGATAAGACTTACTATCCCGCCTACAGACGGCAGATACACAGGAAGCAACGAGTACATCATGGTAAGAAAGAACCAGGGCTTCAACTTCTATTACCTTGATGAAGATGCTTTCGCTGAGGATATCAACAAGCTTAAGGAGCGTCAGTGGAATCTCGATATGAGCAAGACTACAGACCGCTACCTTGTAGGTGATGTTGATGCTCAGGAAGGCGAGATACTCATGACCACTATCCCTTATGAGCCCGGCTGGAAGATAGAGATAGACGGTGAGGCTGCTGAGAACTTCATTACAGAGACAAAGCCTGAGGGCTCTGACAAGACAGTGCTCGTAAACGACAGCAAGTCTGCTGAGGCAGGTGCTAAGGGCGAAGTCCTCGTTCTCGGTACTCTGATAGGTATACGTCTCCCAGCAGGTCACCACACTGTTTCAATGAAGTATACTCCTCCCGGATTTAACTTCGGTATATTCACACTTATACTCGGTATAGCTATTCTCGTACTTTTCTTTATTTATGATAAGAAGCACAACAAGGTGCTCCTCGAAGTACAGAAGGCTAAAGAGATAATCAAGAGCGGCAAGGCTGATGAATACCTTGCTGAGATAGCTGCTCAGGAAAAGGCTGCAAAGAAAAAAGGCAAGAAAAAATCACAGCTGATAAAATCAAAGGGAGCTATCGCCGAAGAGTCACTCAAAAAGGCTAAGGACAAAGCCGAGGATATCGCTGAGGATGCAAAAGATGCCGCAGATGATGTCAAGGAAAAGACCGAGTCTATATCAAAAGATGCATTAAAGGCTATCGAAGACGCTGTTGAAGTGACTGCCGCAGAGATGAAATCCGCTGAAGAAACAGTAGAAGATACAGTTGAAGAAGCTGCTGAAGAGGCTATCGAAGAAGCCGCCGAGGCTGCACAAAATGCAACAGAGACCGTAAAGGAAGCTGTTAAAAAGCCTGCGCAGAATTCTTCAAACAACAAAAACAAGAAAAAGAAGAAGTAATATCATGTCCCCGCCAATGTGCGGGGACTTTCTTTTTTGCTTTAACGCACTTGTGATACATGGTAAAATGAGAGCTAATTTATTAAATAAATGTTACATAGTAAAATACTTTATCTCGTTATTTAATTTCTTTTTCTCATTGTGTGAAATGTTATATCAAAATAAAAAATTAGAAATAAACATTTCACGGTATATAGCTTCTCTCTGGACAATTGTGCTAAAATAACAAATCAGAATTCTATATAACATATTATGTAATTTGCACAAATCCACTTGACTTTATTCTACACATATGATAAAATTTAGTTGTAAAGTTAGATTGAAGCTTTTTGCACTGAGCTTCGATCGAATAAACCAAATATCATTTTTATATTATTAAGGAGGAAAACATAATGTTTATTGAAAAGAACGTTAAACGTTTGGTCAGCATCTCTGCTGCGGCAGCTTGCATCTTCTCTTCACTCCGCATAGCTCCTATAGGCGACTATGCAACAGCTGCAAACACAATGACAGCTTTCCAGATCACTCAGAATATGAAGGTGGGCTGGAACTTAGGTAATACTCTTGACGCTTATGCTCAGGACGAGAACGGCAATCCTCTCACAACATACGGTCTTGATTCAGAGACCTGCTGGGGCTGCCCAAAGGCAAACGAGACTCTCTTCAAGGCTCTCAAGGCAAAGGGCTTCAACACTGTTCGTATCCCTACAACATGGTTCCAGCACCTTGACTCAAACAACAACGTTGACCCTGCATGGATGGCAAGAGTTCACGAGGTAGTTGACTACGCTTACAAGAACGGTATGTACGTTATCCTCAACATTCACCATGAGGAAGGCTGGATCAACAGACCTGATCTTGCTACAGCTTATGACGATATCAAGCCAAGACTCCTGAAGCTCTGGGAGCAGATCGCTACAGAATTCAAGGATTACGATCAGCACCTCATATTTGAGTGCATGAACGAGCCGCGTGCTAAGGGCACAGACTGGGAATGGTGGTATGCAACACCTGTTGCTGAGGCTGACGTTATCAACAAGCTGGAAGCCGACTTCGTTAAGCTCATCAGAGGCATGGACGGTCCTTACGCTAAGACTCGTCTCCTTATGCTCCCGGGTTATGTAGCAAGCTCAGACAAGACTTTCCTCAATCAGATCGTTCTTCCTGAGAATGACGACTTCCTCGCTGTTTCTATCCACGCTTACACACCTTATAACTTCACAATGAACACTGACGAAAAGACAGGTGCTTATCACGACACCTTCACAAAGGAGTTCAGCAACGATCTTGCTTACAACCTCCAGAACTTCCGCGATATGTTCATCAATAAGGACGTTCCTGTAGTTATCGGTGAGATGGGTACATCTAACTTCGGCAACACACAGGCTCGTGTAGACTGGACAACTCAGTACTTCACAACAACTAAGAAGTATGGTATCCCCTGCGTTCTCTGGGACAACAACATCGAGTCAAATCCAAAGGCTCCGGGTGAGTGCCACGGCTATATCAACCGTGAGACAGGCGAATGGTATTCTTCAAGCCTTCCTATCATCAACAAGATGATGGAGATCATGAACGATGACAAGATCGTTTGGGGCAGCGAAGGCAAGATGCCTGAGTACAGCCATCAGGATCTCTCAGCAGGCAAGGCTCTCATCAGCTCAGACGTTGAGATAGACGCTGCTAAGGCTGCTGCTCCTGTATACGGAAACACAACTCCAGGCGTAGAGATCTCATGGAACGATCTCAAGGGCAAGGAAGTTGCTATAAAGTACACCGGCGATACACCTGTTCTTTGCTTCTCAGACAAGAGCTATGACAACTGGACAGAGATATCACCTTACACAGTAGACGAGAAGAACGGCATTGCTTACTACCTCGTTGACAAGCAGCTCCCTGCTTCATGGAGCGGCGATCTCTCAAACGTTAACCACATTCAGGCAAGAACTGCTGCTGTTACAGTTGTTAAGCAGATGGTAGTTCTCAATGCTCCTGACGTAGAAGTTGAAGTTCCTGTTGACAAGACAAAGAAGTACAAGATCGACCTCGACAGCAACAGAAACGGCAACCTCACAATCAACCTCACAGGTGAAGCAGGCACACTCACAAACGGCTGCCTCGGCTTCAAGACTCCTGACTGGACACAGATCGAGTGGGAAACAACGATCGGTTCCGACGGTACAGCAGCAGTTACTATCGCTCTTGATAAGATTCCTGCTGATGCAACTTCTATAGAGTTCCAGATCTGGTACAACCCAGAGAAGGTTGAGATGAAGGATTATAAGGTTGGTGCTGCTCAGCAGACAACAACAACAACTACTACATCTACAACTACCACAACTACTACTACAACAGTTACATCTACTACAACTACAAGTGCAACAACTACTGTTACTGAAACAACAACAGTAAGCACACCTAACACAAAGAGCACAGGCAACGGCGATGCTAACCAGGACGGCGAAGTTGACATGGGCGACGTAGTTCTCATCATGCAGTCTCTCGCAAATCCTAACAAGTATCAGCTCAACGGCAAGGCTGCTGAAGCTGCTGACGTTTACGGCAACGACGGCGTTACTGTAAAGGACGCTCAGGTTATCCAGCTCTTCCTTCTCCACAAGATCAATTCACTTCCTGTTGCTGAAGGTACAGTTGTAGACTAATTCTTAATTCAGTTCTCATATACCTCTAAAATGCAGCTGCATCACGCAGCTGCATTTTTTATGCTTTGATTTAATAATTTCTTGCACTTATTCAATTATAAAATAATATTAACATTTGTTACCTATTGACAAAACAATATGAACTGTTATATAATTATAACGGTATCGCTGTACATATAAAAAGAAATAGCGATACTATTGGGATAAAAAATATAACAAAAGCAGAGATATAAATATGCTTTATAATATGCAATTAATGCTCTATTGTAGAAAAAAGGAAGACAACCAAATATGCTTACTGATTATCATTGTCATATTCTGCCTGGCATGGACGACGGTGCGCCCGATGCGGATACCGCTCTGGACATGATAGACATAATGAAGGAGCAGGGCGTTGAAAGGATCATCGCAACTCCTCATTTTTATGCGCATGAGGAACGTTCACTGACAGAATATCTTTTAAAGCGTGAGGACGCTTTTGACAGTATTGCCGATTATACCGCAATACCTAATATACTTCTTGGCGCAGAAGTCGCCATAGAACACGGAATATCGAAAATTCCCGGGATACAGCAGCTTGCTATCGAGGATTCTGATATGATCCTTCTTGAGCTGCCTTTCCGAGATTATGAGGATTGGATGTCTGAGGAAATAAACGCTATCTCTTCAGAGTACGGGCTGAAAGTAGTGCTTGCTCACATACACCGATACCTCACATATTATTCGCCCGAAAATTTTGAGAAAATACTCAAGACTGACGCCATTTTTCAGTTTAATAATGATGCGTTCTTATTACAGAGAGAAAGAGACTTGTTAAAACGGCTTGTCAAAGAGAAGAAGACTATCATTTTCGGAAGCGATGCACATAATACGGACACGAGATGTCCGAACTGGGATGTTTGTTTGGAGGTATGTGACCCCGATGTGCTTGAAGCATCAAATTCTCTTCTGAAAGTAACAGAAGAACAGCTTCGTGTCATGGCTCCGCCGGAGATCGGAGAACAGGGGGCATAATTTTAACGGCTTTATTTATGAGCTAATGGGGGAAAAGTATGAAAAATCTATTAGAAAAGTTTAGTTTCCGCAGAGTAATTCTTGCTCTTGCAGATGCATTCATCATCATGTCATCTGCTCTTATCGCAAATTTTATTCTTTCGTTCTTTAATTCGGAGATATCACGCTCCGATATGCTAATGAGCTTTGTCGTCAGCTCTGTCACCTGCTGCGGCTCGCTGTTTATATTCGGAGCTTACAGCAAGCTCTGGAGATTTTTCCATAAACGTGATTATCTGTCATGCGCCTACGGAGTCATCGGCGGTATCATTATCGCCTGTGGATTTATTTATATCATCAGAAAAAACGTAAACATCAATTATGCCTGCGTTCACGGTCTGATATCTCTTATCGGCGTATGCCTTTTCAGATTTCTCTTTAAGGAGACCTTTGTCACCTTCTCTGACTCTGTCACCAAAAGCGGCAAAAAGCGTACTATGATAGTGGGCGGCGGTCAGACCTGCCGAATGATACTTACCGAGATAAAAAATGCTACCGAATCATCTTTCACAGATGACAAGGTAAGCGCAGCATACGATCCTGTATGTATCATCGACGACGACAGATCAAAGATAGGTTCGGAAATACTCGGCGTTACAGTTGTAGGTACTACAAATGAGATAATCAAATTCGTGGATCAGCAGCACATCGAGCAGATAATCTTCGCTATCCCCTCCTGCCTTGAGGACGAGAGAAAGCGTATCCTCGATATATGTTCGTGTACAAAGCTCCCCGTTAAGGTAGTTCCTTTCATCGGAAACCTTATCTTTGACAACGGAAACACTCCTATCCTCACTCAGATGCGCGACATCAAGGTCGAGGATCTTCTCGGACGCTCTCCTATAAAATTCGATAACGAGGAGATACGTCACTTCATCTACGGAAAAGTATGTATGGTAACAGGCGGAGGCGGTTCTATCGGCTCTGAGCTTGTCCGCCAGATCGCAAAATACGGTCCTCAGCAGATAATCATTGTTGATATCTACGAAAATAACGCTTACGCTATCCAGCAGGAGCTCGTTATGGACTACGGCGACAGCCTTAATCTTACCGTGCTTATCGCTTCCGTAAGAGACTATTACCGCATGAACCGCATATTTGAAAAGTACAAGCCGGATATCGTATTCCATGCGGCTGCACACAAACACGTTCCTCTTATGGAAAATTCTCCTATGGAGGCTATCAAAAACAACGTTATAGGTACTTTCAATACCGCTTCGCTGGCGCAGTTCCACAAAGTAAAGAAATTCGTTATGGTATCCACCGACAAGGCTGTTAATCCTACGAATGTCATGGGGGCTTCAAAACGCTGCTGCGAAATGATAATACAGTACCTCTCACAGCAGAGAGACTGCTATACCGAGTTCGTAACAACACGTTTCGGAAACGTTCTCGGCTCTAACGGCTCTGTAATACCGCTCTTCAGAAAGCAGATAGAGCAGGGCAAGCCTGTTACCGTAACTCACCCCGATGTCATAAGATACTTTATGACAATACCCGAGGCTGTGAGCCTCGTCCTCGAAGCCGCTGCAATAGCTCACGGCGGAGAGATATTCGTGCTTGATATGGGACAGCCTGTTCATATCGTAAAGCTGGCTGAAAACCTTATACGTATGTACGGAAAGGAACCGTACAAAGACGTTGAGATAAAGTTCACAGGTCTCCGTCCGGGCGAAAAGCTCCGCGAAGAACTCCTCATGAACGAGGAAGGTCTGAGAAAGACCTCAAACGAGCTTATCTTTATCGGTCAGCAGATAGAGCTTGACGGCGAAGAATTCATCAAAAAGCTCAGAAGGCTGCGCAATGCGGCTAACGAAAACCTCTGTGATCTGGTAGTTGAACAGCTCCACGAGATAGTTCCTACCTTCATTACTCCCGAGGAGTTCAACAGAGCTGAGATAATCAAGCACAGCAAAACAGAATTTGTAGAAAATGTAAGGGACTGACTTCAGTCCCTTTACTATTGCCATAAAGGAGACTTCTTATGATATACAGGACACCCGAATATTGCAGAGATTTCCGCTGTATCGCAGGGAAATGCAGAGACAGCTGCTGCAAGGGCTGGGAAATAGATATCGACGCCGATACTGCCGCTTATTACGAAAGTATAGGCGGAGAATTCGGTAAAAGACTCAGGGACAATATCCGTGACGGCTGCTTCGTACTCACGGAAGATGAACGCTGCCCCTTTCTCAATGCTGAGGGACTATGCGATATATACACCGAGCTTGGCGAGGACAAGCTGTGCCGCATATGCTCAGATCACCCGCGGTATTTCGAGTGGTTCGAGGGACTGAAAGAGGGCGGCGTAGGGCTGTGCTGCGAAGCCGCTGCGGAGCTTATACTGTCCCGTCCGTTCGCGCTTTCGGAGACTGATATCCCCTATGAAGAAGCCGCAGGCGGCTATGATGAGGAGCTTTTCGAGCTGATACTCTCCGCAAGAAGCGATATGCTCCGTATACTCGGCGATGAGAATATCCCACTTGTCGAGGCAATTTCAGCTATCCTCGATATCGCCGCCGATGCACAGGAAAGCATTGATATGCCCTTTCCCGATAATGAAGCCAATGACAGCGGTGACGCTCTGAGCCGTATTTTCGGCTGTTTCAGCGAGCTTGAACCCATTGACGTGAACTGGCTGCCATACATAAAGGACTGCAACGAGAAACTCGTCTGTCTGCCTGAGCACGAAAGCTCCACTGACATATATCTCCGCAGGATAGCACAGTACCTTATATTCCGCTACCTGCTGAAAAGCGTTTACGACGGTGAAATACTGGGATATACCAAGTTTGCCGCAGTGAGCATTATCGTTATCAGCTGCCTGTTCAGATATTCCGCACTGAAAGGGACTGAACTCAACCTGTCAGAATACTCAGAGATAGCTAAAAACTACTCAAAAGAGACGGAATACTGCGAGGAAAATATGGAAAAGCTCCTTGAACTTTTCGCAGACGAGCCATTTTTCAGCATATCGTCTCTGAAAGCCATGCTGTATGAAAGTCTTGGCGTAAATGTGGACAATATCTGAAATATCCGCCTTTAAATGCGAAAACTAAGTGAAATTCATTGAAATACTTGCAATATTATGATATAATGAATGTGAATTAACGGCTTTATGCCGCATAAATAATGAGAGGGTAATATTTATGTTTAACTGTAAAAAAACTGCCGCTTTTATTGCAGGTCTTATACTCTGCGCATCATCTGCGGCTTCACCTTTGGTATCATTTGCAGCTATTGACGGTGCATCTGTTGAGGCAGATGACGGTACCGAAATAACAACCGCTGCTGCGGAAGAGGACTACAAGACCAGCGGTGATTTCAAGTATTCTCTTACTTCCGAGGGAAATATCTGTATCGAGGACTGCACCAGCACTGCGGAGTCTCTCGTTATACCCGATACTCTCGAAGGCAAAAAAGTCACTGAGCTTGGCAAGAACGCTCTGGGTAAAGACCACGAAAACAATCCGTATACTTCTGTTACTATCCCTGCTTCCATTGAGTATATCTCCGCAGACAACCCTTTTATGTACTGCACAAAGCTCAAGGAGATAAAGGTAGACAGCGGTAATACCGAGTATACTTCCGAAGACGGAGTTCTCTACACCAAGGACAAGAAAACTCTCATCTGCTACCCGTGGTGCAAGGAGGGCGACAGCTTTACTATACCCGAGGAAGTTACTACTCTCGGATTTGCTTCGTTCTACAGCGCAAAGCTTACTACTCTGAACTTCCCCACTACTCTTGAAATGATAGGTGCTTTCGCATTCGGCGACATGATATACCTTAAATCCGTGGATCTCAGCAAGACTGCAATAAAGGCTATCCCTAACTATGCATTCTCGAATTGCAGCACAATGGAAAACATCATTTTTCCTGATACTCTTGAAGCTATAGGCGGCGGTGCTTTTTCAAGCTGTAGTCTTATAAAGGATATAACTCTCCCCGAGTCGCTCCTGTCTATCGGACAGTATGCCTTCGTGGATACAGGTCTCGATACTATAGTTATCCCCGATTCTGTGCAGGAGATCGGCTATTCCGCTTTCGGCTACCGCTCATCGGAATACGGCGGAATCATACCCATGAATGACTTTACCTTAGTCGGTAAGATAGGCGGTGCGGCTTACAAATATTCCACAGACTCCGACAGCGACTACGACTATAAAAATAACTTCACTTTCCTCACCCGTGAGGAATATACACAGGAGAAAGAGCTCCTGAGCCTTGAAACAGTCAATTCAGGCGATTATACCTACGCTATCAAGAACAATACAACTCTGCTTATCTCATGCAGAGCTGCGGACAAGACCATTACCGTACCCTCGGAAATAGACGGAAATACAATTACTGTCGTATACCCCGGCTGCTTCACACCTTGTCAGGCTGAGGAGATAATCCTCCCCGATACCGTTACGGAAATAAGAGAAAGTGCATTCCTGCAATGTCCCGAGCTCAAAACTCTCGTTATCCCCGAAAGCGTAAAGAAGATAGGTCAGGCTGCCTTTGCTGAATGTGCAAAGCTTGAAACTATCGAATTCAAGGGTGCTGAAACTATCGCAGAGGCTGTTTTCAGCGGCTGCGGCGCACTGAAAAAAGTAACAGCCGCAGGCTGTCTTAAAA
The DNA here is from genome assembly GCF_900108555.1 of Ruminococcus flavefaciens. Classification (GTDB taxonomy): domain Bacteria; phylum Bacillota; class Clostridia; order Oscillospirales; family Ruminococcaceae; genus Ruminococcus; species Ruminococcus flavefaciens_P. The sequence continues at coordinate 72,701 of NZ_FNWV01000011.1, forward strand.
ATTGGGATGACGATGAACCTTTCGTATACTGTCCGCTGCTTGAAGAAATAAACATCGGCGAGGGCGACGGAAATTACAGCTCAAATGACGGTATCCTCTACTCAAAGGACAAGTCCTCTCTCCTCTGCTACCCTGCCAACAAATCAGGCGACAGCTTCACTGTTCCCGACAGTGTAAAGGAGATAGGCATATCCGCATTCCTCAACAACAAGAACATCAAAAGCGTGAAGATGTCCAAGGTCGAGAAAATACTTGCATACGCATTTGAGGGCTGCACCAATCTCAGCTCCGTTGAGGTCTCCGAAAACCTTAATACTATCGACTCTGATGCTTTTTATAACTGCACTTCGCTGAAAAGTCTGAGACTTTACGAAAACCTCAAAACTATCGGCACTTGTGCATTCGGTTACTGCAAAGACCATTCTTCCGATGCCGAGACCGATACCGACACCGACACTGACTCGGAGGAGGACTCCGAAACAGGCAAGGACCTTCTCGTTGCAGGCTTCAAGCTCTATGCTCCCGAAGGCTCTAAGGCATATGAATATGCTAAAGATAACGGTATCGAGGTCATTGCAAATACAACAGAAATACTCGGAAAGAACATAGATACACGCTTCCTTTATGCCATCATCGGTATCATAGGCGCAGCTATCCTCACAGTCCTCGGCATACTTATCGGCAAGGGCGTAAAAAAGAAAAAGGCTGCTGCCGATAAAGCAAAAAGAAAAGAAAAAGCAGCCGAGCTCCGCAGCAAAAAGCAGGAGGAAGAAGCGGCTGACGAGGACGCAGATGAAGATGATGAAGAATATGAGGACGATGATGAGGAGGAAGTATCCGATGAGGATTGATATAAAAAAGGCTGCCGCTTTATTTGCAGCAGGCTTTATGACATTATGCAGCGTACCGTTCAGTGCTGCTGCCGATAATTTGCAGGGTGCAGGCGATGATCCGCTGACTGACGGTTCGTTCGTCTATGAGCTCCAGGACGATAATACTTACAAGATAACTCAGTGTACGGCTACTATCGTAGAAGCTGTACCTTCAATGAGAAACGGTACTGCTGTAACAGCTATCGGTGAGGGCGCATTTCTGAACTGTACTGCAATAACCGCACTTGATATCCCCGACTCTATAACTACTATTGAGCCAAGAGCCTTTTACGGCTGTGCATCGCTCAAAAGCGTAAAGCTGCCGAAAAATCTGAGATCTCTCGGTGAATACGCTTTCTTCTCATGCAGTGCCCTCGAAAGCGTAAAGCTGCCTGATACTCTTACGGAAGTTGCTCCGTTTACATTCGCACTCTGCGACAATCTCGAAAATGTAGAGCTTCCCGATACCATAACTTCATTCGGTGACTATGCATTTTATCAGTGCGGCAAGATAAGCTCATTCCGTCTGCCTGCTTCACTTAAAGAAATAAACGACAACGCTATGGGCTGCTGGTTCTCGATAAATGATATCGACGCTTCCGCAACGAGCAATTTCATCTATGAGAACGATATGCTCATGGATAAAGATAAGCACTTTATCTACCGCGCATCGACTGAGATAAGCGGCGATGTAGTCATTCCCGACGGTATAAACACTGTCAAAAGCGGTGCATTTTCCACCTGTTCCCAGATAACTGATCTGTTCCTGCCTAATTCGCTGGTATACATAGAGGACGAAGCGTTCAGGAACTGCTCATCTATCAAGAAAACAGACTTCGCAGAGGGACTCAAAAGCATCGGATTTGGTGCATTTATGTTCGATATGGGACTTGAGACCGTAGACCTGCCGGCTTCTCTTGAACTTATTGACGAGCTTGGTTTCGCCTATTGTATGAAGCTTAATAAGGTAGTACTTACAGAGGGACTAAAGACCATAGGCAAGGAAGCGTTCCTCGGCTGTGAGGAGCTGAAACAGGTAAATATACCAAAGAGCGTATCTCAGGTCGGCGAAGATGCTTTCGGTTTCACTTATGCAAACGAGCAGAAAACCAAGGTAAGCGGCTTCTCTATGAGCGTGTTCTCAGGCTCGGCAGCTGAAAAATACGCAAAGGCTAACAGCTTAGAGTATACAGCAAAAGATGTAAATATTGCGAAGTTTGCTTTCATTGCCGCAATGGCAGGCATTATCATTGCCGTTATCGTATTCGCAATAGTCCTTATGAAGCGCAGCAAAAAAACAGCTCCCACAAGCGCAAGAAAGGCTGCAAAAGAAACTGCTAAAAAGGCTAAGGAAGAAGCCGAGGAAAGAGAATACAAGAAGCTCATCGCCGATGAAAATGACGATGATGATGACGACGACGATGATGATGAAGATGTCGATGATGACGAAGAGGACGTTTCCGACGAGGAAGAGTCCGAAGAAGAATAAAAAACGCAAAGTTGAACTTTAATTCATAATTGTAGGGGCGAGTTCCGCTCGCCCATGCCTTATGCAATGAATAACATTAGCGCACTGTAGGGGCTGCCTTTGGCAGTCCGCAACTGAATAAAACAATTAAAAGCCCCGAAACATAATGTCTCGGGGCTTAAATGCTATTTCTTCTTGATTATGTCGTTTCTGGAGACTTGTTTCCTGTCGATATCCTTCAGAATAAAGCCTGCATTTGCCCCCTCGGAAACCGACTCGCAAACTTTGCGGAACTGCTCTATACCAATAATAGTCGTTGGTGTGCCTGCATCTCCATTGTGTACCAGCAGCACATTGTCACCCACAAAGAACACACCGCCTGTTACTGTACCTGTAACTACCGTGCCTCTGCCTGTTATAGAAAAAACATCGGTAACAACAAACTCTGAATACGTACCCTCTGCAACTCCCGACTGCGGAGTATAATACGCCTCGTATTCGCGAAGCTCCTTTTCGTCATCGGTCATAAAACCTGTGTCAGACGGTTCGCGGTTGAATATCCTGTCCTTGAGCTTATCCAGAAATCCCATGATCTTACCTCCATTTCATTGTCTGTTAGTTTTGTCGTTCTTCATCATTCTTTCCCATGCAGGCGACTTAGAACGCAGTTTTTCGGCTGATTTAGTGATAACCTCGAGGATATAGCTGATATCCTCATCTGTTATATCCTCCTCTATAGAAAGTCTCAGTGCGCTGTGAGCAGCTTCACTGCTGAGACCGATAGACATAAGTACGTGTGACGGGTCATTTGAGCCCGATGTACAGGCTGAACCCGATGAAACGCAGATACCGTTCAGATCAAGCATAAGCAGGAGTGCTTCCCCATCAATGCCCTCAAAGGAGATATTGATATTCCCTGCCAGACGCCTTTCTCTGTCGCCGTTAAGACGGGTATGCGGTATTTTGAGAAGCCCGTCAATGATACGGTCTCTCTTTGAAGCTGTTACAGCAGCTTTTTCTGCAATATTGCGCGCTGCAGCTTCTAAAGCTGCTCCCAGACCTACGATAGCAGGCACATTTTCCGTACCTGCACGTTTTCCGCGCTCCTGACCGCCGCCGTGTATAAAGTTAGGCAGAACTATGCCCCTGCGGATATAAAGTGCGCCTATACCTTTCTGAGCGTGTATCTTATGTCCCGAAAGAGACAGCATATCTATGCCCTGCCTGTGTACATCAATATCAACGTGCCCCACAGCCTGTACTGCGTCTGTGTGGAAAAACACTCCCCTTTCCCTGCACAGGGCGGCTATCTCATCAATAGGCTGGATAGTGCCTATCTCGTTGTTTGCGTACATGACAGCAACAAGTGCAGTATCCTCGCGGATAGCCTTTTTTACGCCCTCGGGGTCGATAAGCCCCTTGTCATTTACAGGGACATACGTTACTTCAAAGCCGCGGTCACTGAGGTATTCGCAGGTGTGAAGCACCGAATGGTGCTCGAAAACGGAAGTAACGATGTGCTTCTTCCCCTTTTCAGCCATAAGCTCCGCAGCACCCTTTATAGCCCAGTTATTCGACTCTGAACCGCCGCTTGTAAAGAATATCTCCCTCGGCTCTGCACCTATCGCCTTTGCCGCTTTTTCACGGGCTGTCTCAACAGCCTTCTGTGCGTCGCGTCCCAGCTTGTATATACTCGAAGCGTTGCCGTATTCCGTTGTGAGATAGGGCAGCATAGCGTTCAGGACTTCTTCCGAGACTGCCGTAGTCGCAGCATTATCTGCGTAAACAAATCGCTTTTCCAAAGGATATTTCTCCTATTTTGAGTAAATATCGCGCTGTTCCACTGCAAGTCGGTCACAGCGTTCATTTTCGGGGTGTCCTGCGTGTCCCTTTACCCAATTGAACGTAACGTCATGCTTTTCAAGGAGCGGCAGGAGCTGCTCCCACAGGTCAACGTTCAGCGCAGGCTTCTTGTCGGACTTTATCCAGCCCTTTTTCTTCCAGCCGTATACCCAGCCCTTTGTTACGCTGTCAACTACGTATTTGCTGTCGGTAGTAAGAATGACCTTGCATGGCTCTTTCAGAGCAGAAAGCCCTGTGATGACACCGAGAAGCTCCATTCTGTTGTTTGTGGTGGCACTGTCGCCGCCTGAGAGCTCCTTTTCTATATTGCCGAAACGAAGCACTACACCGTAGCCCCCCGGTCCGGGATTGCCGCTGCAAGCACCGTCTGTGAATATCTCAACTGTTTTTATATGTCTCACCCCTGATTAAGTGATTAGTGGTTAGTTATTAGTAGGGGGCGATGCCCACATCGCCCCGTTTTTTCATTCATATATGCGGAACGCCGAGGGCGGCGTTCCCTACAAGAGTTATTTTTTCGTTATTGACGGGCGAGCGAAACTCGCCCCTACACATCGTATCTTGTTGTTTGCATTGTAAATAGCGGACTGCCAAAGGCAGCCCCTACAGCGCGCTAATGTTATTCATTGCATAAGGCACGGGCGAGCGGAACTCGTCCCTACAATTATGAATTACGCATTAATAAGCCTTGCCCCAGTAAACCATATACTTAGCAGGCTTGCCGCAGCATACGCACTTGTCGCTGATCTGCTCCTGCTCGAATGGGATACATCTTGAGCCAACGCCTGTCTTTTCCTTAACCTCGTCCTCGCAGGCTTCTTCGCCGCACCACATTGCCTTTACGAAACCGTCGCCCTTTTCTTCAAGAGCATTTTTGATCTCGTCAAGAGTTGTACAGGTATAAGTCCTGTTTGCGCGGTTCTCGGCAGCCTTATTGAACATACCCTCGGGTATCTCCTTTTCGAGGAGTGCCTTTACATATACAGCAAGATCGCCGAGAGATACTGTTTTCTTTTCGCCGCTGTAACGTACAGCTACGATGCACTGATTTTCTTCTATATCACGAGGTCCTATCTCGATACGAACAGGAACGCCCTTCATTTCGTACTCGGCAAACTTCCAGCCCGGTGAGTTCTCGCTGTCATCGACCTTGACCCTGATACCTGCGGCTTTGAGCTCATTGAGAAGCTCGTTTGCCTTGTCGAGAACGCCCTCCTTGTGCTGTGCGATAGGTACGATAACTGCCTGTATCGGAGCTACAGCAGGAGGAAGTACGAGACCGCTGTTGTCGCCGTGAGTCATGATAACTGCACCGATAAGACGAGTTGTTACGCCCCAGCTTGTCTGGTGAGGATTTACTCTCTTGTTTTCCTTGTCTGTATATTCAATGCCGAAAGCCTTTGCAAAGCCGTCGCCGAAATAGTGTGAAGTACCTGCCTGTAAAGCCTTACCGTCGTGCATAAGAGCTTCGATAGCGTATGTTGATACAGCTCCTGCGAACTTGTCGCTCTCTGTCTTTTTGCCCTTTACAACAGGCATAGCAAGTGACTTTTCACAGAAATCAGCATACACATTGAGCATACGCTCTGTCTCCTCAATAGCTTCCTCAGCTGTTGCGTGGATAGTATGACCTTCCTGCCAGAGGAACTCTCTTGAGCGGAGGAAAGGACGTGTGGTCTTTTCCCAGCGAACAACGCTTACCCACTGGTTGTAGAGCTTAGGAAGATCACGGTATGAATGAACTATATTAGCATAATGCTCACAGAAAAGAGTCTCGGAAGTAGGACGTACGCAGAGTCTGTCCTCAAGCTTTTCGCTTCCGCCGTGAGTTACCCATGCAACCTCGGGAGCAAAGCCCTCAACGTGATCCTTTTCTTTCTGGAGAAGGCTCTCGGGGATAAACATAGGCATACAAACATTCTCGTGTCCCAGCTCCTTGAAAGTAGTATCAAGGATATGCTGCATATTCTCCCATATAGCGTAACCGTAAGGACGTATTACCATACAGCCCTTAACACTTGTATATTCGATAAGCTCTGCCTTTTTGCAGATGTCGGTATACCACTGAGCGAAATCCTCGTCCATTGAGGTTATCTCAGATACCAGCTTTTTATCTTTTGCCATAAATATGACCTCTTTCTGTAATATTTCAATAGATACATTAATTATATCATCTATTTATGATATTGTCAATCAAAAATCCCTGTCAGTGCAGTCTTTCTGCTCATATCTGAACTAACATATATACAAGCAGGTATGTGCAGACTAAAGCTCCGACTATCATTACTCCCGCAATGCACTTTCCGACAACTGTTTCGGGAGCTGAACCGCGGTTCTTTATGAAATGTATTGTCAGAAGCACCACTGCCAGAGCATTGTAAATGCCTAAAATGAGCCACCTGATGCTCATTTTATTGCTGAGCAGATCAATGTAGTATTCATTTGGAAGTATTCTGTAATCCGAGCCGGAAAAGTTTTCCTTTACCTTTCTGCTTGTGCTCTTTACATTGCCCTTTATTTCAACGCCGCTTATATTCTTATAGGTATCGCTGTCAAAGTTTTCGCCGAAGTCCTTGTCAGCACGTACCAGCAGTCCATGCTGCATATCGTCCGACATGATTATATAGTAGTATTCTTTCAGTATCGGCAAACCGCTTATTTTGTGAGAATACTCAAAGTTCGGGTGGTTTGCGCCGTAAGCAGGCTCACCGCTGACACTTTTTCCGCTTGATATGCCGTTTTGAAAAGCCTCTTCAAGAGAGATGCTTTCATTGAAAAATCCTGATATTCCCTTAAAAAGACCTAAAGCTGCCAAAAGAACCATGATTATTATAGCAGGTACAGGCGAGGCTTTCTTTCTGCCGCCTTCAAATGTTGGGGTTCCGTCCGAAAAATTTCTAAGATCCATAATAATTCTCCTTTGATAGTATTCGTAAGTATTCCGAGATTTACGGGGTGATGCAATACACGCTTATGATATCACAAATGCTGAAAAAAGTCAATATACAGCAAAAAGCTGCACGTACCAGCCGTGCAGCTTTTATATTTACCATATCATGTCTGAATTGAATTATTTTGAAGCGTTTCCGCCGACTTCCTGTAAGCCGTCTAAACCGCCCTCAAGATTGCGCTTGCCAAGGAGATACTCCTGTATTGCAAGTGCATCGTCATTTGTAACGCCCTTGCTTGTGCCTGCTATATCAGCATTTGCCCAGCCCTGCTTTGTGATAGCGTGTTCGTCTGTACCATCTATGCCGTACTTGTTAGGGTTAGCAAGTGCCTGCATGATGATAACAACGTCGCCCATGTCTATCTGACTGTCGTTGTTTGCGTCGCCGAACTTAGTTACCTTTACTTCTTCGCCTACAGATGTTGTTGTCTGAGCAGAAGTTGTAACTGATGTGGTCGTAGTTGTAGTAGTTGTTGTAGTTACCTTGCCGCCGTCTGCAATAGTAGTTCTTACAGGATCAGCAGCTGTTCTGTCGCCTACGATAGCCTTGAATGCAGGCTTAGCCATATAGTCCTTATCGAAGATAAGCGGATTCTGCGGAGCTCTCCAGCTCTTTGTATCTGTAACGCCCCAGAAGATAACAGCTGAGATCTTGTCAGCATACTTCTCGTAAAGCTTGAAGAGTCCCTTGTAGTAATCGCCCTGAACATCGAAATACTTATCTCCCGATCTGTCCTGTACAGTAGCATCAAGCTCTGTGATCTGAACATCGAGGCCAAGTCCTGTGTAATTCTTAAGAGCTGTCTCATACATAGAAAGTGAAGGGAATGCAGCCTGTAAGCTCTCTCTTACATCAAGGTGAGACTGCATACCGATACCGTCGATATTACCTGCCTTCTTTATTCTTTCAGCCATCTCGATCACGGCATTCATCTTGCCTGTCATGTACTCGTTGAAGTCGTTGTAGTAGAGCTTACAGCCCTTTGGAGCATACTCTCTTGCATACTCGAAAGCATAGTCGATGAATGAGTTGTCACCAAATACAGCGACCCAGTCAGAAGCAGCATAGTTGTTGGACTGAGCACAGTGACCTGCCTCACGCGGCTTACCGTCATCTGTCCATGCTTCGTTTACAACGTCGCAGGCATAAAAGTCTATATCAGGGTAAAGCTTTGTAAGAGTCTCGAAATAGCTCTTAATGTAGTTCTTCATACGAGCTTTCATCTTCTCGGGTGAAACGTAGTCCTTCTTCTCGTCGAAGTCTTCCTTGAAGAACCACTCAGGAGTCTGGCTGTGCCATACGAGAGTGTGAACTCTTACAGGGATACCATATTTTCTTGCATAATTGAGAACAGGCTTAGCCTGTGCAAAGCTTATCTGAGGAGTCTCGTCGTCGCCTGTCTCCTCGAAATATTTAAGTGTAGCGTCCTTATTGAGAACATAGTCGGGCTTCATCTGGTTGCCGACTGTGATGCTCTCGCCGAAGTGCTTCTGTACCAGATCCATAAATGGCTGTGAAGCAAGGTCATCAGGAGTAAGAGCAGTACCTATCTTGAACTGATCCTTGTATAACTCGCTGAGTGAAGGAAGATCCTTCTCAATATCTATATGAGGAGCTTCAACGATCTTGAAGTCGTCAATGTAAAGATCGTCCGAGCCGCCCTCAAAGTAAACATAAACGCCTTCCATACCGTCGCTGTAGCTTATAGGCACGTCCTTTACAGTTGCCCAGTCGCTGCCGTTCAGGTTCTGAACGAGGTTGGAGTAAGATGTAACTCCGTCAGCTGTTGACTGGAAGCTGAGCATAGCACTTGTGTAGTACTTACCCTTTACGGAAGCACTGAGGTAATACTGCTTATTTGGTTCGAGTACGCCGTCAAGACGGAATGCAGGACCGTTCCAGCTCTCGCTTCTTCCGCTTGCAAGAAGTCCGCTCTTGCCGCTCTTTGCAGCGTCTGCCGAAATAGATACCTTTGTAGTATCGTCGCCGCCTCTGTTTGACCAGTTAGCGAGATCGTCCTCGCTCTCAAAGCCAAGATCGAATACTACCTTTCCCTCTGCTGATGCAGAAACCTTGTTGTTTGTCAGCTGTACGTCTGCGGGTGCTACCGCATGAACAGCTGCTGCTGTTGCTGTCAGTGTCATAGCTGCACCCATAACACCTGCGATCAGCTTGTTGATGTGTTTTCCTTTCATAGTAAATTCCTCCAAAAATAAATTTTTGTGTTTATATTGTATCACGATTGTGCAAATAAGTCAATGATTATGGGGGCTAAAAAGCAATAATTGGCAAGAATACATATATGACAATAAAAATGGTCAGGGCAGTTCGAGTGAGTAGAGAGTAGTCAGTAGTTGTTAGTGATCAGTGCATAGTGGTTAGTGTAGGGGACGGCGTAGCTAAATGCTGCACGTCCCCTCTGTCCTATGGACATCTCCCTGTACTACAGGGTGTCGCTCGGCGTTCCGAGCGAATAGTAGGGGCGGATAATATCCGCCCTTTGCACTTTTTCCTGATTATACGGGTGAGCGGAACTCGCTACTCACTACTTACCTGCGGACGACCAATGGTCGTCCCTACAGTACTACTCTCTAATTACTACTCCCTACTCACTTGCTAAAGGCTAAGGGCTAACGCTCAACAATTTGCACACAATTTCACGGAATATCTCCGCATTTTTCTACTTCAAAAAATTGAAATGAAACATGAGAAAGAGAGAGAAACAGAGCATAAGTGAGAGATTGAGAGAGAAAACAGGGTATATATTAAAAAAATTCCCGAAAAACTCTTGACATACTCTTTTATATCGTGTATAATAAGTCTTGCACTGTGAAGGAACAGGCGTTTTTTCGGGAAGCAAGAGGCAGGTCCTTAAAGCTTCATTCGGAGGCTCTGCCTCTTGTTTCCGAATTCGCTTTCCTTCCGAAATATAATTACAGGAGGAAAATATTATGTCAACTACACTGGCAAAACCCACTGAAGTAAGCCGTACTTGGTATATCCTCGACGCTGAAGGTCAGTCCCTCGGTCGTGTTGCTGCTAAGGCTGCTCACATTCTCAGAGGCAAGCATAAGCCCACTTATACTCCCAACGTAGATTGCGGAGATCACGTTATCGTTATCAACTGCGCTAAGGCTGTTCTTACAGGAAGAAAGCTCGAGCAGAAGAAGTACTACTGGCACACAGGCTGGATCGGCGGTCTCAAGTCCATTTCTTACAAGGACATGATGGCTGAGCAGGCTGACAGAGCTATGATGATCGCTGTTAACGGTATGCTCCCTAACAACAGCCTCGGCAGAGCTCAGCTCAAGAGACTCAGAACCTACAAGGACGCTAATCACAAGCAGGAGGCTCAGAAGCCTGTTGCTTACGAGCTTTAATAGGAGGTGCTTTTAAATGTACGAATCAAAAGTTAAATACTACTACGGAACAGGCAGAAGAAAGCACTCCGTAGCAAGAGTAAGAATTTACCCTGGTTCAGGTAATGTTACTATAAACGGCAGAGGCATTGATGAGTATTTCGGTCTCGAAACACTCAAGCTCATCGTTCGTCAGCCTCTCGCTCTTACTGACAATGTTGAGAAGTTCGACGTTGTTTGCACAGTTGCAGGCGGCGGCGTTACCGGTCAGGCTGGTGCTATCAGACACGGTATCTCAAGAGCTCTTCTTGAATTCGATGCTGAGCTCCGTCCTGCTCTCAAGAAGGCTGGATTCCTCACTCGTGACCCAAGAATGAAGGAGAGAAAGAAGTACGGTCTCAAGGCTGCTCGTCGCGCTCCTCAGTTCTCAAAGAGATAATCAGTCCCGAACTTACTTTTTTATCAAAAACAACGAAAAACCTCGTAAACACTGCGTTTGCGAGGTTTTCTTTATGCATGAAAAGCGCGCTGAGAACTGCTAAAAAACTGTCGGTAGCACCCGTACAGCACCCATACAGCACCCACTATTATATAACCTTGAAGCAATGCAAGCGAGTATAACTATTTATGCCCTGACAAGAAGGTATGGGAGGACTCAGGCTATTTCAGGTCAGAAGCGGAGGTCGGCGATGAATAATCTGAACTTTCTGAAAACTTTTTCTGATATTCAATGTTTTTTCGTTGAAAAGTCCCGTTTTTTACCCCTTTTATAAAAGGAGGTCTTAAAATGGAAAAGACAATAACTGAAACCAATACCGAACTATCCGCTGTGACATATGATGATATACTGAACAATACAGAGACATATGAAAAGATCCTCATGCTGCCTGATGAGTTTGCGATATCGCAGTATATCACGGCACTGAGGCAGATAGCAAAGAAGTTCAAACTGACTTCTGACTTCGACAGGCTTGCAGCTCCATATAAGGAAAAGGCACTGAGGAAGCTCAAAGAAGCCGCACATCAGGAAAAGACCGAAGATAAGAGCGAATATCCGAAGTGGTGGGACGGCTTGCAGATCAATGAGGATATGTTCTGTACAGAGCTCCTGTCATATCTGGAGTTATCCTGCATCAATGGAATATTCTATGATAATGACGGCGAATATCCCTTAGAAGAGCTGAACAACCTTATTTATCGCTGTATAAGTCAGTATGTGACAAAAAACGTAGCAGACCGCACCAAGCGTCTTGTGGAGGCTATGAAGATAAAATGCTATCGCCCTGCACCCGTTCCCGATGAAAAGACCATACACGTTAAAAACGGCACACTTCATCTATCAGAAGGTCACTTTGAATTTTCATACGAAAAGAAGTTCACCCTGAACCGTCTGGACATCAATTACGAACTTGACGCACCAAAGCCCGAACGCTGGCTCAGCTTTGTACGCGAGCTTCTGAATGAGCAGGACGTACTGACCTTGCAGGAGTATATGGGGTATCTGATGATACCGTCAACAAGAGCGCAGAAAATGCTGATGATCTCAGGCAACGGCGGCGAGGGAAAGTCCCGTATCGGCAAGGTGCTTTTTGAGATCATGGGATATAAGAATTCTGTAAGCGGAAGTGTGTCAGGTCTGGACAACGGAGCTGCTGCCCGATTTAACAAGGTCAAGCTCCTCGGCAAGCTCTGCATGATAGATGATGATATGGATATGTCGGCACTTGAAAAGACAGAGTTTCTCAAACAGCTTATCACAGCGGAGATACCAATGGAGATCGAACCAAAAGGCAGCCCTTCATTTCAGGCACTTCTGTATACAAGAGTTATCGCATTCGGAAACACTCCGCTCTCTGCTCTTTATGACCGCAGTCAGGGGTTCTTCCGCAGGCAGATGATACTGATCGCAAAGCCCGTTCCGAAAGACAGGGTAAATGACAAGCACCTGATAGAAAAACTGCTTGCTGAAAAAGAAGGAATATTCCTCTGGTGCCTTGAAGGATTGGAGCGGCTCATCGCCAATGACTTTGAGTTTACGATCAGCGATCAGGCGAAAGAAAATCTCAGGCGAAGCGAGCGTGAGAGCAATAATATTATTCCTTTTATGGAGAGCGAACATGACTTCAAGTATGACGCTGTGGGACAGATACATTCGCAGGAATTATACTGGGCTTATCAAAGCTGGTGCAGGCTCAACAGCCTTGATGAATTATCAAGGAGAACATTCACTGGCTACCTGAAATCTCACGCCGATGACTATAACATCACCTACACGGAAAATGCCGTCAATGAACAAGGCAGGAGAGCCAGAGGATTTATCGGAATGAGATACACTTATCGTCCCCCGACGATCATGTATTGAGCAACAGTTTTACACGATTCGATACACACTTTTATACACACCTGAAAAGAAAGGATATCGGGGCTTACACACTTACACAGATATTCTGTTTCTTTGATATGGGAAAGCCAAAGAAATATTTTTTCTTTTTTGATGATAAAACTTCGGTCAGCTCTGCCGCTGCGTGTGAAGTGTGTAACCGTGTGAAGCGAATAGCTTTCAGAAAAGAAAAATGACAAGTCAGACAGGCACAGAAATGCCCGAGATCATCTTTTGAAAAAGAGAAACACGAAACTACACCATACAAAGCTTGAGAGACCGAATACTCGAAAATGCGCAATAAATGCCTAATATTATTTATAATAAGCGATTGACTTTTCAATTATAGTATGATAAAATGTAATTATTCAAAACATAATTTTTTACCCAAATTATACAGGAGGTTTATTATGAAAAGTACAAACAAATTAAAAAGGCTCATCAGCCTGATCGTAACTATGGTGATCTCTGTATCTATCCTTGCATTTGCAACAGGAACTACAACAGCGGAAGCACCTAATTATCTCTCACCATACCCTGCACTCCGCGTACAGGCACACGTTCAGAACATCGGCTGGCAGGATCCTGTAACAGAGATAATGGGCGGCAGAGATAATACCGGAGCCAGCGTAGTTGTAGGTACTACAGGCAGATCACTCAGACTTGAAGCTTTAAGGTTCGGCATCATCAATCGTCCTGTCGGCGGCGGCGGCATTGAAATAAATGCTCATCTTGCAGGCACAGGCTGGACAGGCTTCAAAAGAGCGATTATCCCCAATATGGTAGAAATAGGAACTACAGGTCAGTCAAGAGCTATCGAAGCTGTTCAGATCAGACTCACAGGCAGACTTGCAAAATACTACACTATCGAATACAGAATGCACTTAGCAGGCACAGGCTGGACAGGTTACAGCAGAAACGGTATGACTTGCGGAACTACAGGTCAGTCACGCCGTGCAGAAGCTCTGGAAATAAGAATTAAATAAGCATATCACACAGAAACATCAGCTCGCAGGTATCCCCTGCGAGTTTTTCTTTTGCCTTTATCATATCATAATTCGCTGCAAGAATTTATTATTTTCGGAGGCAAAAAAATTCAGCAGTCTCATAGGTTTCGGGGTCTGCAAAAGGGAGATATCACTAAAAATATCACATTTTAGCTACCACAAGCAGTCAACGCAGAGAAAAGAGCTCGTTTTTTCTCCGAAATCTCCTATTATATCATCGTATATCATATCATCATAGTCCCCGTATGAAGCAGTGTGATCCCGCTTATTTCCCTTCGTCAAAGCTCACAATTACGCCCCGAAAAGCAGCAGTTTTTCTGTTATCTGCCGCTCATAAAGTATAGATTTTGCTATTATCAACAGATTTACTCAATATTTTTGATATATACAAACTGTTTAGCAACATATAGTTTTTATAAACAGAGATTACCATTTATACCGTTTGTATTAAATATTAAGTAATATTTTTTGCGTATTATGAATTTTCGGTTAATATAACATACTTTTTATCTAAGCGTGATAACTGTCTATATTTAGCCAAACTCAAATTTGAATTTTTGCATTTTTGCCGCTCACAGCACAATATGAACATTTTATAAAGTTGAAATATCCACCTTTTCATCATTTTAGGGGTTGATGAAAACTTGTATAAAGGTGTATAATTTTATTATAAAGAACATATGCAGTAACAAGCCTTCCAATCAAAATCAATTAGTATTTCGATTATGAGGGATTTTTTTATCACCATATCACGAGGTACTAATGCTACTAATTTAAAAATGTGAGGTGAAATAATGAATTCAGAGGCGATCTTTAATGCTGCTCATTCAACAGCTATAAGACTTTTAGAAGCAGGAGCTTTTGTTACACCGTCTGACACAGTCTGCGCTTTGCAGACAGCCTCCGGTAGGATCTTCACCGGCATTAGCCGCTCAGACATGAATAATCCTATCCACGCCGAGATCGACGCGGTAAACAATATGCTCGCATCAGGCGAAAGAATAGTTATCGGTCTTCTTCTGATAAGCACACAGATGAGGGCTCCCATGCTGCCATGCAGCAACTGTCTTGGCTATATCTTATCGCTTGCACAGGAAAACATGGGGTGTATGGTCATGCTGCAGGACAGGATGATCAGCATAAACGAGGTCGGGATGTTCGCCGCACCGCCGCCACCTATGGGCGGAATGATGGAAAATCCTAATTTCGTCGGACATACACCTATACAGCCGCAATTTACATCAGCCCACGCTGTCGCTGCTGCACCTATCCCTCCACCACCTGCTGCTTCCATTACAGCACCTCCCCCCGCACCTGTTCCTCAAGCATCTGATGCAGATACCCCTGAACCGGATATTACAACAGTCTCAGAAACTTCAGCAGCGAACACCGAAAACGCTACAGGCGATCTTCTGAAAAACAAGGTCAACAGTCTTTTAAGATCAGTTGACGATGACACTGACGAGTTTCTTGATAGTTTGCCAACAAAGAAAAAGAGATTTGGCTTCTTCAGGAAGTAATATTTAAAAAAACAGGGAGGATTTTTTAATATGAGAGGACAAAAAAAGATGTCTGCTGTAAGCCTCGCGCTTATAATACAGCTTATTATAATGGTAGTGCTGTCTTTAGCTATCACAAAAACAATAAGCTCAACGACACGAAGCAATTCTATCCGCAATCTTGAAACAATTACCGAAGAACGTGCAAACATCATCGAAACATACGTAAGGAATGCCGAGGATAAGCTTACATACTTCAGCAAGGCAGGCGAAGTTAAACAGCTCCTTCTCGATCCTGAAAACTCTGCACTTCAGGCTTCCGCTCAGGCTTATACCGAGGACTATTCAAGAGATATAGATAACCTGGAAGGACTCTGGATAGGCGAGTGGAACACTCACTGTATCGCACATACAAATCCCGAAACAGTCGGAATTACAACAAGAAAAGAAGAAACTTCCCTCCGCCAGCTTCAGGACGCACTTGTAAGTGCAGGCGACGGAGTATACAACACAGGCATTATAATCTCCCCTGCAACGGGTAAACAGATAGTATCAATGTATAAAGCCGTATACGGAGACAACGGAGAGCCTGTCGGCTTCGTCGGACTCGGAATATACACAGAGGGGCTTGTAAATACACTCGATACGCTCTCTATCAAAGGTGTAAAAGATGTTTCTTACACTATGATAAATGTCAAGGACGATAAGTATATCTTCAATAAAAACTCAGAACTCATCGGTACTGAGACCACAAACAAGACTATCAAGTCCATATGCAAGGACCTTCGCGGCAACGGCAAGGACACGACCGGTAACTTTGAGTATAAGGAAAACGGTACAAAATATATCGGCATCTACTCTTACATACCCGATTATAAATGGATGTTCATTCTCAATGATACCAAGAGCGAAGTTTATTCACTCTCACATCTCATGCGTATCTATATGGGTGCATTCGGTATTGCTGTCATAGTACTTATACTTATATTCAACTTTATCTCCAAGAAGCAGGAAAAGGCAAATCAGAAGCTTGCTTCTACTATCATCAAGAGCAACAAAACCAAGGAATCTCTTTATACTGCTATGTTCAAGGATGTTCTTACAGAAGTACGAAACAGGATCGCTTTCTCTATGGATTTTGAGGAGAAAAGCTCAACTCCAAACGAACCTTATTACTTCGTAATGTACAATATAAACGGTTTCAGCGATGTAAATACCCGCTATGGAAACGATGTAGGTGACTGGCTGCTCGTCAGAACTGTTGATATCTTAGGTCAGGTATTCAAGGGCAGCAAGATATACCGTACGGGCTCAGATGAGTTCATCGTTGCTGTAAAGGGCAATATCAATGATATCGCTTATACAGACGTTATCGAAGATGCTACAGACGCTTACAAACGTCTTACATCAGGTCAGAATACCCCTATGGGCAGGATCAATTTTGAGTTCAGATCATCTGTCTGCAAGAAGAGCGGTGCTATTAATACTTCCATCATCACAGTCCTCAAGGACATGATAAATAAGAACAAAAACGCCACAGTCGGTCAGATCACTTACAATGACCTCGATTCATAAATTCACTGTACCCCTGCTTTATGCAGGGGTATTTTTTGTTGACAAGCTCCTGCTCATCGTGATATAATTAGTAAAACCAACATTTTTCTACACTTTTCGACGGAGGATAATACTATGAATATTCTTGTTATCGGCAACGGATTTGATCTCGCTCACGGTCTGCCTACTAAGTATCAGGACTTTTTGAAATTTGCTCAGTATTTAAATTTATATCTGATTGATAATGACGATGATGAATTTAATTATGATCAATTAGTCCGTACTTATGGAGATGATACTGATAATAAATATTATGATTATATAGCAAATCTCGATTCAAACTTATGGCAAGAGTATTATGACCTTATAATTGACAATGTATGGTTTAAGCATTTCCATAAGCAGTATGATAAAAAACTGAAAAACAAGGTGAACTGGATAGATTTTGAGGCAGAAATAGCCGATGTTGTTCAGGAACTGGACAGAATAAGAAAAGTATTGTTAAACACAAAAGGCATAACAAACGATAGAATACATACCAAAATAGATACTGAATATGAAATAATAGAAAACATAAGTCAGCCTTTAGGGTCAGGCTTTTCTCTTAGCGAAAATGCTTTTTCGCTCCAGAGAGTATCGACTATAAAAAACGAACTCTTCAACGATCTGAATAAACTTATACGCTGTCTTGAACTATACCTTACCGATTTCCTTGACGAATGTTTTGATTATGATAAATGTACGCCAATAGAACCATTTAAAAGTACAAGGTTCGATCATGTCCTTAACTTTAATTATACAAATACATATATAAAATTATACACACCACATCTTACAGGAAAATTTGAGAATGGTTTCTGCAACTACATACACGGAAAAGCAAAAAAAGAAAACACTATTGAAAACTGCAACCTCGTCCTCGGAATAGGTGAATACCTCAAAGGCGATGAAAAAGATAACGATAACGAATATATCGAATTCAAAAAATTCTATCAGCGTATATTCAAAGGAACAGGCAGCGCGTATACAAGGTGGTTAAACAAGGAACTGCTCCCTAAAGATGTGATTGATCCCGAAAAAAGAATACACACTTACATTTATGGACACTCCCTTGCAACAACTGACGAAGATATAATAAAAAACCTTATAAGGAAATCTGACAAAACAACGATCTACTATTACAGAAAGAGCGATCTGCACGATATAATCCTTAATCTTGTACAGATAATCGGTGAGGAAGAGCTTATAGACCGAACCGCAGATGAGCATAGGTCTATTATCTTCAAACCCAATCCATAATCATAACGTATTGACAAAATAACGTAATTATGGTACAATGATAAAAAATTCAAACGCAAGAGGCTGATAGTATGTTTTGGAAAATCAGAAACGTACAACTGAAAAAAGGTTATTATTTCCCGATGACGGGGATAATGCGCCCTTTTTCAGCTTTAGCCAGCTAAAGTTTGTAAAGGTACTATAATAAAATATGCGCATTATCTCCTTAACTGCTTTTAAAATTCAGTTTAAGGAGATTTTTTATGTTTAATATCAGAAAACAATTATCAAAGCTATATTTATCATCTGTTCTCGGCAATTTATCCCTTACAGGGGCATGGGTGGCAATACTCGCTGCAAGAGGCTTCTCTCTCGTTGAAATAGGCATAGCCGAGACGGTATTTCACATCACAAGCATTATATTCGAGCTGCCCTCGGGAGTCATGGCGGACGTTTTCGGCAGAAAGAAAATGCTCATAGTCAGCACTATTATGCAGATACTGGGCAGTATCGCCATGATAGCCTCAAACGACCTGTTCATGGTATGTGTTGCTATTGCATTACACGCGCTGTGTTATAACTTCTCATCGGGCACGGGCGATGCTCTCGCCTACGACTCTATGAAAAAGGCACGTATTCAAAGCAAATTCGAGAAATACGAGTCCAATCAGCTGGTAATATACCGCGTTTGCAGCGGCATATCCACTCTCTGTGCAGGACTTGCCCTTGCAATAGGCTACAGGCTCGCATACGGCACAGAGCTCATAACCTGCTTGATACAGCTTTACGTCATCTCCACTCTCAGTGAAGTCAAAAGCAAAGAATCAGCCCACTCCGAAAGCACCATGCATAAGATACTAAGCTGCGTCAGGGAAAGCCTTTCCTTTCTGAAACAGGCGCGAAAGGCTCTCGGACTTATGATGTGCAATTCTTTTGTGGGAGCTGTAGACATACTGCTGCTGTTCTTCTTACAGGCGAAGCTGCCCGAAAAAGGTATACCTCAATGGGGACTTGGTCTTGCTCTGCTGTTTATGGAGCTCGGCGGCGTTGTGGGTTCAAGGCTTATACTCAAATTCCCGAAAGTAAGCTATAAGGTCATATTTATGATAACAACAGCCCTTGTGCTCACGGGAGTGGGTATAGAACACTCGACAAGCTATATTGCAGCTGCTATAGGCGGATTTATCTCCGCAGTCGGCGACGACGCACTACAGGTCAGAACAAATGCGAAGCTGCAAAAGATGTTCCCCTCAGAACAGCGAGCAACTCTCACATCGGTGGAGTCATTCAGCTTCTCAGTCATAATGATAGTGCTCTCTCCCCTTGCAGGTTTTGTTTTCACATACTGGTAAAAAGTCCGAAAACGATATGTACGATACTCACAGAAAAGTTTTATAACTATTATTGAGAGAGACCCTTTTGAAAAAGGGTCCCTCTAACGGAGGCGAGCCCCTCTGTCACTGTGTGACATCTCCCCGCACTGCGGGGAGTCACCCTCAAACTCCCTCCCTAAAACTTCTGTTTTTATTTTTTTTCAGATAGGGCGCGACCTATATACTTGTAGGTCTTTTTTTTCGTACGCGCCCTATCTGGAAAAAAATCAGATAAAAGTCTTTGGAAAGGGGTTCGGGGAAGAACCTTTCCTCAGAAAGGTTTTCCCCGAGTAATAACTATAAGCTTCTCTATGTGTACCAAACGTATTGCTTTCGGACTTTTCGTCAATATAGTATTGCGGTAAAATAGACCAGTGAAGACAGTGCTGCAAATACCACCGATGCAGCAAGCAGACCTGTTTTCATTAACTTTACTGCAGCGTTTCCGTCCTTTTCGTCGTCAGGCATGACAAAGCCGAGGAAAAGAGCTCCGATAATAACAGTCGGCATGAGATAGCGGAAATTCATACTGCAAACGAACCGATAATTCATGGACAGCATATAAAGATTGCCCACAAGCATAACGTAGAAGCTTACGAAAAACAGCTTCTGAACTCTGTCTGCCTTGCACTTTCTGACAGTACCAACAATTATCGAAACGAAAGCAGCTGCGGCAATCAATGTAGCAAGCCAGAAAAAGACTACGCAAACCTTGTCCATATACTGCCTTGACGCAAAGTTATTTCCGTTGATGAACTCGCCGAAAATGGAATTCTTGAGAATGGCTATCAGCGGATTATGCTCGTTAAAGCCATGTGGTGCGCCGTTTTCGTCACGCCACAGCCAGTTCTCATAGACGTTTTTCACCTGAACAAGTGAAAAATCGGTAATACGCTCCCAAAAAGTTATACCCTTTATGGACTGATCCATTTCGGGGAGCTCCTGCACATAAGTTAGAGGTATACCCCAGCGGATAAGACTGCGCACAGGGAACAAAAGTCCGAGAGGAGCGCATATACAGCCGAAAACAGTGAACTGTCCAACGTATTTCTTCCATGAAGTCTTGATATTCCTGATGAAAACTACAAGAAAAACAAAAGCAACAGGTGGAGCCACAAGAGCCGCTGAGAGCTTCGACATCATGCCCAGACCAATGCAAAGGGCGATGCAGACGATGTTCTTCATGGTAGGTTCTTTGTACCATTTGACGGTGGACCAGACAGCTCCCATAGTCAGAGCCCACGCAAGAGCATCGTTGTTCACGAGGCTGCCGAGGAAGGTGAAGCAGGGGTGAAAAGCCGTAATGATGAGCGGAATGTAAAGAGCCTTGCCGTCCAGCTTGAAATAGCGGAATATCTTGTAAGCGGTAATGATTATGGTCAATGCATAGAACATAGTGAGTACCTGTATGGACTCCACAGCCTTGTCCATATCCATGCCGAAAATACCGTTCAATATCTTTAACCATACCGCACTTAAAGCGTGATGCAGAGGTGGGTGGCAATACTGAGAGATCCCTCTGTAATCACTGTCGTAGAGATGATGATTGTAAAAAAGATACGCCACGTAGCCAAGGTGTCCCGGAGCTGCTTCATCGGGCTCTCCGAACCAGTTAACGTCATGCTGACGCTCGTAAACGGTAGTTCCAAGCACATAGGTAAGCTTAACGGTAAAGCTGAGGCAGAATATCAGAAGGCAGTTGAACTGACGTTTAAACTCCTTCCTGTAAAACGTAAAATACAATGTCAGCGAAAGGACAGTGCCCACTATCATGACCATTGCAAGCCTTTGGTTGAATGTCCTTACGTAGGAAATTCCAAGTACTCCTATGGCAGCTGCCGCGATAGTAAACGGCAGTGAAACCTTGATGTCATAGCCGCGCCGTCCGCACACAACAGCGATAACAAAGGAAGATACCACACAGTAAACGAGGAACAAGGCTCCTATGCCAAATCTTGACTCTTCCATCACTGAAGCGTGAAAAGGCAGCAAGGCAAGCACACAGGCGATAAAAGCCGAAATATAGGAATGTGACGATAAAAATCCGAATATGCGCGAAACAGTATCGGCTGTTCCGCTTTTGTTGGTATGACTGATCTTCATTTCATTCTCCTTATTAAATCAGATAGTTAATTTTATCACATTACAGTATAGTTGTCAAATAAAAAAGGACTACAAGAAGTAGTCCTTTAGAGTGTCGGCACTGATTTAGTTTCCCGGGCCGTCGCCAGCCAAGTATCGTCAACGCGAATGAGCTTAACTTCCGTGTTCGGAATGGGAACGGGTGTGACCTCATTGCCATAAGCACCGACTAAATATTTGTGAAGTTTTGAAACGAATAAAGCGTAATGCGAGGCAAGAACAAAGAAATTCAGAAGTAAAAAGGAAAAGCCCTCGACCGATTAGTACTCGCAAGCTGAACGTGTCACCACGCTTACACTTTGAGCCTATCAAACTCATAGTCTTTGAGAGGTCTTACTCTTACGAAGGGATATCTTATCTTAAGGTCGGCTTCACGCTTAGA
>NZ_FNWV01000024.1 GCF_900108555.1 Ruminococcus flavefaciens
TCCGAGAATATGACGGCTGCTCCCACAATATCTTTTCCTATCATTGCCTGATACAAATGCCCCTCTCGAGCCATTTGTTTATGCCATTCTACTGAATCATATTCAGGCGGACAGTCGCCTTTTGTTCCGCCAACATTTACGTCTGTTTCAAATGCTCTGACAGACATGTCTACAATTGTTTTTACCTGTTTTTCTTCTGCTATGACAATATTCATTCTACTTCCTCGATCTTCTTACAAACTCCGATTTATCACAGTTCCCTGCTTACTATCCATATTATACACTGCACTGTCGTCCAAAGTCAAGGATACATATAGGGAATACAGCTAATTGAGCATTTCTTTTTCACGTATTTACATTATAGCGTTGATATGGTATAATAGGTTACAAGAAACGAATAAGGAGCTATATATGGGACAGAAAGATATTATCGACAGGGGCACTTACCGAAAGATCAAGAAAATGAACCGAGAGGATCTTACAAAGTTCATTCTCCAGTACGGGGATCAGTTGCTCGGAGAACAGGGCAAAACAATTGATCTTCCTGCTCTTGAAGCGGAACTGAGCAAAATCAAAGGTATCGGTAGTAAGCGACTTGAGGAGATAATGGTTGTTATAGAGAAATTCTTGGAAGAATAGATAAATCAAAAATTTATGGGACGGCATGAAGTCGTCCTTAATTATTTAATAATGACTATAGTCCGTGTGACACTCGTGTGACAAACGGTAAATTTTCAACTGATTTCATGCAGATTTATTTTTAAAAACGCAGTTTGAATCAAAAGCAAAACAAACGAAAAATGCCGATATTCCAAGAATTTCTCGAAACACCGGCATAAATAAAAGTGGTGAGACATGAGGGATTTGAACCCTCGACCCTACGCTTAAAAGGCGTATGCTCTACCGACTGAGCTAATGTCTCACAACAAAATTAATTATACCAAATTAGTGATGAGTTGTCAAGCAGTTTTTTGTAATTTTAAGTTTGAGCTAATTAATCAAACCTTGCTACATATTTTTAGTGCAAAATGACGTTTTTTGATTTGGTGCTTGACTTTTACTGCTGTACATGATATAATATTTAAGTCGTCAAGAGATGTGCTTGTAGCTCAGCTGGATAGAGTGACTGGCTACGAACCAGTAGGTCGGGGGTTCGAATCCCTCCAGGCACGCCAAAAAAGCCTCACGTTTATTCGTGAGGTTTTTTGCTTATTCTACTCTGTTTTTATATACATAATCTGCATAAAAGTATAATAGTCGTAAGGATACAAGTATTCTTACGACTATTTTTACATACCTTTACCGTTTCAAATGACGCATCTGATGCAATATATTCATGAATTCGGCATACGCTTCATCAGAACAGCCTGCATTTCTCAGCATTTTTCCTACACTGTCAATCGGTGTATACTGATATGTGGTGAGAACATTTTCCCATGAAAGATCATGATTTGTCATAAAATTCCGCAAAGCTTCCCGTAATTCAGATGTTTCATATATCTCCTTGATACTTGTATTATCGCCCCAGCTGTATGGCGATTCTCCGTCATAACGAAGTACAATATCAAATTGCTTACGCCATTCGATCGAACCTACGTCCTCAACTGTTGCATTCAAAACATACTCACCGTCCTCAAGTGTCCATGTGTTTATATTTGGATCCCAGCTTTCAAAGGCGCGTTGCTCAACGTGCATACGTACTGTCACAGTCTGATGTGGCTCGATATATACTTTCTTAAACGCACATAGTTCACACACTGGTTTTATCAGAGTCGATATGGGATCATGGAGATATACCTGAACAACAGTCTTTCCTGCAACACTGCCTGTGTTTTCAACCTCCACAAGAAGATCAATACCACTTTCTATATCGCCTTTTTCTACACGCAGATCACGAACTGCAAAAGTTGAATAGGATAATCCGTATCCGAAATATGTCGAAACAAAATCAGTTTCACTATTACGATGCTGTCTTGTTGCATAATAACGGTAGCCGACATAAATCCCCTCACCATATGTAACTACCATACCGTCGCCAGGAAAATTCAAATATGTAGGCATATCATCTTCGCAGTACGGAATAGTCAGAGGCAGACGACCTGACGGATTGACCTTTCCGCAAAGTATATCTGCAAGTGCAGCAGCTCCCTGCATACCGGGAAGTGATACCCAGAAAGCCGAATTCCAGTTGCCTATCCCCCATTCCGTAACAGGTCCTGACACATTCAATATCAGCACAGAACGCATCTTTTTCTGTGCTGCGTATGCAGCAAGTTTGCTCATACGTATCTGTTCATCATGGTCAATGCATAATGTTTTTCTATCATTTCCCTCCTGTCCCGACACATTAAGTACATATATCAAAGTATCGGCTTCATCAAACAAATCTAGCCGTACATCTGCAAAGCGTTTGCTGAGTTCAGTGTAAAAGCTTGTATTACGATCAGTTTTAACATTCGCGCTTCCCTCACCGCAGACCAACAGTTCACCTTTCATTGTCCCCATTAATGCGATTTTTGATGACACTGGCAGCGGACAGCATTTTGCTGCACATTCACTTGTGTATGCAGTATTACGCAGCATGACTATACCTTCCGCAGCCGTCTGATATGCGGCTTTATCTGTCATTTCACGGTCGATATGTCCTGTCGGCGGCAACGCATACTTTCTCGCAAGAGCGACAGCTCGTTCTGCTGATCTCGCAAGCTTTTTCTTATCAAGTGTTCCCTCTTTTAGTGCGCTTTGAAGCGGTTCTGACGAAACAGGCCCTGGCATATTCACATCGCAGCCTGCATTTACAGCTCTGTCTGAATGATATACTGCACCCCAGTCGCTCATGACAAGTCCATCAAATCCCCACTCGTCACGAAGCAGATCTGTAAGCAGCCATTCATTTTCAGTACACGGTACGCCATTGATCTGATTATAAGCCGCCATAACTGTCGCGCAGCCTGATCTAACACAAGCCTCAAATCCGGGCAGATATAGCTCATGCAATGCTCGCTCGGAAATTATCTCGTTTATGCCCTGACGATTTGTTTCCTGATTATTAGCAGCAAAATGTTTGACATTTGCTGCAACGCCCTGCGACTGCACACCTTTGACAATTTCGGGAGCAAGTTTAGTGATAAGGTATGGATCTTCGGAATAGCCCTCAAACAAGCGGCCTGCTCTGAGGTCTCGGTGAAGATTGATATTTGGCGTTCCGAGCAGAACATGGATACCATATGCACGAGCCTCATGCCCGAGTGCCTGTCCGACCTGATAAACTGTTTCGGGATCCCATGTCGCACCAAGCAGCATACCGGGCGGATAACACCCCGGCGCAGTCATTTCCGGGATAATCTCACGAAGCTGAGTGCTTAGCCAAATGTAGAGCTCACGTTCTTCCGAAGTTTCGAGCAGATCAGGCTGATAAAAATTCTCAAGTACTTTGCGGAATACAGCAGTACCTTTCTGCGGATGTGCTGCTTTATCCATAAGATCGCCGAAGAATTGCTCAAAATTAAGTCCTGTTCCGCCGTCAAGCATCTGTATGCGAGGAACATCTTTTTGCGGTATTTCTCCCATGCCGAAAAAAGACTGTCCATTGACCATTAAGATCTGTTCATCAGTTGTCAGGTCCATACTAAAGCTCCTTTCCAAAAAAATGATAATATAAGTTTAAAATAAATATAATTTTATTATATCATGAGAGCACATCGTTTTCAATACAATATTTTCTGTATCATCTGAGATGTTTATCATATTAGCATATCTTACTGTGCAATATTTATCTCTTTATTTGCAGCATTTAAAGTACAAATACAGCCGAAACTTCGCTATTTTTAGGATATGATCTTATATTAAAGCTCTCTTTATAATTGTTATATTATTTTTATTATGTTAAATATATCATTTTGTCCACCTTTTATTGTTTTTTTACGTTGACTAATTATTGAAAAAACAATAAAATATAATTAGCTCCAAATTTTGGGATATTAATAGGAGCAAGTCAAATTATAGGAGGATGTTTATGAATTTTACAAAAAAGCTCAAAACTGTGTTATCAACAGTTTTGGCAGGCGCGATGCTGGTCAGCACTGCTTCGGTATTTCCGTCATCAGCACCGCTTGAAGCTGATGCGGCAAGTGCTTGCAACATCAACACAAACAAGGAATACCAGACCATTCGAGGCTTTGGTGGTATGAACCACCCTGAGTGGCAGAGCTACAATGCTCAGAACGGTGCTCCCGGAGATATGACCGAAGCACAGGTGCAGACTGCTTTCGGCAACGGAGAGAACGAACTCGGACTCACTATACTGCGTATCTTCGTCAGTGACGATAAGAACGCATGGAAGAATGCAATTCCTACAGCTCAGCGTGCTCAGAAGCTTGGCGCAACTGTATTTGCTACACCGTGGAACCCGCCTGCTTCAATGAGACAAAACGGCAACGGCGGACCTACAGGCGGTCAATATGTATTAAAGCAGGGTGCAGAAGCACAGTATGCTCAGCACCTTAATGACTTCATAAAATACTGTGACAGTCAGGGCGTACATCTTAACTCTATCTCAGTTCAGAATGAGCCTGATTACTCCAGCGAGTGGACATACTGGTCACCTGATCGCTGTGCCACCTTCCTTGCTAACTATGGTAAGGCAGTAACAGCAGGTACGACAACAAAGATGATGTCACCTGAGACTTTCCAGTACGGAAAGAGCTACTATAATGCTATCCTTAACAACGCTAAGGCTCTTGCAAACTGTGATATGTTCGGTACACATTTCTACGGAACACAGCGCAGCCAGATGGACTTCCCTGCTCTTGAAAACAGCGGCAAGGAAATATGGATGACAGAGGTATATGTTCCTAACAGTGACAACAACTCCGCTGACCGCTGGCCTGAGGGCGTAAAGGTCGCTGAGAATATCCACAACGCACTCGTTGTCGGAAACATGAACGCTTATGTATGGTGGTATATACGCCGTCAGTACAGCCCTATGTGGGATACAGGCAAGATCTCAAAGAGAGGCTATGCTATGGCACAGTTCTCCAAGTGGGTACGTCCAGGCGATGTTCGTATCGACGCTACAGAACAGCCTGACAGCAATATCCTCGTATCAGCTTATAAACACAGCGATACACAGATATCTATCGTTGCTATCAATAAGGGCAGCAATGAGATCAACCAGTCCTTCAATGTAAGCGGAAGAACTATAACAAACGTTAACCGCTACAGAACATCAGGAAGCGAAAACATCGCAAAAACTCTTAATATGAATGCAAGCGGCTCTTCATTCAATGCACAGCTCCCTGCAAACAGCGTTTCTACATTCGTTGTAAGCCTCGTAAGCGACGGCAAGGGCTTCGAGGGCGGCAAGGATCCAGTACCTCCCGAGCCTATCGAGCCCGATGCTAATGGCTACTACTATCATGATACATTTGAAGACGACAGCAACGGTTGGGAAGGCAGAGGCGGTGCAACTGTTACTACAGGCGGCTCGGCTTATGCAGGCAGCAAGGCACTTACAGTTTCAGACAGAAGCAGTGCATGGCACGGTGCTATGAAGTCTCTTGACTCATTAACATTCAAGGGCGGTCAGGAGTACAGCTTCAGTGTAGCAGCTTCAGGTTCGGGCAATATGATGCTCTCACTTGAATACAAGAATACTGAAGGCGAAACAAGCTACGCTCACATTGCCGACGGTGTTTCATCAGGCAATTATGTGCAGCTTTCAAATGCAAACTATAAGCTCCCTGAGGGATCAGGATATATCCTCTACGTTGAAACAGAGGAAGGCACAGATAATTTCAGTATTGATGAAGCTATCGTTGCAAAGGCAGGCGTTCAGATCGACGGACCAAAGCCTGTTGTTACCACTACAACGACGACAACAAAGGTAACAACTACAACCACAACTACAACTACTACAGCTCCTACTGTTGTTACACAGGATCCTAAGGCTGCACTTGAAGCAAAGGTTTCAAAGTGGGGCGATGCAAACTGTGACGGAACAATTGATATGGGTGACGTAGTTCTTATCATGCAGTCACTTGCAAATCCTGATAAATATGCACTTTCAGAAAAGGCAGCTGCAAACGCTGACGTAAACCAGGCAGGCGGCGGTATTACAACAAACGACGCTCTTACACTCCAGAAATATCTCTTAGGTCTTGTGAATACATTGCCTGAGAGCTGGGCCAGTAGTGTGACGAATCCTACTGTAGTAACAACTACAACTAAAGCTCCTGAGGTCGCAACAACGACCACAACCAAAGCTCCTGCCGCAGAAAAGGTATACTTCAAGAGCTCATTCGATTCAAGCACAGACGGCTGGTCAGCAAGAGGCAACGCTTCCATTGCTGCAAGCAGTGACAGCTACTACTCAGGCAAGTCACTTTACGTTTCAGGCAGAACAGCTACATGGAACGGTGCAGCTTATACACTCGGTTCTGATTTCAAGGCTGGCGAAACATACAGCTTCAGTGCAGCAGTAATGCAGCAGTCGGGCAGTGCAGCTACGATACAGCTTTCTCTCCAGCAGGGCGAAGGCGATAACGCTACATACACATCTATCGCTAAGGCATCATGCAAAAGCGGCGAATGGACAAAACTCGAAAATACCTCATTTACAATTCCTGACAACTCAGGAGATATGATCCTTTATTTTGAAACAATACAGGATTCTGGCGACCTTATGGACTTCTATATTGACGATGTTGTTGTAGCATCTGAGGGTACAAAATCTTCTGTTGTAACAGGTCAGGGACACGTAGGCGAAGTAAAGACTCCCGAACCTGGAAAAGTAGATACTTCCAAGAAGCTCTGCGCAATCTCATTCGATGACGGTGCTTCTGCTACAACCACAAGCGATCCTGCATACAGGATCATCAACGCACTTGTTAAGAACGGCATGACAGCTACATTCTTTAATGTTGGCAGCTGGATCAAGACAAACGAGCAGATCAAGTATGAGTACGAAAAAGGTATGGAAGTGGCCAACCATACTCAGACTCATCCGCATCTCGGACAGCTTGGTTCAAGCCAGATCAGAAGTGAATGGGAACAGTGCAACAGCAAGCTCAAGAGCATTATCGGTACTGAACCTTCTCACCTTATGAGACTGCCTTTCCTTGAGAGCAATGCAACAGTACTGTCAGCTCTTAACGATGTACCGCTTATCAGTTGTGCTATTGATACAGGCGACTGGAACAACGCTTCCAAGGATCAGATCGTAAGCAAGATCAAGCAGGCTGCTCAGAATGGCACACTTGAAGGTGCTATCGTACTCTGCCACGAAAATTATGCAACAACAGCAGCTGCAATGGAAGAAGTACTTCCTTGGCTCGCACAGAATGGCTATCAGAATGTCAACATCTCTGATATGGCAAAGGCTCACGGCAAGACACTTGCAGGCGGTCAGGTGCATACAAAAGCTTGATCATAAAAATGGTCCTACCTTTCATGGTAAGTCATATTAAACTAAACATTACAAAAGCAGCCGTAAGAAATCTTACGGCTGCTTTTTATAGTTATTGCTTATATATTTTTTAATACATAGTCACTTCAGCACTTATAAATATGATCATTTTTCCTGAACATTCTTTATAAGTTCTTTTCTCAGTGTTATGAGATCGAAAACATCAATAATGCCGTCTTCGTTAAAGTCTGCATACTCCGGCTTATTTATTTTTGTATCCGAAACTGCAAGAAGCATTTTCTGTAAAAGCAAAAGATCTGCAACAGAAAGTTCGCTATCGCCGTTCAGATCGCCTTTCTTATAATCAAAAGGCATGAGCTTTATCGTAACGTCCTTGCTTTCTCCGTCCTTGTCAAAAGTTATGAATACAGGATCAGCTCCACCGTAGTGCTTACTGCCTGAACGACCGATAACAGCATACTTAACATATGGCTCAAGCTCTTTCACAGTAATGCTTCCGCTTTCAGGCATTTTACCGTATGCAGGCAAAAATCCGTTTTTAGTTTCCTCAATACCGATCTCTTCGACCACATCTTCATACTCTTCTGCAATACGAACTACTTTATATTCAACAGCATCAGCAGCCTTTCCTGTCACACCGTCAACTACCTGTAAATTAAGTGTACAGCTTGTATTTGGACCGTCCCATTTTTCAACGAAGAGACACGGCTGACCTACTGTCTTTCCGTCTTTGATCTCAAAATCAGTTGAAATACTCTCAGGTATAACAAACTCTTTTCCGAATATCTTACGAACAGCTCTTGCTTTCCACCCCTGATTATCAACGTGATGATATTTACTTCCGCTAAATGAGATCTGTACCCTATATTTTCCGTCGGGTAAGTGTAAATCATCAGTAACATCAAATCTGTCTAACTCTTCAGTAAACACACAAAGTGAATATTCAGCAGGATCCAATTCTTTATAGCCCTTATATGTGCCGTCAGCAGGATCAACGACAAGGTCAGTCCAGTCATATACTGCTACGTTAACATTAGGTCCGCTTTCATTGGGTACAGCTTTTATGACAACATTCTTTGTATCACCCAATTGCGAAAAATTGAAAGCTGTTCTTTTATCAATGTGATATCCCTCAGGAGCATCAATTATCTCTACCGCATACCACTGTAATGCACGAAGATCTTTAAAGCTTTTGACGGACTCGTCAGTTGTATCCCACTCGCCGATCACTTCATTATCCTTTGAATATATATCAGTTATAAACCTTGCCTTTACACCCTTTAAAGGCTCATTTGTATTAAAATCAACTATGGATATATTCGCTTTGCAGCCTTCTTTGATATGCTCAGCTACATCAGGCTTCATACGTACACATAACACTATGCCTTCTGTAAGCTTTCCGTCTACTACTTCAATATCAAAACAGCAGTTTTTATCGGGGAATTCAAAATCATAAAGCATATTCTTCGCTGTCTTGGCAAGATCAAATTCCTCGGTAATCAGCTCATAATAGCGATCTGTTGGTGTTACATTTATCTTATATTTCCCGTCAGGAAGGTACATTTCATAATTACCCCAGCCAAGTGTTTCTGATGTAAAGCGTTTGCCTTCCTCATCATATACAACAACTGAAAAGTAATCTTTATATTCCTTGTTTTCCTTAAACCAATTACCGTCATCAGTTGGAATGGCATTCGTCCAGTCTAACGCGTAAAAACTTACTCCTCTCTTTGCTGAATTCGGAACAGCCCTGATCACATAATCCTTGACTTCACCGCAATGATCAAATGAAAAGAATGATTGGCTCGGAACACTGTATCCGTCAGGGCGTTCAAGAATATTAATACTGTAAAGATCATCTGCATCAAGGTCAGTAAATGTCTTTACAGGTTCATCGGAAGTGTTCCAGCTGCCGTATCCGATACCCGTACCTAAAGGATTTTGTTCAAGCTGAACAGTTACTCCTTCAATGTTTTTTCCTGTGGTTATATCCACAAGAGAGATACTTACAGTGCAGTTGTCTTCATTCTCTGTTTGTACAAAATTTGCTTCCTCTGCTGCTGCAAAAAAAGCTGGTGTAAAAATTGATGAATTTGCTGCGGCAAGAACTATAGCTGTAAGTGCCGCAAAAAGCTTATTGATTTTCATAAGCTCCCCTCCTTTTATCTTATTACTATTAATATAACACTTTTCGCAAACATAGTCAACTAAAATTTGTATAGTATTATTATGTCAGCATTTATTAACGAAAAAAAAGCAGCCGATCAAACGACTGCTTTTGAGGGAATAAAAAATATGGAAAAATTTCAGCTGATATGCACCGACCATCAATGCGATGATCGGAACATATTTTACTGACTATTTCAATCAAGCTTTTGTATGGACCTGACCGCCTGCAAGTGTCTTGCCGTGAGCCTTAGCCATATCAGAGATGTTTACATTCATGTAGCCATTCTGAGCGAGCCATGGGAGAACCTCTTCCATAGCCTGTGCTGTAGCCTGATAGTTCTCGTGGCAAAGTACTATCGCGCCTTCAAGTGAACCGTTATTTGCTGCATTCTTGATAGTGCTTACGATCTGAGATGCTGAAGCACCATTCCAGTCCTGAGTATCGATCGCACAGCTGATAAGCGGTACATCGTTAAGAGCTGACTGTACTGTAGCATTGCTCTCAAGATACGGTAATCTCATAAGGTGTGAAGGCTCAGTGCCAATGATGCTCTTGAGCTTGCTGTTACACTGTTCCCACTCACTTCTGATCTGCTGTGCTCCAAGTGAACCAAGGTGTGGGTGAGTCTGAGTATGGTTAGCAACTTCCATGCCTTTTTCGTACTCATACTTGATCTGCTCGTTTGTCTTGATCCAACTGCCGACATTGAAGAAAGTAGCTGTCATACCGTTCTTAGCAAGTGCATCAATGATTCTGTATCCTGGATCAGACTTGCTTGTAGCTGATGCACCGTCATCGAATGAGATAGCGCAGAGTTTCTTGCCATTTGTTGAAGGCTTTTCAGGCTCCTTAACTTCACCGACATAGCCTTTACCTGTTACAACTGAGGATTTTGTTCCCTCGGAAGCAACGAGAACATTGTCTACATAGAAGTTCATAAGGTCACCTGAATCCTGAACTGTTTCGATATAGAGTATCATATCACCTGCATTATCAGGAATTGTGAAAGATGTGTTTTCAAGCTTTGTCCATTCGCCGCTCTTGCAAATCTCCTTAGCGATAGATGTGTATGAAGCACCATCGCCTTCGCCCTGCTGAAGTGACATCTGGATAGTTGCGCTGCTGCCTGATTGCTGCATTACAGCGGCACTGAAGCTGTATGTCTGACCTGCAACAAAGTCAGAACCGAGAGTAATAGCTGCGCCGTTCCACTCAGCAGATCTGTCTGTTACATAGAGTGACTTGCCATCGTAGTAGCTGTCTGAGCTGACTTCTACTGATGCAGCACCTCTTCCTGACCAGCTCTGAACGCCTGTATCGAATGAATTATCAATGTATGTCTTATTCTCTGCAACAGTAACAGTTGTAGATACAACAGATGTATTTGTAGTAGTTGTAGTTGTTACGATCTTTTCAGCTGTTGTTGTAGTTACCGCAGGCGGATTTGTAATACTATCTGCATAGCTCTCGGGTAGAGTCTTAACAAGACCTAAAAGGTGTCTCTGGAGAGCCTGTGCATCGTTTGTAGTAACGCCGTTTCCAGCCTGATATATATCAGCATTTGCAGAGCCTTTCTCGGAAAGTGCATACTTATTAGGATTAGCAAGTGCCTGCATAATAGCAACTACATCTCCCATGTCAACTGTATTATCACAGTTAGCATCGCCCCACATTGATACTTTTGCTTCAAGAGCAGCCTTAGGATCAATTGTTGTTGTCACAACAGGAGCTGCTGTAGTGGTGGTTGTAGTTGTAGTAGTAGTTGTCGTTGTAGCAGTTGTCGTAGTAGTTGTTGTAACTACGGAAGTCTCATTTCCCTTGAATACATATCTGAAGAATGTATAAAGATGAGGCTTAACTGACTCTGCGCCGTGTCCGCCGCCGGGAATTGACTGGTAAACGTGCTCAACGCCGTTTCTTGTAAGGATATCACTATACTGCTTAGGGAATGTACCAACAACTGAATCGTTTGTACCGCCTGTGATCATGAATACAGCAGGCTCAGGTCCAACATCTCTGAACTTCATTTCACTTTCCTGCATACAGCCCGGGTGCTGCATATACATATCCGAACCGGGTGTGATACCGGGAGCAGGGCAAGCACCGCCTACGTAACCAAATACGTCAGGACGCATAAGTCCGCAGTAGATAGCCTCACGACCGCCCATTGAGAATCCTGTGATAGCTGTATTCTCTCTGCCTTCTGCTACAGAGTAGTTCTCCTTAATGAAAGGAAGAAGGCTGTCTGTTACATCGTAGAGGAAGTTATCGTACTCAGCGCAGGTCTGCTGGTTGATACCGCTCGGACCGCTCATTGTCTTACTTGTGAACATATTTGGAGTCACAACAATGAACTCCTCAGCTTTACCGCTGGTCATAAGACCTGTCATAAGCTCCTGTACGCCCATACCGCTTACCATGTCGTTTTCACTGCCCATGATACCGTGAAGAACAAACATTACAGGATACTTCTTGCTTGAATTATAGTTTGGAGGCAGGATTACGTTACAAGTCTTCTGTTTGCCTGTGTATTTGCACATATAGGTCTTTTTCTCGACCTTGCACTGACTTGTCTTTTCAACGCCGCTTGGAACGGTTGTAGGCATATCGTTCTTGATCTCAGCATTGAGACCTGACTTAGCATTGCCGCCGTTACCTGCGTCACTGCCGATC
>NZ_FNWV01000003.1:0-62168 GCF_900108555.1 Ruminococcus flavefaciens
GCATCAGGGTTTCCCCCATTGTGCAATATTCCCCACTGCTGCCTCCCGTAGGAGTCTGGGCCGTGTCTCAGTCCCAATGTGGCCGTTCAACCTCTCAGTCCGGCTACTGATCGTCGACTTGGTGAGCCGTTACCTCACCAACTATCTAATCAGACGCGAGCCCATCTCAGAGTGATAAATCTTTGATAACTAAATCATGCGGTTCAGTTATGTTATGAGGTATTACCATCCGTTTCCAGAAGCTATCCCTCTCTCTAAGGTAGGTTGCTCACGTGTTACTCACCCGTCCGCCACTAAGTTATTCTAAGTAAACTCAAAATAACTCCGTTCGACTTGCATGTGTTAAGCGTGCCGCCAGCGTTCGTCCTGAGCCAGGATCAAACTCTTTATTAAAGTTGTATATATAAATCCTTAGATTTAAATATCGATCCAGTTCATAACGCTTGCGTTATTACTTCAAAGTGTTTTTTAGTCTTTTCTTGACTTTTCTTCTTTTACAAAGAAATCTCAAGGGTCGTTACTTTTTCTTATTCGCATTGTTCAATTTTCAAGATGCTGTTTACTCCCTCTTGCGAGACAGCTTTAATATTATATCACTTTCCGTCTGACTTGTCAAGTACTTTTTCAAAATTTCTTTTGGAAATTTTTCTCTTTCTCTCGACCGCCTCTCAGGACAGCTTTAATATTATATCACAAATCATTTCCTTTGTCAATACCTTTTCGGAAATTTTTTCGATTTGTTTTTTCACCCTCCGCTTCGTCCTTACGCCTCCAATGCTGCCCCAGCAGTCTTACTTTTCTGCGTCTCTCCCTCGCGGCGACTTATTTATTATAGCAGGTTTACAGCCAATTGTCAACTAAAAGAATATGCAGCTTTTTCTTCGTATTTTGGTCATATTTGCCAATCAAGTTCCAAGCTTGCCGAGCCACCACCATCTGACTACAAAAAGCACCGCCATTACTACAAGCACGCCTATTATTATCAGGTTCTTTTTTATCTGCTCGGCGAAGTCAAAATTCTGCGGATTTTTCGGATCGTAAATTATGGTATGCTTCGAGCCGACCTTGAACGGCTCGGAAAAGCCTGCCTTATCCTCAAATTCATAGACCTTATCACCGCTGCCGTAGCGCATCTTGTGTACGTAGTAGTTCTGCCGCTTCTCGCGCACCGATATTACTTCCGCTTCGGTCTCGATACCGTTCTTTTTCAGCAGCAGGAGCTTTCCCAGATAGATAAGTCCTGCTATGGCGATAATAATTCCTATGCCTGCCCAGATCATGTATTTCATATTTCACCTCGTTTTTGTGACATCATTTCCTAAAAACAAGGGCGGATAATATCCGCCCCTATATTATGTATTTGTTTATGGTGCGTCGAGGATGCCGTCCCCTACATGGCTAACAGCTCAGCTTGTCAGTTTGCCATGAGCTTTACCATTACTGCCTTCTGAGCGTGGAGACGGTTCTCAGCTTCCTCAAAGATCTCGTTTGCGTGAGCCTCGAATACCTTCTCTGTGATCTCTTCCTCACGGTGTGCAGGGAGACAGTGAAGAACCATAGCGTCTGCATTTGCCTGAGCCATAAGCTCGTCGTTTATCTGATAGCCTGCGAAAGCCTTCTTGCGCTTCTCAGCTTCGCCTTCCTGTCCCATAGAAGCCCATACGTCAGTTATAAGTACGTCTGCACCCTTTGCAGCCTGCATAGGTGAATTTGTCATCTCGAACTTGTCGCCGTATGTCTTTGCAAAGTCAAGTATCTCCTTTGGCGGCTGATAATCGTCAGGGCAAGCGATAGATACGCTCATACCTACCTTTAAGCAGCCTACGATAAGTGAGTTTGCCATGTTGTTTCCGTCGCCGATAAAGCACATTTTAAGTCCGTCAAAGCTGCCCTTGAACTCGCGGATAGTCATAAGATCGGCAAGTACCTGACAAGGGTGACAGAAGTCTGTAAGTCCGTTGATTATCGGGATAGAACCGTACTGTGCAAGGTCCTCAACTTCCTTCTGCTCAAATGTACGGATCATGATACCGTCAAGGTAGCGCGAGAGAACTCTTGCTGTATCCTGTACAGGCTCACCGCGTCCAATCTGGAGATCATTTGATGAGAGAAACAGCGGATAGCCGCCGAGCTGATACATACCTGTCTCAAATGATACTCTTGTACGTGTTGAAGCCTTCTGGAATATCATACCAAGAGTCTTGCCCTTGAGGTGTGGGTGTGGGATACCGTGCTTGAGCTCGTACTTGAGCTGGTCTGCAAGGTTAAGTATTTCTATGATCTCCTCTGTGCTGAGATCGAGCATTTTAAGTAAGTGTTTCATATTTATATCCTTTCCATATTTTGTCATGACTTGTTCATTTCGCCGAACGCCTTGTCTATAGCCAGCGCAAACAGCGGTATATAGTCATCAAAAGCGGTATTCTCGATTTCTATGTGATACTGAAGCTCTCCTGTTACTCCCATAAGGGTCTGTATCTCTCCAACGTGCTTTCCGTCAAGGATTATTTCAAAATTCTTTCTGTCCTTGCTTGCCAGATCAAAACGCATCTGCTTATTCTTTACCTTGATAGTCGGGTCAAGAAATAAGGAGGTACACTCCATTGTCATAAACACATTGTCATTCAGGATTATGGTAAAAGTTGGTCTTTTTGAGTCACCTGTCTGAACGAGAGTATAGAGGTTGTAATTGCTTGTATCCATCAAGTTATAGCGCGAGCTGAAGCTTTTCTTCTTTATGGTATAGAGAAGCTTTCCATTTTTATCTTCGACGGTATATTTAGTACCATTGCCAACTAACTGCAACTCCATAATCATTCCTCCAGTATCTCTATCAGAATTTTCAATCCGTCCTTCAGCTCGTCGTAAGATATTGTAAGCGGAGGAAGAAGTCTTACCTTTTCCTTGGCTGTAAGCACAAGAAGTCCTTTTTCAAGAGCCTTCTGCGCGACATCATGGGCATCTTTGCTCTTCAGAGAGATGCCTACCATGAGACCAAGACCGCTGAGTGCTGTAACTTCACTGCATTTCTTCAATTGTTCTCTTATAATGTTACCCTTTTCTGTTACTTCATCAAGGAAGCCCTTGCTCTCTATCCTGTCAAGGACTGCAAGACCGCCTGCACAGGCAATAGGATTGCCGCCGAAAGTTGAGCCGTGAGTACCTGCTGTCAGGACTCCGCTGCACTTTTCGTTAACGAGACAAGCTCCCATAGGCACGCCGCCTGCGATGCCCTTTGCAAGAGTTGTGATATCAGCCTTTTGGCCGTAGTGGTCGCCTGCAAGGAACTTGCCTGTACGTCCTACGCCTGTCTGCACTTCATCGGCGATAACGAGGATATCCCTCGGAGCGCAAAGCTCATACACCGCGTCAACGAATTCCTTGTCAAGAGCCCTTACGCCGCCCTCGCCCTGAATGTATTCCATCATAACTGCGCAGACAGTTTTATCCTCAAGCTTTGCCTTGAGGTCGCTTATATCATTTGCGGTAACATTTACGAAACCTTCAACGAACGGAAAGAAGTAGTTATGGAAAACATCCTGACCTGTAGCGGAAAGTGTTGCGATAGTTCTGCCGTGGAAGGAATTAACAAGGGTGATGATAGTATGTCTGCCCTTGCCGTATTTATCGAAGCTGTACTTCCTTGCCACCTTTATGGCACACTCGTTAGCCTCTGCGCCGCTGTTGCAGAAGAATACCGACTTATAGCCTGATATGCCGCAGAGCTTATCTGCGAAATCAGCCTGTACCTTTGTATAGTAATAGTTTGAGCTGTGCTGGAGAGTCCTTACCTGAGCGCATACGGCGTCAGCCCATTTCTCGTCACAGTAGCCCAGTGAATTAGTACCTATACCGCTTCCGAAATCAATGTATTCCATGCCGTTTTCGTCCTTGCAGCGTCTGCCGCTACCCTTTTCCATTACCAGTGGGTAACGTCCATAGGATTGCATAACGTGGGAATTAAATTTATCAATTGTATTCATAATATCCTCCTTGATGCAGACTGCCTTGGACATAGTTCATAAATTTTCAGACACACTATTATTATAACGCTGAAAGGCAGTCAAAATCAATCTTTTCACAAGTAACATAAGTAAACTTTTTGTATACAAGTAAATTATTTTACGAGAAGAAACCTTATCAAGTAAACTGAGTGCCTATTCCTTCATTGGAGAGTATCTCAATGAGGATAGAATGGGGAACTCTTCCGTCTATGATAACAGTCTTGCTGACACCGCGTCTGACAGCTTCAACGCAGCAGTCTATCTTAGGTATCATACCGCCTGAGATAATGCCCTGTCTCTTGAGGAAAGGAACCTCGCTGACATTTACCTCTGGGATAAGTGTTGTCGGGTCGTCCTTATCGCGGAGAAGTCCTGCGATATCTGTCATAAGTATGAGGTTTTCCGCACCAAGCTCGGCAGCTATTCTTGCTGCGGCTGTATCTGCGTTTATATTATATGTATTACCCTCTGCATCTGTTGCAACAGTTGCGATAACAGGGATATTTCCGTTTGCTAAAGCGTCTGTGATAGGCTTTGTGTTCACCTTTGTTATCTCGCCTACCCAGCCTAAGTCCTGACCGTCGTCGGTCTTTTTCTTTTCAGCCATGAGCATCTCGCCGTCGATACCGCAAAGACCAACTGCACTGCCCTTGTGCTGAGCGAGAAGCTGTACAAGCTCCTTGTTTACCTTGCCCGAGAGCACCATTTTTACAACGTCAACTGTTGCGTCATCGGTGTATCTCAGACCGTTAACGAAACGGCTCTCGATGTTGAGCTTTTTCAGCATATCGCTTATCTCAGGACCGCCGCCGTGTACGAGGACTACCTTTACGCCGACCAGTGAAAGGAGAACGATATCTGTCATTACAGCGTCTTTGAGGTCCTTGTTGGTCATAGCGTTTCCGCCGTACTTTATAACAAGTATCTTGTTATTGTACTTCTGTATATAGGGCAGGGCATCAATAAGCACCTGCGATTTTTCGTTATTTGAGATCTTTTCCATTTTTCCTTACTTCCTTTTATTTAAACTTAAAATTGTTTTGCCAGGTGATCTTCTATTGCCTTGTCGAGCAAATACTTGACACGATAAGGATCATCTATATTCCACAGTATTATTTCATCAACTGCTTCCGTCAGACTTATTTCAATTCTTCCCTTATTTCCTTTTGTCATACTTACGCTCGTTACAACAATATCGTCAAATTTCGCCTCTATCCATTGACCGCATCCAAAGACAACTACTCTTCTGTCCGTTATAGCAAAGTTCATACCTTTTTTACCTGATACAAAAAACCAGATTATCAGACCTGCCACTAATAATATCATGATGATCGGGAAAAACTCATATAGCAGTAACGCAGGCAGGAACATCAGAAAGTTGATGAATGCTGTTCTTGATTTACCAAATAACGTAAGCAAAATGCCTATAACTACCATAGCTTTGATCACTATTGAAGCAATAGCATATTTACTTTTCATAGTTTCAATGGGATTTTTTGTATTGGCTTTTCCTCCGCCCATACACCATAATATCTGTTCATCTTCTTCAAGAAAAGGCTGAAATATACTTTTCACATAGTCGGGGTCTGTAAACAGCTTAGTCTGAGCTTCCTCCTCCGACTCTCCGGCGTTATTGCCGATATATCTCCAATCCTCGTCTTTTTTCTTCCAGAGCATCTTCACACCTGCCTGC
Source organism: Ruminococcus flavefaciens (assembly GCF_900108555.1). Taxonomy (GTDB): domain Bacteria; phylum Bacillota; class Clostridia; order Oscillospirales; family Ruminococcaceae; genus Ruminococcus; species Ruminococcus flavefaciens_P. Next base: position 5,698 of record NZ_FNWV01000003.1, read on the forward strand.
AAATCATTTATTCATCAGAGCACCGTGGATAGCGTCATTGAGTATCCTTTCGACTCTTTTCGCATCGCTGATGTTATACATACCAATGATGTTATTGCTCCTGCTGCTACTGCTCCTTATGGGTTTTGTCAGATACATTGTTATATAGCCCTTGCCATTACTGCCTGCTGTGGAGCTTACTCTCGTTATATTTTCAAGAGGTATCGAGGTCTGTCCCGAGCTGTTTAAGATTATGAGCCTTTTATCCGTTATGCCGTAAAGTCCTGCTGTAGAACCCGACAGCATACTTATGCTGACAATAAGCATTATTATGCCAACAACAGCCATTACAACAGTACACATAAGGATTATGGAAACCAGCAGCATTATGCCGCCTGCTTTTGCACTGCCGTTCTTCTGATTGAGATTATCCTTTCCGCCTGCCCACAGAAGATGCTCATTGGGCATGAGGAGCTTTTCAAAGCGGCTTTCAAGGCTTACATAATTATCGTAGGAACGCTGTTCACGGTCTGCATCATTGTAGGTCTGCTCGTGACTATGGTCACAATCTCTTACATCGGTGATATCTTCATAGGTCTGTTCGTGGCTGTGGTCGCACTCCCTGACATCTGTGATATCATCGTAGGTCTGTTCATGGTCATGATCGCACTCGCTTCGGTACTCCTCAGACGGCGCTATATAGTCATCATCATACTTTGAGGAATATTTTTCGTTATATGCGTCATAGTCCTCATCTCGTCTTCTTCCGAACATCTCCTCACCCCCTATATAAGTTTATGTTTATCAGAACCCCTGCATACGCTCGATCTCTCTTGCCTTGTCATATGCGTTGGGCATATCCTTCTGTGTTTTTATGATCTCAGCGACTTTTTCGCAGTCCTGAACATCATAGAGTTTACGCCACCTTACTTTATATTCTTTGGTGTGGTGACCGGGGCGTTTTCTTAAATAAGAAAACAGAGAGAAACAGTTCCCATATCGCTGTTTTTCTTCTTTTCCACTGTTACAAAAGATATATGATGATACGGTATCTTCTTATACTTCATACCTTTGATGATAAGTACCCTTTTATCGGTCAGCAAATATGCTGCTGAACGCTCTATTTCTGCAAAAATAATTATCAAGCCGACGATAATAAAGATCAGTGAAGAGAGAGCGCGCTCATTCAGCAGTACATACAGACCTACGATCAAAACCGCCGCTCCTAAAACGATCGGAATGATACCTTCGCTCAAGTGCAGCTTTTTCTTTTCGGGTATCTGGCTCCAGAGTATGTGCTCGCCGTCTTTAAGGTAATTCTCAAATTCAATATCAGACATATTTTGCTCCTAAAGGGAAAGCACTGTATATCAGCTTCTGTAATCTCCATTTATCTTTACATAATCGTAAGTAAGGTCACAGCCCCATGCGATAGCCTTTCCATTGCCTTCGCCGAGGGAAATGAGTATCTTTATCTCCTCTTCCTGGAGTATCTTCTTTGCAAGAACTTCCGAGAACTCTATAACATTGCCCTTGCGTCCGAGCGGGATAACTCCGCCTGCGGAAGCCATTTCAATATCAACCTTTCTGATATCGAAATCAGCATCGGCATAGCCAAGTGCGCAGAAAATTCTTCCTGCGTTTGCGTCCTCACCGAATATCATAGCCTTGATAAGGCTCGAACCGATAACGGACTTTGCTACCTTTTCAGCTATATCATCATTCTCTGCACCTCTTACAGCGCACTCAATAAGCTTTGTAGCACCTTCGCCGTCTCGAGCCATCATTCTTGCAAGGTTCATCATGATAGTATAAAGAGCGTGTTTGAACTGCTCATAGCCCTCACCCTCGGAGGTTACAGGAGTATTTCCTGCTTCGCCCGATGCCATGATGCATACCATATCGTTTGTGGAAGTATCGCCGTCAACGCTTGCTCTGTTGAGAGTAACCTTTACGATATCGCTGAGGGCGCGCTGTATCATCTCTGCCGAGATATCAGCATCTGTTGTAAGGAAAGTGAGTGTAGTTGCCATATTCGGGTGTATCATTCCGCTGCCCTTGAGCATACCGCCCATAGTGCAGTTCTTTCCACCCATTTCAAATGTTACGGCAATTTCCTTTTCCTGTGTATCTGTAGTCATTATAGCTTCGAGAGCACGCTTGTTTCCGTCATATGTGAGACCGTCTTTAAGCTCGCCCATAGCGTTTGCGATAGGCTCAATAGGGAGTACCTGACCGATAACGCCTGTAGAAGCTACGATAACATCATTTTCATCTATTCCGAGAGCCTCGGCTGCGAGCTGGCACATCTTTGTTGCCTTCTCTACGCCGTCGGGATTACAGGTATTGGCATTTACCGAGTTTACAATAACAGCTCTTGCCTTTCCGTCCTTGATATGCTCCTTTGTTACGATGATAGGAGCACCCTTGACTTTATTTGTTGTATATACGGCAGCTGCCTGACACTCTTTGTCGGCAACGATAAGTGCAAGATCGTTTTTCTTCTTGGCTGCGGGGATAGCATTGTTTGCAGCAGCATTTGCTGCGTCCATTTCACCAAGCGGTTTGTGCGCAAGACCGCACTGTACACCGTTTGCTCTGAATCCCTTTGCAGCACATACGCCGCCTTCTATAAATGTAACTCCCTGTAATTCTACAAGCTTCATGTGGTTTCCTCCTTGATCTTCTGAGCGAACTTAGATATAACGCTCAAATACTCTTCCTTTTCCTCATCTGAGCCGAACTGGTGGCACTTAGCCATAAGCCCTGCTTTTTCAAGCACAGGTCCCATCTGAGTATAGAACAGTTTCAGATACTTTTCCTTACCCTTGTAAAGGTTGAACATTAGCTGTCCTTCAAACATTTCCCCTATAAACGGATCATCGCTCAGCATTTCTATAGCTCTCTTTATTGCTATTCGTGAGCATATCCTCTGTCTGAGCATACGGCTTACATCTGCTACGCTCAGCTGATCTTTTGTCTTTTCCATGATAGTGTTGAACCACTCATCAACAGTATAGTCGATGCCGTCGTCCTCTATGAGGTCATACTCATAGATCTCTTTCAGTGTTTTGCTCATAGTTTCATTCCCCCCGAAATGATTGTTTTCATGTTTAATCATACTAATCCTGTCGTTTCGTCAATATTCATCATTATGTTAAGGCACTGTACAGCTGCACCGCTTGCTCCCTTGCCGAGATTATCAAGGCGTGAACAAAGAAGTATCTGCTCGTCATTGCCAAAAACAAACACCTGTAACTTGTTCTGTCCGCTGAGAGTATTCGATGCAAGGAAGAACGCTTTCTGCTCGTCAGCTGACATAAGAGGCATTACCTCTACCATTTTTGCACTCTCATAGTGCTTTGCATACATCTCATGCACCTGCTGCGGTGTAACTTTTTTATCCAACATTCTTGTCTGTATCGGTACACTTACTACCATGCCGCTGAAATAGTCACATACCATAGGATTGAACATAGGAGTGTATGTAAGTCCCGATACTGCTTTCATCTCAGGCAGATGCTTATGCTGCTGAGAAAGCGCGTACTGACGGGGACTGTTGAACTCAAAGGGCTTATCCTCGCCCTCGTATACTGCGATAGCCTTTTTGCCTGCTCCGCTGTAGCCAGAAGTTGCATATGCAAAAACAGGGAAATCAGCAGGTATTATCCCGTTATTTACAAGAGGATAAACTATGGAAGCAAATCCGCTTGCATAACAGCCCGGAACTGCGACTCTGTTAGATGTGCGTATCTTTTCCCTGTGAGCAGGTGAAAGCTCGGGGAAACCGTAAGCCCAGTCGGGATTTGTACGGTGAGCTGTTGAAGCGTCGATAATACGTACATGGTCGTTATCCTTGTCGATGAACGATACAGCCTCTATTGAAGCCGCATCAGGCAGACAAAGGAAAACATAGTCCGCACTGTTGATAAGACGGGCACGTTCGGCAGGGTCTTTTCTCAGCTCCTCGCTGATCTTCATTATCTCAAGGTCTTTTCTGTCCTTGAAGCGCTCCTGTATTTTAAGACCTGTCGTGCCTTCCTGACCGTCTATGTAGATTTTTACTGACATTGTTTATACCTCCGTTACAGCCGTCAGCGCAGAGCCTGCGCCCCCTTGCCACATTGTCACTCGTAAACTCGTTCACTTTTATCAACGTCCTTACTCGTACATCGCTTACGGCACTTTTAATTATGAATTGTGCATTATGAATTAATGCAGTCACACCTACTACTCATTTGCGGACTGCCACATAAGCAGTGCTCCAAATCTTTGATTTGGTCAGCAATGCTATATGCAGAGCTGGCAGCCCCTACAGTGGGTTATTTATAGTTTTTGCATAATTGGCGAGCGCGGGTCACGCGCCCCTACAGCACAGAACTTCATTGCTCACGGGCTGTCGAGGACGCCAGCCACTACAATTCTACTCTCTACTATCTACTCGCTACTCACTATTTCCTGCGCTTATTTACTTTGCGCTCATACTTAGCGCGTTTGGGGTCTTCAAAGTCTGACTTGTCCTCAATGAAAGAGTGCCATATGCTTATCGCAAGTGTTATGGTAACTATAACTGCGAACCAGATTATATGCGTTCTCGGCATGACTGCTATCCACAGTCCCATAACAAGCTCGCCTATTATCCATGTGACACCCATAAGGATAGTCAGTCCTATGATAAAGGTTATATCCTTTTTCTTCATATCAGAGGTCCAGAGCCTTTTCTGCAAGCTTTATCTGCTCTCTTACAGCGTCAGGTGAAGGACCGCCCTCGGACTTTCTTTCACGGACACAGGTCTCAAGGCTTATTGCCTCGTATACGTCCTTGTCAAAGAGATCGGTCATCTTCTTGTATTCCTCTATAGGAAGTGTTTCAAGTGTAAGACCGTCCTCGATGCATCTTGCAACGAGAGTACCTGTTATCTTGTATGCATCACGGAAAGGCATACCCTTTTTAACGAGATAATCAGCACAGTCCGTAGCATTGATAAATCCTCTTGCAGCTGCGTTTCTCATATTATTCTTGAGTACGCGCATTGTTGCAAGCATAGGAGTGAAGGTCTTTACACAGAGCTTAACGTTGTCAACTGCATCGAATATAGCTTCCTTGTCCTCCTGCATATCCTTGTTATAAGCAAGGGGTATGCCCTTCATCATAGTGAGAAGAGTTACAAGGTCGCCGTTGACTCTGCCTGTCTTTCCGCGGATAAGCTCGGTAACGTCAGGGTTCTTCTTCTGAGGCATTATAGACGAGCCTGTAGCAAAAGCGTCATCAAGCTCAACGAATTTGAATTCCCATGAGCACCAGAGGATTATTTCCTCGGAAAATCTTGAAAGATGTGTCATAAGTATGGAGAGTGCCGAGCAAAGCTCGATACAGTAGTCACGGTCGGAAACACCGTCAAGGCTGTTTGGCATAGGCGCTGTAAAGCCGAGAAGATCTGATGTCTGCTTGCGGTCAGTCTTATAAGTAGTACCTGCAAGCGCACCGCTTCCGAGAGGACAATAGTTCATTCTCTTGCTTGTATCCTGCAATCTTTCCATATCACGGAGAAGCATCCATACATAAGCTAAAAGATGATGTGCAAATGTGATAGGCTGTGCTCTCTGGAGGTGAGTATATCCCGGCATTATAGTCTCGGTATGCTCTCTTGCCATATTGAGAAGCGTAACTGCAAGCTCCTTTACAAGTGAGTATATCTCAGCTATCTCATCACGGAGATAGAGTCTGAGGTCAACTGCTACCTGATCGTTTCTTGAACGGCTTGTGTGGAGTCTCTTTCCCACATCGCCGAGACGCTTTGTAAGCTCGGCTTCGATGAACATATGGATATCCTCGGCATTGGGATCAAGCTCCACAGCTCCGTCAGCTATATCGTTGCTTATCTTGCACAGCTCGCCGACTATGAGCTTGCTGTCCTCCTTTGGGATTATACCGCAGTCGCCAAGCATAGTTGCATGAGCGATACTTCCGCGTATATCCTGTTCATACATACGGCCGTCAAACGAAATGGAAGAATTGAAAGCGTTGACGCCCTCGTCGACCTGCTTTGAAAATCTTCCTGCCCACATCATATCTGCCATAATTATCTCTCCTGTAATACAAATTTCATATCCGATAAAAAATCATTATTTAACACTGTTTTTTACAAATTCAGCTGTATCGTCCATTACCTGCTTATTAAGATGTCCGTCCTCATCGTCAAATAAGTGTCCGAGACCTTCATAAAGCTTGAATGTGCAGTTGTCCTTTCCCTCAAGGTATTCCTTCCACAGTGGGAAGTCCTTGTCGGGGTATACCTGTACATCGGAATCGCCCTGTAAGAACAGCATGGGTATATCGAGACTCTTTGCAGTCTCGCCTATATTCAACTCCTTAAGGGAATTATAGTAGTTATAACCCCAGCCTAAAAGAGTTGCGTCCTTGTCATTGCCTTCCTTCATTACAGCTGCATCATCGAGCATTTCCTGCAATGAATCCTTCTGCGAACCGATCTCGGCAGCGTCTCTCTGCGCGGTCAGCTGATCTATTACAACATCTACAAGGTCTCTCGGAGTACCTGCAAGTGAGATGATACCCTGTACATCGCTGTTTGCCTTTGCGATAGAAGGTGCAACACAGCCGCCGAGACTGTGTCCCATTACGAATATGCCGCTTACCTTGCCCTCGTCCACATAGGACTTAGCAAGCTTTACAGCTTCGCCTGCATCTTCAAGAACCTCTTCCTGTATGGTGTAGTTCCCGTCAGCCGCAAGTTCGGAGTACTGATAAAATCTCTTGTTGTACCTTATGGTAGCAATGCCTCTTTCGGCAAGTCCGTGTGCCAGCTCGTTGAAAGTAGCAAGCTCGCCGCTGCCCTCGTTCATATTGTGCTGACCCGAACCCTGTATGAGTATCACTACAGGCGGCTTTTCGGCATTCTTAGGCATAGTGAGCATACCGTCCAACTCTTTTTCGCCTACCTTTATGCAGGTCTCTGCAAATGTGGCAGTCACCTGAGGAGCTATCTCCTCCTCCTGGTGATAAGTGAACATTATACCCTCGATCTCGCCCTTGTCATTGTAAGCAAGCATGAAATCAAAATCGTTTTTTTCAAAGTCCATAACTGTAGTTACAACAGTCATGCCCTGCTCGGTCTCGGTCTTTGACTCCTTTACGGCAATGAAATTGCCGCCTTCTTCTTTTATGTTTTTCCAGCCCTCCATGAGTACACCCTCGGTGAGCTGTTCCTTGCAGTTTTCAGAAAACAGTTCCATAACAGGCTTGAAATCATCATTTAAGATGTCATCAAGGAGCTTTCTCGAAAGCTCGACATAGTCCGTATCGCTTGAAGCTGAGGTGGTATCTTCCGTTGCAGCTTCCGTAGTAACTGCCGTAACAGCTGCTGCTTCTGTGGTATTATTATTATCGGAAGTCTTTTTCTCTCCACAGCCTGCAAGCAGGGATACAGCAGCCATAACTGCAAAAACACTTCTGATCTTTCTCATATCTGCCATTATAATTCTCCTGTAGCTCAATTTTTCTTTTTCTGCATTATATTCTCAGCTATGGAACAGCCAAGTCCTGTGATCGCAATAATAAATGTAAAAAGCTCCATTCCCGAGCTGTTAAGCGTAAGGAATATTGCAAAAAGTATCAAAGCTATGCCAAAATTACCGCTTTTCATAGTAGTTCTCCTTATAGTGGTGAGATGTTGAGTGAGATTGTTTGTCAGTAGCTCTTTTTGTCGTTTATGGCACGGTATTCCTCAAAGACTTCAAGGCACTCCTTACGGTCAAGCTCTTCGGATATATCCTCGGGTGACTCGTAGAACACCTTGTCTCTGAACCCGATACTGTCTGTATCAGCAATATTACAGCCGAAATACACCTTTCTGATATTCGACCACATTATAGCTCCGCGGCACATGGGGCATGGCTCTGCGGTAGTGTAGAGCTCACAGCCCGAAAGGTCGTATGTACCGAGATTTTTACAGGCATCACGTATAGCCGTTACTTCTCCGTGGCAGGTAGGGTCGTTCTGCTTTATTACTTCGTTATGACCTCTGCCGACCACCTTGCCGTCCCTGACGATGACGCAGCCGAAAGGTCCTCCGTGACCTGCGGTAATGCCTGTCCGAGCCTCGTCAATGGCTATTTTCATGAATTTATCCATATTATTTTACGTACTTGTTGCGGTAAACAAGATCGGGTCTTGTGGTGAAGCCTATGTGCTCCCAGAAGCCGTTGCCAAGATCGTTGTATTCAAAAACAACGAGAGCCGTTTTCTGTATGCCCTCTTTTTCGAGAGCGTCCATAGCGTGGTTGACCAAGTCCTCACCGATACCGTGGTTTCTGTATTCGGGAGCAACTACTACATGGTGAAAGAAGCCTCTTCGTCCGTCATGACCTGCCAGTATCGTACCGATTATCTTCTCACCGTCCACAGCAACAAAGCTTGTGGTGGGATTGCGCTTCAGATATCTTGTGAAGCCTTCCTCGCAGTCGTCAACGGGGTTTGTGCCTTCATGTTCTTTCCAGACTTCTTCAACGCCTTTCCAGTCATTGATAGTCATGAGCCTTATCTCTACCATAGTAATTCTCCTTTCGCAATAAAAATCAGTTGAGAGTTTAGAGTTGAAAGTTAAGGCGCTGCCTTCGGCAGAATATCTGAATAATGTGAGCACAGAGAACACATTAACTCTCAACTCTCAATTCTCAACTCTAAACTTTATAAAGAAATCGTAACAGGCAGGAGAAGGCTCCCCTGCCTGAAACGTTCACTTATTTGAGTATCAGCAATATTACTTATTGTTGCGCTTCTTGTCCAGCTGAGCTCTAACCTTTATCGGGAGACCGAAGAGGTTGATGAAGCCTGCTGCGTCAGCCTGATTGTAAACCTCGTCCTCATCGAATGTAGCAACTTCTTCATCATAGAGTGTGTATGGTGAAGTTACGCCAGCGTTGATGATGTTGCCCTTGTAGAGCTTGAGCTTAACATCGCCTGTAACTCTCTCCTGTGTCTTGTCAACGAAAGCTGTGAGAGCTTCACGGAGAGGTGTGTACCACTGACCATTGTATACGATATCAGCGAACTTGATGCCGAGGTACTGCTTGATACGTGCAGTTTCCTTGTCAAGTGTGATCGTTTCGAGAACTTCGTGAGCGTGGTAAAGGATAGCACCGCCGGGAGTCTCATATACGCCTCTTGACTTCATACCAACGAGACGGTTCTCAACGAGGTCTGCAAGACCGATACCGTTCTCGCCGCCCAGCTTGTTAAGAGCTGATACCATTTCAACACCGTTGAGTGTCTTGCCGTCGAGCTGTGTAGGAACGCCCTTCTCGAAGTGGATTGTGATATATGTTGGCTTGTCGGGAGCATCGATAGGAGATACGCCCATTTCAAGGAATCCCTTCTTCTCGTACTGCGGCTCGTTTGCAGGATCCTCAAGGTCGAGACCTTCGTGTGAAAGGTGCCAGATGTTCTTATCCTTTGAGTAGTTTGTCTCTCTGTTGATCTTGAGCGGGATATTGTGAGCCTCAGCGTAGTCGATCTCTTCATCACGGCTCTTGATGTCCCATTCTCTCCAAGGAGCGATTATAGCCATTTCAGGAGCGAAAGCCTTGATAGCGAGCTCAAATCTTACCTGATCGTTGCCCTTACCTGTACAGCCGTGGCAGATAGCGTCAGCACCCTCTGCAAGAGCGATCTCAGCGATACGCTTAGCAATGATAGGACGTGCAAATGATGTACCAAGCATATATCTGTTCTCGTAGATAGCGCCTGCCTGTACTGTAGGATAAACATAGTCCTGAATGAACTCTTCCTTGAGATCGGCGATGATGAGCTTTGAAGCACCTGTCTTGATAGCCTTTTCCTCAAGTCCGTCAAGCTCTGTGCCCTGTCCTACGTCACCTGAAACAGCGATAACTTCACAGTTATTGTAGTTTTCCTTGAGCCACGGAATGATGATAGATGTATCGAGTCCGCCTGAATATGCCAGAACTACTTTTTTGATATCCTTTTTGTTTGCCATTGTTATTACCTCCTGAATATAAACGCATAAACTTTGCGTGGATTTGCGATATAAATCTATTATACTACATAGTAAAATAATGTCAAGTATATTTGCATAAATATTCATTATTTTTGAAAATATCCACTTTATTTTGCATATTATTCATTCAAGGCTCGGATTTCCTAATTGGTCGGGCTAATCACCGCCTATTATCCACAGAGTGAAAAAGCTTTGTTAAATGTTACCGCCTTTTGTACGAATTTACGATTTTTGCAATAAAGACGCTTTTTTGCTTGATATTTTTTACCTTTATGTTTATAATGATAAGTACATATCGCTCTGCAAAGTTATAAAGAAGCGGCAGAGCATACCGAGATCTATGGAGGTTAACATAATGGCTGAGAAAAACGGTACAAAGATAACTATACTTGGCGCAGGCAATGTCGGCGCATCTGTTGCTTATACATTCGCAGTAGCAGGTACCTGCTCTGATATCGTTCTTGTTGATATCAACAAGGCTAAGGCAAAGGGCGAGGCTATGGATATACGTCAGGGCGTTTCATTCGGCGAGAACGTTGAAGTATTCGACGGCGGATACGAGGACGCTAAAGACTCCGATATCGTAGTTGTCACTCTTGGTCTTGCAAGAAAGCCCGGTCAGACACGTCTCGACCTTGCTCAGACCAACGTAAATATCATCAAGGAAGTAATGCCTCAGGTGGCTAAATACGCTCCCGATGCTATCTATGTAGTTGTCAGCAATCCTGTTGATATCCTTACATATACTATTCTGAAGTGTACAGACCTCAAGCCTAATCAGGTTATTGGTTCGGGTACAGCTCTTGACACTTCAAGACTTCGTTCAATAATCGCTGACCACGTAGGTCTCAGCCCTAACAGCATTCATGCTTACGTATTCGGCGAGCACGGCGATTCATCATTTATCCCATGGTCGATCATGAACATCGCAGGCGTTCCTGTTGATGAATACTGTGCAGACCAGGATCACGCAGACCTTGACGAGGACGAGATCATCGACGAAGTCCGCAAGGCAGGCGCAGAGGTCATCAAGAGAAAGGGTGCTACCTTCTATGCTATCGCAATGAGCGTTAACAAGATATGTGACACTGTTCTCCGTGACTCAAAGAACATCTTAACGGTTTCTACTATGATAAACGACAGATACGGTATCAACGATGTATGCCTCAGTCTCCCATGTGTTATCGGAAGCAACGGTATCGAGAGAGAAGTCTCACCAAAGCTCAACGATAAGGAGATAGAGAAGCTTCAGGACAGCGCAAAGGCACTGAGAAACGTTATTGACCAGATCCAGTTCTGAGAAACCGCAAATAAGCATTTTCGCGGAGGACTCTTATGTTCTCCGCTTTTTTAAAAATAAGACACTGAAAGGAATTTAAACCATGAATTATGCAGAAGAATCCCTTAAAAAGCACAAGGAATGGCAGGGCAAGATAGAAGTTATCTGCCGTGCTCCTCTCGAAACAAGAGATGACCTCTCTCTCGCTTACACTCCCGGCGTTGCACAGCCATGCCTCGAAATACAGAAGGACGTTGACAAGAGCTATGAGCTCACACGCCGTTCAAACCTCGTTGCTGTAGTTACAGACGGTACAGCTGTTCTCGGTCTCGGCGACATCGGTCCTGAGGCTGGTATGCCTGTTATGGAGGGCAAGTGCGCTCTCTTCAAGGCATTCGGCGACGTTGACGCAGTTCCGCTGTGCGTTCGTTCAAAGGAAGTTGACGATATCGTTAATACAGTACGTCTCCTTGCAGGCTCTTTCGGCGGCGTAAACCTCGAGGACATCTCTGCTCCTCGCTGTTTCGAGATCGAAAAGAAGCTCAAGGAGTGCTGTGATATCCCGATATTCCACGATGACCAGCACGGTACAGCCGTTGTTACTCTCGCTGCTATGCTCAACGCTCTCAAGGTAGTCGGCAAGAAGCTTGACGAGATAAGAGTAGTTACAAGCGGTGCAGGCGCAGCAGGTATCGCTATCATCAAGCTCCTCATTTCTATGGGACTCAAGGACGTTGTTCTCTGCGACAGAAACGGTGCTATCTACAAGGGCAGACCTGAGGGCATGAACCCAATGAAGGACGAGATGGCTGAGATCACAAACCAGCAGATGAGAAAGGGCAGCCTCGAAGAAGTTATCAAGGGCGCAGATGTATTCATCGGCGTTTCAGCACCCGGCTGCGTAACTCCTGAAATGGTGAAGTCTATGGCTGACAAGCCTATCCTCTTCCCAATGGCTAACCCGACTCCCGAGATCATGCCCGACCTCGCTAAGGAAGCAGGCGCAGCTGTTGTCGGTACAGGCAGAAGCGACTTCCCGAACCAGATCAACAATGTTCTCGCATTCCCGGGTATCTTCCGCGGTGCTCTTGATGTTCGTGCAAGCGATATCAACGACGCTATGAAGATAGCTGCTGCTAAGGCTATCGCTTCATTCGTTACAGACGATAAGCTCAGCGCAGATTACATTATCCCAAGCGCACTGGACAAGACAGTTGCACAGGCCGTAGCTAAGGCTGTAGCTCAGGCTGCAAGAGATACAGGTGTTGCACGTATATAATGCACAGTGCAGCCTCTGATTTTATCCCCTGATTTGTCAAATGCACAAAAATCTTATCACAAATGTTGATTTTTTGGTAGGAATATGTTATAATGGAGCCGTACAGTTTCCTACTTTACGGCTCTTTCTATTTCAGAGTGCGAAGTAAGGGCTGACAGTTATCAAGCACTTTAACCGTTAGCTTTATAAAAAAATAAATTCAACAAATCAAGGAGAAAAAACACTATGAAAAACACTATGAAAAAAACATCTAAAGTTCATCTTGTAAGTCTGATCGGAACGATAATCAGCTTTTTAATACTTGTTATCTCTCTCGTTACACAGAGCTTCCTCATGGCACAGATAGTCTTAGGAGTAGTTTGTGTATTCTGTGTCGCTACATTTCTTACAGCAAAACAGAAGTGAAAAAATAAAGCTAATACCTATATTATGGCATTTATAGGCAATATCGCAAAATCAGGACAGCCCATGCTGTCCATACAAAGCTAACGGTTCGGGCGCACTTTTTTGTGCGCCCTTATATATGTCCTTTTGTAATGTGTAATTTATTTGCTTGCAAAAACAATAAAAATATGATATACTAAAACCGTCATTGCCGAACGACCAACGGTCTAAATATCTTCCAATGCTTTAATTTTAATAACAAACGGAGAATCTAACTATGAAAAAAACAAACAAATTTATTCTGCTGATCTCAATAATCGGCACACTGGCTTGCGGTATATCTTTCGGCATCGCTTTGACAAAAAGCGATAATATGATAGCACAGATCGGTTTCGGTGCAGCTGCCGCGTTCTGTCTTTCAACAGCCGTTACAGCTGCCAAAAAATCAAACTCGACCAAATAAGCTTTATACTGAGGAGGTCCAGATATGAAATGCCCCGAATGCGGAAAAGAATGCCGCAAAGGCTTTATCGAAGCCAAAGACAGCGGAAGTATCACACAGCTGTTCACATCGGTGATATGGTATCCCGAAGATGAAAAAGACAAAATGATAAGAAAAAACACAGTTCACCTCTCACTGCACGGTGAGGGGTATTACTGCGATGAATGTATGAAGGTCATCGGCGTTTTCGCCGAGAAGTAGCGCAGAGCCTGCACATCTCCAGCGATTTTGGGAGACACACGGGCGCGCAGAATGCGCCCCTACAAGCTAAAGGCTCACTATGCACTAACCACTAACTCGGAACGCCGAGAGCTGCGTTCCCTACATAGGAATGATAAATATGAGTTTAAACGATACCCCCTCCTCGGAGAGAGTCCACATAGGCTTCTTCGGTCGAAGAAATGCAGGAAAATCCAGCGTAGTAAACGCTGTTACAGGACAGGAGCTGTCCGTAGTTTCCGATGTCAAGGGCACTACCACCGATCCTGTCACAAAGGCTATGGAGCTTCTCCCTCTCGGTCCTGTTGTGATAATAGATACTCCCGGCTTTGACGACGAGGGTACTCTCGGCGAGATGAGAGTCCGCAAAACAAAACAGATACTCAACCGCACAGACCTTGCTGTACTCATAGTTGACGGCACTGTCGGTCTCACCGACACCGAACGCCAGCTCATCGGTATTTTCGAGGAAAAGGATATACCATTTCTCACGGTTTACAACAAGTCCGATATCGCAGAAAAACGCGTCTGTCAGGATAACGAGATAGAAGTGAGCGCACTTAAAGGCGTGAACATATACGAACTGAAAGAGCGCATTGCCGCACTTGCGAAGCTCCCCACAGAAGAAAAGCGCATTGTGGGCGACCTGCTCAGCCCTAATGATATGGTGGTACTCGTTACGCCTATCGACGCGGCTGCGCCAAAGGGACGAATGATACTTCCGCAGGTGCAGACTCTCCGCGATGTACTTGATGCTGACGCAATGGCTGTATTCACAAAGGAGTTCCAGCTTGCGGAAACTCTCGGCAAGCTCAGTGCGCCGCCGAAAATGGTCATCACCGACAGTCAGGCATTCGCTATGGTCAGCAAAATCGTTCCCGAGGACGTTCCGCTGACTTCATTCTCGATACTCATGGCACGTTACAAGGGCTTCCTTGAGACTTCCGTAAAGGGCGCAGCTGCCATAAAGAAGCTGAAAGACGGCGATACTGTCCTCATATCCGAGGGCTGTACTCATCACCGCCAGTGCGGAGACATCGGCAGTGTGAAGCTGCCTGCACTTCTGAAAAAGACTACGGGCAAGACTCTGAATATAGAGCTCAGCTCGGGACGTGAGTTCCCCGAGGACTTATCGAAATACAGCCTTGTTATACACTGCGGCGGCTGTATGCTCAACGAGCGCGAAATGGTCTATCGCCGCAAGTCCGCAGAAGATCAGAACGTACCGTTCACAAACTACGGCATAGCCCTTGCACTTATGAACGGCATACTCAAACGCAGTCTCGGCTTATTCCCCGACCTTGCAGGTGAGATCGAATGAAAGCACGTCTGCCCTATATCATCGGCTTTGTGCTGCTGACAGCCGTTGAAGTGTGCATAGGCGTGTTCTATTTCAGCCACTTCATACGCTCATATTTAGGCGATGTTATCATAGTATGGGTGCTGTACTGCCTGTTCCGCTCCTTTGTACCGAAGAGGTTCAGCTCCTACGGTATAGCAGTTGGTATACTCGTATTCTCCTTTGCTGTGGAGTTCCTGCAAAAGGCGCATATCGCAGATATACTCGGCGTTGAGAACAAGCTGCTGCGCATAATCATCGGCACAAGCTATGCTACTGAGGACTTATGGTGCTATGTGGCAGGAACTGCCGTTACAATACTGGAAATATGGCTGTTTAAAAGGCTGTTCCCGCATAAAGATACATAAACAAAAAAGCTCCCGAGAGCATATAATGAAATGAAGCTGCATAAACTCAGCCGTTAAGGCAATAATACAGACAGCGATACACATTCATTATATATCGGGAGTAATTTTTATGTCAGTCAAAAGAGGAGAAATATACTACGCCGACCTCAGTCCTGTTGTAGGCTCTGAGCAGGGCGGTGTAAGACCAGTACTTATAGTCCAGAACGATGTGGGGAACAGGCACAGTCCCACGGTCATAGCTGCTGCCATAACCAGTCAGCGCGATAAGAGCCGACTCCCTACACATATCGAAGTGCAGGCAGATAAATGCGGACTTGCAAAGGACAGCGTCGTCCTGCTTGAACAGATACGGACTATCGACAAACGCCGTCTTAAAGACAAAATGGGCGAGCTTGACCTTAATTCCATGAATAAGGTGGATACCGCCCTTTCCATAAGCTTCGGCTTGGAGATTTAAGCCCTTAGCCTTTAGCTGTTAGCTTGTAGGGGCTGCCTTCGGCGGTCCGTGTACCCCACAACAATTATAAATGCTACTACAATGTCATTTGAAATTTTACGGTAATTGGCGGACGACCAGCTCTGCATATAGCATTGCTAACCAAATCAAAGATTTGGAGCACTGCTTAAATGGTCGTCCCTACAGTGCGGCATTTTAAATTGACGCGTAATTGACGGGCTGTCGAGAACGCCAGCCCCTACAACATCGGTTATTTTTAATTCATTCGTAAGGCACGGGCCGCCAAAGGCAGCCCCTACACATAGTTACGGTATGCATAATTTACGAGGCACACGGGCGCGCGAAACGCGCCCCTACAATATGTCATTCATAATCCGTCCGCGTAAGCGGACACAATAATTATGAATTATGCATTAAATTCGCCAACACGGGTACTGCAAAGCTGAAGCCCAATGCTGCAAGGAGCTGAACCATATCGGGAGTTACCGTACTGAATACCAATTGCAGCTGCGGTATCATCACTGCTGCCGCCAGTGCCGCCACCGAAAGGAAGGCCGCACCTACAAGCTTCATATTGCCGAATGGATTCATGCGGAATATGGACTTGCGCTCTGAACGGCACTCAAATACGTGTATGAGCTGCGACACTACCAGTGTGATAAGAGCGGCGGTGCGGCAGGCTTCAACAGAGCCGCCCATACGCATGACCGTTGTGAAGCTTGCAAGTGTGGAAAGTCCGATAAATATACCGCGTATGACTATCTTCCACATAAGTCCCCCTGCGAAGAAGCCCTCACCCGAACGTCTCGGCGGACGGCTCATTATATCGCTCTCGGGCTGCTCCATACCCAGTGCCACAGCAGGAAGTCCGTCAGTGACAAGGTTAACAAGGAGTATCTGCACAGGCAGGAGCACCACAGGCATTCCCATTATCATGCCCAGGAACATAGTCAGAACCTCGCCTATATTGCAGGACAGGAGATACCTCACGAACTTCCGAATATTTGCATAAACGCACCGTCCCTGCTCAACTGCATTCACGAGAGTTGCAAGGTTGTCGTCCATTAGTATCACATCTGCCGCCTGCTTTGTCACGTCAGTTCCCGTAACGCCCATAGCTACGCCCACATCGGCTTCCTTTACCGCAGGAGCGTCGTTCACGCCGTCACCTGTCATAGTCACTATCTCGCCGCGCCGCTTGAAGCTCTTTACTATTCGCAGCTTATGTACGGGCTCGACACGGGCGAATACTGTATATTTCCCGATATCACGGTCAAGCTCCTCGTCTGTAAGCTTATCCAGTTCCGCACCTGTTATAGCCTTTCCGCCTTTGAGAAGTCCTGCTTTCTTAGCAACTGCCACGGCGGTATTTTTATGGTCGCCCGTTATCATCACAGTCTTTACGGAGGCAGAAGCGCATTTGCGTATAGCGGTCTTTGCTTCCTCACGGGGCGGATCTGTCATGCCTGCAAAGCCTAAAAATACAAGGTTTCCGCGGTCAGGGTCGAAGTTCTCGGAGGTACATACCGCAAGCGCAAGGACTCTCAGTGCCTTGTCTGACATATCCGCAGCCCTTTCCTCAAGCTCTCTGCGGACTGCCGCCGTCATGGGAGAAGCTTTGCCGTTTTCGTCCATATACTGTGAACATCTCGGCAGCAGCACTTCCTCTGCGCCCTTAAAGTAAATGCGCTTTTCACTTCCCCACTGACAATGCACAGCCATGAAGCGTGTCTCGCTGTCAAAGGGATATTCCTCAATAACACGGCAGCTTCCCGACAGAGACTCCCTTGTGATACCTGCCTTTGCAGCAGCGATGAGCAGGGCGGCTTCTGTAGGATCACCTGTTACCTTCCATTCACCCTTACCTGCAAGTGTACCTCTGTTGCGGCTCTTCGGAGCTTCATGCGCACTTATCTCAGCCGTAGAGCAGACTACTCCGCACCGCAGAGCTTCCGTGAGAGCCTTTTCGGTCATAGGGTTTACAGCGATATTATCCCCTTTGGTAACTGCTCCGCTTACTCTGTAGCCCATACCGCTGAAACCATAATTTTCCGACACTGTGGAAAGCTCCGTAACTGTCATCTTGTTCTCGGTGATAGTCCCCGTTTTGTCGGAGCAAATCACCGATGTGCAGCCAAGTGTCTCTACGCTGTGGAGCTTATTTACAAGGGCTTTCTGCTTCAGCATACGGCTCACTGCCAGTGCAAGGGCTATAGTCACCGTTGCAGGCAGTCCCTCGGGAATTGCGGCTATTGCTATGGTTATGCCCGTCATCAGCATATCAAAGGCATTTTCACCCCTGAGCACTCCTGCTCCGAAAACTGCCGCACACACCACAAGGCATATTATGGCTACTATCTTTCCAAGCTCCGCAAGACGCTTTTGCAGGGGAGTGGCTTCGCTGTCGATATCCGTCAGCATCTCAGAAATCCTGCCCATTTGGGTATTTTTTCCCGTTGCTATTATCTCCGCGCGGCAGGTACCCTTTGTTGCGGAAGCTCCGCAGTAGACTATATTCGGCTTGTTAAGTGAGTTGTCCCTGTCGGTGGTATCACCTGCGGTCTTGCCGACTGCCGTGGACTCACCAGTGAGTATGGACTCATCGGTGAAAAAGCCTGCCGCTTTCAGTACAACACCGTCCGCAGGTATGCGGTCGCCTGCTTCAAGCTCGATGATATCTCCCGTCACAAGCTTTGCTGCGTCTATTTCCGTAAGCTTGCCGTCACGCCAGCATTTAGCCGTGGGAGAGGTCATGGAGCGCAGGGCTTCGAGAGTATGCTCTGTGCGGTACTCCTGAACGAAGCCCAGTATCGCGTTGAGCAGCACTATGAGTATTATTGTCACCGCGTCGGTTATCTCTCCAAGGAGTACGGATACCACAGTTGCCGCAAGAAGTATCATCACCATTACGTCTTTGAACTGCCCCAGAAATATTTTCACAGGAACTGCTTTCCTGCTCTCTCCGAATACGTTTTCACCCTCGGTCCTGAGCCTTTCGGCTGCTTCCTTTTCAGTAAGTCCCATATCTTCACCCTTTCGCGTAGCTTTGTCCTTACATCATATGCCAGTCCCTCTTTTATTATGACTGATTTAGTGGTTAGTGATCAGTGCTTAGTGAGTAGTAAGTAGTGAGTAGATTTGTAGTAGGGGCTGCCTGTGGCAGTCCGTGCCTTACAATGCAAGCAACAGTAAACCATTTGTAGGGGCGAACAGTGTTCGCCCGTCAGTTACGCATAAAACACAAATAATACAATGTAGGGACGACCATTTAAGCAGTGCTCCAAATCTTTGATTTGGTTAGCAATGCTATATGCAGAGCTGGTCGTCCGCGCCGCAATTGATTTTGTATGTTTGCGGACGCGCAATGCGTAATTATAAAAAACGGGCCGCCGAAGGCAGCCCCTACAGCCTAAAGGCTAATGGCGGATAATACCCGCCATTACTTACATCTTGTTCGTGTCATTAATTACGTAAGGAACACGGGCGCAGGTCATGCGCCCCTACATTCTAATCACTACGCACTAACAACTTGCGGAACGCCGAGGGCAGCGTTCTCTACACTATGCATTACTCACTAACCACTAACAACTAAACCGGTTGCACCGGTGGAAAAAATATGCTATAATCAAGGTGTAAATAACATAAGGTAGTGATATTTTTGTTCCTGAAAAATCTTATATTCAGTCTCAACGCCACTGTGCCCGTATTCCTGATGATGATATTCGGCTGGTTCGTACACAGAGTTAAACTCCTTGACGACCACTCAACGGCGCAGATAAATAAATTCGTATTCCGAACACTTCTCCCTGCGCTCCTGTTCATGGATCTTTCTACTGCGGATTTTCGCTCCGTATGGGACGGCAGGTTCGTACTGTTCTGTATGTGTGCAACTCTCCTCAGCGTAGGCATTGCAGTGCTTTACTCGATCTTTACAAAAGAACGCTCGGAACGCGGTGAAGTGATACAGGCTTCTTACCGAAGCAGTGCCGCTATACTCGGCATAGCCTTCGTCAACAATATCTACGGTCATTCCACTATGGCGGCTCTGATGATAGTTGGAACTGTACCGCTTTACAACATCATAGCCGTGACAACTCTTGCCGTGACCTCTCCCGACAAGGACAAAAGCAAAGGCAAGAAAGCACTTGCTCTCAGCACATTCAAAAGCATTGCCACGAACCCCATTATCCTCGGCATTATCGTCGGTATCACATGGTCGCTGCTGAAAATACCGCAGCCCGTCATACTCAGCAAATCCGTTACATATCTGGGCAATATGGCTACTCCTCTTTCGCTCATAGCTTTAGGAGCTTCTGTGAAATTCGGCGAAGCAAAGGGAAAGCTGCCTGTTACGGCAGGCATAGCCTTTATCAAGCTCATTCTGTTCTGTTCGATATTCCTGCCTGTGGCTATAAAGCTGGGATTTCGCGGTGAAAAGCTCATCGCTATACTGGTAATGCTCGGCAGCGCGACTACGGGAAGCTGCTTCGTAATGGCAAAAAACCTCGGTCACAAAGGCACTGTTACAGCCTTTGCGGTCATGCTCACCACTCTGTGCAGCGCGTTCACGCTGACAGGCTGGCTGTTCATACTGAAAACACTTGATTATATCTAAGGAGTGATACCATGCCATACTGCACACAATGCGGCAGACAACTCCGTGACGGAGAAAAATGCGACTGCACATCATCTGCGCCAAGGCAGGGCTACAGCAATGCTCAGCAGCCATATATAAACGGATATCCGCAGCAATACGGACAGAATATGAACCGCGGTATGCAATATCCTCCGCCGCCGAACTATCCGCCGCCTTATGAGCCGTATCCCTATCAGTACATATCCTATCCGCCTGCAAAAAAGAGCAATGCATGGATATGGGCGATAATCATACCCGTTGCAATATTCATAGCTATAACCATTGCTATCTTAGTACCTGCTTTCAGGCAGGCAAGGGAGAAAGTCAGCCAGACAGACGCAAACAGCTACGCTTACAATATCAGCAAAACAAGCGGACAAATACTTTCCGAACTGAACAAAGAGGAAGAAAATATCAAGGGACTCTATATCATAAGCTCGGATACCGAGTCAAATGTGGCAGTTCCTTTCGATACGGGAATTTTCTACGAGCGTATGAAAGAATACTTCGACGGCGCAAATGAGCGCGAGTACTTCATCATAGTCAGAAACGGCAAGGTCGAGTATACAGCCGCTTCTAAAAGCTGGACAGACCGCTCAGAAGCTGTGGCAAGCTATCCGTCAGGCAAAACAACTGCCAAACGCTATAACCTCAGCGGATACAGCACTAAAGAAAGAGAGTCCGATACCCTTGATATCCTGTACTGGGACGCATACGACCAGATATTCTCAGAGAAAAGTGATTAGTTATTAGTGGTTAGTGAATAGTGATCAGAATTGCAGGGGCGCACAGTGTGCGCCCCTAACATTACGATGCAATTATGCTTAAACCATGTGTATGGGCTGCCTGTGGCAGCCCGTTTTTTATAATTACGCATTGCGCGTCCGCAAACATACAAAATCAATCGCGGCGCGGACGACCGATGGTCGTCCCTACAAGTTTCAATTCCAATTATGCATAAATCACTGGCGGATAATATCCGCCCCTACTAAGCACTAATCACTAACCACTAATTGACTTTTTTGTATATTTACAATTTTCTGGTGCATAATAACTCCGAAACGGAGGTATTATCATGGCTAAACGTATCGACAGGGGAGTTTTTCAGCTTGAGACTCCCGTAAAAATAGAAAGCTACGCATCTGTTGTGGGTGAAAAAGAAGGACAAGGTCCGCTCGGCAGCTGCTTCGATGAAGTGGTCAGCGACAGCCACTTCGGAAAGGCTACTTGGGAACAGGCAGAAAGCCGCTTTCAGCTCGAAGCTGTGGGGCTCGCTCTGCGAAAGGCTCAGCTCACCGAAAATGACATCGACATCATCTGCGCAGGCGACCTCATAAACCAGTGCATAGGCTCGGCTTACAGCATGAGAGAGCTGGCTATCCCCTTTCTCGGACTATACGGTGCCTGCTCCACTATGGCTGAGGGGCTTCTCATAGCTTCAATACTCACCGACTGCGGTATTGCGGAACACGCGGCTGCCGTGACCTCTTCCCACTTCTCAACGGCTGAGAGACAGTTCCGCTTTCCCCTCTCCTACGGCGGTCAGCGTACTCCCACAGCTCAATGGACCTGTACCGCTTCAGGAGCCGTCATACTCTCTCGTGAGAAAGGCTCTGCCACTGTGAAAGGCGGCTGCATCGGCAGGATAGCCGACCTTGATATCTGCGACATAAACAATATGGGCAGCGCAATGGCTCCTGCTGCCGCCGATACTATCTCACGCTACCTGTCGGCAACGGGGACTACCCCTGCGGATTATGACTTCATTATCACGGGCGACTTAGGGCTTGTGGGCAGTAAACTCCTCCTCGATATCCTTATGAAACATGGCATTGATATCTCAGCTCGGCACCGCGACTGCGGCGCAATGATATTCGATCCCGACTCTCAGGACACTCACTGCGGCGGTTCGGGCTGCGGGTGCGGAGCAAGTGTGCTTTGCGGAAACTTCCTGCCGCTCCTCGAAAACGGAGAAGTACACGATATACTCTTTGCAGCTACAGGTGCGCTCATGTCACCCATGTCAATGCAGCAGGGCGAAAGCATACCTGCTATCTCACATTTAGTCCATATAAGAAAGGAACGATAATATGCTTCTGGATATCCTTAAAGCTTTCCTTGTGGGCGGTGCTGTGTGCGCCGTAGGACAGTTCCTTATAGACTTTACAAAACTCACACCTGCACGTATACTCACGGGCTTCGTCATCACAGGCGTGATCCTTTCCGCCCTCGGACTTTACGAACCATTTGCGGACTTCGCAGGCGCAGGAGCTACAGTGCCCCTGACGGGCTTCGGCCATCTCCTTGCCGAGGGTATAAGAAAGACCATCGAAAATGATGGTCTGCTTGGTATATTCACAGGCGGTCTTACCGCAGCAGCAGGCGGTGTCACCGCTGCACTTCTCTTCGGACTGATCGCTTCTTTCCTGTTCAGGCAAAAGGATAGATCCTGAACAGTTATTTTATCAGAGTACCGTGATAGTGACATTCATATATCACTTCACCCTTGTACGCTATCACTTCGTACCCCTGAAACCACCCGAAGTCGCCCTTGACTGTGCTTTTGTAGGTGTAGTCTCCGTTACTGTACTCGGCAGGTCCGCGGAAAGGCTTGTCCGTTGGGACGCGCAGGAGTGCCTCTTTCAGAAAATCACCGCTGAAAGGTGCTCCTATGACCTGCCCTGCGTAATTCATGCTCCAGTAGGGCTTGCCGCTTATCCATATGGCTTCCTCGCCTGCGAACTGCGCACCGCCGAGGTATGTATCGAGGTATCCGAGCTCCCCCTCTGTGTACTCCAGATCGTGAGACTCGGTACGCGAGGAGACGGTCTCCGCCCCCTTTCCTGCATATGTCGCCTTTTTCGCACGTATCAGAAACGACGTTATTTCATCTCTTTCCATTTGTTTCCTCCCAGATCAAAAAATTCATTACATTGATTTTATCATATATCAGCAGTGTTGTCAATCCGTCCGTTGTAAAATATGCTCCCTAAAAATATAAGCAAAGCTTCTATTTTGTGCAAGTCTACAAAACAATAATTTTTTTGGCGTTTATGCTTGACTTTTCACCAATTCTGTAATATAATAATTTAGTCGCAGGTGACGGCAATAAAAATGTGGCGGCATAGCTCAGTTGGCTAGAGTACTCGGTTCATACCCGATTGGTCGTTGGTTCGAATCCTACTGCCGCTACCATTATGGCCCGTTGGTCAAGAGGTTAAGACATCGCCCTTTCACGGCGGAATCATGGGTTCAATTCCCGTACGGGTCACTTTTGACGATGCTCGGAAACAGCGTAATATCGCCGTTTCCGAGTTTTTCTTTTTTCTGAAAATCCGCTTTGTTCTTTATCTGTTCATTATTCATGAATTGCGGATTTTTGAGCCAGAGGTCATGAACCTTTTGGCTCATTTTTATTTGTGCGAAAATTGAGCGCCGAGCTAACCGCATCTGAGACTTTTGCTCTGGATTCTTCCAACATATGACAATAAATGTTGCTCGTTGTAGAAACCGTCGAGTGCCCCAACGCCCCCGAGACCGTCACGATGTCCACACCCTGGTTGACAAGGAGCGATGCGAACAGATGTCTGAAACTGTGCAAGCCATAGAATGGAAGATCGTGCTTCTCACAGAACTCACCAAGCCAGAAATAAGGTGTGCCGTTCTGCATAGGTTCACCGTTCCATTTAGTATAGAGCCTGTCGGTCTCAACCCACTTGTCTCCGAATTTAAGCGCCTGCTCGTCCTGTTCTGCCTTGTACTCTTTCAGCATATCCATGATTTCCTGCGGAAATTTGAGAGTTCTCTGCGACTTACGGGTTTTAGTGGTGTCGGTATAAACGCCTTTCTTCGCAGTATAATTGCTCGTTCTGCGGACGCTGATGATGTTGTTCTCGAAGTCCACATCTTTCCATTCCAGTCCCAACATCTCACCACGGCGGAAACCGCTGTAGATCATCAGGTTGAAGAATGTGCGGTACTTCAAGGGCTCATCGTTCAGCAGAGAAAGAAATTTCTGCACCTGTTCGTGCGTATAGATCTTCTTCTCGGTCTGCTCGTTCTTAGGGAGCGTGACCTTTGAACAGGGATTGTCGCTGACTACGCCCATTTTCACAGCGTAGGCGAACACATCAGACACAAAACTGAGGTTATGCCTGATTGTTTTCGGTGCGAGAGGTTTACCGGTACGCTCGTTTGCACCATCCTTTGAGAGCGAGTTCACGAATGCCTGAATCTGTCTCGGATTGATCTTATCCATTCTCAGGTGACCGATAGCAGAGTACACCCTCTTGCGGAGCTGGAGCATACGCTCGTATGTAGTATTGCGGAGATTCAGCTTTGCATACTCCTCAAACCACTCTTCTGCGAATACCTCAAACTTGATAGCCTTGCTCTGATAGCCTTTGTTGCAGACTTCTTCAAACATGACTGCCTGACGGTTTAACTCCTTTTCAATCTGCTTTGCTGTCATTTTCGGCTCAGGCTTCCAAGTCATGGACTGGATAACCTGCTTGCCTTTGCTGTCGTAGCCACAGCTCACCCTGATAGAGTAACTGTCGCCGCGCTTCTGTATATTTGCCATAATATACCTCCTCGGTATTATCACAGCATACCTTTCCAATACCAATTGTAACGCAATATATACGCATTGTCAAGGTATGCAGATACGACTCGCCATAAGACGAGCCGTTAGAAACATCATTATTTTTGAAAATAGTGTAGGAAATCTGCTTTGTTAACCAAATATTTGCTACGCTTTCCGTCTCCCGTGCGGACAGCCTTTATTCTACCTTGATGAACGAGCTGACGAACCATATGAGTCGATATCCCTTCAACCAAAGCAGCACACTCTGGAATAGATAGCATTTCCACGGGTTTATCTTTCACACAATCGCCTCTACCATCCAATATTGCCTGCAGCGTAACAAGCTGCTCAAACATTGAATTAATTATTTCATTTGCCTTTTCCATTTTTTAACCTCCAATAAATTTTTATGTACGAGCAGCTTATGGCTGCTCGTCTTCTTCAGTATCATTTTTAATCTCTGCAGCAGGCTCAAACACAACCGTTTTGCCCCTGAGAGTATTTATGACGTTCTCATTGCGATAACGGCTCCAGAATGGTCCTTTGTCAAAGCACTCCCCCTGCTGAAGGAAATCGACCTCCTCCTTGCCACAGTTGAAATAGTTCGCTGCACGTTTGAGATCATCTGCCTTCGGGTGGTAGCTACGTAATCTTCCACAGTTGCCTACAACCTTACCGAACTGAACGTTGGGATCAGGAAATGACTGTGAAGCCATAAGTATAGTGATGCCGTGCTTCCCCCCCTTACGGAGAAGGACGTTTACTGCGCCTTTTTCGTGAAGATACAGGTCCTGCGCCTCGTCAATCACAACAGTATACCTTGAAGAAGGAAAGCACTGCTTATAACCGTAGATGCTCTCGAGCATCATATCGATGATCTCCGAGCCTTTACCAACGCTGTCAGCACCTGTTGATATGACAATGATAGGCTTGTCCTGTGCCTTGACGAATTCGCCCCAGTTATTCTTGCTGACTGGCATATCCACAAGATCCTCGATTATCGTTTTCAGCTTCAGACAGAGTTTTCTGTGAGCTTCATCCATTACCGGTTCACCGTCATCGTTGCAGCTGATATACTCGATGTAATTAATAATATCTTCGATTTTCATATCCGGATCCTTTTTCATCTGTCTCAGCAAACAATTGACCGCGATTTTAAGTATCGGCTCCTGATAACTACCGAGCGATTTAGTCATCATTGCGTAGATCCTGAAAATGCGTTCTCTTTCCTCCTTGAGTGTCCGGCATCCGCGAAGATCAAGCAGATTGACGGGAACACCATCCTCATAGACGTTCCAAAAGGAGAAGTACTTCGATCTTAGCTCCTTGCCAATATGCTTATCAACTTCTTCCGGAGAGAATCCACCAGTCTGGTCGAATATGAGAACCGCGTCAGCACCCTCTATTTCAACCATCTGAACCGCTCTGTTGGTCATGGCGAAGGTCTTTCCTGAGCGCGTGTATCCAAAGTATACTTCATGGAAGTTATCATCCATGTCTGGATTGAACACATATCCAGCGACTCTTGTGCCGTCTGCGTTATACAGTACAGGAACGAATCCGTCAGGGTATTCGCCTATGTTGAACCAATACTCATTATTGATGATATCATCGACATATGCCTTTGCCTCGGCATTCAACACCGAACTTTTATAAGAGAATACTTCAACATCCTCAATTAATCCTTCGCCAAATGCAACTTTGAGCTTCCTCTTGTTGGTATGTTGAGCTATAAGCATACCTTTTTCTTTCGCGTGCTTATTCATTTTTGTAACACTCCCTGCTGGTGTTTTCGGTATGATTACATTTTTAAGTGTGTCACCACTTAAGTTAATTGATTTGTCTTCAGTTCTGAAGAACGCTGTGTATCCATCGTCAGAATAGAATAGAGGACCGAACTGCATAGACAATTTCAGTTCTTTACTGAGAATTGTATTGCTTACTGCCGACTTAAAGCTATTGCAGTACAAGTCGGTCATCGTTAATCTTGAAGACGCCTCAGACATTAACCAACGAATTACACCTCTAAAATCTGAATCTGTAACGACGCCCAGTCTCTCCAAAATATGCGCAGTAGCCAGAGTCATTTTCATTATATCTGTAACTACAACATTGCTGAAGGTGCTGACTATGTGACGAGCAACTTTTATTCCGTCGCGAACAAGCTGTTTTGCAGTGTCAGGGTTGTTGTAGAGATACTCCTTAAAGGAATAATCTAACATACCAGCCAAACGCTGTAAAACAGGCACATTTTTTGAGACTATATCCTCGCTGCAGTTGATGTAATACACAGGATAATCGTCAGGAATTCTCTCTGGAATATCGGTAAGTATCACGATGATCTTACGAGTTCCGTCTTCATCGCCGTTCTCACCATTGATGTCCCACATTATTTCCTTAAAGGCATTATCAAGAGAAGTGCCTTCATCGAAAATACCCGAAAATGTGAAGAGCACTGTGACGTCGTTTGCTGCTGAAAGCTCTTTTCTTACCTTCGGAATGCGATCGGTAAGCGCCTGCACAACCGTGGACGAATAGTTCTTTCTCTTCGTAAGAGCGATAGCCGTTTCTCTCTCGGCATCATTAGTATACGAAATTGAAAAGCCACAATCTGGATGAAGCCCTTCCGCCTCAAACCATGGAAGAAGAAGGCTTTCAGTACGAACTATAGTTGCAATCTTGGCTTCCAAACAGTTCGGCATAGCCTTACGATAGATTGCCACCATATCCTTGAGCGGAAGAGCATGAGCAACCATTTTGTGATCTCTGACTTCCTGAGGAAACAGTTCTTCCAGACCTGGTATTACTGACTCAGAGGATATGTATGTCGTCACGCCATTTTGCAGCTTAATACCTCCTGCGTGCTTGGGAATTGTCAGAAACTTTTTATTGGGGCATTCACGAAGAGAACGCAAGAAGCTTTCATAGTGCCTTTTAACGCTGACGTTTATTCCCTTCCTTGCGAAGGGTGTCTGTCTGCGGAAGGTCTCTTCGCTGATTTCTCCATTCGGAAAACGTAACGGCTTTTTCACGCCCTTAAGGAATACGTCGATTTCCTCACATTTTCCATATGCGATAGGATTACAAATTAACACGAGTGTCGCCGATTCCTTCCAGGCTAACTTGCGCTTACCTGTTTTATGGTTGACCTCCTGATACTCGAGGCTATACGGGCTCTTGATTAACGAGGTTTCCTCGTATAGCGGATCTGTTTCCACTGAATCAGGAATAAAATCATCAGATAGCAACGTGACACCATCAATAATATAAGTATCGCTTATTAGAGGAGATGCGGAGGATAACTCCACACCCTCTTTTCTGATTCCTTCTTCCTGAAGCAGTTTTAATACCTCAAGTTGAAACTCTTCTCTGTGTGCATTAAAGCGCTTCTCTTCGTTTATGCTTGCCTTTTGATCAGCTCTTTTTTCTATAAGCTCATCAAGCTCACGTGCTTTCTGACTCGCGTATTCCACATCGCAGCCGCAATCACAAACGAAATCGAAACTTGAGTTTGACTCCATTTCTATTCCTCCTATTATAGTACTATTTTGCAGTTACCTCGCCTTAAGATTTTGATTTAAAAGGCTTCAGAATTCCTGCTGATAATATTATAGATTATATTTCAATTTCTGAAAAGGAAATACATTTTCTCCCCCTATATATATATATATCCATATTTAAAAAAAACAAGCACCATGCCATTACTCAACATGGTGCTTGTTCAGCATATTTATATTTAAAACGAGAAATTATATTTCTCGGCAGATTCAACAAAGTTTAGACAGCGTCATCTGTTTCTTGTTTTTAAGCGTCAAAGCGTATAGGAGAAAGGTGAAAATCTTCTTCTAAGATCCTATCCCATTCGTTCAATGGTAAGTCAGTATTCAAAAGCAACCATTCATACGCAATCTTTTTTATACCAATATCAGGTATTCCTCCAACCGATTTTTCTATTAAAAACATGCTTACTTTAGGACCTGTTTCACATGCTAGGCAAATCAGCATAGCTTTTTCGATTGTAATATTAGCAGATCCGTTACGGTAATTTTGAATAGTTTTATCATCACATCCTAAAAACTCAGCTAAATATTTTTTCTTAAGCTTTGTTTCTTTGAAATCTTCATCTATAATCTTTTTATTATCCATTATATATACCAATGCTTCTGAAAATGTAGTAACTCCATCTTTTACCATCTCATCGTATAATATTTTATCATTCTGAAGAAATAATGCTCTTTTATGTTTATACTCAACTATTGTTTCATTTTTATTACTATCGAAACGAACTCGTTTATTTTTATCAATTAAGGAACATAAATACTCTTGTATGTAATAATTATAATTTTGAAAAGCGGACGCATTATAATATGCATTGAACCTTACACAGCATTCATCAGCGTGTTTCATAGCATAGTCGGAAAGAACATATTTATTTTTTCCATTGTTTATGAAATGCCGAATATACTTGGCATTATATATACATACAACAGCTCCTGTGTACACACAGATATTACTTTTTATCAAATCCTCAAAATCTTTGTTCTCGCGCAGTAGTTGTTCATATTTTGATTGATCAATTATGAACGTTTCGTCCTCTTTTAATGTACCATGAGTAAATGTAAACGCAGGATAATGACAATCGTCTACTTTTACACATGTACCATCGGCAAAATCATAGCCGAGTTGCATTAGGCGCTTCTTCACAATTTCACGAGAAACGTTAAACTTCAATTCAAAATCTTCAACCATGGACTGATAGTAAATACCATCGCGAGTAATGCCTTTTGAATTGTTTTCATATTCGGCTATAGCCTGTTCAACAAGATGTTTCGGCATAGCTAATCGTATAGAAAGCTCATTTGCCTGGCCTTCAGCAATCCAATAGGCTTTATCGGCAATTGTCATATTACCATCAAAATTAGGCAGATCAACCGAGCAGTTCATAGTCTCAAAGCTGTCTTCAAGCATATGACGCAGGATAAAATAGCTCTGATGCATAGCCCAGTGAACGAGCTCATGACAGAAAGTAATAACATCGTCGTACTTATTGCCTTTATAATAATAATTATAGTTAAGAAGTATTGCACCTCGTGGAATAGGCGTATTCTCGTACTTATCAATTATAGGGTATTTTGAGGAATCATATATTGTTGCAGTAGACTCTTTTAAATAAAGCCTGCCAAAACAATTGTCGGGGAGATCAGCATACCACAACTTCAAACCTACCCATTCTTTTATCCTTACAACTGGGAAAGAATACTTCTGTTTTGGATTTAATAGATAATCAGGGCAATACTTTTCATAGAACTCCTCAGCTATGTCTTCAAGATTATCAGCAGAAATAATAGGTAACATGAAAAGCGACTCTACAGTTTCTTTTTGAAGTTGCTCCTCAGTCACTTCCACGATATTAATTATATGCAAATCTGATAATCTACTTATAACATTGCCGCATAACGATATATTATAATAATGAAGAGAATCAGCCCCTCCATTGCTGCTGATAAGTATAGCCGACACGCCTATCGTTATAGTAAGCATTCCTTGGTCAAATGACTTCCATACCAAGGTGTGAATCTCGATATCGTTTATGCTATAGCTGGCATTAGCACATGAAATTGCCATAATATGATTTGTTAGCCCTTGAATAATAACTTCCAAATTATTTAGGCGAATATAATCTTTTAAGCTTTTATATTTTCTCATAGTATTCTCCTCTATCATGATACATGCCTATCAAAACAAATATAAAAACACATTTTTTCTAAGCAATTACGTTTTTTCAGAAAAACTATTTTCAGCTTTTCACAAAAAAGGCCTCTTTTTGACAAAATGGCAACTTCATTTTTTCAAAAAAACGTAATCGTCTCTAATTTTCAATATTTTGATCTCCACCCCCCCCACTTTCGCGGTGACGAGCTTTAATACTTTTTGTTGCTTAAATTATACCATAGCCTCTTATGAAAGTAAAGAAGTACTTTACTCTGTAACACGAAGCAGGATTAAAGGTAAATACTATTATAACTAAAAGGACGACTTCATGCCGTCCCATAAGTATTTTATTTATTCTTGTAAAAATTTCTCTATAACAACCATTATCTCCTCAAGGCGCTTACTACCAATACCCTTGATCTTACTAAGCTCCGCTTCAAGAGCAGGAAGATCAATTGTTTTTCCCTGTTCTCCGAGCAGCTCATCCCCGTACTGGAGAATGAACTTTGTCAGCTCCTCTCGGTTCATTTTCTTGATTTTTCGGTAAGTGTCCCTGTCGATAATCTCTTTCTGTCCCATATTTAGCTCCTTTTCGTTTCTTATCCCCTATTATAGCATATCATCGATACAATGTAAATATGTAAAACAGATCCGCCTCGAAGGGCGGTTCGCATAGCTATAACAACGATTTTGAATGCTCCACGGTCTTCGAGATC
The DNA here is from genome assembly GCF_900108555.1 of Ruminococcus flavefaciens. GTDB lineage: Bacteria > Bacillota > Clostridia > Oscillospirales > Ruminococcaceae > Ruminococcus > Ruminococcus flavefaciens_P. The sequence goes on from NZ_FNWV01000003.1 coordinate 37,190, forward strand.
ACAAACCTAATCTACCAACTGAGAAGACAGAAACAGGCGGCATAAAGCCGCCTTCAAAGATACTTTTTTACATTGTAATGAATTCATTTGGGGATCTATGGTACTCTACAGCCTTTTCAAAGACCATATTGGACAGAGCTTTGACAGTGCCTGCTTCTCTTATAACATTCCAAAAATCATCAAAATCAAAAATGAGTCAGGCATAAGCCCGACTCATCATTTTATCTATTTACTTTTTTGCAAATGCTTCCAATGACAATATGTCATCATTTGCCGTTGAAGCATAAGCATAGTACGCAAGTACAATTGATGCATCAACAGCGTTTATCAAACCATCATGATCAACATCGGCTGCAAGCTTCTGCTCCTCACTATATCCTCCCTCTTTACTTGTAGAGATCAGAGCATAATATTTAAGAATCGAAGATGCATCAACTGCATTGATCAGATTATCATTATTAACATCACCAAGAATATAATCAGTTGTCGATGCGACTGTTGTTGTAGTAACTGAAGTAGTTATCACCTGTGTAGTAGTCGATGTATTAGTAGATGTTTTAAGAGCTGATGTAGTGGTTGTTGCAGACTTAGTTGTAGTAGTTGTAGTTTTTGATGTTGTGTTAGTTGTAGTAGTTGTCGAAGCTTTGCTCGTTGTGGTAGTAACTGTGGTGGTAGCAGTTGCAGTACTTGTTGTACTTGCTTTGCTGCTTGCTGTCATTGAAATATTGACATCTGTTCTAATAGGAGGAACATCGAGCCACTCGGATTCTGCATCTTCATATCCGTCCTTATGGCAGACTACCTTCCACTTTCCTTCTGGAACGTCCCATAAATAGTTTCCGTCGCTGTCGGTAGTAAGCGGATTCAGCTGATCGTAGTCTTCTGCATCCCATTTTATACTCTGCCCTGTTTCTGGATCGAGGTAATATAACGTAACGGTTACGTCCTTTAATGGTTCTCCGCTTGCGGCATCATAGACAGCACCGCTTGGATCCCATATCCATTTGAGACAACCTGGGGTAATATACTTAAAGAAACCTTCAAATCCCGGCGTCATTCCGTTCTCCATACAGTATTCAATATAGTCTCTAAGTTTATCAAGTCCCATACTTATGCCCCAGCTTAAAAGGAATCCTAATAATGGATTTGCTGCCATTAACATCGGCATACCAATTAAATTAAATAATCTAAGAGCAGCCAAATTAAAAGCGGCAAATTGGTAATCTTTATTTCCATTTGCTTTATCCCAAAGATTTTTAAATTCCACAAGTGTTAATCCGCCACCAAATATTTTAGAAGCAAAACCAGGTGCAGAGTCAAATAAATGATTCATGGCATCAAGTATTCCATGACTTACGATTCTATTCATTATTTTGACTATTTTTTTATCAGAATCTTTTCCTTCTATGAGTTCCAGAATTGTCGAACCGTCGAATAAACCTTTCTCGCCCTTTAAAAATACTTCAAACCAATCAAGGACACTTTTATCATTATTTGTAGTTGCATATTTATTATTATTTAATATATCTAAAGGTCTTGGTGCTTTTTTTACATCAGCTTTTTCTGGAATAACTATTTCTGAACTTAAAATGTAATACTTCACCTCTTTATTATCCTCAATTGTAGTATAAGCCTCTTTTCCTTCAGTAAGTTTGTCGAGATTATTTTCTATTTCTTCAATAGTATAATAGTTATTATCTATGTACGCTCCCGAAGCATTATCGTCTGCGTAATATAAGAAAGAATCACTGAAGTTACCGTCAGATAATGTTATATCTGCTATATAACAGCTGTTATCTTCGTTGCTTTTTAAAATTTCAACTTTGCTGTTTTTCTTGATTTCAATTGGAATATCAGCTTCCGATAATGCATTCTCTGCGTAGTATTTATCAGGATTATCTTTCTTTTCAAGAATGAATATATTCAGAGTACCGGGGACGTAGTGTGGATCATTTTCATCGAAATTTCCTTCAGTACTCCATAAGTCCTTTTCAGCATTATAAAACGCTTCTATGTATTTGATGTCATCGCCCTTCTGGCTTGTAACAAACAATCTGTCAATTTTATCTGTGTTTACGGTAGTTATATCAAAACCGAGATCAGATTGAAATATAACAACAGGTGATGTGCCTTTTGTAAATACATCAGTAATATCAAGTTCTTCAAATTTATTGCCATGAACACCGTATTTTAGAACAACCTTTTTTACAGACGGCCTGCCTGCGGAATATTCAACTTTTATCTCTTCACTCTTCAGACTTCCGCATTTTGCGTAAAGAGTATAAACCGAACCATCAGACGATTCGGGAAGAGAAATAGTTCCGTGATATTTTCCTGTGGACGTATTTGTTCTGAATATACCCACACTCTTGTTGTTCACGAATATCTCAACATCATGATCGCGCTGTGATACGCCGTACACTTCTGCTTCATAACTATTAACTACTGTCGGTGCGCCGATAGTGATATCGGGACAATCAACATATACAGTGCCTATAGGCTGATTCCATTTTGTCTTGTCAGACTCAAATAAAAGAGATGCGGATATTTTGTAATTGCCGATATCGGTAACACGTACTGAGAATTCCATCTCACCGCTTCTTGAATTTACAGGGATAACTCCATTCTGGATATCTTCAGTATTGATACTAAGGTCTTTACTGTGGATAGTATCAAACATGAGCGTTAATCCGTCAGGCACATCTATAAAAAGCTTCATGCTCTGTGCGTCGCTTATAACAGAAGGGAGCAGATCATATTTGAGCTTGTAGTTTATGATACCGTTTACACTTCCTCGCTCTGTATTGGCAATGAAGTATGTATTTTTAGGATCAAATACAGTTAAACGCTTATCGTTGAGACTTTCACAGCCCATGAATGTATCTGAACTGAATTTCAGAGATGAGTTCGAAGATTCTACCTTTTTGAGAGCTGTGCAGTTCTCGAAAGCGTGATTGCCGATTTCTGTAACAGTATCGGGAAGTATTACGGTCTTTAATTCCTTGGCATCTTTTGCGATATAATCGGGAACTTTTTTCATGCCTTTTTCAAAGCTGAGATATTCAACACCGCTTCCTGCGATAACTCCTGCATCAACTCTGTTTCCTCCAGCAATCCATGCTCCGCCGCTTATATAGTTAACGCCTGCTGGGATATCGAGGTATTTGATATTATTACAGCCGCTTATCATCTCCTGACCAAGAGTTGTAACACTGCTCGGTATTTCAAGCTCTGTAAGCAGGACGCAATTCTTGAAGCATTGCTTATCAAGGGTTTTAATTCCTTCAGGAAGCGATATTGATTTAAGAAGTGAACAGCCTTCAAATGCATTCTCTCCTATATAAGTAAGACTTGCAGGCAGCTCTATAGATTCAATGGCAGTTCCTTTAAATGCACTCGCACCGATAGAATAACCTTCCAATGTTTTTGAAGGTGCTTCGGGGATTATTACATTCTTTAGCTGTGTTGCACCTGCACAAATGAAATGAGGGATATTCTTTATGCCAGCTTCAAAAGTTACAGTCTCTACACCGCATCCCTCAAGGCAACCATTAACATTATGATTACTATCAACATTTTCAACACTTGCAGGGATAGTTAATTCCTTGAGCTTTTTACAGCCGTTGAACAGATCATGTCCGAGGTTTTTGACATTCTTGTTGAATGTAAAGCTTTCAAGAGCAGTACAGTCACTGAAACAACTGTTACCTATACTCTCAACATTTTCTGGAAGAGATATCGTTTTGATCCTTGGACAGTTTCTGAATGTGCTCTCACCGATACTTTCTACACTTTCGGGCAGAACGATATTTTCAAGCTCAGATGAATCGCGGCATATATAGCCAGGAATGTTTCTCGTTCCGTCTTCAAATATTACTTTTTTAACACTACTTCCGCAGAGGCAACCGTACCCAACTGCACCTGTATAAAATGTATCGACAGATGACGGGATAGTAAGTTCCTTGATCTTAGTACATTTTTCAATCATTTTTTCTCCGATAGCTGTTACATTCGGACCAAGTTTAAGTTCCGTCAATGATTCACAGCCGCTGAAACAGAATCCACTTATTGTTTTTAGTGACTCAGGAAGAATAATGTTTTTCAGTATAGAGCAGCCCTGAAAAGCATATTCACCAAGCTCAGTTACATTTTCAGGAAGCTCAATACTTGATAATGATGTGTCTGCAAAAGAGTATTTTCCAATAGTAAATCCGTTTTTTGTCGCTTTAATAGTAGGAAATTCAACTGTATCGAGAAGTTCAGCACCGTTACAGATATAATCAGGTATGGATTGTATTCCTGATTCAAATATCACTTTTTCTATGCTGCTTCCTTTAAGAGCTCCGCCCTTGTCACTTCCGCCATAGACAACAGTTTTAGGTATCGTGATCTCTTTCAGTTCAGAACAATCTTTAAATATGGAATTGCCAAGTTTCTTAACAGCTCCGAGATCAATGCTTATAATTTTAGAGTTGCCGCTGAAAGCTTCATCAGCTATTGAAGTTACTGTTTTTTGGTCAATAGTTGATGGTAATGTAAGCTCAGTCTCCAAACCTTTATAGCCGATGATCGTTATTTCATCATCGACTTCGCTGTACAGCCAGCTGTCCTCAGTTTCCTTAATTTCTTCTGCCTTGATTGGTTCCCATATTATATTACCTTCCATGGAAATCGGAGAAGAAGATTCAGCGTTTGCAGTCAGTATATGATCGTTCATCATTTTTGAAGGGAAATAAGCAAGTGATGATGAAACAGTCAATACTGCAGCAGACAAAATTGCAATTACTTTTTTTAGTTTCATAAATCAGCCTCCATTTTGAAAATCCTTTTCTTCAAATAATCATTAGGCGGAATTATACTGAATATACGAAGAAAAGAAGTTATACTATTACTTGCGTCGTATAACCCATTGCATATTATATCATAGGGAAAATATATGGTCAAGTATTTATATTGCATAAATTATAATACTTGAATATTATATGGATATCTATTTATTCTATGCTGTGATGGTCTCAGGCGGAAACCGAGGATACTCCACAGCCTGCTCAAAGGCCATATTAGTTAGTGCTTTCTCGACTATAGCACTAGGATTTCCGTTAGGTCGTATCCAGTCCAGAACATTATCCTTATCCAGTATAAGGGGCATACGGTCGTGGATATCTCTTACAGTGCCTGCTGCTTCTCGCGTAAGTATTGAAAACATCGGAACCTGCATACCACAATGTTCCTCATAACGGTAAAGCCCTGCAATATAAGTGATATCTGAACCTTCCGTCTGTATGGCAAACTTAATCTTCTTAGTATTGCGATGCTCTATCATGCTGCGGCTATCGTTATCAAATATAGGATAGCCCCATTCATAATACCATGATGCAGGGATAACACACCTTCTTCTGTACCAGGAGTCTCTCCACAAAGGCTTGCTGTCAGCAGTTTCTACGCGGCAGTTGACAAGAGGCTTAGGCGTAGATTTATGTGTAAATCCCCATGCCATAGGAAATATAGCCACATTCCCATACTTATTAGGCGCGAGAACAGGTGCAATATCTTCTGGGAATAAGTCTCCTGACATGATAAGGCTCTTACCGAGCTTAATGGACATATCATGGGCTAAAGCCATTTTTCTTACCTTTACGAGTACTTCAGCCATTTCCTTTGGCTCAATTCGTAAGGACATACACATGAAGAACACCTCCCAGCACAGCAGATAGAATATATGTTCTATTTTTATTATACCATATGAAGATACATTTGTCAAGATAAAAGAAGGACCGCCAGTAGGCGGTCCTCATTAATATATCATTGATTATGGTTATCTGTATTTTGTGTACGCATCTCACGATAAATAACACCTGCAAGAGCACTCATGATAGCATTATACTTGTTTTTATCCTTGAACAAGGATTCATAGCTTTCCTGAGATTCAGTATAGTTCTCCATAGCGGTTGCACTGAAGATCTGAGGGAAGATGCTTTCTGTGAAAATAACAGGATCTGTAGTCTTGGCAGAGCTGAGGAGCTTCGCATTCTTTTTGAGCTTCTGATGCAGTGCATCGATAATGACCTTATCTGCATCAGTGAACTGTCCCTTGTACTTCTCATTTATCTGTTCGAGTATCTCGTCAAGAGGTGTTTTCTTTTGTTTACCTCCTACGGCTTTCTGCTTGGCAGGAATATACTCTCCATCAAGGTTTTCGAGATGTATATTGCCCTCAAAAGTCTTTTGTAGCTTGTAGTATTCAAGCTTCAGCTTTCCTTCAAGGTCACAAGGATCAGCAGGTTCTGCCGGAAGCAGATGCAGCAGATATCTCAGGAAGAGATATTCCTTATGCATATCTTTATCGAACATCCTGACTACCTGCGTTATATAACCATACCACTTTATGAAGTTACGAACAAGGCGTCTGAACTGATACCTCTCCTCAGAGTTCTTGAGGTTATATCTATCCGCAACAGGCTTCAGTACGCTTGTCATCTTTCCCATTGATGTTGACTCCTGACCGCCGGATTTATTCCAAACCTCGATGAACGCTTCTATGTCTATATTGGTATAGATAGCGTAATTCAGCAGTTCACGCTCTGTCTGGTAGATTAGGTCAACGTTTACTTCCTGTTCAAGGAATGTCTCCTGATAGAATGGCTGGAATGCGTCGAGGATATCCTCTTTCTTATTGGCAAAGTCAAGTATGAACGTATCAATCTTGCCTGTGCAGGTACGGTTAAGACGTGAGAGCGTCTGTACTGCCTTTACACCTTTCAGCTTCTTATCTACTATCATTGTATGCAGCAGAGGTTCATCGAAGCCTGTCTGATACTTCTCTGCAACTATAAGCACGTTGAAGTTATCGTGGAACTCTGCCTTTGTCTGTGTTTCGGAGATATGGCTGCCGTCTTTGCGGACGTTGAGTGAGCTTTCAGTATACTCATTATCGCCATCCTTGACAGATCCTGAGAACGCTGTGAGCACGTCCATATCATCATAGCCATGCTCAGCTATGTAACGCTTTATCTCGTGGAAATAGCGTACAGCTGCAAGTCTCGAATCGGTAACTACCATCATCTTTCCCTTGCCGCCTATCTTATATCGTGTGGTCTCATGGAAAGTTTCAACGATGATAGCTGATTTCTGGCTGATGTTATACGGGTGCAGCGTCTGATACTTCTTGATGAGCTTCTTTGCACGGCTCTCGGGGAGCTCAGGATTCTCAGTTGTGTTCTTGGCAATCTTGAAGCAGGTACTGTAAGTCATGTAGTTGCTTAGAACGTCCAGTATGAAGCCTTCTTCAATAGCCTGACGCATACTATATATATGGAACGGATGGAAGGAGCCGTCGGGATACGGCTCACCGAACATTTCCAGTGTCTGAGCCTTCGGAGTTGCGGTAAATGCAAAGAAGGACAGGTTCTTGTGCTTGCCGTGAGAGATCATCTGCTCCACTATCTTATCGGTGCGGTCGATCTCGTCCTCGGCTTTGCCCTCTATCTCTGCATACTCACGGAGAGCTTCCTCTGTATCAGCGAGAGCGCTTTTCAGTTTGAGTGCGGAACTGCCTGTCTGTGAGGAGTGTGCCTCATCAACGATAACAGCAAAGTTCCTGCCTGCAACGCTGTCCACTTCCTGATATATCACAGGGAACTTCTGCAATGTAGTGACGATGATACGCACGCCATCGTTGATAGCGTCGCGGAGGTCTCTTGAATTCTTCTTCTCGTCGATAGTCTCAATTGCTCCCAGCTTATGGTCGAAGCCTGAGATAGTCTCCTGCAACTGTGCGTCGAGTACTCGTCTGTCGGTAACTATGATAACACTGGAGAAAACAGGCTTGTCCTCGTCATTGAAGAGAGCTGCAAGTCTGTACGCCGTCCATGCGATAGAGTTGGATTTGCCCGAACCTGCGCTGTGCTGTATCAGGTAATTATGACCTGCTCCGAACTGCCGCACATGCCCGATAAGGCTGCGAACAACGTCAAGCTGATGATAACGTGGGAACAGCAGCATTTTCTTATCCTTGCGGTAGCTCATGAACTTCTGCAATATATCCATCATGCTGTCTTTCTGGAAGACATTCTGCCACAGGTATGCGGTCGGGTAGCCGTTCGGATTGGGCGGATTGCCCTTGCCGCCGTCATTGCCTGCTCCGTTGCTGCCCTGATTAAAAGGCAGGAAAAACGTGTTCTTGCCTGCCAGCTTAGTAGTCATGCAGGCTTCGAGCTGGTCTACGCAGAAGTACGCAAGGATACGCTTATTGAACTGGAAACACAGCTCCCTCGGGTCACGGTCGAACATCCACTGCCGCTTTGCGTTCTCGATGTCCTGACCTGTGTACTGGTTCTTCAGTTCGAAGGCGAAAACAGGTATACCGTTCACGGCGATGACCATATCCACCGACTTTTTATTCTCGGCGGAGAAATACCACTGGCGGTTTATGGTTATCTCGTTGGCGGCATACTGCTTCACGGCGGTCTGATTCAGCGTGGATTCGGGCTTGAAGTAGCACACACGGAACGGAATGCCCTTGTGTTTGAAGCCGTTACGCAGAACGGCGAGCAGTCCGTCCATATCGACTGCCGACTGAAAAGCCTTTGCGAACTTTTCGGGAGTGCCGCTCTGGAGCTCAAAGCGCTGCCATGACTTAGGCTGAGTAGCCCTGACAAAGCGTATCAGCGTATCGAGGTAGAGGGCGTTTTCTGCGTCGTATGTGTCGGTATTCGTGGTATATCCGCCTGCGAGCATAGCGGCGTGTATATCGGATTCAAAGCGTTTTTCGTTGGTCTCGTCTACGCTCATGCTGTGGGCACCTCCTTTTTGCCAGTGACATATTCGTATATCATGGATTTTTTATAGGATTCCAGCTCGGTGAGGAACTGTTCTTTTTTCGATATAAGCCTGTCTATCTCGGCGCATTTTTTGTCGAGGTAGGCAGCGATTTCTATTTGTTCCTCAATACATGGGAGAGGGGTTGAAAAATTATTGAGAGTAGTTAATGAAAGATTTGCTATAGTAGTACCATTAAGACTTAAATCCATTATTATTTTTGCGGGAATACTTGCCAAATAATACCTTATGAATTTTCTTGAGTGTTCTTTTTTTAATGTTATATAGCCCGCACTTTTGCCTAACAATACTTTTTCGTTATTATAAAATGATGTTTTTCCAAATGTAGCACCATTTAAAGTAATCAATACAGTATTATCAGTTAAAACACTCGGCTTATATTTCAAATATTCTTCCTCATTTAATCTATCGGTATTTTCTTTGAAGATAAGCGTATCACTTCCAATATTATTTCCATTCAGGAAATAATATTCACCATTTTCATCATATTCTGGTGTTGAATGCAGACCGTCACCTATTCTAATCGAAATACGTTTAAGTTTAACAATTTCCCACTCCTCGGGAATCTCCCCAATCCACTCAATACCGCTGTCCTTCATAGCTCTGTCGCCCCTTACGCCCTTGGTAACAGCCTGCGTTATTACAGCCTGACGGAGCTTTTTGTATTCCTCGATAGAGGCTTTTGTTTTCTCGATGATGTTGTCGATATGGGCGCATTGGCGGTCGAGGTAAGAAGCTATGCTCTGTTGTGTTTCAACAGGAGGACAAAGCATTGGCATTTGTCTTAGTTGTGTTTTATTGAATTTAAGCTGTACAGCATGGCTACCAATTCTTTTTAGTTCTTCATTTACTATTGGACACAAAAACCAATAATATAGGAATTTGTTGCATGGTGTACCATTTAGCATAATTGCATTTGGAGCCAAAGAACTCCTTTCATATAATGGCTCATAATAGAAAACATTACCGACTGAACCAATATTGGATAATATTACTTCACCGCCGAAAAGATTGGAATTTGAAAGAAATTCATATGATTCCTTTGAAATGTAAACAGTATTATCTCGTGTTCCAGACAAATCTGCGGTTCTTACAAGCATAGCATAATCAGGTTCATCAAGGTATTGTACATTTTCTCTTAAATCAGCAAAACTTCCACTTGCGACAAAGTCTGTAATTATAGGGACAACTGAATTAATTTTCCTAACATCCCAACTCTCAGGAATCTCCCCAATCCATTCAATACCGCTGTCTTTCATCTGTCTCAATTTTTTCACCTCATTTCAGTGCCAGCATCAGCCATTAGCTTTCCCTTTGATCAGCAGTATACCGACTGTGCCAAAAAACAAAGAGATCGCAGAAAGACAGCCGATGAAAATCGGATTCTGCTCTGTGTCCTGTTTCAGTACGGCTTCATCCCGTTCCTCATTACATCTCAGCGATACGGTTTCCCCTTCCTTGTATTCGCCGTAGAGATGGTTGTGTTTGATCGTATGCAGGCTGCCGTTCAGCCCTTCATATTGTATGGTAACATTGCTGTGTGGTTCTTTATGATCGTGATCATACTCGTAATAAACATAACTGCTGATGACTGTTCCGTTCACGGCGACGGTATACTTTTTTGCGTATACTGCGTTCCGGATGACAGCCCAGATGAGGGCAAGCAGAACGAATACTGCGATCACTACAAGAAAAATGCCTGTATTGCGCAGTGACTTTTGTTTATCGTAATTCTTTGCCATATTCAGTTCCCCTTATCAAACAGCGCGGAAAGGCTCGACTGTATATCAGCCTCAATACCGCTCAGCCTTGCCATTATATCCTCCACCTTTTCAGGTGCCTGATACTCATAGAAATAGCGTGTCATGGGTATCTCATAGCCAACCTTGGTCTTCTTTTTGTCTATCCACGCATCGGGAGCGTAAGGCAGTACCTCACGGGCGAAATACTCGTCGATATCCTCCCTCAGCGGAACATTTTCCGTGTCACGCTTGGAAGCATCTGCAACAGGCTTTCCTTTTTTCAGCACAGGCTGTCCGTTCTCATCAAGCGTGGGACGCTCCACAACTATCTTGTTATAGCCGAATTCCTCGTTGTCGAATATCCTGCTGTGGCAGTAAACGCCGTTCTTGTCGCCGTATATCTCGTCCTGTCTGAACTCGCCGTAAGCCTTCACGATAAGATCACGGCAGAGGTCGGTAACGTCATAGCGCTTGAAGCCGATAGACTTCCTGCGCTGCTCTCCGCAGTGCGAAGCGTCGATGAGTTGAACCTTTCCTGCACGGTAGGCAGGCTTATTCTTGTTCAGCACCCAGATATATGTACTGATACCCGTATTCATGAACATATCCGTCGAGAGCTGGATTATAGCGTCCAGCCAGTCATTTTCAAGTATGTAACGGCGAATTTCGGAAGGTCCGCTGCCTGCGTCTCCTGAGAACAGTGGAGAGCCGTTTTGTACGATAGCCATTCTGCCGTTCTGTGCAAGCTTTGAAAGACCGTTCAGCACGAAAAGTTGCTGACCGTCGGATATTTTCGGAAGTCCCGGAGCGAAACGTCCCAGCTCGCCCTGCTTGGCTTCCGCTTCAACTGCCTTCTGCTCACGCTTCCAGTCGATACCGAAAGGCGGATTCGATATGATGTACTGGAACTGATAGCCGCTGAACTGGTCCTCGGACAGAGTGTCGCCGTAGCGCATATTGTTAGGATCGCCGCCTCTTATCATCATATCAGCCTTTGCGATAGCGAATGTGGACGGATTGAACTCCTGACCGAAGCAGGTAACGTCAATATCGGAGTTGAGGTCGTGGATACGCTCTTCCATACAGCTGAGCATCTGGCTTGTACCCATAGCCATATCGTATACGGTGACAGTACCGCCCTGAGACAGGTCAGCGTCCGAAAGGAGCAGGTCTGTCATGAGGTAGATAACGTCACGGCTGGTGAAGTGAGCTCCTGCCTCCTCGCCGAAGGACTCCGAGAAACGCTTAACAAGGTCCTCGAACATATAGCCGCAGTCAACTGCACTTATCTTGTCAGGGCCGAGATAGCCCTTCTGGGAGTTGAATTCTTTTATAACGAGATAAAGGGTATTGCTTTCCACCATACGGCGGATTATAGCATCAAAATCGAACTTTGCAAGCACGTCCTGTACATTGGCAGAAAATCCTGCGAGATAGTCGCGGAAGTTAGCCTCGATGTTGTCAGGATCGGCGCAGAGCAGATCAAATGTGTATTTGCTTGTATTATAAAATTGATAGCCGGAAGCCTTTGTGAGGAAGCCTTCAATAACTGCGAAGCCCTTCTTGCTTTCATACTCGGCTAATACCTTATCATGCGTAGGCAGCAGACAGTCGTGAAAACGCTTCACTACCGTCATAGGAAGTATAACAAGTCCGTACTCATGCGGCTTGAACGGTCCGCGCAGCATATCTGCCACGTTCCATATCATAGACGCCTTTTCAGCGATATTTGTACCGACTACTGTAAATCTTTCGTTTGCCATGTTCTATACCCCTTGTACCAGAATAAACAATATTTAGGTTAATTATACCACATAATTGTTAAATTTTCAAGAAAAAGAGTGAAAAGATGTCGGGGCGGATGCCCCGATTTTTGTTTATCCATTTGGTATATTATAATTGAAATATGACGATTTATAGCCTTTTTCTCTTGTCACATTATACAATTGCTACATCTCTAAATTGTATAAACATACGAAAAGCACAAATGTGTATATTGTTAACAAAATATATTTGATTTTATTCAAATATAATGATATTATTACTATATAAGATACAACAATTTCCCAATATCTATAGGTATATTTTTAGAATTATGAAGTGTAATTATAAAATCTACGAAAACAATTCCGGCGAAATGCCAGAACATAATACTCAGTTAGACGAGCAAATAATACTTGCTCAGGTAAAACAATCTTTAGAAGAGTCAAAGAAGATAGTTATTCGTCCTAAAATCAAAGTCTGGAAAGATGCATTATTGCTGTTAAGTATAATTTTAATAGTTTCAATGGCTATGATTGCTATACATTATTTAACTGATATTTCCGATTGGATATTTGCTTTAATTTTGTTATTGGCAGTAATTTTATTCTTTGCCATATTGGGTAAGAAACTATTGTTGACTATTATTACTCTTTATCAGAAATATGCACCCGAAATAGTACGTTCATCATGTTTATTCGAGCCATGCTGCTCTGAATATATGAAATTATCCGTCATGAAGTATGGAGCCTTAAAAGGCTTTATAAGAGGGATAAAACGCATATTACGCTGCCGTTATCCTAACGGAGGCATTGACGAACCATAAGGAGGTAGAATTTATGCAGTACAAAACAGTTCAAGTTGAACATTTTCAGGGACAAAGAAAAAAAGATTCACTTGTTATCGGACAAAAGTATGAGGAAATAATCAACAAAGAGGCTGCTGAAGGATGGAAACTTCTCGGTATACATTCATTGCCTATAACACGAAGAGCTGGCTGTGGTAAAATGTGTATGGGTGTTTTTTTTGAACACTTCAATATGGATGTACTCATCTTCTTCAAGGATTGAATATGAGTATTTTGTATCGGAGGTGACGACGATATGTTTATGACTAATTATGAGCTGATATACGGAGAATACAAAGTAACATCGAGCAATAGCTCCTCACCGGTACACAAAGATCAGCCGACACCGACAAAGGAAAAAGGCAAGGGAGCTGAGACGGCTGTCAAGGCTGCAAAAGCCGTAGTAGGAGCACACATTGCTGCTGCAAAGTTCGCAGGCGGAGCAGTATCAAAGCTGTCGAAAAAAGCTGTTGACTATGCCAAATCCGATGACGCCGCTGAAAAAGCTACATTAGCAAAGGAAAAAGCAGGAGCAGCCTTCGCTGGTCTGAAGAGAAAAGTTACCGGATTTACTGTTGAACATAAAGACGATGACAATAGCGACACTTCCGTGGATGATGTTATTGAGGACGAAAATAACGTCATGGAGGAAGCTTATTTTGAAACAGAAGCTGACAATAATGTCGAAGAAGCAGCTGAATCTGCAAGCTTTGATACGCTTTATGAAAAGGCGATGAATGCGGCTGCCAATGAAGAAGTTTATGATGAAGAGACTGGCTATGAAGCTGAAACGCCTGCTGCCGCTCCTTCTGTAAACACAGCTCCTTCTACGCCAACTGCTCCGCAGCCTTCTCCAACATTATTCAGCTATGAAGAGGAGAAGAAATCTCCTGCTATAATTGTCCTTGTCGGTGTGATAGCTGTTTTGCTTGTTGGAATGGGTATTCTTGGCGGTATGCTGCTTACTAAGAATAAGGATAATAAAAACTCTGATAAATCAAGCAATAATGAAGTTATAACAACTACTACAGAGGAGATAGCCTCGCAAGCAACTACTGCTTCGGCTCAGGAAACAACTTCTGAAATCTTAACTACAAATCAAAATACTACTACAAAAGCATCTGTAAAAATTTCTAAAGAAGAAATCGAAACTGCTAAAGATAAAGCAGTTAGTGATTTAAAGAATGATTTATCAGATGTTTATAGTAATAATTTTATGAATATTCCTCAACTTAACGTCACAACTGATTATGATATAAACGATGATGATATCCCAGAATTGATAGTATCTTATATGGGAATATCAGGTGATACGCAATATCATATTTTTTATTATGATAGCTCTATGTTTGTTAAACTTAAGGATTGCTGGGGCGGACTCGATATTTCTGAAGAAAGGCATCTTATATGCGAGAAGCATTATGGGGGCGGACAAGGATCTTATTACTATGAATTATCAAATGATTATAAATTCAACAAAATCGATGAGATAAGCACGTTTCCTGAACAAGGTGGTACTGGTTATTTTAGAAATGGGCAACGAATTGATACATCGGAGTATTATGCTGCAATTAATTACTATAATGATATGAATTGGATCAGCATTTCTTCTGATACATCAAATGTGTCTGATTCTGGATATATCGTAGAAAGCGAGAAAAACTCAAATGCTTTAAGTCTGTACTCTAATTATGCCAATATTGAAAATGCTCCGGCAGATATGACTTTCGTTGATCCTTCAGATATCAATGCTATTCCGCATGGTACTATAAATACGGAAACATCTGGTTTAAATCTTCGCAAAGGTCCTGGAACTACTTATGATATTATTCTTGAAATCCCTAAAGGTGAAATGGTTTATGTCTATGGAAGTACTTCTGCCTGGTGTTATGTTGGTTTTTCATCAGGTACGGGACGATTTAATCATACAGATTATGGATATGTAAGCAAAGAGTTCCTCGATATTAATTGAAGATAAGTATTAAAGACCGCTCGATAAAGAGCGGTCTTTTTTTGGATTATTCCATAACGAAATTATCTGATGATCCGACTTATCGTCGTTTGAAAGCTTACAAAATCAATTATTCCATTGCTATAGCTTTATGATATTACGCATACGGTGACAATTCTGTTACTGATTCTGACCGTATCCATATTCATATACAATACTAGTACTTCGGTCAAAATAATTTCTGAAGTACCAATAGGATATTTTGGTATAGGGGTGTTTGTGGCATAAGAAATGTATCTTTCCGGGGAAAATTCCCCGGATTTTTAATATGTTTATTTGTCGGTTTTTAGTTTCTAGATATAGGTTGTCC
Source organism: Ruminococcus flavefaciens (assembly GCF_900108555.1). Classification (GTDB taxonomy): domain Bacteria; phylum Bacillota; class Clostridia; order Oscillospirales; family Ruminococcaceae; genus Ruminococcus; species Ruminococcus flavefaciens_P. Next base: position 52,699 of record NZ_FNWV01000003.1, read on the forward strand.
GATAAGTATATAAAGTTTGAAAATTGATGATTTATAGCCTTTTATTCATGTCATAATGTACAACTGCAGCATTGTCTGATTGTGTAATACTACAAAAAAACGCAATTAGTGCAATATTAATACATTATTCTTTATTTTGCCGAATTGAAATGTTATAATTATATTATAAGATATATTAAAAACTATATCTTTTGCAAAACAATTAACATTGTGCTGCCGGTATTCATAATAATCCCCCATTTAGCAAGAGATTTATTTCATCTACTATATTTGAAGAATGTTTTACTGTAAAATCAATGAAATGTGAAATACTGTCAGATTAGAATAATTTATTACAAAGGGGGGAGAAAAATGCCGTTTTGCATGAACTGTGGAAAAAAATTACCAGATGGAGCGAAATTCTGTTTTGAGTGTGGGACAAGATTTGGTAGTGTAAATCAACAACCAAGAATCCAGATTTTTGAAGGTGTCGTACATAAATGTCCAAACTGTGGAGAGGTTGTTAGTTCTTTTGAAGTTAACTGTTCATTATGTGGGTATGAATTCCGTGATACTCGTGTTTCTTCAGCTTTGGATTCATTTTCCAGTCAGCTTCAAAGCCTAGAAACTGAAAAAGAAAAGATTGATTTTATTAAATCTTTTCCGATTCCAAATAACAAGGAAGATATCCTTTCATTCATGAATTATGCAAAATCTAATTTTGACACAGAATACTATGCTTCACATTTAGATGTTGAAGATATATCTGATGCATGGCTTGCAATTATAGAAAGATGTTATCAACAGGCAAAATATACTCTTCGTGGAACTTCAGATTTACGTGATATCAAAAGTGATTATTTGTCCATTAAAGGAGCTATAAATCAGCAAAAAGCGAAAAATAGTGCTTTTTCATTCATACCTTATGTATTAATAATTTTTGGCTTGATTTTGATTATATCTGATATAAATATAGGTGTAATATTGTTTGGAGCAGGTATAATTATGCTTTTTACAATGAAAGGTAGCTCAAATCAAACTATTGATCCTAAGTTAAAAGGGTATTCTTCGTGGAATCAAGAGAAAAAGGTTGGATGGATAATCTTGAACATATTTTCATTGGGCATCCCTGCAATTGTATATTCCAATAAACAAAAGCAAGAAAAACTAGATTCGCTGAATTGTTATAGTGAAAAGACGGGGTTTGCCTCTTGGAGTGCTGGTGCACAAGTTATGTGGATTATATTAAATATATACACTTTAGGGATACCAGCATTAATCTATTCCAATAGACAAAAACAGAACTCCATTATTCGTTATGAAAGTAAAAGAAAAGGTTTTTCTTCCTGGAGTGCTGGTTTAAAGTTGATTTGGATTATATTAAATATATATACTTTAGGAATACCAGCATTAATTTATTACAGCAAGAAAAAATAATGAAAATTTAAATAACTTGGCGGAGGTGCAATATGAGCATACTTAGAAAAAATAACGCCCGCAAAGGTGGTTTTATGGACGAAATACGCTGTGACGAACCATCATATCTAATATGGAAATGGCATCCGTCTGGTGTAAAATTAGGTGAAAGTAACCGTGAGAACTCTATTAGGTGGGGATCTTCATTACGTGTGAAAGATGGCGAAGTCGCTGTTTTTGTTTACACACAAAGAAACGGAATAATTCAAGATTTTATTGAAGGACCGTTTGATCAAACAATACAAACAAAAAACCTTCCTGTGATTGCAAGTATAATTGGAATTGCATATGAAGGAGGAACTCCTTTTCAGGCTGAAGTTTACTTTATAAATCTAGCACGAATAATCCAGGTTAGATTTGCTATACCATTCTTTGATGTATATGATCCTCGTTTTTCAGACTTTGGAATCCCAGTTGCTGTTCGTGGAACCATAAGTTTTAAGATTACTGATTACAGAGAATTTATTAAACTTCACAAGCTCAATTCGTTTAGTTTAGATGATTTTCAAAAGCAAATTCGTGACGCTGTTTCACGTCATGTTAAGGATGCTGTTACCAATGCTCCAGCTACAAATAACATTCCTGTAGTCCAGCTTGAAAGTAAGACAGCTCAAATAAATGATATTATAGAAAGTAAAATCATAAATCACATAAATGAGACGTTTGGTGTGACAATATCAAGCATTGACATAGGAGCTATAGAAATTGATAAGACAAGCGATGGATATACAAATTTAATGGCTGTAACTCGTGATGTAACTTACATGACTGTCCAAGCACAGACTGCTGCTAATATCAAAAATATTCATGATATGCAAAGAATTAAAGCCGAAAACTATGCTGAAGTATTACGTATACAACGTGAAGAGGCTCAATATGCTCAACATAAGCAAACACAAATGTCAAACTTTGCTGCATTTCAAACCGAAACACAGGCTGATGTTGGTATTGCAGGAGCTCAAGCTCTTGGAAAAATGGGCGAAAGTGGTGCTGGAAATCTAAATATCGGCAATGGCGGAGCTGCAGGTTTCAATCCTGCTGCAATGATGGCTGGAATGGCTTTAGGAGGTGCTGTTGGTCAGAATATTGCTGGTACAATGAATAATATACTTTCAGGCAGTAATCAACATAATAGTTTAGGAATAGCCCCGCCACCCGTCCCAATTTCATCATATTATATTGTGATAAATGGACAATCTACAGGACCATTTGATATTCAGACTTTAACACAAATGGCAAGCTCAGGGCAACTCGCTCAGAAAAGTCTAGTTTGGAAGAACGGTATGGCTGAATGGGCTGAAGCAGGTGGCGTTGAAGAATTAAAACATATATTTTCACAAACTCCTCCTTCAATACCTAAGTAATACTTAATTACTTACCTATGAACATATTATGCTAAAATGGTTTAATATCACAAAACATCAGATAATCATAATTGAATAGTTAAAAGGCTCGCAAAATAGCGAGCCTTTTATGATAATATCAGTGAACAATTGGTCATAGAAGCAATCTCTCTTCTGATACTTGTAATCTCAGTACGCACAAACACTAACATCAGCGTTCCTCCCAGTCAAGGTGAGGAACGATCATATAAGGATCTCAGCTGTTAGTTTTTCTATTAAATGCCTTGATTAGTTGTTCATATGATTGTGTTATTATACGCCGTTATATACGGCCTTGTTTTCAAAGTAGAACCAACATCTTTGTCCGGTTACCTGCTCAACGTATTTGCAGTAAGCATACATATCATCATATCCTGTCTTTATCATCTGACCATTTATATAGCTGACAGAATTGATGATTAGATGTGTATGGAACTGACAGCAGTGTTCATCTTTCTTATGATTACAGGACAGAACTTGAAAACGAGGAGCAAAGTATTGCGCACACTGCTGTCCGTAATATGCTGCTGTTTCAATATCTTTCACTTGATTGTTGTATGCGACAACTATATGAACAAGAGGGTTACCGCTGACCTTCCCAAAATATTGCCTTGTATAAAGCATCTGGTTATAAGCCATTTCTGTATCATAAGGGTTAACTCCGTATCCGACGTTGTATAACGCTCTGTAATCTGTTACATATTCAAGAGCATTGTGTAGGTATTCAAGTCCACCGTATGTATTACGAATTATATCAATTTTCGCCACAGCTTAAACGCTCCTTCCTGCATATTTTGAACCTTATCTGGTGCATTCTCTTTTACGATATTACATATATCATTAACTGTATTCTGAAATTCAACAAGATCTGCAGGTGTGAACTTGTTGCCACCATTAGCAGCTACATTAACCATATAACTACCAAAAGACATGCCGGCTTTATTTGCATTGTCATTGATCTTCTTTTCCTCATCCTTTGACATGCGTACTGATTTAACCTTATCTTTACGCTCATTCTCGGTCTTTGTTGGTTTCTTTGGTTGATAGTTGTACATAATAAGTACCTTCCTTAAATATAGATTATGAGAGTATGAACTGCTTGTTTTCTATGGATTGCTGTATTTATCTAATTAGATTTTTAATATTAGTCTATAGATAAAAATGGTTATTTCCATAAATTAGCAAGCCGCTCACGCTCTCATTATAATGTAGTACATAAAATCATGTTTTTATTACTTTTTTCTCCTCCAAAGTAACAATATATGTATCAAAAAACAGTTTTTCTCCTATTTTTAGCCATTTTCATAAATATATTATTAACATGGTCATATTAAATGTGTGACAAATTTTTGAAAGGAGAAACAACCGATGTTCAACAACAAACGATATCTCAGTCGAGGAGTGAACGATACAATCCCTATCGAGCAGCAACTATTCCTATGGGCTTGTATTGACCAACTCCCAGAACCACGCGATTATCTGCAAATCTTCGATTTTGAACAGGTCGGATGTATGCAGTCTATCACGCACAGATCGGAACAGCCAGAATACTGCAAGGTATACCTGCTCCCGTCGGATAAACCTATCACGCAAAAAATATACGTCATCGATGATGATGACCACTCCACCATGCTCTTATCAAGTGAATATTAATATTAAAGCCAGCCCCTTCGGGGGCTGGTTCTTCTATTTTACGGAGGTTTTTACAATGGAAGAAAACAAGAATAACGCGCTGTATTGTTCCCACTGTGGAGCTATTATTGGCGAAGACGAAGATTTCGAGACTATAAACGGTCAAGTCATCTGCAGCGACTGCGTGGAGCGATATACTAGCACTTGTGACAGATGTGGCACTATAATCTGGACAGACGACGTGTATGGCGATGGGTTTACAGATCTATGTGCGTCATGTTACCACAATCACTATACTCGCTGTAGCTGCTGTGATGTGCTATTACACGAAGACGATGCCTATCACCTCGACGGATACGACTACTGCTCAGAATGCTATCACGATGAAGTTGACAAAAAACGCTCTATCCACGACTACAGCTACAAACCTGAGCCTATATTTTATGGAGGCGATTCAACCCGATATTTCGGCGTTGAGCTTGAAATTGACGGAGCTGGCAAGGATTGTGATAATGCTGATGAACTGTTGGCAATTGCAAACAAAGAACACGAACATATCTATGTGAAGGGCGACGGCTCACTTGATGATGGCTTGGAGATAGTCACTCATCCGATGACATTAAGTTACCATAAAGACTTTTGCTGGCAGGAGATTATGAGTAAGGCAATCAGCATGGGCTACCGCAGTCATCAAACCAGTACGTGCGGACTTCACGTTCATGTGAACCGTTCATGCCTAGGAGATACCCAAGATGAACAAGACTTGGTCATTGGACATATATTGCTATTTATCGAACAGCACTGGCCTGAATTGCTCAAGTTTTCACGACGCAGTGAGTATAGCATGGCACGATGGGCAAGCAGATATGGATATGAGAATTCAGCAAAAGCAATATTGGACAAAGCGAAGAAAGCCGGCAATGGTCGCTATGCAGCGCTAAACTTGATGAACTGGGCAACCATCGAATTTCGCCTATTTAGGGGGACGCTCAAGTATACTAGCCTAATGGCTGCCCTTGAACTCGTTGACTATATTTGCGTCATTGCCATGAATTACAGCGAGGAGGAAATATCCAATATGAGCTGGAGCGAGTTTGTCAGCTCTATAGAAGCTCCCGAGCTTATTACATATCTCAAAGAACGTAGATTATATGTAAATGATGAAACAAATACTGAGGAGGAAATGTAAAAATGAAAAAACAGGAAATTTTAGAAAAAATCCAGAAATTCCCTATATCAAACTTCAAATATTCAGATGCCCAAGTTATACTAAGGCTTGTTACTATCCTTGCTGCCTGCCATCTGAGCGGAAAAATTAACCGTGTTCTTAAACGAATACAGAAAATGGAACATCCCGAAGAGTTCATCAACATTCTTAAGTGAGGAGGTAAAATAAATGTGTAGCCTATTCGGATTTCTTGATTATCAGGGCATTATTCCCCATAAAGTTCTCCGCAAACTTACACAATCTCTTGCTGTAGCTGCGGAGGAGCGTGGGACTGACGCCACGGGAATATCCTACGTTAATGATGGGAAAATAGTAATATTCAAACGTCCAAAAGCCGCACACAAGCTTCATCTTAGTCTCCCCGAGGGCACAAGAACGGTCATGGGACACACTCGCATGACTACACAGGGCAGCGAGAAAAATAACGCAAATAACCACCCGTTTCTCGGGGCAACAGGCGATATTTCGTGGAGTTTAGCTCACAACGGTATCCTTTATAATGACAGAGAGCTTAGGAAGGTGAAGCAGCTTCCTGTAACTGAAGTCGAGACTGATTCGTACATCGCCGTTCAACTCATAGAATCTCAACACAAACTAGACTTTGATTCTCTGCGATATATGGCGGAATCCGTGCACGGCAGCTTTGCTTTCAGTTTACTTGATGAGAACAATTCCCTATATTTCGTGAAGGGCAGCAATCCTTTATGCCTTCTGCATTTTAAATCTCTTGGCTTGTATGTGTATGCCAGTACAGAATCAATAATGAAGGCGGCATTACGCCGCCTCGGTCTTAACAAATTTGCTGCTGAAAAGATTGATGTTAACGAGGGAGATATCTTAATGATTGACAGTTACGGTGATATTACTCGTTCGCAGTTTCAGCCTGCTCCGAGCTATAGCCACTATTCGCGTTGCAAGTGGTGGTACGGAGATTATGAGGATTACTATAGCACCTATGAGGAAACTCTCATCGAGATGGCACACCTTTTCGGAGCTGATGAAAATGATGTCATAATGCTGCTGGATTATGGTTACAGTGCGGACGAGGTGTCAGAGCTGATGATGGACACAGGCTTGTTTCAGGAGACCGTTCGCGAGGTAAAGCTTATTGAAGGCGAAGGAGTATATGACAGTTATTGTTATGGCGGCGTGTGCTAAAACGTATAGGTTTTGATACACTCAAAAACCAGCTGAAAATCAGTTCCCAAAGGAGGTATTCTGACTTTTGAGACATCCCGAATATCATCACCACCTTTGGGAACAGTAAGGAGATGAACTATGGGCAGAATAGGATATATCCGTGTGTCTACGGAACATCAAGAGACTGCCAGACAGGAAGCGTTGATGGAGCAGTATCAGGTAGAGCGTGTCTTCGCTGAGAAAATTTCCGGCAGGAACGCTGACCGTCCCGAGCTGAAAGCCATGCTTGAATATGTTCGTGAAGGTGATACCCTGTACATTGAGAGCATCAGCAGACTTGGAAGATCAACCAGAGACCTGCTCAATATTATAGACGTGCTTCAGAAGAAAGGCGTGACACTCGTCAGCAGCAAGGAGAACATCGATACCAACACTCCGCAGGGACGATTCGTTTTGTCGATATTCGCAGCACTATCCGAGCTTGAACGTGAACAGACCTTAGAGCGTCAGCGTGAGGGTATAGCCATAGCCAAGTCTCAAGGGAAATACAAAGGAAGACAACCTTTGCCTATCGACTGGGAAAAGTTCGGTCAACTGTACGAGCAGTGGAAGTCTGGTACTATTACTGCTGTATGGTTTCAGAAAGAAATGGGACTGCGTGCCAACACTTTTTACCGCAGGCTCAAAGAATACGAAAGAAAGTATACATAAATGAGACGGAGCCGGGTAACCGGCTCCAATCATATTTCACTAGGGTGTTGTTTTTATTAGCAATATTTCAAAAGCCTGAAAACAACCTATATGACACAGTTTTCGGATATGTCAATAGACTAAGGGCTATTGAAATATTATAATGAGCCTTTGTATGGTGGCGTTTTTTATTGACAAGAGTTTAGACATCTGATATTATAATAATATAGACATGTTTCCAAATACGCTGCACGTTGAGTGCATTGTACTATTGTCCAAACTACAAAGTCAACAACATATTGAAGTTGAACTGAAAACCGATGAACTTGATCTTACGTCAGCTGAAAGTAAAGCAACCTACGATGAAATTAAAGCTTATATTTATAAGAATTCAGGTTTAAAAGTTTCTTCACTTAATATTGCCCAAGTTAAGCAAAAATATGGGTTTGAACTACGTGAGAACTATTATATCTCAAAAAAAGAAAAGCCTCGTCAACCCAAATGTCCAAAAGAAAAAGAAGAAGCTATTTTGGCCACTCTTAAGCACTTCCAAATGATATAACATTCATTATCTCACACTTCAAACCAAGTCACATAATAAATCATTCATAAAGCTAACTATTTCACATTTACAGAATAAATGCCATTAGTTCAATATACGTTAAGTTAAAAGCTCCGCATAAAGCGGAGCTTTTATTATTGGCTTACTTTAGCCCAAGAAGGATTTTCTGTATTGCCTGAGCATCTCCAACAGTCAAACCGTCGCCGTCCATATCTCCGTTGAGTTTACCCTGTTCAGTAAGATGTCTATCGGCTGTACCACCTAAGCCATATTTATTCGGATTTGCAAGAGCCTGCATGATAAGTACGGCATCTGCCATATCAAGCTGACCGTCACAATTTACATCACCGGCCATAGTGACTTTGAGCTGTGGAGTCTCGGTGGTAGTTGTTGTATCAGCTGGTTTTGAAGATGTGGTAGTAGTTGTGGTCGTTGTAGTAGTTGTTGTGGTCGTTGTAGTAGTTGTTGTTGTTGTTACAGCAGGCTTTGAAGACTTAAGATACTCGTCAACAACATCAGCCCAGTATTTGCCCATTTTCTCATAACCTGCAGCATTGGGGTGAACACCATCGCCAAGGTCGGCAGTACCATTGAGACAACTATGGATATCGGCAAATGTTACGCGCTTTCCATTGCTGTTATACTCGTTTGCTACCTTCTTAACAGCAGCGTTGTAGTCAGCGATCTGAGCGGATCTGTCTCCACCGCCGAACATTCCGCCGCCGAGTTCCGGGATAGTTGAAACAAAGAGCATAGCGTCAGAAGGCATCTCTGCGAGGAAATAATCGATGAGGTCGCGGAGATCCTGCTCACAAGCACTTGTAGCACGATTACCGTTCATATCATTTGTACCGATGATAAGTAGAACGATATCGGGATTGGCCTGCTTTATAGCATTTTTCTGCTTAAGTACATCGTATAAGCTTCCGAAGCCTGAATTCTGCTTGATCGTGTATCCGCTGTAGCCTGCGTGATTGTCATCATATGTAACACTCTTGCCGTTATAATTGAAGGTTGCAGCGTTTTTGCCCTCCGGGCCGACAAAATCAATATTGTTGTAGCCTTTTTCCTTGAGGAAGTAATCAAGGTACTTTCTGTATCCGCCGGTATCACCCATACCAAAGGTTATGGAATCACCTGCCGGCATGATCCTTATCATATTTTCATTCTGAGAAGAGTTATTGCCGTCATTGTCGTTGGGAACCTGCTGACCGCTGTCGGTATTGCCTATGTCACCGAAGTTGCCCCAGTTCATACCGCCCTGACCGCCAAACTGGCTCATATCGAAGCCGCCTTGTCCGCCCTGGCCACCGAACTGGCTCATGTCAAAACCGCCTTGTCCGCCCTGGCCACCGAACTGGCTCATGTCAAAGCCGCCTTG
>NZ_FNWV01000003.1:62333-343213 GCF_900108555.1 Ruminococcus flavefaciens
AACTGGCTCATGTCAAAACCGCCTGCGCCGCCCTGACCGCCAAACTGGCTCATGTCAAAACCGCCGCCTACATTACCACCACCGGCGTTTCCGCCGCCTGTCTGCTGACCCATCTGGTCATCGCCTGCATTTGTGGTAACGGTTACGCTCTTGACGTTAGCAGAACCGTTTGATCTGTATCCCTCAATGTTAAGAGATACTTCGTAGAGAGTACCTGACATATCAAGGCCCTTCTGGCTCCATGCGTCGAAGTGCTTGGATACGTCGATAGTGCCCTTCATGTAGTTTGTTGTATTGTTCTGTGAGCCGCTTGTTGTTCTTATGCTCCAGTACTGAGGGAATGTTGCGGTACCGTCGAGAGAGGGCTGGTTGTAACGCATTGTCTTGGCAATTTCATAGGTATTTCCGTTGAGGGTGATATTGCCTTTTCTCTCACCGTCGTTTCCGGGTGGTCTCCAGTCGCCCCAGCCTTCAACGATATAATATTCCATGAGAGGGTTTCTTGTCCAGCCGTATACACACATATATGAGTTTCCGCGCGGTGTGTACTCAACGTCGTATGTGAGAACAATGTTTCCGAAAGCCTTGTAATTCTTCTTCTGACTGTCGAAATTCTTGCCCATTCGAGCAAGGAAGTTCTCAATGTTGCTCCATGAACAGGTGAAAGAACCTGCGCCTGGGTTCATCTGAGCATTACCCTGGCCATTCTGATTCCACATCTCATAGTCGTATCCGCCGATATTTCCGCGAGTCTGCTGATCGGCTGCTGAAGCGACAAACGGGATGCTTGATGCGACCATCAGCGCTGAAACGGTGCCGCTGATGATCTTTTTGATTTTGGACTTTGCCACTAAAATCACTCCTTGTTTTTGTCTGCAAATGAATTGCAGCATTAATTTAGAACGAAATTTAGTAGTCCCCCAAATTTTTATCTACTTTTATTATAACATTGAAAAACTATTTGTCAAGTGTTTTTTTTTGTAACAAATAGTACGTTTTTGAGAACAAAATGAAAGTGCACTATGTATGCTAAAAGAAAACTGAGCCAGTTAACGCAGTCAGTTTTTTAGTTCTTTTGCTATACTGTTATTTGGTATTTCCGGAATATACATAAAATCATCCTTTCATCATAAAATCAAGTCTCACCAGTGCCTTGCCGTTTGGAAGGGGATAGGACTCCTGCAATATCAGCGTGTAGCCTGTTTCGGCCATAGCAGCCGTCAGTGCCTTTCCCTCCATCTGATGATGAACCTCGTCAAGTCTGTCGAATGTGTGAAGGTACGGCGACTCCGACACCCACTGCTTTTCGTCAGTATTTATCTGTATCACGCAGGAAACGTACTCGGGAACGGTCTGCAAAACTGCTTTCTGAAACGCTCCGTAGCCGATGTATTCGATAAGCAGATTCGCTATGAGCAGCTGTGTCTGCGGTAGTTTTTCTACCTCGTTCACAATGTCGGTGTGCAGGCATTCCAGTACGCCCGAAAGCTCAGTATATCGCTGAGATACCGCACGGAGGTAGTCTGCGTTTATGTCCACACCGTAGACCCTGCGGAACTTCTCGGGGCGGACGTGCTCAAGGCCGTTTCCCCCTGCGATACCCAATACCATAGCAGTCTCGGCAGGGGAGGCGCTGAACTGCTCCTGCATTATGGAATTCATTGCCTGAAGCTGCCGCACGGAGTCAAGGCTCATGTGTTTTTCGTAGTCGTCAAGACTTATTTCTTCCCATGGATTGCTCATATGCCGCACCTCTCCGGGTCATACTCATTCTCTATCAGGAAGCAGTCGAGCCCGTACCTGATACAGCCGCGGAGATACTCCTGATTGTCCTGCTTTATCTCCTCAATGTCAAGGTCGCCGGAAAGCCGCTTTTCGATAACATTCCCGAAGCTGACAATGTCGCTGAAATGGCTGTTTATGTAGTTTTCGCTCATAACAAGGCAGATGTATTTTATCAGCGAAAGGTAGTCGGCGTCGAAGCTCTTCGCAAATATTAATAATAACGGAAAGGTATACTGCGTTTTCTTGTTCTTTATTTGTTCATTATTATCTCAAAAAAGCATGAAATAACACGATAATTCAAAACGCAAATAATCGCCTTAAATGACGATATATCTACGTTTTTTGAATGTTTTTAAAAAGCTCAAAAACTCACTGGGTATGTTCAATTCCCGTACGGGTCACCATTCAGCAATCCCACAGACGGCTTAAAACAGCCGTTTGTGGGTTTTCTTTTTTCCTGAAAAATGAGTTTGTACGCTATTTGTACGCTACGCATATTTTTCAGCTTACAAGCCTCGCTTTTTTGCATTCTCCCTTATGCATAATAACGAATATTATTCATTTAGCTTTTTTGCATAGAATAAGCTCGCTGTCTGTTATTTCATCAGATGTCAGCGAGCTTATTTCTACCTTCATGGTATGGTCATGGATCTTGTAAGCGATGGCTTTGTATCTCTTCTGGAACAAGCGAAGTGCTATGATGAAACGCTCGGAGTCTCGCTGTGGAGCTATGCTCGGAACGGTATTTATGGCACTATGCTGCAGAGCATTCAGCGCATGATATGTAAGCTGTTCAAGCATACATAATTCTTCATCTGATAATTTTTCAATGTACTCTCCGTTTATTATCATGTCGTTTTACTCCTTTTTATTAATTACTTAAATAAGTCTCTATTTCAGTTTCTTTTACATTGGAATCAAAAGAAGAAGAATGAATTACTTTATCTTTTGAAGATCCAAAACTAAATGTATAATCTCCAATGTATGTATCATAATCATAGATATCTGATATTTCACCGTATGTTATCTGAGTAATATCCATATCCTTGACTATATTGATTCTGTGGCGTCCGTCCAATTCATGCTCATAAAGCCATTTTGCATAATTAACAGCAAATTCTTCCACCTGATCTGCATTGCAAATGTCTTCATTTACAAATATAATGTCAGAAACTCCGAGCTTCCATTGGAAATTCCCGTTTTCCACTTCCTTTTTCTCAATATCGCAGGCATTGACTCTAAAAAAAGCAATTACCTGATCTGAATCGAAATAATCCTTCATAAAGTCATTTGCCATTTCTTCTGCATAGTCAACGATCGATCTGTCACTGTAATCATCAGAAAAGCCGTCATTTGTCGCCTTTACAGTAACGGTATTTCTGCCATAATCATTGCCCAATAAGCGAGGGTATGCATACAGCGTTTCCGTCTGATTCGCCGCAGGCTCGAGGTATCCCGCATAGATGAACTCCTCGTCATACTTATCATTGAGATAGGTTATCATCTCGTAGATACGCTGAATTGATTTAAGCTGAGAATCTGTAAGCTTATCAGCTTCAGTGGGAAGTCCCTCTGCTGCAAGCACTTCCTTCTGCCAGTCATTCAGTATATCATTTGATTCCTGATTCGATGTTTCCACCTGTGAAGTATTTATGCTTGTTTGAGGTGGTTTGGTAGTTTGAGTTCTGCCGCATGAGCCGAGGCATACTACTGATGTGATCGTTGCAGTAAATAGTATTATAAGCTTTTTCACCTTTGAGCCTCCTATATATCATAAGTGATCTCATACACTCTCATTTCCTGCATTTTACAGGAAACGCACCCAACAGGTTTATTATCGCATAGTATGATATATTTCGGATTATCTCTTATTGAAGCTTCCATCATTTCTATCGTTTTACCATAACCGGGACAAGCACCAAATCTCCTGTAATCGCTGTAAAATGAAGCGTTATAGATATTTACCAGCATTTCTGCATCTTCTGTTTCAGCTTTTCTGTATTCTATCGTCACAGTTTGTCAGCTCCTTGATCTCCGATTTGTATTAGTAAATTATAGCATCACTGCCGCATCAATAAAACACCGCTGTGCGGAGTTCTTCCCCTGAACGTTTCAATTAACGCTCAGGGGCATTGCGTTTGTTTATGCTGCGGAGATAAATCAGTATTTATGTGAGAACCTGAATTAAATGAAGTTCACTTTCTCGTCTTCCTGTAAAAAACAAAACCGTCCTCTTCTTTTATGATCTGATACCCTAATTTTTCGTAAAAAGCGTTTGTCCGTACATTCCAGCTTGGAGTGTCAAGATCAAACTCCGCGGCAAATGGATAGTTCTTTTCTATGCACTCCATTAAACGAATTCCATATCCTTTTCTATGATAGACGCTGTCGATGAAAATTCTGCCAATGTACACACTGTTTTTTGTTTCATCCGGGAATATGACGGCTGCTCCCACAATATCTTTTCCTATCATTGCTTGATACAAATGCCCCTCTTGAGCCATCTGTTTATGCCATTCTACCGAATCATATCCGGGCGGACAGTCACCTTTTGCACCGCCGACATTTACGTCTGTTTCAAATGCTCTGACAGATATGTCTACAATTGTTTTTATCTGGTTTTCTTCTGCTGTAACAATATACATTCTACTTCCTCAATCGTCTTACAAATCTCGATTTATATTAGTAAACATTATACCATAGCATCACTGCCGTGTCAATAAAAGCTCTATAATACACAGGTTTTATATGAACAACGAAAAATTGCTTGCTATCCACGCCGATCTATGCTATAATTGTAGAAAAATACCGACAGGGAGGTCTCACCATGCTTGATTTCATAACCATAAACGAACACAGCAGTATCCGCGTTGACGAAGGAAAGATCATTTACTCCGATCCGTACAACATCAACTGCGCACCGCACGATGCCGACATTATCCTCATCACACACAGCCACTTCGACCACTACTCCCCAGATGATATCCGCAAGGTGATGAAGTCCGACACTATCATCGTCTGTCCGGACACTGTAAACGAGCCAAAGGAGCTTGGTCTGACCGTGAAACAGGTCTCCGCAGGCGAGCAGTTTGATGTCCTCGGTATCAGATTCGAGGCTGTTCCTGCGTACAATATAGGCAAACCCTTCCACCCAAAGTCCAACGGCTGGCTGGGATACATCATCGACAGTCCCGACCACGGACGCATTTACATTGCAGGCGATACGGACATCACTCCCGACAACAAACAAGTGAAGTGCGACATTGCGCTCATTCCTGCAGGAGGTACATTCACTACCGACGCTTCACAGGCTGCTGAGCTTGCAAACACTATCCGTCCGAAGTACGCGATACCCATTCACTACGGAACAGTCGTAGGAAGTCCTGCTGACGGTGAGAAATTCCGCAAGGCTGTGGACAGCGGCATAGAGGTAGTTATAAAAATCTGATGATAAATATCGTGAACAGTAAGAAGGCAGCCATTGCGGCTGCCTTTTTCATTATATTTCGTACTTCTCAAGTTTCAGAAGGGCTGTCTTTTTATCCAAACCGCCTGCATAGCCTGTCAGACTGCCGTCTGCTCCGACAACTCTATGACAGGGAATTATTATCGAGACGGGATTATGTCCGACGGCACTTCCGACTGCCTGAGCCGACATATGCTCAGCACCTTGCTGATTTGCGATGATATTTGCTATCTCGCCATAGGTCATTGTCTGTCCGTAAGGTATCGTAAGAAGTATGTCGTACACTGCCTTTCGGAATGGTGTTGTGTTCAAACTTATAGTCGGAGTGAAATCCGGCTCTTTTCCGCTGAAATAAATATCGAGCCAGTTGCAGGTCTGCGTAAATATCGGCAGCTCTGCTTCGTTGCTTTCCGATATGAGCTTATGGGGAAAGTATTTCTGCCCGTCGAACCATAGTCCTGTCAGTGCTTCGCCGTCACTGGCGAGGGTGATACCTCCGAGGGGAGAGGTATAGTGAAATGTGTTATTCATGCTTTCATCATCCCTGATATCTAATCTGAAAATAATCAAGATAAGCCTTGAAACGGTCCTGTGCAGTCAGCACCGTATCCGTCAGCCAGCCACGTTCCTGTTCCCAGTTCTTTAGTCCGCGATAGTAGAACATCTTCAGATCGTCGGATATGATAAATGGAACTATATCGTGACGCAGGCACTCCTTCAGCATTATTAGCCTGCCAACTCTGCCGTTGCCGTCCTGGAACGGATGTATGGACTCAAACTGATAGTGGAAGTCGATTATATCTTCAAGCGTGATTCCTTTCAGGTCGTTGTACCGTGATACGAGCTTTTTCATTCTTGCAGGCACTTCATCGGGAGCAGCAGTCATTTCGCCGCCAACTTCATTAGCGAACTTTTTATACTTGCCAACTGCAAACCATTCCTTTCTGCTGTCAGCGGTACCTGTTTTCAGCATCTTGTGAAGCTCCTTGATAAACGCCTCTGTTAAAGGCTTTTCAGCATTCTCGATAACATAGTCTATACAGCGGAAGTGGTTGACCGTCTCGACGATATCGTCGACGTTAACGGCTTCATTTTCAAAGCCTAAGGTGTTGGTCTCGAATATATATCGCGTCTGGTCATGGGTCAGCTTGCTTCCCTCAATATGATTGGAATTATAGGTCAGCTCGATCTGCAACTTGTGATAGATACCGCCGTGCTGATTGCTGCTTTTCTGCTCTCTGAGAACCTCAAGCAGAGTTTCGGAACGTTTCAGTTTACGGCGTCCCGGTCTGACAGCATCGGCAGGGATTTTCCATGTTTTGCCTATAAGGACAGCGCCTTCGATGCGTCTTTCCGCACAGTAGTTGCGGACTGTACGCTCGGATATCCCCCATAATTCAGCCATTTCGGCCACACTTCTGTATTTCACGATATCACCTCCATAGTTCTATTATATCATATTATCGGCAAGAAATCAATGATAATGCATAGAAATTCTTGCCGATAAAAACTATACCACAGGTTTACTTGACATTTCCATAATGCCGTGATATAATGATGTCAACACAAGGGAAAAGCTCCCGGAATTCTTACTAACGAAAGGGTGAAAACAATGAACGCTATCATGAACAACGCTATGTCTGCATACATTTGTGCTTTTGATTTCCAGCAGTCAGGCTATTTCTTCCAGCAGGAGGATAATGGCTCAGTTTTGCTGCGCACAGGACAGAAAAGAGCTTGTTCGGTCATCCTAAAAAGGTGAGCAGAGATAGTGTTGCATTGTAAACCATCTTCTGATAGAACAACGCCGTCTGTGTGCAGTATGAAACTCACACAGGCGGTTTTTATTATTCTATTCAGAAAGGTGGTTATTTTTATGCCCATAGCAGCTCCGACTATCGATATGATAGCAACAGGCGCAAACATCAGAGCTTTGATAAAAGGCAAAGGACTCAAGGTGGCTGATGTACAAACAGTATTCGGGTTCAACACACCGCAAGCGATATTCAAGTGGATGAGAGGAGACGCTATGCCCTCTATCGACAACATAGTCATACTGGCACATATACTTGATGTGCCTATTGACGAGATAATTATAACTAATTAAACACTCCCGCCCTTGTCGGCGGGGCTACATTTCCGCTTCGTCTAATGGTAGGACATCTGCTTCTGACGCAGAAGATGTAAGTTCGATTCTTTCAGCGGGAACCAGCGCAGAGCGAGTCCGTGCAGTTTCGCGGTTCAGTTTTTCTGATTCGCAATTTTTTACGCACATTAAGCCATATCTGATTTGCAACATATACCCAACGATGACTGTATAGCCAAGTGGAAAGGCAATGGACTGCAACTCCATGAGCGCAGGTTCAAATCCTGTCACAGTCTCCAGCACAGTGCCTGTGCTCCCTTCCACGATGGCGCTCGTTTTACTCGCTCACTTTTTATGAGCCTGTCAGTCTGCTTTCGCTTATGGCACTGTCATGTTTTACAGATAGTTTTCACACATTCCGTTTCGTCTAACAAGCAGGACATCGGTCTTTGACTCCGATAATGGAAGTTCGAGCCTTCCAACGGGAACCAGGTCAAACTATGAAAGGAAATGATAACAATGAGCAGAAAATTAGCAAGTATACAAAGGATATGGAAGATAGAACCTATCGAAGGCGCTGACAGGATAGAGCTGGCTTATGTTCTCGGCTGGCAGTGCGTAGTAAACAAGGGACAGTTCAAACCAATGGACTTAGCCGTATATTTTGAGATAGACAGCTTTATTCCCGTCAGACCTGAGTTTGAATTTCTGAGAGCGTCCAGCTACAAAAACACTGACATCATGGGCGAGGGATTCCGTCTGAAAACTCAAAAATTCCGAGGACAAGTATCGCAGGGACTTTTGCTGCCTATAAGTATATTCCCCGAAATACCGACTGATATTGAGCTTGGAGCAGATGTTACCGAGATACTCGGAGTTCACAAGTGGGAGATAGAGGAACGCGCAACCTCCGGCGGAACCATCATCAGAAACCTGCCGAGAAGTATTCCTCATACCGATGAGACAAGGGTGCAGGCTGCACCTGAGCTCATAAAGGAGTTCACAGGACTTGAGTACTACATCAGCACCAAAATGGACGGCAGTTCCCACTCTATCAGTATAGATGAAGACGGTTTCCATGTTACAGGTCATAACTACGAGTACAAGGATGACGGCAACAGCGATTTCTACAAGCTTGTCAACGATTGCGGCTACAAGGAAAAACTCGAAGTATTTATGGGAAAAGAAGGACTTACTTCTATCACCGTACAAGGGGAGCTTTGCGCTCCGGGTATACAGCAGAACCGTCTGAAGCTCAAAAGACCTGAGTGGTATGTTTTCACTGTAATGGAGAACGGCAAGCGTGTCGGGCTTGAAAGAATGCTTGAAATATGCAGTGAACTGGAGTTTGCTGCTGTTCCGATAGAAGAGGTCGGTACAGACCTGCCTGCTAAATACCCAACCGTTGAAGCTCTGCTTGAACGAGCAGACGGCAATTATCCCAACGGCGGTAAAAAAGAGGGCATCGTCATACGTCCGACTGAGCCTGTATTCAGCAGCAATATCGGCGCTGAACTGAGCATGAAGGTGGTAAGCAACAGGTATCTGCTGAAAAATGATGACTGAAATCCAATTCAACCATTTATTGGTATTCTGAAAATTTCAATAATATTTCATGACTCTCTTGATTATCGCCAACTAAATTTGATAAAACAACAGTAGCTCTGTACGGGATCTGACCGCTTATACAGAGCTGCTGCATTTTTTACCTTATTTCACGTTTGAGAGCTCAATCCCTCTCTGTATCTCCACTGCTCGTTCCTCGCTGATACCACACTTTTCAGCGT
This sequence comes from Ruminococcus flavefaciens, assembly GCF_900108555.1. Lineage (GTDB taxonomy): Bacteria > Bacillota > Clostridia > Oscillospirales > Ruminococcaceae > Ruminococcus > Ruminococcus flavefaciens_P. Next base: position 71,458 of record NZ_FNWV01000003.1, read on the forward strand.
AGTTATGCCAGTCAGACACAACGGATTCAGTCTCTGATATAGTCTTATGGCAGAACTCTGCGGTCAGTCCCATAGTCTTTCCACTGGCTATAAGATCGTCTGATGTTATACCCGATGTTTTACCGTTTATGGACATCTGATGCTTTGAAATCCATCTGTTATCTGGATTATACGCAAATGTCAGATCATATGCAGGAGAGAGTTTCCACTCTCCTTTACGGTCCATCAGGAATGAGAAATTCTTTACATGATCGTCGCAGTTACCTCCAATAACAGCAAATGCCATTCGCCTGAAAATCTGCTCTATGCCGCTTTTTCCTATACCAAGTCTCTTTGCATAATCGGTATATAATTCATAACTGCAAACATTCGGAGTGTTATAGTCGAAATGTCCGAGTGCAGCAAGAGTCTGCATATGTACTTTATCACCGTTTACACGGTCGAAGCGTTTCGTCATAAAATGATGAAGTCCATCTTTTTCATAAATGCGGCACTCGTTCATCTCAATACCGATGTCAACAGCCATAAGATAGTAAGCGTACTCAATAAGCGAATACTGCTTTTTATCAGCTAAGTTGTGGTCACCATTACCTGATACTCCGTCAAATTTTATGAGCCAGTAATCAAAGCCTTTTCCTGCGTCTACCTGTCCTGACTTTACTTCGCCAGTCTTTTCATTCCATGCAACGATAGCTTTTGCTCTTGCGCCGCCTGCTGAAGAGCCTATCTCCAACAGCTGCATTATGCTTGCTTCCTTATCGGAAAGCACTGCGCTCTCCTTGCCTGACAACACCTCAGATGCAAGCTTTGTCATTTCGGTCACATCGATCTCGCTGTTTATAAACTCAGGACTTGTAGCAGGAACATATTCAAGAGCTCCCATTCCACGTTTACCTGTGTAGCACAGTCTTTCTATCGCAGTAAACGATTCTGGTGAACGTCCCTGACCTGCAAGCCACTTATCTATAACAGCGTTACCGAACTTATCAGGCAGAGAATCTGCAAATAGTCCCGGGATACCATGAAATGCTTCAACACGGCTAAGCTCAGGGAATGAATATATCCTGTCAGATAAAGGCATCTTGAACGGCGACAGCTCTATCTCACTTCTGAGAAATTTTTTGTCATATTCAAAGCTTGCCGCTGCGTCATCGTCGCCCTGATGAATATATCCTATACGAGTACCCCAGAGGTACACTTCTGCTGTATTTATCATTCTTCATCGCCCCATTTCCAATCATTATCGTTTTTCTTGCGTTTTCTTGCTCTCTGTTTCGGAGCGTTGTTATCTACATAATGAGAGGGACGCTCCTGCGGATCAGGTATCAGCAGATCAAGTTTTTCTTCAAGGTCGAGTGCTTTGAGAAGCTTTATAAGATTGAGCAGACCTATATCACTGCCATTCTCAAAACGTGCTATTGTGCCGACTGAAACCATTGACTTCTCAGCAAGCTCTGTTCTTGTCATCGAAGCGGCTATGCGGTACTGCTTGAATCTCGACGAAAGCTCCTTAGCAATAGCCTTATCATGTAAATCCCTGTTTATCTTCATCACGGACGCTCCTTTCATCAACTTTTGCTGGTTTTATTATACCACAGCAACTAATAAAATGCAATATATTATTTTTTAAAATCGTAATTCGCATATAAAATACAATATATTGTATTTTATTGCTCTTCCAACTATCGCATATTTTGCGACAGTTCATTTCGATAAAACAACAGCAGCTCCGTTCGGGATTTGCCCGTATAATCAGAGCTGCTTTGGTCATTTTTTCGGTAGAGACGCGCCAATCCAACCACTTATTTACCACTTATTGGCACTGAAAATCGCTTAAAATCACTTGAAGTTACTATAATTGAAGCTTCAAAAATCCGCGATTTACAGTCATTTTCGCATTTTACTAAAAACTACTAAAATGCTCAGGATTAATTCAATTCCCGTACGGATCACTTCGTATAAGGCTCCTAAATGACGATATTTCGTCATTTAGGAGTTCTTTTTTTACCCTGATACGGCTTCTGTCCTTTATTTGTCCTTTATACAGCTTTTGACTGTCCTTTGCCATCATCGGGCTTTTTAAAGTCAAGCACTGAAGCTATCGCTTCACTTGCCCTCGCCTGAGCCTGATTAAATACATGACAGTAGATAGAAGTCGTCGTTGTTATCGTTGAGTGACCTAACGCTCCTGACACAGCTGCCGCATCCACGCCCTTGTTGATAAGAGCCGAGGCATAGAAGTGTCGCAGGGAGTGTATGTCACAAAATCGGAAATTGTTTTCTTCACAGAATTCTCTGAGCCAGAAATATGGTGTATTGTTGTTCATCGGCTCTCCATTCCACTTAACGAATAAACGATCATAATCTATCCACTTCGTACCGAGAGTAATACGCTCATCGTCCTGTTCTGCCTTGTATTCACGCAGCAGATCCATTACGTTCTGAGGAAATTTCAGCGAACGCTGAGACTTTTTCGTCTTTGTAGTATCAGTATAGATACCCTTGGAAGCGGTATAATTGCTTGTTCTGCGGACACTGATAACACAATTGTCCCAGTCAATGTCCTTCCATTCAAGTCCAAGCATTTCCCCGCGTCTGAATCCGCTGTATATTGCCAGAGTGACGAAAACGCGGTATTTCAGCGGTGCGTTCTCAAGGAGCTGAAAGAGCTTTTCTACTTCTTCAAGAGTGTAGATGTCTTTTTCCTTCTTCTCGCCCTTCGGAACTGTTACGCGTCTACAGGGATTATCAATGAGCATTTCCATCTTTAATGCATAACTGAATACATCGCTGATAAAGCTCAGGTGGTGAACCGCTGTCTTTCTCGACAGCGGTTTTCCGTTTTTAAGACTCTTTCCGTTAAGTGCCAGATCGTTGATGAACTGTTGGATATGACGGCTCGTGACCTTATCAAGCCTGAGATGACCAATTGCAGGATAAACTCTTACAGTGAGCTGCTTCATACGCTCATAGGAAGTATTTCTGAGGTTAAGCTTTGCATATTCCTCAAACCACTGCTCAGCAAAGTCCTGAAACTTAACATTTGCCGTTACCTGTCCCTTCATGCACTTTTCCTGAAACAGAATCTCTTGCCTTTTAAGCTCATTCATGATCTGCTTTTGAGTCATGCCGTCCGCAGGTTTCCATGACATAGTCTGAATAACCTGATTACCTGATGTGTCATATCCGCAGGAAACTCTTATCTGATAGGTGTTTCCTCTTTTTCTTGTAGTAGCCATAAAATATTCTCCTTTGATATCGTAAGTTATGGCATACTCCTGTATGCCGTTATTATACCACTTCTGTGCTTTAAAGTCAAGACAAGATACACAAAGAGAGACTATCTTATAACAAGATAGCTTATTTGCCCATTGCGTTAAAATATGTATGAAAACGATAAGAGTTGTGGCGGCTGTGATATGCGACTCACTTCAAGCAAAGACACGCATTTTTGCAACCGCAAGAGGATACGGCGAATTCAAAGGTATGTGGGAATTCCCCGGCGGAAAGATCGAACCCGGTGAAACTCCTCAGCAAGCGCTTGTGAGAGAAATCCGTGAGGAGCTTGATACCACAATCAGAGTTAGAGATCTTATCGAGACTATCGAGTACGATTACCCCGACTTCCACCTGTCCATGGACTGCTTCTGGTGTGAGGTGGTCAGCGGCGATCTTGTTCTGCTGGAGGCTCAGGAGGCACGGTGGCTCACGAAAGATGAGCTTGACAGTGTGAAGTGGCTGCCGGCGGATATGGGACTGATGGAGAAAATACGCAGGGAGATAAACTGAGTTCATGTATTTATCAACTCCAACTCTCGCAAAGCACTTCAAAGATATACCTGTGGTTTACTTGATTTTTCAGAAAAGCTATGATACAATACATGTAAAGTCAGAACAGGAACGGTCGGAATCAACCTCTGTAAAAAGAATTATTACGAAAGGAGTTACCCGAAATGAAACAGTTTACTATGGTTTATCTGTACAGTGAACACTATGAAGTAAGTTTCTATCACGAGAGTGAAGAGGCTCTATTTGTGCTGCATACAGATAAAAGTAGTGGATAGTCATTTCGGAGGACACTTTCTTTGTGTTGTGATCCATACAAATGATAAACACCGCCTGTATGTAAGCAGGCGGTGTTTTCGTTTTCATAATACAAAGAAAGGAGTTGCTCACGATGCCAATAATCGATGTGAAAGCAACAGGTAATAATATCAAGAATATCATCAAATCTAAGGGCTTCAAGATATCCGATGTACAGGCTCGCTGTGGTTTCAATACTCCGCAGGCGATATTCAAGTGGATGCGTGGAGACGCTGTTCCCACTATCGACAACCTGATAATACTGGCAGATATGTTTGATGTACCGATAGATAAAATAATAATCGTCACCCGAATATGAGTGACGAAATATGGGTAAGTGCGCCGAATTGGTGAAGACAGCGGATGCGCTGTGAGCGTAGCAAGGAAGTCCCCTTGGGGGATAAATCCGTGACATAGAAACGCTGTAGGTTCGAGTCCTACCTTACCCACCATATGGCGGATTCGTCTAACAGGTCAGGACAAGAGGCTTTCAATCTCTAAATAGTGGGTTCGATCCCCCTATCCGTCACCACAAGCTGAGCCAGCTTGACCGCAGCCACGTTGACGCTCGCAAGCTCGCTCACCTTGTTTGTAAGTGTCAGTCTGCTTTCGCTTACGGAAGTTTATTCAACACGAATCATCTATAACTGGTCGCATAAGCCTAACCGATAAGGCAGCAGTTTGCTAAACTGTGAGTAATCGGGATATTCCGATGTCTGAGTTCAAGTCTCAGTACGACCGCCAAAAGCATTATGCAGAAAATGCACATTACTATGAGTTGTTGTATTATTTGCAACAACTGAAAAATGAACTGTTGCAAAAAACGCAACAGTTCCTGCTAAAATGAGTTGTCGCATATTTTGCGATAACTGACAACAGCTCCCGTCCAGATAGAGACAGGAGCTGTTTTTTATTGAAAAACGCCCCCAAATATGATATAATTATGGAAACTATCGGAAAGGAGCCGCGGCTACTATGATAATACTGATAACAGGTGCTTCACACACAGGGAAAACGCTCCTCGCGCAGAAACTGCTTGAAAAATACAAGTACCCTTACCTGTCTATCGACCACCTGAAAATGGGACTTATAAGAAGTGGTCAGACCGAGCTCACTCCCTATGACGACGACAAGCTGACGGCATACCTCTGGAATATCCTGAAAGAGATGATAAAGACTGCCATTGAAAACGAACAGGATCTCATAATCGAGGGCTGTTATATTCCCTTTGACTGGAAGAACAGCTTTGACGCCGACTATCTGTCGCAGATAAAATACATCTGCCTTGTTATGAGTGAAAGCTACATAACCAGCCATTTCAGCGACATTGTCAGCTTCGGGAACGCTATCGAGAAAAGGCTCTCCAATGACCTCAGTATTAAGGACGTAATACAGGACAATCAGGAATATCTCCGCGGCTGTATCAGTTACGGACTTGACTATTTTCTGATAGATGATGAATACGATTTGGAAAGGTGCTGTATATGACCAACCCATGGGAAGAAATAAGTCTTGACGACTACGAAAAGCACATGAGCCTTGATTCTGTGCGGCAGCTTCAGGCGCTTGATTCCATAATGAAGGAGCAGTTCTCCGCCTATCCTTTGGAGACTGCCGCGGTTCTGGGAGTTGCAGGCGGAAACGGACTTGAACACATTGACACCGACAAGTTCCGCACAGTCTACGGTGTGGACATCAATGCTGACTATCTCCGTACGGTATCTCAGCGATATACTCAGCTTTCGGGAGTTCTGGAGTGCCTGCACATCGACCTTATAAGCGAGGCAGAGAAGCTCCCGCAGGCACAGCTTCTGATAGCGAACCTGCTTATTGAGTACATCGGCTACGGAGCGTTCCAGCGAGCCGTTTTGCAGACCACTCCACAGTACGTTTCCTGCGTGATACAGATAAACACGGACGAGGAGCAGTGGGTGTCGGAGTCGCCGTACCTGCGAGCCTTCGACAGGCTTGACGAGGTACATCACCAAATGGAGGAAAAGGCACTCACGGCTGCCATGAACGATATAGGCTACTCGCTGATATTGCAGGAGTCATATCCACTACCTAACGAAAAGGCACTGGTGAGGTTGGATTTTAAGAAAAACGAGGTGTAATATGTCATTTTTATCGAAATTATTCGGCAGTAAAAAGCCTGAAAGAGAGCTCAAAGTCATTCACGACAAATACTGTGATTTTACCGATGCAGACGACGTTTCAGAGTACAAAGGCACAGTGAAATGGCTCAATTATGACTGTGACATTGTGCTTGATGTTGATGAGTTCCCCTGCGAGAACCCAACCATTGAAAAATCACTCGCCGTGTTCCATATGCTTTACGAAAATATGGAGGAATGGGACAGAAAGGTCAAGGAGTGTGCCGCGGCTGAATTTATGGACGAAAACGGTATGGTCGAGATATGGGGCGACGGCAAAGAGGACAATGTTCCGCCAATGCCAAAAGAAGAATTCATAAAAGAGATTGCTGTTTTTGAAATACTCATTACAAACAATGGCGAGATAACATTCAGGATACCTGCTGACGGCTTGTTCACTGACCATGAGATCGTGATTGAAGCCAAAAGCACCGGTGAGATACTGTCCTGTTCACTTGCGGGATAAACCACTATAAATCCACCTGACACAACAAGCCACAAAATATCAGGACACTGTGCCTTTCAAATGCTATAATAATAAGTAGTCAGCTCATTGTTTTTCAATGCATTTCTTATATCTTCAACTGAGTATTTCATCGAAGCTCCACCCTTCCATATTGACTTTATCATATCCCTTATATTTTTCATAAAACTATATCTATATGATTATTTTATCTGTTAATTCAATGTATATTCTGCAATTTTTAGCAGCAGCTCAAAAAAATCCACTCAGTACACTATTTCCGCATAGAACTATTGTGCTGATACAAAAAGGACGGATAATATCCGCCCCTACAAATATAAATAATTATTTGTGTTAGAACGAACAAGCCCCGAGGCATAGCCTCGGGGCTGAACTTTTAGTTTATCTTATCTTTGAACCAACAGGGATACTGTCGTCAACAAAGATGACCTTTACACCGTCAGGAGTATCCGCTGCGCAGATCATGCCGTTGCTGTCAACACCTCTGAGCTTTACAGGCTTGAGGTTAGCAATGAGCTGGAGTTTCTTTCCGATAAGGTCCTCGGGAGTATAGTACTGAGCTATACCCGATACTACCTGTCTGCCGCCCATGCCGTCATCGAGCTGTAAGCACAGGAGCTTGTCCGACTTCTTTACCTTTTCACAAGCCACTACCTTTGCTACTCTTATCTCTACCTTAGCGAAATCGTCAATAGTGATCTCAGGCTTGAGCTCTATCTTCTCAGGCTCAGCAGCTTCTCCGCCTTTCTCAGCAGCAGAAAGCTTAGCCTTTGCAGCTTCCATATTTTTTATAAGGATAGAGTTGAGCTCTTCTATCTCCTTGTCAACGTCTATTCTCGGGAAGAGTATATCGCCCTTGTGAACTGTTACATTCTCGGGAAGTACGCCGAACTTATCAAGCTTGTCGTACTCAACATCAGCAGCTGATGCGCCTATCTGCTCCCATACCTTTGGCATAACTGTAGGCATGAAAGGTGCAAGGAGTGCAGAAGTTATACGGATAGCTTCAAGGAGATTGTAGAGAACTGCTGCAAGACGTGCTTTCTTTGCCTCGTCCTTGCCCAGCTTCCACGGCTCAGTCTCGTCGATGTACTTATTAGCGCGTGAAACTACCTCAAAGACAGATTCGAGAGCCTGCTTTATCTTTGTTTCATCAACAAAACCGTCAACAACAGAACGAAGTCCCGTTACGGCAGCCTTGAAATCATCGTCTATAGCTTCAGCCTCACGCTCTGTGGGAAGAGTGCCGCCGAAGTACTTGTCAGCCATAGCAACGGTACGTGAAACGAGGTTTCCGAAGCCGTTTGCAAGGTCTGAGTTTATACGGTTTATCATTATCTCGTTGGAGAAAAGGCTGTCTGCACCGAGAGCCATTTCGCGGAGAATATGGTATCTTATGGAATCCTGACCGTATCTCTCACCCAGTACGAACGGGTCTACAACGTTGCCGAGAGATTTGGACATTTTCTCGCTTTCACCGTTTTTGCCTGCCATTGTTATCCAGCCGTGTACAGCAAGGTGCTTTGGAAGCGGCAGGTCAAGTGCCATGAGCATTGCAGGCCAGATGATAGCGTGGAAACGCATGATATCCTTTGCTACCATGTGAACATCAGCAGGCCAGTACTTCTCATAGTCGCTGTGTGCTGAGTTCTCATAGCCAAGAGCTGTGATATAGTTGGAGAGCGCGTCTATCCATACGTATACAACGTGCTTCTCGTCAAAGCTTACGGGTACGCCCCATGTGAATGAAGTTCTTGAAACGCAGAGGTCCTCAAGACCGGGCTTGATGAAGTTATTTACAAGTTCTACAGCTCTTGTCTTTGGACGGAGATAATCTGTCTCAAGGAGAAGCTTCTCTATGCGCTCTGCAAATGGAGACATCTTGAAGAAATAAGCCTCCTCCTTTGCGAACTTTACAGGTCTGTGACACTCGGGACAGCAGCCGTGCTCGTCAAGCTGTGACTCAGTCCAGAAGCTTTCGCAAGGTGTACAGTACTTGCCTGAGTATTCGCCCTTGTAGATATAGCCCTTGTCGTAGAGAGCCTTGAATATCTTCTGTACGGCTTCAACGTGGTAATCATCTGTAGTACGGATATATCTGTCGTAGGAAATATTCATGTATTTCCAGAGGTTCTTGAATTTATCAACTATAACGTCAACGTACTCCTTTGGAGTTACGCCCTGTTCAGCAGCCTTCTGCTCTATTTTAAGACCGTGCTCGTCAGTACCTGTGAGGAACATTACGTCATAGCCCTGCATTCGCTTGTAACGGGCAATAGAATCGCAGGCAACTGTTGTATAGCAGTGACCGATATGAGGATCGCCCGAGGGATAGTAAATCGGTGTAGTAATGTAAAAGGGTTTCTTTGACATAAAAATCGCTCCAATCTGAGTGTAAAATTCCTTTTCCGAATGAAAGAAAAGGTACAAATCTTATTATACCACGTTTTTTGAGATTTGTCGAGTATAAATTATCATTATATAAAAAAGCCATTAGCCCTTAGCCTTTAGCTATTAGCCAAGGTGTCGCCTTCGGCGAATAATTTAAATATTGTGAGCGTCTGTGAACACCTTCGGCTAACGGCTAATTAACGAGCATATCATAGGTAACGCCGTATTTCTCGGCGATATCCTTTGCGTAGGACATTCCCTCGGGAGATGCTACCTCCACCTTAAAGGAGCGTTTACCGTTATCGCTCTTCACTATCAGTGACGAGAGCTTCACACCGCTGCTCTCCTTGTTGAGCTCCTCTGCATCTGCGGCAAGCTTATGCATATGAGTATTGTATATAGTCCTTACCTGCTTTTTCAGCAGTGCTCTCACGGAGTCCTTTGCGATATAGAAGCCCTCCTCAAAGGAAGTTGTGGAGAAAGTCTCATTGAGCAGAAGCAGGCTGTCCTTTGTACATTCGGAGTATATCGCCTTAAATCTTACGCACTCCTCACCAAGTCTGCCCAAGTCCATAGTCTTGTCCTCATCGGCAGGAAAATGAGTATATATACAGTCCACAGGCTTATACTCAAAGGACGATGCAGGCACGTAAACGCCGCTCTGTGCAAGGACATACATAAGTCCCACAGCCTGAGTAATTGTCGTCTTGCCGCCTCGGTTAGCTCCCGTAAGGATATAGATAGTATGCTCCTTATCGAATTTAAGGTCGTTGTATACCAGTTCCTCAACGCTCTGCAAATTAATGGCAAGCTTCAAGTTGTATAAGTCCTTTGCGTCCATAGCTACATCATCGCCTCTGATGACCTGTGCTTCACAGAACCTAAAGCCCTTTTCCATGCATTTGTCTATGAACTCCGCAAACTTGATATAATACATGAATTCGGGGATTATCTGCGATATATTGACGATAGCGATGTCTGCGTATTTAGTAACGGTGTCCCCCAGCTTCTTCACCACAGAATCCAGCATCTTATTCATGACCTTGTCGAGGTAACTCGTTGCATTTGCCGAACCGTCGCCGTCTGGAGTCTTTGTTATAGTTGCTCTTATCCTGCCGTCTACAAATGGAGTCTTTGTAACAGCAAGATATCCGCCTGTATTCTCTATGAATTTCGAGACTTTATGCTCGTTGAGCTTATCTACCTGATGATAGTGCATATCGCCGTCCCATTCATTGCCCTCCTGCACCTTGTTCTTTGACGCGATAGCATCGGCAAAATTGGTAACGATATTAGACTTTTTGAAAGGCTTGTCGTTAACGGAGATAAGTCCCATACTTACGGCTTCAAATCTGCTGTTGACGTTGACGCCGAGGGTAACGCTCTCTATTTTCAGTGATTTTATTTTAAGCTCGGCTATGTCCTTTTTCATTTCCGCAAAGCAGGCATCGCTGTAAAGCTCGTCGATATATGCCTTGAAGTTGATAAGTCCCTCGGACTTTATTTCCGCATCGGAAAGGCAGTCTCTCATAGCTTCCACGCACTTGATATAGTCATCGAGCTCGTCAAGCCTGTGCATGAGATGCCAGAAACCAAGCTTTTCATCTGTTTCCATGCGTGAGCCGCTGAACTTTCTCAGGAATTCTATCCTGTCAAACAGCTCCGTCAGTTTATTTCTCAGCTCGGGCAGCCTGAGTATATCCACGAAAACCTTCTGCCTGTAAACTGCCACACGGGGATCGGCAGTCATATTGGATAAGATGCTCATTATAAGGTTCTGTTCTCTCGGATCATTGGTCAGCTCATGGCACAGTGTATCAAGTCCGAGATCATGGCAGGCTGAGTCGGAAAGCTGCTTATATACAGTATCCTCATAGTATGGAAATAATATACTGAAATGATTATTTGACTTCATATTTCAGCTCCTTTCGCTAATAATAACAGATTTAGGGAAATATTATCATCTTTTTCGCTTATCATAAAACTAAGCCATTAATTTATGCATATCGTTCATTAGAAAAAAGCACAGATACTCCTTTCGGAAATATCTGTGCCGTATTTTTATTACTTATGGATATCGCTTACGTCTACCTTTTCGGTCTGTCCTGTCTTTACAAGGACTTCGTTTATCTCACCAACAAGCGAGATGATATCATTGATAGACTTATTGATAGTCTCAGAGCTTTCGTTAGTTGTGGTAACGTTGTCATCGAGAGCACCAAATGCGTCAATAGTAGTCTCAAGGATAGATATGAGCTGTGATACGCTGTCGGAATCCATTGTAGAGTTGTCATTACAGAAAGCAACGACATTCTCAAGGAGATCCTTAACTACAGCAGCTCTCTCACTTGTAGCCGATGTAGAATCGCCTATACTCTTCATATTATCATTGATCTTTGCAACATTAGCCTTCAGCTTGTCTGAAAGTGCGAGACATTCCTCTGTGATCTCTTCGAGCTGTTCATTCTGTCTGTTCAGTGCAGAGTGTCTTGCAAGGAGGACTGACTTTGCATGAACGATACAGTTATCAGGTGTATTGAGACCTCTGTATATAGCTATCGCCATATCACGGCAGGTATTGTATCCGCAGGCATGACAGTCATACTTACGATCCTCAGCTGTATGCATTCCCATTTTCTCGAAAATAGGATCAAGCTGCATATTGCTCGGAACCGGTGACGGCATGGAAGGCTTGTAGTTTCTGAGAAAGTCGGAAACTCTCAGCTCGTCATCAAACTTCTTGAAGAGCCTGTCATCGCCTCGTCCCATGATACCTGTAGACTTACGGCGTGTCTTTGCCTCGTTCTCGATACTTCTCATAGTTGCCATAGCATCGAATACAGTCTGCTTTGTACCTGATGCAGGTCCGATATTACAGCCGAATTCACATGAAAGAACATCGAATATTCTCGGGTGCTTTGACTCAGGCATTCTTCCGTACATATCGATCTCAGCGAATACCTTGTGTACGCCCTCTGAATTTGTGATATTCATATCAGGATCATGGAGCCACATATTATCTCTGAGTCCGCCCGGACGAGAGTAAACAGAACCCATTTGTCCCTGTGCTTCGTCAAACTTATACTCAAAATCTTCAGATGTATCAAGGTCGATATTGATATCGTTACGGTCAAAATACTCAAAAAGCTTCTTGATAGTAACGGTATAATCAATGAGACCTGTATCAATAGCCTCATACTTTTCAGCGATACACGGGGAAATAACTGCGATAGGATTGTTCCTTCTCAGATACTTCTTTATGTATATGGCACTGCAGGCGATAGGGCTGTGGATAGGTGAAAGGTTCTGCAAGAGCTTAGGCTGATAAGTCTCGATATACTTTACAACAGCAGGACACTGCTGTGTGATGATATTGCCTATCTTATCCTGTTCGAGAGTTCTCAAATGCGCCCATGTACAGATATCAGCACCGTATGAAACGTCAAATACTGTACATCCCTGCTTCTTGAACCAGTCAAGAACGCCCTTCCACTTTGTGGGGAGAGCAGTCTTTAAAGCAGGAGAAGCCATGATTATGATCTTTTCCTTAACGATGTTTGAGATACATTCATCTGTATCATCTATAAAATCTCTTGCACCGTGATTGCACTTCTTTACACATTCGCCGCAGGCAATACACTTATTTGGATTGACCATTGTTATAAAACGTCCGTCCTCAAGCTGTTTGGTCATGTTGGCTTCCGGTGCTGGACATTCTCTTACACAAGCATTGCAGCCAACACATTTTTCTGGTTTTACAATGATAAGTTCACTCATAATGTATATACTCCTTAAATAATTCAGGAAAATTCTTTATTTCTTATTCAAAGCATTTGCCTTTGCCGCAAGTGCAGCAAGATCTATTTTACCGCCTTTTTTCTCTCCGCCCTCGGGCTTCTTTTCAGCGGGCTTTTCCTGTTCCGGATCAGTATCTTTTTTCTCTTCCGTATTTTTATCAGTGTTTTCTTTTTTAGCTCCGATGGACTCTGCCATTTGTTTGAGCTTATCAAGTTCTTCCTGTTTTTTGCGTTTTTCTTCCTCGCTGTTCATATTATCACGTATCTTATCAGCAAGGCTTGCAGGCTTTTCAGGATACTCGGGATTATAGTGCTCAGGTGTTTTGAATACAGGGATACCGCCGTTTACGAGCTTCGTCTCTGTATCTCCGAGAAGCTCCTTTGCCTTCAGCAGTCTGTCGATGCCTTCATTTCTCAGCTGTTCAAAAGCTTCTTCCATGAACTCGACCTGTGATTTGAGTATATGTACATCATCGATCGCGGCAGCTCTGAGATTATTTGAAGCTACCTCCATCTGCTCGGCTCTGTTCTTTGCCTCTGCAAGTCTCTCGGCAGCAGTCATCTCTGCCTCATATATGATATGCTCTGCTTCAAGATTTGCCTCGGAAACGATATCCTCAGCAAGCTTCTTGGCTTTATACTCCATATCAGCAGCCTTTGATCTTGCATCGCTTTCAAGCATAGATCTCGACTTCTGTGCTTCGATAAATACACTGCTGAGAGCAGTAGCCTCGTCCTGTGCCATTAAAGCAGCGCACTTTGTCTCGGCAGTTTTCAGCTTATCTTTAAGCTCTTCTATCTCAGCCTCTTTGTCTTTCAGTTCCTGCTCGTACTTGCGGTTTTCATCATCAGTCGCTTTAAGCTTCAGATTAAGGGTATTATTCTGGACCTGTACCTGTGTAAGCTTGGCGCGTTCTTCGGCAAGCACTGATTCCTGTGCCTTTTCCTTATCCGTACCTTTTTTATATGCCTCCAGCAGGAGTTTTGTTTCTCTGAGCTCATTTCTCAGATCATGTACCTGTGTATTGAGAAACTCCATTCTCCTGACAACAGATTCCTTATCATATCCGCCAAATGGGACAGTTTTGATAAATCTTGGTTCAGCCATAAAAAATATCCTCCTTGCTTCACCCGACCGAATGGTGATCTGCAAAGCAATGCAGAAGCAAGCGCATTTATCGAGTATTGATATATAATCATTATACACCATATTGAAAATATAGTCAATGAAAAAACTGCACAAAAAAGAGGGCGGTTTTATGTAAACCGCCCAAATAGTACCTTTTTTACTCTGCAATGCAGATATTACCAGTCATTTTCACTGTCTGCGATAAGTTTTTTGACCTCTTCGTTATTGTAAAGTCCCAGATCAAAGAGTCTGTCAGCCTGTTTCTGAGTTATTTTTCCCTGCTCTGTAAACACGAACTGTCCGTGCTGACGCTGTGTGCCGTCCCATGAGTCTATGACCTGGAGCCAGCCGTTCCTGTCAAGAGTCTTTTCGGGGAATTTCGAGTCGGGATAGAATTTCTGAACTATCATCTTAGCGCACTTATTATGGTTGGTATAGCCGCAAGAATAGGTATCGCCCTCGGGAGATATCCAGCCCAGCTTGAACTCGGGATCGTTGAGAGTATACATCTCTTCAAGCTCAAGAGGAGTCTCCTTATCGGACTCGATTATCCTGTTGAAGCCGTATTCATCGGGGCGGAAGTGATAATAGCCGCCTCTTCCGTCAAAAACTACGGGCAGCTGTTCCTCGGTGATTATATCTTCAAAGCCTGTTCCCTCAAGATCCTCGAGGGTATCTGCGTATCTGTAACAATAGCTCCCCGTAGAGGAATCATATACCGCATATTTTTTCACCTGAAACACCTGCCTTTCATTATTATTGTTAATTTTTTGCTACAGGTATATTTTAACACTTTTCCTACTCTCTGTCAAATAGAATAAAATTCAGAAAGTACGATATCTTTGTATAAATTGCACACATATACGGGTAAAAAAGCGGCTGCCACAACTGACAGCCGCTCTGCGATCCCTTCGGATCAGATATTCATTACTGTGCTTATCATGTTACCGCCGTTCATCTTAGCGTTTCTCATAGCTGTATCAAGCTTTACGAGCAGTGAGTTAACGTTAAGGCAGTCGCCCGGTAAGTAGTGGTAAACAGCGCCTGAGCAAGGAAGCTGAACTGCGAGGTTCAGTACTTCGTACGGGCTGCTCATTACACGCTGGATATTCTGAGCGATACCCATTGCCTGGCTCTCGGAGATATTCTTGTTGAATACGAAGCAGAACTCATTACCTGTGATGTTGTAGATCTCTGCAACTTCACTGAATTCTTCCTTGAGCTTCTCAGCAACTGCTGCGAGGTACTCGTCACCGAAGTCATATCCGTAAGTATCGTTGATACTTCTGAAGTTATCCATATCGAATACTGCGATCTGGAATCTGCCTGATTCGAGTCTGTCGTTGATATCGTTATCAAGAGCATAACGGTTCTTCATACCTGTAAGAACGTTGATAACAGCAAGGTCGCTTGCCTTCTGACGTGTAGTCTTGAGCTTTGCATCGACCTCTGCGAGGCTCTTCTCACGCTCTTCGAGCTCGAGTCTTGCTTTCTTAGCCTTTCTTGCGAACAGCCATACAGCAATTTCACCGAGGATAGCAACTACGAGCATCATTGTCATAAGGAGATATGACTGGATAGTGTTTTTCCTCATGATCTTACCTGTATCAGCAGAAACGATATCAATTGTAGATGTAAGCATCTCTGAAGCTGTAACCTGCATAGGATAGATGTCCTGCTTCAGGATATAGCCCATTTCCTGATAGTTACCTGATGTTACGGCACTTGTACCCATAGCGTCAAGCTTCTGCTTATAGGAATTGATGATGTTCTTAGCGTAGTTATATCTTCTCATAGCCTCATCTGAAAGGCCTTCTGTTGCTTCAAAAGCGTGCTCGGCATCAATGATGTTGCCGTAACGTGCTTCGGTATCCTTTGTGATAGCTTCCATATCAGTTTTAAGATTTGCTGCGATAGCGATTGTATCGTTGTTGATCTCTGAAAGCTGACCGTTGATCTTGTTGAGAGAGTTCATAACTCTCGATGTTGTCTGTGAAACATTTGAGTTGTTCCAGTAGATCCTGTCAACGAGGATAGCGTTTACAATGTACATAACAGCAACAAGAATTGCAGCTGCAATATATGCACCTGAATTTTTAAATTTTGATTTTCCTTTAGCCATTAGTTCCTACCTCCATCAGAATTTATCGGGATAAAGCAAGAGCTGAATGTATTCGTCATTCATATTGCTTCCGTTAACAAAGGTAGCACCGATATCAAGGTCACAAGTAACGCTGGTTCCGCCGATAAGTCTCTTTGCATATCTTACACCAACATAGCCCATCATATATGGATTCTGAACTACTGTACCGTCAAGAGTGCCCTTTCTGATAAAGCTTAGCTCTTCTTCATCAGAGTTAAATCCTATAACGATGATCTTGTCATCAAGTTTAAGCTTGCTTACAGCATCACAAACGCCGAGAGTAGTATTTGTGTTTGTTGCAAACATGATAGAAATGCCGTTTCCGTCTTCCCCGAGGAGTCTAAGAGACTCTTCCTCAGCCTTTTTACGTTCTGCAACGCGATCGCCCTGGATAAAGCTCTTTGAGAACTTTTCAAGCTTGCTGTTGTATTCAGCCTCAGCTGCTTCCTCAGCTTCTCTGAGCTTGTCAGGATCTGTTTCTGTAACTGTAGGTTTCTTTATTTTCTGAGCTGCATATGAAGTAAGTACGCTGATAAAGCCTTCGATACGCTCTTCAGCTGTAGAAGCGGTATGACCGATGATAGCGATCTTGCCGAGCTTTTCATAATCAGCACCCTTATTCTCGAGGATCTTGGCAACATTTCTTGCTGCTACCGCACCGCTGTCAATATCGGACGATCTTATGAAAGAATCGATCTTGCCATAATCGTTTACCTTTGAGTTGATGTTTACGATCTTGATTCCCTTTGCAACTGCTTCATCAAAAGCAGAATTCAGCTCTGTCGGGCTGTTAGGAGCTATAACGATAGCCTTTGCGTCAGCTGCTATAGCCTCTTTGATAGCGGCTACCTGTGAAACGTAATCATTATCACTTGTCGCAACTGTATAGAGTATCTGAGCACCAAGCTCTTTTCCGGCATCTTCTGCGCCCTTCTTTACATCATCCCAGAAGCTGAGCTGCTGTTTTGTGATAACGGCTATCTTCGGAGGCGGACCGCCTTGACCACCTTGACCTCCTGGACCACCTGCATTCTGAGACTTTCCGCATCCGGCTGAAATAAGCATCATAGCAGAAAGAGTGCATGAAGCAATTGCTCTGAATATGCTTTTTCTTTTGTTCATTATACTGAACCTCCTTAAATCAATTAAACCCGATACACCGCAGGATATCTGCTGATATTCCACTTACATCCTCATATCATGGAACATATGAGCTTGCGGTTTTTCCCCCAGTCAGGCTATGTCTTGATATCCATAACTCATTTTATCACATTTCTTCCGCAATTTCAACACTATTTTGTAAATTGATTATTCGCGGCATGTACAAAAATATCAAAAAATTTATATGCATTTTAATCAATTTTATACATCAGGTTAATTTAGCTTAATAAATTACAGATATGCTTAACCGATTTGCATTTCATAATATTTTTTCTCGATAATACGCTCGGTAAAAGGTACTTTAATATTGCACAAACTATAGCGGTTATTTTTGTAAAAGTTAATTCAAATTTGCCTGTTCATTTTCTTTACGCTTGACATTGATATTGAAAAGTGTTATACTAAATGTGATAACAATATAAAGTCGCATATATAATTATTGCGCTGCTATATTTATACGTCAGGAGGAGAGATCATGCAATGCGAGAAATGCAACGCACCACTTGACCCTAAGCTTACTGCCTGCCCTCAATGCGGTGCTCCCGTTCCGCAAAACATCGAGGGATTTGAAAATACTATGGAGTTTCAGCATGAGCTGCGAGCTATCGTTGTAAACGACGGTCCGCGCGCTGTAACGAACAGGGATAGATTTATCGGTCTTCTCAACGATCATATCCCTGATTATGATAAGGAGCGTCGCTTACTTATTAATATGTATCGTACAGGCATACTTAAAATGATGCTTGAGGAAAAAAATCACGAGATAGCTGTTATGAAGGCTAAGAGCTATATGCTCGGTGATCTTTTCCTTTCGGAAAATGCTTCGGAATTCGTGGTCGCTTGTTTTACATACCTTCTTTGCTGGCCCTATGAGTCACCGCTGAAGGTGCTTCCCGAAAGTGAGGACGGCGACGATAAGAAGGAAGAAGAGACAAGAAAGAGACCTGTTGATATCAACGAAATGGTATTTATGCCGCGTAACGCCCTCAGATACAGACTCAGCGGCAATATCGCCATTCCCGACGGATATACAAAGCTCGAAGCCTTCTGCTTCGATAAATTCGGATCACTCAGAACTATCAAGCTCCCGTCAACGCTTCTTGCTATCGGCGAGTATTGCTTCTCATCATGTAAGCGTCTGAGAGGTCTTGACCTTCCAGAAGGATTAAGGATAATCAAGCAGGGTGCTTTCAGCCAGTGTACAAACCTGGTAATGGTAAAGATACCTGACGGCGTGCTCGAGATCGAGGACAGTACGTTCTCTTTCTGTACAAGCCTCGAAGTTATTGAGATACCGCCAAGTGTAAGCAGTATCGGTGCGGAAGCATTTTCAGGCTGTGACAAGCTGAGAAAACTCTTCCTCCCCGAAAGCATAAAGTTCATCGACGCAAATGCTTTCTCATACTGCCCCAACCTTGTTATTTACTGCATAGAAAATTCATACGTTCATAAATACTGTTTAGCCACTGGAATAAGGTTCGTCCTCGTGACCTCGGCTGAAGAATATGAGCTTGACTAATTAAGAAAGGATGAGATCATATGATAGAGCTTGAAATAGGTCAGGAAGTCGAGATGGAATTCGGAGGCAAAGCCAAAGTGCTCAGCGTCATCGGAAGCGGTGGTCAGGGTATCGTTTACTTGGTTCGCTTCAACGGACAGAAATGGGCTCTTAAATGGTACGACATCAATAAGATGGCAAAGCCTGCTGCATTCCGCAAGAACTTACAGAACAACATAAACGATGGTCCCCCAAGCAATAAGTTCCTCTGGCCAAAATATCTCACAAAAGAGATGGAGGACGGAACTTTCGGCTATATCATGGAGCTCAAGCCCGAGGGATTTGACTCCTTTGTTGACATCCTCAATACTTATAAGCTTGAGATAGACCCGCTTACGGGAAGAGGCGCAAAGCGTCCCGTAAAATTCAACACCCTCAGTGCTATGGTGACCTGCGTTATCAATATCGTTAACGCTTTCAGACAGCTTCACCGTGCAGGTAAGAGCTATCAGGACCTTAACGACGGAGGCTTCTTCATCAATGTAAATACAGGAGCTGTCCTCGTCTGCGACTGTGATAACATCGCAC
Organism: Ruminococcus flavefaciens; assembly: GCF_900108555.1. Lineage (GTDB taxonomy): Bacteria > Bacillota > Clostridia > Oscillospirales > Ruminococcaceae > Ruminococcus > Ruminococcus flavefaciens_P. Next base: position 90,885 of record NZ_FNWV01000003.1, read on the forward strand.
CTGACGGAAGCAACTTCGGTATCGGCGGTAAGCCGGGATATATGGCTCCCGAGGTCGTAAGAGGCATCGCGCAGCCAAATGTTCAGACCGATAAATATTCACTTGCTGTAGTTTTATTTAAGCTCCTCTTCAGAGGCGATCCTATGGAAGGCGAAAAGGTCGTAAGAGACGTTTGCCTTACAGAGTCCTCTGAGCTTAAACACTACGGACAGAACGCAGTTTTCGTGTACGATCCCGATGACGCTTCAAACCGTCCTGTAAGAGGTATACACGACAATATAATCAAGTTCTGGAGAATTTACCCTGATTATATAAAAGACGCATTTATCCGCTCCTTCACTACAGGTATAAGCGATCCTACAAAGCGTATCATCGAGAATGAATGGCAGAAGCTGTTCATACGCCTCAGATCGGAGATCATACAGTGTGGCTGCGGAAGAACAAACTTCAGTTCGATGTTCATACATCAGAACGAAAAGACATTCAAATGCCCGAAATGCGGCATGGAATTCGTTACAATCGGATTCAGCAACCGCGATTACCGTACACCGCTTTATCTCGGCTGTAAATTCTATGAGTGCGAGATCGTTCCCGAATCAGACGACTTCACAGCTGTTGCGGGCGAGCTCGTCGAGAATAAGCTGAAACAAGGCGTGCTCGGTATCAAGAATTGTTCGGACAGACAGTGGAAGGCAAAAATGCCGGACGGAGTATTCTACGATATCGCTCCAGGAAAAGGTTTCCCTGTATGGCAGGGGCTTGAGATCGATTTCGGCGAAGTGAAAGCACAGATCTAACCTGCTGTTTCAAAGCAGTATTACTGAAAGGATGTATGTAAATTATGAGCAATGAACATGTTACAGAACCGGAAGTGAACAAAAACGTTTCTCCTCTGGACGATTTCGATAATGCAGAGACAGTTTCTTCTGCAGCTTCTTCAGCTCCCGTATCCGACGACAGCATTCTCGATTTTGATGACGATCCACTCAGTGCGACAAGCGTTTCCAAAAAGAGCCTCGTTATATTCTTCCTCATTGATACTTCAGGAAGTATGAAGGGCAAGAAGATGGGCGAGCTCAATACCGTTATGGAAGAGCTTATCCCTGAGATACGCAGAGTCGGCGAGGCTGATACAGACGTAAAGATCGCTGTTCTTACATTCTCTACCGAGGTAAGATGGATGTATTCAAATCCTATCCCGATAGAAGATTTTGAATGGGCAAGACTCCGTGCAAGCGGCGTTACAAGTATGGGCGCAGCTTTCAAGGAGCTCAACCACAGAATGTCAAGAAACAGCTTCCTCAATTCACCTTCTCTGTCATTCGCTCCCGTTATATTCCTTATGACAGACGGATATCCTTCCGATGACTATAAGGAAGGTCTGAGAGAGCTTCAGACAAACAGCTGGTACAAGTTCGGTCTTAAAGCCGCTCTCGGTATCGGTCAGGAAGCTAATGACAATATCCTTGCTGAGTTTACAGGCTCAAAGGATACAGTTGTTCACGCTTACTCAGGCGGACAGCTTGCTCAGATGATCAAGATCATCGCTGTAACCTCTTCTCAGATCGGCAGTAAGAGTATGACTCTCTCTGACGATACGAGCCACGAGATTGGAGAAGAAGATGTATTCGCTGCTAAGCAGAAACTCCTCGGTCAGCAGATCCAGGAGCTCGTTAGCACCCAGACCGATGGAGATGACGTCCCCTTCGATACAGGTTGGTAATATCATTAAAATTTCGGGAGGAGGACTGAAAAAATATGTTCAACGGCTTTAACCACTCGGTCATGGGCGCAAGCCATGAAAAGACCAATCTGGTTTGTCAGGACAGCTCTGCTTTTAAAGTCGGCGATCACTACGCCATAGCTGTAGTTGCTGACGGTCACGGAAGCAAAAAGCATTTCAGGAGCCACCTCGGTTCAAAATTCGCTGTTGAAGCTACTATCGAAGCTATAGACCGTTTTTACGAGGATCGTGAGGCTCTGGAAGCAAATCTTCCGACTAATCACAAATTCATAATAAAAAATATAGAAAAGCAGATTATCTCAAACTGGAATGTGAAGGTTGAAAAGCATCTGGCTGAAAACCCCGTTACCGATGATGAGAAAAGCAACTTTACACCAGAAGAATTTGAGGCTATCCTGCCCGAGTCATATTACGGCACTACCCTCGTTGCAGGAATATCAGGAGATAATTATACCTTCGGCGTACAGATCGGCGACGGAAGTCTCGTAGCTTTATTCGAGGACGGAAGAGCTGTTATGCCTATGGAGTATAACGAATCCGCACCTGCCAACGTAACTGCTTCGGTATGCAATTCAAACGCTGCATCACTGTTCAGCAGCTTTTACGCACCGAATAAAAAACTCATCGCCCTTTACGGTTCTACCGACGGATTGTATACTTCCTTCGGCAGTGAGTATGACTTCCTTGATTATCATACCATAATCACAAGTCAGCTCGTTAACCTTGAGACCTTCAAAAACATCATAGTCAATAACCTTAGCAAAAGATCTCGTTTCGGTACAGAGGACGATATTTCCCTTGCTTGTATATATAATGAGGATCTTCTGAAAGACAGGATCGACCTTATAAATAAAAGAGTCGATGAAAACAAGAAGGCTGCGGCACAGAGAAAGGCAGCTATGCTTGACAAAAAAGTCTGACATAAGCTTTAAGTAACTAACGCAGGAGCGTTTAATAATTTAAGAAAAGTGGTGTTTGATATGGAAATTAGCACTCTCTACAATACAGCCAAGAATTTTGCTGAAACATTAAAAGAAAAAAGACCTGAGCTCGCAACATACGATGCTTGTTTATGTCTTATAGTCGCTGATTCGGGCGACATCTTTTCGGGAGTTTCCACTGTTTCGATCAATGAAGGTTCTGTAGAAGATGTACCCGCAGAAAGAATAGCAGTAATGTCTATCATTACTAAGAAGCACACTATCGCTAAGCAGATGATCGTTATTTCTCTTGACGATTTCAGCTATTTCAAGCCTGAAGACGAGGCTCTGTCTCTGCTGGTAAATTCGAGTGTAGATAACAGCAGCTGTCAGGTAGTCCTTTCACCTGACGAAGAAGTTGCAGCAGCTACCCTTGCACCTGCATCAGCTGCTCCTGATTTCCTCAGCGGTTATGATGAGGCATCTCTCGGTGCTCCCGCTGATTTTGCAGATGACGTTAACGTTGATTCTGCTAATCCATTCAATGCAGAAAATAAGGACGAGGGCGCAGCTAACTCTCTCTATGAGCATCCTGAAGAGGCTCAGCAGCAGGGCGCAAGCGGCTTCCCGAACCTTGTAGGTCAGCAGCAGGGTTATCCTCAGCAGCAGGGCTACCCACAGCAGGGCGGCTATCCTCAGCAGCCGGGTTATCCACAGCAGGGCTATCCACAGGGCGGCTATCCTCAGCAAGGCTACCCACAGCAGGGTTATCCACAGGGCGGTTATCCACAGCAGGGCTATCCGCAGCAGGGCGGCTATCCTCACGGCTACCCACAGCAGGGTTATCCGCAGCAGGGCGGCTATCCACAGCCGGGTCCTTACGGCGGAAATATGCAGAACTCAATGTATCAGCAGGGCATGAACGCTGCTCCTTACAGACAGGGTTATACAGGTCCTTCTGTTCACGGCGCAAGCTCAACAATGAGAAGTCTCTATCAGCAGCCACAGCAGAGCGTAAGTGTTACTCTTACTTCTAAGTCTAACGGCGAGAATGCTTTTAAAAAGAGACTCAACAGTTTCCTTGACGATGACGATGATACAAGTACAAGCGGCGAAGGCGGTACAGGCGACAGTATGTCAAAGGAAGATATGCTCAAGCAGGCAAAAGACAGAAAGAAAGTCGCAAAAGCAAATCTGAACTTCAAGAAGAAGCTCTGATAGTTTATTTACCGCGTTTATTACCTGTATAGGTAATAAATTAATGAACTATCATTAAGCCACACAAATAATTTAAGTAAAGTATTGCATTTTTCGTAGTTTTGTGCTATAATGAATTTTACGAGGTCATTATATGATTTCTATATTATGTCAATACCTGTATTTTGTGTGTAAATGTACAGTTAATATTTCGCGTTAAGGAAAGGGATAGCCATGAATTACTTGCTCAATATCGATGAAGCGATAGACCGTAAATTTCTCGTTACCAAAGCTATGAGAGGTCAGGCTGATGTGGGTACTATCATCCATGTCATGGACGCTGAACAGCAGGGCGCAGCAGTTATTGTTTACTACCGCGTTACAAGATATAACGAGAAATTCCATGATTATCAGGATTATACGGCAAAGTTCGAGAACCTCGCCGCATTCTGCAAATGGGCACAGCCTGATAACTTTATTGCCCGTAATTATGAGTGCTTCAGTTTAAGAGATATCCAGCACTATATCAAGATCAAGAACAGAAGCTTTACTTCTTTCTGTCTGCCGATCATTATTGTTGCTGCTATCATTATCTGGTGTCTCTCACTCTTCGTTGTGAAGGGCGTGGTAGGAATAATCATTGGTGCTTTCCTCACCATTGTGGTCGTTATCGCAGCATTTGCACTGCTTAAAGTCCAGAAAAAGAAGGAAAAGATGCGCTTGTATCGTAAGGTCAGCGCGGGCTGGGGCGTAGTATTTGAATAACTCCCCCAAGCACAAGCTACTGTTAAAAGAGCTTCATCAATTATATTAATATTACGCACTTCCCACCTATAACAGTCTATCAAACAGAAATACAATGCCCCTTAAAGGCTCGGACAAGCTTGACTTGTCTGCCTTTAAGGGGCGTTTTTATTATTATCTTACCTTTTGTCCGTCGTAGAGTTTCTTTGATGATGAGATTATGATCTTTGAATTCGGATCAATTCCGAGATCATATATACCTGCATCGGTGTTATTTTTATCTCTTATGTTTACGCTGTATTTCTTCGCTGTGTATTCCTTTCCGAAAAATCCCTCGCTCTCCTCTGCAACGAATATCTCTCCTCTTGTCTCGCTTACTCCGAATTCTATAGCATTGAGCGGTATGCAGTCGTATGTATCCTCGGAAAGTACGCTTCCCTTCATTACGCCTATCTCTCCTGCTTTCAGCTCGTCGTCGGACTCCACTGCAAGCTCAACTGTATATCTGCCGCCCTCAGCTGCCTTGTAAATTCGTTTTACTTCGCAGTTTTCTTTTTTTATCCTGCCGTTTCTGAATTTCAGCTTGAATTTATCGCCCACGGATATATATTCTATGCTGTCCTCGTCCACATCAGTCCTGAAAACTATGCCTCCCGACATATCAGAGACTATTAACGCCGCGTTTTCAGAAGTAAGCTCGCCTAATGAGACAGTTTTCGAGGTTATGATACCCTCTGAGGGACTGTATATGAAACCGTTCGTCTCGTCAAGCTTTCTCAGTGCTTCCAGCCTTTCCTGCTTTTCGGCAAGCCCATAGCAGACTGTGGGATCGCTGTTTATAAGTACTGCCGCCGACTCGCTCGTCACATCGCCTGCCCTTACAAGCACACCTGTGACCACTCCTGCCGCGCTGCTGTATACGATACAGCCGTTGTTGTATATCTCTGTGTATCTGTCCAGCTCACGCTGCTTTTCTTCGATACTGTTTGTAATGGTATCGGCTGAGTGCTGATCTTCGTTTTCATAATAGCCATCACGGGTGGAGATATCCGCGTTGAGACTGTTCTCGATATCGGCTATTCGTCTGCTTAGATGCTCGCTGTCAATACGCAGGAGCTTTTGTCCCGCGGAAACGCTGTCACCTGCTTTCACATATACCTCAGCGGTACGCAGTCCTGCTTCCGTAAACACAGGGGTACTGCCGTCATTGGAATAAGCAGAGGCAGTTTCAAGTTGCTCGGCGATCTCCTTTTCCAGCATTGCTGCTTTCTTGTGGAGATACTCCATATCCAGTTTCATAATGGTCTGATTTTTTATAACTCTGTCTCCGCACTCAACGTCCAGCTCCGCTACTCTCAGTCCCTCGGGAATGAAAACAGGCTGGCTCTTCAATGCTTCAACTGTTCCGCTGTATTCAAATTCGTGGGATATGCTCTTTCTGCTTACAGACATACAGCTCACACAGGGCATACGCTCTGTGTACAACATTCGTGAAGCAAAGGTCAGTATGAGCATTGCTGCAAGAAATATCAGAAAATACTTTATTGCTCTCTGTTTTATCTTTTCTTTCATTGTCTACTCCTTGAGGGCGGAAGCGATAATTCCCTGTTCAAGCTCGTCCTGCCCAATGACGAATACAAATACCGCAGGCACAAGTGTGGCTACTGCCGCAGATAAAAGCATCTCTCCCCTCTCTGCTCCAAGCATGGGCAGATACAGTGACAGCGGATACAGCCGCTTGTCTTTGAGAAATGTCAGCGGCTGCTCCACCATATTCCAGAGGTCGAGAAAACTAAGTACCACGCAGGCAAGTATACCTGACTTTCCGAGAGGAAGTCCGATATACCTTAGTACCTGCCATTCGTTTGCTCCGTCTATCCTTGCGGAGTCAGCCACATCACGGGGGATGTCCGCAAACCCGCGATATATGAGAAATACAGGGAAGGTGGAAAATATCGCAGGCAGTATGACTGCAAGGCGATTGTTCATTAGCTTCATACCGTCTATAACAAGATACTGTGAAAGCATCGTTACCTGAAAAGGTATGAGCATGAATATTATGTATATATCAAAAAGAAGCTTTCGTCCTTTGAATTTTGATCTTGCAAACGCCCACGCCGCAGGTACGGCTGCAAGTGTCTGAAAAAGAAGTATAGCTCCCGTTATCAGGAAAGAGTTCCAGAATACCCTGTAAAAATCGGGAGTGTATAACAGCAGCTCCTTGAAGTTGTTCAGCGTTGGGTACTGGGCGATGTAGTCTATCTTTGAATAATTTCCTTTGAAGTTGATAAGGGGCGAAAGGGTCTTTGCAAGCTCGTCTGAGGACTGCAATGGAAGTATCACTGCAAGAAACAAGGGAAACATAACAATGATACATATTACTGCCATTACAGCGTACACGGAGGGTATGCGAAGCTTTTTTGTCATGTCTGTTCCTCCTTGTCCCATGCCTTTCTGAGCAGTATTATCGCTCCAAGTATGACAGCGAATACCATTACTGCTGCCGCTGCCATTTTGTCAAGATCCATATTCACGAACCAGTTATTGAAAAGATGCTGCAAAAGGTAGATGTGCCGGTCGGGATATGCTCCTGCTACAAGATATGCCTCACGGAATACCTTGAAGGAGTTAAGGAATGATATTATTGTGATAGTATAAAGCGTAGGTTTAAGCTCGGGCAATATGATACGGAAAAGTATCTGCCTGTCATTTGCACCGTCCACCTTCGCAGCATCGATCACAGCTGTGGATACGCTCATTATGCCCGTAAGCCAGAGAAGCACCGTGTATCCGAGGTTTTTCCATATATAGCTCCCCACCAGCACCCAGAATGAAGCCGATGAGCTTAGAAAGCTTACCGCGCTGTGTCCGTGAGAGGTAAGGATATTGTTTATATAGCCTGAGTCGCTGAAAAGTATCTGCCACACCAGCACAAGGGCTGCGGTAGGAACTGCCAGCGGAAAAAGAAGTACAGACTTTATAAGTCTGATGTATTTTAGCCTGCTGAGGGCGTATGCTGCCAGAAATGAAACGGATATGAGCAGCGGCAGACATACTCCCACGAATTTTACAGTATTCTTTACAGCAAGCCTGAACGCTTCGTTGCTGAATACAGCTTTATAATTGTTTACCCCAACAAAATCACCCGTTACAGCTGTACAGAATGACCTGCGTACAGAGTCCGCAAATGGCAGGAACGTGAACACCATTACTCCTGCAAGGCTGGGCAGCAGGAATGGCAGATACCCAAGCTTTCTCCGCGAAAAAACTTTATTTGTCATAGTTATTCTTTCATTTTAAGCTCAAGCTGCTTTACAGTATCCTCGGCAGCCTGCTCCGCAGTTACAGTGCCTTCTATGCACTTCTTTCCTGCTTCCTCGATCATCTCTCTTATGGAATACTTTATGAATACAGGCTCGGAAAGAGTCTGAATATAGCTGTCGAACTCCTTAGCCTCATCATCTGTCATCCATTCCATATCCACCTCAGCTCCTTCTCCATCTTCATTGCTGTCAAAAGGCGGTACATATAACCCATAGACATTATCAGCATCTCTGTTCTTTTCATAAAAATATTCAAGTGCAGCCTTATTTACAGGGAAGCCGTCGGAATGTTCTATTTCCTGAGCTTCCTCACCAAGTGCGGAGGCTATGAATCTGAATGCATCTTCCTTATTTTTGCCTGACTCGCTGACAGCTATATTGCAGTTCGGCATAAAGCACTTGTCACTTTCCATGCCGTATCTGTATGCTGCATCTATATCATTATCTAACTTCATTAATGAAGTTACTACATTGATCTCATTTTCAAAGCCGTTCAATGAACCCAGAGCAATAACGTTCTTGTTCATCTTTTCTGCCATATATCTTGTGCCGAAAAAGTATTCCGAACCTGCTTCGTCATTGTCGGTGCTTGAAATAAATGCAGTATCCATTTCGCTTGGCGATTTATCGTTGTTATACAGCTTTGCACAGCTTTCATAAAACTTTTCAAAGGCTGCCTTATCGGGAGTGCCGCTGAGGAGCGTATTTCCCTCATACATAAGTCCCATGCGGATAGGATCGGTCTCATCGAAAAAGTCTAAGATAGTATAATGCGGAGCTTTTTCCTTTCGGTACTTCTCGCAGAGGTCTGCTGCATCTGCAAAGCACTTTATTTTTTCAAGGTCTTTTCTCTCCGCACCTACGGCAGGTATGCGGAATTTGCAGGCAACGCTGTAAAGCTTGCCGTCCACAGTGTTCCATTTTGCGATATTATCAAGGAGTTCATCATCGGGGAGCCATTTATCCTCATACTTGGAAAGGTCTGTGAGCATATTCTTTTCAATGAGGTTATCATTGTCAAGTCCGTCAATGACTATGACATCGGGAGCATTTCCCGACAGTATCTGAGTAGTAAGCTCCTTCATGGCGTCGCTGTAGGTCAGACCTTCTTTCATGCCCACCTGATAATCCACCTTGATATTTCTGTTGTCCGCAGCAAAGCTGCTGACTATCTGTGAAATGGTGCTGTTCTTTTCAAGGCTGTATACTTTAAGCTCTGAGGTCACAGCGTTTTCGATCTCGGGATCATAGACGTATTTGTACATACCGCTGTTGAATGTGGCATATATAGTCCCGTCAGGTGCGCAGTATATAGTACCGAACTGATCGGAAGGATCGCCGAAACGACTTATAAGACCGTCGATTATCTGCTCTGCAAAGTTTCCGCCCCATGAGTAGTGATAAAGTCCGTCCTCACAGCCGATATATATATCATCATTATTTCCTGCGCATATATCAAGAGCGTGGTCGGCATCGCTTTTTTCAGCCTTATATTTGCTCATCAGATCGGCAAGCACATCGGGAACTTCTGTCTCGCTGTTCTTTTCGATATCGTAAATATGTACGCCGTCTCTGTCGCCGTAGAATATCCTGTTTCCTATGATGTCAAAGAAGTTTATACGTTCGCCTTTATCTGCCAGCTTCTTTGCCGCACCTGTATTGATATCCACTTCATACAGCGCATTATAATTAAGACCGTAAAGCCTGCCGTTATCGGCAAATTCAAAATTGTAAATATAATCCGCACCTGTGACCTTGTTACATTCACCCTCGGCATTTATAGTACAGGTATCGCCGTCCTTGCATATGACTAAGCCATTATCAGATGCCGCATAGACAGCATATATATCGTCATCATCATTTTTAGTCAGATCCTCGACTTCGCTTCTGAAAACTCTTGTGCCGTCCTTGGATATGTACACAAGCTCTTTTTCCCACGCGGATATCACACCTGTTTTTTCGCCGATAGTAACAAACTCGGAAACACTTTGCATATCGTAAGTCCTGCCCTCTACCTTCGATTCGGCATATCCGCCCTTTGATGAAAGCAGCTTTACTTCGGTCGCTTTTTCTTTGCTGCACGAAGTCAGTGGTGCAAGCATTGCAAGTGACATTATAACAGCTAAAGTCTTTTTTAGTGTGTTCATTTTTGTGTACCTCCTGTCTTTATGATACCATAATATCACATCAATCTCTAAAACTTATCTAATAATTCTCTAATTTTCCTCTAATTAATCTCTAATTTTTCTCTAAAACTTTCCAAGCCGATCAATATGTGCTATAATAATGATTGAAAAAATAGCCTTTAGCCCTTAGGCGTTAGCCGTTAGCCGAAGGAGTTCGCTTACGCTCACATTATTTTAATTATTCGTCAAAGGCGACACATTGGCTAAGGGCTAACGGCTAAAGGCTCTATTAAAGACGAAAGGAAATCTTCTATGCGAATACTTATTATAGAGGACGACAAGGAACAATGTACCCTGCTGCAATTCCGACTTGAAAAAGAAGGCTTTTCCGCTGATCTGTGCTTTGACGGAGAGGACGCTGACTACTACCTCAGCCGCAATGCCTACGACCTTGTACTGCTTGACTGTATGCTCCCGCACAAGGACGGTCTTACCATACTTTCGGAAATGCGCAGGAATGGCAATGAGACTCCCGTTATTATGCTTACAGCTCTTGGAGAGCTAAGCGATAAGATAACAGGTCTGGACTGCGGTGCTGACGACTATATGGTAAAGCCCTATGAATTCGGCGAGCTTATGGCTCGTATCAGGTGCAGGCTGCGCCGTCCCACAGGCATCGAGAGCCTTGAAAAGCTCACTGTGGGGGATATAAGCTATAACGCCGAGGGCAAGATGCTGACAGGCCCTGCCGAGAGCTGCACCCTTTCCAATAAGGAGAGCGAGCTTCTTGAGCTGTTTATGCGCAATCCCAACCAGACTCTCTCCCGTCAGACTATCCTTGCAAGGATATGGGGCGCGGATTACGAGATTGAGGACGGCAATCTCGACAACTACATCTATTTTGTCCGCAGACGACTGAAAAAGGTAGGGAGCTCATCATCTGTAAAAACCGTACACGGCATAGGATACCGCCTTTCAACGGAGGGCTGAGTATGTTCAGAAAAGTCCACATACGGCTTACCATGCTGTTTACGGGAGTATGCACTCTTGTTGTTGCGGTCATGTCATTGCTGTATCTTTATCTCAGCTGGAACAACATACAAAAAAATTCTTTCATAAGCTTCAAGACCGATATCGCAAATTTCAGCTCTACTCTTTCAAAAGACCACGTTATCTCGCAGAGCTGGCTTATGAATATAAATATGAATTACAGCTATCAGCTTTACATTTATGATAACGGCAAGGCTATGCTGTCCACTTCTAAGGGCATGAGCGAAGAAAACTCGGCACTGCTGGAGGATATAAAGTCAGAATTATCAACGGACATACAGCGGCTCAGATACACGGGCTCTGTTGCACATGATGAATTCAGCTGTTCGGCAAAGAATCACAGATATTACGTGGGTATAATCTGCATTTCGGGCGATAAGGGTATAACAGAGGTATACGCCGTAAAGTCCCTTGACAGTCAGCAAAAACAGCTCAGAAAGCTTATAATATACTTTATTCTCATAATTATCGGTGCGGCAATAGTATTCTTTGTATTTTCCTATTTCTTCACGAAACTGCTCCTTAAACCTGTAAAGCAGGCTCACCAGCAGCAGGCTCACTTTATCGCAGCAGCTTCCCATGAGATAAGAAACCCTGTAAATACTATCATGTCCGCCCTTGATGCTATGGAGACAAGTGAGGGCGACCAGCAGCAGTATCTCTCTAAGATCGCCAGAAAAGAGGGCAAACGCCTTGCTCTTCTGACAGAAGATCTGCTCACTCTTGCACGTTCGGACAACGGAAGCTTCACTGCGCAAACTGCTCCTACAGAGCTTGATACCCTTATCATTGACTGCTATGAGGCTTTTCTCTCACCTGCAAAGGAAAAGACTATAGACCTCTCTGTAAAGCTCCCAGATGACAATATCCCGAAAGCTATGATAGATGCGGAGAGGATAAATCAGGTAATATCCATACTCCTCAACAATGCCGTAAGCTATACTCCCGAAAACGGAAAGATAGAGATAGCCTACAGCGTGGATAATTCGCAGCATATCGTGCGCGTTTCCGACAGCGGCTGCGGTATCTCCGAAGAGGATCGACAGCATATCTTTGAACGCTTTTACCGCGCAGACCGCTCCCGTACAGACCGCTCACACTTTGGTCTCGGGCTGTCTATTGCAAAGGAGATCATCGACCTCCATAACGGAACTATATCCGTTGAGGACAGTCCCCTCGGCGGTACTTCGTTTACGATATCACTTCCAAGTGAAAAATAAAACAGCTCTCCGAAGTTATTCTTTGGGGAGCTGTTTTATTAGTTGAGAGGTAAATATGTTCGCTCCGCTCACATTATTTCAATAACGTCGCCGTAGGCGACTCCATAACTCTCAACTCTTAACTCTCAACTTTTTCTGCTCTCAGCTTAATTTGAAAAAGAAAAAGCTCCGCATAACGGAGCTTTAGGAAGGAGTATAGAAGTCCATGAGTGAGTGAGTACCCACAGACCGTTTTTTAAATAAAGCTGACCCTTGATGTCAGGGAAGGGTCAAGGGCTCAGCTGAAAGAAAATGTCAGTTTGCACTTGCAAAAACAGGCTTGGCAGCACTGCGCTCAAGATGTTTGTATATCTCAAGCCATATGTTTTTGCCGGGTTCACTTTTTCTTATCCGCTCCCTGCGTACAGGGTCAAAGAAGCTCTTGAACTCTTCAAGCTCGTTGAGGAAACTGTCATTATACTTCCTCAGCATAGTATCAAGGTTATCTTTCCATTCGATATAACGCTTGACATCGTAGTTCTCCTTTTCGTAAAGGTGAAGAACCGCAACCTTTGGATTATATATGATATCCACACCGTTTTTCATCATACGGTAGCCAAACTCCCAGTCCTCTATTTCCTGCTCTCGGAAATTCTCATCAATACCGCCGTATCTTCTGATACATTCCATAGGGATAGAGAGATTAGATGTCTGAGTGAATATCATCTTATACTGGACCTTATCAAAATCATAGCTGTAAGGCTCAAGCATTTTCAGACGGATATCCTTAATGAAATAATAGCTCTTTTTCTTGTCAAGCCCGTATTTCTCAGGCTCTGTGAGCCAGTAACGGATACCATTCCTGAATAACTCTCTGTTTTCGTAGAATACCTTGTCATCGTCCTCAAAGACTTCCTTTGTAAGACCAAACTGCATTATCGGTCTGCCGCACTTTTTATATGTGTCATAGTGCCCTGAAACGAAGTTCCTTGAAGCTATCTCATCTCCGTTGAGGAATATAAGAAGTTCGCCCGAAGCTCTTCTTATTCCCTGATTTTTTGCCTGACCTATCCTGCCGTTGGGAAGTGCAAAACAGCGGACTCTGACTTTCGGCTCATAATTTGCGATATACTCCGCAAGTTCGTTGCCTTCGCCGTAGTTTACGAAGATAAGCTCGTATTCTTCATGGTTGAAGTCCTGGTTCTCGAGTGAATGAAATACTCTGATGGCTCTGTCGGTAGAGTAAGAATAGGGTATTATTATGCTGCATTTCATAGTTAAATTCTCCTGTCAATATCTTTTTTTACGGTATCCCCATACCGTTTTAAGTAATCCCCTGCTTTGAAAGCAGATACATAACAACCATAACTGTACCTATTATAGCGTTAATTGGGTGTAAATTTCAATAAAAATGCGCGAAGTGTAATTTTTAAGCGTGAAATGTACGCTTTTGTTCATAGTTCATTCACTTTTTTACACTATCCTCCCTACAAACCATTGACAAAGTGTGAATATCATAGTATAATTAAATCGTTATATGACAGAATGTGCAATCAACCGTTCTACGTTGTTTTTGTCATTTTTTTGAACATCAGAACGGTCGTGTCAAGGGGGATCAAAATTTGAATATCGCAATTTGCGACGACGAACAAAGATATATTACTAAAGTTAAAGAAGACCTTATTGCTCTCCAGTCATATGAGAATGAGTTCACCTTTTTTGAATTCAAAACAGGCAGAGAGCTGATACTGGATTTTACCGCGGGTAAATATGCCGTTATTATCCTCGATATCCAGATGAAAGGTCTCAACGGCGTTGAAACAGCCCGTTTTCTCAGAGATATCGACGAAAAGGTAATAATCATATTTCTGACCAGCTATGAGAAATTCGCCGTTCAGGGCTATGAGGTAAGAGCTTTCAGGTATATACTGAAAAATCAGCCCCGTTCTATATATATGAAGCAGCTAAGCGATGCTGTACATGAGTATTACCGCAATACAAGGTACGTCATAGCTACTGCTGACGGCAGCACCAAGGAAGAAAAGCTTCCTACAGATGACATCATATATATAGAGGTATTTTCACATAAACTGCTTATACACGCAAAAAAAGGCAAATTCTTCACAAAGGGAACGCTTTCCGAGATAGAAACGCAGTTTGCCGACCTGCTATTTGCACGTCTTGATAAAAGCAGTATCGTGAATATCATAAATATTGATTACATACGGAAAAATGAAATAATTCTGATAAACGGAGAAACTCTCTTCGCAAGCAGAAACCATATCAAAAACATCAAACAGTGTTTTATGGATTACAGCAGAAGCAGGTGGAGCTGAGATGAGATCTTCCCAATTAATCATAGAAACTATCAATTGTCTGCTCGATGCCGGTCTTATCATATTCTACCTTTTTCTTATAATGAAAAAGGAATGCAGGTATCCTCTTAAATTTCTCATCGTCCCTGCTGTCGGATTTTTCGGCATCTTCGTGGCTCTGACCTTTACTGATGTATCTCCGTGGATCAAGCTTGGAATTGCTGTTACAATGATGATGCTTACCTCATTTGTGATGTTTGAGAGCAAAATCCGAAGTATCATATTCTACTGTCTGCTGTTCGCTGTTGTGCTGCTTGTGGCGGAGATCGCACCTGCCGCTATTCTGAACATAATGAATATAGGTGCTACAGAGCACAATACCTCATCAGGCTTCGGAAGATACATATGTATGGCTATCGGAAAGGTATTCTGCTTCTGGGCAGCAATATATATCGCGGAATATCTCAAACCCAAGCAAAGGGATATCCCTTTCAGGAACTGGCTGCTGGTGATATTCGTTCCTTTGCTGAGCCTTATAATACTCAACAGCATCTTCATCACCGCAGAGCTTGCTCCGCGCAGGTCACTGATGTATCTGTTGTCTGTTGCGGGAATATTCCTGCTGAATATTTTTGTTTTCGACTTCTTCGATACTTATTCCAATTCCATCGAGCTGAAGCTCATGGAACAGCGTCTTAAATCGGAGGAAGAAAACTACAGGCTCATTGAGGAGAAATACACCGAGATACGTCAGCTCAAGCACGATATCAGTAATCAGCTTGCTGCTGCAAGAAGAATGTTCAAGCAGGGCTCAGGTCCTGAGGCTATCGCGCATCTCAACAAGCTCTATCAGAAGCTTTCCGCTGCGAGCCGTATCTGCTATACGGGTATCTCCTCTGTTGACGCTATCGTTAATATGAAGTGGAAACAGGCTCTTCTGAACAATATACAGTTCTCATGCAAGGTAATAATCACCGATAAAATGGATATAGACGATCTTCCGCTGTGCCGAATAATCGCAAATCTCCTCGACAATGCCATTGAAGGTGTGCTCCGTTCATCTTCGGAAGAAAAATTCATCTATATATCCATTGTACAGAACGATAACAAGCTGAGGATATGCGTAATGAATTCCTCTGACGAGGTAGATACCGAAAACCTTACAACTAAAAAAACAGGTGTCGGTCACGGCATAGGCGTGAGCAGTATCCGCGAAGCCGTCGATCAGCTGGACGGTATCCTCTCTTTCAAATACGAAAAAGAAATATTTACAGCCGATATTATGATAGCATATTAACGCGAAAACTTATATAGTAATTTTAAAGCCATAGTACTTCTGAATTATACATAAGAAGTACTATGGCTTTTGATATAATTATGAGTTAGGCTCGGAACGCCGAGGGTGACACTTCCTACAGTGAAACATTTGAAGTTTATGCGTAATTGACGGGTGAGCGGAACTTGACCCTACAGAGCATTCATGTTATTTACATCGTAAAACTCGGACGACCAATGGTCGTCCCTACAACTGCGACGTTAAATGTTAACGAATAATGAACAAAAATGCGCATTTCACGCTAAAAAAGTACATTTCACGCAAAAGTATTGATTTATGCCGTTTTATACGCTATTATATAAGATAATATCTGCTCCGTCTGTAAGCAGATATCTATTTACGGCTTTGAGCCGTAACGAACTCCGCTTAATTTGGCTTTGTCCCCTGCGGAGACCCTTGACACTTGGTCGTTCGGACTTCCCCCCTATACCGAATATGGAGTCTCCGTGATAGGAAATCTTACGCTGAAAACAATCTTTGTTTTCTTCTTGAAATAATATAGCAAAAAACTCCCGAGGTACGGGAGCTTTTTTGTTTTTATGACATTTTCTCGTTGAGTATCACAGATGAGAGGTTATAATCCCTAAGCTCGTCCTTGTCTGACCTGTGGCGCAGTATCTCTTCCTTTGTTACGACCTCTTCATTATACGCCGTAAGAACCGCATCATCGGACATTTTCAGCAGCGTTTTCGTATCGAGCTCTTCAAGACTGCCCGATCTGTACATCTCGATATTATACTTTGCTATAACAGCTTCTGGGCGTGAAAAGCAAAGAATTCCGAACATAAGTACAAATACCAGTGATATATCCCTCGATATCTTCATCTCGAACCTGAATTGCTTTATGATGATAAGTACGAATATTACTGCAAGGAGCACCATGAACCAGCTTGTGTAAAATCTCAGTGCTGTAAGTCCGTATCTGTTGATATACATTATCATTTTACTCATGGCTGTAGCTATAAGGATAAGAGTGAAAACGCTAATCATAACGCTGTAGAATTTCAGTGCAAAGGGCTTCTCTCTGCCTGCCTTCTTTGAGAAAAGGCTCATAAAGCAGGTGACTCCGAGGTTGATGAGTGCAATAGCAAAAAGCTCGAAAAAGCCGCGTCTTGCATAGTCTGCATAGGTAAAGCCCTCGGGGAGCGAATTCGTAAAGGCTGAAAGGAAATATCCTGCCTGAGAAATGAAGAACAGAACATAAAGCACACATATGGGCGTTACTGCGGTGTACACGATAAGGTTGCTCAGAAAGCGCATATTATACATTTTTTGTGTACACGCCTGCTCATCAAGGGCATTTAGAGCGTTGCGGTGAGCGTTTGAATACAACAGTCCGAAGAGGTACATTGAGCATGGCAGAGCTATTATGAGCTGAAGGGCAGTGTCCCAGAAACCGTTACCGAAAATATTATTGAATATACCGTTCAACATTCGTTCAAGACCATCGTCAGCCGACATGAGCAGAGCTGCAACTACTGCCGTAAGAGGTACAGTAATGAGGAGTCCAATAAATATGTATCTTGCGTTAGAAGCCTTTTTGGAATTTGAAAGCATATCCGAGGTTATTTTGCCCTGTGTGCCGAAATGTGAGAAAGGATATTCAAACACAGCCTTGCACATGGCATAGGGCAGAAAGCGATCTATATTCCTGTTGGAAGCTCCCACAGAGTATACAAAATATGCTCCTGCTCCGATGAGAAATACAACATCAAGGTCTTTTATGAGAGTATTTGCAGTGATCGAAAATACAGTACTGAAAATATAAAGTACGGCTGCAAGCAGCTTATTGAAGCGTGAAAACTCACATTCCTTTTTCTTCAAGTAAATTATCGCCGCGGAAATGACAGCAATGAAAAGTCCCGTAGTGACAAATCCCATTACATGAAACAGCACATATCTCACGAAACAAAACGCCGCTATCATCGCAAATACCGAGATCACAGCGTCTGCCCTTGTGTATTCGGGCTTTTCCGTTTCATCGTGCTGAGCAACAAAGGCATTGCTCTCATTAAATCCGCTAAGCATATTATTCTCCATAATAGTCTCCTCCGTTTTGAAGCATCTCTGCTTCTTCTTTTTTTCCTTTTCTGTATACTCTTAACCCCGTTATCAGCGGTATGGGCATAAAAAATATAACAGCAATGATCTCCGCAGCTGCCATGATAGAGCCATATTCCTCATTTGCTATATCCCTTGCCAGATATGCAGTCATCAGAAAGGTGATAAATACGGCTGTGCCCGAGTACCATACATAAGGTCTTGCAAAGCAGTCAAATGACATGACTATTGCAGTCACAAGGCTGCACAGGAAGTTTATAACGCAGTACACCGTCACAAACATCATCAGCGGCATAAATATCAGCATCGTTGTCAGCAATGACATAAAAAACCAGTAACGCACCTTTTTCCATTGCTCTTTCATTTTGCTCCCCCCGTTCACGCTATAAGAAAATAGTCGATACCGTACAGCATAAGTGCCGCCAGCAATACCCTGTAGACTGCCATAACAGCTCCCACTGACTTAGGGATAAATTCGTCCTTGAAGTAGAGACGCTTGAAGCCTATGGGTATTACAGCTGTTATAAGAGCGATTATACCTGCGATATTCAGGTATTCACTGCCCCCTGCGCACAGCACCGAGCAGATGAGAAAATCAAATACACATAGAGCTATGTCTATGCCGTAGGTATATCTCAGTTCATGTACCTTTGCAGCTGCCGTTTTTTTCATACCGATCCCTCCTAAAAGACCTATTATAAATATCTGCATACTATGTTTAGAGCTTGCCCCCGTGTGCGGAAATACGTTACCCCGTATTATTTCCGCCTTATTCTATTGTTATCTGTATCTCCCGCGAAAAGACTTTTCTGTGTGCCCTTGCATATATCATGACATTGAGATTTCCAGTTTTTTCACCTATAATGAGCGAGCTTCCGTCACTCATTATTGTAAGCTTTTCATATCCGCCGTTCTCCCACCGAGCACTTGATATCTCTTTATCTATACAGTTTTCAAATTCAGCTAAATCGCTCAGTTTAACCTCTGAATGCGGTGGAAATATCAGCTGTTCCTTTACGGTAACAACAGGCTCTTCTTTCATATAATGCGCTATCTTGTATGCCTCATAGCCTGCAATAAACAGTCCGCACACGAACAGCACCGCTACTATGAGCTTTAATATCCGCCATATCTGACATATTACCCTCATATCCTGCCTCCTTTACTCTCGCCTGTATTCGAGAATATCCCCCGGCTGACAGTCAAGCTCTTCACATATTTTTTCAAGAGTCGAAAATCTTACAGCCTTTGCCTTGCCTGTTTTCAGTATGGAAAGATTTGCAGTGGTTATGCCTACTCTTTCTGCAAGCTCCTGAGAGGACATCTTCCGCTTCGCCATCATTACATCAAGATTTACTATGATCGGCATGGAAAACACCTCCTCATATAGTAAAGTCGTTTTCCGACTTTATCTCTACAGCCTTTTCAAACACGTTTTTCAGTACGCGCATGATAAGCCCGAACATTATAGCCACCATTCCTACAAAGGCAAATATGGAGCTCCACAGCCCGAATATGATGCATACAGCTCCTGCTGCCATACATATCCACGATATCCTGCGCAGACAGCTGGTATTCTTAGGTATGAACACCTCGTCCTTTCTGATATTGCCAAGAAGTACGTGCAAATTCCAGAGTGCTGCCAATGCAAGTGCATCGCATACATAAAGGGTAATGCACATAGGCAGATACATTGTCTCTCTGTCAAGTATGCCTGCGGCTTCTACCGTCATTTCGTACTGATACCATTCGGCTATGGTAGGTATAAAAAAGGCAACAAATACAGCCACACCTGCTGCCGCTATGGTAAGTACACGGGATAAAAATAGAGATCTGTTGTTATTCCACATATATCGTCGCTCCTCTTAGTTTTTACAGTTTTCTTACTGTGACTATAGTATAGCACATAAAATATCATTTGTCAATAGAAAATTATCGTTTTTCAATAATTTTTTTCTGTTTTTCAAAATCATTGTTTTTTTTGCGAAAAAATGGTATAATAAAGTGTCTGAAATAGGTCAATTCATTCGATTATTTTTATTGAATGCATTCAAAAAAAGGAGGAATTTCTGATGACAGATGCCGAACTAAAAGAGCTTATGTCTCAGTCTGTACCAAAATGTCACAGAGCGGTCTTTGATCTATACTGTAACTATGTCTACGCGATAGTTATAGATATCCTCAGAAATTGTGGGACTCGTGAGGATATAGAGGATTGTGTCAGTGATATATTCATGAAGCTTTATAAGCGTTTTGACGTAAATACTGACTTTTCAGGTAACCTCAAGGGATACATAGGTACTATATCAAGGAATACAGCTATAGACGCTTTCCGCAGACTCAGCGTCCATAACAACAGGAATTTCTCTATAGATGAAAACAACATGGAAGAATTGCGTTCTGATGACTCATTAATGGAAAACTCGGAAAAAAAGGAACAATCACGTATCATTCTCGGAAAAATCAAGGAATTGGGAGAGCCAGACTCAACTATTATTATCCAACAGTATTATTACAACAGGACAGCTAAAGAGATCGCTGAGAGTATTTCTATGTCATCTGCTGCCGTTCAGAAGCGCAGCAGCCGCGCAAAACAAAGACTCAAACTGCTCCTCGCAGAAGCAGGCATTGGCAAGGAGGGGTTGATTTGAGTTTATTTAAGGAGATTGATAACATGATCATTGACAAAATTTCGGAGGAATTCCCTGTTCTCACAGAGGCTGAGAAGGAGAGAATTTTTGCAATGAGCGAAAAAAAGTACAACATGGACAACCATGACAAAGAAAACGTGGGGTTCGATGATGAGTCAGAAGTAAGAGGAGTTGAACAGTACAATAGACCTATATTATCCAGATTAACAAGCTTAGCAGCTGCGGCAGTCATACTCGTAGCAGGTATTTCGGGCGGTACAGCATTCATGAAATACAAAAAGAATAATTCCGCTGCTACTGAAATGAATGATCCAACAGAAGCTGCTACAGAAACAATTACAGAAAAAGAAGAAAAACAAGATATTGCATCAGAATGTGCAGAAATAGCTTACAGGCTTACAAACAGATTTGCCGAACTTGAAAATAAATACTATAATCACGCATTGAGTGTAGATAATAACGATACTCTTACATTTAATGTATATAATTCAGATGTACCCGGACAGAAAGCGACCGAAAAGCACTATTTCAGAGTTACCGATACTGATTTCCAGTCAGGCGATGACCTGAAGAACGGTTTAAAGAGCATATTCACAGATGAGCTGTATGAAAGGCTTTTCAGTGTAAACTCAGGCGAAGACTATGAGACTCTTATTATAGAGCCGCAGTACATCTATCTTTTCTCAAGTTCTGATTTCGATACGGATCTCAGTAAATACGAAAAGAATTCGGCTATAGATTTAGCTGATGTAAATTATCATTCTCTGGATTTCATTACCTATAACGAAGGATTTTATGTTTCATCATACTATAACAAGCCGGTTGAAAACGGCAGCTTTTCAAGCTATCCTAACGTTATAAAAATAAAGAAGAATGGTTTCTCGGCAACTGTATTTGCTAATTTTAATCCTTTTGTCAACACTGAGACATCAAAGGTCGGCACAAATTTACAGTTCGACTTCGTTTGTGAAGAAGGCGAATGGAAAATAAGTGATATCACTGTGGGACGTAATATGGAAAGTGCAGCAGCATATGCTATAAAGGACTATTTCATAAACGATTGTGATGATTACGATATTAATGACCTTATGATATCAAAAGATGTGGTAATTAATGATCTTGAAGAGGATGTTATTATTTTAAGCAGTAATGGTGATAAAAGCTGTAAGGTATACTGTATCATCAAAGATAAAAACGGCAATGATTTCCTCGAATTCAAAGCCACTGTCGTATTTACAAATGACGGGTTCAAATACGGCAGGAATATACGTGACCGTTCCGGATTCAGCCTTACCGATATTAAGGTAAAGGAATTACAATAACATGAAAAAGCTCCCTTTTAGGGAGCTTTCTTCTTTAGTTATGCTTTTTTCTTACACAAAGACCTGCCATAGGATCTTTGTTCTTTACGCCTTTAACTATGGCTTCTATGATAGCAGGCTGAGTCTGTGTGAGCTTGCGCCTGTCAAAGAGCGCGAGACCGTACTGTCCGTTGAAGCCGTTGTCCCAGTATATGGGCGTTATACCGTTCTTTGCGGCAGTTCCTGCAACAAAACCGTTGTAATACGCTCGGTTCTCGGCTATTTTATTGGATATAGCCTCATTTGCTGCACCCTTGTCGATACAGCCGAATTCTCCGAGTACAACAGGTATGCCCTTGTCGATATACTTCTTTTTCAGCTTTTCAAACTGGAACCGCATATGGTTCTCGTCGCCCCAGTTGGCAACGCTGTCGGGTGAAAGCCCGTACTCATCGGATATTTTCTGCCCTTTTTCGCCCCACAGGAAAACGTCCTTTTCCTCTTCGCCGCAGTAGTCCCACGGATCGTAAAAATGCACGGAAAGGATAAGCCTTCCCTCATCGGCGGTATTGCCCTTGTCCTCGGGGAAGCAGAAGCCGTAATCCCCGCAGGTATAGTCTATATTGGTATTCCAGCCGCAGACCATGAGCCAGCGGTGGGTATTGTTCTTGCCACATTCGCGGACAGTATCAACGAATATGCGGTTGTAATCATTGATATTCACGTAATACTCGGGTACGGGATCGTGGTATATACCGTCAAAGACCTCGTTCATGCTCTCGAATATGAGGTGCTCGTCAAGGTCGGCAAAGCGTTCAGCCACCTGCTTCCACACAGCCCTGAATTTCTTCTTTATGCGTTCCTGATCTTCTTCATCACAGAACAGCCAGCCGCCTTTTATGGTGTGGTAGGCATCGCCGTGGATATTGATTATCACGAACATTTCCCTTTTATAGCAGTAATCAACTACCTCTGCTATCCTTTCGAGCCATTCATGGTCTATCATATAGCCGTTTTCATCATCTATCTTACTGAGGTAGGTTATAGGTATCCTTACGGTGTTAAAGCCTGCATCGGCAACTGCGTCTATTATCTCCTGTGAGGTTTTCGGATTGCCCCATACAGTCTCGCTGGGTATACCGCCGAAATTCGCTTCGAGAGTATTTCCGCAGTTCCAGCCCACACCCATTTTTTCTGCAATGTCAGCCGATGAAGCTGTAAATATCCTATTGTCTTTTATCCCCATTACATCGGTATCTCCTTTCGCAGAATAATAAACTGTCATTATATCAGATTTGTGCTGTATTATAATTTACATATTCATTATACCATAACTTTTCCACTGTTTTCAACCTACAGTTGAAACAGAAGATTATATACTACAAAAAAGCGTTTTTTCTACCCATGTATTGACACTGCTCCTTAAAACAGGTACAATAATATAATAGGTAATAAAAGAGAATCTTATATAACGAATGAGGTAAAAATATGATGTTTTTCATGCCTGCAAAGGTAATTTATGAACCTGACTGCGTTGTTTCTCACAGCAAAGACCTGTCAGCTCTCGGTTCTCACGCACTTATAGTTACAGGACATAATTCTTCACAGCGAAACGGCTCTCTTGATGATGTTATCACTGCACTTGAGATGCACGGAGTAAAATATACCATATTCAATGAGACAGAGGAGAACCCTTCCGTTGAAACTGTTATGAAAGCACGGGATATAGGGCTTTCCTGCGGTGCTGACTTCGTTATCGGAGTGGGCGGCGGTTCAGCTCTCGATGCTTCAAAGGCTGTAGCAGTAATGATGAAAAATCCCGAAAGCTCATGGGAGCTTATGTATGACAGCACTGCTTCTCCGCAGCATCTGCCATTGGCTGCTGTTCCAACTACCTGCGGAACAGGCTCTGAGGCAACGGGAGTTTCTGTACTCACGCGGCACGACCTGAAAACAAAAATGTCTATGGTACATAAGGTATTCCCCAGCCTCGCGCTATGCGACGGCAAATATCTGCTTACTGCTCCTAAGCAGCTCCTTGCAAATACTGCTGTTGATGCTCTCAGCCATATGATAGAAAGCTATATCCACGCCTCTGCTTCTTATCTAAGCCGTATGTGCGCCGATAATGGCATGAAGCTCTGGAAAAGCTGCAAGGACTTCCTTGCAGGAGATATGCCTCTTGACATAAATACTGCCAATGACCTGCTCACGGCTTCTACGCTGGGCGGAATGGCTATTGCTCAGACAGGCACGTCCATTCCTCACGGTCTGAGCTACACTCTCACCTATGAGGGCGGTATCCCACACGGTGCGGCTGTGGGAGCTTTCCAGCGAGGCTATCTCAGAAACGCCGACCGCTCCGACCGTGAACACGTTCTGTCTGTGACGGGCTTTGCCGATACGGACGAGCTGGGGCAGTTCATTGCTGATATCAGCCCTGTAAATGCGTCACAGGAGCTTCTGGAAAAGGCTGCGGATAATCTTATCTGCAATCCCAAAAAGCTTGCAAGCTGTCCATATAATGTAAACGCGGACGTTATACGCGATATTATCGGAGGTGTCATATGTTCTGGCTGATACTTTTTGCACTTACAGGCATTATATGTCTTGGCGGCATCTTTTATCTTCTCACAAGATTTCATAAATTCGGCTTTATGCAGAAAATAGCCGAAAATCACAAGAAGCTCTCATGGCTGCTGTGCCTTCTACCTTTGATCGGTATAGGTTGTTTCGGTGTGATAAACATTTATGCGGTAGTTATCATATTTCTTCATCTGGCAGCCTTCTGGCTCATAGCTGACCTTATTGGAAAAATAGTCCGCAAGGCAATAAAAAAAGAACGCCGCTTCTATATCGAAGGAGTTCTGGTCATACTCTTTACGGCTGTGTATCTCACTTTCGGCTGGATAAATGCCCACGATGTAAAAAGGACTTCCTACACAGTCCACACCGATAAGCCCATAGCAGGCGGAAGTCTCAGGATAGTAGGCATTGCGGACTCTCACCTCGGCATTACCCTTGACGGTGAAAAATTCACAAAGGAAATGAAGCGTATACAAGCGGAAGAGCCCGATGTGGTAGTGGTCGCAGGAGACTTCGTTGACGATGAGTCATGCCGCGAGGATATGGTTGCAGCCTGCAAGGCTTTAGGCGAGCTGAAAACCACCTACGGCGTTTATTTTACAGTGGGCAATCACGATAAGGGCTATTATGAATCGGGACACCGCGACTTCACTATTGACGACCTCTACAGCGAGCTCGAAAAGAACAATGTTACACTCCTTGAGGACGATGTAGTTGAGGTTAACGACACTTTCCGCATAGTCGGCAGACTTGATAAACACTATAAGGAACGTGAGGACATAAAAACTCTCACGAAAGACCTTGACGACTCAAAGTTCGAGCTTATCCTCGATCATCAGCCTAACGACTACGATAACGAAGCTGCCGCAGGCGCTGACCTTGTTTTCTCGGGACATACCCACGGCGGACATATATGGCCCTCAGGCTATATCGGACTGCTCATAGGTGCAAACGATGCTGTTTACGGTGCAAAGACCATAGACAATACGGAATTCATCGTTACCTCGGGCATATCGGGCTGGGCAATACCTTTTAAAACAGGCTGTATCTCGGAATATGTAGTCATGGACGTTACAAATTAAGAAGATGTATTTATGAATAATATCACTATTGCAAACGAGACCATAAAAATTACCGAAAACGGCTTCTACGAGCTGAACGGCAAGCGCATAGACATTAAAGGCGATCCCCGTGCAGTAGAAGTTATAAGTCCGCAAAAGGGTGCTGAGCTTATTGAAAAGCTCGTTATCAGCGGCGAGGAAATGTGCAGCATAACTGTTACTAAGGATGACTCCTTTTCAGCCGCAGGCAGATTTGAACGCCCCTTTGTTATGAACTTCGCCAACGCTCACAAGGCAGGAGGCGGCTTCAGATTGGGCGCAAACGCTCAGGAAGAGGCTCTTTGCAGATGCAGCACCCTGTATGCTTCCATAACCTCTTCTGAGGCTAAAAAGATGTATCTTTACAATAATACGCATATCAGTCCGGTAGAGTCTGACTATATGCTCTATTCACCTGATGTATGTGTTTTCCGCGATAATAAATGTGAGCCTATGGAGCAGCCGTTCATGACTTCGGTCATAACTGTACCTGCTCCCAACAGAAGAGGTGCAGCTATATTCGCCTCAAATAAGAAGATCGCAGAGACTATGACAAGGCGCATAAGGATATTGCTTGCAGTCGCCGCTGAACACGGTCATAAAAATATTATACTGGGTGCATGGGGCTGCGGAGCTTTCGGCAATAAGTCCGAGGACGTTGCAGGCTATTTCCGAAAAGTCATCATAGACGAGGGCTACGGAAAGCTATTCGGGAATATTTGCTTTGCCATTTATTCAGGCGGAAACGATAAGAAGTACAATATCTTCAAAAATACATTTGAACAGTAAAAAGGGTACACATAGTGTACCCTTTTATTATTATGATTTTTCGATAAGTGCTTTTCTCATAAGTATAAGATCGAATACATCTACGTCATCATCATAGTCGAAATCAGCAGCTTCCCAGTTATTGAGAAAAGCATCTGAAGGACGAATCATCCATTTCTTAAAAGTCAGCAGGTCAGCAATATCAAAACTACCGTCAATATTTACGTCACCCATGACTTCTTTTGTTTTATCAGGGATATAATACTGCACTTTTATATACTCTTCATCATTTATTTCTTCATAAAATGACTTACTCATGTCCTCTTCGTAAAAGCCTGCAAAGTCAGGACTCAGACGGATATAGTTCAGTACAGCAGCAAGTCTTTCTGTGTATCTGCCGTAAAAATGCGAAATAGGCGTGATAACAGCCTTTGTTCCGTCCTCTGCATTTTCGCGGAGCTTTTCTCTTGTCCAGAAATCCGTATCGGGTACTCCAAAATTTTCATACAAGCAATTAGAAAAATACTCATATACAGTATGAACTCCATCATCTCCGAACACTTCATATGAATACACAGTTTTTTCGGGCTTGAGGTAAACTGCAGGATATACCCCCTTTTCCAGCAGCTCCGAAACTCTTGATGCTGTCCAGATATCAGCAGCATCTATGCCTTTCTCACTGAACAGATCTTCAATAGAACCGTCCTTTGTCATCGTGTAAATATCATAATAGGAATAGCTTTCCTTTACTTCGGCAGAAGCTATCATCGTACCTGCCATAGATGCAAATATTACTGACGACATTATCACAGACATTATCTTTTTTCTCATGACGATCAACCCCTTTAAATATATCATATAAACTATAACACATTGTGTTATTAAACATATTATACAATAATCAATATTGATTGTCAATAAAAAGATGCATTATTTTGTAGTCAGCATAACAGGACAGTGGTCGCTGCCCATAATATCCGTCAGTATCTCGGAATCTTTCACGCGTTCCATAAACCTGTCGGATACAACGAAATAGTCTATACGCCAGCCTGCGTTCTTTTCACGAGCCTTGAAGCGATAAGACCACCACGAATAAGTAACTGTATCGGGATAGAGCTTTCTGAATGTATCGGTAAAGCCTGCTCCGAGAAGCTCCGTGAACTTGCCGCGCTCCTCATCCGAGAAGCCTGCGTTTCCGCGGTTGGTCTTTGGGTTTTTCAGGTCTATCTCCTCATGTGCTACGTTCAGGTCGCCGCAGTACACAACAGGCTTTTTCTTGTCAAGTTCGGAGAGATATGCTCTCATATCGTCCTCGAACTCCATACGGTAGTCGATACGCTTCAAGCCGTCCTGTGCATTCGGCACATAGCAGCATACGAAATAAAAGTCATCGTACTCGCAGGTGATGACTCTGCCCTCGTCCATATGAGTACCGTTTATGCCGTATGTAACGGACATAGGCTCGGTCTTGCTGAATACAGCTGTACCAGAATAGCCTTTCTTTACTGCGCTGTGAAAATATATATGATAACCCTCGGGCTTGAAGTCAGCCTGATCGGGCTGCATTTTTGTTTCCTGCAAGCAGAATATATCAGCGTCCGCAGCCTTGAAAAAGTCCTCAAAGCCCTTTTGCAGACAAGCACGAAAACCGTTTACGTTCCATGATATGAGCTTCATTGTAATACCTCCGAAAAAATTTCTCCGCAGCCATACCGACTGCGGAGACTTTATATTATTATAGCATATAATTACAAGTAAATCAACGGGTGCAGTGTCACGCTGCTTAATACCCTCTGTTTATCAATAATCTGAGCGCATTTAAGTCTTCGTCTGAAAAATGTCTGTAATAGCTGTCACTGCTTTCATCTGCCGTGCCGTAATGTTTTTCGATAAGTACGGTATCATCGCCCCATTCAGGTTTAGTGGCTCTTAAATCAGGGATATATATCACGAATTCATATTTCTCAGTCTCAACTACGATAGTATAATATCCTTTCATATGTCTGTCGCCATGCTTTGAACCTGACTTAAACTCGCTTCCGTGCAGCATCCAGAAATCCTCGTCTCCGCCTTCTTTTTCAAGCGTACTGAACATTCTCTCCAAAACATATCCGTACATTTCAGTTGTATCACTGTCTGTGATGACCTTTATACTTGAATCAGACATTATACCGCCAATAAGTTCAGGATACAAACAGTATTCGTGAAGATTATTATCTCTTTTGATCTCTGCATAGTTGATCTGTTCATATACATCGTAAACATCGACCATTTCAAAGCTGTCGGAGTCAAATACATAATTTTCAAGTCTGAATGAGTAACCGTTACTTTCACTTGAGATCAGCTGACCGCCCTCTGTAAGCACGATTGTATCCATTATTTCAATGTCATTATTTTTACCTGTGATCTGATATTCTGTTTTTCCTCCGCCAATATCTCTTGACTCGATATTAAATTCGGGATCTCCTGCCCATACAGGTCCAAGCATCTGTTCAATGCCCTTGCTTGCATAAACATAATGAGCAGGTGATCTCGGAGTCATCGGAGAAACTATACAGTATGTGTATTCACGGTATGTCTCGCCTGTTGACTTGTCGATAATTCTGTATGCAGATACGTCCTCACCGTTCATTACTGTTTCAATAGTGACCTCTTTACCGTCAAAGGTTCCTTCGCCGTTCATATACATCTTATGGTTTTTGGCATCATAATAAAGATGTCCTCTCAAAGAAGAATAACCGCCGCTGTACATATCACTGCCTTCAATAACATAATCCGATTCAAGATTATTGTAATTGTCCAAGCCGATGCGCAGTTTTTCCGCAAGCTGTGAACAATCCGTCATAGTAAGGTATTTCTCTATTATCGGAAGTATTTTATCTTTATCGCTTTCGTTCTTTAATTTGAAGTATTTATAAATGTTACTGTTATTTGTTGATGCTGATAAATATCCGCTTTCCTTCAAATTAACAGATGATAAATACCAGCATTTTTCTGAAGCATCTTCATATTCCTTATCAGAACAAGTTACCCATTCCAAAGAAGCTATCTCGTTTATGAAGCTCTCAGGATCGCTCATATTATAATAACGGTAAATAGCACCGTAATACTGTCCACCCTGAGGAACACCTATCGTACCTTCCCATGTGCTGTAATTAGGCTTATCAACAATACTTCTGCAAGCTTCTTTTATCTCTTCGATTGTAGCATCACGGGATTCAGTATCATATCCAAGTACAGATTTTATCTCGGATACAAGCTTTTCACAGTCTCTTTCGTCTTTGAGCTTGAAATATCCGTAAGGATAAGTATCTTCTATAATCGGCATAAGATATCCGCTTTCGGATACTCTGATACCCATTTCGTAATAGTTATTATAATCAAATTCGTCTTTTCTTACCTTTACCCATTCAAAGTTCGTAAAAGCATCTGTAAGAGCTTTTTTATCTGTGATGACAAAATGTGTCAACATCTCATTAGCTAAGCCCTGTCTCGGATAAAATAAAGCCTTATCATTGCTGTTTTCCAGATGAGTGCTGACAAAGGTACTTAATTCATCCTGAGATACCTTGGTAATATATTCCATGATATCGCTGTCTGCATCTTCAAGCACAAGATCAAGCATATCATAAAATACCTGAGTACTACAACTGCGGTATTCCTCACGGAGTATATTTCCCTGCTTATCTGCTTCGTTCCAGAATGAATTGCCGTTTTCAGAAATATCTATTTCAAGGTAAGTATCATCTTTCTTATTAATGAACTCAAATCTGACACTTCTGCAAGCCATAGATGTATTTTCTGTCTCTTTGAACTCACCTGATTTTTCAATGTATTCAATAACTCTGTCTTTTTTATCATTAGCCTTCTTTACCAGCGTACTTGGTCCGCCTGATAAGTTCCATACATACTCTTTCATGTCGCATGAATCTTTATTTGCCTTTATCTTTTCAAAAACAGAAGCACCGTCATCTTCTTCGACCAAATTCGGATTATCCTTCATCTTGTTGAAATGATATACTCCGCCGCCTACAGCTCCGCATACAAGCACGAATACAGCAGCTAAAGCCGCAACTCTTCCCCAACTGTGTTTCGGAGCAATTTCTATTCCGCTTACGCTGTCCTCGTAATCTGTCATCTCTACAGGCTCAGAGCTGAGCTTTTCCTGCATACGGCTGCGGAATTCATCGCTGCACTTTATCTTTTTAAGAAGGTCATCGTATTCGTTAGGTCTCATAAATATAACCCTCCTTTTCCAGTTCTGTTTTAAGCTTTTTTCTTCCGCGCTGCAAGAGTGAGCTTACTGTATTTTCGTTCTTGCTGAGTATATTTGCTATCTCCTTTATGCTGTATTCCTCAAAATAGTACAGGAATATCACAGTTGCATACTTCTCGGGAAGTTTTTCTATCTTCTCTCTTATCTCGTTGTCCCTCTCTGTAAATTCACAGCTGAGTGTGTTTTCAAGAGTTTCGTCAAGAGGAGAATTTTTTGTTATACGTGAGCTTTTTTTATAGTTCTTGCAGCGGTTTATGGCTGACCTTAACAGCCACGCCTTCATGTGTTCTTCGTTTTCAAAATCCTGTGGCTTTGCATGAAGCGTCAGGAATACTTCCTGCGTTATATCCTCTGCTTCATGGTAGCTTCCAATAATGGCGAATGCCATTCGCAGGACGGTATCGCCGTATTTATTGAACGCATACAACGCTGAATTGTCATTCATAGAACTTCCTCCTTTCTGTAGAAGCGTCGCTTCATAAATATATACAACTCTGAAAATATTTTCCGTGCATATTTCAAAAAATTTTTTTGAATATATAAACAGCAAAGCTCACTGACTTTCATCAGTGAGCTTATACTTATTCAAGACCAACCAGAGCTAAAATAGCTTCCTTTGGCTGAAGTCCTACAGACTTATTTACTAATTTTCCGTCCTTGACCACTGCAAGCATGGGTATGCTCTCAACGCTGAAAGCTGATGCAAGCTCGGGCTGATCGTCAACATTGACCTTGCCCACCTTTAACTTGCCCTTGTATTCGTCAGCAATCTGCTCGATTATCGGCCCCAGTGCCATGCATGGTCCGCACCACATTGCCCAGAAATCAATAAGAACGGGTGTATCCTTATATTGAAGCACTTCTCTGTTGAAGTTCTCCTTTGTGATAACTACTTCGTACATTTTTTACCTCCTGTAGGTTTTATTCGGTTTCTTTTACGTAAAGGCGATCGGTACCGCCGCCGTAGTTTACTATATCACGGACATATCTGTATCCGTAATGCTCATAAAGTCCCGTGTATTCTGTGGGAATATACGTCCTTTTAAAGCCCAGCTCATTCGCGTAGATATTGGCGTATTCTATGAGCTGTCCGCTGATACGCTGTCCCCTTGCGCTTTCGGTCACAAAGATACAGGATATCCACGGGTATATATCAGGCAGCGGATAATAGTCCGTTTTCATTATGGAAGCCATACCCACTATATCGCCGTCATCTAACGCCGCAAACATACACTCCCATTCTGTGAACTCCCACGACCTGAGCATATCTGCAATATGCTCCTTTACCTCATGCCATGAGCAGTCCTCAACAAATTGCAGGAGCTGCTTTGCAAGCTCTGTATCCTTATTGACTTTGCTTATCGTTACCATTGATCAATCGTCCAGCGACTTATAATAAAGCATACAGTGGCAAAATCCCTCAAAATTCGGATCTGCTATCTGATCGCGGAACTCCTTGCACATACACTTGTTTTCGGGAGTCTTTGCCAGTCTGCACGGACAATAGCCGTCTTTCATTTTAAGTCCCTCTTTTATTCTGTCAACAACTTCCTTGTCGGGATTGAGTGTAATTTTCATATTCAGTCCCTCCTTGAATATTTTATTTCATCAGCTCGTCTGCAAGTGCCTCGATCTGAGCGATATTTGCAGCCTTTACAGCTGACTTGATAGATACTGTGGTATCTGTGAATGTGATATTCTTTGACTTCTCGAACATTGCCTTTACTGTCTTTGCTGCGAGAGGTGCCCAGCTTCCGTTCTCGATGATACCGATAGTGCGGTTCTGGTAGTTTCTCTCTGTAAGGTCGAGAATGAAGTGCTTCATGAACGGGAAGATATCAGCATTGTAGGTAGTTGTAGCGATAACAAGCTTTCCGTAGCGGAATGCGTCCTCAACTGACTCAGCCATATCCTCTCTTGCAAGGTCAGCAATAGCAACCTTCGGGCAGCCCTTTGCTTCAAGCTTTTCCTTGAGAAGCTCCGCAGCCCTCTTTGTATTGCCGTAAACTGATGTGTAAGCAATGAATATGCCCTCAGACTCAACGCCGTAGCTTGACCATGTGTTGTAAAGTCCCAGATAGTAGCCGAGGTTTTCTTTAAGGACAGGTCCGTGGAGCGGACATATTGTCTGTATATCGATTGCAGCAGCCTTTTTGAGTACGCTCTGCACCTGCATACCGTACTTACCGACGATACCGAAGTAATAACGGCGAGCTTCACAAGCCCAGTCCTCATCAGCGTCAAGTGCGCCGAACTTGCCGAATGCGTCAGCTGAGAAGAGCACCTTGTCTGTGCTGTCATATGTGAACATTACCTCAGGCCAGTGTACCATAGGAGCAAATACGAATGAAAGCTCGTGCCTGCCAAGTGAGAGCTTCTCCCCTTCCTTGACTTCAAGCTTGTTAGCGATAACAAGTCCCTCGAAGAAATTCTCTATCATGCCGAATGTCTTTGCATTGCCTACGATAGTTGCATCAGGGTACTTTTCAAGGAAGTTCTTGATATTTGCGGAGTGGTCGGGCTCCATGTGCTGAACTATAAGGTAATCAGGCTTGCGGTCACCAAGTACCTCAGCGATATTGCCGAGCCACTGGTCAGCGAAATTGCCGTCAACTGTGTCGAATACAGCGATCTTGTCGTCAACTATGATATATGAATTATAAGCCATGCCGTTCGGCACGTCGTACTGTCCCTCAAAGAGGTCGATCTGGTGGTCGTTAACGCCGATATAGTAAATGTCATTAGTTATTTTATTCATTGGAAATTACCTCTTTTCAATAATTTACGGATATACCGTATAACATAATAATTATACCATAATTGTAATATATTGAAAAGTGGCATTTGCAACAAATTTAAAGTTTTTTCTTTTATTATGTCGCATAATGCGAATAATATTCCCGTGCAGAAATGATTATAAAGAATTATTCTGCGCATAATAATAACAAGTCCAAAAGAAACAAGGTGAAAAAATGATAAACTTTATTTTAGGTTCAATATTTGGTGGGCGGAGTGCCTCCGCTCCCGTCATGTGCTATTCATGTAAAGGAGTAATATATGGTTAATTTTCTTTTAGGAAGTATGTGCGGAGGGGTAGTTGGCGTTATAACGATGTGTCTCTGCACAGCAGCAAAGTGGGGCGACGAGCACTTAAAATAGCCATTAGCCCCTAGCCGTGGTTTAATTCATAATTCATAATTGTAGGGACGCATGACCTGCGCCCGTAAATTACGATGATACTCACCGTGTCGAGAAACAGCTTCCTATTTTGATGTTTTACAGTCGAACAAGGGTGCTCAGGCTCTGTGCAAAAAAAAATCGGTCTGTTTTACACAAGACCGATCTTTGAATATATTTTCGTTAAAACCAAAACAGCTATACCTGCCAGAGTCAGCGCACCTAATATCGAAAGCAGGACTATAAGTCCGACCTTATCAGATGAATGATCTAATATGGCTTTATCCGGTTTATTTGGATCAATATAAATATCTATTCTCTGACCAATAGCAAATGAATACTGAAAGGAGCCGCTTTGTGTATACTTATAAATATACTGCTGTCCTTCGTAGTAATATTCACAGGTATAATAATAGATTTTGTTTGATTCATGCGATGAACTGTCACTATTTTTTATTCGTACATCACAATTTGTTATTACAGCTTCTACGCAAAGAGTATACGTTTTTTTATTGTAATTGTAAAGCAGTATGCCAATTACAGCGATAACAGCTATTACAGAGAAATATATTACATACCCCATTACTTCTTTTCAGGGACTTTGATGATATCTTTACGCATATAAGGCTGGAGTGCCTTTGGAATACGAATAGAACCGTCCTCGTTGAGATTGTTCTCGAGGAATGCGATGAGCATTCTCGGAGGTGCAACAACTGTATTGTTCAGTGTGTGTGCGAGGTACTTGCTTCCGTCAGCAGCCTTTACTCTGATGCCGAGACGTCTTGCCTGTGCATCGCCGAGGTTAGAACAGCTGCCTACCTCGAAATACTTCTTCTGACGAGGTGACCATGCTTCAACGTCAATAGATTTAACTTTAAGATCTGCAAGGTCGCCTGAGCAGCACTCAAGTGTACGAACAGGTATATCAAGTGTGCGGAAGAACTCAACTGTATAGCTGTAGAGCTTGTGGAACCAGTCCATAGACTCCTCAGGCTTACATACAACTACCATTTCCTGCTTCTCAAACTGGTGGATACGGTAAACGCCGCGCTCCTCAATACCGTGAGCACCTACCTCCTTACGGAAACATGGTGAATAGCTTGTGAGAGTCTTTGGAAGCTCTTCCTCGGGAACGATAGTGTCAATGAACTTACCTATCATAGAATGTTCGGAAGTACCGATAAGGTAGAGATCCTCGCCTTCTATCTTGTACATCATGCCTTCCATTTCAGCGAAGCTCATAACGCCTGTAACAACGTTGCTTCTTATCATAAATGGAGGGATATAGTATGTAAAGCCCTTGTCTATCATGAAATCTCTTGCATAAGAAAGTATACAGCTCTGGAGCTGTGCGATATCGCCACAAAGATAGTAGAAACCATTGCCGCTTGTCTTACGTGCGCTGTCGATGTCGATACCGTTTACCTTTTCCATGATATCAACGTGGTAAGGCACTTCAAATGCTGGAACAGCAGGCTCGCCGAACTTCTCAACTTCAACGTTCTCTGTATCGTCCTTGCCTATCGGAACAGACTCGTCGATAATATTAGGGATAACAAGCATTATCTCGCGGATATCAGCTTCGAGCTTAACTTCGAGCTGCTCCTTTTCTTCGAGCTCCTTGCCCATTGCAGAAACCTCAGCCTTTACCTTTTCAGCTTCGTCCTTCTGACCGTTCTTCATGAGACCGCCGATCTCTTTGCTCTTTACGTTTCTTGTGTTTCTGAGATTGTCGCAAGCCAGCTTAGTCTCTCTGTACTGCTTGTCAAGCTCGATGACCTTATCAACGAGTTCAAGCTTGTCGTCCTGGAACTTCTTCTTGATGTTTTCCTTTACAAGTTCGGGATTTGTTCTAATAAGTTTGATATCTATCATATTTATTCTCCTTAGTCCTCTTTGGCAAGCTTTTCAGCCAGTGCCGCAAGGTCATTTTTATCATAAAATTCAAGTATAAGAGCACCCTTGTTCTTACCGTAGTCTACCTTGACCTTTCTGCCAAGACGTTCGTTAAGAGAAAGCTCCATTTCCTTAAAGTAATTATCGATCTTTTTATTTGACTTTCCGCCAACAGACTCCTCTGCGTGTTCAGCTGACTTCTGTGCAGCCTTTTCAACCTGTCTTACAGTGAGACTACCGTCAGCCGCTTTAAGAGCAGTTGCAATGAGCATTTCCTCATCTTCAAAGCCTAACAGTGCTCTTGCGTGACCTGCTGAGATCTC
Organism: Ruminococcus flavefaciens; assembly: GCF_900108555.1. GTDB lineage: Bacteria > Bacillota > Clostridia > Oscillospirales > Ruminococcaceae > Ruminococcus > Ruminococcus flavefaciens_P. The sequence continues at coordinate 126,978 of NZ_FNWV01000003.1, forward strand.
GCCGTTTTTCACCATTTTGAGCACTCTTTCGGGAAGCGCGAGCAGTCTTACAGCATTTGCAACTGCGGAACGTGATCGTCCCACCATTTTAGCTACCTTTTCCTGTGTCATGCCGAACTTTTCTATAAGCTCGTTATAGCCTGCTGCTTCTTCAATAGGATTAAGGTTTTCACGCTGTAGGTTCTCAATAATTGCTATCTGCATAGTCTCGAGGTCTGAGAGCTCACGGATATTTACGGGAACTTCGTCAAGACCTGCCATTCTTGCTGCTCGCCATCTTCTTTCACCTGCGACTATCTGATAGCCGCCTGTGCCAATGGGGCGAACGAGAATAGGCTGCAGCATACCATGCTCACGGATAGAGTCTGCAAGAGCGGTTATTGCCTCATCGCTGAACTCCTTACGGGGCTGATCGCGGTTCGGCTCTATTTCTGAGGTGCGGAGAGTCTTTTTTACCTGTATATCATTGGTATTATCACTGAAAAGTGTATCAAGACCCGCGCCTAAACCACCTTTTGCCATAGTTCAAACCTCATTCGTCTTTATTGATTTACACCAGTAAATCAATTACGAACGTTTTCCTTTCTTATGTTTTTTGAAAGAGAAGATCTTCACTTTTTTCGGCAGTTCCAGAGGTTCGCCAAGAAGCTCATGGCAAACAAGCTCATATGCTTCTGCACCCTTTGAAGACTTGTCATAGTACATAACAGGCTTTCCGTGGCTGGGAGCTTCTGAAATGCGGACATTTCTCGGTACCTTAGTCTGGAACACCTTATCAGGAAAGTATTTCTCCACCTCAGATACAACGTCATTTGCAACATTAAGTCTGCCGTCAAACATTGTGAACAGGATACCCTCGATCTCAAGTGCCGGATTATAATTATTTTTAACTATTTTTATAGTATTTACCAGCTGAGAAAGTCCCTCAAGAGCGTAAAACTCTGCAAGCATAGGCACGATGATACTGTCGCAGGCAACGATACCATTTATAGTAATAGTACCAAGTGCAGGAGGACAGTCTATAAAAATATAATCATAATCGTCCTTGCAGGTAAGTATCTGCATTTTAAGCCTGTTGACTCTGTTATCATACTCTGCAAGCTCAATCTCACAGCCTGCAAGAGCTTCTGTAGCAGGAACGATAGATACATTTTCAAACTCGGTCGCTATGATAGCTTCCTGAATACGTGTCTTGCCTGTTATAACGTCATACGTCGAAGCACTTACGGATTTTTTCTTTATTCCGAAGCCTGTTGTTGTATTGCCCTGTGGATCAGAGTCAATACAAAGCACCTTGAAGCCGCGAGAACCTAAGTATGCTGCGATATTTATAACAGTTGTTGACTTTCCTACGCCGCCTTTCTGATTGGCAACAGCTATGATCTTGCCCATATTATCTTCCTTTCAAAGTTACTTATATTATTATATCACTTTTTAAGTACAATGTAAATATGAAACAATAATTTTTTTCAAAAATTGTTTCACATGAAACAATTTAAGCTGTAATTTTATTTCTTTATCAGTCAGATTGTTTCACGTGAAACAAAAAAACACATGAAACACCACTAAGAATGTTTCATGTGAAACAATATTATATCATGTTGTCTTCTGAATTGGAATTCTGACACGATATTCGATATAGTCTTCATTCTGTATTTTACGGGAGTCCGCAGAAATTCCGGCTGCCTGCATAGTCTCGACTGCCTTATTAATAGTATTTACGAACATCTTCACATTCTGAAAGACCGCGGAACGCTTCTTATAACTGACCTTACTGCGCTGACTGCCGATGAATTCATCAATAAGATGCTCAGAACGTTCCACATTAAGATTATTCTTGATTATCTTTTCAAGTATGAAAAGCCTGTCATCAGGACTTCCAAGCCTGAGCAGTGAACGCGCATGACGCTCCGTTAGACCATAGTGAATTATAAGTTCACGCTCTCTCTCTGTCAAACGAAGAAGTCTGAGCTTATTTGCAATGGTACTCTGAGCGCGTCCAAGCTTGGCAGCCGCGTCCTCCTGAGTCATACCATAATGCGTGATAAGTTTCTCAATTGCAGCTGCTTCATCAAAGAAAGATAAGTCCTGACGCTGGATATTCTCAACAAGCGCAAGAACTGCCGAATGTCTGTCGCTGACCTCGTGAATGATACAGGGAACTACATCAAAACCACAAATTTTAGCCGCTCTGAGTCTCCGTTCACCAGCAATCAATTCATATCTGCCTTCCTTTTTTCGTACCGACAAAGGCTGTAGAATACCGTTCTGCGCGATAGACTCCGCAAGTCCCGTAATATCATCGCTAAAATCCTTACGCGGCTGATGAGGGTTTGGGATAATATCTTCAATACTTATCTCAACGACCTTATTAATAAGCTTTTCCTTCGTAAAATTCAAAAATCCTGCCATATGTAGACCTCCTTTGGTGATAAAACAATTTTAGCACCTGTGGGAAATATTTTCCATACAAAAAAACCGCTGTTTTTCATTCAAACAGCGGTTTATATGACAAATTCTGACATTTTTAAAGACTTTTTTTCTTTATCTGACTGCTATTACGCGGATATTTTGGCGGAGTTTGCGATATTTTCTTCACAACAACAATCCTGCGGCTTTCATCAAAAAGCTCGTAATCAACGGTATTATCGATTTTTCCGCCGAGAACTTCGACTGCATTTTTACCAAGCGAAATATCCTCACTCGGACCTTTCATCGCAAGAAATCTTCCACCGACCTTGACAAAGGGGATACAAAGCTCACTAAGCAGCGACATATTCGCAACAGCTCTTGCACAGGAGAAATCGAAATACTCTCTGTGTTCATCCATTTTTGAAACATTTTCAGCTCTTTCATGGATAAACTCAGCTTCAATTTCAAGCTTATCGCAAAGCTGTTTAAGAAAATCAATTCGCTTGTTAAGGCTGTCTAGAAGAGTAAGTTTGATGTCAGGTCTGAAAATCTTCAGTGGAACTGAAGGAAATCCAGCACCTGTTCCAACATCAATAAGTGATGAATTCTGTGGGATATCAACGTATTTTGATAACAAAACCGAGTCGATAAAGTGCTTGCGAAGTACCTCATGTGGTTCAGTTATTGCGGTAAGATTTACATTCTCATTGTATTTTACAAGAAAATCCGCATATGTGTCCAGCTTCTTGTATATATCCTCATTTAATTCAATTCCAAAAGAGGAAAATTCAGAGCAACATAGTTCAAAATCAGGAAGCATTTCATTCTCCCTTCTCATGCATTAGCCATACAGCAAGCATTGAAATATCAGCAGGAGATACGCCTGAAATACGTGAAGCCTGTCCAACTGAAAGCGGCTTTATCTTGTTAAGTTTTTCTATTGCTTCAAGACGAAGACCGTAGATCTGGCTGTAATCCAAGTCCTTTGGCAGTTTCTTTGACTCCATTTTTCGCATCTGCTCAATCTGGATAAGCTGCTTCTGGATGTATCCCTCATACTTGATCTGGAGCTCAACCTGCTCACAAACTTCCCACGGAAGCTGCGGACGATCACTGTCAATAAAAGCAAGATCGTTATAATTTATTTGTGGACGACGGATGAGATCAGCCAATTTACAGCCTGTAGTCATAGGCGAAGTGCCTTTTTCTTCGAGAAATTCATTGAGTTCATCAGTAGGGGAGACATTTAGCTTTGAAACACGCTCTATTTCCTCAGCTGTAAGACGCTCTTTTTCCATGAGTTTTTCGTATCTTTCAGTTGAGATAAGTCCGATATTATGCCCGATCGGTGTTAATCTCTGGTCAGCGTTGTCCTGACGAAGAATCAAACGATACTCACTTCGCGAAGTCATCATTCTATACGGATCAGAGCAGCCCTTAGTTACCAGATCATCGACAAGAGTGCCTATATAAGAGCTTGCACGGTCAAGTATCATAGGCTCTTTGCCCTTGATTTTTAGTGCGGCATTTATGCCTGCAACGAGTCCCTGTGCACCTGCTTCCTCGTATCCGGAGCTTCCGTTAAACTGTCCTGCACCGTAAAGTCCTTCCAAATTCTTGAATTCAAGGGTAGGGAGGAGCTGATTTGGATTGCAGCAGTCGTACTCAATGGCGTATGCAGGTCTCATGATCTCAACGTCCTCGAGCCCGTCTATTGTTCTGAGAAATGCAAGCTGTACGTCCTCCGGCAGCGACGAAGACATTCCCTGTAAATAGTACTCATCTGTCGTAAGTCCCATAGGCTCTACAAAGAGCTGATGTCTTGGTTTATCTGAAAATCTTACTATCTTGTCCTCTATGGACGGACAGTATCTCGGACCTACTCCTTCTATTCTTCCTGAGTATAAAGGTGATCTGTCAAGGTTTGCGAGTATTACTTCGTGTGTTTTACTGTTGGTATATGTAACATAACAGCTCACTTTATTTTCAAGCGGCTCTGCATCTGTTTCAAATGAGAACGGAACGATTTTTTCGTCACCGTCCTGCCTTTCCATTATATCAAAATTAATACTTCTTTTATTTACACGGCAGGGAGTTCCTGTCTTAAATCTTCTCAGCTCGACACCATTTTCTTCCAGACTTTTTGATAAATATTTGCTTGGAAGTGCCGCATCAGGACCGCTTTCATATGAAACTTCACCGATGTGTATCTTTCCTTTAAGGTATGTTCCAGTTGCAATTACAACAGCCTTGACTTTATATTCTGCACCGAGAGAAGTTCTCACACCTGAGATTTTTCCGTCTGTGACAATAATTTCTGCAACTTCCGCCTGCTTTACAAAAAGATTTTTTTGCTTTTCGCACACATTTTTCATGTACTCGTGATACTTTACACGATCCTCCTGCGCTCTCAGACTGTGAACAGCAGGACCTTTTCCGCGGTTGAGCATACGGCTCTGAATGAAGCATTTATCGGCGGCTTTGCCCATTTCTCCGCCTAAAGCGTCTATTTCGCGCACAAGATGCCCTTTTGCAGTTCCGCCGATTGACGGGTTGCAGGGCATATTTGCGATCTGATCCAACGATATGGTAAACATGACAGTCTTACAGCCAAGTCTTGCAGAAGCAAGTGCAGCCTCAACGCCTGCATGACCTGCGCCAACTATTGCCACGTCAAACTCACCCATTTCGTAAGTCAAAAATATCCCTCCTTTTTGTTTCACATGAAACATTTCACTTTCCGACACAGAAGCGTGAGAACACCTCGTCCACAACTGCGTCAGTAACTTTTTCACCTGTAAGCATGAGCAGCGACTGCTCAGCCTCATCTATAAGAATATTTACAGCATCTAACATTTCACCGATTTCAAGTGATAAAATAGCACTTTCAATACTTTCAAGTGCCTTATCGATACAGTATTTCTGACGCTCATTTGCTACAGTTACCGTATCAAAATCGGCTTCATTGAGCTTGAATATCTCTTCAATATGCCTGTGAAGTTCCTCAACTCCCGTATTTTCTTTCGCAGAAATATATACGATATGTTTAATTTGTTTCTCGAGCTCAGCAATATCAAGGAGCTGTTCAACGTCACTTTTATTAACCACAGCTACTGTTTTATCTTTATTAATTTTATTAATTAAATACTGATCGTCCGCGGTGAGAGGACAGCTTCCGTCAAATACAGCAATTATCAATTCCGAAGAAGCGATCATTTTCTCAGCCATATCCACACCGATACCCTCGATGATATCATCAGTTTCATGGATACCGGCGGTGTCCGAAAGTCTGAGAGTGATGTCGCCGATGCGGACAGACTCCTCAATAATATCGCGTGTAGTGCCTGCTATTTCGGTAACGATACTTCTCTCGCAGCCGCTGAGGCAATTGAAAAGGGTAGACTTTCCCACGTTCGGTCTGCCAATAATTGCAGTTGAAACGCCCTCCCTGAGGATACGGCCGCTGTCGTAATTCTGCACCAGTGATTTCAGATCATCACGTACCTCCGAAAGCTCCTCTATGAGAGTTTCGGGACGTACCTCAGGGATATCCTCCTCGGGATAATCAGCCCACGCCGCAAGGTCGCCGAGAATTTTCATAAGCTTTTTCGAGCACTTCTCAGCCTTTTTGAATGCCGCTCCCTCGCGGAGATTTTCAGCCATTTTCAGCTCACGCTCGCCCTTTGCGGAAATAATATCCATTACCGATTCCGCCTGTGTGAGGTCAAGCTTTCCGTTGAGGTAAGCCCTCTTTGTAAATTCTCCTGCCTCTGCGTTTTCAGCACCGTTTCCGAGAGCTGCACGGAGCACCTTTCTCGTGACGTAGAGTCCGCCGTGACATGATATCTCCACAACGTCCTCACCAGTATAGCTGTGAGGAGCACGGAACACTGTCAGGATACAGTCATCAAGTCTTTCACCGCCGTCGTGAGCGATACCGTATGCACAGGTGTAGCCTGCCATATCCGAGACTTTTTTACCGCCGTAAGGGGAGAATATCTTTTCCGCAACGCCAATAGCATCGTCACCCGAGATACGTATGACGGATATACCGCCGATCGCATTCGGAGTTGAGATAGCTGCTATGGTAGACATTTAATCACTCCTAAAAAAACAACGGCATTACGCCGTTGTTTAAGATATTTTCATCAAAGCTCGATCTTGCCGTAAAGACCGCCCTGGATCTCGTCCTCAGGCTTTGGTCTCTTGTAGTCCTTCTCAAAGCTTGTTGAGAGGTCAACGCTTCTGCGCTCCATGCTTACCTCTCTGTCGCGGTTATTTCTTCTCTCGCCGCCTCTTCTGTCATTTCTTCTGCCGCCGTCGCGTCTGTTATCACGTCTGCCGCCGCCTCTTCTTGGGTTGTTTGAAGAAATGATTATCTTTCTGTAAGGCTCTTCACCAACTGAACGTGAAGAAACGCCCTCGATATTTGAGATAGCCGAGTGGATAACTCTTCTCTCGTAAGGATTCATTGGCTCGAGAGGCTGTGAACGGCCTGTTCTGAGAACAGACTTTGCAACCTTTGCAGCCAGCTGTTCAAGAGTTTCCTTTCTCTTGCTTCTGTAGCCGAGACAATCAATTGTAATTCTGTAGTAATCCTTGTCGCCCTTGTTAGCGATGATAGAGCAAAGGTACTGGATAGCGTCGAGTGTTTCGCCACGTCTGCCGATGATAGTACCGTTATTGCTGCTCTCGATATTGAGTACAGCACCTGTTTCGTTCTGATAGATCTTGTATTCAGCCTCGATATCCATAGCGCGTAAGATGCTTGTGATATAATCTCTTGCAAGCTTTACCTTTGGATTTACGAGAGCCTCGTCCTCGATGAGTGTGAAGTTATCGAGTGAATAAGCTTCTTCTGACTCTTCTGGAACTTCAGCAGCAGCCTCTGCTGTCTTTTCTTCTGCCTTTACAGCTGTTGTTTCTGTAGTAACAACAGGCTTTTCTTCTGAAACAGTCTTTACAACAGGCTCAGCCTTTGGTGCAGGAGCAGTTGTAACAGCAGCCTTTGGAGCTTCAGTAGGAGCAGCAGCCTTTGGAGCTGTACTCTGTGCTGCGCCTTCTATAACAGTAGCCTTTACTTTAGCCTCTTTTGAACCGAGTCCGAAAAGACCTTTTTTGCCTTCGTCGATGATCTCAAACTTGATCTCACTGATTTTCTTTCCGAATTTTTTTGCTGCGAGTTCCTTTGCCTCGTCAACAGATCTTGCTGTGAATATTTCAGTCATACATTACCTCCCTGAGGAATTAATCCTCATCATCGTTATCGTCATAAGAATCACCGTACTTTTCAGCCATACGTTTTCTTGCTTCCTTGAGCTTATCTCTGTTCTGCTTGTTCTGCTCGGAACGTGAAACGCCGTTGGCTTTTCCTGATCCTGAACCGTTCTGCTGCTCAAGTGCAGCCTGCTGCTCAAGCATCTTCTGCATGAAAGTTTTCTTATTCGGATGTTTTTCTGCGTAAATTCTTGCTTTTTCTTTTTCCTTCTCATTTATTACCTTAATGCGCTCGGGAGTAAAGTAGCAGTTAAGTGCAAAGGTTATGACGAATGAGAAGACAGATGACCATATCCAGTAGAAGCCGACACCTGCGGGTACCTGGAATGCGAACCAGATCGAAAGAAGAGGGAAAAAGATCATCATGAATGTCATACAACCGCCTCCGGGCTGTGAGACAGGATTTGTCTTTTTCTGGTGTATCTGGCTGTATACAGATACGAGGAGCTGTGAAAGACCTGCAAGGAAAGGTATAGAACAAAGGACTATAGCTTCCTTGGTCCAGCTGTCAGGGTGAAGTGTAGGTGTTTTTCCAAGATTTGCACCAAAGATAGTAAATTTCTCAGTAAACTCAGATACCTTTGAGAGGAATTTCTCGCTGAGAGAAACATACTTATCACTGTTATCTCTCAGATGCTCCATAGTAATCAGCTCACATCTGAGGTTTGATTTATCAGTGCCTGCGATAGCACAGGCTTCATTGATAACATTCTTGGATATATCGAGGATATGGGTTATAGGCTTATAAATAACGTCGATAACGCCGAAGAGAAGGAACATCTGTATAAACATAGGCAGACATGAACCCATAGGGTTTACGCCCTCCTGCTGGTACAGCTTTTGCTGTTCCTCCTGGAATTTCTGCTGGTTATTGGCGTAACTTTTCTTTAGTTTTTCCAGCTTCGGCTGAAGAAGCTGCATTCTTGCCGAGCCCTTCTGTGTCTTGTAATTGACAGGGAAGAGCAGTATTTTTGTGATTACCGTAAACAAGATGATAGCTACGGCATAGTTATTGCATAACGAGTAAATAAGTCTCATCAGATAGCCGAAAGGCACACCGATAATATCATAAAGTGCGTTCAATATTCATCCCTCTTAGATCTTTTTATCATTTTCATCGTAATCAGGATCGATGTAATCATACTTTTTGACCCTGAACGTGAATTTTTCGGGGACATAGTCTATACCGCCCATTGACCACGGGTTGCAGCGGAGAATCCTCCACACGGCAAGAGCTGAGCCCCTTATTGCGCCGAAACGCTCAACTGCTTTCAAGGCGTAAGTGCTGCAGGTAGGGTAATACTTGCATTTAGGGGGAAAAAGCGGGGATATAAATTTCCTGTAGAACTTTATAAGACCCAGAACCAGATATTTCATACACGCTTATTCTTGTTATCGAAGCTTTTGAACATTTTCTTGATGTCATTTACTCCGTACTTGTCCATATAGCCGCAGTATTCCTGTGATTTTATGCTGCATATAGCAGCTCTTGCAACTATGACGATATCCATGCCTACAGGCAGCTCTACCTCAGCATTGCGGTAGGCAAGACGGATAAGTCTTTTTGCTCTGTTTCGGCAGACGGCATTGCCGACCTTTTTGCCTGCTGTAATTCCGAGGCGGTTAAAAGGTCTGCCATTTGGTCTGACATAGATGACCGAATATTTTGAAGCGGCGTACCTGCCCTTTTTATAAAGAGTCAGGAAGTCCTTGTTATCGTTCAGTATTTCCGTATAAAGCATAATTGCACCTTGCACATAGCCGTCCTAACAAAAAAGACCACAAAATAAAGATTTTGTGGTCAGCCTCGTCAGTGAGTTAATCTTGCTCTGCCCTTAGATCTTCTACGAGCTAAAACCTTTCTGCCGTTCTTAGTAGACATTCTCTTCATGAAGCCGTGCTCCTTCTTTCTGTGGAGCTTCTTAGGCTGATATGTTCTCTTCATATTCAGTGTCCTCCTCTCTTCCGATTGTAAACAAGAGCCAAAAACAGCTCTGAATAACTATATTTTAGGGCGCAGGGACACTTTCCCCTGCATTACACTAAATCATTATATATTAAAAAGCTCGTCATGTCAAGCAAATCATGAAATTTTTTTATACGCATCAGCATTTTCTGTTTTTTTAACAATATATCTTAAACTAAAAGCCTTTAATTTTCAATACTTTGTCCAATTTCACATCATAAGCCCATATGACGGGATTATGTTGAATTTTTTGAAAATAATGGGTAAAAAACTTATTCACTGACCGCTTTCAACATTTTCACACACGAAAAACAGAGTTTTTACAGGTGTTTTTGTGTTGAATTAAAGGCATTTCAACACAGTTTTCAACAATGTGTCAATTTGTGTGTGGAAAGATGAGTCATTTTCTAACTGTTTAACATGAATTTTACTTGCATTTCAACATTGTTTATGGTATAATGGTCTTATATATTAATATAGGAGAGTATCGTTATTTTTTCTCCCAATCAAACTTACATATATTCGGAGGTTTTTATGAATTCATTTGACGAGGTTTTTGAGAAAGTAAAGAGCTACTGCCTTGAAAACGGAAAAATACCAGATATCGGTATGAAAACTTGGATAGATCCGCTTGTTCCCGTAAAGATAGATGGAACTGATGCTATTTTCAGCGTACAGACAGACTTCCAGAAGAATATTGTAATGCAAACATACGTAACTGTTCTGACAGAAGCTTTTCTAAACGTTGCAGGACTTCCCGTAAATATAGTCATCAATGTTGAATCAGACGAACCCGAGACTATCAAGGTCCCGACAGACGCTGAGCTTGAGCAGAAACACGCAGAGCTTGAACAGTCATACAAATTTGCAAACTATGACTACACTTTCGATACATTCATTGAAGGACGTTCAAACGAATTTGCACTTGCCTGCAGTAAATCAGTAGCCAAGAACTGCGGCTCAAAGGCTGTTCCTGACTATAATCCGCTGTTTATCTACGGTCCTTCCGGAATGGGAAAAACTCACCTTATCACAGCTATCGCAAATGAGGTAAGAAAAAATCACCCTGATTTCAATATAGTTTATGTTACAAGTGAAACTTTCGGAAGCGACCTTGTAAACGCACTCAACAAGAGCTCTATATCCGATTTCCACGACAAGTACAGAAATGCAGATATACTCCTCATCGACGATATCCAGTTCTTCTCGGGAAGAGAGCGTATGCAGGAAGAGTTCTTCCATACTTTCTACAAGCTTCATCAGGAAGGCAAGCAGATCGTTATCACATCTGATAAGCCGCCAAAGGAGCTGCTCACACTTGAAGAGCGTCTCCGCACACGTTTCGAGGGTGGTCTCATCGCTGATATCTCAGCTCCTGACTACGAGACAAGACTTGCTATCATCAACAGAAAATCAGAGCTTTTAGAGCTCAAAATGCCCAGCGAAGTTGCAGAATTCATGGCTAACCGCCTTAAATCAAACATCAGACAGCTCGAGGGCGCAGTTGTACGTCTCAAGGCTCTCAACCACTTTGCAGGAAGCCCGATAACTATATCTATGGCTCAGAGCGTAATCCGCGACGTGCTCACAGATGAACAGCCTATACCGATAACTGTTGAAAAGATCATCTCCGAGGTATCCACAGTATACGGCGTATCTCCCGATGATCTCCGTTCAAGCAAGCGTTCCGCACAGATCTCAACAGCACGTAAGGTAGCTATATATGTAGTCCGCGAGATCACACAGATGCCTCTTGCATCTATCGGTACCGAATTCGGCGGAAGAGACCATTCTACTATAGTTTACTCTGTTACAAGCGTTACAGAGTCTATGGAAAAAGACTCAAATCTCAAGAACCTTGTAAACGATATCATCAAAAATATCAAGGACAAGAGCAAGGTCTGATAAACATAAAGTGAACGTTTAAAGTGTTGAATAAAGTTTATTCCACACAGTTTTCAACACTGTGTTTAAAACTATCTTTAAAACTTTCCGTGTTGATTTTCCCCGACATAAAAATGCATTTCAGTCTATTCATATTTTTACTGTCGGATATCATTTCAACACAGAAAACATTCAACACTTAACATCACTGTGAAATTCTCTGACAAAAAATATTACCAATTTCGTCTTTCCACTTTTTTCTCAACTTTTTTTCCTTTTCAACTCCACAATATTCGACTGATTAAACATGAAAAATCACTCCCCGAAAAGTTTTCCTCAATTTCAAGAATTTCACAACACCCCTGTGTGGACGAGCTTTGCGGCGTATATCTTCAAATTCTGCCGATCCTAACTTTTCCACCGACACAATAACAACAACAATAATATTATACTTATCTTATCTTAGCTTATCCTTCGGCTAAGAATTTCCACGGAGGAAAAATATAATGAAGTTCATTTGCAACAAAACAGAAATAAGTGAAGCTATCAGCAATGTTTCAAAGGCAGTTTCACAGAAATCAACTATTCCGGCACTTGAGGGAATAAAAGTAAGAATATCGGCAGGAAGCGTTGAGCTTACTGCCTATAATCTTGAAATGGGTATACGCACTTCTATAAACGCAGAGACTGAGGGCGAAGGCGAATTTGTAGTAAGTGCAAGACTTTTCAGCGAATTCACAAGACGTATGTCAGGTGACGAGATAAAATTCGATATCGACGAAAATCTTGTTATCACTATTTCATGCAGTGCTACAGAGTGCAGCTTCCCTGCAATGTCAGCTAACGAATATCCAGAGCTTCCAAAGGTAGACTCTGCAAGAAGCTTTTCTGTAAAGCAGAGCATACTCAAATCAATGATAAATATGACAAGCTACGCTGCTTCACTCAATGAAAGCAAACCTGTTCTCACAGGCGAACTCTTTGATATTGAGGAGGGCAGCTTCAATATGGTAGCAATAGACGGCTTCAGACTCGCTATCAGAAATGAGCTTACCGACTGCACCGAGAAATATCATTTCGTAGTACCGAAAAAGGCTCTCCTTGAAGTTTCCACACTAATCAGAGACGATGACGACGAGAAGATGTGTACTATCTGCACCAACGACCGCCACATTATTTTCGAGATCGGCAATGTTTTCGTGATATCACGACTCCTCGAAGGAGTTTTCCATAACTACAAGCTCAGCATACCAAGCGGCTGCAAGACAGAAGTCATTGTCAGCAAGAGAGATTTCACCACCTGTCTTGAAAGATGCTCGCTCCTTATCGACGATAAGAACAAGTCGCCAATACGCTGCGAAGTCGGAAACGGCGTGATAAAGATAAACTGCAAAACAGGCATAGGTAAGATAAATGACGCTATATCCGCCGATATTTCGGGTGAAACTGTAACTATCGGCTTCAATAACAAGCTTATCCTCGAAGCTCTCAAAGCCGCAGAGGGAGATAAGGTACGCTTACGCTTCAACGGCGCAATGAAGGTAATAGAGATACTTCCGCTTGAGGGCGAAAGCTTCATATTCCTCGTAATGCCAATACAGCTCAAGGGCTGATATCAATATAGCCATCAGGCTTTAGTTATTAGCCAACGGCTAAGGGCTCATGGCTAACGGCTAAAGGCTGAAATGAAGAGGTGAAGAAAATGCCTGAAAACAGAATAAAGATCACTACCGAGTTCATAAAGCTTGATGCTCTTCTGAAATTTGCTTCACTTGTGGGTTCGGGCGGAGAAGCAAAGCAGCTCATACAGGACGGAGAAGTCCTCGTTAACGGCGAAGTATGCACCATGCGCGGCAAAAAGATACGTCCGGGCGATAAAGTGGAGCTTGACGGTCAAGAGGTAATCGTAGAGTGATAGTCACATATGCTGACATCGACGGTTTCAAAAATCTGAAAGGTATCTCCTTTTCACCCGATCCCAAGTACAATATCATCGTAGGATCAAATGCACAGGGAAAGACTAATCTCCTTGAAGCGATGTGGATACTTTCGGGCTGTAAGAGCTTCCGCGGCTCAAAGGAAAAGGACTATATCTGCCTCGGCGGAGAGCGTATGCAGTCACGGATAAAGATACTCGACAGCGTCCGCGAACAGAAAATTTCCTTTGAGATGACCAGAACTGCGGCAAATCCCAAGAATATCACACTTAACGGCGTAAAACAGAAGGGTACGAGAGCACTTTTCGATGTTTTCAAGTGTATCGCATTCATTCCCGATGATACGGATATTGTAAAGGGGTCACCCGAAAAAAGGCGTAATTTCGTGGATATGGCTGCTTCACAGCTAAATCCCGTGTTCGTCATGCACATAAATAAGAACAATGCCATAATGAATCAGCGAAATGCTCTTCTCAAAGGCATAATGCAGGGAAATACCGACAGAAGCATCCTCGAGATATGGGACAGACAGGCTTCACATGAGGGAGCTGTCATATCCTATATGCGAAGCGAGTATATAAAGAAGATCAATGAGATATGCGGCAGACTTTACCGTACTATTTCTGGCGGCAGCGAGGAGCTTGAACTGGAATACAAGTCAAATGTTTTCAGATCCGAGGACTTTGAAAAGCCCTGCGGTGAGGAAGCTTACGAGCAGTATTACAGAAAGCTTGCCGAAACAGCAGATTACGACATCAGAACGGGAAGCACCCACGCAGGTGTTAACCGCGATGAGATAATAATAAAAATAAACGGTGTGAGTGCTAAAGATTACGGCTCACAGGGACAGATAAAGAGTGCGGCTCTTGTTATGAAGCTTGCACAGGCAGAGATATTCATGCAGAAGTCAAAGGACGCACCTGTTATATTCCTCGATGATGTTATGGGCGAGCTTGACGAAAGCCGTCAGCGGTTCGTGTTCGATATGATAAAGGATATGCAGGTGTTCATCACGACTCCCAATGAAAACGCGCTTCTTCCCGAGATAAAGGGAAAGGTCCTGCATATAAGCGGCGGCAGCATATCTGAGGTGGAAGAAAATGTATCTGCACATAGGGAATAACTACTCTGTAGATGTAAGAGATATAGTGGGAGTTTTCGACATTGAGAATACAACTGTTGAAAAGTGTACCAAGAAGCTGCTTGAAAGAGCAGAAAAGGAAAAACACTGTATCTACACCACCTACGAAATGCCGAAAAGCTTTATAGTAACAGTAAAAAACGGCATTGAGAGAGTATATATATCACAGTTATCGGCAGCAACTTTGAGGAAACGCCTCAAAGAGGGCGGCGGCTTCTGAAATGGACAGACCTGACAGAAAACTGAACAGGCTGGAAAATTACGATTATTCACGTAACGGTCTGTATTTCATAACCATATGCACAAAAGACAGAGTACCGTATTTATCGAAGGTATCGTCTGTAGGGAACGCCGCCCTCGGCGTTCCGCGAAATGCAATAACGGAAAACGGTATATTTGACGTTCCGCACGTAAAACTGACAAAATACGGTGAAATCGTAAATATCAATATCAAAAAAATAAATGAAATATACAAATATGTTTCTGTTACAAAATACGTTATTATGCCCGATCATATCCATATGATATTATTTGTATCGGATTTTTGGGATAAACCGTTGAAAAACGGAACGCCGAGGGCGGCGTTCCTTACAAAATCCATTTCACAAATAATAAACGGATTGAAATCAATTTCAACAAAACAAATCGGTTTTTCTATATGGCAAAAATCATTCCACGACCACATTATCCGCAATGAAAAGGAATTCCTTGAAATTTGCGATTACATTGACAATAATCCCATAAACTGGGTAAATGACATATACAACCAAAATTATTGGAGGTAAATCATGAGTCAGCAGAACAACAACTACGATGAAAACGACATACAAGTCCTTGAAGGACTTGAAGCGGTCCGCAAAAGACCGGGTATGTACATCGGCTCGACAGGTCCGGGGGGACTCCACCACCTTGTATACGAGATAGTGGACAACTCTATCGACGAAGCTCTTGCAGGCTACTGTACAGAGATATCTGTCGAGATACTTGAAGGAGATATTATCCGCGTTTCAGATAACGGACGTGGTATACCTGTAGGTATCCACCCGAAGGAGGGCATCTCCGCAGCAACCGTTGTTTATACCATTCTCCACGCAGGCGGTAAGTTCGGCGGCGGCGGATATAAGGTATCAGGCGGTCTCCACGGTGTCGGAGCTTCCGTAGTTAACGCTCTTTCATCATGGCTGGAGCTTACCGTAAAGGACGGCGAGCACGTTTACTTCCAGCGTTTCGAGCGCGGTCACTATGACGAACAGCTTAAAATTATCGGCGATACCACAGAAACAGGTACTTCCGTAATGTTCAAGGCTGATGACGAGATATTCGAGACTACCGTCTACAGCTATGAGATACTTCTCAGAAGGCTTCGTGAACAGGCTTTCCTAAACGCAGGCATAAAGATAATATTCTCGGATAAGCGCGACAAGGAGAATATCCTCGGCGAAACTCTCCACTATGAGGGCGGTATCCGTCAGTTCGTAGAGCATATCCACAAAACACGCGAGCTTGAAGCTATCAGCGGCGATGTTATTTACATTTCGGGTACTCAGGGCGACTCTTTCGCTGAGATAGCTCTCCAGTACAACGACAGCTATAACGAAGTTATACTTTCATTTGCAAACAATATCCATACCAAGGACGGCGGTTCTCACGAAACAGGCTTCAAGAACGCACTTACCAAGGTAATAAACGATTACGGTATGAAAATGGGCAAGATAAAAGATCCCAAGGATAAGCTGAAAGGCGAAGATGTCCGCGAAGGTCTTACAGCCATAATCTCCGTAAAGCTTACCGAGTGCGAATTTGAGGGACAGACAAAGGGACGTCTCGGAAATCCCGAAGTACGGCCGTTCATCGAGAAAATGGTGCAGGAAAAGCTCATGAATTTCCTTGAGGAAAATCCCGAGACTGCAAACCTTATTTTCGAGAAGAGCCTGTCCGCACTTAAAGCCCGTGAAGCTGCAAAGCGCGCAAGAGAGGCAGAGCGTAAGAAGAACGCTTTCGGAAATGCTTCCATGCCCGAAAAGCTTGCGGACTGCTCCGAGCGTGACGCAAGATACACCGAGATATACATCGTCGAGGGAGATTCTGCGGGCGGCTCTGCAAAGCAGGGACGTGACAGACGCTTTCAGGCTATCCTTGCACTCTGGGGCAAGATGCTCAACGTTGAAAAGGCTCGTATCGACAAGATATACGGCAACGACAAGCTCGAACCTGTTGTTACTGCACTTGGTACAGGTATAGGTGAGGATTTCGATATAGAAAAGCTCCGTTACGGCAAAGTCATCATCATGGCTGATGCCGATGTTGACGGTATGCACATCAGAACTCTCCTGCTCACATTCTTCTTCCGTTACATGAGACCTCTCATCACCAACGGAAACGTTTATATAGCACAGCCTCCTCTTTTCAGAGTTGAGCGCAAGAAAAAGGTATACTACGCATTCTCCGACGAGGAGCGTGACAAGTACATCTCAGAGCTTTCCGAGGACGGAAAGTACAAGGACGTAGAAGTTCAGCGTTACAAAGGTCTTGGTGAGATGGACCCCGAACAGCTCTGGGAAACTACTATGGACCCCGAGCACCGTACTATCGTTAAGATAGGCATGGAGGACGCTTTAAAGGCTGACGAGACATTCAGCATACTCATGGGCGATAAGGTAGAGCCAAGACGTAATTTCATCGAGAAAAACGCTAAATTCGCACAGGATCTTGATATATGATCGGAGCATCTATGGAAGAAAACTACAAACTCGAAAAAGAATATAAATTATCCGTGGATACTTTCCGCGAAGCCTACCGTGCTTTCCAGAAAAAGTTCATATATCCCAAAAGCAGGGCATATATGGTGATTTTTGCAGCATTGGCACTGGGTATACTGATATTCGGCGTTATCGTAATGAGTGATGCTTCAAAGAAGCAGAAATACATAACCTACATCGCTTTTATTATGGCAGCAGCATTTGCTTTCAAGGAGTGGTATACTCCCGAAAAAATGCGCCGCAATCTTACCGAATCCGTAAGAGCACTGGGCGAGCCTGTCTATAAGATAGGCATAGGCGATAAATTTGTTGATATATCAACAGTTACCGAAGACCTCAGCGATATCTCTGAGGAAGAAAAAGAAAGCGTTCAGAATGAAGATCCTCTGCCGGAAAAGACAAGAATTAAAGTCGATGAAGGCTTTCAGCTCATGGAGTATGACAAGTTCTTCCTGATGCTTGCAGGAAAAGAGTCATTCTACATACTCCCGAAGGAAGGCTTTTCCGAGTCTGAACTGAAGATCGTAAGAGATATAAAGAATTGAAAGACCATAAATTAAAATACATTCTCTCAGGAGGAAAAAATGCTTTACAATGACAACTCAAAGGTAATAAATACCGAGATAGTTGACGAAATGGAAAATTCCATGCTCAATTACGCCATGTCGGTAATTGTTTCCAGAGCACTTCCCGATGTAAGAGACGGTCTGAAGCCCGTACACAGAAGAATACTGTATACGCTCCATGAAAACGGACTTACTCCCGAGAAGCCATACCGTAAGTGCGCCGATACAGTCGGTGCGGTTCTGGGACGTTATCATCCACACGGCGATGCGTCGGTATATGACGCACTTGTAAGACTTGCGCAGGATTTCTCGATGCGCTATCCCCTTGTTGACGGTCACGGAAACTTCGGTTCCATAGACGGTGACGGCCCTGCGGCTTACCGTTATACCGAGGCTAAAATGGCTAAGCTCACTCTTGATATGCTCACGGATATCAACAAGGAGACTGTTGATTTCACATCAAACTACGATGACCGTCTCAAAGAGCCTTCCGTACTTCCTTCGCGTTTCCCGAACCTTCTTGTAAACGGTTCTGTTGGTATCGCTGTTGGTATGGCTACAAATATTCCTCCCCACAATCTGGGCGAGGTAATAGACGCTTTGCAGCTCCTTATAGACGATCCCGACTGCACTCTTGAACAGCTCATGGAGCACATTCAGGGACCTGATTTCCCTACAGGCGGCATAATCATGGGCAGAGCAGGCATACGTGCTGCCTACGCTACAGGTAAGGGCAAGATCACTCTCCGCAGCCGTACTCACTTCGAGGAGATAAAGGGCAGGAACTGCATCATTATCGACGAGATACCTTATATGCTCCGTAAGGAAAGACTCCTCAAGAGCATCAACCAGCTTGCAAGAGACAAGCGTATAGAGGGACTTTACGACCTCCGCGATGAGTCCGACAAGGACGGTATGAGAGTAGTTATCGAGCTTAAAAAGGACGCTATCCCGAATATCGTTCTCAACAAGCTCTTTGCACTTACACAGCTTCAGGACACAGTGGGCATAATCATGCTTGCTCTCGTAAACAACGAGCCAAAGATACTCACACTGAAGCAGATGCTCCAGCACTACCTCGACTTCCAGGTAGACGTAATACAGAGAAGAACTCGCTTCGACCTGAGAAAGGCTCTCGAAAGAGCTCATATCTTGCAGGGCTTCGTGCTTGCTGCTGATTATATCGACGAAGTTATCGCAATAATCCGTTCAAGTGCGACTGTACAGGAAGCAAAGACACGCATGATGGAGCGTTTCAGCGACGTTGATATGTCTGCACTCCTTGACCGTGCTCAGTACGATCTTACAGGACTTCACATCGAAGCACAGACAGGTCTTTCCGAGGAACAGGCTGAGGCTATCGTACAGATGCGTTTAGGACAGCTCACAGGTCTCGAAAGACAGAAGATAACCGATGAACTCTACGGACTTCTCACAAAGATATCCGACTATGAGGATATCCTTGCAGACGTTAACCGTGTTTACGCTATAATCCTTGAGGATCTCAATACTATCCGCAAGAAGTTCAGCGACAAGCGCCGTACAGACATCGAAAATGTCAGCGGTGAAGTTGATATCGAGGATCTTATCCCCGAGGAGGACTGCGTTGTAACTCTTACAAACAACGGCTATATCAAGCGTATGCCGCTTACAGAGTACAAGACACAGCACCGCGGCGGACGAGGAATAACAGGTATGAAGCAGCGTGATGAGGACTTCGTTGAGGAAATGTTCATCTGCGGCTCACATGACAATATCCTGTTCATCTCCAATAAGGGTATCATGTACAAGCTCAAATGCTATGAGATACCTGACGGTTCAAAGGCTTCAAGAGGCTTTAACCTCATAAATCTGCTTCCTCTCACAGAAAATGAGAAGATAGCTGCAATGATAAAGACCACAGACTTCGGTGACGACAAGTTCATCACTATGGTCACAAAGAACGGCAAGATAAAGAGGACTAATCTTTCGCTTTATAAGAATGTCCGCAAGAACGGTCTTATCGCCATAGGACTTGACGAGGGCGACGAGATAGAGGGCGTTCGCATGACTGACGGCAATGCACAGCTCTTTGTGGCAACTCATAACGGTATGGTGATCCGTCTTGAAGAAAGCAAGATGAGAGCACTTTCACGTTCGGCTCACGGCGTAAGAGCTATCAAGCTCCGTGACGGCGACTATGTAGTAAGCATGGCAAGAGTCCGCGAGGGAGCAACACTCCTTACAGTTACCGAAAACGGCTACGGCAAGCGTACAGAGCTTGACAGCTATCGTATACAGAACCGCGGCGGCTACGGACTTACAAACTACAAGGTAGACGATATCCGCGGACACGTCTGCGGCATCAAGATAGTTGACGAAGAGGACGATATTATCCTCGTATCAAGCGACGGCATCATTATCAGAATACTTGCAAGCGATATCCGCGTAATGGGACGTATCGCAAAGGGCGTTCGTGTAATGAGAGTCAGCGAGGGCGCAAATGTAGTTGCATTCACCCGTGCAGAGCATGACGATAATGCCGAGACCGAAAAGGTGGAGCAGCTCACAGAAGAGCAGGCTAAGGCTGCGGAAGCTGAGGCTGCACTTGAAGAGCAGAACGAAGTTATAATCGAAGCAGACCCTGAGGACGAGGAGAATGAGGAATAAGACTGAGAGGAGCTTTCTCAGATTTGGAGAAAGTGCCCTTACAGCACTGATAATAACGGTGCTGAGCCTTTTCTGTCAGTTCATAAATTGGTTTGCATACGAAAAAATAGGTTACGCATGGGGCATCACATTAGTGACGCCCCTCGTACTATGTGCAATGTATCATTTTGTACAGCTTGACGGCGGACGTGAGGGCAGCTTTTCACGGAAGTTCTTTTTCATATTCTCCGTAGTCATACCGCTTCTTGTTGGTATTTTGCTGACAGTGATAATGCTGCTTGCAGCACCTGAGATAAGCGTATTTTCGCCAGAAGCCGAGTACAGGGGAACAGTCCGCGAGGCTATAGCCACATATGCGGGAAGATTTGTTTTCACGTCACTGTATCTGCTTATATTCGCAGCCGCAGATCATTTTATACTGAAAAGACTTGATGAAAAAAGGAAAACACAGTGAAATACATTATACTTATCGTTATTGTTCTGTTAGTAATATATGCCCTTATCGAGAATTTATGTCTCCTTACAGTAAGGCGTGAAAAGCTTGGAAAAGGCATAAGGATAGTTCATCTTTCAGACCTACACAGGAAGCAATTCGGGAAAAACAACATAAGGCTCTGCGAAAAGGTCAAGGAGCAGTCTCCCGACCTGATAATATTTAGCGGAGACCTTATAACACGATATGAAACGGATCTTTCATGTGCAGAAATGACGCTGAAAATGCTTTGTAAGATAGCCCCCGTTTATATGATATATGGCAATCACGAGCATAGCATATCAGGGGAAATGCGCCCCGAGTTGGAAGCTATGTTTGAAAGATCGAATGTCATACTTCTGAAAAATGAAAGCTCCGAGATAAATATCAACGGCAGACATCTGAAAATATACGGACTCCTTGATAATTACGGAGTTTACAAGAAAAACGGCAGCTACCGCGACCTTGATGTAATAAAGACAGATGACCTTGAAAAGCTGCTCGGAAAGTGTCCCGAGGGCGAGGTGCTGCTCATGGCGCATAATCCGTTTTTTGCGGAAGCCTATGCGGAATGGGGCGCGAAATATACCTTCAGCGGTCATGTTCACGGCGGAGCAGTGCGTATTTTCGGTATCGCAATGCTGTCACCCGAGAGAAAATTCTTTCCTAAAAACTCAAAGGGAGTCTATACCTACGGCAATATGAAGCTTCTGGTATCGGCAGGTCTGGGAAAACTGAGGCTTTTTGATCCTCCCGAGATAGTTGTGTATGAGATATGATACTAAGCCGAAAAAACGGCAAACAGAATGAGAAACAGTCCTCCCGTCCATGAGAAGTCACGGTTAATGGAGGATATTTTTCTGCCCGTAAGCGAACCGAGGATAAGCGCAGCAGCTCCGCAGATGAAAACGGCTGCGGCTGCACCGAGCGCGGATATATCCTTACCGCCGCAGCTAAGTCCCGTTGCAGCAGAGTCAAAAGAGCCTGCAAGAGCAAGAACAGCTGCTTCGCCTATGGACAGTACCTTTGAGCTGTCCATATCAACAGCGGAATCATCGAGACAGAGCTTGACGAATACAGAAAGCTCTCCCATTTTCACGGAAATACTGTCTTTTTCGGAAATATGCCTTATGACGCTTCGCAGTATGCTCTTTGCGATATTCAGCGAGCCTATGGTTATAAGCACTGCTGTACCGATGATGTGGATAGTATGCGAGGTAATATATCCCGAGATAAAGTCGGAAAGCATAATGGAAATAAATAAAACAGAAGCCGAAAACATATCTATTACCAGTGCGGAGCTCAAAGGTATCTTTACACCGCTGTTGCAGCAGGCAGCTGCCGCAAGGTATATGTCGATGCTGACAATAAAAGCGAGAAAAAATTCTTTTAGCAAAATATTACACCTCCGCATTATCATATGCATAACCGTCATAATATGACAATAAAAGCAGTTATTTTTTCATTTTCAGGATATTATTTTCTTGTAGTCTATTGACTTTCCGAGGAAATACAAGTATAATTTAATTAGAAAATTTTCGCAGGGAGGGGTTGAATTGATAGCAGGTGTTTCAACAGCTTGCCTGTATCCGAAGCCCCTTGAGGAGTCGCTTTATGACCTTGCAGTCAACGGCGTTTCCTGTGTAGAGATATTTCTTAACACTCATTCCGAGCTGAAAAAGGGCTATGCCCACGGTATGGCAAATCTTCTCAAAAGATTTGATGTAAAGTGTCCTTCAGTACACCCATTTACCTGTGAGATAGAGCCGCTGATGTTCTTTTCGGAATATGAGCGCAGAATGAATGATATACTTGAATATTACAAGCTGTACTTCCGCTTTATGAACATCGTGGGAGCAGATATTTTCGTTTTTCACGGCGGTAAACCCTCATCGGTATGTACTCCCGAGCTTTACTGTGAAAGGTATTCAAAGCTTTATCGTCTCGGTAAGGAATTCGGTGTTACGGTAGCTGTAGAGAATGTCTCAAGGTGCAGGAGCGGTTCGTCAGCCTTTGTAAAAGAGATAAAGAATATGCTGGGCAATGAGTTTGCCTTTGTGCTTGATACAAAGCAGGCGATACGTTCAAACGAAAGTCCCGTTAAATTCCTTGATATAGTCGGCGACAAGATATCCCATGTGCATATCAGCGACTCTGGAGAAATGGGCGATTGTCTGCTCATAGGCAGAGGAAGATTTAATTTTAAGCAGTTTTTTGAAAAGCTCGCAGGCTATAATCCCGATTGCAGCGTAGTCCTTGAGCTTTACAGAAGCGGTTTTTCAGGCATAAGCGATCTCATTTCCAGTTACAATATACTCACTAAAATGACCGAGCCTTACGGCGGGGAGCAGAAAAAATGAAATGTCCTTACTGTGGATTTGAAGACCTTAAAGTAATAGATTCACGTCCTGCTGAGGATAAGACAAGGCGCAGGCGCGAATGTACAAGATGCGGAGAAAGATTTACTACCTATGAAGCAGTGGAAGTTCCGCTTTTAATGGTGGAAAAGCGAGACGGAAGCGTACAGCTGTTTGATAAGTCAAAGCTCATAAACGGTATAGTATCCGCAATAAAAAAGAGACCTGTCTCTGCTGAGAAGGTCACTGAGATAGCGAATTATGTTGAGAATTATTACGCAAACGCACTGAGGACGGTGGCAAAGTCGTCCGAGATAGGCGAGCTCGTACTTGACAGGCTCAGGGATATAGATCCAATATCCTACATAAGATTTGCGTCGGTATATAAAGACTTCACGGATATCGACAGCTTTGTTGCCGCTATCAGTGAATTCAATGATAATGGTGAAAGATCGGGAAACGATCCCGAAAAATAAATAATGGAGGTATATGTGTATGGACCAGCTTGAAAACATACTCGAACAGTTCAATGATCTTGATACGGAAAGGACTTTTGATGACAAAGATATAAGCAAACAAAGCGTATTTGCTATTTTTGCGTATCTTCTTCCTTTCCTTTTCTTCCTGCCGTATGTGAGCGACAACAATTCCGCATACTGCAAATTCCACTCAAATCAGAGCTTTATATGGCTCATAACTCTTATCGCACTTTCGATCATCTGTGGTATAATCGGAATAATACCTGTGATAGGTTTTATCGTATGGAGAATATGCTTCCCTATAGCTGTACTTGCCATAGACTTTGCATTCATTATCGGGAGCTTAAAGGGCAAGGCATACAGACTCCCATTTGTAGGAAGCCTTTTCAACGTATTCTGAGTCAGCTTACAGGCATTTTTATACTGCCGCCGTCCTCACTGTAGACCATTGAGGCAACAGCAGTATCATCGCAGACCAGTAATTCTGCAAGCATTTTCATATTTTCGGGACTGTAATTCTTTACCTCATAGGTGTAAAGCTTTGCATTCCTTCCCGAGTATTTCCTGAGAGGCAGACCTTGTTTGTCCTGCATTTCGGCATATTCCTCGTAAATATCCGAAAATTCATTCGGGATAAGAATATCTTTTTCGGATATCTCTTCCACTTCCCAGCCGTGAGAAGCAAAATAATCTATGCGTTGAGAAACGTCTGCGGCTTTTGGGAGCAGTGTGGGGGTATCTTCTTTTTTTCCGCATGATGCAAGAGCAAATGCGGCTGCGGCAAATACCATGATAGTGAATTTTTTCATGAGGGACAACTCCGTTTCTGTTATGGATTGTAAGGCGCATCAGTATATCTTATTCATAAATAAAGGCACATATGCCCACAGGAGGAACAATGGCACAGATAAGGCTCGACAAATTCATTTCCGAGAGAACTGAATATACAAGAAGTCAGATAAAGGAGCTTGCCGCAAAGGGAAAGATATGTCTCGGCGGTGTCGTTGTGAAAAAGTCTGATACCAAGATAGATCCCGAGTCGGCAGATGTAACAGTTTGCGGACAGAAGATAGGCAGCTCGCGCTATAAGTATATACTCCTCAACAAACCACAGGGCTATGTATGCTCGACTGACGATAAGGACGGCGATACTGTACTGAAGCTGCTCCCCCCTGAAATTCGTACAAAGGGGATGTTCCCCGCAGGAAGGCTCGACAAGGATTCAATAGGTGCTCTGCTCATAACCGATGACGGCGAACTGGCGCACAATTTGTTATCTCCGAAACACCATATACCCAAAATTTATATTGTGAAACTTGCCAGACCATTTGAAAATAATTATATTAACAAATTTGAAAACGGCATAGTTTTAGCGGACGGTGAGACTTGTCTCCCCGCAAGGGTAAAAAAAGCCGAAAATACCGATAGACTGGCTTTTGTTGAATTAAACGAGGGAAAATATCATCAGGTCAAAAGAATGTTCGCCGCTGTGGGTAATCATGTAGAGCTGCTTATGAGAGTTTCTCTCGGAGCATTGGTTCTGCCCGAAAAACTGGCAATAGGAGAGTGTATGGAATTATTGCACAAAGATGTTGAAAACTTGTTCAGAGAACAGGATTTTGAGTCTTTTTGTGACCGATATTCGCCCATTTTTTCGGCAAATCTAATAAACAACCTTTTGTAAGTTTGGCGATTTAGCAACTTGAAATGTTATGAAAAATGTGATATTATATTATCATAGCTGATAATGGAATAAAATAATCGGCATTATATTTTGAACTGGAGGACTGGATTAAATGGCAGGCTTAACACTTAAAGGCATTTATAAGAAATATCCGGGCGGCGTTGTTGCTGTTTCAGATGTTAATTTAGAGATAAGAGATAAGGAGTTCATCGTTCTTGTTGGACCGTCAGGCTGCGGTAAGTCAACAACTCTTCGTATGATCGCTGGTCTTGAAGAGATCTCAGAGGGTGAACTTTATATAGGCGATCGTCTCGTAAACGATATCGCACCTAAGGACAGAGATATTGCAATGGTTTTCCAGAACTACGCTCTCTATCCGCATATGACAGTATTTGATAACATGGCATTCGGCCTTAAGCTCCGTAAGGTTCCAAGACCTGAGATCGAGAGAAAGGTTAACGAAGCTGCTAAGATACTCGACCTTACACACCTTCTCGACAGAAAGCCAAAGGCTATGTCAGGCGGTCAGAGACAGAGAGTTGCTCTCGGTCGTGCTATCGTTCGTTCACCTAAGGTATTCCTTCTCGACGAGCCTCTTTCAAACCTCGATGCAAAGCTCCGTGCTCAGATGAGAACCGAGATCGCTAAGATCCATAAGAAGCTCGGTACAACATTCATCTACGTAACTCATGACCAGACAGAGGCTATGACAATGGGTGACAGAATCGTATGTATGAAGGACGGTTTCGTTCAGCAGATCGATACACCTCAGAACCTCTATGAGAATCCTGTAAACAAGTTCGTTGCAGGCTTCCTCGGCTCACCTCAGATGAACTTCATCGACGCAGAGCTCAAGGAAGAGTATGGTCAGTATATCGTTGAATTCGGTGCTACAAACGGCAGAGGAAACAGATATCAGATCATCGTTCCTGAGTCAAAGGTCAACGAAGAGCTCAACAACTATGTAGGTAAGGAGATCACTCTCGGTGTTCGTCCTGAGTCTATCCACGACGAAGAGATGTATCTCTCAAATGCTTCAACAGGCGTTATCGACGCAAACGTTGAAATTACAGAAATGATGGGTGCTGAGACATACCTCTATCTCCTTTGCGAGGGTATTCCGCTCACAGCACGAGTTAGCCCAAGATCAACAGCAAGACCCGGAGATGATATCAAGGTTGCTATTGATCCTAACAGGATCCATATCTTCGATAAGGAAACTGAAAAGGCTATTGTTAACTGATTAATTCTTTTCATATTTATCCTTTCTTTCTTGGTACACACCGTCGGGAGATGTTGTGTACAGGCAAATTACCGCAGTATTTTTACTGCGGTTTTTTGTATTATTTAGTTTTACGGAGGCAAAAATGACTGAAATAAGAAAATACCTTGAAGCACATAAACAGGAGATGATAGACCTTCTCGCTGAGCTCGTTGCAATACCCAGTATACAGGGAAAAGCCGAGGAGGGAGCTCCTTTCGGCAGAGAGCCTGCAAGAGCACTTGAAGTCATGCTGAAAAAGTGTGAGGAGGCAGGTTTTAAAGTTGATAATGTTGAAAACTACGCAGGCTCTGCGGATATAAGCGATCTTCCTGCTGAGCTTGCCGTACTTACGCACCTTGACGTAGTTCCCGTAGGTTCGGGCTGGACAACCGATCCCTTCGTGCTGCGCTACGAAGCAGATACGGATAAGCTTATCGGACGCGGAGCTATTGACGATAAAGGACCTGCTGTAGCCGCATTTTTTGCTGCAAGAGCTGTAAAAGAGCTGGGACTGCCGCTGAAAAAGGGCATACGTCTTATTTTCGGAACTAACGAGGAGAACGGTTCCGCAGACCTTGCTTATTACCGCAAAAAGCGCGAATTACCGCCAATGGTGTTCACTCCCGACGGTGAGTATCCGCTTATCAACGCGGAAAAAGGTATGCTGAGAGTGTATTTCTCATCGGATTTCGATGACGATGAGATACTTGAAATACAGGCAGGAACGGTCATAAATGCAGTTCCGCAGTTCTGCACGGTAACAATGGACAGTGACGAGGACGAGCCTGTTGAAGCCGTTTATGAGGGAACATCGGCTCACGCATCAACTCCCGAAAAGGGCGAAAACGCTATAACTCAGTTCCTTGACGGCTATAGCGGCGAGAATATGCTGCTCTGCGGACTGGCTGAACTTTTCCCACACGGCGAGTTCAACGGCAAAAACTGCGGACTTGGCTTTTCTGACGAGTTATCGGGAGATATGACATGTGTACTGTCCATGCTGAACACCGAAAACGGCAGGATATACGGCGGTATCGACATTCGTTTCCCGCTTGACCGCAAAAAGGCTGAGATAAGCAGTATTATCTGCGGCGCACTTGAGAGCGCAGGCTTTACTGTTGACTCCTGCGAGGGAGTTGAGCCTCACTGCACTGACGAGAATTCAACATTTGTACAGACATTGTTGAAAACTTATGAGAGAGTTACAGGTGAAAAGGGACGCTGTATCGCTATCGGCGGCGGTACTTATGTACACGAGATCGAGGGCGGAGTAGCCTTCGGTGCGGAGTTCCCCAACGAGGACGGTCATATGCACAGTCCCGACGAGTTCATAACGGCTGCTAATCTGCTGAAAAATGCAGAAATAATGGCAGAAGCTATTGCAGAGCTTTGCTGTTGAAAAGATATAGGGCGCACAATGTGCGCCCGTCTTGCTTTACGATGCAAATAACATGAAACGAATTGTAGGGGCCGCCTGTGAGTTGAGAATGAATAATGTAGGGGACGGCGTCCTCGACGTCCCGAGTTCAGCTCGCCTGTTAATACATAATTATAAAAAAACGGACTGCCAAAGGCAGTCCCTACAATTACGCATTACGCATTAAAAAGGCGGACTCAATGTCCGCCTTTGTTTATCTGTCTTTCTTGTCAGTTGTGGTAGTTTTATCGTCATGTTCCTTGTCGCCGTCGAGCCCGTCGATAACGTCATCAACAGCGTTCTGAGCACCGTCTATCACTTCTTTGCCTGCATCTCCCACGCCGTCAACGACGTCTTTTCCTGCGTCACCGACACCGTCTGCGGCATCGTCAACGCGGTCACGAATGCTGTCGTCACCTTTCCTGTCGGTAGTGCTTTCATACGTTTTATCAGTCGTGCCGTCAGTAATTACAGAGCCGTTTCCGTCATCTGTATAATGGCCGTCGCTGTTATCGCCGCAGCCTGTAAGAGTTGCACAAACGGTAAAAAATATGGAGCATATTGCTAAAAGCTTTTTCATACAAATCATATCCTTTACAGAGTATTGTTGTGGAGACGTTTTCCACAACTTATTTTTATTGTTTACTCTTTTTCCCTGATTATCCACAGGGTTTTCAACTTTTCCGCACTTCCAGAAAGTGTATTTTACGTTGTTTTCCACCTTTTCAACAGAGTTATCAACAATCGAACATATGACTCCACAACCAATTCAACACCGTGTTGAAAACTTTTCCACCCGTTTGTGAAATATAATTAGAACTATATTGCTGTAATTTTTTGGTTAAAAGTTGTTTCTGCTTGAATTATGTCACAGCTTGTGATAAAATAAAAACAGTTCTGAAATTGAAAGGTGATACAATGTTTGAAGGATTTTCACAGGAGGCGTTGGAGTTCCTCCTCGGCATAAGGCATAACAACAATAAGGACTGGTTCGAGCCGCGTAAGAAGACATATACCGAGAAGATATTCGAGCCTATGAAGGCTCTGGGTGAGGAGCTTTTTGCGCCCTTTGCCGATATTGACGGTATGATGTACAAGGTGGGCAGGATATACCGTGACGAGAATTTCGCTCCGTATCTTCATTACCGCGACACTATGTGGATATACGTCCGCTACGATGCTTGGTACTGGAACAAGACACCCACGCTGTATTTTGAGCTTTCTCCTGAGGGAGCGGAGTTCGGCTTCCGCATATCCAAGCCCGAAGCCGCAGTTATGGAGCGTTTCCGCAGTCAGCTTGCAGAGGACGCAGAGCCATTTCTCAACATGATATCAGAACTTGTTGAAAACTACGGACTCACAGTGGGCGGTGACGAATACAAGCGCAAGAAGCCCTGTCCGAAACCCGAACTGGAGAAATATTTCGTAAAAAAGGGACTCAGCGTGTACACGAAGGTAAGTGATCCCGAGGAGCTTTTCAGCCGAAAAATAGCGGAGCATACCGCCGAGGTGTTCAAAGCAGTACAGCCGCTGAACGATTACTTCCATGAAATTGTGGAAATTGAAGAGCTTGCCAAAGCCATACTCAAAGAGGAAAAGGAGCAGCAGCTCTCCCAGCCCGAACCCGAAATAAACATGGTAAAAGCCCCCGACATAGAATTCATGTGGTAGGCAGCGTGACGCTGCACCCTATCCACGTTGTCGCTTGCAAGCTCGCTCACTATCATCAAAACCGATATCTGTACATCGCTTACGGAACTTTTTACGGGGTGATTAGGTATCAGTTCCAACATTCTAATCACTATGCACTAATCACTAATCACTCGGGCTGCCATAGGCAGCCCTTACAATTCCGAATTCCGAATTCCGCATTCCTAATTCAGAACAGCCCTCTTACGTCCTCAAAGGTGAGAGTAGGCTGCAAAGCGAGGTTTATACCGAAAGCAAGAAGCTGTGAAGCACGTTCGATGAGGCGGTCGATATCACGGGGAGTTACCATTATATTTGGCAGCTCCCTGTTTATGCTTTTCCCCGTGAGGCTTCGGACGATAGTGTGCATATCCACAACTGTGGGTACTCCCACGGCGATAACGGGAATGCCGAAAAGTTTTTCCGAGAGCTCCATACGCTGATTTGAAACGCCGCTCCCGGGAGATATCCCCGTATCCGTGAGCTGTATGGTAGTGCCGAGACGGCTTATGTCATTGCAGGCAAGAGCGTCTACAGCAATAACAGCTTTTGGCTTTATTTCGGCAGCTACAGCGCGGATTATCTCGGCAGTCTCGATGCCTGTCTGACCCATAACTCCGCCCGAGAATGTACTGACATTTCGGAGCGAGGTCAGGAACATCTTCTCGTCTGCGTCAAGCTCACCGCCGAGATGTCGCGTAGCAAGTACCTTTGCGGCTGTCTGCGGACCTATGGCATCGGGCGTTATATCGTTATTGCCAAGCCCTGCAACGAGCACATCACCCTCAGGGAGAAGCCGCGACAGCTCGTCAGCCAGCTCCTGAGCCATTAGCTTGTAATCATCGGAAAATCGGCTGAGACTGCCGCCCTCAAGGGTGATATAGCGTCCCTTGCCCTTGCCAATGGTTGAAAGGCAGCTGTCATCGTCAATGATTATCTCGGTAATGCTGAAAGCCCTGCCGCGAGTTGAGATGTGAACGCTGTCGGGCAGTCGGTCACAGGAGATGCTTTCCAGTGCAAGATCTGTGCGAAAAACCATATATTCCTCCATATTGTGCATTTTGCTTTAATTGTGGAAAAAATTTATCACTATTATTTCACTTTTAGATATTGAAAACAATGTGGAAAAATGTTATAATTATATTTGTCTCAGTATGGCAGCTGTGCGTTGCAGCTGTCGGGAGTGAACGAACCCGTGTTTGCTCCTATTATCTGTAAAATGCGGACGATTATTCCGCCTGCATAATTCAAGGAGGTGTAACAAAATGCCAAACATTAAGTCTGCTAAGAAGAGAGTAAAGGTTAACGCAACAAAGGCTGCTGCTAACAAGGCAAGAAAGTCAAATCTCAAGACAGTTCTCAAGAAGGCTGACGCAGCTGTAGCAACAGGTGCTGCTGACAAGGCAGAGGCAATCAAGGTTGCTATCAAGAGAGTTGATCAGGCTTGCGCAAAGGGTCTTATGCACAAGAATAAGGCTGCAAGAAAGAAGTCTCAGCTCGCTAAGAAGCTCAATGCTGCTGAATAATAGGTCTTTTTTGATCATATAAGAAATCAAACCCCTTGCGGACAACTCACGGTCTGCAAGGGGATTTTGTTTTATTCACCTTTTTTATAATCTAATAAATCTCCTATTGTTTCGATATTTCCGCCTGTTGAATTGATAGCGTATATTTTTAATATACAAGAGGCATCAACGGAATCGATACGCCCATTTTTGTCAGCATCAAGACGGTTAATAAAGTCTGAATAAGGATCATATTCGTATGGAATATATAATTCGTGTCCAAAAACATTAACAGTTACAGGTTCATTTAAATATATAGTTGGTATTAAAGTAATGGTAAATAATTCTCCTGTATTATCCATACCGTAAACAGATGAAAAATATTTATATTCATAACCAACGTTTTCTTTTTCATATATTTCTTTTTTTGAAAAATTTTCTGGATTGTGAAAAATTGAATTTGATAAATTAACTTTTGAATAGAATGTATCTGTGGGATACGTTATTTTTCCAAATTCATATGTATGACTTCCGCCAAAATCTCTTTGAGGATTATGTGTTACTTTTATTTCTATTTTATTGTTGTTATATACATTAGCAGTACATTCAAGATACTCAAAGGTTCCACTGTAAGATGTATTTTTATATGAAGCATTAAATGTTTCGGTTTTTATTATTTTTTCTTTATTTTTCGTATTGTTTTCAGATATAGCAGCTGAATTAGCTGAAGCACCAAGAATAAAAGCAAAAGCCAAAGAAATAAAATTATTGACAATCATAATATACCTCCAAAAAAGTTATAGGACTATATGTCCTATAAATATTATACTCTCTTTGTGAATGATTGTCAATACTTTCCACGTAATTTACAAATTTACCGCGTAATTTACAAATTTGTAAATCTTTACAAAAATCATTAGGACTATCTGTCCTATATCTTCTTAAAAAAAAGCTCCTGATTTATAATTAATGTGTAGTCAATAATTAATACATAAGATTTTGTAAATTTACAAATACAGGAGGGAAAGTATGTTCGTCAGAATAAGAAATCTTCGTGAAGACAATGACAAGACACAGCAAGAAGTATCGGATTATCTTTTCTGCGACCAGTCACTTTACTCCAAATATGAGCGCGGACTCCGCGATGTACCCGTGGATATAATCATCAAGCTTGCAGAGCTTTACGGCACGAGCACGGATTATATACTTGGGCTTACAGATGAAAAAGAGAAATACCCCATAAAAAGATAAACCCCCTTACATATTTTTGTAAGGGGATTTTTTCAGTTCATATTAGAAGCTGAAAGCATTTTAAGGGCGTACGCGATGACCTCATCGGCTGTCGGAACGTCACCCGCACCTATTTTATTGATAGGAGCATTTGGATTTTTGCAGGCTTCGAGAATAGATTTGTTTATCTCTTCCTTTACCTCTTCGGTGGAAACTTTGTGTTTTAATGCAACGTCTTTGAAAATATCATCGTTCATTGCATATCCCCCTTTTCTTTAATAATAATATTAGATTGCTTACCGATAAAAGCAATAGCTAATCAAAAGTGATTATTCCTTTACATATACTCCCACGATCTCGGAGATATATGCACGGTGATAAGCGTCACCGTTAAAGAATTTTTCAGGGATACCGTCATCTGTGATGAAACCGCTTTCCTGAAGGTCATAGCTGTAGAGCTTACGGCAGACGAGTACGAGCTCGGCTTCCTCGAAAGTCATACAGCCGTCTATCTCAGCAGGAGTAAGACCTGCTTCCTTAGCCTTATCGCAGTCTCTGCCCGAATGAGAGCCGCAGAAGGAAAGAGCATTTCTGAACTCCTCACCTAAGAATGAAGCGGTATAACATTCGTTTTCCTCAACGAATCCAAAGGTATAACGTGTAGGTCTGATGTAGCAGGTGAGGACATTTTTGTTCCAGAGAACGCCTATTTGTCCCCATGAAGCTGTCATCGTGTTGAAGCTTTCTTTGTTTCCGCCTGTCAGAAGCATCCACTGCTTGCCGATCTTGTCAAAAGGATTAAAAGAAAGCTCGCTTATTTCGATTTTTTTAAAAGCCATGGTGATTCTCCTTTACTGTAATATATTTTATTCGGTATCACCGCGGCTTATGATATATCAGAAAGCTTTCAGCGCGTTTTTATAGCGCAGACGCAGCTTATCCGTAATAAGCGCGATAAATTCCGAATTAGTAGGTTTACCTTTGCCCGTATCAACGGTATAGCCGAAAAAAGAGTTAAGAGTGTCAACATTTCCTCTGTCCCATGCGATCTCAATGGCGTGACGTATAGCACGTTCAACTCGTGACGAGGTGGTATCGTATATACCTGCCACAGTGGGATACAGGAGCTTTGTAACGCTGTCAAGGAGAGTTTTGTCCTTGATAGAATAGAGTATAGCCGTCCTGAGATAGTGATAGCCTTTGATGTGTGCAGGAACGCCAAGCTGATGTATCATGTCAGTAACTACTACTTCCATGTCATCGCTGAAGCTGTTGACTCTGTCACCCAGTGAAGAGTTTATAGCACTGCAAAGATCATCTGCACTGCAAGGACGCAGCAGAAATTTAGAAGCACCGTTTTCTGTCACCTGTCTTTCGATGAACTCATTGTCGTAAGCAGACGTTATGATGAATACAGGGGTTTTAATGCCCATTTCCTTAACAGCTCTCATAACGGTAATAACATCGCCGTTCTGAGAGGATATGTCCATTACAGCAACATCGGGGGGATCTTTTTTGATAGACTCCAGTATGATGCCGCAGTCATTACGTCTTGTATACGCATACATTCCCTTTTCGCGGAGCTTATTTGCTATGCTCACGCCTGTCTCGGCAGAATCATCGCCGATAAGTACTTTTACCTTGTTATTCATGATTTATACCTCCTCTTGTTCAGCGGTTTTCGACCGCTTATTAATGATATCATATCACAAAAGGAGCTGCAACGATTTATTTTAAGGGATTTGGTAGTATTTGTTCGGAAAATGTATCAACAGAGAGGCGGTGAAAAACACCGTCGGAAAAGGTTGTCACAAAAGACGGAAATCAGGTGAAAAGACGAATTACTTCCGCTTTTTTCTGTGCAGAACTGCTTCTGACATTTCTCTTACGTTTGTACCCTCGGGGAAAAGCTTGTCGGCAAGCTTCTGAAGAGGGTTTTTTTTGATTTTTTCCATATGGACAGGGGCAAGCTTCGGCTCACTTGCAGCCTTGCCCCAATTTTTCTTTTCTTTATCCGAAAGAAGCGGGAAAATAATATTTCTGTCGCCGATATAGCTGTGATTTTCGAGGAATTCCAGCGGCAGTCGACAGCCTTCGCTGCCGTATTTCCCGATAAAATCCCCGAAATGGAAGTACAGCATATCCTTGAAATCGTCTCTTCCGTCGGTGATCTTCTGATTTTTTTCCATTGCCTCTATGAGAGACTTCTGCATATCGGTCTCGGGTTCAAAATCCTCAATGAGTGAAAGCGGACCGAGTATCATAAATCCTATCATGTATTCATCAAGGCAGAAGTCGCTGTGGGGCTTTTTATTCTGCGGAACATCAAAGCCGTAAGCCGCATAAAGTGCGAAAGCGGACCTTAAAGCCATGCATTTTTCGCTGTCGATATCGAATATGAGCTTTTCCTCGATAAATCCGCGGAGTCGTCCTGATTTTATCATGAGGGGCTGAACTGATTGCAGCATTACAGCCTTCATACCTCTGACTATAGCGGCTTCCACATCTTTTGAGAAGTCGCCGCCGATATGGAGGATATTGTTTGCTTCAACACCCGATTTTTTTATGACCACATCAAGATAACCTGTTTCTGCCGAATCGGGTATATTCTGTTCTGACGGGATTATTACCGAGTCATATCCGCCGTAGCCGCAGTTGCAGAGTATCTTGACCACAACATCGCGTGGATAATAAGATGCAGAAGTAACGATTATCTTGTTTTTGCAGTCCTTAGCCTTATCGAAGAGAAGCTTTCCTATTTTTCGCGGAAAAGCGAAATGCTCTATAAGGTCACATTCCCTTGTCATGAGCCTTTCCCTGCCCGTGGGAGTGATCCCGCTCATTTTAGCAAAGATATTGTATATCTTTTCAAGGGTAACATTGCCCTTTGCACTGTATTTCTTCTCAGCCGCCTTTTGTGCTTCGATACGAAGCTGTGTAAAGGACTTGTCTGAGGTAGTCAGCAGCGCGAAATCCTCCTCCATGAAGAGAAACATATCCTCAGGTCTGGAAAAGGGAGTAATGACGAGAGTATCCCATAGCTTGAAGCTTATAGCTCTGTGGTCGTTTCTTTCGACCTCATGGAGCGTTTTTACAAGTATCTCGTCCTGTGCCGCAGAGAGCGGTCTTTTTGGGTGAAACTCTCCGTCCATTTAATACCTCCTTTTAGTCGGTTGCAGAAGCAGTTTCTTCTTCGGTATCTTTTTCAGCTTCGGGAGGCTCTATACCTCTGAGCTTGCGGTATTCGTCAAGAGTCATAGCACCGTCGGAGTTATAAGCTCTTATCATAGCGTCCTTGCTGGTGAATTCCTCACTGTATTCGCCTTTTTCGTTCTGTATGTACTTTCCGTACCATACGCTGAAGAACGACCATACGGCATTATCACGGAAAGCTGCGTCTATATCGGGAATACTTCCGCACTCACTTATAGCGATGAGCTTGTCACTGCCCACGAATTTCTGAACAGCGGCGAATTCTTCATAAAATCTGTTTCCGTAGTCTTTTTCGTTCTTGACGTAAAGGTCAACGGCAGCTATATCGAAAGTACGTCTGTCAACAAGAGTAGTATCGCTCTGACCGTTCCATATCCAGATAAGGTTGTCCAGCTCGAAATACTTGGTCAGGCGTTCGTAGAGCAGGTTCCACAGCCACTTGTAAGCGTCAGGACCTTTTGCGCCCCACCAGTACCAGTCACCGTAGCCCTCGGGCAGCGGTCTCCACAGTACAGGAACTCCCCTGTTTTTCAGTGAAGTGAGCTGACCTGCCATATTATCTATATCCAGTATGAGCCCGTAACATTCCTTGGAAATATTTCCCTTGCTGTAAAGCTCACGAAGCTCTTCCTCGGTGAGCTCTGCGATCTTTTCCTCGGTAACGGCTTTTGAAAGGTCAAAGTCAGTGTCATCTGCGGTCATAGCACTTTTCTTGTCGGAAGGTGACTTCCAGTACCAGCTTACGCAGGAGATGCCGCCGTTCAAGTACCACTCGGCAGCAGCGTCCACTTCCCTGAAGCTCTCGTCAAGATCACCGTGAGAGACTTCAAAGTTTGAGCAGCGAATAGCAGGGTATTTGCCTGTAGTACGGTAGATAAGGTCAAGCTCGGAATTATCTCCGCCGTAAGCATATTGACCTGTTATCATGTATTTTCCGTAGTTTTCGGAAAGGAAGCTCATAAGCTCCTTTGCCGATTTTGCCGCATTTTTGTTTACCAGCTCTCCCTTAGCGTCATAGCTTATGTCGCTGAGGGAGGTATTATTTTCTATTTTCAGATAATCGAGGCACATTTCGCCGTTTTCGGGAGTAATTTCAAGCTTCTGCTTGCCTTTTGTGAGGAAAACTCCGTATACGGTGATATATGTAAACTGATTATTGTCGGTAGTCTTGAATACTGTAAGCTGTTCGTCGCCAAGCTTTAAGCGGCAGTTTACAGCCTTTTCTGACAGTATATTGAATGAAAGGTCATAGTGCTGATTGCTGGGGACATCTATCTCAAAAACCACAGAAGCCTTGCCTTCGTTCCCGAATTTGGTAACGTAACCGTCACCGCTGAATTCGGGCTTGTTGGTGTCCACAGCAGCACCGCCTTTGAGTTCGGCTTTTTCGGCTTCGTAGAGGTTGCCCGACTGTTTTTTCTCTATTTCAGGGAAAGTAACGGGATAATCGGGAAAGGTCTCAACAGGCTCTGTCTTAGTGGCTTCCGCAGTACTTTTTGCAGTAGTTTCCTCTATGATGGGCACAGAGGATGTAATAGGTTTTTTGCTGTTGCTGCAAGCCGCAAAAATAGAAGCACCTGCTCCTATAGCAACGGCAACAGCAGCTATCTTGCGAATATCCATTTATTCCTCCTAAGGGTATCAGGCTTTGACAGTATATTTCTTGCCCTTTTCTGTATCAAAGATGATAACGCCGTCCTCGATACGTGAATTTACAGATATACCGTCACAGGTAATGCTTGCAACGCAGTTTGCGCGGAGATGCATCTCTCCGTCAGCATCGGAATATATATCGGCTGTAGTGAGCTTATTCTCGATCCAGTAGATGTCAAAGGTATATCCGCCCTTTGCTTTGAGACCCTTAACGTGACCGCTCTTCCATTCATCGGGGATTGCAGGGAGCAGGTCTATCTCGCCGCAGCAGCTCTGTAAAAGAGCCTCAGCGATAGCGGCAGTGCCGCCGAAATTGGCATCTATCTGGAAGTTATGCTCTGAATTTGTCATATTGGGGTTAGTAGAGTGTGAGAGCAGGCGTTTGAGGTTTTCGTATACCATACGGCTGTCGTAAAGTCTTGCCCACATATTTGTTATCCAGGCGCAGCTCCAGCCCTTTTTGCCGCCGCCGTTGATAAGTCTGCGGACAAGTGTAGCTCTTGCAGCGTCCGCAAGCTTTGGAGTCCTGTAGGGATTGATAAGGTCGGCAGGGTGGAGAGCGAAGAGCTGAGAGATATGCTTGTGACCGATATCAGACTCGTCATAGTCCTCTGCCCATTCCATTATCTGTCCGTATTTGCCCACCTGCGGAAGGGGGAGCTTCTGCATCATATTGCTGAGCTTTTCCGCAAATTCGCTGTCCTTTCCGAGAATATGGGCAGCATTGATGACATCGGCAAAAAGCACTGTGATTATCTGCATATCAATAGCAGGTCCCATGCAGAGGCTTGCTTTCACGCCGTTTTCGTCGATATATTCGTTTTCGGGAGAAACGGACGGACCTGTTACCAGCTTGCCCTTGCCGTCATCTGTGAGATATTCTGTAAAGAACTCGGCAGCTTCCTTTAAAATATGGTATTTCTCCTCAAGGAATTCCTTGTCGAGGGTGTATTCATAGTGTTCGTAGATATGGAGAGCCAGCCAAGCACCGCCCATAGGCCATATGCTGGAAGTCCTGCACTCGTCCTGCGGTACGGTATCGCCCCATATATCAGTAGAATTATGGCATACGAAGCCCTTGTGTATGCCGTACATCTCCTTTGCAGTCACTCTTCCGTTGCCGCAGATGCGCTCCATAAGGTCAAAGAGAGGCAGGTGGCACTCGGAGAGGTTGCAGCTTTCGGCTATCCAGTAGCTCATTTCCGTATTGATATTGAGCTCATAGCGGCTGCCCGAGGGCGATGACATCTGGTCATTCCACAAGCCGTGTAAATTGGCAGGCTGAGTGCCGGGGCGGCTGCATGATATCATAAGATATCTTCCGAAATTGAAGTAAAGCTCGATGAGCTTATTGTCATGGATAAGTCTTTCACATTCGGTATTGTCAAGCTCATCGCCTTTGAGACGGTCGATACGCTCGTCTGTATTCATGAGAGCAAGGTCCTCTTCCTCGCTGTTATCGTTGAGAGAGAGCTCAACGCGGTCGAAAAGCTCCCTGTAGTCGTTTACGTGGCGGTAGTAAAGCTCCTCGAAATCGCACTGGAGAGCCATTTCAGTATCCACCTGAGCGGATTCCTCATACATTTCGCTGTAAAAGCTTGTTCTGACCGAGAGAACTATCATTACCTCATCGGCATTTTTCACGCATATCCTGTTTCCCACTGTTGTGAGCTCGCCGCCCTTTGAAGAAGCACCGAGACAGGCAGCGAAGAATATGCCGTTTTTGCTGCCGCTGCCGCCGTTGAAGAGTATCATGTTCTCACCGCATGGGCGGTTGTCGTCGTAATAGTCGTCACGGCCGCCGATGCAGCACGAAAGAGAGACAGAAGCAGGCTCTGACGCGGATATGCGCATTACCATAACTTCGTCGGGAGCGGATACAAAGTATTCTTTTGTATATGTTACGCCGTTCACGGTAAAGGAGGCATCAGCGACTGCGCTTCCGATATCGAGACTGCGGGAGTATTCACGGGCTTTTCCGTCGAGACGGAGCTCAAGCTCCAGTTCACCGAGCGGCATATAGCGGCGCATATTTGGAGTAACGCCCTGCATTTTACTGAAAGCAGTATCTTCTGCTTCGGAGAGCCTGCCCTCTTTAAGGAGCTGACGCACTTCTGCGAAGCCTTCCTTTGCCACAGGGTTTATTCTGTGACGCAGACCGCCGGACCATACAGAGTCCTCGTTGATAACGATACTCTCATTGTCTGGTGTTCCGTATATCATTGCGCCTATACGTCCGTTTCCGATAGGGAGAGCCTCAGAGAAGCTCTCTGCAGGTGAATTGTATTTCATTAAAGTTTCAGTACTCATTTTAAGATCTCCTATGGGATAATGAATCGCTGGGTATGACGTTTATTAAGTATATTAGGATTTAGGCAGAGACATGAATATCTTGAAGCCTTCCTGCGAGGGCGTAAAGGATATCCTGCCTTTAAGAGCGGCAGCGCGGTCGGACATATTTTTCAGACCTATGCCGCTTTCTTTTATTTCGGTGCAGCAGCCGTTGTCCTCCAGCATGAGCTGATAGAAGGCAGGGTGCTCACGTATTATGATGTTTATTTTATCCCCTTTTGAATGTTTGACGGCATTGGAAAGACCTTCCTTTACAACGCCGATGATGCACAGTTTGATATTGCCTGCGATATTTTCGCTTACATCGCAGTCCAGTGTGACCTTGAACCTGCTGTCCACTGTGCTTATACTGTCCTCTATGACTTTTTTAAGGTCTATGGAGTCGTCGTGAAGGTCGTGAACGCTTTCGCGTATGCTGGTCATAGCACTGTCAAGAGTAGTTTTAAGGCTTTCCAGCGGTTCTTTCAGCTGTTCGTCCTTGTTTATTACTATGAGAGCACCCGATTGCAGCAGGGAACGTGTGAGCATATGTCCCACGTTGTCGTGTATCTCACGGGCTATGCGGTTTCGCTCTTTCATGGTAGCGAGATGTATCTCGTTGTCCTGAGCGGCAGCAAGGCGGAGATTTTGTTCCGCAAGCTGCCTGTTCTTTCCTGCGACTTCATCGCGGAGAGATGTAAGGACGGATACAGTTTCTTCAAGATTTGAAACTCTTTTGTAGATGATAACAGTTACCGCAAAGGCAGCCCCTGTGAGTATGAGCTGTTCTGCACTGAGCATATTGAGCTTTGTCAGCACAGTTACGGCAGGAACTGTGAGCCACCATTTTTTCTCCCACAGCGCGTCATAAAGCAGCAAAGGGAGCGAACACAGCATGAGCGGAAAGACTCCGCACAGCAATGAGCATGAAGCTATGAGGACAGCCGCGATCACAGTACCTGTCATCAGCTGTACAGCAGCTGATACGGTAAGCGTTGCCAGAGCAACGATAACAGGAGCTGTAAA
This sequence comes from Ruminococcus flavefaciens, assembly GCF_900108555.1. Classification (GTDB taxonomy): domain Bacteria; phylum Bacillota; class Clostridia; order Oscillospirales; family Ruminococcaceae; genus Ruminococcus; species Ruminococcus flavefaciens_P. The sequence continues at coordinate 167,889 of NZ_FNWV01000003.1, forward strand.
GCTGTCGGACATAACAATGCTCATAAGGCATATAAGGAGTATAGCCAGTTTGTCAATAAGTCGGTTCAAATGTCCACCGCCCTTCGGGAAAGCGAAATAAATGTCTTATTTGATGTTCCAGATGTTTTCTGCGTAATCAGCGATAGTTCTGTCAGAGCTGAATTTGCCCGCATTGCACATATTGAGCCACTGCTTTCTTGCAAAGGCAAGGCGGTCTGAGCGGTAATCGCTTATGCAGCGGAGCTTTGTCTCAACATAGCTCCTCATATCGCCGAGAAGGTAGTAATGATCGGGAGTATGCCAGCTCGCACCGTCAAGGAGAGCGGTATAAAGCTCGCGGAAATCGCCGCTGCCGCCGTCGGAAACGCTTCCGTCGATAAGTGAGGATACAACCTTTCTTATCATAGCATCGTCAGCGAATATCTTTCTGCTGTCATATTCGGGCACTATCTTTTCAAGATCCTCGACTCTTGCGCCGAAGATATAGTTATTTTCCTCGCCTGCCTCCTGTACTATCTCGATGTTAGCACCGTCGTAAGTACCGAGAGTCACAGCACCGTTGAGCATGAGCTTCATATTGCCCGTACCGCTTGCTTCAGTACCTGCTGTGGATATCTGCTCGGAGATATCAGCGCCTGCAACAAGCTTTTCGGCGTAGGAAACGTTGTAGTTCTGCACGAAGATGACCTTTATAAGGTCGCGTGTATCGGGGTCGGAGGAAACTATCCTGCCCACCTCGTTGATGAACTTGATAATAGCCTTAGCGCGGCGGTATCCGGGAGCAGACTTAGCTCCGAAAATGAAAGCAGTAGGAGTAAAGTCAGTGATGCTGCCGTCCTTTATGCCGTAGTATATCCAGAGTATTGAGAAAGCATTGAGAAGCTGTCTCTTATACTCGTGTAGACGCTTTATCTGTATATCGAATACGAAATTCGGGTCTGTGTCGATATCATCGTGAGCCTTTATGAAGTCGGCAAGCTGTTTTTTCTTGCCCTGCTTTATGTCGATGAAGCGGCGGAGCACATTCTCGTCATCTGCGTACTTAGCAAGCTCCTTGAGCTTGTCAAGGTCGTTTATCCAGCTGTTATCGCCGATAAGCTCGGTGATGAGCGCAGAGAGCTCCTTATTGCAGAGAGCTATCCAGCGGCGCTGAGTTATGCCGTTTGTCTCGTTGCGGAAACGCTCGGGATAAAGGCTGAACCAATCCGCAAGCACAGAGTCCTTGAGTATCTGAGTGTGTATCTCAGCAACTCCGTTTATATGGCTTGAAGCATAGCAAGCCATGTCAGCCATATGGATAAGGCTGCCCTTTATTATCTTTATGCGATCGATCTTGTCCTTAGGCACATTTGCGGCATACATATCCGCAATGAGAGCCTCGTTTATCTGGATTATTATAGTGTAGATACGCGGCAGAAGCTCTTCCACCAGATCTGTGCGCCACTTTTCCAGAGCCTCCTGCATAACGGTATGATTTGTATAATTGAATATCCTCTTAGCCATATCAAGGGCAGTTTCAAAGGTATAGCCCTCGTTGTCCACCAGCTGGCGGATAAGCTCGGGGATAGAGATAACAGGGTGAGTATCATTGAGCTGTACTGAGATATAGTCAGCAAGATTATCGAGAGTGCCGAAGCGAGCCTTGTGCTTTCTGATTATATCTGTAAGAGAAGCACAGCTGAAGAAATACTGCTGTTTAAGGCGGAGCTTCTTGCCCTCGTCGGTATCGTCGTTAGGATAGAGCACACGGGAGATATCCTCGGCGTATATCTTTTCCTTAGAAGCTTCGAGGTAGTCCTGATTATTGAAAACCTCGAAATCGAATTCCTTTACAGGCTCAGCCTGCCAGAGTCTTAAAGTGCCCACATTCTCAGTACCAAAGCCGAAAACAGGCATATCATAAGGCACAGCCTTTACGGTCTGACCGTTGTATTCAATAAGGACAGTGTCCTCGTCGCAGCGTACAGACCACGGATCGCCGTACTTAGTCCAGTCGTCGATGTCCTCTTTCTGATAGCCGTCAACGATAGACTGCTTGAAGAGACCGTATTTATAGCGGATACCGTATCCGTCAAGGGGAAGAGCGAGTGTTGCGGCACTGTCGAGGAAGCAGGCAGCAAGTCTGCCGAGACCGCCGTTGCCCAGAGCAGCGTCCTCGATATCTTCGAGAGCTGAAAGGTCAAGACCAAGCTCTGCGAAAGCCTTTTCCACATCGTCATAGATGCCGAGTACAAGGAGATTATTGAATACAGCGCGTCCTACGAGAAATTCCATTGAGAGATACGCAGCGCGGCGTTTTGAGAGGTGCTGCTGACGGCTTTCGTTCCAGCGTTCCGAGAACATTTCCATAACGGTCTTGCCGAGAGCGTCGTGGAGCTGCTGTGGAGAAGCTGACTTTATATCTTTAGGGAGCTTCCCGCTGAACTTTTCAATAAACACATTTCGATCCATTTTTAAAACCCCTTTCAATGCACAAAAATATATTATCATTTTATTATAACACAAATAACGCGATATTGCAAATCTATGAGAAAATAATGGTAAAATTCCAGATAAATCATAAATAAGACCTCGTGAAATGGCGGTGATTTGGGATAATTGATGAAGTCTCGACACAGTTTGACAAAAAAAGCCTTGACATACCAATAGGTGTTGACATCGCGTGATATTGCCTGTAAAATAGAAATGGAGGATTTTTGTCAGCGAATATAAATTTTTTTATTTTAACATAAAAATCATCGTCTTTTCTTACTACAGGATACACTTATTTATATAAACCACTAAGGGGGTATAAATAATGAAAAAGATCATCAGTATAATTGCCGCAGCCGCGCTGACAGTAAGCTGTTTTTCGTGCAGCGATGATAAAAAGAAAAAGGAAAAGACCGAGGAAAAGCCTGTAAACATTGAGGACGGCGTAAACGAGCCTGCCCTTGACGAGCCTGTAAAGACCGAATACAAGGAGTTTTCGGAGGACAGCTTCAATACTATCGAAGTTAATTTAAACGTGACCGACAAAGAACCGCCGCTGACAATGCATCAGCTGAATACTTCGCAGATTGACTTCGGAAGCGTCATACCACCATGCAAAGCTGAGAAGTACCGCGACAGGTACAGGACAGATAAATCCGATTATGAAGATGAGGAATACCAGAAATTTATCAGAGAGCAATGGGAAAAGAGCTGTACAGAGCCTCAGAAAGGCGATATATATTGCAGCTGTATTGACGGGAATACTTTTTATATCGAGGTAGAATATGACAATAATTGTCTCGGTCATCATGAGTCTGCCATATTCCGCGTTGACGGGCTCACAGGTGAAAAAGAGGAGGTATTCCGCCATTCCGATCCCGAAAACAGCCTTATTATCTGGCAGCTTTACAGTGTAAACGGCGTACTTTACGTGCTCACAAGGGAGAAAGGTCTTTACTATCTTGACGAGGAAAAGAAAGAGCTTGTAAACATTCTTGAGGCTGAGGAAAGCCAGAAATACAGCGCATATGTTATGGGGAATTCCGCAGGCAGACTGTTGATAAGGGAGAGCATAAACCATACAGAGGACGTTCCGAAAGATTACAAAACTGAAAGCGGACAGTATACTTATTCAGATGATGGCGAGAATTATTATATAATAACAGGCTGTGATGTCAAAGTAAAGGAATACGACTTCGGCAGCAAGACATGGAAAGAACTATATTCCGCATTTGCGGATTATGATCCGAGTGTATATGGTTCAATTTCAGGCACCAAGGAATGTCCGTTTATCTACGGCGAGCTTTTCGCATGGAAGGAAAAGCCCGAAAACTCCCGTAAATACGACGTATGCACCGAGAGTTACAAGGTCTCCACAGGTCTTACGGGCTGTGATATACTCTATGCAAGCGATAAAAAGCTTGTTTTAAGACAGGGCAGCAAAGCGTCAAGCTCGGAAACTTCATTTGTCCATGTGTTCGACCTTGAAAGCTCCACACATTATATAATCGACTACAGCGGTCTCGGCGCAGACAACTGCAAGTATGCAAAGGACGGTATAGTTGTATATCCCTCAGTCGGTTCAGGCAAGGTATATTACATCATGCCCGAAATAGGACTTACCTTTGACCTTGCATCATTTGACTCAACATATGATGAATATGCATTGGATATGTGGCTGTCGCTCTATGACAGCTATGATAACAGCCTTTGGTTCGATATCAACATCAAAAGGGACGAGCGTGAAGTCACAGAACAACCGGGCGTTATATATAAAGAATACGATTACGATCAGGTAAAAGTATGGTTCACACAGGAGGAAAATAATGAATAAGCGGATAAGTCTCATTGCTGCGGCAGTTCTTGCGGCATCTTCTGTGCTGACAGCCTGTGATGACAAGGAAAAGCCCAAGCCAAAGGATACCGCTGTAAACGAAGATACGGGCGATACCCTTGTTACCGAGCCTGTTTACCGTGAGTACAGCGAAGATGATTTCAAGACCATTGATGTATCCGTTTTATACCCCGACAGAGAACTGCCTGTAGAGGTAAGCTGTGTGGACATAAGCGGACTTGATTTCGGCAAAAAGCTGCCTGTCTGCAATACTGAAGAAAATGCGAAGGTATATTATAGAGATATGTTCAGTTTGAGCCATATCGAATACAACTGGGAAAAACTTATAAATGAAGAAGCTGAGGGCATTGCAAGCAGCTGCTGTATGTATAACGGAAAGTGTTATATAGTTGTTGAGTATAAGAGCTTTCTGACGAGCAATTTTGATTTCTCACTGTTTTGCTATGATGAAAAAAGCGGCAGGAATGAAGAGGTATACAGCTGGTCGTCAAAGGATATAAACGAGGATTACACAGATCAGCCGATGATATTTGACGATAAGCTTTTCTACGAGATCAGAAACAGCAGTGACAACAGCACTAAGGTATTCGCCTATGACCTTGCCACAGGTGACGTAAAGACGGTATATGAGGAGAATGAGTCTGATATTTACGTATATTTCGACCATGACAGCAATGACTATCCTTGTTTGCAGCTTATAAAAAATGGCGGCGAACAGTTGGATCATCTGTACTATGATGAAACAGCCGAAAGCTTTGTGGCTGATGAAGCAAACGACATTGACGGAAAGATCATTTCAAGCAGATATTTCGGCGGAGTTCAGTATTATATCGTGAAGTCCGACGGCAGGCGCAAGCTTGACATGATATGTAAATACTACCATGTATCGCTGTCCTACACAGGCGGAAAGATAGTCTATGCCGATGATAAGACATTCCTGATAAAAAACGAGGGCAGTATCCATATGTACGACCTTGAAAAAATGGAGCATTACATACTTGACGTAACAGGCATGGGAAACGAGTGTACATACTGCAGCGGAATGGTGTTCACAGGCAACTGGTACGAAAAGTATAAAATGCCTGTATACTGTATTATTCCCGAGTTAGGCATTGCATATGTCATAACTGATGATGACTTATACTGCGGACTAAAGACCGTTGGCGATACTGTTACATTCAATTCGTGCATTGAATATAGGAAAGAATTAAAAGACGAAACGAGCGGCGGCATATCATATGCTGCGGATAAGATGACAAGGGTATATACAGTCACAGCGAAATAAACATTTGTAGGGGCGGATAATATCCGCCCGAAAAAAAACATCATCTTTTCAGATCATGAAATACACTTATTAGTACAAACACCAAGGAGGTTAAGCATGAATAAGATGATAAGTATGATCGCAGCTGCTGCGCTTGCAGTAAGCTGTTTTTCGTGCAGTGATGATAAAAAGAAAAAGGAAGAGCCCAAGCCAACGGATACGGCAGTCAATGAAGACACAGGCGATACGCTCGTTACCGAGCCTGTTTACCGTGAGTACAGCGAAGATGATTTCAAGACCATTGATGTATCCCTTTCATATCCCGACAGAGAGCCGCCTGTAAATGTCAGCTCTGTGGATCTGAGCGGACTTGATTTCGGCAGTAAAGTCCCCATATGCAATAAAGCAGAGAATGTTGAGAGCTATTACACCAACGATTACTATGTTCCTGTTGATACAGGACAGGATTGGTCCTCATATAAGGACAAGGCAGAGAAAGGCTTTGCAGCAAACTGCTATATGTATGGCGGCAAATACTATATAGTCGCTGTGTATCGGGCAGCTTTTGTGGGAAATTATGATTTTTCTCTTTTTCAGTATGACGAAAGCAGCGGTAAAAACGAGGAGATATACAGCTGGTCATCAAATGATATAAACGAGCGTTATATGCAAACACCTGTTTTGGCGAACGGAAAAATGCTCTATTCGGTATATAATGAAACTGATAAGATTTCAAAGGTATATGCCTATGATCTTGATTCAGGCGATGTAAAAATCATTTACGAGAACAGCAGTCCGGACAAATTTATATATGTAAGTCGGGATAACATGGGCTTTCCTTCAATGATCGTGTACGATACAGACTTTTATGTTATTGAGACATTGTTTTATGAGGAGGACTCCGAAAGCTTTATAAGCGATAAGACTGACGATCTGGGCGGCAGGGTAGTCTCGCAAAATATTATCAACGGAGCACCGTTTTATCTTGTAAGACCCGAGGACAGCCAAATGCTTGATATGGTAAGTGATCATTACCGTGTGTCACTGTCCTATATAGGCGGAGATATCGTTTATGGTGACGATAAGATGTTCATTGTCAAGAATTATACGCTTATCCATATATATGACATGGAAAAAATGGAGCATTACATACTTGATGTTGAGGATATGGGCGATGAAGCAGTTTACAGCAAAGGCTTTGTGTTCCTAAGCAGTACATTCAGAGACTATGACTCGCCTGTTTACTGCATAAAACCTGATATGGGCATCGTATATCCCATAGTGGATGTATTTGAATGTAACGGGATAGAGTCATTTGATGATAAAGTCATGTTCAATACTCTGAAAAATCAGACAAATGATGCAGATACCGAAACGGGCGGTATATCCTATAGCGTAGAAAAGGTATACACCGTAACTGTAAAATAACCGTATGTAGGGGCGAGTTCCGCTCGCCCGCAAATAGCCGAAATAACATTAAATAACCTCATTGTAGGGACGACCATTGGTCGTCCGTGCTTTACGCAATAAAAACTGTAGGGGCTGCCTGTGGCAGTCCGCGGTGTTAAATTAAGGGACGCCCTCTTTTACAGGGCGTCCCCTCTCAAAAAACAGTCCACTGGACTGTTTTTTGATTCACCCCTTGCGGTGCGCCTTCGTATTATTTCGCTGTTCCTTAAAAGCTGAGAACAGCGACCAAAGGCTCTGCCTCTGGACTCCGCCAAAGGGGTGGTGACCCCTTTGGAATCCCGTTCATACGTTCAGCAAGTTATTAGGCTAGTCATGATTTAAACAAAGCCCCGAGGCATTTCAAGTGCTTCGGGGCTATACTTCTATATTGTTATCTGTTATATGCAGTTCTACTCACTAATCACTAATTAACTGAGGTATTCCTCGATAACGTCAAGGTCGCCGTATGTACGGAGCAGGGTATAGCCCGTATTTTCGAGGACTGCGTTGACGAAATCATCACGCTCCACACGGTCGGGACGTGAGTGTGAGGTATCGTCAAGCTCGATAAGAGCAACTATAGCTGTATCCTCGTCGGCAAGAGCGAAGTCTATATGCTTCGCTTTTATCTTGTTGAAGCACTCCATCCAGTAAGGATTTTCGGCTTTTGGTTTGGGTTCGATAAGGTCTGCGAGCCTTACCTTGCTGTAGACGCTGAGACCGTATTCATCGGCAAGGGGCTTCAGTCTCTTGTAGAACTCGTATTCCCTGTCTGTGAGAATGGTCTTTGCGTTGTAAAGCTTGGTGATATCGGGCTTGTGCAGCCTTTTGTACAGCCATATTGCCGCGGCAATAATCAGCAGTAAAAATATAAGCGCGAGAATTTCATCTAATTTCATCGTTGGTTAAAAAATAAAAATATATTTGTATATTCAATGGTTTTCCATTGAAAAAACGGTTTTTTCTGACTACTTATGAAAGGGCTCATCTGTCAACGCCTGCGCTTATCTCTTCAACGATCTTGCCGTTTTCGTCTGTTTCGGCAATACTTTTCCAGAAAGAGCCCGAGCCGCCGCAGACATAGAGTTTGCCGTCGGTTATGCCCAAGCCTGAGATATAGTTGCAGTTTGTAAGGTCATTTGCTTCGAGAATAACATTGCTTTTGCCGTCAGGCTCTGCGGAAAATACGGAAATACTATCCGTAAATATGAGTTTATCCTCATAGAAGCAGAAATCGGTGCATCTTTCATCGCTGACCTTTTCCTTTTCGCCGCCCTCAAGAGGGATACAGCAAAGGCTGTTGAAGTCGATAAAGTAGACCTTATCCCCGATAATATACGGAGAGTCGCCTGTTTTAAGCTCTGTGGAGCTATTTTCGCTGCTGAATATGCAGATATAACCATTTGTACCTATGTTATATGAGCATATCAGGTCGTTTTTATAAAAGCCCACTATGTGGACATTTCTGTATTCCGAGGTATATACCTTGTCAGAGAGCTTTCCCGAATAGTCCATAGACTTTATCTCAGTGCCGTTATCGCCCGAAACTGCAAAATATATGGCATCATCTGTGAAAAAGAAGGTGTCGCGGGGCGGGATAACGTCAGTGTACTTTGTTTCACTGTTCAAAGGAGTTGATTTTCCGTTGTCGTATACGCAAAGACCGTCATCGGGCGAATAGTAATACAGCTTATCCTCAGCGGAATACATCAGCTCGCTGTTTTCGGGCAGATCAAGCTCTTCAGTCTTGCCCTTGCGGTCGTCGCGGATATATACCTCTACAGGAACGTTATCTCCGTCTTTATTTGCTGAGTAGATATAGTCTCCGTTATCCATAACAAAAAGCATCTGCTGACGATTTGCCGCACACTCCCTTGAAGGTGCATTTGTATCATATTGTGCTTCGATAGCAGTTGTTTCTTCTGCGTTTGTATCGGTAACTTCGGCGGATATCTCCCTTGCCGAGGAGCTTTCGGCATTGTCTGAATTATTGTTGTTTGAGCAGCCTGAAAGCGTGGAAGCTATGACGAGCGTGCCCATAAAAGCTGCAAAAAATCGGTATTTCATATATCAAATCTCTCATTCCGTACATGGGCGTCGCTTCATTACCCATAAAATTATGCGTCTGTAAGTGACCGTCAGTCACTTGATCAACACACCTCATCATTATAACATTTTGTAAATCCAATGTCAAATATCATATGTGAATAAAATGCACTTATACGGTGAAAAACTCCGAATGTACTAAAATAACAAAGCAGGCAGATACATTTTTTGTACCTGCCTGTATAAAAATATTATTCTGTTGTAGTTTCTTCTTCCTCTTCGGGATTGAGGATAATATCCTCTTCGGGGATCTGTTCAGCCACTGAGGAGAAGTCGAAATCTTCGAATTTATCCACCTTTTTGAATTTAACTTTAAGGTTTGACTCGTCATCGACTATAAGGGTGTCGCCTTCCATTTTTATGCTGAAGCCCTCATAATCGCCCCACATATACATCTGTCCCTTTTTATCGGGAGACCATTCGTAGGACATAGGTTCACCGATGATAGACATTGCGGAAGTATTGTCATCGAAAAGCTCAAGGCGGAAGGCTGTGTTTATGGGATATGCGCCAAGTTTTTCGGTGTAAGTCTCACCGTCCGACTTTACCTCTATAGCTTCCCATTTGCCCATGAAGTCCTTGTAATCGGAATTACTGAGACCTGCTTCTGTAGGAGTTTCGTTATTTGTGAATTCGCTTACAGGCATGAGGAATATTTCAGTACCGTCGTCATCGGCGTATCTCATTATCATCTGTCCCTGTTCTATGCGGCAGTAGTAACCGTCATCGGGACTTTTCAGCCAGAGCTCGCTGTCCTCGGTAACTTCCCAGTTGTATTTATAAGTTCTTGCTTTGCCGCGTGGATTAAGGGATATATCCATATCAGCCGTAAGATCGTCGTATACAGTGAGCTGAGCTACGGCACTGAGGGGATAGCCTGCATATTCGGTCTCATAAGTCTCGCCGAATACTGTTGCTTTGTAAGACTCCCATTTGCCGATGAAAGGCTTTCCCGAATTATCCGGAATGGTAGTAGCTTCGGGTGTGGTGGTGCTTTCTGTAGTTCCGTTGTTTGAAGAATTATTCTTCTTTTTATTGCTACAGCCGCATATACAGCCTGAAAACATAGCGGCTGCAAGACAAAAACAAATGATCTTTTTCATATCTGCTCCTTATTACTCATTTACGCCGAAGTTCTGTATAACACCTGCGGCAGCGTTGAGCGCGTCTGTGTCGATTGGTGTGAATTCGTCAACTTTTTTCAGGTAAATAGCAAAGCCGTCATCTTCAATAGCCAGCATACCGTCACGGTAATGCAGGTCTGTGGTCTGTGTTTCTTCTTTTCCGTCAAGGTCTGCAACTCTGAGTTCGATAATGTCAGGCTCTTTTTCACGCCATGTTATATCGGTATTAGCACCGTACTGTATTACATTAGAGTCTACAGCCGATACCCAGTTTGCCTTGCCGCCGTCCTTTATCTCATATCTGAACAGTGCTGAAATAGGCATACCCAGCATAGTGGTCGTTTTCTCGCCGTCTAAATACATATAATCGGCTTCCCATTTGCCGCAGTATTTCGGATCGTACTTTTCTCCGCAGCTTACTGCGCATATGAGCAGCATCAATGCCGACAGGGTAAAGAATATGATCTTTTTCATTGCTGATCCTCCTTTAATTCTTTTCATCTACAGTGAATACGGGGACTTTTGCGATATGTATCTCGCGTTTGCCCTCGGGAGTATCCTTTGAGGTCACCATGTCACAGCCGATAAAGTCGTATAATTCTGAGATCTCACCGTTATCATCGTATATGAGCTTCATTCCGCCGTCTGCGGTCACCGACCAGCTTATCTGCTGTGCGTTTCCGTCAGGTTCGTAATAAGTACCGCTGCCGTCCTCAAGGAATTCATAGCGTTTGTAAGTGGGCTTGACCTCTTCCTCATCGAGAAGCTCTAAGGTAGTCTCCCACCTTCCTGTTATTTCCTTTGCGATATCAACAGCGGATCTGTTGTTTACGGACACAGCGGAGACTTTTACTCCGTCGTTTGGCACTGTATGGCTTCCGCATGAAGCAAAACAGCATAATATCAGGGCTGCGGCAGAGATACCGCAGAAAATCTTCTTCATATCATTTCTCCCTTCGGTATAATGGTATTATACCGCACAATGATGAAAATGTAAAGTCTTTTTGCAAAAAAGGCTTCTTAGTTTAGAGTTTAGAGTTGAGAGTTAATGTGTTCGCTGCGCTCACATTATTTAGATATTGTCGCCGCAGGCGACTCCACAACTCTAAACTTAAAAAAGCTTCTATATAAGCATCGTACCTACATAGAAGCCTTTTGATCATCTTGTTTTTGTCTTATAAAGCATCCAGATAAGCTCCAGAACGCCTATACCGATGAAGCACAGCATAGTTTTCATACTTGGCTTCTTGACTTTAAATCGGGTTATGAACGCAAGTGCGATAACGAAGAGCGCACCGCCGTATACCTCGGGGAACCAGTCTTTGCCGATATCCCTGTGGAAGCTGTAAAGCAGGGGAAGTATAAGTGCTACGCTTGTAACGGGAAGTCCTTCGTAGACCTTGCGGTTTTCAGTGGTTTTTTTCTGCCTTTCCTCCTCGGCTACGTTGAAGTATGCAAGTCTGATGACTGCACAAAGGGGGAACATTACGAGAATGGGCAGGTCGCACCAGTCTCTCATGCCTATGGAATAGCCGATAACTGCGGGAAGTACTCCGAAGCAGATAGCGTCACACAGTGAATCTATCTGTATACCGAACTTTTTCTCGCTTTCGGTACGGTCTTTTTTTGTACGGGCGACCTTACCGTCAAACATATCACAAAGTCCCGACACCATAAGGCAGATTATAGCGTATTCGGGGTGAGGTCTCATACCGCTGTAGCCTGCTGCGAAGAACATACCTACTACGGACGATATAAGACTCAAATATGTAAGAATAACCGTATAGTTATAATATCCAATCATTATCCAAACCTCAGAAATGAAAATTGCAATTAAAGTAACTCTGTAAGAGTGTATTATACTTACTAAACAATGTAAAATACAAATAATAATATTCGCAATACGAGCATTATATCATAAAAGCAAAGCGTTATGATATAATTGTCCGATTGCAGGGAGCAAATCTTTGATTTGCGTATCTGCAAGGACATTAAGATAAATTATAATGTTCGCAATACGAACATTATAACATAAAAAATACAAAGTTTCAAGTATATTTTCTTATTTTCTCATACAGGTATTTTATGGAGTGTTTTTCTTTCTCCCTCTTTTAGCAGGAATTTTTGTCTCAGTCTTTTTCTGTGTCGGTTTTTTTGAGGCTGTTTTCTGCGCGGTCGCTTTCTTTTTTGCACCGTTTTCACGGTTCACTTTCATCTGCTCCTGACGGGCAGACTTATCTTCAAGACGCTTGTATGCTTCCTCGTAAAGATATTCCTGAGAGTTGAAAGGAGTATCGGGATTTCTGCGCTCGTGGATATAAGTACCGTCGCTGAGCATTATGCGAGCCTTTGCGTTGTCCTTCATAAATATGCGGAACATCTCGCGGATACGCCTTCTCAGGCGTTCATCTTCAACAGGTGCGGCAACTTCCACACGGCGGACAGTGTTCCTGCTCATATAGTCAGCAGAACCGATATATATCTTCTGTTTAGGAGAGTCTGTGCCGAATATGAATATACGGCTGTGTTCGAGAAATCTTCCCACAATGCTGCGGACGGTGATATTCTCGGTATATCCCTGTACACCTGCGATAAGGCAGCAGAGTCCGCGGACTACAAGCTCTATCTTTACGCCTGCCTGTGAAGCTTCAACAAGCTTGTTTATTATGACAGAGTCGTTGAGGGAGTTCACCTTTGCAGCAATATAGCCGTTTCCGCCGCTTTTGGCAATAGCGATCTGCTCGTCTATCATTTCGATTATCTGAGGTCTGAGTGCAAGAGGAGACACAAGGAGCTTTTTGGTATTTTCCACGAAAGTACCGTTGATAAGCCCTGCAAATACAGCTTCTGCGTCTGCTGCGATGTCCCTGTCAGCTGTGAGCAGCATCAGGTCTGTATAAAGTGCGGCAGTCTTTTCGTTGTAGTTGCCTGTGCCTATCTGTGTAACATAGTCGAAATTGCCGCCCTGAGCCTTTCTTGTAATGAGCAGCAGCTTTGAATGTGCCTTGTATTCCTTAGGACCGTATATTACGTTTACGCCTGCTTCTTGCAGCTGTTTTGACCATTCGATGTTGTTTTCCTCGTCAAAACGGGCGCGGAGCTCTATCATTACAAGGACTTCCTTGCCGTTTTCAGCAGCTGTGCAGAGTGCGTCTATGACCTTGCTGCTTCGTGCAAGGCGGTAAAGGGTTATCTTTATGGAAGTTACCTTCGGATCGTTTGCACTTTCCTGCAAAAGGCGTATAAAGGACAAATTCATGGACTCGAATGGATAGCTGAGAAGTATGTCCTTTGCCTTTACCTGTGCAAATACGGGTCTTGTATCGGAAATAGCCGCAGGCTTGCGTGGGGTGCGGACTGTATAGTGCAGTCTCGGATCGTTGTCGTATTCCTGCAATGTGAACAGGTAGGAAAGATCGAGAGGTATGCGCGATGTGAATACACGGGCGTTTTTCAGTTTCAGCTTCTTGCAGAGATAATCAAGTGCATCGCGGCTGAAAACTCCCGAAAGCTCAAGGCGCATAGGAGCAAGCTTTTTGCGCTTGTCTACAAGCTCTTCCATGCGTCTGCGGAACTCGGGACCTCTTCCCGAGGCGGTTATAGCTGCGCTTCGGGTGACTCTTATGAGTGCGCGGTCGATGACCTTGTAATTCTTGAACATGAGGTGAGCGAATTTGAGTATGACTTCCTCGGCGAGTATGAAACGCTTGCCGTCTCTTCCGAGGTTTATTATACGCTCCGAGCGGTTGATAGTTGCAGGTATAAGACCTATGGATATGCCCTTTTTCGTGCCCAGCTGCACTACGGCGTATATCTCCTTGTTCTGCAAAAACGGGAACGGGAGAGCATCATTGATAACGATGCCCGATATGAAAGGCTTCAGCTCGCGCTTGAAGTAAAGCTCGAGGAAAGACAATTCTTCCTTTGTCATCTTGTCAAAGGAAACGTGCTCGTAGCCGTACTCCGCAAGCTCACTCATGGTCGTGAGCAGAGCTCCCTCAACTGAAGGCTGTAATCTGCGTACAGCCGTGAATACAGAGTCAAGCTGCTGAGCAGGAGTCATTCCCGAGAATTTGTCGGGCTTTGCTTTTTTATCCTTTGCCTTTTCTGTCAGAGAACCCACTCTTACCATGAAGAATTCGTCAAGGTTGCTCTGATATATCGCTGAAAAAGATATCCTTTCAAGCAGAGGCGTGTCGGGGTCGACAGCTTCTTCAAGGACTCTTTTATTGAACTTGAGCCATGAAAGCTCCCTGTTTTCAAGATATTCCATATTTATCTCCAATCTTTTTCGAGGTTTGCATTAAATTACGGTTTGTGCCCTATAAGTCAATGGCTGACGGCTCAGTACTTGAACTGTCCGTTGCCTATGAATTCGCAGATGAGCGAATCGGGAGTAATGTCCTTTTTGTCGATAGGCGTAAGAGCTTCGAGGACTTTCACTGACTCCCTTACTTCGGGAACGTCCATGAGCTCCTCGAGCTGACCGAGAAGGTCGTTGCGGTAAGCTGAAAGCTCATAAGCCATGAATGTATCCACATCATAGTCAGAGCGGTATTTATACGGCATTATGTACTTGTTCTCGCCTGCCTCCACGTTGTGGAACATATTCATTGTTTCACGGAGAGAGCGTTTGCGGAAGTTCCTGTCGCGTATCATTCGGCGCATAAGACGTATCCTTGACGGGTGAAGAAGTATGCCGTCATCGGATATACGTGTGCGGACGCTGACATATATCTTGCTTATCATGCTGTCGGGAACAGTGATTACAGAGGGGTTGAGAGCGTGTATGCCCTCGAAAATAACTATCTCGCCCTTGTTTCGCTTGAACATCTTTCCCGAGCCGCAGCGTGTTGAGGTCTTGAAATTGTACTTGGGCAGCTCTATCTCCTTGCAGGCACTTATTGCCTCTATCTGCTGATTGAGGAGCTGACTGTCTACGCGGAGAGGTGACTCAAGGTCCATTTTTCCCTCGGCAGCAAGTGTTTTTTCAGCTTCGGTCAGCGGACAGAACCAGTTGTCCATAGAAAGTGTATGTGTTTCGTGTCCCATATCGTCAAGGAGCTTTTCTATCATCATAGCAGTAGTTGTCTTGCCCGAGCCTGAGGGGCCCGAAAGAAGTATTACAGGCTTTTCGTTGTGGTTTTCGGCGATATCGTCCGCTATTTTCTTTAATTTGTAGAGGTAATCCTCGTTTATTGCCCTTACATATTCTTTAGGGTCTTTTTCTATTCCCTGATTTATTCTTGCAACTTCAATATTCATGAAGGATCTCCTTTATTATTTTTATTTAAAAGTGCTTCTGCTCCTGTGTGTTTTTCATACAGTGCGCAGCCGCGAATTTCGGCATAATATCTGCCTCAAGGTCAAAATTATTGTTCGTATTGGTACTGACATCAGTACATTTATAATATTATATCACATTTTTTGTATTATTTCAACCCGTCATTTTGGTATTTTTAACGTTATATTCAACGGACTGTTTATTTTTACTTGTGATACATAACTTTTTGTAAGTTTACCCCCTTGACAAACCGTGAAAACTGTGATAATATAAATTTACAATATTCCGTAAAACGTAGATGAGGAAGGCTTTTCCGGGACCGTTTCAGAGAGCAGCCGTTTGGTGCGAGGCTGTACGGGCAGGATATTACAGCACACCGCCTCTGAGTGCGCCCAATAAGCGTCGGGAGCTCCCGTTACAGAGCACTTGAGATACGGAGAAGGCTCCGTGTGAATCAGGGTGGAACCACGGTTACTATCGTCCCTTGTGCCTAATTATAGGCGTAAGGGGCTTTTTTGTTCTAAGGAGGTAAATCATGGCTTATAATCTGCATATTTTTAGAGGAACAGACTGGACAGACGGTGCTGATGACCCGATCACAGCAGATGAGCTTCTCAGCATTGACGGCGTTGAGAAATTCAGCCAGCCGCCAATAACAAATCCAAGAACAGGTCTTTCAATGAGTATGGGAATGGATAATATGTATTCATATGGTAAAGCTGTATTCATGCTTGAAGACGGTATGATAACCGTTGCCTGCCGAAACGAAGATGTTCCTGATGTCATGCGTCCTTTAGCAGAAGCTCTCGGAGCTGTTATTCAGGGAGACGAGGAAGAATTCTATTGATAAAATAGTAATGCCGCTGTAAAGAAGGTGAGAAAGTGAGCAATATCAAGTACAACGAGCACGAGGAAGCATACGAGCTGCCGTATAAGATATGGGGCGAGATGATGACCGTTCGCTTTTATACCGAAAGCGAGGAGACTATAATCAGCAACCTCAAGGATATCGCAAAAAAGCTGGCTCAGCTTGACAGCGGTAAGGGTACTGTAGCAGGTATGCTTATCGATGAAGGCTACTATGAGGGCAGTGCGGCGGACGCTCTTGCAAAAATACTGAAGATCGAGGACGTTTACGTCGATATCGACGACGAGGATATCGTCGTTTGCTTCGATACGGGTACTGACGACGGATTTATGAAAGGCTTCGTCCATGTGGAGCTCTTCGGCGAGCTGTTCGAGATAACAGGCTGGGTCACATGAAATGGATACTCCGCAGCGGAAGGATATACGCCTCAATAATTACGATTATTCCCGTAACGGCGCGTATTTTGTGACGATATGCACACGTAACAGGCGGTATTTATTTTGGAATGATCATGATATCCGCAATGTAGGGGCCGCCTTTGGCGGTCCGCACGGTAAGATAACATTAACGGAATATGGGAGGATTGTTAGAGAAGAATTGAAGAAAATCCCTTCGATATATCCCGATATTGTTTTTGTTCCAAAATTCGTAATCATGCCAAACCATATACATTTGATTATTGTATTGAATGCGTTTTCGGAAAACGGACCGCCAAAGGCGGCCCCTACAATCGGAAGCATCATCAATAAATTTAAAGGGGCGGTATCTAAAAAAGCAGGTTTTAAGGTTTGGCAAAAAAATTTTTTTGACCGTGTGTTGCGGAATGAATGGGAATACCGCAATGCGTGGCAATACATCGAAAATAATCCCGAAAATTGGGAAAACGATGAATTATTCTGCAAGGAATAACAGATCATCGCACAAACGAATAATTATGCATCAAGCATTATGAATTATGAATCAATAAAAAGGAGAGATCATCATGATCAAATTATCATTACCTGACGGCAGCGTTCGCGAGATCGAGTCTGCACAGTCAGCCGCAGAAATCATCAAGGGCATCGGTATGGGACTTTACAAGGCTGCCTGCTGTGTAAAGGTCAACGGCGAGGTATGCGACCTACGCACAGTTATCGACAGCGACTGTCAGTTCGAGGTTTGCACATTTGACAGCCTTGACGGTAAAAAGACATTCTGGCACACAGCTTCACATATCCTTGCACAGGCTGTAAAGAGACTTTATCCTGCTGCAAAGCTGGCTATCGGTCCTGCTATCGATAACGGCTTCTACTACGATTTCGACCTCGAAAAGCCTTTCACTCCCGAGGAGCTTGAAAAGATCGAGGCTGAGATGAAGAAGATAGTCAAGGAAGGCATCGAGCTTGAAAAGTTCGAGCTCTCACCTGCTGACGCTATCGCTAAGCTCAAGGAAATGGACGAGCCTTACAAGGTTGAGCTCTGCGAGGAACACGTTGACAAGGGCGAGCCTATATCATTCTACAAGCAGGGCGAATTTATCGATCTCTGCGCAGGTCCTCACCTTATGGACACAGCTCCTGTAAAGGCATTCAAGCTCCTTTCATGTACAGGTGCTTACTGGCGCGGCAACGAGAATAACAAGATGCTCAGCCGTGTATACGCTATCGCATTCCCGAAGGCTTCACAGCTTGACGAGTATGTAAAGATGATCGAGGAAGCAAAGCTTCGCGACCACAAGAAGCTTGGCAAGGAGCAGGCACTCTTCATGTTCGACCACACAGCTCCCGGTATGCCTTACTGGCTCCCAAGAGGCTGGAAGCTCTTCAATGCACTTCTTGAATACTGGAGAGGCGTTCACGAGGATCACGGTTATACTGAAATTTCAGGTCCTGTTCTCTCAAAGAAAGAACTCTGGGTAACATCAGGTCACTGGGATCACTATCAGGACGGTATGTTCGTTATCCCTTCCGAGGAAGATACAGAGGTTTACTGCGCTAAGCCAATGAACTGTCCTAACGCTATCAAGGTATACATGAACAAGCAGCGTTCATACAAGGAGCTCCCCCTTAAATTCAATCAGGTAGACGTTATCCACCGTAAGGAGAAGTCAGGCGAGCTCAACGGTCTCTTCCGCGTTCAGCAGTTCAGACAGGACGATGCTCATATCCTCGTAACTGAGGAGCAGATAGCTTCAGAGATCAACGATATCATGGATATCGCTACAGAGATATACAAGACATTCGGTCTTGAATACAAGGCTGAGCTTTCAACTCGTCCTGACGACTACATGGGCGACATCAACGTATGGAACAAGGCTGAGGCTGACCTCAAGGCTATCCTCGAGGACAAGTACGGTCCTGACGGATACGAGCTCAACGAGGGTGACGGCGCATTCTACGGTCCTAAGATCGACCTGAAGATGAAGGACGCTATCGGACGTGAGTGGCAGATGGGTACTATCCAGCTTGACTTCCAGCTTCCGCTCAACTTCAAGATGAAGTACATCGCTTCAGACGGTTCAGAGAAGCAGCCTGTAATGATACACCGTGCTATATTCGGTTCATTTGAAAGATTCATCGGTATAATCACCGAGAACTTCGCAGGCGCATTCCCGTTCTGGCTCTCACCTATGCAGGTAGGTATCGTTCCTATCAGAACAGACCACAACGACTACGCTAAGAAGGTGGCTGACCTTCTCAAGAAGAACCGCATCAGAGTTGAGGTGGATTACACTGACGACAATATGAAGAACAAGATCAGAAAGTTCAAGGACTTCAAGGATCCATATGTTGTTATCATCGGCGACAGCGAAGCTGAGAACGAGCAGGTTTCTATCAATATCCGCGGCAACAAGCAGCTGAAAAACGTTCCTCTGGACAAGTTCATCGAGATGTGCCGCACAATGAACGAGGAGCATTCACTCGATATCATCGACACACTGTAAAAACTAATTCGGAATTGTGTGGGCGCCCTTTGGGCGCCCACAGGTCACAGTACAATTATCACGGACTGCCAAAGGCAACCCCTACATACGTTTTTATGTTAATTGTATGTTTATTTGCGGGCGGATAATATCCGCCCCTACCAAAATGAACGGAGGGATAATTATGAACGAGCTTTGCAAGATAATCAAAGATATGGTAGTACCCAACTTTATGAACATAAGGACTTCACTGCGAACTTACGACCGTGACGCTCTGTGCTGCGGATCTCCCTGCTGGCGCTGGGCTTATCATGCTATACACTCGGCGGACAAGTGGTTCATAAATCCCTGCGTTTACGATGAACCGCCTTTCCATGAGGAAGGACTGGATAATCCCGATAAACCTGCAACTGTCGTTCTTTCAGATGAACAGCTCCTTGAATATCTGGACGCAGTTGAGAAGAAAACTCTTGATTATATAGACAGTCTCACGGACGAAATGCTCTATGAACGTCCCGAAAACTGTGAGCATACGCGCATGGAGCTGGTGCTGAGGCAGTTCAGGCATATCTCGTTCCATACGGGAATGCTCAACGGTCAGACGGCTCTTGCTACGGGAAAATTCCCCATGTGGGTATCACAGGCTGATAAATATGTGGATGACGGCATATTCTTCGGCAGATACCGCAAGGGACAGGTTACGAAATAATAAAAGGACACCTTCGGGTGTCCTTTTTAATTCATAATTTTAGGGACGACCTTTGGGCGTCCGCGAGTTTCTATGAAATTAGCACGGGCTGCCAAAGGCAGCCCCTACGATCAGAACTGCATTTTAGCTTCGAGATATGCAACGAGGTCGTTGATGTTTACTCTCTCCTGCTGCATTGTGTCACGGTCACGTACTGTTACACAGTTATCCTTTTCAAGTGTATCGAAGTCGTACGTGATGCAGAAAGGTGTACCGATCTCGTCCTGACGACGGTATCTCTTACCGATAGTACCTGCCTCATCGAAGTCCACCATGAACTTCTTGGAAAGCATATCGTATACTTCCTCAGCCTTTGGTGAGAGCTTCTTAACGAGCGGAAGTACAGCAGCCTTGAAAGGAGCAAGTGCAGGGTGGAAGTGCATAACTGTTCTTGTTTCCTTCTTCTCCTTGCCGTCCTTGTCAGTTGAAACAAGTTCTTCCTCATCGTAAGCCTCAGTTACAACTGAGAGGAAGAGTCTCTCTACGCCGAGAGAAGGCTCGATAACGTATGGGATATACTTCTCGTTTGTCTCAGGATCGAAGTATTCAAGTGACTTGCCGCTGGTGTTGATATGCTGTGTGAGGTCGTAGTCAGTTCTGTCTGCAACGCCCCAGAGCTCGCCCCAGCCGAATGGGAAGAGGTACTCGAAGTCTGTTGTAGCCTTTGAATAGAAGCAGAGCTCCTCCTGATCGTGGTCACGGAGACGGATATTCTCCTCCTTGAGACCCAGTGAGAGAAGGAAGTTCTTGCAGTAGCTTCTCCAGTAGTCGAACCACTCAAGGTCAGTGCCGGGCTTGCAGAAGAATTCAAGCTCCATCTGCTCGAACTCACGTACACGGAAGATGAAGTTACCCGGAGTTATCTCGTTACGGAAAGACTTACCTACCTGTGCAACGCCGAAAGGCACTTTTTTACGTGTGGTTCTCTGTATATTAGCGAAGTTTACGAAAATACCCTGTGCAGTCTCGGGACGGAGATAAAGCTCGGACTTGCTGTCCTCTGTAACGCCCTGGAATGTCTTGAACATAAGGTTGAACTGACGGATATCTGTGAAGTTCTGCTTGCCGCAGTTAGGGCATACGATGCCTTTTTCCTTGATGTAATCCATCATCTGCTCGTTTGACCAGCCTGCAACATTAGTGCCGTCGAAGTCCTCGATGAGGTTGTCGGCACGGTGACGAGTCTTACACTCCTTACAGTCCATGAGAGGATCTGAGAAGCCGCCGATATGTCCCGAAGCTACCCAAGTCTGTGGGTTCATAAGGATAGCGGAGTCAAGACCTACGTTGTACTTGTTCTCCTGAACGAATTTCTTCATCCAAGCTCTCTTGATGTTGTTCTTGAGCTCAACGCCCAGCGGACCGTAGTCCCATGTATTTGCAAGACCGCCATAGATCTCAGAGCCGGGGTAAACGAAGCCCTTTGACTTACAAAGGTCAACTATCTTGTCCATTACTTTTTCATTGTTTTTAAGCATAATAAGCAACCTCGCTTTTATATTTATATAGTCAACTTATATTTTACCGCAAACATGAAAAAAAGTCAAGACTTATGGAGCTTTTTAAAGTTTTCCCGCCTTGCGGCGGGAAAACAGGGGTATTTACCGCATTGTCCCGAAAATGTCAAGCTTTTTTAGCCGTTAGCCTGTAGGGACGCCCATTGGGCGTCCGTGAGTGATCAGTTATTAGTGCATAGTGATTAGTGTAGGGACGCGTTCCGCGCGCCCGTGTATCCGTAACCATTATATATGCCGCAGCTATGTGTAGGGGCTGCCAGCTCTGCATATAGCATTGCCAGCCAAATCACAGATTTGGGGCACTGCTTATGTGGCAGCCCGTGTAATTCCGATGATGCTGCCCGTGTCGGGAAGCAACTGCCCTTTCGATGATATTTGTCCGAGTGAGGGGCGCAGGTTCTGCGCTGTAGGGACGACCATTGGTCGTCCCTACACATGGTCTTAATGTCGTTTGCATTGTCAGGCTCGGGCCGCCGAAGGCAGCCCCTACATTTTCAATTCTCCATTCTAAATTCTAACCACTAAGCACTAACAACTAACCACTACTTACTACTCACTTGCGGTAAGTACTGTAAGCGATGTACGGGTATGGGTGTTGATAAGAGTGAGCGAGTTTACGAGCGACAACGTGGTTAGCCAGCGCGGGCTCCGCGCTTTATTGACATATTTCGCCCTCTGTGATATACTAATAAAAAATACCTTCACGAAAGGACACGCTATGCAGTCGCCAGAAATACTATACATGGTCGTTCCGTGCTATAATGAGCAGGAAGTGCTCAGAGAGACTGCGGAACAGCTGAAAACAAAATATACTGCCCTTATCTCGTCAGGTCTTATATCCTCCGAAAGCCGCATAGTGTTTGTAAATGACGGTTCTTCTGACCAGACATGGGGCATAATACGCGAGCTTCACAGCAAAGAACCCACACTTTTCTCGGGCATAGACCTTGCCCACAACAGCGGTCATCAGAATGCGGTCCTCGCAGGACTTATGACCGTAAAGGATATCTGCGATATGTGCATCACTATGGACGCAGACCTACAGGACGACATAAATACTATCGACGAAATGGTGAAGAAGTACTATGAGGGCAATCAGGTAGTCTACGGCGTGAGAAGTGCAAGAGATACTGATACATTTTTCAAGAAGTCCACAGCCGAGGGCTTTTATAAGTTCATGAAAGTCATGGGCGCAGACGTTGTGTACAATCACGCGGACTTTCGACTTATGAGCAAAAGAGTATTGCAGGAGCTTGCCAACTTCAAGGAAGTGAACCTGTTTCTCCGCGGAATGGTGCCGCTTATCGGCTTTCAGAACTGCAAGGTATACTACGAACGCCATGAGAGAGCCGCAGGCGAAAGCAAGTATCCGCTGAAAAGAATGCTGGCGTTTGCTGTAAACGGTATAACCTCGTTCAGCACAAAGCCGCTGAAGCTCATTACAGCTTTGGGACTTATAATGTCAGCAGTCAGCGTTGTTGCCTTTATATGGGCATTTATCACGAAAATAGCAGGCTTTACCGAGCACGGCTGGTCAAGTACCATGTGCTCCATATGGCTCATAGGCGGTTTGCAGCTCTTCTGTCTCGGTATCATAGGCGAGTACATAGGCAAGATATACGCCGAGGTCAAGCAGCGTCCGAGGTATATAATAGCGGAATTCCTCAACGAGACCGATAAAAAAGAGCCGTGAGCCATTAGGCATTAGCCGAAAGAGTTCGCTAACGCTCACATTATTTTAACTAAGGAGATCACAACATGGACGATATATTAAACAGCATCAAGGACTTTCTTGCACAGTACTGGGCAATTATTTTGTTTGTAGTTGTACTGATATTACTGATAAAAGCAAAGCACAAGATAAAAAAGACTGTATTCTTTGCAATTCTTATCGGAGCAGCTCTGTTCGCTTCGGGAGTTACGTTCTTTAATTTCAATTGAAAACGTAAAAGGGCGGATCTATCCGCCCTTAACCTTTAGTGTGTAGGGACGCCCATTTAAGCAGTGCGTCCGTGAGTGATTAGTTATTAGTGCATAGTGATTAGAAAGTAGTAATCAAAAAGTAGAAAGTAAATTGTAGGGGCGAACAGTGTTCGCCTGTTAGTTGAGGAGTGGGAACGGAGTCAGCAAGTTATAATGAGACCATCAGGGGCTGCCATAGGCAGCCCCTAAAAATACTATGCACTAATCACTAACAATTAATCACTTGCTAAAGACTAAGAAGCCCGTGAACGAAAAATCTTTCACGGGCTTTGTAATTACTGTTTCTCGGAATTGATAAACATATCATAGATACGGCGGATAGCCTCGGGGAGGTCATTCTCGCTCACACCGATGATAACATTGAGCTCGCTTGAACCCTGATCTATCATCTTTACATTGATACGTGCATGAGCCATAGAAGCGAAGATACGTGCAACAGTACCTCTTGTGTTCTTCATTCTGCGTCCTACGACTGCAAGAAGTGCGATACCGTCCTCGATCTCGAGATGATCGGGAGCAACTGCCTTGCGAAGCTCTGCAAGCACCTTGTCACGTACAGGATTGAGCTTGTCTGTGCTGACTGTGATGCTCATAGTGTCGATACCCGAAGGCATATGCTCGAATGAAAGTCCGTTGTTGTAGAGTACAGTCAATACCTTCATACCGAAGCCTGTCTCGTTGTTCATCATGGCTTTTTCGATATTGATAGTGCTGAAGCCCTTCTTGCCTGCGATACCTGTGATAGTATGGTTAAGGCTTTCCTTGCTGAAATCGTAGTCATTGCCGACGATCATAGTACCTGCGTCCTGTGGAGCATTGGTATTTCTGATATTTATCGGGATATCTGCTGAACGTACAGGGAAGATAGCGTCCTCGTGGAGTACGGAAGCTCCCATGTAAGCAAGCTCACGAAGCTCGCGGTATGTTATAACTTCGATTACGTCGGGGCTGTCAACTATTCTCGGGTCAGCAACGAGGAAGCCCGAAACGTCTGTCCAGTTCTCGTAGATATCAGCCTTTACAGCATTTGCGATAATAGAACCTGTAACGTCAGAGCCGCCGCGTGAGAAGGTCTTGATATAGCCCTCTGTAGTTCTTCCGTAAAATCCCGGGATAACTGCGTTGTCAAGTCCGCTGAGCTTTTCGCGTACAGCCTTTACTGTGTCATCAAGGAGAAGTACGCCGTTTGTATCGAATACGATAACGTCAGCAGCGTCAACGAAATTGAAGCCGAGGTAGTTTGCAAGCACCTTGCCGTTGAGGTATTCGCCGCGGCTTGCTGCGAAATCCTTGGCAGGGCGAGCCTTGAGCTCCTTAACGATAGCATCGAATTCCTCGTCAAGTGACATATCAATGCCGAGCTCTGAGATGATGCCGTTATAGCGATCCTTGATTATCTGGAAATCCTTTGAGAAGTCCATGCCGCTGCCTGCAAGCTCACAGCACTTGTAAAGCATATCTGTTATCTTTATATCATCGGAAAATCTCTTTCCGGGAGCTGACGGAACAACGTATCTGCGCTTTTCGTCGCTCTTGATTATGGCAGCTACCTTTTTGAACTGGTTTGCGTCAGCAAGGGAGCTTCCGCCGAATTTAACGACCTTATTACTCATATATATCATCCTTCGTAACTTTGATAATTTTATAGCAATACTTATTATATGCTATTTTGCGTTTGAAATCAATTGACAGAAAGCCAAAATTAGACACAATAAAAGTTGTGTTTTTGGTGAATACGCTTGTACGCCACTGGCGGACAGCACGGAACCCGCGCCGCCTTGCTCGTCCGAGTATCATCGAAAGGGCTGTTGCTTATCGACAGGGGGAATAGCCTCGGGCTGTCGAGGACGCCAGCCCATACACATGGTTTCATTTCGTTTGTGTTGTAATATATACACGGGCGAGGGTCACTCGCGCCTACATGAGTTCATGCTATTTGCGTCGTAAGGCATGGGACGTCGAGGACGCCGTCCCCTACACTACTTTCTGCTTTCTACTCACTTCTCACTTGCGGGCCGCCAAAGGCAGCCCCTACAAATAGTTACGGTATACATAAAGGTGGTGTGTAATACGGACGCGCAATGCGCGTCCCTACACATGAGTTTAATGTCGTTTGTATCGTAAGGTGTACACGGGCGGATAATATCCGCCCATACTACTCTCTACTTTCTACTCACTACTCACTAATAACTAAGCACTAACAACTAATCACTAATAACAAAGTATCCCCGAAAACAAGTGCTTTCGGGGATAGATTTTTATTATTTTGTTTTTCTGTGCAGAAGCAGGCTGAATACCGCACATACCGCAACTCCTGCAACACCGAGGACTGCGAAAAGCAATGCAGCTCCCGAGCCTTTTCCGCTTCCGAAAAGCGATACCATCACACTATCGGCGGCTTTTCCCGACATATAAGGCTCAAACACCTTGTCGATAAGTATTCCGCCCAAAAGGTATCCAACGGGTATAGTGAAGAATTGCAGGGTGTTTCGGCATGAATACACTCTTCCCTGCATATCGGCAGGAATTGTGCTTCTGAGGATAACGTCTAAATTTGCGCCCATATACGGTATGAAAAGCCAGCCGCAGACAGCTCCGAAACACCATACAACAGGCGAATTACTGAATGCGAGCATGAAATTTTCCGTACTCATGGAGAAAAACAGCGCAAGGCATATAGCTTTTACGCGGTTTTTCGGAGCAGGCGACAATGAAGCTATAAGGCTTCCTGCCAGTGCAGCCGCACCTGCGAAGAAATTCACCGTACCGAGCATTTTTTCGCCGTCTGATGCCTTTTCGAGCACCATTGCAGGCAGTGCGGCATTGTAAGCCGATGCGATAAGGTTTATGCCTGCAAGAAAGAATATGAGTATCAGCACTACAGGGCAGCCTTTCAGCCATTTAAGTCCTGCCTTTGCCGATGTGAGCAGAGGTTCTTTCTTTTTGTCCGAATTTTCGGGCTCGGGGATATGTATGAACAGCAGCAGTACAAGAAATGCCGCTGCAAAGGTTATGAGGTCAATGATAATAACTGCTGATACACCGCCGAATGTGAACAATATCGTTGCTATGACGGGCTTCAGCAGTGTATTGAGCGACTGGGAAAACGACCGCAGTCCGCTTGTTTTCTGGTAGTATTCCTTTGGTATGAGCTGTGTGGAAGCAACTTCGCTTGCAGGCTGCTGCACCGTGTTCATAAGTCCGTTGAGGGCGTTTATGAGGTACAGGTGCCACGGTTCGAGAGCGTCTGTTTTTATGAGTATGAACGCCGCAACCGTTGTCATTGCTGCAAACAAGTCGCACAAGAGCATGACGCGCTTTTTGTTCCATTTATCGCTGAGTGCCCCTGCGAATATGCTCATCAGCACATATGGCGCATAGGAGCATACGGTCAGCAGAGCTGTTTGCAGTGCAGAACCGCTGTATTCGTACAGCCACAGTATCAGCGCGTAGCTTGTCATGGCACTTCCGAGGTCGGAAAGTGACTGAGTGCTCCACAATAAAAGGTATGTCCTGAGTTTTTTTATTGAATTTTTCATTTGACTTTGCTCCTTTTGACAATTTAAAATATCATCAGTAATGCAAAGTCCGAGGGATTTTAGCCCTTAGCCTTTAGGCTTTAGCCGTTAGCTTTTTCTCCATGCAGTCCCCTCAAACCTTGCATGGAGCGTTTACAACGCATCGTCTCATGATTTTCTCCTTAGTTATTAGTGAGTAGTAAGTAGTGAGTAGTGAGTAGAATTGTAGGGGCGGCGTTCCGCCGCCCGTATTTTTAATAAAAGCACCGTAAGCGATGTACGAGTATCAGTGTTGATAAGAGTGAACGAGTTTACGAGTGACAACGCGGCAAGCGGTCGAGCTGGCTCAGCTCGTTACTTTATGAATTTAGCTTTGATGATAGTGTAGCCGTAGGGCTTAACTGTAATGGCATCGTTCATAAATCCGCCGTAGAATGGCTGGAAGTCATTAAAGCGTGAGAGTATCTGGCTTATATTTTCCAGCTGGACTGTATCGCCGCTTCTGTTGATGAAGAAGATATAGTCCATTTTCTGTCCCTGACGGGTAAAGCCGATAAGTCGGCTGTCGTGAGTCTCTTTCTCGTTGATGACGAAGTATATTCGTCCGTCCTTCATATTCGGGATAGACTTTCTTACTCTTCCGAGCTCTGCAACGTAGTTGATGAGCTCCTTATCCTCATGTCCCCACGGATAGCAGCGGCGGTTGAAGGGGTCTTTATAGCCCTGAAGTCCAGCTTCGTCGCCGTAGTATATGCTTGGAACACCCGGCAGGAAGAACTGTATAGCCATTGCAGCCTTGAGCATTTCCTTGCCGTGAGCGTACTGCTCCTCGGAGAGATAGCGTTCAGCCATCCAGTCCTTGCTCTTGTCGTCGCAGTCTTCACCGCCGAGACGGTTTATTGCACGTTCGATATCGTGAGTAGAAACAAAGTTCATAAGTACATCTATAGTCGGCTTAGGATAGTTCTCGACTATAGACATAACGGTATTTATGAAGTCGATAGGCTTTCCGCCCTTCATGAACGCGATGATAGCCTCACGGAATGGGTAGTTCATTACAGAGTCTACCTGATCGCCCAAGAGATAGCGGCGTTTTATGCCGTAGCTCTCCTTGTTGGTAGCGTCCTCCCATACCTCGCCGATGATGATCTTGTCCTTGTCATAGCCCTTTACGCATTTTCTCAGGTTATTGAGGAATTCATCGGGAAGCTCGTCGGCAACGTCAAGACGATAGCCTGCCGCACCTCTGTCCATCCAGTAGCGGAGAACGCCGTCCTCGCCGCAGATGAACTCGGTGTAGTCCTCGTTGTTTTCCCACACATTGGGGAGAGTATCTATGCCCCACCATGCTTCGTATACGTTGGGGTAGTCGATGAATGTGTACCAGTCATAGTATTTGCTCTTCTTTGACTGAAAAGCACCCAGCTCGGGATAGCGTCCGTACTTGTTGAAGTAAACGCTGTCTGCGCCTGTATGCGAGAATACACCGTCGAGAATTATGGATATATCGTACTTTTCAGCCTCTTTGCAAAGCTCCTCGAACTCCTCGTTAGTACCGAGGAGAGGGTCAGCCTTCATGTAGTCAGCGGTATTGTATCTGTGGTTTTCGTGAGATTCAAATATAGGAGTGAGGTAAATACAGGTGACTCCAAGATTATGAAGATAAGGGAGCTTTGACTGTATGCCTGCGAAGTCTCCGCCGAAATAGTCGTTGTTCCATACGTGTCCGTTCTCATCGGGCTTGTAGTATGGAGTGCCGCCCCAGTCGTCGCGGAGGATACGTCCCTCGGGGATATTCTCCTTTGGCTTGCCGCTGTTGCAGAAGCGGTCGGGGAATATCTGGTACATGATACCGCCCTTGAGGAAGTCGGGAGTCTCATAACGGCTCTTGTATACCGTGAGCTGGAACATCTCGCCGTGGTCAAGACCGCCCTCGTGGAGGTTTATCCTCTTGATATAATGACGTATGCCGCCCTCTGTATATGAGAAGTAGTAATAGTGTACATCGGTGTATCTTGCATTGTATTCAGCTGTATATGCGAAGCAGTCGTCCTCTTCAACGACTTCGTTCATGGTGATAAAACGCTCTTTGAAGCCTGTTCTGAAAAGTACAAGAACAGGTGAATAATCGGGGCTTATGTCCTTGGGCAGACGTATAGTGAAACGACAGGTCTCAAACTGTCTTAATGCTCCGAAAATTGATTTATATCCCAGGTTCCATGTATCATAGAAAGCTTTCATAATAGAAAAACACTCCGTTTTCTTATACTGATCGTATGTATTATTGAAAAAGGGGACGAAGAAAGCAGCGTCCCCTTCTTGACATCAGTGTATTATCATCTTAAATGCCAGATGTTTTCAGCGTATTCCGTAACAGCGCGGTCTGCTGAGAAGATACCTGCGCCTGCAATGTTATTGAGAGACATCTTAGCCCACTTGAACTTATCCTCATAGCACTCAGTGATGTACTGCTGTGCCTTTCTGTAGCTGTCAAAGTCGGCAAGTACCATATAAGGATCTCTGTCCTTGAGAGAATTTGCAACGTCATTGAATGTGCAGCCGTTTATACCGCGGTACATACGGTCGATAGCCTCGCGGATACGGTTGTCATTGTTGTAGTATTCGCATGGATTGTAGCCTCTTGCACGAAGCTCGTTCACCTCGGGTGTGGTCATGCCGAAGATAACGATATTGTCATCGCCGCAGGCTTCCTTTATCTCGATATTAGCACCGTCAAGTGTACCGAGAGTGATCGCGCCGTTGAGCATGAGCTTCATATTACCTGTACCCGATGCCTCTGTACCTGCAAGGGATATCTGCTCTGAAACGTCGGAAGCAGGCATGAGGTGCTCGGAAAGAGTTACGCAGTAGTTCTCGAGGAATACTACCGAGAGCTTCTGGCTTATCTTAGGATTCTTTCTTATTTCTTCGGATATAGCCCATATCATCTTGATTATCTGCTTAGCAAGATAGTATCCCGGAGCAGCCTTTGCAGCAAAGATATAGGTCTTTGGAGTGAAAGGAGCGTCAGGATCATTGAGGAGATATGCGTAATCCGAAAGGATATTCATTACATTGAGGTGCTGTCTCTTGTATTCGTGGAGACGCTTTACCTGTACATCGAAGATACTGTCTGTATTGAGGATAATTCCCGACTGGTTCTTGACATACTTTGCGAAGGCTTCCTTGTTTTCCTTCTTTACGTCCATGAGCTTTGTGAGAACTTCCTTATCGTCCTGATATTCTCTGAAGTTTTCGAGCTCTGCGCCGTCTTTGATGAACTTCTTGCCGATAGTATCGCTGAGGAGCTGTGTAAGTCCCGGATTTGACTGTAAGAGCCATCTTCTGTAAGCGATACCGTTGGTAACGTTCTTGAACTTTTCGGGTGTATTCTCATACTCATCGTGGAATACAGACTGCTTGATTATCTCCGAATGGAGCTTTGATACGCCGTTTACGCTGTGTGAAGCTGCCACGCAGAGAGTAGCCATGTGTATCTGATTGTCCTTGATAATGGACATACGTGTAGTTTTTGCGCTGTCGCCGCCGTTTCTCTCCATGAGAGACTGACAGTAGCGGTTGTTTATCTCAACTATGATAGAGAATATTCTCGGTATAACTGTCTTTACGAGGTTAACGTCCCATTTTTCGAGAGCTTCTGCCATAACTGTGTGGTTTGTGTAAGCAAAAGTTCTTGTAACGATGTCCCAAGCCTTGTCCCAGCCATATCCGCAGTCGTCAAGGAGTATTCTCATGAGCTCGGGGATAGCGAGAGTTGGGTGAGTATCGTTTATGTGGATAGCTACCTTGTCTGCAAGGTTTTCGAGAGTACCGTAAACGTTCATATGAGTATTTACGATATCGCCCACTGAAGCTGCGCAGAGGAAGTACTGCTGACGCAGACGGAGGCTCTTGCCCTCGTGGTGGTTATCGTTAGGATAAAGTACCTTTGAGATAGCGTTTGCGATAGAGTTCTGAGCGAGAGCTCTGTCGTAATTACCCTTGTTGAACATTTCCATATCAAAGCTCGGAGCTTTTGCAGTCCACAGACGGAGTACGGAAACGCCGTCTGAGCCGTAGCCTGATACGTACATATCGTAAGGAGTAGCAACAACGGTATTGTAGTTTACGTGAGATATATAGTGATAGCGGTCGTCCCAGTATTCCTGGAGGTCGCCTTCAAAGTGGATATCTATTGAAAGCTCGGGCTTTGGTACGAGCCATACCGAACCGCCGGGGAGCCAGTTGTCGGGGAGCTCTGTCTGCCAGCCGTCCTCAAGCTTCTGCTGGAAGATACCGTATTCATAGCATATTGAATAACCCATAGCAGGGAAACCTGTGGTAGCAAGACCGTCAAGATAGCAGGCAGCAAGTCTGCCGAGACCGCCGTTGCCGAGACCTGCATCGGGCTCGTGCTCGTATATCTTTTCGAGGTTGATATCGTAAGGCTTGAGCATTTCCTTTATGCCGTCAGCCAGTTCGAGATTATAGATGCTTGTTTTAAGGGAGCGTCCCATAAGAAACTCCATTGAAAGGTAGTAGATCTGCTTACCGCCCACCGAGTGGGTATGATTGATGAAGCTCTGCCTCTTCGCACCAAGTATTTCTACGATTATCGAAGAAAGTACATGATAAACCTGTTTGTCTGAAGCTTCCTCGGGCGAAACGCTGTACAGAAGCTGAAGTTTTCTCGGGAATTCTTCCTTGATCCTGTCCATAAGAGGGTTTGCCTTTTTTGTAGCCATATCTGATCTCCATTCTGCCGCTAAGGCGGCTTTATTACCTTTTGTATAATCTCCCCTGTGTTTTACCACCTGCTTTCGCCGATGCGGAGAAATTGATTTACAAGCGGTATACACATCAATTATACTATGATTTAAATTATTTTTCAAGTGATTATTTCAACAAATATTTGTCCACGAAATATACGTATTACGGAATTTCGCCAAAATCATAGAAAAAACAGCCGCAGAACGCCATTTTGCAGTTGTGCATAACGACTGAAAGGTAAGAAAAATGTTTTCATATTTGTGCATAAAAACGAAAAAATTTGATCTCTTAAAAATTTCTATATTTTTAAAAGATAAAACTTAGAAAATGTTTGAAATTTGTATTATTATGTGTTATAATAGTAAAAGCGGTTCGCAAAAAATAGAGCCGTGTGAAATAAAAGTGTAGATCAATAGACAACAAAAGAAAATGAAAAGGTGATGTGTCATGGAAACTAAAAAACGTTTTTCAATACTTAAATGTGTAATTATAGTCATATGCGTTCTTCTGATCGTTGTTTCGATCATTGTAAATATCATGTTCTCGGGCGGAAAAACGCCTAAGGTATTCGGAAACTACATCTACGTAGTCAAAGCGTCAGATAATATGGGCGGAAACGTCACAGAGGGCGCAGCTCTTATCGCTCCCGATGCAAAGGATCTTTCCATAGCCAAGGGCGATATCGTACTTGCTTATCCTGCTGCTGATCCCGAAAAGCTCCACGTTCTCAGTATCTACGATATCGTAACTGCCGAGGACGGCTCAGAGAGGTATACCACGGCTGATGCTGCAAATGTTGGCAGTTCAGAGTCTATCCCTAAGGAGAGTATTGCCGCTCTTTGCACAGGTCATACAGAAAGCAAGGAACTTGGCTGGTTCATAAGATTTGCTTCAAGCATCAAGGGCATACTTCTGATACTCGTTCTCCCATGCGTTATCCTTGTTATAATGCTCATCGCTAAGATCGCACTGGGTAAGGGCGATGAGGACGATGATTTCGGCTTCTATGAGTATGACGAGATGGAAAAGCAGAGAGACCTTTCAGAGTCAAGAAGAAATTCTCACGACAAGGCAGGAAATCCTCTCTTTGAACCTTCACAGGAAATACAGCCAAGCAGCGAGCTTGAGCGCAAGAAGATGTCAATTGCCGAAAACTTCAGCCAGAAGAAGGTAAATCCCGATTCTCCTTATCAGAAGGAAAAAGAGCGCACGATGCAGTTCAAGACACAGCGCAGTGCTGAAAGCACATTTGCTGCAAGAAACGTAGGCGGTTCTTCTTCAACAGCTCCTACAGCAGACGCTCTCAGAGAAGAAATGCTCCGCAAGACAGCTGAGGCTGAGCGCACAGGCACATTCAATATCAAGGCTACAAGCACTCCTCAGCAGCCCATAGCTCCTGCTGAGCCTATAACCGATAATACAGGTATCCTTTCAAAGAGCCAGCTTGCTGAGATGTCAAGAAACGACGTTCCTAAGACAACTCCGCTGAGAAGCCAGTCTGCTCCTTCAATAGCAGCTCCAAAGCCTGTAAAGAAGAGCAATACACCTGATATCTCAGATATAATCAGCAAGACCGACCACAACGAGCGCAAGAAGAAGGCTGCGGATATGTCCGTTGACGACCTTCTCAAGCTCATCGAGGAAGAAAAGAAAAAGCTCTGATAAAGCATCAAAGGCAGACCCGAAAAGGTCTGCCTTTTTATTATTGTATGTTTTACGGGATTATATTCCTGCTGCCTTAAAAGCAAAAATAAAGATAGCACAGATCAAGACAGGTATGCCCACAAAAAGAATAAATGTAAGGATAACGCTGAACAAGCCTTTCTTTTCAGCCTCGGGGTCATAGAAAACATTGGGATTTTCGGGATCAACGAATATCTCATATTGCATACCCTTATCACGTTCGGAGGTGGTAGTTCCCGAAGTGACCTTGTATTCTTTATCCTCAAAGGTGAATTTGTAGGTCGGGCGGAAGGTAACTTTTGTGATGGTACCTCCTTTTTTGACTGTGCCACCTGAGGTATAGGTGACTATTGCGCGATCTACACATTCCGCCATTACAGACTGTGTGCAGTTATCCTTTGAGCGGAGCACGTATTTAGCGTTTCTGATGCTGTGTATCAAGCCAAGTGCGGCAAGAATGCCTGTTATTGATACAAAAAACAGCTTCAGCATCGTCATTCTTGTGTTATAGCTGCCGTGCTGTACTAACGCTGTACCTGCGATACCGAGAATTCCTATTCCAAGCGCGATATATATTCCAACCTGAGGTGACCTTTCTTCAACGATGACATCTGATAATAAAGCGATTATGCCTATTCCGAGAAATATGCCGAAAAATGAATACATAGCGGCATATCCGTTACCTGCGTTGCCAAAAAAGAACAAGCAGCCTATTCCCGCAATAAAGATCAGTATTATCAGAGTCGATAATATCTTTGAAGCCGTCGGGTGTGTTTCGGATATGGGCTTTTCGTCGGGATAAAGACCGTTTTCGTCGTAATTCATTTTGTCGTCGTAGTTTTTCATGTAAGAACCCCCTTTTCAAAAGAAAAGCTATAATGAATGCTTTGCATTCATTATAGCATATAAGTTGTGTAAAAGCAAGGAGCGCGGCGAAAAATTGCCGTTTTCATAAGCTTGAGCGCGAAAAAGGGGGATTTTGTCAATCAATTTTGTTTTTTCTGATGCTTGATTCTATAATGCTTACCACAGGTGTAAGTACGCCTGCTATCACCCATACTATCCATGTAATGCCCCAGTTGTGGGAGATAAAGCTCCAGCCGAGGTATACAGCCGTAACTGCGCACCAGTAAACAGTCATTACCTTGGAATTGCGTCTTTCCTTCTTCTTGCGTGAGAATTCGTTCTCTTCAAGGAGCTTTCTGTAGCCGTCCATTTTTGTGCAGCTGTGTATTATCAGGTAAAGTCCCACAGCTATGGAAATAAACATTGCGGCTATTGATAAGCCTTCAATTGCGTTATTGTCAATGAATAACTGACTGAAAACTATTATCGGTATGAACGAGAGTATAAACAGCATTACGCCTGCTATTATGGAGAAATTGTGCTTAGGCTCGTACTTTGACTTCTTTTCCGTGACCATGCCCGATACGCCGTACTCTGTGTCGATACCCTCTTTGTCAAGGTACTCAAATGGCTTGTACTTATTTCCCGATATTATGAACAGCGAAACAGCTACAGCTATTAATATGAGCATAACAGGTACGCCTATGATAGGACCTGCTTCGGGGAATGGCTCAAAGTAATCGAGCATGATAATGGGCAGGAAAGAGAGTGTGCAGAGGATAACGCCTGTAGGGATAAGCTTTGAACGCTTTTCATTCTCTGCAAGGAATTTGTTTGCCTCCTCCATTGAGACTCTGCGGAGAGGCGGTTCGGTATCTGTCTTTTCCTCTTGTGTGAGAGAATTATCAGGGGTGAGCTCGACTGTATCCTTTAATAATGAGTCTGTGGTGACTCCGAAAATTTCAGAGAGCTGTAATATACGATTAAGGTCGGGAGTGGACTGTGCGCCCTCCCATTTTGAAATGGACTGTCTGCTCACGCCGAGCTTTTCGGCAAGCTCTTCCTGTGACATTCCTGACTTTTTTCTGAGTTCTATTATCTTGTCTGCAAGTATCATATATGTTACCTCCATATGTTTTTTCCTCGGGAAATGTCCCGTGGTCTATGGTCTTATTTTATCATTTCGGGCAGTTACATACAAGCAACCCTGCTTTACAATTTGTCAATTGGCGGTTGCAATTGCCGATATTTCGTGCAATTCTGCGAGAAATGCCAACAATGTTAAAAAGCTCTTGATTTTAACGAATTGATGTGCTATAATTATTTTAAAGTCCGCGCAGGTGTGCGTATGGGACGATCATAAATCAATATGAAAGAAGGTATCCCCCTATGGAGATAAAAAAAGCAATTGAAACAGTAGAGAAAAAAACAGGCATTGATCTCCCCGATGAAAAGATCGAGAAGCTCGCAACTAAAGAAAATATTGACAAGGCTAAAGATATGATCAGCAAGGTGGCTACCAAGGAGAACCTTGAAAAGGTGAAGGACAAGGTCGGCGATATCGTAGATAAGATCAAGAAGTGATCGTACGCAACGGGGCGTTTTCGGGAAGAAAATGCCCTGTTTTTATATCCGATAAGAGGTGAATATGAAGAAAATAACCGATATTATCAGAAATATAGGAGCTTTCCGTTTTATAATGCTGACTGTTGCGGGAACGGTCAATGCTTTCGGTATAACTCTTTTCCTTACGCCTGTTAAGCTGTATGACAGCGGTATTTCGGGCACTTCCATGCTGCTTGCACAAGTAACGCCTGCATCGCTGTCGATTTTCTGATATTGCTCAATATACCGCTTTTTCTCTACGGAATGAAAAAGCAGGGCGGAAGCTTTACTCTTAGTGCTATATACACCGTAGCCGTGTATTCCGTAATGTCATGGCTCATAACCGATGTACTTCCCATAGATGTCAGCATAGCATCGCCACTTGCAGGCACTGACCTGCTGCTTTGCGCACTGTTCGGCGGCGTGATATCTGGAATAGGAAGCGGTCTTGCCATACGCTTCGGCGGTGCTATGGACGGCATAGAGGTAATGGCTGTAATATTTGCAAAGCGGCTGGGGCTGTCCGTAGGCTCATTTGTTATGGTGTACAACGTTCTGCTCTACATAATATGCGGAGCTGTTATACACAGCTGGATACTGCCCCTTTATTCCATAGTCACATACGGAGCTGCGCTAAAGACCGTGGATTACATAGTTGACGGCTTACAGCGCGAAAAGGCTGCAATGATAATAACAGCCCGTCCCGATGATATCAAAAAGCAGCTAATGGAAGAATTCGGCTGCGGAATGACTCTCATAAAGGCTATGGGCGGATATTCGGGAGAAGAACGCACAGTGCTGTATTTTGTCGTGAACCGCTTTCAGGTGATGAAGATGAAAGGCATAGTCCAGAAATTGATCCCATTGCCTATATCACTCTCACTGAGGTAGCGGATATATTCTCGGTAAATCAGGACAGAACTTGAAAAAGTTGAGAGTTGAGAATTGAGAGTTATGGTGTCGCCTGCGGCGACGGATTTAGATAATGTGAGCGAAGCGAACTCATTAACTCTCAACTCTGTACTCTAAACTCTCAACTTAGCTTTTCGCCTGTGCGAAAAGCTTTACAGAGGTTTTCTCTCGAACATGAGCACGGGATAGCCCTCGTAGTAGGGCTTCACTATCTCGGGGTGCTCGTCAGCATAGGCAAATATTTTGTCTGCAAGCCCTTCCTTGAGGAAGTCCACGAGCTGTGACAGCGGTCTGTGGTACAGCTCGTCGCATATAGAAGCGAAGGTTATAGCTCGTCTGCCGCCCACTTCCATGATGCGGTAGGGCCAGATACGGCAGTCGAAAGGCTTCTCGTCGCCCAGCATACAGCCGTTTTCGGTGAGGGCAGGACATGAGAACAGCTCATCGCCGCGAAGCTCGCCCACTCTGAATATATAGCCGCCGTCCTTTGTCACAAACTGAGTATCGGAACGGGCGGCTTTTATTTTTTCACACAGCTCTGCGGTAAATACGGGAGTCTCCCATACGTCATAGCGGTCGAAAATGCAGCAGAGCCGACATTTTGCGCAGGCTTCGCCGCTCAGTATCTTTTTCAGCATGAACAAGCTCCTTTCCAAAGTGCATTGGTATTATTATACCCGATATACCGCTGTTTGTCAACAGCGGGGCGGCGTTTTGCCGCCCGTGAGACCTTAGCCTTTAGCTGTTAGCTTGCAGGGACGACCATTGGTCGTTCGTGAATCGAGAATGTAGGGGCTGCCTGTGGCAGCCCGCGTCTTGCGATGCAAGCAGCAATGAATTGTCAGTCATAATTCATCGGCGTGAGCCGACACAATTAATTATGAATTATGAATTAAAAAACGGGCATAAAGCCCGTTTTTACATATCATTTCTGTTTTCGAGTGCCTTGAAAAGAGTAACTTCGTCTGCGTATTCCAGTATACCGCCAACAGGCAGACCAAAGGCAAGCCTTGTGACCTTTATGCCCATCGGTTTCAGCAGTCCTGCCACGTACATTGCCGTAGCATCGCCCTCAACAGTGGGATTTGTCGCCATTATGACTTCATTTACTCCGCCCTCGGCTATTCTCGCAAGTAGCTCCTTAACGCGGAGCTTGTCGGGAGTAATGCCGTCCATAGGCGAAAGAAGTCCGTGAAGCACATGGTAAACGCCGTTATATTCCCTTGTGCGCTCGAAAGCTGTAACGTCCTTGGGCGTTTCAACTACGCATATAACGCTCTTGTCACGCTCGGTATCGTCACATATAGGGCATATCTCCCTTTCTGTAAGGTTCTGGCAGCACTTGCAGCAATGAACGTTTTTCTTTGCGTCAATGAGTGCCTTTGCGAAATCCTCAACAGCTCCCTCGTCCATTGACATAACGTGGTATGCCAGACGCTGGGCGGATTTCATGCCTATACCGGGGAGAGATGCGAATTTTTCCGCCAGTACCACCAGCGGAAGCGCATTGTGGTCAGCCATTATTTATCAGAAAAGACCGGGAAGTGAAACGCCGCCTGTGATCTTGCTCATTTCAGTCTCTGTTGTAGCCTCAACGTTGTTGATAGCTTCGTTTACAGCACTGATGATGAGGTCCTGGAGCATATCTATATCCTCGGGATCAACTACCTCGGGCTTGAGAGTGAGAGACTTGATAGTCTTTTTGCCTGTGATAGTAACTTCAACAGCACCGCCGCCAGCAGTTGCAGAGAACTCTCTTGCTTCGATATCTTCCTGGAGCTCTGTGATCTGATCCTGCATCTTCTGAGCCTGCTTTATCATCTGGTTCATATTCTGAGCACCGCCGCTGTTTACGTTCTTTGGTATTCTTGCTTTCATTTTAAAATTCTCCTTTGAAAATAAAGTTTCTTAGTTTTATAAATCAAGCAAAATCATTTTTGCTTATGAACTTGAAAATATAAATTGAGCTGTCAGCCTGTAGGGACGACCATTGGTCGTCCGCAAGGTTCAACTATTAATTCCCCGTTGCGGACGCGCAATGCGCGTCCCTACATATTCACTGATTATCAACAGCAGTTTCTATCTTGTTTTCCATAGCCTTTTTGATGAGCTGTTCCGCAAGGTTCTTCTGTTCCTCAACAGTAGTGGTACACCTTGCGCGGAGGGCGTATTTCTGCCCCATAACGTTGAAAATGGCTCTGCTGAGGGATACAGCCGTATCTCGGTTGCTTTTCAGCAGATTGATGAAAAAGCGGTTTTGTGAGAATATAACAAGTACATTGCCCTTGGTCTTGGCGAATGAGCCGTCGAGACTTCCTGCGGCTGCGGGATTGAGCTTCTGGTACTCTTCCAGTATCTCGCCCCATTTTTCGCAGTCTGTAAGCTCTTCCTCGTTGATCTTCTTCTCGTCTATCTTGACATTCGGAGTCGGGTCTGTCTCTGCATCGCCGCGAGCCGTAAGGACTTCGGGCTGCTGAGGAGTCTGAGCTGCATTAGGTATGCCTCTAGGAACGGAGTTGATTTTATTCTCTAACTGTTTTATTTTATCATATATTTCAGAATTGTCAATACTTTCAGAGGTATTCTTTACATTTCCGCAAAGTTTTATAAGCGACATCTCGAATTCAACGCGCTTGTTCATGGCTCTCTGCATATGCTCGCGGCACTCCTGCAAAGCGGAAAGTCTGTCCATAACTGTGGCAAGGTCGGACTTTTCGGCGATAGCTCGCAGTCTTTCCAGCTCGTCGGGCATACACACTATGAGCTTTTCCGCAGTTTCGGGAGAAGCCTTTATGAGCATGACATTTCTCAGCTGAGTGATAAGCTCCTCGCAAAGTCTTGTAAGGTCCTTTGACATATCGTAGAGCGCTGCGGTAAGAGACAGTGTTTTCGGCGTATCAGCGTCTGAAATAGCGTCAAGGATATCGTAGAGATAGTCCCTGCCTGCGATACCTGCGGCATTTGATACGGCTTCGGCGTTTATGGTCTCTGCGCATACCGAGCACTGGTCAAGGAGAGATACTGCGTCACGCATACCGCCGTCGGCAAGCTTTGCTATCATGGCTGCACCGTCATCGGTGAGGTCAAGCTCCTCCTGCTGAGCGATATAGCTTATGCGCTTGGCGATGTCCTCAGCCTTTATCCTGCGGAAATCGTAACGCTGACAGCGTGAGACGATAGTTGCAGGGACTTTGTGTATCTCGGTAGTTGCAAGAATGAATTTAACATACGGGGGAGGCTCTTCCATGATCTTCAGCAGAGCGTTGAAGGCTCCTGCCGAGAGCATATGCACCTCGTCGATGATGTATATTTTGTAAGCTCCGCGCTCGGGAGTATATACTGCGGCATCGCGCAGGTCACGGATATTGTCAACGCCGTTGTTTGAAGCAGCGTCTATCTCGACTATATCGGTAAGTGCGCCGCTGTCCGCATCGCGGCAGATGTCACATTCAAGGCATGGATTGCCGTTTTTCATATTGCGGCAGTTGACTGCTTTGGCGAGGATACGGGCGCAGGTAGTCTTACCTGTACCGCGTGAGCCTGTGAAAAGGTATGCATGGGCGGTCTTACCGCTGATTATCTGGTTTTTCAGAGCTTCTGTGGTATATTCCTGAGAGATAACGTCGTCAAAGGTCATCGGACGCCATTTGCGGTAAAGAGCCTTATACACAGCCTTTCCTCCTTTCGTCAGTCGCTGTGGTGTTCCAGCATCACAGCTGCCTGTATTTCTTTATAATAACGTGTAAAGCCTATTGAATCTTCGATATTATTGAGGAGAGCCTGTCTGTAAAGAGCCTCGCCCTCCTTTAGGTTGTGGAGCATGATCTGCGCTATGGCAGCACCGCCCAGTGCGCTTGCGTAGCTTTCGTGGCGTTGGATAGCTTCCTCGAACCATTTCAGCGCAGTCTGTCCCTCGTTGAGCTTGAGGTACATATCGCCTATCTCACAGCGTATCCTGTCGCTGTACTGGTAGTCCTCACGGGTAAGGAGCTCCTCATAGAGCTGCTTTGCCTTTTCGGTATAGCCGTTCTGAGCGTGACAGCGAGCGATGAATATAGGCAGCTCGGGGATATAAAATCCTTTTTCAAGGGCATTTTCGTAGCATATTACAGCGTTGGGGCAGGCTTCGAGGATATGATAGCAGCGTCCGCGGTAAAACTCGTTCACGCCTTTTTCTTCCGTGGTCATATTCTGCTCTTCATTGCCCAGATCGGTAAAGACTTCAAGTGCACTTCTGAAATCGCCCTTGTGGAAGAGCTCCAGACCTTTCTCGAAGCACCTTGACTTGTGATTTATACCCGTAAAGGCGCTGCCAATGAGATCACCGTCGAACCGGTGGAATATGCTCTTTTTTAAACGGGATATCTTA
Organism: Ruminococcus flavefaciens; assembly: GCF_900108555.1. Lineage (GTDB taxonomy): Bacteria > Bacillota > Clostridia > Oscillospirales > Ruminococcaceae > Ruminococcus > Ruminococcus flavefaciens_P. Next base: position 209,164 of record NZ_FNWV01000003.1, read on the forward strand.
TAAAATGATATGCCTATCCAGTATATGAAAAAGAGCATGAGCATAGCGACGATATTATTTGAAAGGGTGGTATCTTCCTCACCTGTTGCCATACGTAATGCAAAAACAGCTATTGAGGAAACAAAGGAAGCTGCAAAAGCATTTGGGATACTGCGCCAGAAACAAAGCAGGACACGTCTTGTACGTGCTGCAAGAATGGAACGGAACATTTTTATCCCCCCTATCAAAGAAAAATTCCGGAACATAGATGTGCAGGCTTGCTGCGGCACACAACACGCACCGCTTAATGCTGCTCGGTCTCCCGCCTGACATGGTTCACGGGGTCTTGTTGCACAGGGCCCACACATCTATATTTCGGAATTTCAATCACGGATAATATGAGCAGACATTGCTCTTTTACTATGATATCACAAACCGCGCGTTTTGTCAAGAATTTTTTTCTGCGAACTAAAATATACCGTATATCTTCGTTTTTGCGGTACAATAATAAAAAGAGGGTATGTCTTGCGGCATACCCTCACAGGTCGATGCTTTGTGATTAAAGAGCAGAGAAGTAGTTTTCAAATGTTGAGATATCCTCGTCCATATTGTAAGCTGTGCATGAGATAAGAAGTATGAAATCGCCCTCACGTCTTAAATAATATGCCTGCTCGAGCTCGAGATTGTTCATCTCTGCCTTGTAAACAGCCTTTAAGAAGTCCTTGCCTGCCATCTGGATAGTTTCAGGACCTGCTTCCTTTGTGTATTTGATAGTAGGAACAGCAGCAAGCTGTCTTTCGAGTATGCTGTAGTAGTCGTCAACAGTAGTATCAGTACTGAGAGCAACGTTTTTGCTGAGGTTTTCGTAAGTGATAGTGATATTCTGAGTTGAAGCTGAGTTCATGCAGAGAGCGTCGGTGATAGTAGCCTGCTCAACGATCTTTTTTATTGCGTCAGAGTTGCTGCTGTATGCAGTTTCAGCACCAAGATTCATCATCTGGAGAATTACTTCGTCATCTGCAAATTTCCAGCCGTCAGGAGCTGTGAATTTGAAGCCTGCGAACTCGTTTGTGTAAACATTGCCGTCTACAACGCCTCTCTTGAAGTCAGTACCTTCAGCGGCAGCAGGAGTTGAGTCCTTGGCTGCTTCGGTTGTTTCGGCAGTTGTTTCCTCTTCGCTTCCGGCTGCCTTTTCTTCAGTTGTATCTTCTGCAACAGTTGTATCTTCTGCAACAGTTGTAGTCTCTGCCTTGCTCTTAGAGTCTGATTTTTTGTCAGAGTCGGAAGAATTGCCGCAGCCTGTAAGTGTGCATAAAGCAAGAATAAAAGCCATTGTGAGCTTTAAAGTTGTCTTTTTCATTTTTTTTCCTCCATATAATCGCATTGCTGTGATAATACAGCGATATCATTATAGCACTAAATTGTTAACAAATCAATACTTACAGCAAAAAAATTTGCAGCACAGGCAGCGCGACGCTGCGAGTTGAGTCGGCATTATTGATTCTCGGGACGCCGAGGACGGCTTCCCCTACAGCGCAGAGCCTGCGCCCCCTACTCGGACAAATATCATCGAAAGGGCAGTTGCTTCCCGACGCGGGCAGCATCATCGGAATTACACGGACTGCCACATAAGCAGTGCCCCAAATCTGTGATTTGGCTGGCAATGCTATATGCAGAGCTGGCAGCCCCTACACATAGCTTCGGCATATATAATGATTACGGATACACGGGCGCACGGAATGCGCCCCTACAGTGCGCTGATGTTGTTTGCAGCGTAATTGACGGGAGCCCGAGGGCTGGCTCCCCTACAAACTAACGGCTAAGGGTTTACCGTGCGCGGCTTGACAAATATGGACAAACTATGTATAATAAGGTTAGTATGCGAAAGAAAGGATATTTACATGATAAAAAAGAACCATGCTGTCAGACTTGTGCTGATATTCACTCTTATAATGGGTGTAACTTCTCTTGTTATAATGCTTAGCAATACCCTTGCAGCACGTCAGACTTATTATATAACCGTCGATCCCAACACTATAAAGCTCATACAGCTTGACAGTCCTAAAGACGGCGATCCTATCGCTATCGTTGATACGACTCTCGGCGAATACAGATTTGTGCTTTATCCAGAGCAGTCTCCAAATGCTGTTGAGAACTTCACAAGTCTTGCAAGATCGGGCTATTATAATAATACTTATGTATTCCATTCCGAGGACGGCGTGTACTCTGCGGCAGGTGCTCCGAACAAGGACGGCTCGGCAAACGATAATTCCCATGAGCTTGTAAAGAGAGAGCTTCATCAGGACCTATGGCCCTTCAAGGGAGCTGTAATGGCTATGAATACTACTCTTGACAAGACCTTCAAGGAGAAGCTGCTGGGCGGCGGTACTTATTATAATGGAAGCCGTTTTATGGTACTCAATACTGTTGAGTTCAACGATGAATTTAAAAAGGAACTTAAAGAAGTATCCGAAAGCCAGCAGCTTGCGGACGCTTTTATAAAAATGGGCGGAGTTCCTAATTTCTCGCAGCAGATGACAGTTATCGGTCAGGTCTACAGCGGTCTTGACGTTGTGGAAAAGCTTGCAAGCCTTGAGACTCAGGATCAGGGCAGCTATAAATTCCCTGTTGATGATATAATGATAAATTCTGTCACTATAAGCACCTACTCGGAAGCCGATGAAAAGGCTGTGACTACTGCAAAAACTTCAACAGCTGTTACTACAACTGTTACTACGACTGCTGCTGAGACTGCTACAAAATAAAGTGGTATGATAAGTCGTTATTTTTAAGGTAAATCTCGCTTTTTTAACTTAAAGCTTTGTCCTAAAACACTAAAAAATTACGGAAACTATTTACAAATCGGTTTTTATGATGTATAATATATAAGTTGAAGTATAATTACTAATAATAAAACATGATCTCACATATCTGAGGAGTGGAATTTTATGTTAAAAAAGGTTCTGGCAGGTATTATGTGTATGCTCATGGCTGCGGGTACTCTTACCTCATGCGGCAAGGAGCAGAACGGAACTTCGGGAACTGCCACAAACGATACAACTCAGGCAAGTACATCAGAGGATACGACTGCTGCTGAAACTTCAGAAGCTGCAACAGTCGAAAATGTTGACATAGCAAACTTTACTGCACCCGAAAAGGGCGATACAATAATAGTAATGAAGATCAAGGACTACGGCACCGTAAAGTTCAGGCTCTTCCCCGAATATGCGGACAAGGGCGTTGAGAACTTCGTAGAGCTTGCAAAGAAGGGCTATTACGACGGTCTGAAGTTCCACAGAGTCATCAAGGACTTTATGATACAGGGCGGCGATCCGCTGGGCACAGGTATGGGCGGCGAGTCTATATGGGGCGAAAAATTCGACGGCGGCACTGATCCCCACCTTATCCACGTTGCAGGTGCTCTTGCTTACGCTAACAGCGGCGGCACCGATACGGACGGAAGCCAGTTCTATGTAGTAACGGGAACAGTTCCGAGCGACGATGAGCTTGAATATTACAAGCAGAACGGTCTGGCTTTATCAGACAATGCACTAGCACAGTACAAGAAGGTCGGCGGCGCACCGTGGCTTGACGGCGGTTATACCGTGTTCGGACAGGTCATCGACGGTCTTGATGTGATATTCAAGATACAGAACGTGTCCGTAGATCAGAATTCTTCAAAGCCGTTCAAGGACGTTGTAATGGAATCCGTTACCGTAGGCGAATACAACGGCGAGGATATACATTGGTATATCAGTGATTACGAAGAATTCGATGCAGACGAGATAGCAAACTCTACAGGCAAGGAAAATATGGACATTGCAAACTTTACTGCTCCGAAAGAGGGCGAAACTATCGTCAGCATGAAGCTCAAGGGCTATGACGGAGAAGTAAAGATAAAGCTCTTTCCGGAATATGCGGAACAGGGCGTTGAAAACTTCATTACTCTTGCTAAGCAGGGCTATTACGACGGTCTCACCTTCCACAGAGTCATAAAGGACTTTATGATACAGGGCGGCGATCCCAACGGTGACGGTACAGGCGGCGAATCCATATACGAAAAGGGATTTGACGGCGGTACTGATCCGCATCTTATCCACGCTGCGGGTGCTGTTGCTTACGCAAACAGCGGCTCTACAGCAAGCAACGGCAGTCAGTTCTATATCGTAACGGGTGAAGTTTACGGTAAGGAAGAAATAGACGATCTCAAATCAAAAGGATATTCGTTCACGGAAAACGAAGAAAAGATATACTCCACATACGGCGGAACACCGTGGCTTGACGGAAATTATACAATATTTGGTCAGGTATTCGACGGACTTGATATCGTTTTCGATGTACAGAACGCAGAGGTCGATGAATCGACAAGCAAGCCTAAAAAGGACGTTGTTATCGAGTCTATGACTGTTTCGGAATATAAAGGCGGCGACGTTCGCTGGAGTATTTCCGATTATAAATGATCTCTTTAAGCCTTGGGCTTATTGAATATATCCCGGCTTGATGCCGATGAACAAAAGAAAGAAATTCGGGAGCAGATAAAAATACCCCGAAACACTAAGGAGAGAAAATATTTGGATAAGTTTGTTGTAAAAGGCGGAAGACGCCTTGAGGGTGAAGTCACTATCAGCGGTGCTAAAAATGCAGCTGTAGCAATTCTTCCGGCAGTCATTCTTTCGGATGAACCATGTGTTATAGAAAATGTTCCTTATATCAGTGATGTAAGGATATGTATCCATATTCTTGAGGAAATGGGTGCAGAAGTTACTAATATCGCAAAGGATACCTACAGGATAGATCCTACGACTATCAGCAAATTCTGTGTTCCTTATGAGTATGCAAGAAAAATGCGTGCTTCATATTACTTCCTCGGTGCTCTTCTGGGCAAATTCAAAAAAGCAAGAGTTTCCATGCCGGGCGGATGTCCACTTGGAGACAGACCTATAGATCAGCACTTAAAGGCTTTCACAGCCCTCGGTGCAAAGCATACTCTCAGTCAGGGCATGATAGATCTTACTGCTGACAAGCTCAGCGGCAATCAGATCTTCTTTGATGTCGTAACAGTCGGAGCTACTATGAATGCAATGCTGGCTGCTGTAAAGGCTGAGGGACTCACAGTGATCGAAAATGCAGCTAAGGAGCCTCATATCGTTGATCTTGCAAACTTCCTCAACTCAATGGGTGCAAACATCATGGGCGCAGGTACTGATGTTATCAAGATCAGAGGTGTTGAGCATCTCCACGGCACTACTTATGCAGTTATCCCCGATCAGATAGAAGCAGGTACATTTATGGTGGCAGTTGCTGCAACAAAGGGCGATGTTCTTATCAAGAACGTTATCCCCAAGCATCTTGAATCCATTACAAAGAAGCTTGAGAAGATCGGCGTTAATATCGAACAGTTCGACGACAGTATAAGAGTATGGGTAGACGGTCCGCTGGTAAAGACAAACATCAAGACAGCTCCTCACCCCGGCTTCCCTACAGATATGCAGTCTCAGATAGCTACTCTTCTGTGTCTTGCAGAGGGTACGAGCATTATCACCGAGAATATCTGGGAGCAGCGTTTCCGCTATGTGGACGAGCTCAGAAGAATGGGCGCAGATATCACAGTAAACGGCAAGGTAGCTCTTATAGAGGGTACAGGCAAGCTTATGGGAGCTCCCGTAAAGGCTTGTGACCTGAGAGCAGGCGCAGCACTTATCATTGCAGGACTTGCTGCAAGCGGCGTTACCGAGATTGAGGATATCTACCATATCGAAAGAGGTTATGACTGCATGGAAGGCAAGCTCAGAGCTCTCGGCGCAGATATCGAAAAGGTAAGCGTTCCCGATAAGGCTGAGGGAACAAAGACCGACGGCGCAAAAGCTGCGGTTTGATAGAATATAATGGCTGCTGCACATTAGTGCGGCAGCTTTTTTTGGCAAGTTAGGTTAAAGCTGAGAATTGAGAGTTGTGAGTTGAGAGTTAATGAGTTCGCTTCGCTCACATTATTTTAAATTATCGCCGCAGGCGATACCATAACTTTCAACTCTAAACTCTCAACTAACATTCGATTATCGTTTTAATTTTATAAAAGGTGTTGTATGAAGGATAAAGGATTATACAAAAATCTGTTTACTATAGTTTTACCTATAGCGTTCCAGTACTTTATGTCGTCGCTGGTATCGGCTTCGGACGCTTTTATGCTGGGATTTCTAAATCAGGATTCACTTTCGGCTTCCTCCCTTGCAGGACAGGTAGCCTTTGTGTTCAGCCTTTTCTTTATGGCGTTCATATCGGGCTGTAATGTCCTTGCTGCTCAGTACTGGGGCAAAAAGGACCTTGAGACCGTGGAAGATGTCCTTGCTCTTACTATGAGGTACTCTCTCTTGGTGGGAGCTGTTTTTACTCTGGGAGCACTTATTTTCCCCGAATATATAATGCGTTTTTTCACCAACGATCCCGAGCTTGTTCGGCTCGGCGGAGTGTATCTGCGCACAGTGTCGCTGTCATACGTCCTTGCAGGCTTCTCACAGGCTTATTTCGGCATAATGAAGGTCTGCGACTGCGCAAGGCTCAGCTCACTTATAGGAAGCCTTTCCGTGGTCTTTAATATAATAGCAAACGGCTGTTTTATCTTCGGACTCGGACCTTTCCCCAAAATGGGTATAAGCGGTGCGGCTCTGGCGACTGTTCTTGCGAGAGCTTTTGAGTGTATATTTATCCTTGTGGTAATACTCCGCGGAAAGTGTCTGCCTTTGCGTGTGGGAAAGCTGTTAAGGCTGAACAACTCTGTTCTCCATAAGGACTACATAAAGTATACACTGCCGCTGCTGCTCAATCAGCTGGGCTGGGGCGGCGGAGTAACTATGTACTCGGTCATTATGGGCAGGCTTGGCACAGATGCTGTAGCCGCAAACTCCATAGCAAGTATCGTGCGATGTATAATAGCAAGTCTGTGCTGGGGAATCGCAGCAGGAGTAGGTATCGTACTTGGCGGTATGCTGGGCAGAAACGAGATCGAAGAAGCTAAAAAGGCAGGCGGTAAATTCGTGCGGCTGTCCATTCTCATAGGTGTAGGCTCGGGAGTAGTCATACTTGCGTTAACGCCTGTTATTCTTAAAGTCATAACCCTCAACGATCAGGCGCAGTATTATCTGAAATATATGATGTTCATGGCGGCTTACTATATCATCGGAAATTCCCTTAACTCCACTATTATAGGCGGAATGTTTCCCGCAGGAGGTGATACGCGGTTCGGTATGATATGCGATATCGTAACACTGTGGTGTGTGGTAGTGCCAATGGGCATGATAGGAGCCTTTGTGCTGAAGCTCCCTGTGCTTGCGGTGGCGTTCATACTTACCCTTGACGAGTTTGTAAAAATACCTGCTGTATATAAACATTACATGAAGTATAAGTGGGTAAAGAATATCACACGTTAAATATCCCTATAGTAATAGAAATCCCCATTACTGTTTATTCGGTAATGGGGAGTTTTTTTATGTTTTTATTTCGTGCTGAGAGATTATAAGTCTTATGGAATTGTAGAGATAAGGCTTCAACTCCGCAATTGTACACGGCTCTTTATAGAGTATAGCCGAATAGCAGGTAGAGCTTACAAGCTCGATTATCATAAATAGCATTATCTCGGGATCGCGGAAATCATAGGGAGCTTCATTCAACATAGTGTAATATACTGTTGAAAAGTCCACATCCTTATCCGACGCAGGAGAGGTTATGGCGTTTTTGAATATGCCCCAGCTCAGGTTCTTGGATATGAATGTGAGAAGTGACTGGTCGTTATTGAGCTGATTGATGATATTGTCGATAATTCTTATGAGCTTGTCCTCAAAGGAAAGATCGTTCAGCTCGTCGCCAAGCTCGTCCAGAGCGGTCAGGAAAAGCTGACTGGACTTATGAGACACCAGCTTGTTCCTGATATCATATTTGTCCTTGAAATACAGGTAGAATGTGCCCTTTGCAACACCTGCCTTGCTTACGATATCCGTGATAGAGGTCTTGCTGAACCCTTTAGTGGTAAAAAATTCAAAGGCAGTTTTCAGCAGCGAGTTTTCTTTCAGTTTTTTATTCAAATCTACCTTACCCATTATGACCTCTCCTTTCATTTTATCCTTTGTATTAAATACCGTCCTCATCATTATCTGTTGTCATAATTATTATATCCCGAAAAACAGGCAATGTCAAGGGTATAAAATTGACCAACAGTCAGCTTATATGAGAAGCAAAATTGTGCACTCATACAAAATTAATGACCGAGAGTCATTTTTGTTACCAAAAGCAGTTGACTAACGGTCATTTTTGTAATATACTATGAAATAACAAAGGCACAGGCGCACACTGAATGTCCGTGAGGTCGGTTCAGCTTTTACAATTTCCCATATTAAAGCTTTTCTCCTAAGGGTATATACTCACGGACGTTCAATATGCGCCTGAATATAACAGAAAGGATATGATAATATGCTAAAACTCGGTGAATGGATAGCAAAGCACAGAGCACTCATACTTGTGTTCGCGGTGGTATTGCTTATCCCTGCGGCAATAGGATATGTAAATACTCGCGTAAATTACGATATACTCTCTTATCTGCCGAAGAATATCAATACAATGGTAGGACAGGATATCCTGAAGGAGCAGTTCGGACAAGGCGGCTTCTCTCTTGTAATGGTGGAGGGCATGAGCGACAAAGATGTCGCGGCGACTGCCGACAAGATAGCGGCTGTTGACCATGTTTCAAACGTTGTGTGCTATCAGTCACTTACAGACTGTAATATACCAATGGAGATACTTCCTGAGAATATCTACGATTTCTTCAACAAGGGCGACACTACCATGATGGCTGTATTCTTTGATGATACGACCTCCGCAGACGCTACTCTCAATGCTGTAGAGACAATGAGGAACATCACTTCAAAGCAGTGCTTCATCAGCGGTATGTCGGCAATGACTCTTGATATGAAGAACATCACTCAGAGTGAAACGCTTATATACGCGCTTATCGCAGTTATCCTCACAAGTATCGTACTTATGATAACAATGGATTCTTTCCTTATCCCTGTATTCTTTATGCTGAGCATAGGATTTGCAGTAGTCTGGAACTTAGGCTCCAATATCTTCCTCGGGGAGATATCATTTATCACACAGGCACTTGCAATGGTATTGCAGCTGGGTGTTACAATGGACTACTCCATTTTCCTATGGCACAGCTACAAGGAACAGCAGAAATTCTATCCCGACAGCAGACAGGAAGCAATGGCACACGCTATTGCAGCTACTATAACCTCAGTAGTAGGAAGCTCCTTCACAACAGTTGCAGGCTTCCTTGCAATGTGCTTCATGACATTCACACTTGGTCTTGATTTAGGTATCGTAATGGCAAAGGGCGTTGTATGCGGCGTTATCGCCTGCGTAACAGTGCTCCCGTCAATGATACTCATATTCGACAAGGCTATAGCAAAGACCTCACATAAGGACTTCTTACCCGGCTTCAAGCGTACATCTTCATTCATCGTAAAACATTCATGGGTATTCCTTACAGGAGCGATAGTTCTTCTGATACCTGCCGTATTCGGCAACAACAACTACGGTGTTTACTACAAGCTGGACAGCACTCTTCCAAAGACTCTCGACAGCGTTATCGCAAACACAAAGCTTGCTGAGGAATACAACATGAACAGCACACATATCCTCATGGTGAAGTCGGATATGAGCGCTAAAGACGCCAACAAGATGATGAACAAGATAGAAAGCGTTGACGGCGTTCAGTTCACACTGGGCTTCAACTCACTGGTAGGCTCGGCTATTCCCGAGGAAGCAGTTCCCGAGGAGCTGAGAAGCGTACTCAAGAGCGATGAATGGCAGCTCATACTCATAGGTTCAGAGTACGAGGTCGCTTCTGACGATGTAAACGAGCAGGTAGGCTTTATAAACAAGATCGTCAAGAAATACGATCCCAATGGAATGCTAATAGGCGAAGCTCCTGCAACAAAGGACCTTATCACTATAACCGACAGAGACTTCAAGATAGTAAACTTCCTTTCAATAGCTGCTATCTTCCTTATAATCGCATTTACATTCCGTTCCATATCACTTCCTGTGATACTTGTTTCGGTAATAGAGCTTGCAATTATGATAAACCTTGGTTTAGCTTACTACACAGGCTCAAAGCTCTCGTTCATAGCTCCTATCGTTATCGGTACTATCCAGCTTGGTGCAACTGTTGACTATGCGATACTCATGACAACGAGATACCGCACAGAGCGCAGCAGCGGCAAGGACAAAAAGGAGTCTATCGGCATTGCGCTCAGCACTTCCATAAAGTCGGTCATCACATCGGCTCTCGGATTTTTCTCTGCAACAGTAGGTGTTGCACTGTATTCCGATATCGGACTTATCTCAGAGCTGTGTATGCTTCTTGCAAGAGGTGCGCTTATCTCAATGGTAATAGTAATTACCGTTATCCCGTCAATGTTCATGGTCTTTGACAAGGTGATATGCAAGACCAGTGCAGGATTTCTTCCGAAGAAAAACAAGTTTGAATACAGATACAAAAAAGCGTAAAACAGTCCTATAGTTCATATAAAGGAGAGATAGATATGAAAAAGGTAAGTAAAGTTATGGCAGCCTTGATTGCAACCGCAGTATCCGCAGGCGCAACAGGCTCTATCGCATATGCAAAGAGCAGCGGAAAGGTACAGAAAACCGCTGAAAAGGCAAAGGAAACAGATACAGCAGAGACAGCTGAAAGAAAAGACAACGGTGAAAACGCATACAAGGACGAGACAGTTTACGTCCTCTGCAACAGCGATTCAAGCATAAAGAACGTAGTAGTAAGCGACTGGCTGAAAAATGCTCCCGCACTGGGAAATATCTCCGATATCTCAGAGCTGAGCGATATCGTCAATGTCAAGGGCGATGAGGAGTTCACGGTAAACGGCGAGAACATCAGCTGGCAGGCTGACGGCAGCGATATCTACTACAAGGGCAATACAAACAAGGATCTTCCCGTTGATGTGGATATTGAATATACTCTCGACGGCAAGAAGGTAACTCCCGAAAGCATCAAGGGCAAGAGCGGACACCTCGTTATCCGCTGGACATATAAGAACAATCAGAAGGTAAAGAAGAACGTAAACGGTACAGTAAAGGAACTTTACGTGCCTTTCATGGCAGCAAGTGCAGCTGTACTCAGCACGGACAATTACCTTAACGTTGAAGTAACAAACGGCAAGGTCATCTCAGACGGCGACAGACTTATCGTTGTGGGTATGGCATTTCCGGGACTTGGCGAAAGCCTTGACCTTAACAAGATAGAGGGAATGAATATAGAAATTCCCGACAGCTTTGAGATATCCGCAGACGTTACCAATTTCGAGATGAATACCTCTGTTACGGTAGTATCCAATGAGATATTCTCACAGCTTGATATAGACAATGCTGCCGACTTCGGCGATTTAAAGGATAAGCTGAAAGAACTCAGCGACGGCGCAGAAAAGCTCACAGACGGTACTGCTTCACTTTATGACGGTATCAAGAAGCTGGGCGGCGGTACAGGCGAGCTTACAAGCGGCATAGATAAGCTTCTCAGTGGCTCTTTGGAGCTGAAAAACGGTGCTTCGGAGCTTGATAGCGGTGCTAAGAAGTTAGCAGACGGCGCAAAGACTCTCTCGGACTCTACAGGTACATTCGAGGCAGGTCTGGGAAGTGCAAAGGACGGCTCTTCAAAGCTTGTTGCAGGTATAGACCAGCTTAGCGGCGGAGCATCACAGCTCGGCGAGGGTATGGACAGTGCAAAGGCAGGCTCTTCTGCACTGGTTGACGGCTTCGGCAAGGTAAGCGCAGGCGCAGACGCTCTCAGCAGCGGATTAAAGGACGCAAAGGACGGCTCTGACGCTCTCACAGCAGGCTTTACAAAGGTAAATGAGGGCGCAGCAGCTCTCAAGAGCGGCGCAGGTACTCTTACAAGCGGCGTGGGTGCTGTCAAGGACGGCAGCGCACAGGTAAAGGACGGTTCTGCACAGCTTGCAGCAGGTGCAGCTGCGCTCAATGACGGAGCTGCAAAGCTCAGCGAGTCCGCAGGACAGATGTCGGCAGGCATCACAAGCGCAAAGAGCGGTGCAGAAGCTCTTGCAGAGGGTATATTAAATGCAAAAACAGGTGCAGACCAGCTCTCAGGCGGCGCAGCAGCTCTAAGTGAGGGCGCAGCAAAGCTCAGTGACGGCATTGCAGCAGCAGGCACATCGCTTGATACTACTATCGCTGCAAACGAGCAGGCTCTCGCAGCATTACAGGCATTATATCAGCAGTCTCCTTCACAGGAACTTGCTGTAGCAATAGGAACTCTTCAGCAGACTATCGAAGGACAGAAGCAGATATCAGCATCTATGGCTGAGAGCGGTGCTCTCGGAGCAGGCGCAGCTTCCGTAAAGAACGGTGCAGCACAGCTTAACGGCGGTATCGGTCAGCTCAGTACAGGTCTTGAAGCTGCAAAGAGCGGCTCTGAGACATTAAAGGGCGGTCTTGCAACACTGGACGAGGGCGGCAAGGCTCTGGCAGCAGGAGCTTCTACCCTTTCGGGTTCGACAGCACAGCTCTCAAAGGGCGCATCAGACCTTAGTACAGGTGCGGCTTCTCTTGACAGCGGTATAGGTACTCTTGCAGGCGGCAGCAGTCAGCTTATAGGCGGTCTTGATTCACTTGTGAACGGTATCGAGCAGCTCAGCACAGGAAATGCTTCACTCAATGCAGGACTTGGCAAGCTCAGTACAGGCGCAGTTGATCTCAGCGGCGGTATCGGTCAGCTTTATAACGGTGCAGAAGCTCTTGACGGCGGACTTGCACAGCTCTCACAGGGCACACTTACACTTAACGGCGGTATTGGTCAGTTAAGTACAGGTGCGGTAACTCTTGATGACGGACTTGCACAGCTCTTCGGCGGCAGCAAGCAGTTCAGCAGCGGCGCAAAGACACTTTACGACTCGATCAAGCTTCTCAGCACAGGTGCAACTAAGCTCAGCGGCGGCTCGGGAGAGCTTTACAGCGGCATAGATAAGCTGAAAACAGGCAGCAAGACTCTCACAGACGGAGTAGGTCAGCTTGAAAGCGGAGCTAAGGCGTTGAACGACGGCATGATAAAGTTCAATAATGAGGGCATATCAGTGCTTACAGGTGCTGTAAATGAAAATCTCCCTGATATCATCGAGAACTTCAAGGCTCTGAGAGACGCATCGCGTGAGTATAACAGCTTCTCGGGCATATCCGATAAAATGGACGGCAGCGTTAAGTTCATCTATCTCGTTGACGGAACTAATAAGTGAGTAGAGAGTAGTGAGTAGATAGCAGTAGGGGCGGATATTATCCGCCCTTAGCCGCAGATTTAATTCGGAATCAGGAATTGTAGGGGCGCGTTCCGCGCGCCCGTATATCCCTTACGCAATAAATAACATGAGCACACTGTAGGGGAGTCCGCCCTCGGGCTCCCGTCAATTACGTATAAACTATAAATGACACACTGTAGGAGCGAACAGTGCTCGCCCGTGTAACCCCGATGTTACTCCCCGTGTCGAGAAGCAGCTGCCCTTTTGATGATATGCGGACGAGCAAGGGGGCGCAGGCTCTGCGCTGTAGGGGCTGCCTTTGGCGGTCAGCGAGCAATATAAAAGCCATAGTACTTCTGAAATACAGGAGTACTATGGCTTTTCTTGTCGTTATTCTATTTCTTGAACACCATGTTGCATCTGTCCCATAATTCATCGCCGTAAGGGAATGCATCGGGAGTTGTATGCCTCTCCGTAAATCCTGCGCTCTCGTAGCATTTCCGCGCTTTCTCGTTTACCGTAAACACGTTGAGCTGTACAGCGTCCGCTTTCAGTATATCAAGGCAGTACTTAGCGGCAAGCTGTATCATTTCCCTGCCGTAGCCCTTGCCGCGCTGTGCAGGGTCTATGATAACGAAAGCCAGCATAGCTTCGTTGCTTTCGGTGTTTATGCCGCAGCACAGAAATCCAACCACTGTTCCGTCATCGGTGATCGCAACGAAAGGGCAGTCTCCGTGTTTTGTGTACATATCCGCAAGGAATTTGTCAAAGGCTTCCTTTTCGAGGGGATAGGGAGCGTGTTTCGCGCTCCACATAGCGTGAGTGCGTTCATCTGTTACCCAGTCCTTTATGCTGTCGAAATCATGGCTTGGTATGTATGGTCTCAGTCTCATGGTAACACCTCTATGTTAATTAGGAATTCGGAATGCGGAATTAGGAATTATATGTGTTCGCTGATAAAAATGCAGGGGCTGCCTTTGGCAGCCCGTTTTAGATATTTTTTTCCTGATGGCGCACAATGTGCGCCCATACACGGAACGCCGAGGGCGGCGTTCCCTACAATTACTTTTTATCAGCGTTTCTCTGGAAATACTTTACTAACTCAACTATCGGTACGATGAACACACCGCAGATGAATGCGCAAAGGTAGTTTTCAGACAGAAGCTCAACAAGTGAGAACATTTCTCTGAGTGAAGGTATAAAGAGTATCGGTATTGTAAGTACAGCTGAAAGTGCGATAGCTCCGATAAGAACGATATTGTGCTTCTTCATGGAGAAGATAGACTCTTTAAGGCTTCTCATGTTCCATGCGTGGAGCATCTCACATACGCAGAGAGTAATGAATGCCATTGTCATACCTGCCTCGTGACCTTCGCTGTTATAGCCGATAACGTATGAAACAAGTGTGAGTATTGCGATAACAGCACCCTGCCAGAGAAGATTGATACCAAGACCGTCCGAGAAGATGTGAGAATTGCTGCTTCGCGGTTTACGTGACATGATGCCGTTTTCGGCAGGCTCCATGCCCAGTGCGATAGCAGGGAAACAGTCGGAGATAAGGTTTATCCAGAGCAGGTGTACAGGGCTGAAGAGTACGAATGAACCGCCTGTAAGGCTGCCCAGACCTATTGTAGCGATAAGTATGCAGAGCACCTCACTGAGGTTGCTTGAAAGCAGGAACTGTATAGCCTTGCGGATATTGTCGTAGATACGTCTGCCCTCTTCAACAGCTCCTACGATAGTTGCGAAGTTATCGTCTGTGAGTACCATATCGGCAACGTTCTTTGTAACGTCTGTACCTGTGATACCCATACCAACGCCGATGTCAGCACTCTTGATAGAAGGTGCATCATTAACGCCGTCGCCTGTCATAGCAGTGGTCATGCCCTTTTTGCGCCATGCGTTTACTATACGTACCTTGTGCTCGGGCTGTACACGCGCATAAACGCTGTAGTCGCCAACGTGCTCGTTGAATTCCTCATCGGGTATCTTTGAGAGCTCTGCGCCTGTGAGAGCCTGCTGACCGTTGCCGAGGATACCGAGCTCCTTAGCGATAGCAACAGCGGTGTCTCTGTGGTCGCCTGTTATCATAACAGGACGTATGCCTGCTGTGCGGCAGAGACCTATAGCGTCCTTAACTTCGGGACGTACAGGGTCGATCATACCTGTCATGCCTATGTATATAAGGTCGTGTTCAAGAGCTTCGGGAGATGTATCAGAAGGGAGCTCATCGTATTCGCGGTAAGCTGCAAGCAGGACTCTGAGAGCCTGATCTGCCATTTCCTTGTTTCTGCGGAGTATCTCAAGTCTGTCGGACTCGGTCATTATGCGGACTCCGCCCTCTTTGAACATATGTGTACAGTTTTTCAGCACTTCGTCAGGTGCGCCCTTTGTGTACTGGATATAGCCCTTGTCAGTCTTGTGGACTGTGGACATCATCTTTCTGAGCGAATCGAAAGGAGCTTCTGCAACACGAGGAGTTGCAGCTTCAAGCTCGTACTTCTTAAATCCGCATTTGTGTGCGTAAGCTACGAGAGCAGCTTCTGTAGGCTCGCCTGCAACGGTATCATCGGAGTTGAGCTGAGCGTCACAGCAAAGAGCCATAGCCTTTGCAAGGAGGTTCTTGTCCTCTGTATTTTCGTGAACGACAGTCATCTTGTTCTGTGTAAGAGTACCTGTCTTATCCGAGCATATTACCTGTGCGCAGCCGAGGGCTTCAACGGCAGTAAGTCTGCGTATGATAGCTCCGCGCTTTGACATATTGGTAACGCCGATAGAAAGCACGACAGTAACAACTGCTGCAAGTCCCTCAGGGATAGCTGCAACAGCAAGGCTGACTGCTATCATAAAGGATTCAAGGAACTTAGGAAGTGTGATAGTACCGTCTGCGATGAGCATACGAACTATATTGAGTCCGAGAATGATAACGCATATAACGAGTACAGCGATAGAGAGTATCTTGCTGAGCTGGTCGAGGCTCTTCTGGAGAGGTGTCTCATCATCGTCAGCATTAGCGATAGCACCCGCTATCTTACCCATTTCTGTTTTCATACCTGTAGCGACTACAACTGCTTCGGCACGGCCGTAAGCGATACTGCTGCCCATGTAGAGCATATTCTTTCTGTCGCCGAGAGGTACTTCCTCGCCTGTGAGGACTTCGCTGTCCTTATCGGAGGGGACGCTCTCACCTGTCAGAGCTGATTCCTCGGCTTTAAGTGCAGCGGCTTCAAGTATACGGCAGTCCGCAGGTACGTTGTCGCCTGCTTCGAGGGCGATGACATCACCGGGAACAAGATCTGAGCTTGGTATAACAACAAGTTCGCCCGAACGGAATACCTTGCTCTGTGCGGCACTCATTGCCTGTAATGCCTCGATAGCAGATTCTGCTTTATTTTCCTGATATACACCGAGTACCGCATTTGCGATAACGACGAACAGGATTATGAAAACGTCCGCATCAAGCTTTCCTTCGGATATTATACCTGTGATAGCTGATATAACAGCAGCTGCGATAAGGACAAGTATCATTGGATTTTTGAACTGTTCGATGAAACGCGCCATAAGAGTAGGCTTAGGCGGTTCGTCGAGTTTGTTCTTACCGTTGGTCTCGAGACGTTTAGCAGCCTCTTCCTTGGTAAGACCTGATACCGAGCTGTTTACTTCCTTTAATACGGAGTCGGTGGATTCGAGATAATGTTTCATTTTTTCCTCCCCTAAATATCATTAGTATAAAATAAAAACTGCTCTCAAGGCATATACAGTTTAGATATAGCCTTAAATGCAGTACTAAACAGATAAAATTTTATCATTTACGGATAAAATTGTCAAGATATAAAGGTGTTCAATAAGTGAAAATATGGTGATAGAAACGTGAATAGTATATAAATGTGCTTAAAACAGGAAAAGAGTCCGTTCCTCAGAGCAGAAACAGACTCTTTTTTGGAAGCTGAAGCGGAGCTTCCTGTATGAAAAATCACTGTATGATTTACTTCGAAACAAGCAAATGAATGGAAATTCTGATTTGCTATTGTACTTTCAACGGTTTTTTATTTATAGAGATGGTTTTTTAGAGAGATCTGAAAGCGTAATGGGGGGTTCACTGTTTGTTCCGAGTGAGATGACATACGAATGATCATCAACCTGCGAGGGCGGAAGAGTGTATCTGCCGATTGCTCGGCAGATCTCTATTCCGTTAGGGGATATGATGTATTATAAAAGCTGTTGGCGTGATCAATGGTGCAGGCATCAAAATGATGCAGCCACGATGAGTAATTTGATTGTATGCCCATTTTAGGTTCGCCTCCCGAAGAGTGACTACACAATCATCTGACCCTGTCGATTGATCATTGTTTATGATTGATTGCTGTGTAAATACTGAAACCTTTAATGGAACATTTGATGATAATTACTATATATTAGTTGTGGTTCGTTTCATGCTGCTCAGCGCATCAGAGAATAAAATACGCTTCGATTAGTGTGATCGTGTAAGATTGTTGCAGTGAATAATGTAATAGAGAATCGATTAGCTGTTATGTTTTTTGTTATCGGTTAGAATTTTCTGAACTTTTTGAGATCTTTTGGGGGAGTAGGCTGGTTGAAGATGTAAACACAAGCTGAGTTCACATTCTGTTCAGCAGCCTTTACAGATTTTGCAACGATAGTTTTCATTATTTTTGCTTTGACAGAGTCACAAGAAAACTTCATTTTAAGAAATACCTCCTGTTAAAATGTTGTGTGGGCACCTTCGGGGTGACGCCTAAGTATTATTATATTTATGAAACCGAAAAAGTCAAGGCTTTTGCACTAAACGCCGTTTATTTGCATTTTTAGTATGAAATTATAGAAAATTTATATATTAATTATATATTTATGTGCTCTTTTTGTTTCATATTGTTACTTGGCTTAGTTTCGGGAATTGGGATAAGTATTTCGGTTATAAACATATCGTTTTCGGTATGCGCATTGAAGTTTCCGTTATACTTTTCACAGGCACTTTTGATATTTGACATACCAATTCCCTGATGTCCCTTTTTGGTGCTCCTGTATCTTTTCTTTACGTCCTGATTTACTTTTGCGAAAGTATTCTCAACGTAAATGAAAACGAAATAATTACGTCTTGCGATCGAAAGTGTCACATGACGTTTTTCTTCGGGAAGCTCTGCACAGGCTTCAAATGCGTTATCCAGCAGGTTTGAGAAGATAGCTGTTATATCAAGGTTTGAGATGAAATTGACCTCAGTGTATTCTGCATTCACCTTGAAATCCACCTTCATATTGTCTGCTGTTTCAAGCTTATTGTTTATAACAACGGTAAGGATAGCGTTTTCACATTCAAAGCGCGGCATGAGCTTATTCAGCTCGATATTGAGCATATCTCTGTACTTACCTGCTTCGTCAGCCTTATTTGTGTTTATAAGACCTTCGAGGGAGGCGATATGCTTTCTTACATCGTGTATGACTTTTCTTGAAGCGATATACTTTTCGTTGAGCTTGTTATAAGCGTTGAGCTGGAGCGTTGACTGCTGAGTCAGAAGCTCAAGCTCCTTTTCTGTCTTATATGCCTTTGAGATGCGGTTGATGAGATATGTAAGATAGAGGTCTAACAGCAGAAACAGAAGAAGGATAATAACTATCTCATAGCCTGTTTTTGTCAGGTCGATGATTTCAACAAGAAAATTCAGAAGCAACATTTCGCCGATTATAAGTCCGAAAAACATGATAACTTCTTGTGTTCTTACATTATTTATGCCTTTTTCAGGGTCGATGGACACGAAACTTTTAGCTAATGCAAGCATGATTATCCAGTCCATTATAGCGGTTGCTGCGTAACCTGGTACCTGATGAGAAAGTACTGATAATGATACGCCTGTAATCAAGGAAATAATAAAAGCTGTTATCATTTCGACTATAAGCATTATCACAAGGATAAAAGTATCATAAATAAGGAAACTTTTTCCGGCGGGTTTATAGAATAGCAGTGTGAGCAGTATCATTGATAAGAATGTTACTGCAAGATTTACTATAGGCAATTCATATCTCTTTATGTATGCAGCTATCAGCGAAAGCCCCACAGCACATAATATTTTTAGCAGAAAAGGCGTTTTCTTTGATACATAGATCTTATCATACAACACAAAAGAATAAATGAAATAGGCGAGCATTGTCGCTGCTTGAAGTAAGAACATCATAATACATTAACCTTGCCTTATATAGTTTTTTATGAAACGGCTGAATTCATTGTGGAATTCCTTTAGCTTTTTCTGTGCTATAGGAACTTCTATGCCGTTGGTGGTATAAAGTGTATAGTTGTTGAGCTTATCAATATGCTCCATATTCACTATAAAGCTTTTGTGTGGCGACACAAAGCTTTCTGAGTTGATTATGCTGAAAACGTCTGAAAGGCTGCCCTTTATCTGATATTGTTCGGATTTTGTATATACGGTTATCCTGCGGTTGCCTGTATACTCGAATACGTATATATTCTTCAGATTGAGCAGCAGAGGACCGTCCTCGCCCTTCAGCTGTATGACGGTATCCTTATCCGCATTTTCCGAGAGATACTTTGTAAGCTCTTCGAGAACGTTGAAGATACGGCTTTTTTCAAAGGGCTTTACAACGAAGTCGAATGGGTGTACGGCATAGCTTTGGAGAGCCAGTTCAGAGTGATTGGTGACATAGACTATCCTTGCGCGTCTGTCGATCTGTCTGTACAGCTTGGCTGTTTTCAGACCGTCCATGCCGCCCATTTCGATATCAAGGAATAACAGATCAAAATCGAGCTTGCTGTCGAGCAGCTTTTCGCCGCTCTGGAAGCTGTGGACATCGAATTCTATGGCGTGAGATTTGCTGTAGCTTGAAATGGCATTTTTCAAAGCCTGGATCATATCATTGTCATCGTCACAGATACCAATGTTTATCATATTTTCGCTCCTTTCCTATTACTGATACGGCCTGCGATGAGCAGGACGGCAGTAATGAATATCGCTGATGATACCGAGAGCAAAGGCGTATACAGCCTGAATACGGCTGTTACCGCAGCGATAGCTATTGCAAAGGCTGTGGCTATCAGCGAACGGCGTCTGAACACTTTGCGTTCAATGTCATCAAATGGTTTGGTTGGTGTCTCTGTCGGAGCAAAAATAGTGATTATAATTGCTCCTGTGCCTGAAAATAGTGCCGAGACATAGAGCCTCGAAGTGGAATGAAGCAGCTTTGAAATTACAATAACTGCAATTAGCATTGCAATAGATAGAATAAAGCAGCATATCCTTGAGTTTGAGTGATATCCTCCACAATTGCTTCGCAATAATATAAAAAACGTCAGAAATATTATTATTGCAATGAAGCTTTTCATTATTGCGGCTATCAACAGTGCTAATGATGTGATAATAGTTTTCATTATGATAATTTCAAGACCGTACCTAACTATTTCAGTATCATCTTCCTTTACGTAACCACTGTTAATAAGCTTTTTCATTATCGCATCGAGTATTTTATCCATTCTTAATATCCCTTATACTCCTTTACATTATGATGCTTGCGTATCTTGTTGCGATAAAATTACTAAATTATGTTCTTTCTGTTATCAGATTAATTATATATCAAAATGCAATAAAAAGTCAAGATGCTTGCGGAGGAAAAATGTCGATATTAAGAAAAAGCGAAAGTGTGGTGTATATAGCCCGTCAGATATCTTCTGTTTATGCATTGTCTGAAAAATGAAAAAATCAAGCATCTCCGAGCTTTTACACGGAGATGCCTGATATTGTTTGCTGATCTATGCGGCTTTATTTTACAGCTTCGAGGTATTTATTGCTGCTGTCCCATTTATACATACCTGTATTTACAAGAAGCTGGAGATTATCTGCTGTGATAACATACGGAGCGAGTACGTATGCCTGAACATACTTGACGCCGTTGTTGTAAGACTCGGAATCATACTTTACATCTACAGAGAGCTGTTTTGCAAATGCTGCGGCAGGGATATCGCCGTTGAGCAGTGTCTTGCAGACCTCGAAAGCAACGCTTGCTTCATCTCTTACGTTCTTGTATACAGTCATTGCCTGTTTTCCGTCAACAATATTTTTAAGGTTGGGGATATCGCCGTCCTGACCTGTTATAACAGGGATATTTGTGCCGCTGTAATCTGATTCGATAGCCTGAACTACACCGTTTGCTGTTGAGTCATTAGCGCAGAGAACAGCATCGAGAGTTGTGCCGTCTGAATAATTCTTTTTGAGATTGTCTAACATATCCTTCTTGGCATTTTCTGTTGACCAGGCGAGCGTTGCGACTCTTTCAAAAGTTTTCTTGCCCGAAGGGACAACAAGAGTTCCGTCATTGATATAGTCTTCAAGCTCTTTGTAAGCGCCTTCAAAGAAATAACGTGCATTACTGTCGGCTGCGTCACCTGCTACCAGTTCGATATTGAACGGACCTGCACCACTGCCTACTTTGAGTGCGTCCTTGATGAAATCAGCCTGAAGCTTACCAACCTCATAGTTATCGAATGTTATGTAATAGGTGATAGCACTTGAACCTTCGATAAGACGGTCATAAGCGATAACAGGGATATCCTTTTCCTGAGCTGACTCAAGAGTCTTTGCGAGTCTTGTTCCGTCAACAGCTGCAACAAGAAGAAGATCAACGCCGTCATCTATCATGCCGATAATGTCGTTATTCTGCTTTGTAGCATCATTGTTTGAGAATTTGAGCTCTACCTTATAGCCTGCTGATTCAAACTTTTCTTTAAGGTATTGACCATCGCTGTTCCAGCGTTCAAGTTCCTGAGCAGGCATAGCGATACCTATTGTTTTACCTGCGCTGTTATTGGAACTTTGGGGTGTGTCCTTTTTTTCTCCTTTTGTATTTCCGCATGAAACGAGAGTACCTAACATTGCGGCAGAGAGCATAGTTGCTAATGCTTTTTTCATAATATTACCCCCTTGGTATTTTAATATCCTTTTTATGCTTCTTTAATATAAGAAGCCTTTCATATCTTTGTTCTTTTATTGTACTCAAATTATCCACCAATGTCAATATCTTTGCAGATTATTTGTCGGAATATATAATATAAATTTGCAAAATATAGCAATTTGTTATACTAACTTTGTTTATTTAAAAATCAACAGTTTATTGATATTTTATGAGTAAAAGAATGTGTGTTGATTTCGCTGTTTTGTTATGTTATAATTTAGTTAATGTGCTGCCCTGACCGAAGTTCAGGGCAGCGGAGTTCCGTTATAAAAATACTAATGAAAAACTAAGGAGCGAGAACTGTGATATTATTAACAGCTCAGAACATATCAAAAACATACATGGAAAGAAAAGTCCTCGATGACATCTCATTCTTCCTTAATGAAGGCGATAAAGTTGGCATTATCGGCATAAACGGTACGGGAAAATCCACTTTGCTGAGGATACTTGCAGGTGCGGAGGAAGCTGACAGCGGTGAAGTTATCAGGACAAACGGCATAAGACTTTCATATCTTCCGCAGATACCGCAGTTCGATGACCACGGGAGCATATTGCAGCAGGTGCTTTCGCATCTTCCCGATGATCTGCGCTCCTCAAAGGAATACGAAGCAAAGTCGATACTGGACAAGCTGGGGCTTTCGGACTGCGAAAGGGATATAAGCACTCTTTCGGGCGGCGAAAAACGCCGTGCAGGCATTGCTGCCGCACTTATACAGCCCAGCGATGTGCTGCTCCTTGACGAGCCTACCAACCACATAGACAACGAGACAGCACAGATGCTCGAAGATCTGCTGATGAAATACCGCGGTGCTATCGTAATGGTAACGCATGACAGATACTTCCTTAACAAGATATGCCGCAGTATAGCTGAAATAGACCGCGGAAAGCTCTATACCTGCAACGGCAACTACAGTGAGTATCTTCTTGTAAAGGCACAGCGCGAAGCCGATGCGGAGGCTGCCGAGCGCAAGAACAAGTCCCTGTACAGGCGCGAGCTTGAATGGATAAGCCGCGGTGCAAGGGCAAGAGGTACAAAGTCAAAGGACCGTATCGAACGCTTTGAGGCTCTGAAAAACAGGGAGATACCCGTTGAGGCGGAAAAGCTGAAATTGCAGTCCGTGTCCTCGCGACTGGGCAAAAAGACTATCGAAATAGAGAATATCAGCAAATCCATAGACGGCAAGCCCCTTATCACGGACTTTTCCTATATCATCTCCCGTGACGCAAGAATAGGCATAGTCGGTCACAACGGAGCAGGAAAGAGTACATTTCTGAAAATGCTCATCGGTGAGACAGTTCCCGACAAGGGAAGCATAGTCATCGGAGATACCGTAAATATCGGCTATTTCTCACAGGAATGTGAGCCTATGGACGAGAATATGCGTGTTATCGAATACATACGTGAGACTGCCGACAGAGTGCAGACTCCCGACGGTACTGTTACCGCAGCGCAGATGCTGGAACGCTTCCTCTTTACGCCAGAGCTTCAATGGAACAGGATAGAAAAGCTCTCGGGCGGCGAGAGAAAAAGGCTGTATCTGCTGAAAATACTTATGACTGCGCCGAATATACTGCTCCTCGACGAGCCTACCAACGACCTTGACATAACTACCCTCACCATACTCGAGGATTACCTTGAAAGCTTCAGCGGTGCTGTTATAGCGGTATCCCATGACAGGTACTTCCTCGACAAAATGGCAAGCGAGATACTTGAATTCAAGGACGGTCAGTGTACGCGGTATAACGGCAATTACAGCGATTACGCCGAAAAGGCTCTGCAAAACGATACAGTCGCCGAGTCAAAGCCTAAGAAAAAGGGCGAGAAGAAAGAGCGTACCTTTATCGGCAAGACAAAGCTCCGCTTTTCATTCAAGGAGCAGCGTGAGTACGAGACTATCGACGACGATATAGCAAAGCTGGAACAGGCTATTGCAGATGCGGAAAAGGAGATAGCCAAAAATTCCTCGGATTATGTCCGATTGCAGGAGCTTTCGGACGAAAAGGACAGGCTCGAAGCAGAGCTTTCCGAGAAAATGGACCGCTGGGTGTACCTTAACGACCTTGCAGAAAGAATAGAAAAAGGGGAAATGGTATAAGCGAAGTTCATGTATTTCTGAAAATTTATAAAAAAGGGTGAGATTTTTTCCGCTTTCAGACGACTAATATATAGAAACAATATTCAGGGGGTGAAGTTTTTATGTATTTCAAGACTATAACGAGAGCTTTCGCATCTGTTATCACAGCCGCAGTTTGTCTCGGTACGGGAGCTATGTCCGCTTTTGCAGCGGGAGACCTGTCCTTTTCCCGTGATCTTGATGCAATAGGTATAAACGAAGGTGTAACAGCTGCTGACGAAGAGGAAAAGGAGTTTAAATTTAAGGATATACCTGTAAGCTCATTTGCTTTTTCAAATTTTGCTGCACAGACCGATTCCGAACTCGAACGTGTAAACTGGTCGTTCAGTCAGTGGGAGGACTGTCATTATATATTCCTGCCTGCAACTGCTGACAGGAAAAAGCTGCATATAGACTATGTTTGCGATGAGGGTGAAGTTTTTCTTGACGGCGAGAAAATAGTGTCGGGAGAAGATACGGATATACTTTCCAAAAAAGATGAATTCAAGGTAACAACGGCAAAGGACACAGACTGCGGAATACTTAAAATATTGCAGTCAGACCACGGAAGCATATTCATACAGAGTGAAGGAAACAGCTTCAATGACCTTTACAACAACCGCTGGCTCAGCCTCACGGCGCACAGCCTTATGCTGGACGCAGAGGGAAATGTGGTATATGACGGCGAAATAGAAAAAGTGTCCGCTCACGGCAATTCCTCATGGGATTACAGCAAGAAAAAGCCCTACAATATAAAGCTCCCCGAGAAAGCCGACCTTTTCGGAATGGGCAAGGCTAAGAAATGGGTGCTTCTTTCCAATTATCTTGACCACTCCATGCTGCGCAACAAGCTCACCGAGGAGATGTGCAAAGCTGTGGGCATGGAATACACTATGGATTCCGTATTCGTTGACCTGTATACGGATAATCAGTATGCAGGAACATATCAGCTGTGCGAAAAGGTGCAGATACAGAAAAAGCGCGTGAATATCACCGATCTTGAAGAAGAAACGGAAAAACTCAACGAGAAAAAGCTGAAAGAGTATCCGCGTATGACAGTGGGTGCGGCAGATACTCTCGAATACATGGAAAACAGCTATAAATACTACGATATCCCCAATGTGCCCGAGGATATCACAGGCGGCTATCTTTTGCAGCTCATTCAGTGGAACAGATACGGCGGCAAGGCGGACAGCGGCTTCGTTACCTCACGGGGACAGGCTGTGTCCGTGGAAGGCCCTGAGTACGCTTCAAAGGCACAGGTGGAGTATATCCGCGGCTTCGTTCAGGACATGGAGGACGCTATATACTCCGATATGGGCTACAACAGCAAGGGTAAGCACTACACCGATTATGTGGACCTTGACTCACTTGTAAGGGCTTATCTTGTGCAGGAGATATCCGAGAATATCGACGCTACTTACAACAGCTTCTACTTCTGGAAGGACTCCGACCTTAAAGGTGACGGAAAGCTCCATTTTTCGCCTGCATGGGATTTCGACCTGAGCTATGGCAATTTCATCACATCGAGAACTAATTCCGACGGAAATACAGGCTGGTCCTCGTCATTCAATAACCTCTTTGCCGCTTACTTCCCTATACACGGCTCTCCGCTTACAACTCCCGACAGCGGCAGGCCTGCCGAGGGCATGAGCTGGTTGGGCAGGCTCTTCAAAAACAAAGATTTCCATTACAGAGTTGCAGATATATATTTCAAGGACTTCGAGCCGTTCCTGAAAAAGCTTACGGGCGGCAACTCCCCCTACCTTACGGAAATGGCTGAGGAGCTGAGCAAGTCCGCGGAAATGAACAATATGCTCTGGCATACCTACGGCGGCAGGCAATACCTGATATTCGGAACATCAAGCGGCGCGACTTACCTTGAGTCGGCGGATATGGTGCGCCAATTCATAGAAAAGCGTACAAACTGGCTAAGCTCGCTGTGGAAGAACGACAGGTCTAAAATGGGCGATGTGAACTATGACGGCGAGGTAAACGTTGCAGACCTTCTGACGCTGCAAAAGTGGCTGCACGGCAGCGGAAAAACGGTCTATCTCGAAAATGCCGATGAAAACGGCGACGGAGTCGTAGACGTGTTCGATATGTGTCGGTTAAGGGCGGAAATACTGGGATCACAGGAGAAAAAATGAGGGCTTTCGGCTTGACAGAAAGCCTGTGGGCGTGATATACTTACTATAATGCTATTTACTACCAAGAAATGAGGAATGTCAATGCTCAATCAGCTTCTCACTAAGATAGAACGGAAATGCGGTAAATTTGCCATTCAAAACCTGATGCTGTACATTATAATCGGAATGGGTGCCTTTTTTGCAGCAGATGTAATTCTGAGGACTAATCCCGATAATAACGTATACATTTTGGATATGATATACTTCGACCGCGAAAGGATACTTTCGGGACAGGTCTGGCGAGTTATCTCTTTCCTTTTCATGCCGCCTGATAAAAATATACTGCTTGTTGTGTTCTTTCTGTATTTCTACTGGCTCATGGGCGTTAAGCTCGAAGAACGATGGGGCAGCTTCAAATTCAACGTTTATTACTTCATAAGCGTTCTGAGCTGCATCATAACAGGCTTTGCAGTAGGCTATGCAACAAATGTATTTCTCAATCTCAGCGTTTTCCTTGCGTTTGCGGTGCTGTTCCCCGATGAGCAGATATATGCATTTTTCGTACTTCCTATAAAAATGAAATGGGCAGGTATCGTAGATGCCATTTATCTGGTGTACAAATACGTAAACGGCGGCTATTATGTCCGCTTGTTTATCATAGTTTCGCTGATCAATTTCTTCCTTTTCTTCGGCAAGGACTTCGTTCAGCTCATGTACTACACAGGCAGACGATATTATCACAAATTAAAAAAATAACATAAAGCATCAAAGGCTCTCTTGTAAAAACAAGGGAGCTTTTCTTCATAATTTTTACAAAGTTAAATTAGTATATCACCGTTTCTTTTATTTAAGCTGCACAAATAAAATGATGACTTTTTTTATTCGCTTTTTGCAAAATAAGCACTCTAATTGTGGATATAACGTAGAATTTCAGCTGTATTCATTGACAGTTCAAGTGCTCCGTGATAGAATTTAATAAAAAGATAAAGATGCACAATTATAATTGTGTAAAATATAGAAGGAATTGTATAAAAATATGCAAAAAGGAGTTGGGATTGAATGAAACCAAAGAAAAGCAAACGGTTCATGTCCGTCCTTGTTTCAGCCTGTATGGCACTGCCGTTCCTCACCGACAGTCTGCCTGTACCCTCGCTGAAAACGACTGCTGTCAAAGCAGGTGCTGCCTACGGACACGATGACGACCTCGTGCTTCGGTATGACAGCATGGCAGGATATGTAAGCACCGACAACGCATTCAACAACAACGAATCGTTCTACAAAGCTCTCCCTCTCGGAAACGGCCGTATCGGAGCAATGGCTTACGGTAACTGTCCCGATGAACTGTTCGATCTGAATGAGTGTACCGTATGGAGCTCAGGTCCTGGAAATAACAACAAGGAGGGCGCAGCATCTCACCTCTCAGAGGTGCAAAACCTTATCAAAAGCGGAAAGTACAACGATGCCAATTCGATAGTAGCCCGTCAGATGATAGGCGGAGGCGAGGCTAAATATCAGAAGGTAGGCGCGCTGAAGCTCAGCTTCGGACACGATAAGGTGTCGGACTATTCCCGTGAGCTGGATATGAATGACGCTGTTGCAAGATGCTCATACACGTTCAACGGCAAGAGGTATACCCGTGAGACCTTCGTAAGCTATCCCGATCAGGTAATGGTTACTCGCATAACCTGTGACAGCAAGGGCTCGGTATCGTTTTCGGCAGGCTATGACGGTCTGCTCAACGGAACTGTAGCTACCGAGGGCAATGATACTATCGTTGCTAACGGTCACGCTGATGAGGACCTCTGGATAAGAGGTGCAGTTTATTACTCCACACGGAGCAAGGTCATACCTGACGGCGGAAGCATCAGCGCAGGCAGCGGTAAAGTGTCCGTTTCGGGCGCGGATTCCGTAGTAATAATCACATCTGTACGTACTAACTATGTTGACTACAAGACCTGCAACGGCGATGAAAAAGGCGACGCAAAAGCCGATATCGCCAAGGCTGAGTCAAAGTTCTACGATACCCTCTATCAGAACCACGTACAGGACTATCAGGAGCTTTTCAAGCGCGTTGATATAGAGCTGGGCGGCGATACCGAAAACGCCAAGAAGATGACTACCCCTCAGCGTATATCCGATTTCGGACGCTCTGACGACCCGAAAATGGTGGAGACTCTCTTCCAGTACGGAAGATATATGATGATAAGTGCGTCCCGTGACGCTCAGCCTATGAACTTACAGGGCATATGGAATAAATACTCCGCTCCTGCATGGGGCTGCAAATACACGACGAATATAAATTACGAAATGAATTACTGGCCTGCATTCACCACAAATCTTGCTGAGTGCTTTGAGCCCTTTGTTGAAAAGGCAAAGGGACTGGCTGCTGCCGGAAATGAGACAGCGAGGGTGAATTACGGCATATCAGAGGGCTGGGTGCTCCACCATAACACCGACCTCTGGAACAGGACAGGCCCTATAGACGGTGCGTGGGGACAGTGGCCCACAGGCGGCGCATGGGTATCAAATATGCTCTATGACGCTTACCGCTTCACTCAGGACAAGGACTATCTCAGCGACATCTACCCCGTTATCAAGGGCAGTGCTCAGTTCCTCAACAAGCTTATGATTCCTGCCGCCATAAACGGTCAGGAATATATGGTCATAAGCCCGAGCACATCTCCCGAGATAAATCTCCCTGCTTACCCCAACGCAAGCGTTGACCACAGCGTAACTATGGACAACGGCATAGCCCGTGAGCTTTTCAAGGACGTTTCGGAAGCCTCCGAGATACTTGGCTGCGATTCAGAGCTGAGAGAACAGCTCAACTCAAAGCTCACACTTATCCGCCCCGAAACTATAGGCAAATGGGGACAGATACAGGAATGGGCGCAGGACTGGGACAATCAGAACGAAAAGCACCGTCATATCTCCCATATGTATGCGCTTTATCCCGGATTTGAGATAACTCCCGAGGATAATCCGACTACCGCAAAGGGTGCTTCAACATCGCTCAATGCGCGAGGCGACGACGGTACAGGCTGGTCGGAAGCGTGGAAGCTCAACTGCTGGGCAAGGCTTGAGGACGGCGCACACGCATACAACCTTATAAAGCTGCTGGTTACTCCCGTAAACAACTACGGCAGACTTTACGATAATCTCTGGGACGCACATCCGCCTTTCCAGATAGACGGCAATTTCGGCTTTACATCGGGCGTTGCGGAGATGCTTCTCCAAAGTCAGAATGACGTTATGACACTTCTTCCCGCACTTCCGAAGCAGTGGTCTACAGGTCATGCAAACGGTCTCTGCGCACGAGGAAACTTTGAAGTTACAGAGATGAACTGGAAGAACGGCAGACTTGAAAATGCGACTATACTCTCAAAATCAGGCGGAGTTTGTACCGTAAGATACAGCGGCGCGATGATAAGCTTTGAAACAGAGGCAGGCAAGGAGTACAGCCTTAACGGTGAATTGCAGTTTGACGGCGAAGAGCTGCAAAACCTTGCTCTCGGCAAAAAGGTGACAGCTTCTGGCTGCGATAACGACGAGACTCCCGAAATGGCTGTTGACGGTGATGCTTCCACAAAGTGGTATCACGATGACGGTATCGGCGGCGAATGGATACAGGTAGACCTTGAAGAAGAGTGCAATATCCAGCGCTGGAGCGCGAAATTTGCAGGTCTCAGCGAGAAAAATGCCTTCGATCCGCGCGATTTTGTACTGAAAGCAAGCTCGGACGGCGAGAGCTGGACTGATATAACCGAGGTTTTCGGCAATACAAAGAGCTCCTGCGGCAGAAATCTCAGCGGAGTAAATGCAAGATATGTGCGTCTGGAAATGCGCACCTCAACTCAGGACAACAGCGGCGGCGCAAGAGTTTATGAGCTTGAGATATGGGGCAATAACGGCAAACCGCCTGTCCCGAAAACTGCGTATAAGAACTACGGGTGCAGCAGCTATAACTTCATGCGCGGCGAGATACGCAAGGACGACAGCGGAAATACCGCTATCGGATATATCACCGACGGCTCTTACATAGTTTTCCGCAAGCTTGATTTTGAAAGCGGAGCAGAGGGCTTCAAGGTACGTGCGGCAAGTGCTACGGACGGCGGTACTATCGAGGTGCGTTTAGGCTCTGCCGACGGCGATATCATAGGCAAATGCGATGTTCCGACAACTGACGGCTGGGACGAATATGTTGACCTTGAATGTGCAACATCTCAGTGTACTGGCGAGCACGACGTTTATCTCGTATTCCGCGGCGGTGACGGCTATCTTTTCAATGTGAATAATTTCAGTTTTTACGGTCTTTCAGGGGATGTAAACGGCGATAGGGAAGTGGACATATTCGATGTCCTCCGTTTCAGAAAGGCACTTATCAAACAGACAGAACTCAGCGGTCTCGGACTGTCCAATTCTGATCTTAACAATGACAGCGAATCAAATGTAGCAGACTTGCTGCTATTACAAAAATTCATGTTGGGAAATAACTGACCTGTAGGGGGCGATGCTTGCATCGCTCCCTGCTTTGCTTCGATACGTTTTGTCGGTCTGATGTAGGTCACACGGGCGGCGTGTCATGTAGAGTTTATGTGTAATTCGCGGACGACCAATGGTCGTCCCTACAGCACAGAGTAACTGATACAATAAAAAGTATATCAGTTGGTCAGTTCAACACATTAACTCAATAAAGTACATTGCATAAAGCAAGTGACCATCTGACCATGTGAGAATGTTTATATTGTTCTCACTTGCATTGTAAGGCGCGGACTGCCGGAGGCAGCCCCTACATTCCTAATCACTATGCACTAACAACTAATCACTATTCGCTGCAATGAATTAAAAGAGCCGCTTTCGACATCGTTATCGGAAGCGGCTGCTTTTTTATTTATCAGTCTGCCAGTATCTTCTTGCGGAACTCTATCACATCAAATACATCAGCACTTCCGTCGCCGTTAAGGTCAGCGGACTTGTACTGCTTTTCGTTGAATGTATAAGTACCGTGGATATATCTGTTCATAAGAACGAGATCGCCGACGTTGAACTGTCCGTCGCCGTTGAGGTCGCCGTCCTTGTATATTGCCGTATCGTCCAGTGCCTCAAACTTGATGCCGTACATCTGAGCATAAGCCTCAGCAGTAGAGCCCTTGTAGCCGTGAATGACTGTATCGCCCACAGGTCTGCTGTTAAGCTCTTTGATCTCATAAGCATATGTTCTGACATCAGTATAGTTTGGTCTGTTATCTTCGCTGCGAATACCTACCAGTTCATCGGCAGATTCATAATGAGTTGCGCGTATTGTCTGATTTCCTGCGCATATCTCACACTCGGGATCGTAGATATAAACATCACGGAGGAATACTGCGTTCTTGAATGCATCATAATCGAGTACGTGAGAGTAAACATCGGCTCTTATGCAGTTCTTGGTGGTGTCGTTGACCATTTCCCAGCCCATTTTTGTAACGCTTGCAGGGACAGTGATATTTCCGTATGCAGATATACTTGCAACGCCCTCTGTGCCCTCTTTTATGGTGATATCCTTTACCTTCAGATCAACATCGACAAGCCAGCCGTCAAAATAGCCCAGTCCGTTCTCGTATTTGATGCCCGGAGTCTCATAGAATGCGTTGCAGCCGATATGCTTGACGCTTGCAGGGATATTTATATCAGTCAGTGATACACAGCCGTTGAATGCATTGTCGCCTATTATATCCAGCTCGCTTGGAAGCTTTATGCTTTTCAGCTTGCCTGCACCGCAGAAAGCATTTCTGCTGATCGCTTCGATACCGTCGGGCAGCTCTACGCTTTCAACGTTTTTGAGGCTGTGGAATGCGCCTGTGCGGAGTTTCTTAACGCTGTCGGGAACTACTATCTTTGTCTTTTCGTAATTTGACGGAACTTTTATAAGCTCTGTCATGTCCTTAGTATAGATTATTCCGTCTACAGATACAAAACACGGATTATCTTCGCTTACCTCATAATATGCGGTATTGTCATACTGTAGATCGTAATTTACATCAATGGACTCTATACTTGCAGGGAGCTTTACTGTGCCTGCATTAAGATTGCAGTTCATAACAAATCCCGTTACAGGTACGCCCTTTATTTCTGCGGGTATCTCAACGTCCTTTGGAGCTGCATTATGACTGCCGTTTAATCTTGCGGTTGCAACAGAATGACCGTATATCCAGTATGTTACGTCTCCCTCGTCATATATCTCAGGACCTACATTAGCTGACGGAGGTACGAAAGCATCAAATATCCTTCTGTACTTACGTGCGTAGTCCTCGGCTGTAGAGCCCTCATATCCGCGGATAATGGTATCATACTTTGCAGGATTGCCTATCTTTATAGGTGCATTGTATACCTTTTCTACAGGCTGTGCAACTGCAACACCTGAGTTGTCCTCAGAATTATTATTCTGCTCATTCTTTTCTCTGGCTTTCTCCAGGTATTTTTCTATTTTTTCTTTGGTCACGGAAAGCTCTACAGAATTTATAGGAACTTCATACGCTGTAATATCATCAATTTTCTCATCAATTTCGGTAAGTGAAGTATTTATAACTTTTACAATTGAGTTAGCACCACTGCTTGAAGAAGCAGTGACCCGAGTATGTCTGATAATATAGTCATTCTCTTCGGTTGTTTCCTCTTCATCAGGAGCTTCCTTTGGCTCTCTCCAGTATGAGGGGATAGTTACTGCATCGTCCTCTATCTTGCAGTTGCGGTCAGAAATCCATACTTCTTTTACAGTCGGACAGCCAAGAGTTCTTGCAGGGATAACAGGACAGTGGAATTCTACAAGCTCTAAAGGCATATACAAGCCCAAAGCAAGGTATCTTCCCAAGTGGATAACAGAATCGGGTACAGTGATAACTTTCAGCTTGTTTTTTGAGATGAAAAGCCCTTCGATAGTACCTACTGTGCCCATACGTATATCAGCACGTTCTATATCGTTATCAGCTCCTACAGCCCACTTGTCAACGTAGTGTATGCCGTCCTCGTTCTCGATAGCTCCCGAATCCTTGAAAGCATCATTATATATATAATCTACAGAGCTCGGTATCCTTACGCCTTTCAGAGCCTTTGTGCCTGCGAAAGTGTACGTGTTTATAGCTTTTACACCGTCAGGTATATTTATGGAGGTGAGAGATGTACAGCCTACGAAAGCTCCTTCACCTATTTCTCTTACGTTATTGCTTACCTCTATCTTTGTAAGCTTCTGGCAGCTTACAAAAGCGTATGGAGCTATATTCTCTGCTTCGTCGGCTATCTTTACCTCAGCGGCACTGTTTGAAGGCGGAAAAGCAACGACTGTTTTCATGTCCTTGCTGTAAAGTACGCCGTCAACAACTGTAAACGACTCGTTATCCTCGGTAACAGCTATTTCTTCCATGCTGAATTCTGCAATATCACCCCAGTTTATAACGCTGACATTTTTTGTAAGAGTCAGCTTTTTGATGTTTTTGCAGTTTCTGAAAGCACCCCATTCTATACCTACAACAGGAACGTCATTTATTGTTTCGGGAACTGTGAATTCTTCGATGTTTTCATCATTGACGTAATGAACAGCTGCATATCCCTTGAAGATACTATAGCTGACACCGTCTTTTTCTACAGTTGACGAACTGCCGCTGAAATCATACTCCGCAGTAGTTTCTGTCTCTGAAACTACCTCAGCAGATGCGCTGAATGGTACAGCTGCCACAGAACTTGTTATGACAGTTAGTGCGGCAAGAATTGAAATAAATCCCTTGATTTTCATAATAATTTACCTCCTATATCGAAAAAATATATATAAAATATATACTACCATATATTATAACAGGTGTAATTGTGTATGTCAATATTTTTCACTGCCGAGTGCTTTGGACTTTTTCTTAATGTTGCTCTTGACTTTTTTACGCTGATATTATATAATTATATTATTGCAGATCTGATGTGCCTGTGTAGTGCATTGCATTTGCTGAACAAACGACCGCTGCCTGTGGCAGATAAAGGGAGTTTGTGAAGGGAAGAAATATGGAGAAATGCGAGCGCAAGCGAACAGTGCGACTTATTTCTGACCGACAATGAGCAGGTCGCAGAGACCTGCATAAAAAAATACAATAGAATATGCTTGTGTAGCACAGTTGGTAGTGCAGCTCATTCGTAATGAGCAGGTCTCGGACTGATTATAAAGCGACAACCGTGCAGTGCCTTACAAATTTAAAAATTTAATAATGCTAGTGTAGCACAGTTGGTAGTGCAGCGCATTCGTAATGCGCAGGTCGCCCGTTCGAGCCGGGTCACTAGCTCCAAAGCAAATCCCCCGTATATGATTTACGGGGGATTTTTATGCTTATTGTATTTGTTTTGGAATTAATCTATAGGTCGGAGAATTATCATCAAGGGACATTTTATAAACAGGAATTCCTTTTTCAGCAGCAATATCTTTTAACAATCTTTCGTTTAGATAGCTAATACGTCTTCCTAAATAAATTGCTACCGGAGAAGCAGAAAATGGAGCATTAGCTTTTAATTGAGTAGCAACATCGCTATTAGTATAAATAATACGCCATTCTTTTTCATATGCCCATTCTGAAGATTTTTGTAACGCAATTTTTGTTACCATTGTTTGATCAGGGCAAGGAATTATATTACTTATAAAACTGGGATGAAAATAGCCACTAAAAACGCTATACTTTAAAAGGTATTGAATATAGACATTTGGAACTTTAAATCTGATGTCGCTGTATATCGTTGGGAAAAGGTTAAAAGTTTCTATGGTTCCATTGGCAAGAGAGTTATTCCATGCAGCTTGATTAAAAATATATGCTAAAGAGAACCCGGTTTCATTATTTGAGTATAGTCCCCACATTGCCGGCGAAGAAATGTCTTCACTTAAGCAAGTTATTTTTATAGTTTTTTGTACGGCCGAAAATAGCAGTCCTATATTATTTTTTGCCTTATCTAAAATCTCATCTCGTTTGGAACGAATCATTTTGAGATTTTGTTCATTAATATTTGCAACCATACAACTTAATGGAGAGTTATCGGATTGATTATTTGCAATAAAGCTTTTAAGAGCTTCGTCAGACAGACTGTTCTGTAAATCATTTTCTACTTCAGAACGATTGAAGAACAACCTTCCATCATATCCGTCATTCATTTTTTCTAAATTAGCAACCCATATTTGATTTTTATAAAATGAATCAATCCTTTTCTCATCACATCGCAAAAATCGAAAAAGCGTTTGAGGGAAAAAAGTGCTAATATAATTGGTCATCAAGGAATACCTTTCATTACATTCTTGTAGTGAAAGAGTAGAAGGTATTACTGTTTTATATAGAATATCCGCAAATTGTTTTCTTTCATTTATGTCCATGTTTTTGCTCCTATTCTTATATGTATTAAAAATCAAAATGGGAAGCAAGAATTATTATTTCGTTGTCCTAACTTCATAGAAAACTAAATATGGTTCATCAATAGGTTCTTTATCAATATTGCATGATGAAGCAAAACTCCATTCCAGTAAAATGGTGTTTCCTTCAAGTATTTCATCTCTATAAATACTGCTTATTTTCTTTGCGTACTTTAGTAATTGATTAGTTTCATTGCTATCCAAGAATTCTTTATTTCCATAACTTGAAATAAGGTGATTTTGACGATCAAAAGTCATTGATACGTCTAAATCTTGGTTCGTTACTAAATTCCACAAATCATCTTTAATTGCCTCGATAACAATTTTATCAAAAAAAACATTTAAGGTACCACTTTTATGTGCAATAAAATACGGATAATAAATTACAATTCCATTTCCATCTAACCGTTTGTACAGGTTGTTAGCAAACGCAACAGCTTCAGTAGCTGATTTACCTATAAGACGTGGTAAGTTCAGATCATTGCCTCTAACTACAGCGGAACGAATTGTCCATAGATAATTATTTGGCAGTTCTATCCCAGGTTTGTACTCTTTCCATGGAATAGTCGGAATTGCCAAGTCCCTAAGCTCATAGAAACCCATAAGTTTATTCATTTTTAATCTCCTGATTATCCAAAATGTTGTTGAAAGATTTACCAGTAATTTGTTCGTAAGTATTAATTGCATAAGAATCCATCATACCAGAAATGTAATCACATATTAGACGATCCTGAAGTTTTTCTTTAGGTTGGTCTATTTTGTATCTTTCAATTAGGTTTTTAGCTCGATATTCCGGAGGTAGAAAATTAATATTATTAATATAAAAATCCTTTAAATAGGCAAGAACCCTTTTACCTCGTTCTTCATAATAATAAACATCATTATTATGGTTTATACAACGGAAAGTGATTTCCTTTAAACCGTCAGCAAGTTCTTTGTATGTTGCAAAATCCAACTCTTTAGCATTTTTAGTACCTGTTTTTTTCTTAAAGTCACCATTAACGTCTACTAAATCTATGTCTGAAATCAAAGTAAAAATTATACTTGATGATAATTCTTGCCTAAACAACTTGCAATACTCTGTAGAATCAATACTTTTTGAGCCAAAGCCAGATTTTTCTTTGGCTTTATCAACCAGCTCTTTTAATTTTAGATACGAAGTAGATTCGCCATATAATGAGGAATACTCATGTAGTATTTCATCAATAATAAATGCTTTAACTCTTAGTCCGTCTTCTAAGTCGTGAGCAGCATATGCAATTTCATCTGCTAAATCAACTATTTGTACATCAAGAGTACGAACTGGGATTTCATTTTCGTCAACGAAATTTTTTAACAGATTATAATCATCATCGTAAATAAATTTTGTATTTGGGCTACCGTCCTGATTATCTCGTTTGTTGAAATACTTAACCACGCTTAGTAAAGTTCTATATGACAAATTTAAACCTGGAAAATCTGGCTTCTTTTTTTCAACATTTGTAAGTATTCTAAGAGTTTGAGCATTGCCTTCAAAGCCTCCAACATCTTTAAACAACTTATTTAATTCTTTCTCTCCTGCATGTCCGAACGGTGGATTACCTATATCGTGAGCTAATGCACCAGCTTCCACAACAAATAATTCTGTTGCTTCATAGTTTAATTCAGCTGCTACTGATCTGGCAATTTGAGATACCTCCAGACTATGCGTCAACCTATTTCTGAAAAACTGATCGTTTTTTATGCCAAGTAATTGCATTTTTCCTTGTAAACGTCTAAAAGATGACGAATACATTATTCTGGAATAATCTCTTTGATATTCCCCTTCTATTCTATTTCTTAATTCTTCAGGGTGCTGACGCTTTTCCAAACAATCTTCATTTAACCTTGTACGATATTTACGAGAAATATCACCAGCAATACTATGTAATCTTGATTCCATAAAAATTCCCCTCACATAAATTAATGAATGTTTAATTGTCTTACATAATCTTGGAATTCTTCATCAGAAGTAAAAGTGTCATCGAAATCATTGATATTTCGCACTCGGTCGCAACCGAGATCAAATGATACTGTTTGAGTAAATGATTTGAAATCATCATTTTTATCGCATAAACGATCGATAGTATTCCAATCTAATTCGTTTTCTCGCGCAGACAGTATTATTTCGCTTTGAGTATAATCGTCGGCGTTCAGTTTAATAAAACCGATTCCGAATGCACGGTTAAGTCGTCGCAGTTCATCAATAAAATCTGGATTCTGATCGTATTTCAGAGCAACAATATATCCTTCATTAGCCCAACTAGAGTTAGAGACAGCTTGAAAGTAGCTCTTCCGCAAATTCGCAAAAGATAACTCTATTTTCATCTCAAACGAGAATAGTTTAACGTCACTATGTTCAATGGAAGACATTAATCTTCTTGTGTCATCGTTAAAGTCATCAAAAGGATATCTAACAGCAACAATATCGGGATGTAGCCATTCGTTCTCTCCTCGCTGTCCTCTGGAGGATACCTCGTGGAATATAGTCTTGGAATAACAATTAAAATGAGAATCAGAAAAAATGAAAGATGCAAGAATTTTGTGTAAATGCCGTTCGTTAAAACTATAATGAACACTTCTCCCGTTTGTGATAGGAATACTTGACGGGGTGCCTGTCAATTCTCGCAAAGAAAAGAGAGCTGGTCTTTTAGAAACTTGAATAAAAGGACTGTTATCAGGATCTCTTTTTATACTTACATAAAGTTGCGCACCGAGAGTTTTTATTGGAGTTTGTCCACTGCTGAGAAGCTGTTCAGTAAGTCCGAGTTCAACAGCTTTTTCCCATATTTCATTAGGTGCCATAGCTCTATTCTCTGCTCTGATTACATCAATAGCTAATTGAGTAAATGTTAATGGCATAATATCACCTTCAAGAAACTATATCATTTCAATAATGTTCTTTTTGTACCAAGTAGGTATGGGTTCATTTGAACGATATGCTTGTTCAAATATATTGTACAACTGCTTGTATTTTAGTTTGTTTTGAACTATTGTTTTCAATTCTGTAGTCTGTAAAGGAAGTATCTTGAGTCCGTCGACGGACTGGGAGTAATCCTGATTATAATACTGATATGTTTTCCTGTTTCTGAAATCGGATATAACATTCCTATCAAGATAAGTTGTTGTAAAAACGCAATAAGAATTGTTGCTGCCATTGTTAAGAATATATTCTCCGAGATGGCGCGAAACAGGTTCCATTTCCATTCTTCGCTGATTAGTTCCGTCGGAAAGAGTAGCTTCGAGCAGCATACTGTGCTCAGGATAGTCTTTGCAAGCCGCATACTCATAAACTATATCAGCTTCACCACCGCCAGCATGGGTTTTTGGAAGCAGATCAGCTTCGAGCGACAAGTTCATATATTTTAAGATATTACCCTTGCGTTCGCTGACTTTATACCATATTACGCCAAGAACATACTCAAAAATAGTAGGAATATCTGCGTTATCCGTTACTAGTTTCTGAATATCGTCATCTTCACGTTTTTCAAATTTGTCAAGTAGATTAATGAGAGTTGCATCATCAAATTTTGAATCAATGAGTTCGTTGAAACGCTTCAATCGTTCATCAATAACTGCCTGTTTTGCGTCGACCATGTTTTTGATGCTGCCGCCGAGTTCCTTGTTAATACCTTTTATTATTGCGTTTTCGTTGACGCTGAGGCAAGGCGCGATATCTTCGAGTTTACAATTGGTAAAGAGCTTGTCAGATGTGACAAATCCATAATCAAATAGCTTGTCTATGATAGTATTTAAGAAATGCTTCGGTACAATATCAAGATGAATTTTGTTTCCCTCGAAAATAACAACGTCAGTGATTTTGAAATATCTTTTGTTTAAATCATAGTAGTCTTTTAAGGTTGCCTTTGCTTTAAGCAAGTGCATAGTTCTGAAAAATGCTATATTGAAGTCGCGCTCATTATCAACATTTGTGAACATCGAGTCTTTTAAGCAATTACGAGGATTCTTTTCGATTGCTTTTTTGTTGGTAGTTTTTAAGAGAGTAGCTCTCCATAATTTACCGATTTTAACTTTGTCAAGGGACTTTAAAACATCGGAGAGTTTACTATAATCCTTATTCAAAAACAGCTTCTTAAGATTAAGATATAGCGAGTAATAAGGTTTATCGTAGTCTCTGCTTTTTCTGTTAAAGCCAATGCAGCATATGAGTTCTTCGCTTGGTTTGTTGTTGAGAAGTGTATTAAGCGCCTGCTTATAATTGTTCATCTTCATTAACGTGTCAATGATGATATCATCAACGCTTTCGCCGTTTTTACGAAGAGCTTTTATCTTGTTTTTTATGAAAATAGTATTCTCTTTATTAGTGCATAGCGGTAGCAGATAAGTGAATTCTTCTTTTGAAAGGTATTCAAGCTCTGAAAGCAGGTATACAAGCACAATAAATGGACGTATACTTCCATTTTCAACTGGATTTGACGTTTTTAGTAGCTGCTTGAAATAGATATAGCTATCCTTAGCGAGTTGCAAGGTGTTATCCGGTTCAAAGCTACCGCTGAGGCTGATCTGTAAAAGAGCCTTTCCCGCTTCGGTTAATCTTCTTTCAGGAGTTAAAAGTCCTATATCAACAAGGCCTGAAGTTTTCTCGCGAGCATCCTTGTCTTTCCGTGGTGCGTCGCCTTTTACGAACTTCTTTTTCTGCATGAAAAGGTAGTATTCTTCCTGTAAACGTGAATTATTACTCCATTGTTCAGAAGAGTAGTCGGGGTTCTGCCAGAATTCATTTAAAAGCTCTAGTTGTTTTTCGATTAGTAAATTGAAACTCTTCATCCTAAAGCTTGTAGTTCCCAAACTCCAACAAAAGCTTTTATATGTAATGTTTTCAAGCGGCATTTTTGAATCCCCCTTAGTAATTAATTATTAGTACCTCGTCAGAACCTGTTTGACGATCCTTTTTCTGATAATTAGAATTTGAATATCCGTACTTCAAGTGAATGGTTTTATAGTTGTTTTTGTTGAGCCATTCGGATAATATATGATTGGTTTTGCCCTCGCTGCTAAGTACGTTTGATAAAGCAAAACGTATTCCGCGTGCATTAGCGGCGTCTAAATAATTATAGAGAGCTTTTTCGTCATTCTCTGTCCAAGCATTCTGCTCATTATAAGTAGCACAGGTGATAAAGTATGGTGGATCGGCATATATAAAATCATCTGAAGTGAATTCATCTAAATCTATTTCTCTGAAGTCCTTGCATAAGAAACTATAATTACCACTCTTTAATCGATCCACAAATTTTGAGAGCTTTCGTTTCATTTTTGTATTGAAATCTCTCTTTCCGACAGGAAGATTGAACTCTCCGTTTTTATTAAATCTGATTTGGTTATTGAAAGAATATACTATCAACACATACAGCATAACATAATAATAATAATCTTGATTGTTATATGTGTTGAAATCATTGCGTAGTCTCAAGAAACGTTTTTTGTTGTATGCACCAAGTCCTTTTGAGCTTTCGCAGCCATAGTATTCATAGCCTTTGTCATTGGATCTTGATAATTCATATTTGTCGATTATTGTTTCAATCTGTTCGAACAAAACAGATTTGTCAAGATTCTTCAGTGTACCATATAACGAGTTAAGTGCTTGATTTGTATCATTAAAAATTACATGGTTGCAGTCAATATTTATACCAACATTGCAACCTCCGCAAAAAAGGTCAACAAGCGTCCCTTTTATGTTTGGGAAAAACGGAAGTATTTGGGGCAGAAGTTTGAATTTCCCGCCAATATAGTTTAATGGCGAAGGTATTATTTCTTTGCTTCCGTAGCACTTACATAGAAATAACCTTTCTTCATTTCCTTTGATATTTGATTTTCCTGTTGTAAACGCTTTATATTCTTTTGAATAGACTGTAACTTCTCCTTTAGCTTTAAGTATGCGGAGAATATCTTCGTCAGAAATCTTAGCGTTTGATCGATCGTTTCCCTTTTCTGCCATGTTGTTGTATGACAAGAGAATGTATTTTGATTTTATGTTAGATATGAGTTCTTCAAAAGCTTTAGCAGCTTCCGATGTGCAGTACTTACTTTTAAGATTAGAACGATCCATTTTCTTGGCAACGCCAAAGACTTCCGGCTTATTCCAGCGCGCGACATTCTCTATAAGGTGATACGCATCGCAATACTGCCTCGAATTATATGGAGGGTCAATATACACTAAGTCTGCTTCAATATGCTTGACCAATTCGTTAGAGTCTTCATTATAGAAAGCATTGTTTGGATTGTTGCCTTCGTCTGGATCTGGTACAGCCAATTCGAGATGTTTATCAAATACCACGCCTTTACGATAGGCATCGTAATGTCCACAGGTATTAGCTATTTTATCCATTCCATACAATAACGATGTAATTAGTAAAGCTCGCTCTCGTGCATTTATTTTCTTGTTATTAAATTCGTTCTCAATATGTTCTCGTATATAACCAATTTTACAGCAGTCTTCTTTGCTAAAATATGTATCTGCAAAATTATGAGACATATAGTTTTCTTCCGATGTGTTGATTGAATTATAGTAAACTATATATCTTGCAATCTTTTCTTTATCATATTCTTCAGCACTGAACCATGCAACGTGACAGATATAATTGCTGTACATATTGTCGTTTGTTATAACTTTCTTATCAAGAAATGCAGAAGCTACAGCGCCTGTTCCTGCAAAAATATCAGCAACCGTATTAATATCTTTGCAATTGTTTTCAACGATTTCTCTTATAAAGGGTATGAGCTTATATTTGTTTCCAAGATATCGACGGTTATTAATTTTGGTAGTTTTATATTGAGGGATAGCTATATCAGGCTCTTCCTTCTCTTTTTCTGACAGATAACTACGTACAGTATCAATAACGCTTGTATCCCAGCGTTTCCTTCCGTTTTGTATGACAAGTTTAAATACGCCATCTTGCTGCAAGCGATATAAGTAAGAGCGAGAAATATTTAGTTCTTCGGCTATTTTCGTAGCAGTTGTATCTGCCATACCCTCTCCTCCTTATGCAACTAAATTTTGATTACTCAAAGACATTTTATCATAAAAATTGCAAAAATGCAATAGCTTTTATTGCTTTTGATATGTTTTTTGAGAAAAAAATAAAGAAATTATCACAAAAATGGATGCTAATTAAAAACTAAATCCTAATCAACCTCTGATACTCTTCCATCTCCAGCTCACCGTCAACAGCCTTCTGCCGCAGCTTAATAGCGTAGTCGCTCCACTCTGCGAACTGTGATTTGCTCATTTTCTTTTTCATATAGCGAGCGTAGTGCTGCTTGTATGCACGATTGTATATCTCCCACACGGGATCACTCTTTATCTTCTCCTTGAAGTTGTGGCTCATTGCATTATCACGACAAGTTTTCGGAGGATTGCTGCTGACAAGTCGCTTGCAGTAGTGTGAAAACGTTGTATGCTTCATGATAAACCACCGACCACAGTTGCGGCACTTGACAGGCATGAACTTTTCTTCGATGCACTTGAATAATTCAAAATACAGAAAGGCTCCCAGCGATGTGAAACGATAAGTCTCACAGAGTATGGGATCTTTTTTTGTTTCAATTATTGTATGTCCCATGCACATACTGCCGCTTGAAATAACGCCTATATATTTTTGAAATGTGTCAATCACTTTCTGAGTTGTCGGATAACTGTTGTGGTCACAAAGCTCGTCAATGAAAGGCATAAAGATTTTCTTGACGCGGATAACGTCCTCAATAAAAGTTGAGAACTCGTTTGTCATTTGCTCAATACAAGTCGTGAAGTCAGCAGCGTCTTTTCTGTTCTCGTAGTTGCTGAAAACCTTCTTGCTGTCAAATTCGTAATCAGATAACGCTCGCAGTTCTTTCAAATCTTCTGTGATATACATTTCCTCAAAGGACACAGGAGTACTCTCTGCGTTGACAAAGTGTTCGTTGTAGTCATCGACTTCAAACTCCGAGTCCTCATAGAAAGGCTCGTCAAAGATGTCATTGTAGTACGCGAACAGATTTCTCAGGAGACCATGTCTGAAATGTTTTGTGTCGTAGGGCGGAAGCGACTTCGCAATATCCATGATGCTGTCGTATGTAAATTCTATTTCCTGTGCGCACTTGCCTATGTCAGCAGGACAGAACAAGGAACTGATGTTCAGCTCAGACTTTGCACGTTCGCATACGTCAAACAGTTCGCCTAAGTCATAAAAATTCATTGAAAAATAGCGCAGAAGTATCTCTCCGAGCGGATAAACTCTGCCGTCGGAAAGATATATTTTTCTGTCATGGTAGTGTGCTTCTATCTCAAACATAATAACTCCTTTCAGAAATAGTGTTCTGTTTCGTCAGAGTGTATAACACTGCGATTTGTCTTGAAAACAGCTGTATAAACAGCCAAAATCAAAAGTTTACAATTCGTTCATAAAAATAGATTATAGATTGAACTCGGTAGAGATAGTATACTATATCTATTGACTTTTGTCAAGAGAGCGTGTATACTGAACACAGTTAAGACGTCCGGACAACTCTTGACATCACAAGTAAAAACTCGAAACGCGAAAGGAAGATGTAGATGAAAAACATGAACGTGACTAACTGCACAAGCTATTCTAATGGCGTCAACTCTCCGCTTGAGTATCTCAACATCACTACGCCTGCCGAGTTCAAGGTGGTGATGGATCTACTCTGCTACTACGACAGCGAAAAGAAAACCTCGACCATAAGCCGCACAGGTATCGCAAGAGATACTGCGATGTCGGTGAGCAATGTTGAGCGCGCACTGAAAACTCTTGCGCAGAAGGACATCATTCGTATCCACAACAACTATGCTGACAACGGTCGTCAGGTCGAGAACTCATACGAAGTCGCATTCCTGAATTACGACATGGACGAGGACAAGCTCCGCGACGCAGAGTTGGCATTGAAATTTAAAAGCTGATTGTCATAGGGGCTGTGTCATGATGTCATACGCTTATATATTAAGTATACAAGAGAATATATACTTAATACA
This sequence comes from Ruminococcus flavefaciens, assembly GCF_900108555.1. Lineage (GTDB taxonomy): Bacteria > Bacillota > Clostridia > Oscillospirales > Ruminococcaceae > Ruminococcus > Ruminococcus flavefaciens_P. Next base: position 254,088 of record NZ_FNWV01000003.1, read on the forward strand.
GAGAAGGAAGATATATATTACTTGATAGTTATATAAACTATGTGTCTTCTTTTCTTTGCAATAATAACTATGACAGGAAACGTGTAAGGAGTGATTGTCCGAAACACGCGCAAAAAGCCCCGAGTTTACCGCCTTCAAAACCAAAATGGTATAGTTACCACACCGCTCCCGTTGAACGCGGTTGTCGCGCAACGTGGAGCGAGTTGGGGGATATATCAGAGGGAGAAAAAACGGACAAACCTGCGGTGCGGAAGTCGGTCCGCCAGACCGGCAAGCATAGCAAACGGCGTTCCGTTTGCCGCTGAAACGGGAGAACCCGTGCCCCTTTTTGGTTTGCAGGAAAAAGGCTGGCGTCATTTGCGCCCGCCATTCCACATCGGACGGGCAGTGCCCGCCGATTTTTCGGCATTTGCTGTGACGTAAGCAGAGGCGTCTTTCCTTGGGAATTTCAAAAAAGCAGGCGTCTTTTTTGAGAAAAAAGCCAGATAAAGGCTATGATCAGGGAGATATGGGAGGCGTCTGAGCAGCATAATTGCCGCTGTGAGAGGAGTGATAAAAAACCGAGCAGGCCTCGCAAGGGATGCTCAAAAAGTCTGGGCTGGTAACACGCAGGCTCAGCAAAGACGGTACGATTTGATTTTGTACCTGTGAATTTGAATTGAATAGTTTTAGAGGAGGCGGATGTATGAGCATAAACCTTGAAAAGACTCATTGCAGTGAAGATCCCGAGGTACAGTCCGTATTGCATCACGACTGTACTGTTGACGGTGTCACCTATCGTGTTTGGTCTGCTTTCCTTGGCAGGAAAAGAGCTGAAGAGTCGCTCGGAGAATTAATGCTCCGACAGCTCGAAAGGGGGAATGAAAAGCCTGCCTTTGATGCAAAGCAGACCGAGAGCGAGTCGATGTAAAAGTCGGAAAATGTTTTTTGTGCAGTCCTACGAAATCAGCTGTGCACACTGGATTCCTGAGCGGAGATGTGGTATACTGTCCGTGTAAGGATCTGCTGCACGGCTGTGAAAGGAGTTATAATGAAAAACAAACAGCCTAAAAAAGCAGCTCTGTATTGCAGGCTCTCGGTCGATGACGGGCGAATGGGCGAAAGCGTAAGCATTGGCTCGCAGAAATTATTATTGGAGCAGTACTGCAAGGATCATGCAATAGATAATTATGAAGTGTACGATGATGACGGATACAGCGGTACTAACTTTGACCGTCCTGCGTTCCAGAGAATGTATGAAGACATTCAGAACGGACTGATAGATACTGTCCTGGTAAAAGACCAGTCACGATTCGGAAGGTCGTATATCGAAGTCGGAATGTACGTCGAAAAGTTCAAGGAGCTCGGAGTTCGGTTCATTGCTGTGAGCGACAACTACGACTCCATGAAAAACGAAAACGATATGATGTTCCCGATGAGAAATGTTCTGAACGATTACTTCGCGCGTGAGGCTTCTATCAAGACTAAGACTGCGAAGAAGGCAAAAGCGAAAGCCGGACAGTACATTGGTTCAAAGCCGCCTTTCGGTTACAAGCTGGACCCGAACGACAGGCATCATCTTGTGATAGATGAGCCTGCTGCTGAAACAGTACGAAGGATATTCAGAATGGCGGCGCAGGGGATAGGCTATAATAAGACCACGAAAATCTTCCGTGAGGAAAAAGTTCTCACACCGATAGCTTACTTCAATCTCCATAATCCTGATTATTTCAAATCAGATTACTGGCGGCGAGAGTTCGATTGGCACGTTACTTCGATCCGAGTGATTCTCGAAAACGAAGTCTATCTCGGTAAGCTTATCTACGGAAAGCAGCAGTGCAAGTCGATGAAAAGCAAAGAGAAGGTCAAGGTCCCGAGGGAGGACTGGATAATTGTTGAGAACTGTCATGAGCCGATAATCTCTCAGGAGCTGTGGGACGACGCTCACAGAATGATGAGTACCAAGAGGCGTCCAACGCTGACAGGTGAGGTTCAGATGTTCGCAGGTCTGCTCTACTGCGCAGACTGCGGTCACGCACTCACCTACTCGCAGAAGAAACGCAAAGACGGTACATACCACGGAGCATACTCATGCTGGATGTATAAAACTCACGGCAAGGAATACTGTGCTTCGCATTATATTACCTACGATGTGGTGTACAAGCTTGTGCTGAAAGACATCCGGAGAGTGCTGAAGTCATATCGTAAAAACAAGGATGGGTTCAGGTCATTCCTCGACAGCAAGTGCAGTGACAGCAGTGCAAAGAAGGTAATACAGCTTGAACATGAGCTTGAAAAAGCACAGGGCAGAATAGCTGAGATAGACCGCCTGCTCAACAAGCTCTATGAAGACAATGCACTCGGAAAAATCTCTGATGATCGCTACGCACAGATGACAAAAACATTTGAGGAAGAACAGGCAGAATTAAAGAAGACGATACCTGAACTGACATATGAGATCACGACGCTCAAAGCCAGATCTGATGCCGCCGATAAATTTACAAAAGTAATTGACAGTTATACGGATATAAAGGAACTCAACGCTGATATACTTAATGAGCTTATCGACAAAATAGTTGTCCACCACAAGGAAAAGCTCTATGGGAAAACATATCAGCAGGTAGAGATATATTACAGATTCGTAGGCGAACTGAAGGAAACTGTGGCTAAAGCAGCGTAACAATCAAAAGCAGAAATTATGTTCGCTTTAAAAACAGTCCTCGGTCGCAGGTTCGAGTCCCGTCACAAGCTCCAAACAACAAACTGCCTGAATAGCGGGCTTATACCGATATTCAGGCAGTTTTTTATGTGATTTAGTGTAGTCGTGATTCTGTATAAGCACTTAAAAAGCCAAAAAAATCACACGATTTTCCATAGAAATCACACGGGCTGTCACACGAAAATTAAGTTTGTAAGAGTTTGGAATGTGATATTAAACTATAATTTACTTTCATCGTATATTAATTCTTTGAGCTATCAGAACCGCTTTGCAAAATCATTTATCTGAATATATATTATCGACACTTTTATGTTTAAAAATTAACATTCTCAACAAATGATGAAAAATCATATTCACTGCAGTTTTTTAAAATTTTGAGAATTGTTAATAGATTGCTTTTTCTTCTTTTATATGTGCTGTCCGATAGCATATTAAACAATAGTCTTGCATTTACACTTCCAATTCTTGTTGCTGAATACATTCTCCAAATGAGTTTATTCCTCAATAATAGACGAACTAAAAGCTTCTCTTTTTCTAATTTTGATATATTATTTATAACCATTCCTATACATGAAACGAATGTAATATGTGACATTTCAAACGACAAACCAATTGCTGAAGATGTTTTTGCATGGTTTTCACCATATTTAACATAAGCTCCTTCTGTCCTCGATTTGCCGTCATTCAATAGTAGTTTTCCAATATCTAAATAAGATAGTCCAGGATTACCCTGTTCTACGATTATCTGACTTAACTTAAATGTTGCGTCATTAAAATTGCTGAATTGAAACACATCTTTTGATTCAATTAATTCGTGGCTATTGTTAACATCTATATAATCAACAAATTCCTTCAAAGGTGTTCTTATTAGTTTATCAATGTATTTTAATACCTCAGATGATGGAAATTCATAGGCATAGAAAAGCATATGCTTATTAATATCTTTTTCATATATCTGCTTGAAAAAGATGTCACATTCATTCATCGTCATCCATTTTCTCCCTAATCTTATTAAGCCTTTTTAAAATTTTATCAATTTCGAATTTTGACTGATTGTAAGTATCTTTACTTGATTTTAGTTGTTTTTCAAATGTATCATCAATTATAAAATCTCTAAATTTCTTTAACTTTTTCACAACATCATCTAACTTTCCTGATTCAAGCATCTGGGCATGTCCAGTGTAAATGGATACAGTGCCATTTGATATATTTTGCATTATCTTTTTGGCTTGTTTATCGCCAATTCTAGCGATATCAGAGAGCTTTCTCATATCCTTAGCATCTTTAATAGCACCACCTTTTACAGCAGTAGCAATAGTATTATCCAAATCAGGGGTTGTGTCTCTGTATTTTTTTACATTTCTATTTCCAAGATATTCCCAATAATGACTCCAGTGTCTTTTATCATTATCATCATGTTTAATCATGAATTCAACAACATCTATCATTTTCTGAGCTTTTGCTTTAGAAAGACCTAATTCCTCCGCCATGCTTGGAATAGGAATTTTAGTTTGAAGGTGTCTTCTATATAGGTATGTAGCTTGTTCAAAAGGATCCCATTCCTTCTGCCCATTTAAATGGCGCTGACCTAAAAGTGAAAAAACTGCTTTTTCAGATATATCTGCTGGGAGTAAAATGCATCTGATTTTTCCCCATTTGATAGGATCTTTTTCCGCTAATATTCTATATGCTGCTAATCGACTAGCTATGTGGTCGGTCGTAATCGTGGTATGTTTTGGCTTCTCCGATAATTAACAGATTATTAAAGCAATAGTAAACATCAGGAATAAAATTTCCAATAACTTTACTCGGTTTCTTTGAAACGCCATTATCGCATTCAATTAGTGCATTTAGATTATTAGGAACTATGCTTTTGATATAGTTAAATGCAAGATTTACAAGGGATATATGTTCATTGGATTCGCTCATTATTCTTCTCCTAAAACAGGGCGTGAAGGTTATTGAATAAAAAGCTTTTGCAAAATGTCGCAATAAAGGACTTGTAAAAATTTTCTGGCGTAGCTATAATAAATATATATATGCTTTTTATGTTCAAGGAGGGTGTGACAATGTACAAAAAAATAAAGCTTTTTTTGTCAGCTTTGACTGCCTGCGCTGTAACAGCGGCAGCTATGACTGTTTTTCCCGTGAATGCTGTGGGAGAGACGGGAACTTCGGGGGCGACAAACAGTGCCGCGGTGAGTCTTACTTATTATGACGAGGAATTCAAGGCTCCTTATTCGTGCAATGACCTCATAGCATGGAAGGCTGATGACGATGATGGCGAGGCAACAATCGTTCGTAATTCTGTGGGCGGTTATTACGTTTGCAACTGGGACAGTACAAGACTTGCGGAGTTCCTTGTCGGTGAGGGAAAGGTACAGTCTATAGACGATGTCAAGGATTGCTTCGTAAAATATGAGGCAGCCTTTAAAGACACGGAAAGCTATGCTATTGGAGCTGTGGTGGAATGTTACGATGCTGAGAATAAAAAAACAGCGGAAATAAGAGTTCTTGACTCATATACAGAGGACGCTTTCAGTGCAGATACCGATAATGCAAAAAAAATAAGCATAAACGGCACTGATTATTACGTAATTATCACCGAGGAGGAGAATGTTCCTGTTGAGGTCATATATATTGTCCGCTGCGAGAGCCTTGACGGTGGCAGCATAAGCGAAAAGATAGACTTTAAGGCGATAGACGCCGAGTTAAAGGATAATGGCTTTAAAATAGAAATAGGTAAGCAACCTAAGCTTTATGTCCGCGGAACAGGCGAAAAGGGAAAGATATTCGTAAATGATGTTACTTTGGCCAATGTTCCTCACAAGGGAAGTATAAAAGTCGAGAACCATTATGACTCACGCAACCCTGTCTGGCTTAATGGACAGTATTACTCCTATTCGTCGCTGGATAAAGGCTTACGCAACGGAATGACGGTCTCTGATGACGGAACAGCTCACTGTATGTATGAAAATTGTAATACCAATTCGGACAGTGCGTTTTTCAGAGGTATTCTTGACGAAAAGGCGGTGTCTTTTGATGAATATGAAAAGATGAACGTTCACTATGAGACGACAATAAAGGCTAAGGACAAATATGCAGTGGGAGTTGAGCTCTTTGATCGTGACAGTATAACGTCGATAAATATTGTTCAGTTCAGTAATACAAAGGACTTTGTGGACGACGGTCATGACAGGGCTGATGTGAAACACCTTGACTGTGTTGAGGTAGACGGTATCAAGTATGATATTTATTCAAGGACATTTAACTATGAGTCCTGTATGAGCTTGCCTGCACCGCAGATATGGTGTATATCACAGGTCAGCTTTGAACAGGAGGCCTACGGAGCAGTTGGCGATATTGATCTCAAGAAGCATTACGATGTTTGGCTAAAGAACTATTTGGAAAAGACAAACAAGATAAGCGAAATATTAATGTTTGCTGAATCATTTGGTGCCGGAAGAGGTGAATTTGACCTTGAAAATGCTGAATTTGATCTTGTAAAGAAAGATGACGTATATGACAGAGTGATTGACAATACATCGATAAACGCTCCTGCCGAGCCTATTATTGAAGGCGGCAGCATGGTATTCTGCACAGAGAATGGAAAGTGTACTCTCAAAAAGAACGGAACTATTGTCGGTGACTGTTTCCAGAATTATGATGACAGTGTTTTCAAGTTTGGAAAGAGCATGAACTTTGAAATGGCGGACGAGCAGATAGACAATGATAAGGGCGACTTTATCAATATGAATTTTAGGGCTAATATAAGCACGGACGGCAATTACAGCTTAGGTGCTGAGGGAAGAATGTGTGATGAACACGGCGAAGAATATATAGATTTTTATATGTATCCTGTGCTGAATTATGATGCTGTTCCAAAAGAAGCCAAGTATCTCGGTACGGAGGAGTTTACCGATCGTGAATACGATATCTATGTGTACTATAACGATCATGTTGTCACTGCCGGTGGCAAAAAGAATGTGAAGTATTATTGTATAGCTAAAACCAAGACTCCTAATGATACAATCGCATCAGGAACTATCTATCTTCTTGACGCTGTTATAGCATGGAAAAATGCTGGACTTGAAGTAGGCCCTATCACAAATGTAGCTCTCAATGCCAATATATGCGGTATCGGCAGCGGAGAAATAGAGCTTTTACATAATGATATTATCGTTGAGAGAATGAACAGGGAGAAGTTCACATCAGATGATATGTTGCTTTTCCAGAAGTACCTCCTTGGCGAGGAATGTGACCTTGAAGATAAGAATTTCGACCTCAATTATGACGGAGTATTTGATAATTTCGATATGATAGAGCTCAGAAAACAGGTTCTTAACAATTATTGATGATAAAATCTGAAGTCTTATAAAAATGCTCATATAGAAGCTTTGCCTCTAAGTGTTAAACGCTTAGGGGCATTATTATTTATTGATGAGATAGAAGCAGAATTTAGCGAAGAAAGATTATGTGAAGTCTGAAAACAACAAAATCTTCTTTCAGCTTAAATGAAGGGGGTGTCCAAAATGGTGCTGTTTACAAACTCTCGACATTGAGTGCTGAATATGGTATAATAAAAGTGTCGAAAGTGAGGTAGCAGCGATGTTAAAAAGAGCCGAAAGCAAGCAAATGAAAATGTCCTTTGTGACACTTGAAGAACTAATGCCGCAGGAGCATTTTCTGCGTGATCTGGATAGGCTTGTAGATTTTGATTTCATCTATGACAAGGTCGCAGACTTCTATTCCAACACAGGCAGACCGTCAATCGACCCTGTTGTTCTGATAAAAATGCTGCTTATCGGATATATCTACGGCATTGATTCCGAGCGGCGCTTGGAACAGGAAATCACAGTCAATATCGCATACCGCTGGTTCCTCGGCATCGACCTCGACGAGCGCGTTCCCGATCACTCAACTATCTCCCAGTTGCGCCGCAGAAAGTTCGATGGCACGACTGTCTTTCGTGATATTTTTGATGAAGTAGTTTGCAAATGCATCGAGACAGGTCTCGTTGACGGCAAGCTACTGCTCGCTGATTCCACTCACATAAGAGCCAATGCCCGTAACGATCTGCGCGAGGTCATCGAAGTGCCAGATACTCCAACGGAGTATATGCAGAAACTTGATCGTGAGGCATATGAACTCGGTCTTATCAAAGAGCCTGTTGAATACGATACTACTAAAACTAAAGAAATCACCAAAAGTGTTACAGATCCTGAATGCGGACTGATGAAGCGTCCGGGAAAGCCTACAGGATTTCACTATCTGAATCATCAGACCTGCGATTCAAAGCATGGGATGATAACAGATGTTTTTGTAACACCAGGCAATTATAATGATTGTACCCCTCACGCTGACCGTATCAATTATCAAATTGATAAATTCGGATTTAATACGGAAGCAGTTTGTGCAGATAAGGCTTATGACAGTAACGAGATACACAATGAAATGTTTAAACGTAATATCAAGACATTTATTCCATACAAATTGACTCCTAAATCTTGTGCAAATTACGAAAAGGGTTTCGATAAGTCAGACTTTGAATACAACGTGGAAAGAGATGAATATGTTTGTCCTAACGGAATAATATTTCACTTCAGCAGCTACAAAAAAGGTAAAGGAGTCAAGGTTTATCGTCCGAAACAAAAGGATTGTATAGTCTGTCCATTTCGAAGTCAATGTATGGGAAAGTCAAAATCATTGCGTGCCATAGAAGTTCACCTTCACGAAACAGCTCGAAGAGAGCAATTTAAAAACAACGGAATTTCTGAATAATATGATGCCATGCGGCTGCGCAAAATATGGTGCGAGGGAAATTTCTCTCATCAAAAAGAATGTCATAATTTAAGACGCACCCGAAAGAGGGGCATTGAACGAGTTACCGAGCAATGCCTCTTATCGGCATGCGCCTTAAACTTAAAAAGGCTTGTAGAGATACTATTTTTACTTCAATATTCAGCTATTATTTCAGTCCGAAAGCTATTCGGGCTGTTTTTTATTGTAAAAACATGGGTTTGTCAACAGCACCAAAATGGACACCCCTTTACTGATATCAACTCACTTATTTTTTACCTTTAAAAGTAGGAGGTAAAAATTGTTGTTTCCGGTTTTCACATATTTTGAATATCTGTTTTGTTCAAAAAAGAGAAAAAAGGATCTTTTTCAAAAATAAAACGCATACCCCCTGCATTTTTTTGCCTTTAAAAGTAGAGGGCTCTTTTTACATACGTGTATCACGTAAAAAAATGAAAGGAATGATGCTATGCCAATTTTAAAAGTCAAACGGAAAGGTTATGTCTCTATGGACAGGGAGTTCCTCATAAGGAAGGACTTGTCTCTGAAAGCAAAGGGCTTGCTTGCCCACATGATGACATTGCCTGATAACTGGAGATTCACTATCGACGGTCTTGTCCACTGTCATAAGGAATCCAAAACTGCTATTTCGGCAGCTTTAAAAGAACTGGAACAGCTTGGATATCTGCGGCGGCGGTATCCGAGAAACGAACACGGCAGGATAGATCATGCCGAGTATACTGTCTGTGACATTCCAATTCACGAATATGAAACCTTAGTTGTTGACTGGAGCGATAACAACGCTCAGAAAGGAGAAGATTTATGAACGAAGAAGCCAAACTTATCAATATTGAAAGCGATTATGAGAGAGCCCTTGCGGAACGTGAGGCTATTGAAGCTGAACTGAAAAAGCTGACGGAAAAAGAAACGCAGAAAGCCCATCACATCAATACTCTGCGTAATCGTTATAAGGAAGAAAAACGCCGCAGCCGTACTCACCGACTTATTGAACGGGGAGCTATCCTTGAAAGTATTCTCCCCGACGCTGAATCATATTCCAACGATCAGATAAAGCATATTTTGAGAGTAGCATTCAGCAGCCTGCCTGTTGATCTGAAAGGAGCATATTTCCATGACAATACTGATGAATAATTCTGAAAAAGCGGTTTTTGAGGTCAGCAATACCGCTTCCCTTGATATCAAGGGCGCACTTATATACCACTGACATGGTATGTGCGCTTTACGAGGCAAAAATGACGCCCTGAAACAGGGCGCGTAGGAAGACGGTGATAATATCGCAATCTATCATTTCTCAATAAAAATTATCAGCCGCAGAAAAGGAAAGTCTGCCGTAGCCGCAGCAGCATACCGAGCAGGAGAAAAGCTTCACAACAATTATGACGGCATGACGCACGACTTCACACGCAAGGGCGGAGTAGTTCACAGTGAGATACTGCTTCCGCCAAATGCTCCTGCGGAATACGCAGACCGTTCCTCACTATGGAATGCGGTTGAAGCTGTAGAGAAATCCAAGAACTCACAGCTTGCACGGGAGATAGAAATTGCTCTGCCCAATGAATTGTCTCAATCTGAATGTATAGCTCTGACACATGAGTTTGTACAGAAAACTTTTGTAAACAAAGGAATGTGTGCTGATATCTGTATCCATGATCCCAACCGTGAACAGAAAAACATTCATGCTCATATCATGCTGACAATGCGCCCGATAAATGAGGACGGAACCTGGGGCGACAAGCAGAGAAAAGAGTACGTTCTCGATAAAAACGGAAACAAGATATATGATAAAAAGAAACGGACCTACAAGTGCCACACCGTGCAGACTACAGACTGGAACAGCCGTGAGAAAGCTGAGGAATGGAGAAAGGCATGGGCTGACTATCTTAACAACTTTCTGGAGCAGAGAAACATTACCGATACGGTAGACCACAGGTCATACAAGCGACAAGGAAAACTTGTAAAGCCGACGATTCACATGGGAGTAGCTGCTACACAAATGGAACGTAAAGGCAAACGCACCATTAATATGACCATTGCACAAGCGATGAGAATGTACATTGACAGCCGCAGATTTGTCCTTGAAGAAACAACTATCCGTGACTATAATCAGGTATTGAAATACCGTTTTAAATCTATAATGGACATTAATGTCATGGACATAAAGCCTATCTATATTCAGCAGGCAATAAACATTGAAGCTGAGAAATTTAGTCCCAAGACAATAAAAAATGCGTATGGACTTTTGAAATCTGTCCTGAAAATGTTTAATACGGATATTAACCTGAACAGTATCAAGCTCCCGAAAATAAGAAAAAAGGAAAAAGAATTACCGTCATTTGAAGAAGTATTCAATATCGTTAAAGGTTCAGAAATTGAATTGCCTGTTTTGCTTGCAGCCTGGCTCAGCCTGAGAATTGGCGAAGTCATCGGCTTACATTTCAGAGATATAAATCCTGATACTCACAGAGCTAAGATCAGGCGTACAGTTATCCGTACCGATGAGGGATTGAAAGTCCGTGAGGGCTGTAAGACCGAAAAGAGTCAGCGTCAGCTCGAATTGCCTGAATATATCTATAATATGATAATGGCGATTCCGCATAAAAGCGGTGAGGACTTTATTGTACCGCTTACAAGGAAAGCTCTTTACAGCAGATTTACAAGGCTTATGAAAAAACACGGTATTGAAATGTCTTTTCATGATCTTCGTCATTTAAATGCTTCAATCATGCTTATGCTTGGAGTTCCAGACAAATACGCAATGGAACGCGGCGGTTGGTCGACAGATTGTATATTGAAATCAGTTTATCAGCAGACATTCAGCTCAGAGCGAAAAAAGATTGACAAAATGATTGATGGTTACTTTAACGGTATAATTCTTGACTCTGATAATGCTTCGGCATAAATATGTGATTATGAGAAAATCACATAATGTCACACGAATTAAAGTATAAATGCCTGTAAGAGGCAGTTTTTGTTTATTTGTTACAGGTTCGAGTCCCGTCACAAGCTCTCATGAAATAACGCAGAATAGGCACTTTCTCGATGTGAGAGAGTGCTTATTCTTATGCCAAGAACGATGTGTATTAATAAAAAAACATGAATTCTATAACCCATAATATCAAAAACGCTTATGAAAAATAAAAAAAGAACTTGACAAGCGGGAAAAAGTATGATATTATATGAATAGATGTTCATATATTCATATATACTTGGATATCAGAGTACAGAAGGCAATGCTGAAAAAATTTTTAGATGAACAGAGGGATAAAAATGATCAGGAAAAGCTTTTGGGATAAGATAGCAGGAGTGTATGATCTCTTTGAAAGAGCATACAATCGTAAATGTTATGATAGTACAGGAGAAAGAGTTGCACAGGAGATCGGCAGCGGAGATGTCGTACTTGAATGTGCGTGCGGAACAGGTTCTATAAGCAAGCCTGTTGCAAAAAAATGCAGGAAACTCTTTGCTACGGATATGTCTGTAAATATGATGAAACGCGCAGAAAAAAACTGCTCAGAATGCAGGAATATCGTGTTTAAGAAGGCAAATATAATGTCGATCAACGCTAAGGACGATACTTTCGATAAAGTTGTCGCAGGCAATGTGATACACCTTCTTGATGAACCGTACAAAGCTGTGGACGAATTGCTCAGAGTGTGCAAAAAAGGCGGAAAAGTCATTATACCAACGTATATCAACATGGGAAAACAGTCAAGCGAGTTTTTGATAAAGATGTTTGATCTTGCAGGCGCACATTTTACAAAACAGTTTGACCGCAGGAGTTATGAGGCGTTCTTTATTAAGGGCGGATACGATGTGACCTTTGATATAGTTGAAGGAAAAATGCCGTGTGCAATAGCAATAATAAAAAAATAACGGCGAGTACTTTTTGAATATAAAAATATGCACCTCCAAAAGTGACAGACTTTTAGGGTGCATATTTATTATTCAATTGCAAATAAGCTTTATTCCCAGTCTTTTACAGCTTCATTATAGTACTGGATCAAAATGGGCTTTGTAAGCTGGTTGATATCTGTATTTGTAGCGATCTCGTCCTTTGCGAAGCAGAAAAGCGACTCCATATTATTTTCAGAAAGATAACGAGTATCAACTGTAAGTTCATGCTTCTTTTCGAGCGCAGAACGGCTTGCCATATTGAAGCCCCAATCTCCGAAAGAAGGCACCTGCAAATGATAAGGCTTAACTTCAAATCCTTCGCTTTCGATAGTTCTGTTGATACACCAAAAAGCTTTAGGAGCGTAATAAGGACTTGTAGACTGTACATTCATTATACCGCTGTCGGTAAGATGATTGCCGCATAAGCGATAGAATATGTTGCTGTAAAGTTTATTCAGAGCCTCATTATTCGGATCGGGAAGATCAACGATTATAACATCAAAAAGCCCGTCTGTTTCTTTGAGGTACTGATAAGCGTCCATATTGATTATAGTCAGCTTATCGCTGTTTAATGATCCCTCATTGATCTTTGAGATCTGCTTGTCAGTACGGCATAGATCAGTCATGCCCTTATCAAGGTCGATCATAGTTATCTGTTTGATATCAGGGTATTTCAGCAATTCGCGGACTGCCAGTCCGTCGCCGCCTCCGAGGATAAGTACTTTATCGTGCTTTTCAGCATAAAGCATAGGGATATGTACAAGGCTTTCATGATATCGATATTCGTCAGCAGATGAAAACTGACAGTTGCCGTCTATAAACAGACGAACATCTTCCTTATGCTTTGTAACGACTATTTTCTGATATTGTGTCTGTTCGATCAGTATAACATTATCTCTATAGAGTCCGCTTTCTATTACCCTGCTGATATTTTCGGAAAATACCATGCCTATTGCCATAATAACAAGAAGAACGACAGATGCGATACGGAATAAAAAGCTTTTTTTCAATCGGTTTTTGAATGAAAAAATGATCACAGCTGCACATATAAGATTAAAAGCACCTGCAAGAAAAGCTGTTGCAAAGTAGCCGAGATGAGGCAGCAAAAGCATAGGAAAGACGATCGCACCTATCAGACCGCCGATATAATCAAATGAAAAGATCGAGGAGAGCGTTAGTCTGAGTTCGTTTCTGTCCTCTTCAATAATACGTGTCAGAAGAGGTATTTCAAGTCCTGCAAGAGTACCGATGAGAATTATCTCGATATACATTACACAGGCGTATGATTCGATATACAGATTGGCAAGGAACAGTACAAGCGAACTTGTTCCGCCGATCAATCCTATACATATCTCGACCATGGCAAAACTGTTGAACAGATCTTTCTTTATATATTTAGAAAGAAAGGAGCCTATTCCCAGTGCAAACATATATAGTCCTATAGTTACGGAATACTGAAATGTGGAATCTCCCAGAAGATAAGAGCTGACAGCACTTATTATCAGCTCGTAGACCATAGAACAGCCTGAGATAATAAGTGTTGTCAGCATAAGTATGCGATAATTCTTCATTTGGTCACCTTACATTATCACACCGCTGATAAGAATAGCAATTCCGATGAAAATACCTGCTACCATGATACCGGCAGAAGTATTTCCTTTACCGATCTCAGTGTTGAGCTCGTACTTGCGGTTTATAAACTTGATCGCAAGGTAGGCAAGCATAAAGAAAACAACACCTGCAACAAAATACAGAACGCTGCTCAGGATACCGTTCATGAGACTCTCTGTCTGACCGCTTTCTGAGGGAGAGTATATCGCAGCACGAAGCAATATTCCTACACCTATATTTATTCCTGCCGAAACAAAGCCTACAGCTTTATTATCTTTTTTTATCTCCTCCGGAAACGAACATGGTATCACCAGATCTATGAAAAAATTGGCTGCAACCATTAATATCACTCCGAGGAAGGAATATATTGCCATTTCAAGTATATCTTTATAAAAATCCATAAAAACCTCCGTTATTTGCCGCTGCTCAGGCCGCCGCCCGATGAGCGTCTCGTCCTGACGCTGCTTTGTCTTATGCTGTTTTGTCTGACAGTTTCTGAGTAAACCTTATACGTATTAGATGAAAATACAGTGGGCTCGCCATAGTATGAATCATATGGCGATGATGAATTATTGTAGGTATCTTTGTCTTTATCATAGCCTGCCGAATAATAAAAGAGCTTGTAATAATCATGTACTTTACTTGTACTGCAGTATGGTGCGGTATCATTTTTAAATGCATATTTTCGACCGGACACCTGTACATACACATCACCGCTTTCAGCTATGTATACCAGACAGTATTCTTTTTTTGTAAGTATGCCTACAGCTTCGCTTCCTTCTGTGGTATCCGGCTGGATTTGTTCAATCTCGCCTTCAATGGCATCAATTATCCACTTGGTTACTTTATCTATTCCAAAAATCGAGTCTGTTTTATATACCTTTGCCTTCAGATCTTCATTACCTGTTATCGAAGTAACGTAACTTAAGTGATAATCATCATCTAACACCTTTTGAATAGTCGGCACTTTATGAAAAAATGAAGCCAGATATGGTCCGAACATGATCAAACAAAGTATCCCTATAAAGGTTAATGTTATCACAGAGCCCAGATATCTTGTTTTAAATGCTTCCTTTTTATCATGGCGAACAAAAGTTATCTCGTCCTCATCGAGATAATATCCTTCGCTCATCTCAACTTCATCGCTCCATATTTCCTTTGAGATGATCTTTTCCTCTGTCGAATCTTCATATTCATAAAATTGAGCACGATCACCAAAATGTACATCAACACTGCCGCTTCGGCTGACGACCACTTCTGTTCCACTGTCTACAAGATCATATCCCCATTCACTAATGCCGTATTTTACTTGGCTGATGGAGTATTCATGATAAACATCATCTATGCTGAGCCATTTTTCGCTTCCGCCATTAACAGGCTTCATTCGGTATTCGTCCCAGCGCATATTGTCTTTTGTATTTTTGTATGTTATTTTGCCGATGATAAAATATTCATAGCCATCAACATTTAATACATCACCTATTTTAAAAACCAATGAATTATCTCCCCCTTTGGTTTCATATCATATTATGTTATTATATACTATAAAGCGTAATTTGTCAAGAAACTTAATAATCAATGGCAGTGCCTTATTCGGAAATCAAATTTTATCTTTGGTACGCTGCTTCATAACGGCAGGCCATATCAATATAATGAAGGTCATCATAATGAAGTTCTTGGCAAAAGCTCCCCAGTGCAGACCGAATAAGGCTTTCAGCGGAAAAATGCCGAAAGTTATTATCAGCACGGTGATAAAAGAACCTGCTATCCCGAGCACAACGGTTTTCGGCGATAGAGACGGGCTGTATCTCACCCATTTTTTCTCAGCGTATCTTGCAGCGCAAAGGGCTGTAAGTCTGCCTATGCACCCGAATCCGTCTTTCATCATCGCTTTTGGATCAACGAGAAGTTTACCGTTCACTATATCCCTCGGGTAAGGCTTTGCGGATATATATATCAGTGACGCTATACAGAAAACTATCCCTGCTGCCAGAACTATATTTTCTTTTTCCGTATGTTTTGACAGGTATGAAGACAGCTTTGACATAAATAGTACAGCGATCGTTCCAAGCAGTATAGCTGTGAGGACGTCCTGCGGCGTATGTACTCCCAGATAATTGCGAGAGAAAGCGGTGAGCAGTATCATAAGCACACAAATTACCTTTATCCACCTTCGTTTTTTCGGTGACTTCAGAGCTAAACCACCGTAAATAGAGGCTGCATTGGAGGTATGACCGCTTGGAAATGAATATCCTGTAGCCGATCTGACAGAATCACCTGCCGGAATGATACGGCTGTCCCTTATCCACGGTCTGTAGACGCAGGCTGTCAGCTTTACGATAACAGTGATCGCCGAACTCAAAGCATATGCTGACAGTGCATACAGTCCGATGCGTTTATCCTTACACCAGTATATGAATGCAGGTATAGTGATAAGGAAAGATATAGCAAATAGTGATACAAACTCCATAAACGGTGTAAGTGCATCATTGATACTTTCTCTGAAATGCTGTAAAAATAACAGGTAATCAATATCCATTTGCATTGCTCCTTTTTTGATAGCCTTATGATCGTTTTTATATCAATTATACATCATATATGTCTGAAAATCAACAAAAGGATATGTTTTTATAATTCGACAAAGGTATGGGAAAGCCATATAAATAAAATCCCGAAACTTACACCTCTTAGTGAGTTTCGGGATTTTGTTTATTGCGGATATTTTTCTGTTGTTTTGCTTATGATATCAGCTTTTTATAATATTCAATATCTTATCTCAGCACTGAATTCTGTATTTGTACACGAGATATTCAGCTTAAATCCGTTTAATGCAGCAGCACGTTCGGCTATTGACAGACCGAGTCCGCTTCCGCCAAGATTGCTTCTTGATCTTTCTCCGCGCACGAAAGGCTTCTTCAGGTCTTTTACATCGACCTTTTCCTTGACAGTATTTGTTATGATAAGCTTTTTGCGCTCGCAGACAGCTTTTACAGTACCGTTCTCTGCGGTATATTTTACCGCATTGGAGATAAGGTTTTCGATGATGTTTTCAAATGAAGTTTTATCGGCTTTTATCTCTGTATTGCCTTCAACGGTGAATTTTATACCTTTCTCTTCAAGTATCGGCTCATACTTCTTTATCGCCTCTTTGACGACAGTTTCAACGCTTATCTTTTCGTATTTTATCTCCGAACCGCCTTCGAGACTGTTAAGGAACAGTGTTTTGTTTATAATGGAATCCGTAAACTTTATGTTATCAAGTATGGCACTGAGATACTGCTTTTTCTCATCTTCTGTCAGTTCGACTTCCATTATATTTTCCGTATATCCGCCTATTGCCATAAGCGGTGTTTTTATGTCGTGGGCAAGGTGGTTCGTCAGGTCGCGCTGATAGTCGTCCATAGCGTATTTAGCTTTATTTACAACATTCTTTCTCCAGCAGTAAAGTGCTGTTACAGCTAATACAGCAAGACTGAACAGAATAACATATTTCCAGTAGAACTTCATGAACTCAGGTGTGGTATATTTTACGGTATAACGCAGGAATACACAATACTGTTCCTTATTGATATATATTGGGAAAGAGCGTTCAACGCACCAACCTCCCTCTCCGTCACCACTATATCCGCCGAATGAACCGCCGTCTTCCGAATACTTACAATCATTGTAAAATCTTTCCAGTACGTCCTGCTCCTCGCCCCAGAAGTTGAACATTGTGCATACGGGATAATTCTTTGATGAAAGGCTGTCAAGCTCTAAAAGCTCATAATTATCATCATCTATATTTATATTGATCTCTTTTGTTCTCAGTATCAAATATTCAGGTCCGCTGTTTTCGGGGACATTGTCATAATCGTATTTTATAAGTTTCATACTGCCCTTATGAGGTATGAAAGTGTGATCTTTCTTGTTTACATAAGCACTTTCAAGCTTCATTTCAACCCATGAATGTAATGTCTCTTCTTTGGCAAGTTCACGATGATCGTTATACAGCTGCTGTACTTCGGGGATATTATCTTTTTCGGGACATATATAGTTTCCGTTATCAGGAGCATCTTTACCGAAACTTATAAATACCTGCAATGTAATCAGATTAGATGCTGCGATATTATTGTCCTTGTCTATAACAGCTGCAACAGCATGATTTCCATCGCAATATCTTGGTACTATCTGTGGACCTCCGTTTTTGGAAAACTCATCTTCAAACATTATATCAAAATACACATACTTTGTAAGGTAGCTGCTTAGTTCGGACATCGTATCTCTGCTGCTGTTTTTTGCTTCGGTTCGGTTTACCCAGCTCTGCACACGCGAAACGTTTTCTTCGATACTGTTTGAAGCTTGATTTCTGGCATCTTCGCGCTCATATTCCCAGAATCCGTAAGCAAAAATCAGGCATAATGCGATAGCTACAGAGAAAGACTTTATCATTATTTTAAGCAGAGTTTCGCGTTTTTTCTTTTTGAATTTCTTTTTCATAGGATCAACTCCTTTAGGTTTCTGTCAGCTTGTATCCCCGTCCTATGACAGTGTGTATCTGACTGCCTGCGTTTCCAAGCTTTTTTCTGATGCGCTTGATAGTATTGTCCACAACACGGTCGATACCGAAGAAATCATCTCCCCACACCTTATCGAGAAGAGTATCACGGTTAACTATCCAGCCCTGATGTTCCATAAGATAGCTGAGAATAGAAAACTCCTTTGGAGTAAGTTCGATCTCTTCATTGTCAACATAACAGGTAAGCTTACGGGTATCAAGTTTTATTGCGCCGCATGATATAACGCTGTCGGAGCAGCTTTCATTCCGTTTTACCATGGCGGAGCATTTTGCGAAAAGGGCAGAGAGAAGAAACGGCTTTACTATATAATCATCACAGCCGAGATCATAGCCGTGAAGTATATCTTCTTCATGACCTCTTGCGGTAATGAATATGATGGGGATATCACTGATACGTCTTATATTTCGGCAGATCGTAAATCCGTCAGTCCCGGGAAGCATAATGTCAAGAAGTACGATAGAATAGCCTTCGAGTTCATTTTGGGTGATACTCACAGCTTCACTGCCGTTGTTTATTATAGTTATCTCAGCACCTTTGCTTGTAAAGTATTTTCTTGTTACTTCACATATCTGAAGGTCGTCCTCAATAAGCAATATCTTCATTATCAAACCACTCCTTTTCCCTTTAGCCATATTGTATCATACTGATGTGTCATTTGTATATCATTTCCCGTTTATTTCTGTAATCCAATTGTACTATACAGCGTTAGGCTTGTCAATCTTTTGGACAAAACGAGCCGCCCCATATCAATATGGGACGGCTGTTTTCGTCGCTGTATTTTTTTATAATAAGCTGTAAACCTTGAGTGAAGCCTAAAACAGTATGCTCGAAATTTTAGATAGGCTTGTAGGAAACATTGATAAAGTTTATTTTCACAGGATGATCTTCATTATAGAACGAATACCTCGGAGGTGCAGAATGAACTATACAATATCAATCACAGCTAACGATCTCAGAGAAACAGATTCTTGTATATCTTAGCTCCAAGGACAGATTCTATCAGCAGGCAATCCTCCATTGTATCAGCGTGTTCGTGGTCGGCTCTTTGCCTTTAAGTATTCCGCTGTTTCCGAGAGCAGCGTATATATTTTTTTCACCGTGTTTGACTTTATAATCAAAGAAATAGTCAAGGACTTTGTCATCAATGCTCCTTATCTGACCTTTATCATGAGCAATACTGATAAGCAGCGACATAACGCTTTTTGAAGATTCCACAGCAGATCAAAGTATTATTTCTTTGATCTGTTTTTTATGTTATTTGATGATATTGCGGCAAATAATATTGCAAAAGAAAAAATTAAAGCTGCTGTTAATGAAGAAATGCTCAAAAGGCGAGATATGCCAAACATACCGTCCACGTCGAGACTTGAAATCAGATATCTGCTTATCAGGAACATTATAGTCCCACTTATTATCAAAGTGATAATATATGACACCAATATACATAGAGCTATTTCAATAAGTATAATAAGGAAAAGACTTTTCACCTTTAATCCCATAGCAAGAAGCATTTGACGGTAATCAAGCTGATTGCAGTGATAAAAATATAAAACCGTGATTATACTTACAGCCATCGCTATCAGGAAAACTATCATTATCATAAAAACTACTCTTGATACTATAAGATTTTGCTTGTATATTTCGCAGAAATAATAAAGTTCAAGAGGAATGTAATGAGGAATATCATCAGCTGACAATTGGTTTGCCAGCTCATATGCCAAAATATAATTCTGGGCATAATTATAGTAAGTACGCTTTGAAGCTCCTTTTATTTCATGCTCGGACGAAATAATTATCTGCCCGAATTTTTTTACAGAGCTTATTCTGAATATATTGGAATCGAGTATACATGAAAGCTTCAAGCCGTTACAGTATACTTCACCTGTTTCTGAATCATACAAAGAGATTTTCGCGCCAATAAGTGAACTATCCGCAGACAGTCCAAATTTATCGAGCATATAATCGGTGAAAATTATGCTATCTGATGAAAGTTCGGCTTTGCCTGCTATTTCAAAGTTTTTATCACCGAATTTCTCTTTATATTCCTGTATATCATTTTTAGTAAATATCGTTTCTTGGTTATTATAAGCATCAATAATAAAAGGAACACTGTATACATACTGAGCTGTTCCGACTGAAAAAGGAGTAGAAAAGTCATAGCTGTAATCATTTATGCCTTTGTATTCCTTTCCGTTAACAGTTAACCTTATGTGTTTTAAAGGAGTATTTTCAGGTTCAAAGCGTTTTATTTCTTTAATTTCGCTAATAAGAGGATACTGTTGACTATTGATCATCGATTCGGTTTCCACGTATGATTTTGCTGCTGAACCATTGATTATCTGTTCAAGTCTGACATTGATCGCATCAGTATAATTGAAAAAACATGAGACCGAACACATTATTACAAAAAAACATGATATCAGCTTTATCATAACCCTTTTTTTGCATCTGAAGTTCTTCCATGCTATAAATAATGCTTTTATCATAAATATACTCCGTTATTGTACTTCGCTGAGTTGACTGATAAGTTCTGTACTGCGTATATTTTTGTATGAACGTACCAGAACAAGACATATTGTTATTAAGAAAACAACGATGCCTTTTACCAGTTGTGATGCAATATTGACTTCCATTTTTCCAAGTTCGGGATAGATCTTTTTAGCAAGATCAATTATGTATACTGAAAAAATATTTGAAAACAGTATTGCGAGCAAGAAAGCAAGCATAGATATAGCTATAATAATAAAACCATAGACAGATAATGCCTGTATCGGCTTCATTCCAAGTATCTGCAAATGTATGATGAAGCGTTTCCTGTTGTTCAGGATAATGCTGCAAAGATTTGAAAAAGTCCATATGCCTGCAATGACCACAACTACAAACAGTGCCTGCAAAAGCAGATCCATAAGAGTTATTGCCTTTATTTCCTCATCATAATTGCTTTCGGAATGAATACCTCTTTTTTTGAGTTCGGCTGACATCTTTTTATAATTTGCAACATCAGAGATAGTGCCCGTCATTGTTGTTCCTATGTAAAATCCTGCTTTTTCCATTGTTTTGTAATAAGTACCAAACGGCAGAAAAGCATCTATATCATCGTCGCCCTCAAATATTCCTGCGACCTTATATTCGACTGTTAAGTTTGAAGATATATTATTGGCTATTATGTCGCCTGTTTTACAGTTCGTTTTTTCGGAGAATTGTTCCGATATCCAGATAAGTTCGCTGTCGATGACTTCCTTTGTAAGATCGGTGCCGCTTATTATTCTTATTTTTCCTTTCGGGTTAGGATAATGTGCCATTATATTGTGATCTCCAAGCTCGTTTCCGTTATAGTAAAAATCAGAACTTCTTACCATGATATCATCAGGTATGACAGAAATAAACGGCAGATCTGATACTGTATCCAAAGCAGTATATTGTAATCCGTTAAGTGTGAATGAAAATCCCTTTTCTCCGCTTGTTTTATAACTGCTTGAAGAAATGTAGTCAAAAAACGATCCGATCAGATCTGATGAAGCGACAGAAACAAAAAAAGCCGCTGTCAGGATAGACGTTAAAAGCAGAAAGCTTATAAGCAGCATAACAAAATTATGCTTTAACTCTTTTAAACTAAACCATAGTATTGATATTTTTTTCATCTTTTACAATTACTCCGTCAGATATTTCGATCAAACGCTCAGCTCTTGACGCATCTATCATATCATGAGTTACAACGATAACAGTTTTTCCGCTTTTATTCATACAAGATAAAAGATCCATTATCATTTTTGAGTTTTCGCTGTCGAGATTTCCGCAAGGCTCATCTGCTAATATCAGATCAGGTTCATTTATTATAGCTCTTGCGATCGCCACACGCTGCTGTTCACCGCCTGAGAGATTTGCTGCTTTTACATTTATTTTTTCTTCAAGACCAACTTGTTTTAAGGCATATTCTATTTTCTTCCTGTGTTCAGACCACGGAACTCCTGCTATTACAAGAGCAATGCGAACATTATCGTAAACAGAATACTGATGCTCAAGGTTAAAAGCCTGAAAAACAAAGCCTGTCTCTTTCAGACGGTACTCGGCAAGCCTGTTGGCATTCATTGTTGTTATATCATGGTTGTTTACAATAATCTTACCACTGTCACAAGGGAGAAGACCGCCGATAAGATGAAGAAATGTTGATTTTCCGCTTCCCGAACGTCCTATTATGCTAACAAATTCACCCTTATTTATACAAAGACTGATATCATTTGCTGCTGTTATTGTTTTTCCTCCGGCTGAAAAACTTTTTTTATATGTGAAATTTCTATCACGATGATCATTTATCCTTTCTTTTAAAGATATGTTCATCGAAAACCAAGCTCTCGTTATTTGGAAAATACTGGACATAGAAGAAAAGTTCAGAATTATTTACAGGCACGTATATACCTATAACGCCGTCTTCGTCCTGTGTTTCGTAATCAACTGTTTTGTCAAGGAACTGTTTTGTAAGGTCAACACCGTCTCTTATTTGCTTGATCCTTTCATCGCTGATTTTTTCACCTTCAGGCATATTAGCCTGTTCCATACGTATCATGAAATTCTCATATGCTTCTTCTTCAAGCTTTTTAAAGTCATATCCATGAACAGTGAGTGTATTATTATCTCCAAGAGTAATAGAAGTATCTGTATCTGCGAGCCAGTAAACGCCTTTTTTTATAGTGAGCGGCTTTTTTTCTCCGCATGAGCAGACTAAACCCGATACAGACAAGCCCAACAGAACGATTTGAATTATATTTTTTCTCATTTTGAATACCTCATTATCAAAATAAAGAGCGTATCACTATATAATTAAGAGATACGCTCTTATTTTTAACCTGATTTAAAATCAGGATTTATATGTCTTGCCGCATATTTCAAGCTTTGAGCTTGATGCAGAATCAATAACGTCAGTGAAAGTCTGATTTCTGTATGTTCCTGTTGTGATTTTTACAGTACCATTGTCGTATGTGAACTTACCGGAAATATCCCACCAGCCGGTACCGTCATAATAAACCTTATTTGCTGAACCGCTGCCCTTTGATGTAGTAGAATCGTTTTCTACTTTTATGTAGCTGTCAGTATGACCTGATTCTGTGCAAGTATATTTTGTTGTGCAGGAAACCATGCTTACTGTTGCGATTACAGCAAAACTGCTGATTGCAAATAATTTCTTCATTGAGATCATGATTATTTACTCCTTTTTTAGATTTTTAGTAAAATGTAGTAGCGAATTATATGTTTAAACGTTTAAAAAATAACCACTAATTTATTATATCATTTTATTTTTGCTTTGCCAATAAAACTACATGGCGAAAAATGCATATAGCAGGCGTTTAATGCAGTTTGAAGATCACAGCATATAATTGTATCAAATTTAATTATATCGTTAATACATCTGAAATCATCAACAAATATGCAGGCAGAAATATTAAAAATCAAGTAATCACAGGTATATTTTAAATCCAGACCTTTTTATTCAAGAAAATCATCGACATAAAAAAAGCGATTTTTTTCGATCGGACCTAATTTTTTTCTTTTCCTTCGGAATACTATCTTACATATTATAGAAGAAACCGTTACATTAAACACCACAGGGATAAATATGCATAACAGTAACATCATTATGATTATCCCGATTACCTCAGCATCGAATCCTGCTTCGGAGATGAACCTTTTTATAAGCAGAAATCCCAGACCAAACTCTATCAGCTGAAGGATCAGATATATTATTTTAAACAAGCGATAATACAGCGGATTTTCGGGAAGATCGTCAGTACACATCTCTCCTGTCTGACCATTCATTGCAATGGTATAATTTGCTTTATCATATGTTATATTCAGAAGCCATACAGGTACAAGATAATATGTCAGCTCTCTGTTATGGATAGTCTTTTTGATATTAGCTGTCTGCGGATCAACAGTACCGTTATCAGATCTGATCTTTTTTACAGGGCAGGCTTCTTTTACTCTGTAATCTGCATCTCTCATTGCGTTTTCAGCACCGATAGTATATCTGCTTGCATAAAATCCCGTAAGATATGATTCATTGAAATCATCTGCTTCATTGAAATTGAAAGGCCACATGGAATAAAAAACATTCCAGCCCATATTCTTATCATTTGCGAGTATCGGATAATCCTTTACAGTTATAGAGGAGCAGAATTCTGCATTAACAGCCGAGTCGCAGGTACAGCTGTAACCCCAGACAGGTATATAGCAGCCTGTTATTTTATCCAGTACAGCCTTATCCTTGAATTCCTTGGGAACATTTTTTACACCCGAAATATATCCCATGTATTTTTCCGCGAATTCCTTTTTTGTTATTTTGAACGGAATGACTTTATCGGGACGTATATCCCCCTTAAAATCGGAAGATATTATAACATCATGGCTGCAAAACGGACATTTTGCAGTTCCTGTTGAAGAAAGAGTTATGATCTGTCCACCGCATGACGGACAGTCGAATTCTTCGATCTTATCACTTACATATGGTTCCCATACAGCTTTTGATCTTTTTACCCAGTCAAAATCAGAGCCCTTTTCATCAGTTCCTTCTTTGAAGTGAGAGAGGATATACTCCTGATCGTAAGTATTCCTGCAAAATCTGCATGACAGTGTTTTGCATTTGATATCATAATACATTGGAGCACCGCATGACGGGCATTTGTATTCTTTTACTTCTGACATATTATTCACCTACATTACCGACCTGAAAATCAGCAGATCCTTATCTTCAGCTGCGGTTTACTTTCTCTGTTATATTACTCATCGTCTTACCATTCTTCAAGATATTTCTCTAATTCTTCGTCTTCGACTTCACCGTCTAAGAAATCTGCAATAGTACAGCCGAGCAGAGTTGTAATATCATCGTACTCGTCTTCATCGCCGTGATCGTTAGTTATTATTTTGTTAGTGTCAAGGTCAAGGAGAACGATTTCGCCGTCGCCGATCATATCGCCGAGGTACAGATAATTCTTTGTGTCGCCCCACTCCCATTCGGTATCGAGCATTTTTTCGACCTGGTCAAGCGTGCTGATTTCAAGATTAGACGGATTAAGATAAAAACCGTTCGTGAACTTGTATAAGTCTCTTAATTCATCGGTAAGCTTTATATTTGTACGCTTTTCAAATTCGTCTATTTCCGCATCTGAAACAGGAGCGAACAGTCGGAGTTCAACATCGTCGGGATGATCCTTTGCCAGATGAACAAGAAGCTCCATTTCTTCATAAAACTCTGCATTTTCGGGAATTACCGCATTGTTTATATCCTGTCTTTCGGACGGAATGTAGTTTTCTGACATAATAAGCACCTCTGATATTTATAATTATAGTGTTTTTAATTCCGTATGTTTTTTCTAATTATATATCATGGCAGATAAATTGTCAATTAATAAAATATCAACGAGCTTGTCCTCGGTATATTGACATACTGCGGCTTTAAATATATAATAATGATATATTATTATTAAGAGAGATGAAATTAAAAAGAGCCGTTGATCGTGCTCCTTACGTTAGATCATTAAATATCAGATTGGATACTAAAATGAGAAAAAAAATAAAAACAGCACTTATATTCACAGGTATACTTATGCTCATAGCAGCGGCTGCCCTGTGCGTTTTCAATATTATACAGGATAGACGGGCATATGAAAAGTCACAGAGTGTTCTGACAGAATTGAAGCGGTATATCCCTGAGCCGACTGAGGAAATCCCCACAGAAACTGCCGAAAATCCTGCCGATGACCTGTTTTTGCAATACGAACAGGTCAAAGAAGAGGAAGCTGTCGCCATAAATGTTGACGGTATAGACTACATCGGCTATATATCGCTCCCCTCACTGGGACTTGAACTGCCTGTTATCAACGATTGGAGCTATGATGCTCTGGAATTATCACCATGCAGGTTTAGTGGTAATGCTGCGAAAAACGATTTAATTATCGCCGCACATAACTACAATAGTCACTTCGGACGAATTGCCGATCTTGGAAGCGGAGATGATATCCTCTTTACCGATACAAACGGAAATATCTACAGATATAAGGTGGAGGATATAAAAGTCCTCGACGGAAGTGATTCGGAGGGAATGTTCAGCGGAGAGGCTAAAGAATGGGATATAACCCTTTTCACCTGTACCCTCAGCGGACGCAGCAGAGTTGCCGTAAGAGGCAGCAGATACGATAAATAAAAGTAATAAGCCCCGAAGCAGTTTGAAATTGCTTCGGGGCTCGTTTTATTTAAGATTAATCCTTGTCGTTCTTTTTCCCTTTTATAAGTACGCCTAATGTTATAAGTAACAGTCCGCCTGCAACCAATGGTATTACAGGCCACCACAGCTGTCCTGTCTGTGCAAGAGGGGGCAATATCTTTGTGGTAGTCTGCTGTATTTTCGTTGTGGTATTGGTCTTGGAAGTTGCGGTGTCTGTAAGCGTTGTGAGCTTTGTTTCCGATGATGAAATAGTTGTAGTCGTATCTGTTATGGCTGTAGTTGAAGTGCCTGTTGTGACAGGCGGCTTGTAGCTGTTTTTTATCAGGTACTGGCTGCTGTTATAGTCGATTATTACAGTGTAGTTCGTGGGGATAATGCGCTCGACTACGTACCAGTCGTTAACGGGTTCAAGGTCATTCCAGCGGTATTCCCAGTTGTTTTCTTCACTAAGTGTAACTGTATCAAATATCTTGTCATTGCGGAAAAGGTCAACGGTGATATACGTTGGACGAGCTATGCTGTCGTCAGTATCGTTTACCCAGACTTTTTTCACGGTGTATGAGTCAACGGTGTTGCCGAGAGTAATGTATGAGAATTTAGGATAAGCGTCATAGCTGAAAGTTACGTCGCTGTCGTTAGCTTCAAGGAGAAGAGTTGACGGCACATAGAATGTATTCTCAACTTGCAGAGTCTTTCCCACAGCAAGATATACGCCCTTGCTCAGACCGCTGAATGTGAGCTCACCGTTTTTGTCCGTCTCACCTGTACTGAGAGGAGCGATACCGTCTACGACTGCATAGCTTGCAATAGTTTTGGCGATCTGTTCAACATTTTCCTCGGTTATACTGCTTGTCTCTATGGGGTAATCAGCAAAATCGCCTGTAAGTACAATACCGCTGCCCGAGCGTTCGCCTACTCTGTATATACGCCATTTCATGCCTACGAGAGTAGTGTCGTCCTTTCGGCAGATGAGCTTTATTGAACGAGCTGTTCCGTCATCACAGCTGACTGCGAACGGTATACAGAACGTAAGGCATAGCATTATTGAAAACACTATGGCTATGAGACGTGAAGTTCTTTTTAGTGAAAATGGCATGAGATCACCTCTTTATCCTATTATTTCTTTTTTTTCCGTCTGCCTGTGAATACCCAGAACAGTATCAGGCATATGAGAACGGGAGTAACAATGAAGGGGAGCACCTTTATCTCATCAACTGGGATAGCGTCTGCAAGTACCTTTACAGTGTGCGGCTGCTCTGTATCTATCCTGTGAGCCCGCACCAGCAGACGATGTGTATTTATGCCGTAGGGGGTGCAGGTCATAAGCGTAACGAGATCCTTATCGGGTACAGCTGCAAGCCTGTCCATTTCGTATGGAAGCACTGTGGCTATTTCGTCCACTTCATAATCAAGCACTTCGTCAAGGACAGTTATGCGGAATGTATCGTTTTCGGTAAGCTGGTCTATGTCGGTAAAAAGCTTTGCCGACGGTAGTCCGCGGTGAGCAGATATTACCGAGTGACAGCCCTTGCCGCCTATGGGGAGAGATGTTCCCTCAAGATGTCCTACAGCTACGTTGAGCACCTCGGGACTTGTACCGTGATATATGGGAAGATAGGTATTTATCTTCGGTATCTCTATATATCCTATGATACCCGTACCTGTAATGTCAAGGATATCATCGTAGCCGCTTATGCTTTCATATTCGCTGAGAGGTGCGCTCAGTTTTGCAAGCTCGCTGTTGTATTTCCTTGCTCTTTCAAGCTGTTTTTCCTTGTCGGCTCTGTCCATACTGCTTACTGCCTGATCGTATATGGCGATAGCACGGGACTGCTTGTTTGAATTCCACCAGTTGCTGAACGACGGATATATCATTATGCCAAGTCCTGCCACAAGAGCGGTCACAAGGAGGATATTTACGATAAGACTGCGCTTGTTCTTCATTTTATCCTGCCGAAAGAGCCTATCGGAGCGACTCTTAAATAGACTTTTCCGATGATGTTTTCCTCTGCTATGCAGCCTACGGCAGTTGAACGGCTGTCAACGGAAGTGCTCCTTTCGTCACCCATTACAAAATAACGTGACTCGGGAACTGTAAACGGAAATGATATATCACATTCGCCTAAGGAAAGTCCGCTTACATAGGGCTCGTCCGGTTTTGTGCCGTTCAGCTCAACAGTTCCGTCATCAAGTATGTTGATAACGTCCCCCGAAGTTCCGATGACACGTTTTATAAGCACCTTTTTGTTATGGTAGAAAGCGATTATATCGCCTTTTTTTATGTCCGAGGATTTATTGCAGAGCACTGTCTGCCCCTTGGACAATGTAGGCTCCATGCTGCTGCCAGTGACCCTGAATACAGGGAAAACAAAATTGCATATCAGAACGATGACGGCTGCGGCGGTTATCAGAGAGAAAAGAGTACTGAGCAGTGCTTTGGCAAATGCTTTTTTAGTATTTTTTGTCTTTTTAGCCTGTTCATTGTTCTTTATCTCGTCCATGAGCTTATACGCAGCCTTTCTTTTTATACGATATGTAATAAAATATAAATTAAATACAATAAATAATTATTGTGTTAAATAGCGGCATTTGGAAAAGTTTTAACTTCTTCAAATCAGCAGTTTGCACGACATGATCCTCGTATGTTTATTATACTTCCTAATAGCATTACAAGTCAATCATTAAATTTAGAAAATATATAAATAAAGCCAAATTTTGGCGTAGCTTACAATATATCGCAAATTCTTTGGGCAAAACGCTTAAAAATTTCCAGACTGAGAACAAATGATTAACAATTTATGAAATAAATTTTGAATAGTATAATACGCTGTGAAATCGTCTGTCTGTATATAAAGTGGTATGACTTTTCTATGGTTAAAGCACACAAAGCGAGGGTGTGATATTGGTGCTATCCTACAAAAAAGATTGATTTGTGTTCAAAAATCGCAAAATAGGTTGACGGCGTTTCTCAACAAATGGTATAATATAAACATCGAATAGGCGTATAAATTATTTTTATGGAGATGCAGTAATGACCGATAAAGAATTCAAACACCTCAAACGGAGTGATCTGATATATATTATATACGAATATCAAAAAAAGCAGGAGGAGCTCATCAAGGAAAATGAGGAGCTTCGTGAGAAACTCAGCGAAAAGGAAATGAAGATAAGCAATGCAGGTTCACTTGCAGAAGTGGCTGCAAAGCTCAACGGACTTTTTGAGGCTGCACAGCAGACTGCTGATGACTATATGAGCCAGCTTGAACATACGGCAGCGGAGGCGGCTGAAAAGAAAGCAGAAGCCATTGTAAAGGAAGCAAGGGAAAAAGCTGAAGAGATCATTTCCGAGGCGAAGAAAAGTGCTGAAAATAATGATAAAGGGAAATGATAGTCATGCCATTCAAGAAAAGAGTTCCTGAGACTCTGCCTTCGGTTGAACAGGTCGAAAGCGAGCTCAAGAATATAAATTACAAAAAGAAATTCAGGAGAACGCTGCTTAGCACAGTGTCGATACTTATTGTTGTTGCGGCGATAGCTGTGCTTATGTCAACGTTATTTTTTCCTGTAGTTCAGGTGGTCGGAAAAAGTATGGAGCCGACTCTGAACGAAGGGGATATACTTGTCCTTGTCAAGTCGGACAAGGTCACTTATGGTGATCTGTGCTGCGTTTCATGGCAGAATAAGTCGCTGCTGAAGCGCGTTATTGGTCTTTCAGGAGATATGATAGAAATAGACGGTGACGGGAACGTCTTTATCAACGGTGCTCTTCTTGATGAGCCTTACGTTGAGGAGAAAATGCTTGGAAAATGTGAGATCGAATTCCCGTATAAAGTGCCCGAAAACAAAGTGTTCATACTCGGCGATCAGCGTGAGACTTCTGTGGACAGCAGAAGCAGCGCTATCGGCTGTGTAGGAACGGATCAGATCGTAGGAAGGGTGCTTTTCAAAGTTTGGTCTAAAAAATAACGCAGAAAGGGGAACGGTGAAATAGATGAAAAACTATTTCGACAGTTTTTATGAGATAATTCATAAAAACAGTGTCAGGCGACGGCGTATGATATCGCTGCTGCTTGTGCTGTCAATATTTGTTTCATCGGGGGTTCTCTGGGAACTGCACGATACGGTCATCACTATGGTGAACGATCCGATATGCGGTATGGGGGAGCATGAACATACCGATGAATGCTATGAGTACAGGCTCGTCTGCGGACTTGAAGAAAATGAGGAGCATACTCATACAGATGAGTGCTACGAAAAAGTTCTTGTTTGCGGTCACGATGAGCATTTCCACACAGCCCTCTGCTATACAGATGAGGAGCTTACGGAAAACAGTGTTCAGTCGGAAGATGACGAGGATATAATTTCTATTGAGCTTCCTGCTGATGACGAGAATGAAAATGTAGAGCTGCCTGTATTTAAGCTGGGCAATGATTCAGTCAGGGTAATGGACGGTGAAGGCTCTGCTGTACAAGACGACGAATATAATCCTGTACCGATAGAGACCATAGATAATATCGCAAGAGGTATCAAGTTTACACTGTTTGACTACTATGAAAACGAAAATGCACTGGAAGCTGAGCAGAATAACTACGGTATATCACCGGGTTCCGAACCTGGTCAGTGGGTGCACAACAATATAAAATATGTTGGTGTGAACTATGATTATGAACATAGTATAGCTAGAAATCCAGAAGATGATATTTTGTTCTTTGCTTACGGTACACCTGCTTTCACAGGTGAGGTCGGTACATTCAATGCATCAGGCGGCGATGCATATAAGAATTATACGCGTGACTGGTATAATGGTAAGTATAATCCAAGCAAGAATAACTACGCAGGCGATTATAACGCAGATGTGAATGGTAATACATTATCGGGAAACAGACCTATTCAAGGAATAGTCAACAATACTCTTGAAAATGGTTATCCGACTATAAGCGGTTCAGGTCACAGTCTTGCTTATCTGTTCGATGAAAATGATACATCTATATCATCTTACAAGACATCTTATACCGACGTAAATCATTTTCTGAAGTCAGTAAACCAAAACGGCGTTGAGCACCTTGTTTATAACAGCGATGAAAATTATGCGTATTTTGATCAGTCTACCAATAACTTTATTGTTTATAACGGCACTTATCATATTATAAACAATGATCACCATAGAGCAGGTGATTATAATAATCTTACAGATGAAAAATATGGAGATAAAAATGGTGGTGAGTTTAAGATAGGTTTCTTTCCGTTTGATCAATATGATACAAACAGGAGAGACCCTAACTATAACGGTAACGGCTTCAATCATCACTTCGGAATGAAAATGGAAGCTGATTTCTTCAATATTAAGAAGTCAGAAGAACCAATCATATTCAAGTACAGCGGCGACGACGATATGTGGGTTTTTGTTGATGACGTTCTTGTTCTTGACATTGGCGGTATACATGAGCCGGCTGCGGGAATGATAGACTTTACCAACGGTCTTATATGGACGCAGGATAATTTATATGGTAAGTCTGCCACTGTTGCGTATACTGAGCTTAATCTTCCTGAATTGAGCGATATTTCTCTGCCTGATAACGGTGTAAATACTGACGGTGCTTCAGAATCTAAGTGGAAGGTCGAGACTATAGCAAGTAAATTCACTAATGGTAAAACATGGAATGATGCTTCCGGAGCTAAACACTCTATCAAAATGTTTTATCTTGAGCGAGGCGGCTGTTATTCAAACCTTGCAATGGATATGAATCTTCCTACGGTAAGACCTCTTAGCATAACCAAGAGTGTTGACTATGGAGATCATTACTCAAACGCTTATGATGACAAGAAATACAGTTTTACCATATATGAAGAGATAGTAGAAAACGGCATAACCGTTTATAAACCTGCTGATCTTGGTGAAGAAAGTAACACGTTCACATTAGAGGCAGGCGGACGAAAGGATTTCTATAATCTTGCAGAAGGAAGAAAATTCTATGTTGCCGAAACAGGAGTAGATACAAATTTCATCTCAGATGTAAGTGTCAACGGTGTATCAAAGGGAGCGTTCATCACACCTATAGGAAACACCAATATCGTAAGCGGAGATGCTGTAACGCTCAGCAGCGTAAATCAGTATGATTTTACTAATACTATCCGCGATGAAAAGACAAATATAAGTGTCAGCAAGGTATGGAAGGATGCAAATGGAAATGTAATGGAGCACCCGCCTGATTATCCTATTAAATTCAAGATCTATCAAACCGATACGGATACAAAAAATGATACATCGGAAACAAAGCCTGTAGAAATAGGCGGAATGTTGACATTTACTATAAACTCGCCGGACTGGATAAAAACGTTTTCTGCTCTTCCGAAACGCTATGGTTATCATGTATATACTTACAGTGTGGTAGAACAGAATGTTCCGTCAGGTTATAAAGCTTCATACTCAAAAGATGCTAACGGCAATTTGACTATCACTAATACAGATATTACTAAAACTGATATCTGGGTTGAAAAGGAGTGGATAAATGCTCCGTCAAATAATATGCAGCCCGTGACCCTGACTCTGAAAAGGAAAAAAGCTACATACGCTGAAAGCTCAACGCAAACATCTCTTACAATAAATATCCGTGATGCGCGAAGCGATACGGATTATAATGGTCAGTCCGTTGATAATATAATAAAAACCATAACATTATCAAATGTATATGTTGGCGGAAGTGTTGAGTTCCAGCTTGATCTGCCGAAAGGTGTCCGATATTATGATTGGGACAGCAATTATAAGGTAGGAGGAGAAAGAGGTTATTATCGTACTTCTTCAGGTATTACTCTTACGGAGATCGCTGATAAAGTATTTGAGGTTTCAAATTTACAGAGAGGAAGCAATGTAGTGGATATAAAAGTCACTACAGATGATATTGATGACGGCTTCGTTATTTATCATCATTCTTTTACCAAGAGACCTGATGGTTGGGTAGCACAGGGAAATACTACGGTAGAAACCAGTGGAACCAGACAATACGCGAAAGGTGATGCTCTTTTAGTAAGCGGAAAGACAAAGGCGTATGAAGGTGTGAAGCTGAAACTTGATCCTTTGAAATTCAAAGCAGGAAATACCTATACATTCAGTGTTTATGTTTATCAGGAAACTGGAAGTAATGTTACATTTGCGATGACTTTCAATGACGGACTTGATAAACCATCTCAGGGAAGTTATCACGGATTTTCATCGGTAAATGCACCAAGCGGAGAATGGACGTTGCTTACAGGAACAATAACTTTACCTGAGGAGATAAATCCATATGGTATGTATTTACTGATCGAAACATATGGTGATAATATTCCTGCTTCGTTCAGAATGGACGAGTTTACGGCTATTGAAGGTAGTAAATATGTTTCTGTTGCGGAGAATACAGGAGTAGTTTCAATAGCTCTTAAACCTTATTATTATGATGAATTCGGAGATAATGATTTTAATGGCTGGAGCAGTTTTGGCGGAACAACAATAAGCACCGATCATCACCAAGGCGATTATTATATTCTGATAAAGAATAGAGATAATGTTTTTGACGGAATTAGTAAACCAGTTCCATTGCTTATACCCGGGAAATCATACAGATTTCACGCTGATGTATCTGGTGATGATGGTAAAGAGGAAAACACTCATTTAATTGGATTATCAATTAATAAGATCAATCTTGATTCTAATAATGCTTCATACAGTAATTTCAAAAATATTACTGTGTTAAGCAGTCCAATTAACGCTTATAATTGGGGAACTCTGGATACAGTATACACTATACCTTCGGAAGCTGATCGAGATAATATGTTTGTTTATTTTGAATCACCAAAAGATATTGGAGATACAAATGATTTCAGAGTATGGAATTTTAAGGTTGTAGATCCTGATGATTTTTCTGTCAAAAAAGATGGCTATACCCTAAGCAATGCAGGCATAAACGGCGTCTATGTATCAAATAACGATCAATATAAAATAACCGAAAATCCTGCTTCCATAACAAATCCGCTTGTACTTGAATCGGATTATACTGATGATACTGATTGGAATAACGGAAATCACAGCATTACTCTTCCAAAGAATTCAAATGTTGACGGAAATTCTTGGATGTATCACTGGGATTCACAGGCACTTTCAGAAAGTTCAAATCATAATATACGTTATCTTTACTATGTAGAGGAAACAGCTGTTGGCGGTGGCTTGACAGTGGGCAGCGATTACATCTTGCTCCCGATCGAAAACAACAATGTTGCTTCAAACGATGAAAGCACCCCTATTCTTGTAAAGAATAAAAATATCAAATTCACATTGCCGGAGACCGGGGGCGGCGGCACTGGTCGGATATATATTTTCGGCGGAGTGCTCACGGTAATTGGAATAATAAGTCTATCCGCCTTGTACAGGCGCAAAAGGAGGCGAGTGTGAAATGGCTTCCTGAGTACACAAACGGCGGATAAAAACAAAGTCAAATTATAAAAAAACGGAGGTAAATTATATGAAAAATAGTAAAAGATTTTTAGCGATGATGACAGCTGGCTTTTTAGCTATCACACCTATGGCGGCTACCGGGTTGACGGCGTTTGCAGATTATACTATCACTGTAGATAATGCTACAGCAGGGTATTCATATGCTGCTTATCAAATATTCTCAGGAGATTTAGACGGTGATGTTCTTTCCAACATAGGTTGGGCAACGGGTGTTAACGGTTCTGGACTTATTGCTGCTTTGCAGGCAGACACTTTATTAGGAAGCGAGTTTACATCAGTATCTACACCAGCAGCTGTAGCAGCAAAATTAGTAGAATTAAATGCTAATACTGAAAAACTTGTACAATTTGCTAAGATAGCAAAGAATTATGTTAATTCAACTGCATCTGGAACGCAAAATACTCAGACTGGCAGTACATACCCAATTACTGTAACCAATCCAGGTTATTACCTCATTGAAGAGACAAGTGTTCCGACTGGCGCAACGGTATCACGTTATATGCTTGAAGTCGTAAAATCAACAACGGTAACACCTAAGCGTCCCTCGCCGACAATTAATAAGACAATTACTGGCGGAGCTGATTCTGGTAAAGCTAATAATGTAAGCATAGGAGATGCTGTTACTTATAACATAACTTCTGCCGTACCTGATATGACAGGATATGATAAGTATTTCTTTGTAATCAATGATGATATGGCAGCAGGTCTTACATTCAATAATGATGTTGCTATAACTATTGGTTCGACTACTTTGACATCATCACAGTTTGAAGTTCAGACAGATTCAACTGAAACAGATGGTCATACTTTCCAGATCGTTTTCAATGATTTCTATAATACTTGGAAAACACACTCTGGTGATACTATATCTGTAACATATACGGCAACTCTGAACGAAGATGCTGATCGTACAACGGCAGGTAACTTGAATACTGCAACATTGACATATTCAAACAATCCTAATGTAACTTCCACTGGTACAAATGAACCGACACCTCCAGGTGGTGAAACCCCTGGCGATCCTGTAGGTACAACACCGGCGTCACAGACAAAAACTTATACAGCTAATATCAAACTGACAAAGAAAGATGGATCAGGTAATGTTCTTACAGGAGCGAAATTCCGACTTTCGGGTGGTTCTGAAAATGTAGTTCTGGTCAATGGAAAAGCATATCAGTTGGATAACACAAATGGTACATACTATAAACTTAAAAACGGAACATTTACTACGACAGAACCGTCAGGAGATACAAGTGCATATGACGCAACTGATAAAAAATATAAGATAGTTGAAAATGTTAGTTCGTCAAAAACTTATTCTAATATTTGTATGGACGCATATGTACAATCTGACGGTACATTAGAGTTTGGTGGTCTTGGTGCTGGTACATATACATTATCAGAAATAGTTACTCCTGGAGGATACAACTCTATTCCAGATATGACAATTGTAATAAACGGAACCGGAAATACATTTGCATCACCAAATTGGTCAGCAACTAAGGATGGTACTTCTGTTACTATGACAGATACAGCGACCGTTGCATTTGATGTAATCAATAACGCTGGTTCAACCCTTCCAACAACCGGTGGTATCGGTACAAAGCTGTTCTACATCATAGGCGGACTGCTTGTAGCAGGTTCTGTAGTTCTCCTCGTAACAAAGAAGAGAATGAAAACTAATGAGGACTAATATCACAACAAAATGATCACAGCAAATATCTGAAATGCTTGTGCAGCGGGGGACTTCCTCCGCTGCACTGCAATTTTAATACAAGGAGCTTTTGATGAAGCGTATCATTATCAGGTCGCTGCCTTTTGCAGCATTGTTTATAGGCATATTCCTGCTCTTGTATCCCACTGTCAGCGAGTACATAAACGCGCTGCACCAGTCCAAGGCTATTCAGGCTTATAACGAAATAACTGATTCTATGAGCAGTGAAGAGCGCGATAAGATATTTGAAGCCGCAAGGGAATACAACAGGAGAGTTGCTTCCGCGGAAAATCCCATAATATCTCCCGAGACAATATCGGGGTATTACAATACCCTTGATATTACGGGTACAGGCATTATGGGCTATCTTACAATTGAAAAAATAAAGGTGGAGCTGCCTATATACCACAGCGTCGATGATAATGTACTACAGGTGGCTGTGGGACATCTTCCGGGAACGAGTCTGCCGATAGGCGGAGCAGGAACTCATTCCGTAATGTCGGGACACCGCGGTCTGCCAAGTGCGAGACTGTTTACCGATCTGGACAAAATGGAACTGGGCGACGTTTTCTATATTACTGTCTTATCGGAAGTATTTACATATCAGGTAGATCAGATAAAGACTGTGAAGCCCTATGAGATAGACGATCTGAAAATAGATCCTGATAAGGACTACTGTACGCTTTTTACCTGTACTCCATATGGTATCAATTCCCACAGACTGCTTGTAAGAGGTGAAAGGATAGAGACAAAGGAAGAGTACAAGGTATACGTTGCAAATGACGTATTAATTATTTCTCCGATAATTGTAGCTCCCATTATAGCAGCACCGATATTGCTGGTACTGCTGATATTGCTAATGGTCAAAGGCGAAAAAAAACAAAAGAACAGCAACAATAAAACGAGTGAAAATAAATAGCCGCAGTGCTTTATTGTACTGCGGCTGTTTTTTATTATTGCCGCTATGCTTTATGTAAAAGAATACAACGCAAATATCGTTTTGTGATACACATAGAAAATCCATGTTCTGAGGAGCTGCTTCTTGTTTGTTGTGACAGGGCGTGAGAGACGAAAATGACTATTGCTTTATTAATTTAACCTTATTAACAGACGGGGAGAAAAAACATAATTATATTTGTTTGGTATTACTACTTGTGAGATGATAAAATTTATCAAATATGTAATCTGTTAACATATATGGAATAAATATGTCTGATAAACGAGTATACTGTTCGTATTATAAAATGGCAAATATACGAAAATTTAAATCGAAACGCGAAAAAGATATAGCAAATGTGCATAATTAAAGCGAAATAAAAAAATAATTGTTGATGATTAACAAAATTCGGCGATAGTTCTTGTAAAACTGGCAAAAATGTGGTAACATATTCTATATCACAGTATATGAAATTTTTATAAAAAGCAGTAAGATTTACAAAATGTATAATCCAACAAGCTATTTACTAATGATAAAATTTTTTGGATTTGTGTAAATGAAATAATAATATAATTCTGCAACGGAAAGGAACTTTAAAAAATGGATAATGGCTACTCTATCAAGGACATAATTTCACTACTTTTAAGCAAATTGTGGCTGCTTATTATCGTGACCATAATCGGCGGTGCGGCAGCTTTCTGCTACTCGAAATTTGTGATGCCGCTGAAATATTCTTCTCATATTTCCATGTACGTCCAGAGTTATACGGGTATTACCGAAAATGCCAATCAGCAGAACAACATAAGCAACTCAAAGCAGCTTGTAAATACATATATGGAAGTTCTTAAAGACGATGCGGTAATGAACGCTGTCGGTGATAAGCTTTTGACTCAGTTCGATGCAGATACTTTAAGCAAAAACTTTGGTATGTCAGACGGAAAGATAGCTCCTGCATCTATCCGCAACTGCCTTTCAATATCTTCTGTAACTGATACATCGGCTGTAAAGATAGTATCCACAACAAAGAATGCAGAAGTTGCTGCTGCTCTGTGTAATGACCTTACGGAGGTTGCTCCCAGC
The DNA here is from genome assembly GCF_900108555.1 of Ruminococcus flavefaciens. Taxonomy (GTDB): domain Bacteria; phylum Bacillota; class Clostridia; order Oscillospirales; family Ruminococcaceae; genus Ruminococcus; species Ruminococcus flavefaciens_P. The sequence continues at coordinate 293,104 of NZ_FNWV01000003.1, forward strand.
TACGTTGAGGAAGCAGTTGGTGTAGGCTCTATAAATACTATCGACAGAGCTAAGGTGTATAACTCGCCTGTAGCTCCTAATATGAAGAAAAACGCAGTACTCGGTGCTATGGCTGCACTTATGCTGACTTGTATGATAATCTTCCTTATTGACTTCTTTGATAATACAGTCAAGGATACAGATTCCGTTGCAGATAAATTCAAGAAGCCTATCATCGGTGAGATTGCAGCTTTCGGTGTTGAAAAGAAAAAGAAGGACAGTGATGAGGACGAGCATGTAAAGCTTACGGATAAATCCGTTCCTTTCAATGTAGTTGAAAGCTACAAGTCCATACGTACTAATATTAGCTTTGCGCTTTCAACTGTGGACAAGAAGATATTTGCAGTATCTTCCGCAAATCCACGTGAAGGTAAGTCCACAACATCTTCAAATATAGCAATTGCTCTTGCACAGGGCGGCAATAAGATACTCCTTATTGATGCTGATATGCGTAAGGCTGTACAGCATAAGGTATTCGGGCTGAAAAATAAGAAGGGACTTTCTTCCGCTATCAGTAAGATGTGCAGCCTTGAAGAATGTATCCATAAAAATGTTATGGAAAACCTTGACGTAATGACAGCAGGTCCTGTACCGCCTAACCCGTCAGAGCTTCTAGCTTCCGATAATATGGGAGCTATACTTGAAAAACTCAGCGAAGAATATTCAATGATACTTATTGATACTCCGCCTGTAAATGTGGTTACGGATGCTATGGAGCTTGCAAAATATGTTTCAGGTATCGTTCTTGTCCTCAGATATGGTGTTACTACAAATGAAGATGCTGAAGATGCTATAAAGAAAATAGAATTCGCAAAGATGAATATGCTCGGATTTATCATGAACGATATCAAGATGAAGAAGAGCGGTTATTATTCAAGTAAGTACAAGGGCAAGTACTATTACAAGAAGGGCTATGGCTATGGCGGTTACGGCGGCTATTATGGTTCAAAGCCTGAGACAGATGATGATACAGCTGAAGAAGTGAAAGAAGAAACAGCAAAGAAAGAGACTGTAAAAAAAGAGTCTCCTTCCACAAAAACAAACAAGAATTCCAAGAATAAAAATGCCAAAAAGAAAGGTAAGAAATAATGACCGAGTATCATTGTCATATACTTCCGGGGATCGACGATGGGGCTAAAGATGTGGATACATCACTTGCGATGATAGAGATGATGAAGGAACAAGGGGTTGAGCGAATAGTCGCAACTTCACATTTCTATGCACACCGCGAAAAATCAGTGGCTGAGTTCCTGAAAAAGAGACAGGCGGCTTTTGAAAAGATCAGGGACAAGTCTGCGATAAAAGATATTATACTCGGTGCAGAGGTCGCGATCGAGAATGGTATTTCCGAACTTCCTGATATTGAAAAGCTTGCTATTGAGGGTACACGAATGATACTTCTGGAGCTGCCATATCGTGCTTATGCAAAATGGATGTCTGAGGAAATATACAACATCGGTGCAGAGTTCAACTTAAAGGTCATGTTGGCGCACGTTCATCGTTACCTTGAATACTACAGTAAGGATGAAATGGAGGAATTGCTTTCAACAAAAGCTGTAATGCAGATAAATAACGAAGCGTTTTCAAGTTGGAGTGAGAAAAAGCTTGTAAAGCGTATAATAGCTGACGAAAAGAGATTTGCTTTCGGAAGTGATGCTCATAATACTAATGGCCGCAAGCCAAATTGGGACTTGCTGAAAAAGAAAGTAAAGCCTGATATCATCGGGCTTTCTGATAAAGTTTTAGAGAGATATACACTTTGATTAGTCGTAACAATAATGCTTTAAATGATCAATTTTTCACACCTTGAGAGGTTGATCATAAATATAATAATCTAAATTCTTCTTTAAGGGGGTATATGTATGCAAAACTTGCTTATTTTAGGTGCTGGTCAGTACGGAATGGTGGCTAAGGAGATTGCCGAGTCAATGAGGAAATATGATCATATTGATTTCCTTGATGACAACAATCCAATCGCAGTGGGAAAGTTGGGGGACTTTGAAAATCTAAGCAATGTTTACGATTCTGCGGTTGTGGCTATAGGCAATTCGGATTTCCGATTAAAGCTCATCGAAGAACTTCGTAACACGGGGTACACTATACCATGTCTAATTCACGAACGTGCATATGTTTCACCGTCAGCAAGAGTCGGTATTGGTTCGTTTATAGAACCAATGGCTGTTGTACATACAGAGGTAGTAATTGAAACAGGCTGCATTATTTCAGCAGGCGTTATTATTAATCATAACAGTACTATCCATAAAGGGTGTCATATAAACTGCGGCTGCGTAGTAAAAGCAAGAGCTGAGATTGACGAAAAAACTCGAACAGGATATAACGAGATATGTGATACTAAAGTCAAGCATGAAATTCGTGTTGCTGTGTGATCAAATTTGGGTGGTTAAGTATTCTGACAGATCGTCAGGTTAGTGAGGAATGATAAAATGAAAGAACAGACTAAAAAGGAAATGGCTGCATGTGCAGGAATGTTGATGAAAATGAACTTATATCGGAGATTTCAGACAGGATCGGAGAACCTCTGACAGAGGTGAATGTGGATATGCTGAAGCGCATTTTTATAGAAAAGGGTGGTATATCGATAGAATTTGCCGCCGTTAATGAATAGAATACATGACTGTTAATACTGCCCACTGAGCAATTACTGATATTATTTTGGTAGCTGCTTGGTGGGCACTTTTTTGTGTTACCAGTAGCAACACAGGTGACACAATAGATAAACAGAGCTGTTTTTAATATGCCATTTTTGACGACAATTACATTGACTTTCTGTATAACATCTGCTATAATAGTATCATTAGATGAAGAATAATGAATGTTGCTGATAGCAACATTTGATACAGGAGGTACATATGAAGCATTTATCTCTCAAGCTGCTTGCCGAAACGGTCGTAAGCAAAAGAAAAGCAATTAAGATGTCACAGGTGACACTGGCAGAAAAAACAGGCATCAATCGTTCTATTATCTCCAGACTTGAAAGCGAGGATTATACACCCTCTGTGGATCAGCTCCTTGCGCTAAGTGAAGTTCTGGGTTTTGATAATGCCGATGTTTATGAAGATGACACCGTTGAGGTAAAGCCTGTGGAGCGCAAGAAGATCGCTGTAGCAGGAACTGGATATGTAGGCCTTTCTCTTGCAGTTCTGCTTTCACAGCATAATGATGTTACTGCTGTTGATATTGTTCCTGAGAAAGTCGAGAAGCTGAATAACTGGATTTCTCCTATACAGGATGACTTCATTGAGCAGTATCTTGCTGAGCATGAAGAGAGAAAGCTTTCACTTAAAGCTACAACTGACGGAGAAAGTGCATATAAGGACGCAGATTTTATCATTGTAGCAGCTCCTACAAACTACGACCCTAAGACAAACTATTTTGATTGTTCCGCTGTAGAGACTGTTCTGGAACTGATCAAGAAGGTTACAGGCAAAAAGAAGAAAAAGCCTACAGTAGTTATCAAATCAACTATTCCTGTAGGATATACAGTACAGGTTCGTGAGAAAGTTGGCATGGATAATATCATTTTCAGCCCTGAATTTCTCAGAGAATCCAAGGCTCTCTACGATAATCTCTATCCTTCACGTATAATAGTTGGTGCGGATGATAAGAACATGGCAGAAGCAGAAGTGTTTGCAAATCTTCTCGTGCAGGGTGCAATAAAGACAAACATTCCTGTTCTTTTTATGGCTACTACTGAAGCAGAAGCCGTAAAACTCTTTGCTAATACATACCTCGCCCTTCGTGTAAGCTACTTCAATGAGCTTGATACATATGCAGAAGTTAAGGGACTTAATACTCAAAATATTATCAAGGGCATTTGCCTTGACCCACGTGTGGGCGACTATTACAATAATCCGTCGTTTGGTTATGGTGGTTACTGCTTGCCAAAGGATACAAAGCAGCTTCTTGCAAACTATCAGAATGTACCGCAGAATATGATGTCAGCTATAGTTGAGTCCAACAGAACCAGAAAGGACTTCATTGCTGATCGTGTTCTTCAGATGGCAGAATATTACAGTTACGGAAGTGACAATGAATATGACAGCAGTAAAGAGAAAAATGTTACTGTTGGCGTATATCGTCTGACAATGAAATCTAATTCGGATAACTTCCGTCAGAGTTCTATTCAGGGTGTTATGAAGCGTATCAAGGCTAAGGGCGCAACTGTTATCATTTACGAGCCAACACTTGAAAATGGCAGCACATTCTTTGGTTCAACAGTTGTTAACGATCTCAAGAAGTTCAAGAAGAAGTGCGGATGTATCATTGCCAACAGATACGATAGTGTACTTGATGATGTTGAAGAAAAGGTTTATACAAGAGACCTGTTCAGAAGAGACTAATACAAATAAACATATTGCCCACGTACTATGTTTTCAAATGGCATGGAAAATCTGCCAGTGGAATGCATAGTATGTGGGCATCATTTTTGTTATGTTATTACAAAGTTTTCTGTTACCTCTTGAAATGTAAATTTTTTTGTTGTAAGCTGATAAGCAAAAGAAAACTACCTCAGGAGGTACATAAAATGAAACATCCATTATACTCCGTAAGCATTGATGATATCCCGTTTACAGAGGTATGCACCTGCTCAGCTTTGTTGACAACCACGATGTTTCAAGAATTGCAACGATACTCACAAACAAAAATCACATTCCGCTTGTGTATGCGATAATGTTCGGAATGCCGGGAATACCGTGTATCTACTACGGAAGTGAATGGGGCGCAGAGGCTGACAAAAAGGACGGCGATCCTGCACTGAGAGTATCCTTCGACAAGCCCATAGACAACGAGCTTTCGGCGTATATCTCAAAGCTTGCAAAGATACACCGCGAGAGCAAGGCACTTTGCTATGGTGATATAAGTGTACCTGTGCTCACAAATAAGCAGTGTATCATTCAGCGCAGATGCGATGACGAGAGGATACTTATCGCTATAAATGCTGAAGATCAGCCGTTTACAGCGCACTTCGATGCAGGCTGCGGCACGGCTGATGAGCTTATAACAGGTACGAAGCACGATTTCGGCGGTGGAAGCGAATTGCCGCCCTATTCGGCACAGATCTGGAAAATGGAAAGATGAATTTATGCGTTTTTGACAATTGTTTTTTCGAAACTTTAAAGTAAAATGTGTATGATATACCGAATTCAAAAAAGCTATTGACAAACTGAAATTCATGGATTATAATAGCATTGTAAACAGCAAGGGAGCTGCGGACAACAAAGTCCGCAGCTATTTTTGTTATTAGTACTAATTCCATACACAAAGGGGTGTATGATGTACTGAGGTATCAGTGCGTCGTACACCCTTTTGAAATTTATGCTGTAACTTATCAAGGAGGTATTTCTATGGACTCTCAGACGATTTTACAACAAGCCATGGAAGAGACTAACGGTCTTTTGTTTGGCGTATGGTTCCTTATAGGTGCCGCACTCGTATTCTTTATGCAGGCGGGCTTCGCAATGGTGGAGACAGGCTTCACCCGTGCAAAGAATGCAGGCAATATCATCATGAAAAACTTAATGGACTTCTGTATCGGTACAGTTGTTTTCATTCTCATAGGTTTCGGTCTTCTCTTCGGTGAAGACCTCGTCGGTATAATCGGACAGCCCGGATTTGATATCTTCACTTCCTACGGCAGCTTCGATTGGTCAAACTTCGTATTCAACCTTGTATTCTGTGCAACAACGGCTACTATCGTTTCAGGTGCAATGGCTGAACGTACAAAATTCTTATCCTACTGCGTATACTCAGCTATCATCAGTGCAGTCGTTTATCCTATCGAAGCTCACTGGGGCTGGGGCGGCGGCTGGCTCAGCCAGTGGGGCTTCCACGATTTCGCAGGTTCGGCACATATCCACATGGTCGGCGGTATCGCAGCTCTCGTAGGTGCAGCTATCCTTGGACCAAGAATCGGTAAATTCCACAAGACAAAGGACGGCGAGATCAAAGTAAACGCTATCCCCGGTCACAACCTTACGATTGGCGCACTTGGCTGCTTTATCCTTTGGTTCGGCTGGTACGGATTTAACGGTGCAGCTTGTACTTCAATCGATCAGCTCGGTTCAGTATTCCTTACAACAACAGTTGCTCCCGCAATCGCAACAGTAACTTGTATGATCTTCACATGGCTCAAATATGGCAAGCCTGATGTTTCAATGTGTCTTAACGCTTCACTTGCAGGTCTTGTAGGTATCACAGCTCCTTGTGATGTAACAGACTGCCTCGGTGCTTCAATAGTTGGTATCGTATCTGGTTTACTCGTTTGCTTCGGCGTATGGTTCCTTGATTATAAACTCCACATCGACGATCCTGTTGGTGCAGTTGCAGTTCACATGATGAACGGTATCTGGGGAACAATCGCAGTTGGTCTTTTTGCTAACCCTGAAGTTCCAGGTTATTCACTTGTTGACCAGAACGGTGACCAGCTTGCAGGTCTTTTCTACGGCGGCGGCTTCGGACTCCTCGGCAGACAGCTCACAGGTTTCGCAGCAATCGCAGTATTCACAGTTATTTCAATGTTTATCGTTTTCCAGCTTATCAAGCACACTATCGGACTTCGTGCTTCCGAGCAGGAAGAGATCATCGGTCTCGATGTTACAGAACACGGTCTTATTTCCTCTTATGCAGACTTCGCTCCTGCACTTACAGACGCAGGAATGTATGGCTACACTAAGGACGACGCAAAGAGCGTAAAGAAGGTCGGCACTCCTGAAGTACCTGCTGTTCCTGTTGACGAGGCAGTAGAAGTAAAGAATTACTCCGCACCTTCACCTGACGGCGCAACAAAGCTCACAAACATTGTAGTTATATTCAAACAGCAGAAATTACAGCAGTTCATCGAAGCTATGGAACATATTGATGTCAAGGGCATCACAGTAACGAACGTTCTTGGCTGCGGAATGCAGAACGGACAGACAAACTACTATCGTGGTGCAGCTGTTGAGATGAACCTGCTTCCAAAGGTAAAGGCTGAGATCGCAGTATGTGCAGTCCCTGTTGAAAAGGTAGTTGCAGCAGCAAAATCTGCTCTCTACACTGGAAACTACGGCGACGGTAAGATGTTCATTTACGACATCGAGAACGTTATCAAGATCAGAACCGGCGAGGAAGGCTACAACGCACTCCACGACTCTGCTGAATGGGAAAAAGCTTAAAAATACATGAGCAGGCTGCAAGCGACAGATAACTTGCAGTCTGCCTTACAGAAAATGATCCGGAGGTAATTACAATGGAAAAGATAACAGACTATTATGGCTCAATGGTGTTTGACGACAGAATAATGAAAGCAACGCTTTCAGATAAAGTATACAGATCACTGAAAAGAACTATCGACAAGGGAACTCCCCTTGATATATCCGTAGCAAATGCAGTTGCAGCTGCTATGAAGGAATGGGCAGTAGAAAAAGGAGCTACCCACTATACACACTGGTTCCAGCCAATGACAGGCGTGACTGCCGAAAAGCACGACAGCTTCATCACTCCCGCTCCTGACGGCAGAGTTATCATGGAATTCTCAGGCAAGGAGCTCGTTAAGGGCGAGCCTGACGCTTCATCATTCCCCTCTGGCGGACTTCGTGCAACATTTGAGGCAAGAGGCTATACGGCATGGGATCCTACTTCATACGCTTTCATCAAGGACGGCACACTTTACATTCCTACTGCATTCTGTTCATACACAGGTGAAGCACTTGACAAGAAAGTACCTCTCCTGCGTTCAATGGAAGCACTCAACAAACAGGCTCTGCGTATCCTGAAACTCTTCGGAAACACAAGCGTAAAGAGCGTAAAGACATCAGTTGGTCCCGAGCAGGAATACTTCCTCGTTGACCGTGATATGTGGAAAAAGAGAAAAGACCTTATCATGACAGGACGTACACTGTTCGGCGCAATGCCGCCTAAGGGACAGGAAATGGACGACCACTACTTCGGCTCTATCAAGCCAAGAGTTGCAGAGTATATGGCTGATCTCGATAAAGAGCTCTGGAAGCTCGGTATACTTGCTAAAACAAAGCACAACGAAGTTGCTCCTGCACAGCATGAGCTTGCTCCTATATATGATACAACAAATATCGCAGCTGACCACAACCAGCTCACAATGGAAGTAATGCAGAAAGTCGCACTCCGTCACGGACTTGTTTGCCTGCTTCACGAGAAGCCTTTTGCAGGTGTAAACGGCTCAGGTAAGCATAACAACTGGTCTATATCCACAGATCAGGGTGAAAATCTGCTTTCTCCGGGCGAGACTCCTGCTGAGAATGCCCAGTTCCTGCTTTTCCTTGCAGCAGTTATCAAGGCTGTTGACGATTATCAGGATCTTCTCAGACTTTCAGTTGCTACCGCAGGCAATGACCACCGTCTCGGTGCAAACGAAGCACCGCCTGCTGTTATCTCTATATTCCTCGGCGACGAGCTGACAGCAGTTCTGGACGCTATCGAAAAGGATAAGCCATACGGCGGCACAAAGAAGGAAAAAATGCAGCTTGGCGTTGATGTTCTGCCTAAGTTCAGCAAGGATAGCACTGACCGTAACAGAACTTCCCCATTTGCATTTACAGGAAACAAGTTTGAGTTCCGTATGCTTGGTTCTTCCAACAGTATCTCATGCGCAAATATCCACCTCAATGCAGCAGTAGCAGAGGAACTGAAACAGTTCGCCGATAAGCTTGAAAAGGCTAAGGACTTCAATAAAGCACTTCACGATCTTATCAAGAAGACAATTAAAGACCACAAGCGTATCATCTTCAACGGCAACGGCTACGACGATTCATGGATAAAGGAAGCAGAGAAGCGCGGTCTCATGAATCTTAAAACGACCGCCGATGCTATGCCTAAGATCTGCGATAAAAAGAATGTTGATATGCTCACATCTCATGGTGTATTCACCGAAGCTGAGATACAGTCACGCTGTGAGATAATGCTTGAGAACTACATCAAGACAGTAAATATCGAAGCTATTACTATGATAGATATGGCTCGCAAGGAGATAATCCCTGCCGTTGCTAAATTTGCTGCTGATACAGCTTCCGCAGTTGCAGTTAAAAAGAGCGTATCAAAGGCAGCCTGCAAGTACGAGAGCAGCCTTGTTACCGAGCTTTCAGAGCTCATTGATGAAATGGACACTGCGACCACAAAGCTTGAAAAGGTAGCAGATGATTTCAAGAAGCAGAAATCTATCATCAAGGCTTCCGAATTTGTCCGCGATACAATGCTCCCTGCAATGGATAAGCTCCGTGCAGCAGCTGACAAGGCTGAAACTCTGACAGCAGAGTCCTATTGGCCATTCCCTGCATATGACCAGCTCCTTTTCGGTGTTTGATGATCTGAACACCGGAAAGAATTCTTCACAATAACCACTCCTTGAAATAAATACAGCATGACTCCGAAGCTGACAGCGTAAAAACTGTTGGCTTCGGGGCTTTTTCAGCAGGGTTATAATCATTTCCTATCGTTTGCAATGACTTTTTGAGATTGGACAACCCCTATTTTCAATGTTATAATAAAACCATACCAAAGAGGAAAGGGGCTGTACAAATGGTAACAAGCAAGGAACCCATACAGCACATTTTCCGCTCAGTGCTCATTTGTACAGAGCGGATGTGGAAAGCAGAACGATGTTGAAGAAACTGCTTTCTGAATGCTCTTTGAAAAATATGTGCCATTAAAAGCTCCGCGCGAACTTCCATTAGGTTCGGGCGGAGCTTTTCTTATAGCTGTTAATAAACAAATATTATAGCGAAAGCACTTGAAATATAGATCTATATATGTTATGCTTATTATACTGATAGGAATTGTGACAATATAAAGGAGAGGAACAAAATGAGAGTATCATCAAAGGTCGAATGCGGTATTATTGCACTTGTAGATATAGCCGTCAATTCAAGAAATAATAATATAGTAAAACTTAACGCAGTATCAAAGAGGAATAATATTTCAGCAAAATATCTTGAACAGATCGTACCGCTTCTGAAACACGCTGATTTTCTGAGAAGCGTTAAAGGCTCGGGCGGCGGATATGCTCTTGCCCGTGATCCTGCTCAGATAACAATAAATGAGATAGTAAACGCTCTTGATGATACGATCTTTGCACCTTCTGTATTCAATGGTCAGCTTGATGCTACAGCTACAGAAACAATATCAGAGTGTTTGTGGACGCCTGTAAATGACTATCTTCAGCAGTTCTCACAAAAACTGACACTGAAAGATCTTGCAGATAAATATATCGAGAAACAAACGGACGCACTTGAACCTATGTATTACATATGAATACAACATATCCCGAAGCAGTTCAAAAGGAACTGTTTCGGGATATTTTTTGTTATATTATGGCATAAAAACAGCTCAAACCCTAAGGTCTGAGCTGTATGTTTATCAGTCGTTGAAAAGTGGTGTAGAATAGTATCTGTCACCGCTGTCGGGAAGCAGAGCAACTATTGTCTTACCCTTGTTCTCAGGTCTCTTTGCAAGCTCTAAAGCTGCATAATAAGCAGCACCTGCGGAGATACCAACGAGTATGCCTTCCTGCTTTGCAATGAGCTTTGATGTTTCAAATGAATCCTCGTTTGAAACTGCGATAACCTCGTCATATACATCGGTATTGAGAGTCTTTGGAACAAATCCTGCACCGATACCCTGTATCTTGTGCGGACCTGCTGTGCCCTTTGAAAGAACAGGAGAATCCTCAGGCTCAACTGCAACTACCTTTACGTTTGGATTTTGAGATTTAAGGTATTCACCTGTACCTGTTACTGTACCGCCTGTACCTACACCTGCAACAAAGATATCTACCTTTCCGTCGGTATCGTTCCATACCTCGGGACCTGTTGTAAGTCTGTGTATCTCAGGGTTTGCAGGGTTCTCAAACTGCTCGGGAACGAAGCTGTCGGGAGTTTCCTTTGCAAGCTCCTCAGCCTTTGCGATAGCACCCTTCATGCCCTTTGAGCCTTCTGTGAGAACTATCTCTGCACCGTAAGCCTTGAGGATATTTCTTCTCTCAACACTCATGGTCTCAGGCATTGTAAGGATTATCTTATAGCCCTTTGCAGCTGCGATAGAAGCGAGACCGATACCTGTATTGCCCGATGTTGGCTCGATGATAGTTGCGCCCTTTTTGAGAACTCCTCTTTTTTCTGCGTCCTCGATCATAGCAAGAGCAATTCTGTCCTTTACGCTTCCTGCGGGGTTGAAGTATTCAAGCTTAGCAAGTACAGTTGCGTTTATTCCCTGTGATTTTTCAATGTTTGTGAACTCAACAAGCGGTGTATTACCGATAAGACCTGTTGCACCCTTATAAATCTTTGACATAATATTTTCCTCCTTCTGATAGTAAACTAATAATTCCTATCTGTTAACTATATTATACACCTGTTTCAGTCTGAAATCAAGTCCCTTGAATATTCTTTTTGTTTATTCTGAGTTATAGATTTTGGTTATAACTGTACTGCCCGTGAAAAACAAGTAAAGCACGAACTAAAGTCCGTGCTTTGCTCAGTATTTATCATTGATGCAGTTAAGCGCAGATACAGCTGCATTTGCGCCGTCTGCGGCTGCGGTTATTACCTGACGGACTGCCTTTGTGCGCACATCTCCTGCGGCAAACAGTCCCTCTGCCGAAGTAATGCAGCTTTCATCTGCCATGACATATCCTCTTTCGTCAAGGTCGGCTGTACCTTTGAGCAGGGAAGTATTCGGCAGCGAACCAACTGCTGCGAAAACGCCGTCAGTGCCGAGAGTTTTTTCAGTGCCGTTCCGGGTATACTTAATGCCTGTAACAGACTCCGCGCCGATTATTTCAGTGGGTACGGCTTCAAGAACGAACTCGATATTTGCAGCTTCTTCCGCCTTTTTTACAAGTGAAGCATTGGCTCTGAACTCATTCCGACGGTGTACGACATACACTTTTTCAGCCGTTTTTGAAAGGTACAGAGCGTCTGAAAGCGCGGTATCTCCGCCGCCGATGACAGTGACAGTCTTGCCTTCAAAAAATGCTCCGTCACAAAGTGCGCAATATGAAACGCCCCTGCCTGCAAATTCTTCTTCGCCTGCAATGCCAAGCTTTTTTGGTGAAGCTCCAAGAGCATATATCACTGTCTTTGCCTCAAAATTATTGCCGTCAGACAGTGCGACCTTCCAGCCGCTGTCTGTACGGGACAGCTCCGTGACTTCGCCCTCGATGAACTCAGTACCTAAAGCCTCAGCGTGTTCGCGGAATTTCTCACCAAGAGAAAAGCCGTCGATACCGTAATATCCGAGATAGTTGTCCACCTGTTCGGTATAGGCTATCTGTCCCGTGCCCATGTAGTCCTTTTCGATAACTGCAAAGCTAAGCCCAGCTCGGCTTGCGTAAACAGCAGCAGACAGTCCCGCAGGACCGCTGCCGAGAATTATAACATCATACATAGCTTTAGTCCTGTACTATGACGAGCTCTTCCTTTTCAGCCTTGTCGCCTTCGATATGGAATGAATTGAGAACAGGCTCGTCGTCCATAAGTGAGAGTATCATATAGCTTGTACTGCTGTCGTAGGCAAGTCTCTTGTCCTCATCGGACGGGCGTGAGGGCGAAACAGGGTGGGAGTGCCAGTTGCCGAGGGGAGTAAGTCCGTTGGCTCTCATATCCTTTACTGCGAAGAGCTGCTCCTTGGGATCAAGGGTGAAGTGCTCCTCCGCATGATCTACATTTGTAAGGATATAGACCTTTTTAACTATCTTGTCGCTGCCGCTCAGCTCACCTGCGATAAGTCCGCAGGCTTCAACAGGAGCATCGCTTTTTGCGTGAGCAACTATCTTCTCGTAATCGCTTTTGCTGAGTTTTATCATAGACCAACACCGTCACATTCTGCCTGTTCGTAGTCGATAAGCTCGGTTATTGTGGGATTATCTCCGCATACTGCGCAGTTATGGGTATCGCTCGGGAGCTTTACCTTTCTGAACTGCATCTTCAGTGCATCATAGGTAAGAAGGTAGCCTGTGAGGAGTTCTCCCACACCGAGGATATACTTTACTGCTTCCATAGCCTGCAAGCTGCCGATAACGCCGCCCATTGCGCCTATAACTCCTGTCTGCTTGCAGGTAGGTACAGCGTCCTTCGGGGGCGGTTCCTTGAATACGCAGCGGTAGCACGGTCCCTGACCGGGAACATAGGTCATGAGCTGTCCCTGAAAACGTATTATTCCTGCGTGTGAGAAAGGCTTCTTAGCCATAACGCAGGCATCGTTTATAAGGAACTTTGCAGGGAAATTGTCAGTACCGTCGATAATGAAATCGTAATCCTTGATGATATCGAGGATATTCTCACTGGTTATGAACTCGTGGTAAGTTATGACCTTTACATCGGGGTTCATAGCCTCCATAGTCTCCTTTGCGGACTGTACCTTCGGCTTGCCCACGTCCTTTGTCTGGTGGATTATCTGTCTCTGGAGGTTGGAAAGGTCTACCTCGTCAGCGTCAGCTATACCGATAGTACCTATACCTGCGGCTGCAAGATACATTGCAACAGGTGCGCCCAGACCGCCTGCACCGATAACGAGCACCTTTGCATTAAGGAGCTTCTTCTGTCCCTTTGCACCTACCTCTTTGAGTATGATATGGCGCGAATAACGTTCTATCTGTTCATTGGTGAATGCCATTACTGACCGCCTCCCATAAAGTATAAGAATTCTACTGTGTCACCGTCTTTCAGTACAGTTTCCTCGAACTGACCGTGGTCAACGAAATCATCGTTGATAGTGACAGTTACGTATTCGGCTGTTTCTACCTTTTCGTCAATAACAAGCTGTGCAACGGTAAGTCCGTCGGCAACTTCCTTTTTTACTCCTGCAACTGTGATCTTCATTTATATCTGCTCCTTTATAAGAGTTATTATCTCGTCTTTTTTTACCGCACCTCTGATACGTGATACTTCCTCGCCTTTGTTGAAGAGGATAAGTGTGGGAGCGGCTTGGATACTGTATTTTTCCACAAGCTCCTTCTCGAAGTTTGTGTTTATCTTCACTATTTTTATCTTGTCTGCATACTCTGTTTCAAGCTGGCTCAGTATGGGAGACATACGCTTGCATGGTATGCAGCTGTCAGAATAGAAATCAGCAAGTACGGGCAGCTCTGAGCTGAGTACCTCGCTGTCGAATTCGTCTTTGCTTATCCTTGCAGGCATATCAGTCACCGACTTTCTGCACGATAAGCTCAAATGTGCCGTCTCCGTTGTCTGTAAGGCTGAGCACTTTGTGTCCCTCTTCCTTGATGCTTTTAGGGACGTTCTGCACGGGTTCACCGTCATTGAGTTTTATGGAGAGTATATCTCCGTCGTCAAGCTCTTCAAGAGCTATCTTTGCCTTAACAAATGTTATAGGGCAGTTTACATCAGTGATGTCGATTGAATCTGTAATATTGAATTCTGCCATGTGTATTCTCCTTTACAGGCTCTCTATTGCCTGTCTGAAATCTTCGATAAGGTCGTCTATATCTTCTATTCCGACGCTTATGCGTATAGTATCGTCATAAACTCCCGCACTTATACGCTGCTGTTCGGTATTATGAGTATATATTGTGCTTGCAGGGTGAATGACAAGGGTACGGACATCACCGATATTTGTGGCTACAGATGCAAATTCAATACTGTCCATAAGCTTGAATGCCTTTTCCTTGCTGCCTGCTCTTATTGTTACTATAGCACCGCCCTTGCCCGAAAGCTCACTTTGCGTCAGCTCATAATAAGGAGAGGAGGGAAGTGCAGGATAATTGACTTCTATATTGTCAAGTGACTCAAAAAACTCCGCAAGCTTCAGCGCGTTGCCGCAGCAGCGTTCCATACGCAGACCGAGAGTTTCAAGTCCGACTATGTTCATAAAAGCATTGAACGGTGAAAGACAGCCGCCTGTATTGCGCCATAAGCCGTTCCTCAGCTTTGATACGAATGCAAACGGTCCGAATTTCGCATAAGGCTCAAAGCTCGGATATCTTTTGATATCCCACTTGAATTTTCCGCCGTCAACGATCACTCCGCTTATTGAATTTCCGCCGCCGTTGATGTACTTTGACGATGAATGTACCACTATATCCGCACCATGCTTCAGCGGATTGATTATGTATGGTGTTGCAGTCGTGCTGTCAACTATGAGAGGTATGCCCTTCTCTTTACACGCTTTTGAAACGCTGTCCAGATCGACTACATCGAGTTTGGGGTTGCCGATAAGTTCTGTAAATACGGCTTTTGTATTCTCATTTGCCGCAGCAGTAACATTTTCATAGGTTATTGCTTCAAGGAAATGCGCTGTTATGCCGAAAGCTTTAAGATCGTTGAAAAGGTCGATAGTTCCGCCGAAAAGTCCCGTGCTGACCAGTACCTCATCGCCTGAGCGGAGTATATTCAGCAGGACTGCGGTTATTGCTGCCATTCCCGATGAACAGGCAACTGCACCGATACCGCCTTCAAGTGCGGCTATACGGTTCTCAAATGCGCTTACAGTCGGATTTCCTACTCTTGTATAGGAAAAACCTGCTGCTTTGTTGTTGAATACTTTTTCAAGCTGTTCTGCCGATTCACAGGCAAATGCACTGACCTGATAAAGCGGAGGCAAAGTTGCTCCCCGGTCCTCACCGTTGAATTTTGCATTGTGAAGCAGCGATGTATTGAATTTCATTGTATCACCACTATTCGTGAAAAAATAGCTTACAGGACGATACAAAAATACCGTCCTGTAAATATATATCAGTTTTATGCAAGTGTTCTTATGCTCTGTACAAGTCTGTCGATATCATTGAACGAATTGTAGAGCGCAAGTGTGGGGCGAACAGTGCCTTCAAGTCCGAAATGACGGAGTATAGGCTGAGCACAGTGATGACCTGTGCGGACTGCTATGCCCAGTTCGTTGAGACGCTGACCGACTGCTTCGTTGTCCACGCCGTCAAGAACGAATGAAAGTACGCTTGCTTTATTTGTTGCTGTACCGATAAGGTGCAGACCGTTTATCTTCTGCATTTCTTTCATTGCATATACCAGAAGCTCATGCTCGTGACGGTTTACCTCTGTCATACCGATAGAGTTGAGGTATTCAAGAGCTGCACCGAGACCGACTGCATCTGCAATGCTTCCTGTACCTGCCTCAAACTTGTTTGGAGCAGGATTGTAGATAGTACGCTCGAATGTAACGTCCTTTATCATATTTCCGCCGCCGTGATAAGGTCTTGCAGCTTCAAGCACATCGGATTTGCCGTATACTGCGCCGATGCCTGTAGGTCCGAATATCTTGTGTCCCGAGAACACGAAGAAATCAGTATCAAGAGCTGTAACGTTAACGGGGATATGAGCTATTGACTGCGCACCGTCAATGAGTATGCGTACTCCGTGAGCGTGTGCTATAGCCACAAGCTCCTCGATAGGAGTTACAGTGCCGAGAGCATTGGAAACATGAGTTGCGGATACGAATTTAGTTCTTCTTGTGAAGAGCTTTTCGTACTCTGATATGATAAGCTGTCCGCTCTTGTCAACAGGAACTACCTTGATGACTGCTCCTGTTTCCTCGCAGATGAGCTGCCACGGAACTATATTTGCGTGGTGCTCAAGCATGGTGAGGATTATCTCGTCGCCCGGCTGCAAGAGAGGCTTAACGTAAGCGTTTGCAACGAGGTTTATAGCCTCTGTTGTACCTCTTACGAAAACGATGTTGTCCTTTGAGGGGGCACCGAGGAAGTCGGCTGTTATCTGCCTTGCATTTTCGTATGCGTCGGTAGAACGTGCAGCAAGTTCGTGAGCACCTCTGTGAACGTTTGAGTTCTCGTGTGTGTAGTAGTAGCTTATCCTGTCGATGACCTGCTGCGGACGCTGTGTTGTAGCACCGTTGTCAAGCCATACAAGGTCGTGACCGTTTATCTTTTCGCTGAGTATTGGGAAATCGTTTCTTATCTGAGCGAGAGTCTTTGTGCCGACGATTATCTGGCTGTCAGACTTTACTGTCGGAACAGTGGGTGCAGCTGCCTGCTGAGTATTCTTTGGAACGTAGCTGTCAGCCTGTCCCTGAGAGAGCACTACAGGTGCATATCCGCCTGATGTAGGCTGCTCCTGCGGAGCAGTGTATGTATCGAAAGTGCTGTACTGCTGTGCAGCTCCGATTACAGGTGAAGCACCGTGATCGTCAGCGATCTTTTCGTACTCCGATACACTTCCGTAGCCGCCGTTATACTCATTGGCTATCTGCTCGAACTCGGAAACGCTGCCGTAGCCGCTGAAAGCCTGCTCTGCCGATGAAGCGTAGTTCGTACCGCCGCCGTATGATGCTGCTTTGTTGAAAGCATCGTTTATAACGGAAGTATCGCCGCTTGTTGCAAGTGCCTCAATGCCCTTTGCGCAGCGTGTGGGATCAAAGTCGGGAAACAGTGAATTTGCAAGGCTCTCAAGCTCTGACTCAGATGGTATACCGTAATTAGTCGTAGTCATAGTATTCACCTACCTCGACATCCTCGAGAACAGCGATAGCGTCGTCTGAGAGAATAGCTGCCGAACAGTAGAGTGAAAGCAGATAAGAAGCAACGCCCTTATCGTCGATTCCTCTGAAACGAACTGAAAGTCCTCTTGACTGTTCATTCTTGAGATTGCGCTGGAAGAGACCGATAACGCCTCTCTTAGCCTCACCTGTACGAATGAGGAGGATATTTGTCTTTCCGCTCTTGCTCTTTGGGTTCTTGAGACCGTCAACGAGGAGCTTGTCTGTAGGAATGATCGGGATTCCTCTCCAGCAGATGAATGTGCCGCCTGCGATGTTTGTTGTAACGGGCGGTACGCCTCTCTTTGTACATTCTCTCTCAAATGCTGCGATAGCTCTTGGGTGAGCAAGGAAGAAGGAAGGCTCTTTCCATACCTTTGTGATGAGCTCGTCGAGATCATCGGGTGTAGGTGCGCCGTTTCTTGTCTGGATACGCTGAGAATCGGGAACGTTCTTTAAAAGACCGTAGTCATCGTTGTTGATGAGCTGGCTTTCCTGACGCTCACGAAGGCTCTCGATAGCAAGGTCGAGCTGTTCCTTTACCTGATCGTATGGTGAACCGTATACATCAGCAACTGCTGTATTTACGTTGATGATAGTTGAGATAGAAGCGAGCTGGAGCTCTCTTGGCTCTTCCTCATACTCAACATAGCCCTGAGGGATTATGTCAGACTTCTTCTCGACGCTGCAAAGAACATCAAGTGGAGTTTCGCCCTCTTTAACCTTATTTATTCTGTAAATACCTGAGTCAAGTCCCTTGAATTCAAGAACTTTTGTGATCCACTTTGGAGTAAGCGCACCGTACTGAGGTCTGGTCTTGTTTACGTCGGCAAGGTTATATGCCGCTTTTTTGCCAAGTGCAACTATGGTATCATTTTTTGTTTCTTTAGACATAATGTCTACCTCCATTTATCAATATATATATTGCAGACAGATTTAATAGGCTTTGGTATGGTGTAATACATGGATATTGAGCCCGTGTATATGAAAAGCTTTCTCTGTCACATAATCAATAGATCGGGAAATCCTTGTCAACTTCCCTTGCCCATGCGTTCGTACCGCCCTTTAAGTTGTAAAGCGGACCTGTATAGCCTGCCTCGCGGAGAGTATTCACAGCAAGTATGCTTCTCTTGTCCTCCTTGCAGACAAAGACTGTATCAACGGAAGTATCGAGTTCTTTCTGTCGCCTTTCAAGCTGTCCTATAGGGATAACTATGGCATCGGGGAACTTTGCGATAGCTCTTTCGTGAGGTTCGCGGACATCAACGATAGTTATCTTCTCACCCTCGTCAATGCGGCGTTTGAGCTCCTTGGGCTCAATTCCCTCAACCTCTGCTTCTTCCTCTTTCTGCTGAGTAAGTCCGCAGAAATCCTCGTAATCGAAATCCTCTATCTCGGTAATAGTTCTCTTCTTGCCGCAGAGCGGACAGTTGTCGTTTTTATGTATTTTCAGCTCTCGCCATTTGAGGTTCCATGCGTCAAAGGTTACTACTCTGCCGATGAGATTTTTTCCTCCGCCAACGATAAGCTTTATTACCTCGTTAGCCTGCAACGTACCGATAACTCCCGGGAGTACACCTACTACGCCGCCCATTGCACAGGACGGAACAAGTCCTGCGGGGGGAGGTGCAGGGTACATACATCTGAAGCACGGACCTTCCTTTGCATAATACACGGATACCTGTCCCTCGAACTGGTACATAGCTCCGAAAACATCGGGCTTTCCAAGAAGTACACAGGTGTCGTTCACAAGATATCGTGTGGGATAATTGTCGGAAGCGTCAGCCACAACATCGTATTCGGAGATGATACTCTCTGCGTTTTCGGCTGTAAGACGCATATTGTAGGTCTCTACCTTTACCAGCGGATTTATCTGGCGTATGCTGTCCTTTGCGGAAGCTACCTTCGGTCTGCCGATGTCGCGGGTACCATGCATTACCTGACGCTGGAGATTTGACTCCTCTACCTCGTCGTTGTCGATGATACCGATAGTACCAACGCCTGCTGCTGCAAGATACTGTGCAAGGGGAGTACCGAGACCGCCTGCGCCTACGATTAGTACCTTTGCGGCTTTGAGCCTTTTCTGTCCCTTAACACCTATCTCCTGCAAAAGCAGGTGACGGCTGTAACGGTTTATCTCATCATTGGTGAGCTTTTCGCCTTTTCTGTCTCCGATAACGCTTTCAACGCCCGAACCTCCTGCGATCGCTGGGATAAGAATTATCTCGTCACCGTCTTTGACTTCTGTGTCAAATTCTTTCAGATCTCTGATGTTTTCATCATTCACAAATACATTTATGAAAGCTCTGAGCTGACCTTCTTCGTCAAACAGTGCTTTTTTAGTTTCGGGGTATTCCTCGGAAAGAAGACCGAGTATCTCGCCTACAGTCCTGCCTTCAAGCTCTATTTCGGATCTGTGCTCGGTAAAGAGCCTCAGAGTTGTCGGAATAACTACTGTAACTGCCATATGCTGCCTCCTCTATACGGCTTTTATGTAATTGACCAAAGCTTACAGGTCATATATATCATATATAAATACTATGGTTTTAATATACAATGTCGATGTATGTATTATAGCACTATGTGACAAAAAATACAATAGTTTTTCCTGATAAATAACTTAGTATCAGTTATAGTTGTTTTCTATAACCTACACTTTCCGAGGTCAGATTATATAGAACCAGCTGTCGTCCTCCTCTATTTCTACTCGTTCAACAGGCTTTGAAGCGTCGTAATTGTAGCGGAGTTCCTGATTTTTAACGCTTACCTTTGCACCGTCGGGAACTGAACGCGTAATGAATGCGTTACCGCCGATAACAACGTCCTTTCCGATGACAGTATCTCCGCCGAGAATGGAAGCTCCCGAATATATAGTAACATTGTCCTCGATAGTAGGGTGTCGCTTTTTGCTTTTTAGTGCCTGACCTCCCCTTGTGGAAAGCGCGCCGAGTGTAACGCCCTGATATATCTTCACGTTATCGCCTATTACAGTAGTCTCGCCTATAACGATACCCGTGCCGTGGTCGATAAAGAAATACTTTCCTATGGTAGCTCCCGGGTGAATGTCGATACCTGTCTCACTGTGAGCGTATTCCGTCATCATACGGGGTATTATGGGGACTCCCAGAGTATAAAGCTCATGTGCTATCCTGTTTATAAGGATCGCAAAAAGACCGGGGTAGGAATATATTATCTCGTCCTTGCTGTAAGCAGCAGGATCTCCGTCATAAGCTGCCTGCACATCGGTCTCTATGTATTCCCTTATCTTACGGAGACGCTTCGTAAAATCAAGAGTTATTTGCCTCGCTTTTTCGACTATATCATCATCGTTTCTTCTTTCACCGCCCAGAACTATAGTTATCTGCTTGGTAAGCTTGAACATAACGTCCTCAATAAGCATAGACAGATTATTTCTGAGCGTATACACCTTTATTGAGCCGTTTTTGAAATATCCGGGGAATATTACCTTTCTCAGGCTCGAAAGAATATCTATTATCACCTCTTTATTAGGGTGATTGAAAATCCTTGTCTTGTCGATCTCTTTTCCTTTATGATAATCGTCTATCAGATCGTTCACGATACTGTTTATATTGTCCTCAAAAGTGTCCAATTACAATTGCTCCTTTCTGTTATCAATTCCTATCATTATTATAGATGTTCAAATATTGGAAGTCAATAATTCGATATATACCGCTTTTTTATCGGTTGTTATAGGCAAGGTCAATAAGGAAATGTGTTCAAAAACAGCATATTAAAACATGATAGAAAAGGCTTTATGTGCAGAGATCGGTGAGATATGAGTGCGGCGATTACAATTTTGTAATTCTGCACACAAGCCCGAAATAATGTGCTAACTGCCTGATTGAAAAGGACGGTTCGCTCTATGTAAAACACGCATATCGTTCTTTCTATCAGTTCCGTAAAAAACAACCCCCTTGTATCGCTTTGTAATGATACAAGGGGGTACGTCATTATTTGGTACATGAACCGGGACAATCTATGACCTTATTAAGCAGCTTAGTGATTATCTCGTCCTTTTTGTCTATCTGCTTTTCTCTGAATATCAAATGGTCTTCAAGCATTGCGATCTGTTTCTGCAAATGGCTCAGGCGTTTTTCATAGTCAGCACGTATCTCTTCATTTTTTACGATGAGAATACTTATCATCTGGTTTTTATCGTGTATCAGTGCCTTTAAAACGCTGACATCTTCCGAACTGCTGTCATCGTTGTACATATCAAGGAGAACGTCTGCAAGTGGAGCAATAGTGCTCTGATACTTAAAGCTTCCCGGATCGTAGTTTTCCGAGAATATTTTCTTGATAGTTGCTTCGGAAATATAACAGTTATTCTTTTCAAGCATATCCATGATCTGCGAATTGGTCAGACCGTTGTCCTTTTTTATCCTGCGAAGCCTTTCGACGGTATCACGTTTCAGTTTGTTGATTTCCATTGTATTTACTCCTTTGGCGGTTTTCTTGTTGTATTTGATGTTAAATCAGCTTTTTTGAAGTTGAGACAGTTCCTTATCAAAATGATCTTATTGATACATAAATACAGATTAGTTTTCATCATACCATAAATAACGCGGATTGTCAATGAAAAAGCCATAGAATTCTGAAAGCAGGCTTAGAATTACTATGGCTTTTCAAATAAAATGTCAGATCAGTAATGCTCAAAGCTCATAACGTATTGACTCGACTGCCATTGAAAGGACTTCGGAGATATAAGGCTTGTCCACTTTATAATAAAAAACGGAACGGATACGCTGAGGATCATACTCGTAAGCGGAGTCTATCGCCTTTCTCATGTTACGCTCGACAGCTTTTACGTTTTTGCCGTAGTCATCTGCGATCTTTGGGTAAAGCTCCTTTGTCAGTGATTTCAGGAGCTCGGGTGATCTTAAAGCCATAAGTATTGCTTTTATAAGAAGATGATACCCGATAAGATTCGGACGTATCCCGAGTTTCTGAACAAATCTGATAACAGCCATTTCCTGCTGATCTGTGTTTCTCATATATGTATCGGTCGGGAAGTGATACATCTCTTTTTCGTTAATGGTAGTATTAGTTGACAGCATATTTATTCTCCTTTTGATTTATTACGGCTTCTGACTTTTTGTTTGAAATGTTTTAGTACCTGATACCTTAGATATTGACATAAACTGTTATCAAACATAAATAAACGATCATTTAGCTCGTTCAGTACATTCGCATTATAACATACAAGCTTATTTTATGACAAGTTTTTTTCGGTATATTTTGAGGATATTTTTGGGCTATTTTCAATATACCAAGAATATACCCGAAAAGATAAAATGTAGTATATAGGTCAAAAAAAGAACAAATTAGGGTTTAAGTTTCACGGATAAATGAGATCTTTCCATTGCCCTGACCTGAGAGCGAAGTGGGCAAGGGAACTTCATTTATGTTCGCTCTGCCCGTTGAATAACAACTTACTTTATAGCACATTTTTGCTCAAATACAATACAAAGATAACAGATAGTTCATATGCGTATACAGGCAATTCTGTATATCGGCATAGGTATTGATGTTCTGCGTCAGATATGGTATAATTTTATATATCAGAGTAAAAAGGAGGTCGCTTGTATGCCTTTCAATATCATCAGGAATGATATAACCAAAGTCAAAGCCGATGCCATAGTTAACGCTGCAAATTCCTCACTGCTTGGGGGAGGCGGAGTTGACGGAGCTATACATCATGCGGCAGGTCCGCAGCTTCTTGCGGAATGTCGGACTCTCGGCGGCTGTAAAACGGGAGAAGCAAAGCTTACAAAGGGCTATGCTCTCGACTGCAAATATATCATACATACGGTAGGTCCTGTGTGGCACGGCGGCGACTGCGGAGAGGAAGAGCTCCTGCGCTCATGCTACAGGAACTCCCTTGAGCTTGCAAAGGAAAAGGACTGCGAGAGCGTGGCTTTTCCCCTTATTTCCTCGGGTATATACGGCTATCCCAAGGACAAGGCTTTAGACGCGGCTGTGTCCGAATTCAGAAGCTTTCTTGAAGATAATGATATGGACATTACGCTTGTCATATTCGATAAGGACTCCTTTGAAGTCAGCTCGGGCATAGTCGGCGAAATAAGGCAGTATATAAGCGATGCTTACGCAAAGAAATGCGCTGAAAATGACAGAAGAAACAGGGGCAGACCCGGTGCAGTCGGAACGTACCAGCTTTCAGGAGCAAAACCAAGCTTGTTATTCGGCAGAAAAAAGGAGAGCATGAAAGAAAGCTCCGCAAATATCATGCTCGAAGAAGATGCTTGCTGTGAAGCAAGTGTAGAACTTGAAAATATGCTCAAAGCACATGACGAGTCTTTCTCGGAAGCTCTGCTGCGGCTCATAGACGAAAAGGGCATGACAGACGTAGAGACCTATAAAAAAGCCAATATCGACCGCAAGCTCTTTTCAAAAATTCGCAGCGACAAGAACTACAAGCCCAAAAAGCAGACCGCTGTGGCTTTTGCAGTAGCCCTTGAACTTGACCTCGGCGAAACGGAAGAGCTGCTGAAAAAGGCAGGCTTTGCACTGTCGGACAGTCTGAAATTCGACCTGATAATCCGCTATTTTATCGAGCACAGCAATTATAATATCTACGAGATAAACGAGGCACTGTTCGCCTTTGACCAGAGTTTGATAGGTTCGTGATTTGTCGCCTTTGAAGCGACCAAAATACCTCCGTTATGATGTATACTGTAATTACAGTAAAGGAAACGCCAAAGCGGTTCCGCAAAATACATCAAAACGGAGGTTTTATTATGAAAAAGAACTTAACTGAACTGGTTTTTATCCTTGACGAGAGCGGCTCAATGAGCGGACTTACAGCTGATACTATCGGCGGCTTCAATTCCCTTATTGCAAAGCAGAAGAAAGAAGAGGGCGAAGCACTTGTATCAACGGTTTTTTTCAGCAACAGCTCCAAAGTGATACATGACAGAGTGAAGCTGAACGATGTTCCAAAGCTTACCGACAGGGACTATGTGCCCTCGGGCTGTACTGCACTTCTGGACGCAGTGGGCGATGCAGTTCACCACATCGCAAATATCCATAAGTATGCCCGTGAGGAAGATGTCCCAGAAAAGACGCTGTTTGTCATTACAACTGACGGTATGGAGAACGCCAGCAGAAAGTACAGCCACAAGGACGTAAAGAGACTCATTGAAAAAGTGCAGGAGGAAAAGGGCTGGGAGTTCGTATTCCTCGGAGCTAATATCGATGCTGCCGAGACCGCAGGCTCTATCGGTATCAGAGCTGAGAATGCAGTTGACTATCACGCTGACTGCTGCGGTACGGAGGTACTTTACGAAGCAGTAGGCTGCGCTGTAAGCAGTGTAAGAGCCAAAAAGGGACTCAATAAGGCTTGGAAGTGCTCTGTAGAAGCTGACAATAAGCGCAGAAAATAAGATCACGTCTGAAACTGCTGATAAACTATCCTTCTTAATGCTGATTGTGCATATCAAACTATATATTGACAAATATGTGGAAATGTGATATAATAAATATACAATATAAAGCAGAACTCGTATAGGGGTGATTTAAATGTTTATTGAATAAAAACAGTTATGATAATGCGCGTATTACCGTTAATGGCAGATCCAAGCTATAAGAAGGAGGATCCGATATGTGTGCAGCAGTTTTTGATTATAATGATAATGATTTTATAATGCCGTTTGACAATAAAATGGGCATGGATTCCAAGGGCAATTTAATGAGGCGTTTAGATGATTATGTAGCTATGGATATGAACTCAGGTCAATTTCACTATACGTCGCCCTGGCTGGAAGATAATGATAAAGATAATTGATATACAGGCTATAAAACAGATAGGGACTTTCCGTTCGGAAAGTCCCTATTTTTGTCTTAGTTAACATACAGAAAACCGTTTGTTATACCTCTTTGACCGATATCTATAAAGTTGTTGTTATTACCGCGGCATTTTGCCCTGACCATTTTGCCGTATATTCTTACTTTATTATTCTTCATGTAATCGTAGTCGCTTCTTCCGAATATCAGTGGTTGGATAGTGCTTGATGATGTGAGGGTCCTGTCTTCATCATTGATATACAGTGTAATGGTTTTTGTCAAATTGCTGCCGAAAATACTCTGACTGGTTGCGCTGTTCACGAAAGTACCAAGTGAAAGATTCTGCTTTGTATAAGGAAGGTCTATGTAATTGAGATTGGAGCAGCCGTCAAATGCAAATGCACCTATAACTTTCAGATTTTTAGCAGGGCGAAGATCGAGTGTTCTGAGTGATTTGCAGTTAGAAAAAGCACACTGGTCTATCTCTTCAAGCTGAGAATTATTACCTGCAAATTTAAGAGTTGTAAGTGCGCCCTTTGAGAAAGCATATTCATGTATCCTCTTTACAGTATCAGGGATAGTAAGTGTTTTTATGCCGCAATTTTCTGTGCAGGTAGGATATCTGTGTCCACTGTTGTTGGATTGTGAATAGTAACCTATCTCATTAACGGTGTACCAGCAGTTGTCGCTTGAACAATATACTCTTGACGGAACAGAAACGCTGGTAAGTTCTGAATCAACAGTACCGATCCATGAAACTCCGCCAATGTCGTTCTTGACATAGTAGCAGCCGTCAGTAAAACGGAATCCGCTTGCATTGCTAATACGGTTCCACTTGCATTTTACGTCACTATAAATTTCACTGAGCTTAACAAGTCTGCGTTCAGGATTGCCGTAACGGATCGCGTTGATATCAGCATTATTTACGTATCCGTCGCCGTTAACATCATAGAAAGCTAATGGAGCCTGATCTGAGTTGCTTGTATAGCCGTCATACATAACAGTGCTTTCAAATATTGCTGCATCGTCACCGGTTAACTGACCGTCAAAGTTAAGATCGCCTGCGATGCCGGGACGCTCGAAATATGTTGCGTGATCAAGGAAGAATTCCCTTGTAACAGTTACCTGAGAGTTTGTATTGCCTGTAAACATGATCATATTAACAAGGTTGCCGTTTTGATCCGGAAGATCAACAGCTTTCCAGTTGAGTGCGTGATAATAGCGGTCACGTCCCCAGCGTATCTGGCAGTCGTTCATTTCACCGTTACACTCTGCAAAAGTAATTTTTCCGTTTGAATCGATATCAGTAATAAAGATACTGTGTCCGGGCGTTTTATCGCCCTTACTTGTCGATACCTTGTAATCCAGACGAACGATATCACCTATCTGAGGTATATAGTCCTCAGCCATTGGATCCTGATTGCTGTTTGCACCATAAGTGTTCTTTTTTACTTTGTGACGGATAAGAACAACAGGTCCCCATATATCATTGGAAAGCTTTCGTGCAAATCCTACACACTCACCGTTGTCAACTTCCTGTTCTGAAGTTTTTGTCCAGTTTGTGAGATATGCCTTGTGGCAGAAGAATTTGCTGTCATAATTTAATCCTTTTACTTTTTCTTCGGTAAGGTAGGATCTGTACCTTTTGTCAGATGTGTATTCGGAATAGGTATCCTCACTGATCACACCTGTCTGTTTGTAGTTCCAGTATGAAAGATGCGGGAACTTTGCCATTTCTGCGTCGATACGCTGCTGCCATTCGTTGAGAACAGTATCATAGATGATTTGTCCGTCTGCTGCATCTGCTTTTGCAGGGATAGATGCAGCTGCTGCGCCTGCTGCTACTGTCAGTGCGAGCGTTGCTGAGGTCAAGTGCTTAAATAGTTTCATGTGTTTTTCCTCCTGAATTAATAGATAATTTGCTAATATTAATAGCAATACTATTATACAGCTCGTTTAAACAAATGTCAATATTGTTTGCGGTAATAATTATATGATCGTATATTACATCTGAAAACGCAGAATGTTACAGATATACATTTTTGTGCATGGCGTAAAATGGCAGAACGTACGTTTGAAAATCGTCGCAGATTTATGACCACAGTTAATTTTTGGCTAATTACAGCCTTTTACAAAATCATATTTTTTCAATATATACCGATAAAAAATAAACATTTGAAAATGAGCGGCAGCTATGATAGAATGTTCTTTGTGACTGTTTGGCTGTAGGAAAAAAATACTGATATAGATGTGAAATATGATCGGTCAATTCATTCTTTTAACGAATGTGTAACATAATGTGCAGCTATTGCTGCACATTATACATTCCGTGTTTCAGAAATAATTTTTCTATTATCCATATCACAGGCACAGTAATTATTCAGAAAGGTTTGATCTAATGAGCAAGAAAATCAATCGTGTGATCGCAGGTTCTCTTTCGGCTGTTTTTGTCGGACAGGTGCTGATCAGCGGTGACGGCAATGCACAGGGCATTCTCGGTCCCGAGAATATCGCCCGCGCGGCAGAGATCGTCGAAGAGTGGAAAAGTCAGAAAGAGCTTTCCGCTGAATTCAAGCAGGCTGCATCAGAGCTGGGAGCAGTTGACTATTTTGAAACAACTGACACAGCAGCTTCCCCAAAGTCTGCAAAGAGAACACTGGCAAGATCTGCTTATGCAGGAGCAGGAAGTGATATCAGCACTTCGCTGACTATTACAGGTAAGGTAGCTCTCGGCGAAGTGGCAGGAGTGAGCAGAAACGACGATCCGCCTATCTTTATCCGTATTTTCAACGGTAACTGGGAAGAGATCACACACCGCACCTGCCATAACGGTGACAGCTACAGTATCTCCGCAGCAGGCGGTTCATCTGATGTTTACCATGTCAAGTTTGAGTGTGACGGCTATCTGCCGTTCTATCTCAAGGATTTCGGCACAGGCTCTTTCGTGCTTGGTTCGGGCGGTTCACAGGATACACTTACACTTGTCCCCGGTGATACTAAAAATAACCCTGACTGTGATAACCAGTGGAGCGATGACTGGCTCAACACCTACGATGTTGAATACGTTGAAAGCTGTCTCGGCGCAACAAAGGGAGCAAGTGATTTTTCTCCTGCCCTTGACACTGACGGTGACGGCACTGTAACTCAGGACGAGCTTAGCTACTGGCAGGATAAGTTCATTGAAATGGGCGAGAATGATGAAGAAGTCACTGTAAGTGCTGCGGCTGCTTCATACGACCTCAACGGCGACGGAATGATAAATTCCAATGACTTTGCCGACTTTGAAAAGTACGTCGACAATGTCATCACATCGCTTCCCAACGCAAGAGATTATGACGGCGACGGCGACATAGACCGCGATGACTGTACTGCGTACAATAACTTTATCTTCGGCAGTGCAGGTGCAGATATCCTTAAATGGTATGATCTCGACCTCAATCACGACGGAGTTGTAAACTCCGATGACCAGAGCGGTCTTGAATATTATGCAAACCTTTCCAAACGCTCTGATAATTACTTCGAGTACATGGACAAGAACTGTGACGGCACTATCGGAACAGATGACCTTGCATGGTTCGAGGCTGCATACAGCAGCGATCTTGGCTGCGATCAGGCATTCAAGAAGTATCTGAGACTTGAGAGCGGAGCAAGCTTCCCATACAGCTTCAATCTCCATGATACCGACCTTGATCTGAACGGTCATACTCTTGCAGTTGCGGAGTATATGTCGTTCAATACTGATATTCCGCAGTACTGGTCAGACGGCGTCGGTGCTCGTCTTGATCTTAACGGCGGTTCACTTCAGGTAGGACGCAATTTTGTATTCAGAACAGCTTCTCCTGACGGCTGGGGAGACTCAAAGCCCGGACAGACTCTCGACATGAACGGCGGTTCGATCTTCATCGGAGGAAACTTCGACTTCGGACAGCCTCACTGTCTTGATACTATCCTGATGACAAACCCTTCCGACGAGCTTACTATATGCGGAAACTGGACATACGTTACAGATACCGATATGGAGGGCAAGTGGACAGCAGGACAGATACACTTCTACGGAGCTAACTGGAATGTCAATGAGGCTTCGGGCGACAAGTCTATCTATTCATCAGGAACTCATTCCATTGAGTTCTTCAATCCTAACGGACTTCAGACCGTACTCTGGGCAAATACAGAGACATACACTGACGACGCAGGAAACACTTCCACAGGCAGACGCTTCAACTTCGACTATAAGGACGCAAACGGCAACAGCCTCGGCGTTATCTTCCCTTACGGCTATTCCACAGAGATGTACTGGTTCAGACCGTGGTTCAAGCCTGCTGACGGTGATCTCACAGCTTATCGTAAGGCGTGGGAAGGCGCAGACGGCGTTAACGCTGCAACAGGTAACTATAAGAAGGACTTTGAGGATTACAGCGTTACAGCACCAGGTGTAGGAGCAGACTTTTTACGTTCCTATAATTCTACAAGCCCCGAGGAAGGCTCATTCGGTACAGGCTGGGAATTCAACCTTGATGTGAGCAAGATAGCTGCAAACGAATACAGCGATTACGTTCAGGTAGTTCTTCCCGACGGCTCAAATACTACATTTGAGAAGAAGGGCGAAAACAGCTTCAAGTGCATAAACGCTCACAGCACACTTGAAAAGTCGGGCGGCGAGTATACCCTTACAAACTCCGGATTCAGCAAGTATCACTTCAATGCAGAGGGTATGCTCGACAAGATATATGATGCAAACGGCAACAAGCTTGAAATATCATCTATCACTGACAATAAGAGAACTATTACCGACTCTATCGGCAGAAACTACTATATCTACTATACCGATAACGGCGGTCACAAAAGGATAACAAAGATCGAAGATCCTTCCGCACATAAGGAAGTTACCTACGAATACAACGACAAAAATCAGCTCATGTCCTATACAAACGAAAAGGGCGCAAAGGAGTCATATTACTATGACAACAACGGCAAGCTGAACAGGATCGTTAACTGCTTCAATGAGGTAACACTCAACGTTACTTATGTTAGCAACGGCAGAGTTGACAATACTGTCAACGAGCAGGGCTTGAAGCAGGTATACGTTTACGACAAGGAAAACTGCCAGACAGGTATGGAGGAGTATGACGGAAGCAAGCTCCTCAAAAAGGTAACATACGACTATGATGAGGACTATGCTATCGTCGGAAACCACACATTCGTTGACGGCAAGGAATACATCGACAAGACCGAATACTACAAGAATGAAGACGGCAAGAACAAGTACGACGAGATAAAGAAGGCTACTGATACTGCCGGCAACGTTACACAGTATGAGTATGACGCAAACGGCAATGTCACAAAGACAATAAATCCTGACGGCACATATACACGTACAAGATATAACGCTAAGAATAATCCTCTTGTGGAAGTGGACGAAGTCAAGAACGTTACTATCTATGAGTATGATGAAAAGGGTATCAATGTTGTAAAGGAAAGCAACAGTATCCACCCTGTTGCAAATGCATATGATATGCTTGCATCGGGCTTTGATCTCAGCAAGGTAGATCTCAGCGGCTATGCTGTAACAACATATGACTACTATGAGTTCAGCGAGGATCAGGGAGCAGCGATCGCAGGTCTTATCAGATCCACTACCGATCCCGAAGGCAATGTCTGCGAGAACATCTATAACGCAGAAGGACTTGTTGAGACAGCTGTTACAAAGGACAGCAGCGGCAATTTAGTAAGCAAGATCTCATATACTTATAATGAGTCTCTCCAGCCTGCTGAGGTAAGAGAGTATACCGATATTGCAAATGACGTATACACAAGAGATGTATATGAATACGATGCACTTAACAACATCACAAAGGTTACTTCCTACGGTACTGGCACAGAGGGTATAGTCACAGTATTTGAGTACGACCAGCTGGGCAGAAAGACAGCTGAATATACTCCCAAACATTCCGCAGACAAGAGCGTAGGCTCGAAATATACCTACAACCGCGGAAACCTTCCTGTTTCTATCAAGGACAATCTCGGCAATGTTACATACTATGAGTATGACGCATACGGCAATGCTGTAAGAACTATCAACCCTGACGGTTCTATCAGCAGTACAGAGTATGATGCCCTCCAGAGAGAGCTTGCTGAATATTTCCAGGACGGTGCTTCTTCACCGAGACAGATAATTTCAAAGAACGAGTATGAGTATACAGAGGCAGATTACGACGTATACACATCTCTCGATGGATTTACAACAAAGCATCTCCACGGACTCAAGGAAAGAAGCTACGCTTACATCACAGCTGATAAGCAGGTAGTTTCCGAAACAGTTCAGGACTTCAGAGGAAACACAGTTTCCGAGTCTGTAAACGGCGTTGTAAAGAGAACGAGCTGCTACTATGCAGACGGTACTCTTGCAAGACAGACAGACGCTCTCGGCAATACCACAAAGTATGAGTACGGCTTCCTCGGCGCACTTACAAAGACCTATACTCCTTTCACAAAGGACAAGGACGGAAATGTAAGATACGCAGTTACCGAAGTACAGTACGACAAGAACGGCAACGTTATCAAGACTATCGAACCCGCAGCCGAGCAGGATTCCGCAGCAGAAAAGTACAGGATAACCGAAAACAAGTATAACGCAGGAGGCGACCTCATCGAGGTAAAGCTTGTTGATCCTGTAAGCAATACAGCGAACATCACAAAGTATTTCTATGATGATGCAGGCAACGTCACAAAGAGATACACAGGTATGTCATCAGAGAATGACACTGATTACCTTATCACAGAGTATGAGTACGACCAGTATTTCAGACCTCTAAAAACAACAGACAGCACAGGCTATGACTCAGGCACAGCAGTTTACGATGTAAACGGCAATGTTATAAGATCTACAGATCCTAACGGTAATATCACTGTAAATACATATGATGAGCTTGACAGGATAATAAGATCAGAGACTACAAACGGTTCCGACGAAGATGATACAGTTGTTACAGAGTATCGCTTTGACAGAATGGGCAGGACCGTTATGGCTAAGGTCGGCAATGCAACAACATCATATGAATACGACAAAATGGGACGTGTTGTCAGCGAGACTGACGGCAACGGCAACTTCAAGGGATATTTCTATAACGGTATCTCCGACTATATCAGCAGAGCTATAACAGGTCAGAGAAATCTTATCATCTATTCAGATGTAAATTACACATATGATGATGAGATGCGTATCTCAACAATATCCGAATCAGGCAAAGAGATCGTATCCTATGAATACGATGCAAACGGCAACAAGAGCAAGGAAACACTTGCAAACGGCATAACCACAAAGTACGCATATAACTGCGTGAACGCTGTTGTTGACATCAGAACATTCAACGGCGAAGATGAGATAGCTTCATCAACATATAAGTATTACCTTGACGGTTCAGACTCTTGCAAAACTGTATCAGAAAATGATATAATAGAAAAGACATCTTATGTCTATAACGGTTTTGGTCAGTTAACAGAGGAAAAGGTCGAGAACGGTGCTCTGACAGACAAGTATACATATGCTTATGACGATCACGGCAACCGTGTAAGAATGACAGCAACAGGTTCAGAGAACTTCACTACTGTCTATAATTACAATAATTCCGACAGCAAGTATACAGCACTCCTCCAGAGCGAGACCAAGACAGGTATCAATGAGGAAACAGACACTGAAGAAACAGCGATAACCGCTTATACCTACGACGCAAACGGCAATCAGCTCACAAAGATATCAAACGAAAAGACCGAGAACTTCACATACGATGTATTCGATCAGCTTATCGGATATACTGACGGTGAAGACGTTGCAAGCTATACCTACGACGCAAACGGTCTCAGAGCTACAAAGACTGTAAACGGTCATACTGTTGGTCATGTATGGGACGGCAATCAGCAGATAATCGCTGATGTAGATGAAACAGGCCCGTACTCTGCAAAATGCTATTTCTTCGGAGCAGGCATCACAGCAAAATACAACTATGCAAACGGCGTAAAGTCAGATTACAACTATTACCGCAAGAATGCTCACGGCGATGTAGTAAGCATTACTGATGCTTCTGCAAACAATGTCAAGACCTACAGATACGATGCTTTCGGTGTCGAGAAGAACATTGACGAGAGCGATGTAAACGTATTCAGATACTGCGGAGAGTACTTCGATACAGAATCTGATACTATCTATCTCAGAGCGAGATATTATTCACCTGATAACGGAAGATTTATCACACGCGACAGTGTAAGCGGTTCAGCAGGCGATCCGCTCAGCCTTAACCTTTACACATACTGTCATAACAACCCGATACTCAACTGTGATCCAAGCGGACACTCTATCAAGAGCTTCTTTAAGTCGGCTGCTAAGAAGGTCACAAGTACAGCTAAAAAGGTCACTTCTAAGGTGACTAAGGCTGCTTCAAGTGCAGGCAAGGCTATAAAGCAGTGGGGCAAGGACAGAGCTGACGACTGGAAAACAGGTATAAAATCTCTCCAGAACAGCGGCCCTGCGGGACAGGTATTTGCAAGCTACAGTCAGGGCGTAGTCGATACTCTCGGTTCGCAGATCAGTGCTATAAGGCACCCTGTCAAAACGGCAAAATCAGTCGTAAGCGGCGTAAAGTCGTTTGTAAATGACCCTGTAGGCACTGTCAAGAGCGCAGTAGTTGAGAAGTACAATTCAGCGTGTGCTCTCTACAAGGATATACGAAACGGAGACTGGCAGAGCGTCGCGAATAAGGCTGCATATGCACTGGGCGGAGCTTCTGTCGGAATAGTAGAAGGTGCTATCGGCAAGGCTGCTTGCTCAAAGATAACTTCCAAGATCAATGCAAGCAAAGCAGCGAAAAGTGCTAAGGTAGATTACAGACTTCGTGAAAATCAGCTGTTTGATAATGGTGAAAGAATTGCAACGACCAAGCAGGTCAGAACTTTCAAGAAAGAAATGGGCAAGAAGAATGTAAAGGTCGTTGTTGATAAAAAGGGAAGAGTACTGGGCTATGATAAAGCAGCAGGCTTCAGTGCTCAGGAAGGCAAGATCTACATAAGCAAAAAACCTGCCTTAGTAGATATGTATCACGAAAGCTTCCATGCAGAGCATTGCTCAATGTTAGGCTTTGATAAGTATAATGCATTGAGCCGTTTTGAAAAAGAAAGCTATGTAGTTAACAGGGTAAAAACCTGTGGATTATTTAATGCAGCTGAGATAGCTTCAAATGAGAACTATTTAAAGAAGATACCAAGATAATGTGAGGAATATGTATGTTTTATGAGGTCAGTAAGTATAGTAATCTTAACGTAAAAACGAAATATTCGCCGGAGCAGGTCAATGAACTCGTAAAAAAATATGTGGAAGAATTAAATGCCCGCAACGAGAAAAGAATAACAGCAAGGCTTGATGTGGATACTCTTGAATATTGCAAAGAGCTGATATATCTGGAAGATCCCGTATGGTTCGCAGATCTGATAGAAAAAACAGGGAATAAGAGCTATTGTTTCTTTAAAAAAATACTTGTATCGGATAAAAACGGTGAGATAACAGATGCTGTTATAAAGCCTGATAAAATAACCGATAAAACATTTTTATCGGTGGAAGATGCATATGGTATAGCAGATGATCTTCTGGCAAAAGCTGTACAAAAGTTGAATGGCGAGTATACTATCTGCAAAGATGATGTGGTGTTTGACATTAGTTACAAAGACAGCTCTGACAGGTATTTATCTGTATGGGTGATCCCTGCTGAGTGCAAAAACGAAAAGAACTTTTCTGATCCCAATATTTACATACATATATCTGATTATTCAGGAGAAATAGTTTCTGTCATGAATTGTCACGGCAGAGATATAAAAGAGATCTTTATATGATCAAAGGTCGGGCAAATGCCTGACCTTTTTCTTGCTTTTTTAGCTAATAAGTGTTAAAATAGTAATTGAGCACATAAGAGAAGTGTTTTGATAAACGATTATGATGCCTTATGTCTGCCTGACGGCGAAGCAGGCATATCGTAGAACTGAGCACAGGAAACGTACTTTCCCGAAAAAGCAGTGCCCTCTCTTTTATCCAGAAGCATTCTGCATATATTGAGGGTGGTGCTGTATTTTTTAGTATTGCGGGTATTTATGCACTTACCGAATTCCGCGGCAATGTTATAAGGCTTTGATACCTCGTCAAGAAAAGACAGAGCTTCTTTCAGCAGGTGAGAGCTGTGTGCATTGCCTGTTACCTTTATTAGCTTTGCAGCAGCGGCTTTTATGAGGCGGTTTTCCGCACGGTCGGGAGTAAAAACGTCATGTCTTACGTAAATACGTTCACGGTGTATAAGATTGCGTCGTATATTCTCAGGGAAGAGGATAGTTCCGTGTACCGTTGTCATGTTCTCCTCGCGGCTTGCATATGTTGAAAGCACGCCGCTTTTTATGATCTTCATTGTTTCACCTGCAAAAACTGATATGAAGTACTCCATGAAGTTCATTTCGGGATCAAATCCTGAAGGATCGAACGTAAAGCCGCACCGTCTGCAAAACTCTGCACACAGCTCTTTCCTTGCATCGGAGACGCTGCCTTTTGTATGGGGGAGTATCTCCACAAGAGTACCGTCGATAAGGCTTGCAAATCCACAGTAAGAGCCTGCCTTGAAATATTTTTTGCCATTTCTGTGACTGACCGTAACGGCTTTTCTGCCGTCAGCTGCACAGTTCTCGGCGAATTCACCGAGCATTTCGGAAAGATCACCGTTTTCGGAAGAAAAGTCCGCGATCTTTTCATTGGCTGATACGCAAAAGTGTCTTGTATACATAATATTCTCCGTTCGTCAGGAAATATCGCTGTATATGTTTATAAAGTGTTCCTTTTTCCAGTTGTCGGGATCACCGAGGCGGTAAAGCTTCTGCCCCGAATCGAAATGCTTGATATACTTGGGAGCGATACATTCGATGAATGTGTTTTCATCGTTAAGGATAAGCCTTATCCTTTCGTAGTCATCGAAGAAATACTCCTGAAGCAGAGGTATTATCTTTGTGGAGAAAACATCTCTCAGCTCATCGAGAGTTTTTATGCAGCCTTTGCTGTTCATGAAGTATGCGTGACCGATAGCGTGTTCGCGGTCGTAGTAGTATTCGATACGCTCGTTCAGCGCAGTGAGGAGCTCACGCAGGTCAACGCCCTCGCAGTCTCCGAGGAGTGAAGGTTCGGGCATCATCTCGATGAAATCAAATCTTCTTCGCAGAGCGGTATCCAGCATGGCGATAGAACGGTCTGCGGTATTCATAGTACCAAGGATATACAGATTTTGCGGCACATAGAACTCAGCTTGGGAATATGGGAGAATAACGGCAGTTCCGCGTTTTGACTCCTCGATAAGGGTTATGAGTTCGCCGAATATCCTTGAGATATTACCGCGGTTTATCTCGTCGATGATAGCTACAAAGTTCATATGCTGACTCTTTGAAGCCTTTTCGCACAGTGTTTTGAAAACGCCGTTATAAGGGCGGTAAACCACGGTAGTATCAGCGTGGGCGATATTGGTATCGTTGCCGTACTTATCAACTACAACAGGGCGGATACCCTCGACAAATTCCTCATAGCTGAATGACTGGTGGAATGTGGTGAACTTTATCTGTCCCGAAGAAGCGTATTTGTCATAGCGTTCCTTTATTGCGGCATAGGTCTCACCCTCGGTTATCTTTTCGCCCTCTATGAGCTCGACAGCATATTTCACCACATTATAGGTCTTACCTGTGCCGGGAGGTCCATAGAGTATCTGGTTGAGAGCTGCTTTTGATTTCTTTCGGTGACGCACCTTGCCCTGTGCATCGTCCTCGTCGGTCTTGTCCTTATCATAGATCATTTCCCACGACATGATATCAAAGACTCTCATGTTCTGGAATTTGAAAATTGAATTGCGGAAATCCAGTATCTTGCGGCAGTTGGTTATGTACTGTGATATATCTTCAAGATCATTCAGGCCGATATCGAGAGCTTTGAAAACTATGGACTCGGTAACTTTTTCGCAAAGGATAGGGAATGTAAAAGGCTTTAGGCAATGCAGTATCCTTGATACGGCAAATACGGGAAGTCCCGACTCCCTGATCTGCGAATTCAGCATCTGCTGAGCTGTATCAAGGAGCTTGCCGTCATTTTCAAGCCCTGAGATATTGATGCACATCTTGAAAAAGAACTGGATAGATTCGGGATTTTTGGCTACAGGTGAGTCCTTGAACGAGACAGGTGTTGTAAGGAATTCCATTTCCTGTTTTTCGATCACGTGGTTGAACAACATTCGTGACCCCTTGCTCCATATTTTTTCCAGCTTCTTTTCAAGGAGGAGCTTATCATTGTGGAGCAGGTGGCTTTTCTGGATGTAGTGTTTCAGCTCTTTTTTATCGCCTTTCCATAGTCCGAGGGAGAGAAGATACATCAGCTCAAGGTCATTGTGATCTATGAGAGAGATCTTTCTTACCTTGGCGTAAAACTCCATTGTCTCGTGTACAGAGCGGTATGTTCCGTCAAATTCATTGGGCAGTATCTCATTTTTATGTTTGAGTTTGTCAATAATAATCTCTTTATCCATTTTATCTGACTACCTTTCCAATAATATCCTAAAATAATTGTATCATGCTAACAAACGATTGTCAACAGCGCTGTAAACTTTTACACATCATTCACAAAGAAGAACTATTTCTGTGGCTTAATGAATTAATTTAACTATATAGTGCTCATCAGTCATATATATTGAAATTTACCGTGCATTGTTGTATAATGTTATAAATATACTGTGTATTTTAGCCGTTAGCCATGAGCCCTTAGCCGAAGGTGTTCGCTTACGCTCACATTATTTTAAATTATTCGCCAAAGGCGACACATTTGCTAATAGCTAACGGCTGTATTATGTATGGAACCGGAGGGACAAAATGAGGATAGAACACATTGCCATATTTGTAAAGGATCTTGAAGCTGCCCGTGAATTTTTCACGGAATATCTCGGCGGACACTCAAACAGCGGCTATCACAATAAAACTACTGATTTCAGATCTTACTTTATCACCTTTGATGACGGCGCAAGACTTGAACTGATGAACAAGCCGCAGGTAGCCGATGCAGATGTTTCAGCCGAGCACATGGGGTATACCCATATCGCTTTCAGCGTGGGCAGCAGGGAAAAGGTGGACGAACTTACTGAGCGTCTGCGCTCGGCAGGTTACGAAGCAAAGAGCGGTCCGCGCACAACGGGTGACGGGTACTATGAGAGCTGTATCGCTGCAATTGAGGAAAATCTTATCGAAATAACTGTCTGAACTTATACGGAGGAACGAACTATGAAACGTGGATTAGGTATAGCAAGGTGCGGACTTGCCTGCTGTCTGTGTTCTGAAAATTCTGAGTGCAAGGGCTGCAAGCGTGACGGCTTTAAGGAGCTCTCATGGTGCAAGGACGCTGAATGGTGCGAAAACAGGAAATGCGTCATTGAAAAGGGACTCAGAGGCTGCTATGAGTGCGAGCCTGCAAACTGCCGTAAAGGTTTGTATGCCGAGAAGATCAAGGCAAGAGCCTTTGCGGAATTCGCAAGGAGATACGGCATTGATGAACTGCTTGACTGCCTTGAACGCAACGAGAAAGCAGGAATAGTTTATCATCGTGAGGGCATTATGGGCGATTACGATGAGTTCGATGACATGGAAAAGCTCATGGACTTTATAAGAAACGGAAATTGATTTTTTATTGATATAGGGAGAAATATAATGGAAGCAGTGATCATCATATCAGCTATCGCAGCACTTTTTGTTATCTGCATGATCGTATTCAGTATAAGGAATAAAAGAGCTATTGACTATTACATAAGACATTCCTTTGGCGACAGCAGCCGCGTAAAGGACGATGTTATGGACAGGACGGAAGCTATTTCGCGCCTGTTTGAAAATGAGAAAAAGAAGTACAACGAGTCCGAGCTTGTAGACGCTGTAACATGGGACGACCTTGACATGAAAACTGTCTTTTTCCGCGCAGATCATACCGACAGCTTTGCAGGTGAACAGTGCCTTTATTCGTCCATGCATATTCTCGGCGACAGAGATGCGGACGGACTGCTGAGCAATAAGACGGTGGAGTTCTTCGATAAAAACGAGGAAAAACGCAACAAGGTAAGGAAGATACTTCACGGTGTGGGCAAGCCTATAAGTGCCTATTATTCGGTAGATGTGGCTGAGGATATCGACTCGGAGTATCTTCCGTACAAGTTCGTCTATCCGCTTCTGATGATATCATTGCTGACATTTGGTATTTTGGGGATAATCCTGCATGATCCGCGGCTTATTATGCTGTGCATCTGCAATTACTTTGTAAATCTGGTAGTTCACATATTTCTGAAAAACAGCTTTGACAGAAAGCTTGAAACTCTTTTTTCTATGGGAATGACTATCAATGCAGGTTTTGGCATAAAGGACATAGTTCCCGAGCTGTCAAAGGAAGCGGACGAGAGCTTCAAAAAGCTGAAAAAGTCCGCCTCTATAATGAATCTTCTGAATATGAAAAAATCAATGACAAAGTCAGATGACGGAATGACCATGCTTATGGCGTATATCACCGACCCGTTCATGGTGGATTTTATACTTTACAACATAGGCTTGAAGGAGTTTGAGGGAAAAACTCAGGATTACATGAAAATATTCAGGTTTGTAGGCGAGATCGACTGCTCCATAGCCATTGCTTCGTTCAGAAGAAGTCTTGAAGGCTACTGCGTACCCGAAATAAACAGCGATAAGCGTATAGAGTACAAAGGACTTTTTCATCCGCTTATCTCCGAGCCTGTTGCAAATGACCTGACACAGGAGAAAAATATGCTCCTTACAGGCTCAAATGCTTCGGGAAAATCCACATTCATAAAGGCTGCTGCTATAAATCTCATTCTCGGACAGTCCATATTCACCTGTACAGCGGAGCAGGCTTCCATACCGCGCTGCGGAGTCATTACGTCAATGGCAGTCCGCGACGATCTTGCTTCGGGGGAGAGCTACTATATCCGCGAGATAAAGTATCTGAAACGTATGACAGAGGCGGCAAAGGACGGCAGGCTGCTTTTCTTTGCTATAGACGAGATACTCAAAGGTACAAACACAAAGGAGAGGATAGCCGCATCAAAGGCGATACTGCGCTATTTTGACAGGGCAAACTGTATGCTCATGGTAGCTACGCATGATATCGAGCTTGCGGAAGCCTTTGAAGGTCGGTACGAAAACTATTATTTCTGCGAAAAGCTTGATGAGGAAGATGTTGTATTCGATTACATGATACATAAGGGTATATGCCGTTCAAGCAATGCTATAAAGCTATTGAGCGTTATCGGCTTCCCCGAGGAGATAATAAACGACGCTCTTTCGGAGCTGTGATGCTAAAAGGCTGTCATAAGTGCAATGCCTGTAAAGAAATCTACGGTTGTCTATTGAGGAGGACCCTTTTGAAAAAGGGTCTCCCCTCAAACTCCCCTCCTAAAAC
This sequence comes from Ruminococcus flavefaciens, assembly GCF_900108555.1. Classification (GTDB taxonomy): domain Bacteria; phylum Bacillota; class Clostridia; order Oscillospirales; family Ruminococcaceae; genus Ruminococcus; species Ruminococcus flavefaciens_P. Next base: position 333,959 of record NZ_FNWV01000003.1, read on the forward strand.
TTATGTTTTTATTTTTTTCATATAGGGCGCGACCTGTAAATTAGCAGGTCTTTTTTATTATGTACGCGCCCTATATGAAAAAAATCAGATAAAAGTCTTTGGAAAGGGGTTCGGGGAAGAACCTTTCTTCAGAAAGGTTTTCCCCGATAAATAACTATAAACTTCTTTATAAGCAATGCATTTACGGCAGCCTTTTTCACATATTTCCCAAAATTGTACCGATTGTAAAAGCTAATTTTTATATTGCATTTTGGTGAGATTTATGTTATTATATAAGGTAAGAAGTTGCGCCATGACGTTTCATGGCAAATATACAAACGTACATTTTTTTGTACGAGTCAGGAGAATAATATGCCAAAAAGACAGGATATTAACAAGATCATGATCATCGGTTCAGGTCCTATCATCATAGGACAGGCTTGCGAGTTTGACTATTCGGGAACACAGGCTTGTAAGGCTCTGCGTCAGCTGGGCTATGAGATCGTTCTTGTTAACTCAAACCCTGCAACTATCATGACAGACCCCGATGTTGCGGATATCACTTACATTGAGCCTCTTAATCTCGAAAGACTTACACAGATCATCGAAAAAGAACGTCCTGATGCTCTCCTTCCTAACCTTGGCGGACAGTCGGGACTTAACCTCTGCTCCGAGCTTGATCAGGCAGGCGTACTCAAAAAGTACAATGTACAGGTCATCGGTGTACAGGTAGATGCTATCGAGCGCGGTGAGGACCGTATCGAATTCAAGAACGCTATGAGCGCACTCGGTATCGGTATGCCGAGAAGTGAGGTCGCTTATTCCGTAGATGAGGCTGTAAAGATAGCTGAAAAGCTGAAATATCCTGTTGTTCTGCGTCCTGCATACACTATGGGCGGCGCAGGCGGCGGCATGGTATATAATGTTGACGAGCTCAAAGTAGTATGTGCAAGAGGACTTCAGGCATCTCTCGTCGGACAGGTACTTGTTGAAGAATGTATCTTCGGCTGGGAAGAGCTTGAGCTTGAAGTTGTACGTGATGCTGAGAATAACAAGATCACAGTATGCTTCATCGAGAATATTGATCCTATCGGCGTACACACAGGTGACTCATTCTGTTCTGCACCTATGCTCACTATCCCGGAGGACGTTCAGAAAACTCTTCAGGAGATGTCATACAAGATAATCGAGTCCATCGAAGTCATCGGCGGCTGTAACTGTCAGTTCGCCCGTGATCCCGAGACAGGACGTATAGTTGTTATCGAGATCAATCCAAGAACTTCACGTTCTTCCGCACTTGCTTCAAAGGCTACAGGCTTCCCGATAGCTCTCGTATCCGCTATGCTTGCCTGCGGACTTACACTTAAAGATATCCCTTGTGGAAAGTACGGTACTCTTGACAAGTACGTTCCGGACGGTGATTATATAGTTATCAAGTTTGCTCGCTGGGCATTTGAGAAATTCAAGGGCGCAGAGGACAAGCTTGGTACACAGATGAAGGCTGTCGGTGAGGTAATGAGCATCGGCAAGACCTACAAGGAAGCATTCCAGAAGGCTATCCGTTCACTTGAAATAGGACGCTATGGTCTCGGATTTGCTAAGAACTTCAACAATATGACAAAGGACGAGCTCCTTGCACAGCTCCGTTTCCCTACAAGCGAGAGACAGTTCGTTATGTATGAGGCACTCCGCAAGGGCGCAACTGTTGACGAGCTCCACGACCTCACAAAGATAAAGAAGTACTTCATCGAGCAGATGAAGGAGCTTGTTGACGAGGAAGAGGCACTTCTCAAGAACAAGGGTGCTGTTCCTGCAAACGATGTACTCAAGCAGGCTAAGCTTGACGGCTTCTCAGACCGTTACCTCAGCTCTATCCTTGAAGTAACAGAGGAAGAGATAAGAAACGCACGTACAGCTATCGGCGTTAAGGAATCATGGGAAGGCGTTCACGTAAGCGGTACACAGAATGCTGCATATTACTATTCAACATATCACCTTGATGCTGACAAGAGCCCTGTAAATACAGACAAGCCAAAGATAATGATCCTCGGCGGCGGTCCTAACAGAATAGGTCAGGGTATCGAATTCGACTACTGCTGCGTTCACGCTGCACTTGCACTTAAAAAGCTTGGATTTGAGTCAATTATCGTAAACTGCAACCCTGAGACAGTTTCTACTGACTATGATACATCAGACAAGCTCTATTTTGAGCCTCTTACACTTGAAGATGTTCTCGCTATACACGAAAAGGAGAAGCCTGTAGGCGTTATCGCTCAGTTCGGCGGACAGACTCCTCTTAACCTTGCAAACGACCTTAAGAAGTACGGTGTAAATATCCTTGGTACAACTCCCGAGACTATCGACCTTGCTGAGGACAGAGATCACTTCCGCGCAATGATGGATAAGCTCGGCATACCTATGCCTGAGGCAGGAATGGCTGTAAATGCCGATGAAGCTATCGCTATCGCAAACAAGATAGGCTATCCTGTAATGGTTCGTCCTTCCTACGTTCTCGGCGGACGCGGCATGGAGATAGTTCACGATGACGAGATGATGAGAGTATACATGAACGCTGCTGTAGGCGTAACTCCTGACAGACCTATCCTCATCGACCGTTTCCTCAACCACGCTACAGAATGCGAGGCTGACGCTATTTCCGACGGCACACACTGCTTCGTTCCATGCGTTATGGAGCATATCGAGCTTGCAGGCGTTCACTCGGGCGACTCCGCTTGTATACTTCCTTCAAAGAACCTCACAGAGAAGCAGGTCGCTACTATCAAGGAGTACACAAAGAAGATAGCTGTAGAGATGAACGTATGCGGACTTATGAATATGCAGTACGCTATCGAGGGCGATACAGTATACGTTCTCGAAGCTAATCCCCGTGCATCAAGAACAGTTCCGCTGGTATCAAAGGTATGCGATATCAACATGGTAAAGATCGCTACAGATATTATCACATCTTCACTTACAGGCAGACCTTCTCCCGTACCTGAGCTCAAAGACAAGCAGATCGGTCACTACGGCGTTAAGGAAGCTGTATTCCCGTTCAATATGTTCCCTGAGGTAGATCCTCTCCTCGGACCTGAGATGCGTTCAACAGGTGAAGTTCTCGGTATCTCACCTTCCTTCGGTGAAGCATACTACAAGGCACAGGAAGCTACAAAGAACAAGCTCCCGCTGGAGGGAACAGTTCTCCTCAGCGTATGCGAGAGAGACAAGCCCGAGCTTGTAGACATTGCAAAGTCATTCAACGAGCTCGGATTCCACATCATCGCAACAGGCAGAAGCTATGAGATGATAAAGGAAGCAGGTATCCCATGTGATAAGATATTCAAGCTTTACGAGGGACGTCCGAATATCGCTGACCAGATCGCAAACGGCGAGATACAGATGATAATCAATACACCTGCCGGCAAGACAAGTGTACACGATGACAGCTACATCAGAAAGGCTGCTATCAAGCACAGAATACCATACATGACAACTATGGCAGCTGCAAAGGCAAGTGCAGAGGGTATCAAGGCTATCAAGCACAATACTCACCTCGGCGTTAAGTCGCTTCAGGCTCATCACGCTGATATTAAGTAATAAACAAGTGCCGCTTCGTAATGGAGCGGCACTTTTAATTCATAATTGTAGCCATTAGCCTTTAGCCGTTAGCAAGTGAGCAGCACTGTAGGGGCGACTGTATCAATGCGTAATTAAAAGTACTGTAAGCTAAGAGTTAAGAACTAAGAACTAAGAGCTAAGCAGGGGCGAGTTCTGCTCGCCCGAGCCTTACGATGTAAATAACATGAGCGCACTGTAGGGGCTGCCTTTGGCAGTCCGAAACGTTTCATTACGGGAAACCTTACAAGTGAAGGCGTCCCTGTAATTACCTAAAAGCTTCTATATAACCGTATCCAACGCAAAAAGCGGACGATCTAAGTCGTCCGCTTTGTCATTAATATTCACTGTAATCGTCAGTATCTTCCGAATTATCATCTTCACCTTCATCGGTGCTGTTTTCGGTATTTTCTTCGGAAGCGTCCTCAAATGTCTTTGTGGGAGCTTCTTCCACGATAGGCTTCTGTCCCTTGTAAACGGTCACTATGAAGCCATCTACGTTATTTCCCGATATCTCGTATCTTACACCTGCTGGTACAGGAACGGTAGTCTTGTCGTTTCCGTCGTCAGACTTTACGAAGTAGACCTCATATTCATTGCCCTTATCATCTGAAAATTCCAGATGCTCCTTGTCATATGGGTGTTCGCCTATGAGCTTGATATACTCTTCAAGGCAAAGGTCATTAGCGTCCATATAGTATGCATGAGGTATGCCTACATAGCGGAAATGCCATGGCTCGTTCTGGAAGCCTGTTATCTTCTCCTTGCTTGAAGTGTAGCGCACTATAAAGCCGTATTTATAGCAGTTTGCGTTTATCCATTCAAAATCGCCTGTGCCCTGATAATCGTTGTTTTCAGTTTCGCTGAAGTCGAATGCAAGACCTGTTTCATGCTCGCTGAATCCCGGCTTTGCAACTCTTGTGGACTCTTCTCCGCCGTTGTTTGCAACATCGTTATCATAAAGCTCCTGCTGGAAATCCGTTGTTCTGTATGAACCGTAGATAATGAGAGTGTCATTCTGATACTTGTCGTAGAAGTCCTGTATCATCTTGACCATAGGTGAGTAGACTTCTTTGAGTATGGTATAAGTCGAGTCAACTGCGCTGAAAAAGTTTATCTCGTTCTCATAGTTCATATCAGTGATGCTTACGAGATCTTCGTCACCGCCGAAGTACTGATGCTCTTTATTTACAAGGATAAGATCGCCGCGGAACTTGTCCTTTGTATTTACAGAAAGGGATTCATAGATAGTCTGATTTGGATCGGGCAGAGTCGTAGCTGACGGATCTTCGATATCTATATTATTATTCTGTTCAACATAAGGCGAAGGCTCAACGGTCTTTGCGTGATTAAGACTGTTCCTGATAAAGAAAGCGCAAGTTCCGAGAAGGACAAGGCTTATAGCTATCTCAGTGGTAGTTTTTGCTCGTCGTATACTTTTTTCTTTGCTGATTTTCTTTTTGGACATATGTCTGCTCCATTCCGCTGCTCAATAAGCAGCCGCATCATTGGGGAACTCACTGGTTCCGCTTTACTTTTGTTCTTTTTATCTCTATAAATTCCGTATAAATGGACGTATAGACTTATTATATCATAGTTCGCGCTAAAAATATAGTGTTAGCGATACATCTTTGTAAAGGTGCAGTATTGGATATGTCGATAAAATCTATAAATTGTGAGCTTTCGACAATTTTTTTCAGCCCGATCAGCCGCATAGCCGCTGATATATAAAATAGCTAAACACTCATACACCTGTAATATAGTGTTAATCTTCACAAAAAGGGTATAGCAATTAAGACAGTATTGCACAATCTTTTTTTAATCACTTGAAAATGCTTTAAAAAAATGTTATAATGTATAGTGGAAGTATGGGCAAATTCTTTAATTAAGCGACTTGTTAAAGACCGCTCCGTTGGGGATATCGATCTGCGGTCTTTATTTCATCTTCGCGTTAAAGGAAGTGATTCTATGAAATGTCCACGGTGCGGAACAGACAACGAAGCGGGTTTCAGGTTCTGCGTTAAATGCGGCGTTAACCTCGAAGATCCGCAGGATATTAACATTGAACAGCTGGATATGGGCGGCTATTACTCCGAAGAAGACTCTGCCTCGGGCAGTTTTACTTTCGGAAGCGGCACTTTTACTATAAGCGATACCCCTTCTAACGATTCTTCGTCAGATCTTTATACTGCTGCTGAACTTAATGATACAGACGAAGAGTTTGATTTCAGCAGCTTTGACGAGCCTTTTATACCAAAGCTCGATACAGGAAGAGTTACTTTGCCTGAACAGACAAGAGCAGTCCGTCAGGCTCAGATGAATAATGCAAATCAGCTGCGCCAGCAAAGCGCTATGCAGGGTATACCTGCGCCTAATGGTATGCCGGGTATACCGCAGCCTGTTGCGATGCAGGGTATCCCTGCTGCACCAAGCGGTATGCAGAGTATAGCACCACAGGGCGGTATGCAGGGTGTCCCTGCACCGAGTGGTATGCAGAGCATAGCACCACAGGGCGGTATGCAAGGCATCTCTGCGCCTAATGGAATGCAGGGAATACCACAGCCTGCTGCGATGCAGGGAGTTCCTGCTCAGAACGGAGGCTCACAGGCAAACGGTATGCCTGTATATGGTCAGCCCGTAATGTATGGTCAGCCACAGCTGATAGGCTATGACCAGAATGGTATGCCTGTTTACGGTCAGCCTTTGATGTATAATCAGCCACAGCTGATAGGCTATGACCAGAACGGTATGCCTGTTTACGGTCAGCCTGTGATGTATGCACAGCCGCAGATAATCGGCTGCGACCAGAACGGTATGCCCGTCTATGGACAGCCTGTGGTCATCAATCCTGCACAGGCAGGCGAGCTGGCTGATATACCCGTTGTGCCTGCTATGGGCGGTATACCTGTTGTTCAGCCAATGGGCGGCAATATGCAGATGAACCAGCCTGTTCCTCCTCCTGTAGAGGATAAGAACAAGGTCGAAGTTCCCGATGATTTCTGGGAATTCTTTGACGGCGGCAAGGCTACCGAACACGCCGAGACCGATCCTACCGATGACTTTTTCGGTAAGCGCAATGAGGACCTCGGCAGCTTAAAGCGTCCCGAGAAGAAGAAAGTATCATATATGAACGATACTCCTCTTGTTGATGCAAGCAAGCTCAAGAAAAACGAGGAATCGAAATATAATAAAATGTTCATGCGTTCGGCAGAAGTTGCCGATCCAAGTGCTCTCGAAGCCAAAAAGGAACAGCGACGCTTTGATTATATGGGCTCTACAAAAGCTGTTGACGCATCAGAGCTCCGCGCAAAAGAAGAGCGCAAGTCATGGAACGTAATGTCGTCGGCAGGCATGGCTGATCCCAGCGAATTGCAGGCAAATACCAAGCAGCGCACAGGTTCGATGATGGCTCAGGCAGATCATGCTGTTCAGGCAATGCCCAAAAAAACAAAGACCTATAACGATGAGATAGATGCGATAGAGCTTCCTGAAGAGATGAAAGCGAAAAAGACAAATAAAACGGAAATTCCCGGCTTGCCGGAATTTTAATAAACTATATTCTAACACTTTTTAAGGAGATGTTGTAAAAAATGAAGAAGTTTTTACAGGAATTCAAAGAATTCGCACTCAAAGGCAACGTAATGGATATGGCTATCGGTGTTATCATCGGTGCAGCTTTCGGAAGCATCGTAAGTGCTCTTACCGATAACTTTATCACTCCTCTCATCGCGGCTATCACAGGCGGTGCTGAGAAGGACGAAAACGGCGTTATGCAGCTTGTAGGCGGTAAGTTCACAGTTGCAGGTGTTGATTTCAATTATGGTGCATTTATTTCCGCAGTTCTTAATTTCCTCATCATCGCTATCATTCTTTTCTGCCTCCTCAAGGCTGTAAACAAGGCAATGGCTATCGGCAAGAAGAAGGAAGAAGAAAAGCCTGCTGAGCCGCCAAAGGAAGAAGTTCTTCTTACAGAGATCAGAGATCTCCTCAAGGCACAGAACGAAAAGAAATAAGTTGTTATTACATAGAAAACCTCCGCACAAGGCGTAATGTCATTAAGCTAAGGAAAAGTAAAATAATCACAGGAATCAGAATGATCCTGTGATTATTTTTTTATGTATAAAATGTAAATTTTGCAAAAAGGTATTGACAAAAAGCCGAAAATGTGCGGCGCAGCTAATCAGATATACACATCTGATTGGAGGTTTTACCGTGCAAAAATACTGTAATATTGTCAAAAATAAGCTTAACACTCTTATCATCAACATGGAGAAAAATATCTCTGATTTTGTAGTTGATCCTAAGAGAGATTTTATTCGAAAAAGCGAGCTGTCTTTCTCAAAAACAATGCGGTTTATTTTGAGTATGGGCAGCCAGACTCTTAGCAGTGAGCTTATGGAGTTTTATGGCCTGGATCAGAAAGCAGTGTCGGTTTCAGCTGTTGTTCAGAGAAGAGCCAAGATACTGCCTGCTGCATTTCTTCATTTGTTCCATAAATTAAACGAGTCATTTTCTCAGACCTGTTTCTTTCATGGTTACAGACTTTATGCTGTGGATGGTTCTGATATACATATTCCCACTATCCATGATGACCACAACACTCATTACAACGCTAATATTGATTCAAAAGGATACAATCTTATGCATCTGAATGCATTGTATGACCTTATGAACCGTAGATATATCGATGCTGTTTTACAGGACAGTCGATGCGAAAATGAGCATACCGCTCTCATAAGTATGGCAAAAAAGTTGAGCGAAGATTCAATTATCATTGCTGACAGAGGATATGAAGCATACAATACTATTGCTCACCTTGAAAATAATGGCTTGAAATACGTTATCAGAATCAAAACAACAGCAGGAATTGCCCAGAAATTCAATATTCCAGCCGATAAAGAGACAGACTTTACTGCTGATATTCTTCTTACAAGAAGACAAACAAATGAAGTTAAGTCGAATCCTGATAAATTTAGATTCCTTAATTCGCAGGTCGTTTTTGATTTTCTTCCGAAGTGTTCGAAAGATACCTATCCGCTAAAATTTCGCATCATTAGAATCAAGATATCTGAAGATAACTATGAGACCATTGTTACCAATCTCTGTGATGATGAGTTCTCTGCCGAAGATATCAAGATGATCTACAAAATGCGCTGGGGGATCGAGACTTCATTCAGAGAGCTAAAATACCATGTTGGTCTTATTGCTTTCCATTCAAAGAGAAAGGACTGCGTGATACAGGAAATCTTTGCAAGTCTTATCATGTATAACTTCTCTATGCTGATTACCGAAAATATCACCATAGATGACGATAAGCATAATGATTACCGCTATAAAATCAATTATGCTTTTGCTATACATATCTGCATCAAATTCTTTCGCTCTGCACACGCAAATCCTTTACTTGTGGAAGAACTGATAGCAAGAAACAAGTGTCCTGTCAGACCTGATCGTATTGCTGATAGAAAAACTCGTTGCCATTCTGCTATCGGCTTCAATTACAGGTTATCATAATTATTTGCTTATGTCAATCTTTTTTCAGGCAGATCTCGTATCTGTCTTTTCGTCATGCAATTTTGGCGAATGTAATAACAGGAGTATGCCTGGTAATATTCCCAACATACTCCTGTTCCTTTAGCGTATTTGGTTAGCTTAATGACATTA
>NZ_FNWV01000027.1 GCF_900108555.1 Ruminococcus flavefaciens
ATTGCCAACCTTTTATTTCCGATTACCAACCTTTTATTTCTTGATTGCCAACCTTTTATTTTCAATTAACAACCAAATGCTTGACAAGGTTGTAAAGTGGTGGTATACTGGTGAAAGAGGTGATTCCTGATGTCAGAAATATTTGAAACTGCAATAGTTGAAAAAAGAAACGTATTAAACGAGCTAAGAACAACGCTGCATACAACACAAGAGCTGCGTCTGTTCTCAATCTATCTATCAAAAATAAATCCATACGATAAGAATACAAGGATTGTTAGATTTCCTTTATCGGACTTTCAGCGCATAATGAACTTTGGAAAGCTAAATATAGCACAACTAAAGGCAAGCGCAAGCAGTGTTTTAAAGTCACAAGTATTTCTGCCAAAGGAAAACGGCGGCTTTAAAGGCGTTAATCTGTTTGAAACTTTTGATGTCGATCAAGACGGCAGTGGCAACTGGTATGTGGAAATTAATGCAACAAATGCAGCTCTGCCTTTGATGTTTGATTTTAAAGACAGGTATTTTAAGTATGAGCTTTGGAATGCTCTGCGTTTGAAAGCTCCCAGTCAAATAAGAATGTACGAAATACTAAAGCAGTATGAAACAATAGGCAAACGAGAAATAGAAGTAAAGAAACTGCAGGAACTGTTAGGTGTAAACTATACAAGATGGGACAGATTCAAGGCGAAAGTGCTTGACAGCTGCCAACAGGCACTAAAAGAGACAACAGATATTTATTATACCTACGAGCGAGGAAAGACAGGAACAGGCGGCAAGTGGCTAACTATTATCTTTTATATCAGCAAAAACAATGATTATGTAGATCAACTTTCATTATTTGAATTTATGGAACAGTCGGAGGAGCAAAGCGGAGCCGCCAAAGAGCCACAACTTGAATTATTCGATACCGAAACTGAGCAGAACGAAAGCACTGCTTTTTTCTCAGGTGCTTGTGATGACGAATTTACAGCAACCGAAATTGAAAGTCTTGTAACCATAGTCAATACAATGGAACTGCCACCACATGAAATGGGATCTGTTTTTGCAAAATATCATTTCTTGCTGGAGCAGTATACACGATTCAAGGCAATATCAGAGCGCACAACCATAAAGAACCGATACAGCTATTTTTATACTATGATACAATCGGAGCGAGATAAGCAGCGAGGTGAACAGCCATGAACATAAAAGAACTTTCAAGGGAACTTGAAGTATCAGAGCAAGCCCTGCGGAGTTGGTGCAAGCGCAACGGGGTACGAAAGGAAAGCGAAAGCGAAGCGAAAGGAAAGAAAGCAGGGTACTTGCTTACGGAAAATGACGTAGAATCGATGAAAATATACTACTCCGCGAAAGGAAAGCGAGAGAAAGAAATTAAGAAAGGAAACGAAAGTAAAACGCTTGATATATTAGCAGAACAACTCGTCGAAAAAGACAAGCAAATAGCAAGTCTTCTGGAGCAATTGAAAGCCAAAGATGCACAACTCTTACAGCTCAACGACAAGCTGACGGCAGCACAAGCTCTACACGCTGGAACAATTCAAGCGTTACAGGACAAGCAAGAGTCACAAGCTCAGAACGAGACCTCAATGGCAGAGGAACAACCGACGGCAGCACAAGATCAGATTAAGGAACTCTCAGAGCAGTTACAAGAGCTGAAAGCTGAAAATCGAAAAAAGGAACAGGCTCAGGAGCAACTCACCGCAAGAATAACAGAACTTGAAACGGCAGCGGCAACGAGCGCAACAAAGTCAACGATCTGGAGCAGACTTTTTCACCGTAGCAAAAAATGATAAGCCGTCAAATAGGGAACAAGAGCATAAAGTTTCGTTTAATTCTTATTTGATGCAACTTTAGAAACGGTGTTTAGCCTTATATCTCAGCTGCGGTCATAATTGTACCATTTCTATGTGTTTTGTCCTTCATTGACATACAAAAAACAGCTTTCCCTGCCCGAATTAATTCGAGCGTAAGGGAAAGCTGCTTTTCATTTGTTGCTATGTAATATCGAAAAGTTTATTTTAGTAGCTACTGATTGTTATATGTCCACATGATTCTTTAGCCTTCTTAAATATTGAACGGATAAGACAAAGCACTTCCTTGTCTTCTTTATATTCAAGCATATTTTCGTCTATTTTCTGTAGTTGTTCATAGAATAAATTTATATCAGGAACAATCCAGTTTTCCTTATCATACCAACCAATATTTAAATGATAATAGTATGGAAAACCAATCCATCCCTCCTTTTTAGGAGGAATTAATTTAATTATTGTAGAAAAATATCCTCCCCATATTCCTATGCTTTCAATTTCTTCTGCGTTAATGAACAACCTAAAACAGATTTCTTCGTCGCCTTCATGGCCTTTATAGTAACTTTCGTTCATAATAATATCACCCTCACTTTGCTAACCAATGTCCAGCTTCGAGCATATCCATTTGTTCTTGAGTTGCTGTTCCTGCAATGTTAGCTTTTTCAGCAGCTGTCCATATATCTTCATGAATCCAAGTATCACCCACTAAATATTCTGTAACACGTTCTTGCCCTTTTGGTGTTCCAGGAATTGTTCGTGTTACTACCCATGTTGTTCCTCGTTCATACTTCATTGCACCAGGTGTTTCAGTATGCCAACGTGCCTCAAAGTTATATATACCCTCTGACCAACGATATTTTATCTGTTGATACCCTTTATTCATTGTTTTAGCTATGGCATTAGCATCCGCTTCTGCAGGTATTTCTACAGGAGAACCACCCGTTTGACGAATATCACTTATTATGCTCTTTAGTTTTGTTGGATTATTAGCTGCTAAATTATTAATATCGATATTGTCGTATTTTGTAATGTGTTTTGCATCGCTTCCTTTTAAATCATCAAGTCGTTCTTCAACCGCTATTTTTCCGCCTCCATAATACGTTTCGATGGCATTTTTAGCTATTGGATTACCATATTCAACAAGAAAATCACATAACATTCCCGCATATTTAGAGCTAATCGAATTTAATAAATCTAAGGCTCCTACTATGCCAAATTTTGAATTAGCAAATCCATCCATAAGATATTTGCCACTGGCTCCCAAAGCCTTTTTACCTATATTAGTTTTAGCAAATGCAGAACTAACTGATTTAAATAAAAATCCAATAGCAGGTGATGCTATTTCTATAGCGGCTGTCCATTCTAAATGTTTATATCCATTTTTCGTAATAGATTTCCCAGCTTCTTCATTGCCATCCATATATAAATCCATTAATATTCTTGTCTCATATAGTCGTTCTTCAATATTCCTTAAATAAAAACCACCTGCAATAAGTACACCTAATCCAGCAGCTGAAATCAATAATGGAATTAAGGCCAAACCGCCTGTCAAAAGAATCAAACCCGTTCCAAAGATAGTTGCACCAAGCATTATCAAATGAAAAGCCCAAGTACATTCAATAACAGTCGCTATTATATTACATAAAAATGATAATCCTACCCAAGAACATAAACCTCCACCATTAATATTATTACCTAAATTATTATTTATAATATAAGCGTTTGTTCCCGTTGAAGGATCATACACAATATAACCCGTTCCACTCCATGCTCCAATAGTAATTTCTTCATTTGGGACGGTAATATATTTTCCCTCATTGATATATTTAGTAATGTCAGCTTTATTTTGATCACTTAATTTGCTCAATTCAAGTTGATTAATATTAGCTTTAGATAAATAAAGTATATCTATATCATGTTCAGTGGCTTGTTTTAAAACTTCAGCAGTAGATACAGTTTGCATACCTGTAAATTGTTTTATTACTTCGCTTTCACAGAACGATGATATATAACCTGTTGAGTGCTTTATTTTTTCTTCTTCTTCTGTGTCATTTTTTAAGCTTACGAAAATAGTTTTGTTATCTAATACATCAATATTAATAGTTCCTTCTTTATACAATCTTGGAGATGAACCAACCTGATTGTATATATGTGGTGTAAAATCAACGATAGCAACACTTAACTCACGCTCATAACGCATATCGGCAAAACTTGCAAGTATTGCATTATTAGTGTCTAATTGAGAAAAATATGATTTACCTAAAAGAGACAATGTATTCATCATATCTCTCGAACCATATATATTTGACTCATTAAGATTCTTTTGTTCAATTGAAGTTTGAGGAAGTTTAGCATATCCGTCTGCTATTTCATAAGGTGAAATGATTTGATAATCAAGTGTTATGCTATATAATGCACCTACTGTCAATTCTTTAGTAATAGTCCGTGTTTTACCTGAAGAAGTGATATCAATCTGAAGCATTTCTTTTTCGCCAAGTAAATAGGAATCTGTATTATATGCTTTAGTTTCACCATCCACCTTTAAAACACCATGAATTTGTGCTTGTTGAGTATATGTACCTAAATTTTGAGTTAAGTCATCAATACTATCAAAATTGAAATATACATCCATAGCCAATGATGCATCTTCTGTAAATTCATATTCAAGAGTGATATCTTTTCCATATAAGCAACATGTTTTCTTTTGATATATTTTCATATTCCCTAAAGAAAACGTTATCATATCAGATTGAGAATTTAGAAGAGACGTTTCAATTTCAAATTGATTACTTGGAATATAATGAATCATATAATTGTCTATATTTTGCTGGATTATCTCATATTGCTGAAAAGTAGTTAGCCAATCCGTTGAGTTATATTGAGATTCTAATTTATTTGAAACATCATACATTTCTAATGTTGAATCTGAAAGACTATATTGTGTATCTAATTTAGTCATAATATCACTAAAATCTATAGAATTTATTTTTTTAGAGTAATATTTAAAACTTGGATCTATTACGGTGTCGTTTTCTTCATCTACAATTAGATATACCATAACTTGTTCGGTAAGATATCCTCCTGTTTCATAAGGAGTAAGTATTTTTCCACATGACGTAAAGATCTTCTTAGCAGATTCTATGTTAGAAGCAGCGGTCATATTAATAAGTTCATCATCAGAAAAAACAACATCCCCAACAGCATAATATGCATTATAACCTAAATAACGTAGCATTGCAATAAGAAGACTGGCTTGATCATAATCGTTTCCTCCACCTTCCTCAAATGTTCCTACAGCACCCTTTCGCGAACCATAATAAAATTCAGTTTTGATATTATTTAGAACATATAGAAACACCGCAGCAGGTGAATTGAGAATTTCAGCAAGATTTGCCATATCTTTTGTAATTTGTGTTTCATCACCGAATACAGCTTCCCCATTTATGTTTTCTGTAATAAATGTTCGATTTATATTGCTAAAAGCTTTTTTTACACTTCCTGTAAAACCTTTAGTAATACCAAGTAAATAATCTTGTATCTCATTAGCATCTTTTATATCAACTATACCATCAATATTAACATCAGCTGCTGTAAGATTAATATTGGTAGAGCCTGGATCAATAATTTCCTTTTTAATTAATGTTACATCAAATATATCCACTTTTTTATCATCATTTACATCACCATATATTATTTCGGTTTCTGCCGCATTTGCTCTAAATTCATTTGCTAATGTTTGCAAACTGCCAGATGACACAAAAATTGTAACTGCAACTGCAGTTAATGTAGAAAGAATTTTTTTTAACATTTTTTCCTCCATTTTTCCTAATATCATTTTTGCTGCGATCATAGATTTTGTGTTGCAATAACTTGCAGCTGAGTTTTTGCAACAGTTTCACCCCTCCTGTACAAAAAAATAAACAATACCGTGAAATTGAAAAGCGAATAGAATAAAAGATCTTTTAGTAAATTGAAAGAGTTAATAATTACTGCGACTAAATAAAAGTATTGTTTTCACTGCATATTAAGCAGCATATAAATTATATCATAAAAAACAGCATAAATCAATGATATTGCGTGAAATGCAGTTTTTTAGCGCAAAATGGATATATTTCTTAATCATATATTCAAAAATACTTATCTGCTTTTGGACAGATTTGATCTCCGGCTTTATTCATTACTCATAGTCCGCTAAATCCTATCGTTTATCAAGCCGTTAACGCAGCCCTCTTGCTTCTTTGTAGCCGTCTATGTACCACCGAACAATGATATATGCAGCATGGAAAAGTATCAGCAACAGAACGATATTCAAAGGCATAAGCTCCGCTCCCAACACCAAAATACTGAACCAGAATACGCTTATAAGCTGGCTTCAAGTCCATATCTTAATAAAGTAATTGAGCAAATTTCATTACTGAAAAATCTTAGCATTGGAACTTTGATACATATAAGGCTTCTATAACAAGTGACTTTTTGTATGAATGAGATTCTATTATTATATTGTACACGATAAATATAGGGTGCAAACGCAGCTACGATCATACGAAATGCACCCTATATTTTCTTTTTTCAATGTGGTTTTTAAGGGAGTCAAGGGGGTCTCCCCTTGCCCTCGGAGAGCTCAATGCGCTTTGGGGTTTCCCAAAGTGCCATTGAGTTACACATATCTTCTTGACGTACCTCTTTGCAAGTGCTATAATGGATATGTGTAGTGCCACCTTCGGTGGCAGAAAGGAGTTGCGGCAATGAAGTATAATATTGAAGCAAAGGCAAGTATGCACGTCGGCAAAAAGTATTCCCTCAAGCATAACCTGAGAGAGTACGATGCTAATAAATGGAATACTGACGGTCACATTCAATCAGATCGCTCTCATCTGAATGAAAGGCTGACTCATACTGAACTGCGTGATTTCTTTCAGAAAACATTTGGCGCAGCGATAGACCAGTACAATGAAAAGAACAGGGAGAAGCATCCTGATCGTATGACTTCGGTAGATGATTACTATAACAAGTATAAGGGACACGCTCAGGAATGTATCATGCAAATGGGAGATCATGAGAACTACATGGAGCTGATAAAGCTTGTCGGACAAGAAAAAGCCGATTCTATTCACAAACAGTTCTTGACCAGGGCTTATAAGAATTGGCTTAAATATAATCCTTCACTTAAAGTATTCTCTGCTACCATACACATGGACGAAATAAAAGACGGTACCCCTCATATTCATATTGACTTCCTTCCTGTGGCTGAGAGCAGCCGCGGTCTGACTGTCAAGGTCAGTATAGACGGAGCTATGAAAAAGCTCGGATATGACCGTAAAACAAAGGCTAAAGACGGAGAAAATGATAGTTATAAGGAAACACCTTACCGGAAATGGTTATCACAGCAGCGTGAACGTGTAGAGATCCTTGCTAATGAATATGTACACCTTATCCCCTCTCAGCCTTTCACAAAGCGCAGGAGGCAAGAAACATGGCAATGGAGAGCGCAGCAGAAAGAAGCTCTTGTAGAGGACATTAAGCAGCTGTCTGAGACAAAGGTTCAGTCTGAAAAGGATATAGAGCAGCTGCGAACAGAATATCAGCAGTATCGAGATCTGAAAGTTGACAAAGAGGATTTATCTCAGAAAATTAAGGTAAAGGCTGGTCATTTTGGAAAAAATGATACTGTAGTAATGGACAAGGCTGATTTTGATAAGATACAGGAACAATCCGCTGCTTATGTTGCAAATTATGATAAGATAAAGCTTGCAGATGAGCGGAGTTCAGATCTTGATGAAAGAGAAAAAAGGCTAAATGAAGCTGAAAAAAGCGTTGAATATATAAAGAATGGGCTTGAAAAGCAAAGACAGGAAGTGTTTGAAGCTGCATTGAAAAAGAAAAAAGAAGCAGACGCTATACTTTTTAATGCAAAAAATAAGCAAGCTAATGCAGATATGATAAAAAGAAATGCTGATCGCCTGTATATGGAACAGAAAGATATCAATAACACTGTAAAAGAATTAAAAGACAGAGTCAGATATGTAGAAAATCAAATCATCATTGCTGACGATAAAGCTGAACGATATCTTAAAGAACTAAAAAACAGCGATTTAGAGCATAAAAAGGAAGTTACAAGGTTAGAAGACGATATACAAAAAATACAAGGAGAAAACAGAAGCTTGAAACAATCTGCTGCATCCCTCAAAAATTCATTATACAAAGCTATAAGAGTAATTGCCTATATATCCAATCACTTAAAATATGAGCTAAAAAAGGGGGAGCTATCAGATGTAACAATGACAAGATTAAAAGGAGCACAACAATTTGCAGAAGAAATGTGTGAGGATGACAATTTATCGCCTGAGCAAAAAGACTTTATAAAAAATATGCAGAATAGAGGAGTGCTCTCAAAAGAAGTTCGTGATATAGTCCTGAATATCCGTGAGGAAATGAAAAAGGAAGAAGAGCATGAGCAAGAGCAAGATCATTACTATGGTATGACACGTTAGTTTATAAATAAACTAACCGCTATTGACAAATAATAAGAAAAATGCTATAATATAGTTGTACAAGAAACAGTACAATATATTGTACAAAGGAGTGATTTTATGTTAGCAGTTAATTACTCGACCATGAGAGACAATTTAAAAAGCTACTGCGACAAGGCAACCGATGACGCTGAAACCGTTATAGTTACCCGTAAAAATGAAAAAAACGTAGTTTTAATGTCACTTGAACAGTATAACGCACTTACAAAAGCAGTAAGAAATGCAGAATATCTTGCAAAAATAGACAGAGCCTTTGAACAGTTAGAGGCAAATCAAGGAAAGCAGCATGATCTGATCGAGGTTGAAGAAGATGAATAAACTTTGGTCGGATATAGCATGGGACGAATACTTGTATTGGCAGCAAACTGATAAAAAGATAGTCAAGAAGATCAATGAGCTGATAAAGGACATAGAACGTAATGGACTTTCACAAGGCATCGGACATCCAGAGCCGCTGCGTTATCGTAAAGGCTGGAGCAGACACATTGATCATGGTAACAGGCTTGTATACAATATTGTTGACGGAAACTTATGGATCGCAAGCTGTAAAGGACATTATGAGGATTAAAGGTAGGTTATACAACCTGCCTTTTTCCTTTCTAATATGTTCACTGTTATTCCCTTCTTATTATCTATCGGTCAATCTGTCTGTTAATAGAAATCAATACACGTTGTAAAGTATGTATCGTGTATTGATTGATAGATTGATTTAAAAGTGATTTAATATATGATTTAAAAGTTGATTTCGGATATCTGAAACAACGTAAAATAGCACTATTTCGGATTCAATTGCCAACCTTTTATTTCCGATTACCAACCTTTTATTTCTTGATTGCCAACCTTTTATTT
>NZ_FNWV01000001.1:0-262398 GCF_900108555.1 Ruminococcus flavefaciens
AACATTACAGGATACTTCTTGCTTGAATTATAGTTTGGAGGCAGGATTACGTTACAAGTCTTCTGTTTGCCTGTGTATTTGCACATATAGGTCTTTTTCTCGACCTTGCACTGACTTGTCTTTTCAACGCCGCTTGGAACGGTTGTAGGCATATCGTTCTTGATCTCAGCATTGAGACCTGACTTAGCATTGCCGCCGTTACCTGCGTCACTGCCGATCTCAGCACCGCCGCCGTTGAAGCCGCCTGCAAATCCGCTCCAATCCATGCCGCCTCCGTTGCCGCCCCAGCCACCGAAGCCGCCGCCTACATTGCCTTCTGTAACACTGCCTGTGTCAATATTACCTACAGCAGCTGAAGATGAAAATGGTACGCTTGCTGCGATCATCATTGCGGATACGGTTCCGCTGATGATCTTTTTCATTCTTGAATTTTTCACTTCATTCACTCCTTTATTTTTTGTGTCCTGAGTCAAATGCTGTATAAGCCTCAATCAGCACGAACAGGACGATGATCCACTCAGGAAAAAGCCAATTTAATGTTTTATTGAGAAACAGAGGGAAACGGCTATATCCAAAGTGAAAAAAACGAAACAGGTTATTGTGCCTTATCATTTACACCAAAAGTTGCATTTATAACAACTATTTGTAAGATTTACACAATATCTTTAATATAAATATACATTATATATCTATAAAAGTAAAGGCGTATTTTACAATTCGGCAATTTTTGGTCACAATTCAGCAATAAACGGTCAACAAAAATGTAATATTTTACACCATAAAGCTTGATTATAGCAATATTTTGATATTCATTTCTTTTTTGGAAATATTATGTTCATTTTTCACTATTATCTTACAAAATAATGCACAAAAAAACACCTGCCGAAACAGGTGCTAAAAAATAATTATATGATAAAATATTTTTTAAAAATCTCAAGCTTACTTGATTTCTAAACCGAGAAGCATTTTCTGTATCGTCTGTGCATCACCAACAGTCAGACCGTCGCCGTTAATATCACCATTCGCCATTCCCTGTGCAGTAAGGTGTGTTTCGGCTGTACCGTTTTCACCATACTTATTCGGATTTGCAAGAGCTTGCATAATAAGAACTGCATCGCTCATATCCACATCACCGTCACAGTTAACATCGCCTGCTTTTGTAACTTTAATTGCAGGAGCAGTTGTATTTTCGGTTACTGTCGATGTAATAACAGTTGTAGTGGTGGTAGTATTTGTTGTTGAAGAAGTTGTCGTTGTAGTTACCTCCGAAGCTTTTTTGACAGCTTCCTCAAAGAAATCTATATTCCATACAAATCCTGCCTGCCATTCAAGAGCAGTACTGTTGACTGACCAAGCTTCAATAGAATCGGTATAGCATTTCTGATTAGGTGTTTCTCCATACTTTAAACCCAACAAACGCACATACGGATCATATAAGAATGAACAAGGTCCGCCTACCATTATGCCATCAGGAGCTTTCGGATATTCCTTGTCTAACTCATAGATCCAGTATTCACTTTCAGGATACTGTGCATGATAAGATCCACAGCCTGTAACATATGAGAAACCAAGGGCATTTCTTCCAAATATGTAGTCCATAGCCTGTAAAGCACCGTTGAGATACTTTGTGTCACCTGTTGCATCATATGCATAAGCCATTATCATTGCGTTATCGGTAACATCACTGTTTGAGCCGTAATCATATCCTTTAGAATAAGAAGCTCCAAAAATATCCTCAATACTAACGTATCTGCATGGTACACCCATAGCACCATTTTTTACATCGTTTTCATAGTCAATAAAGACATCAGCTGCACTCTTGAGACTTGTTTTTATCTCAGACTTGTCAGTTTCGGAAATCTTGTCGCTCAGATAAAGTGAAAGTGTACCGAAAGTGCCTTTATTGTCATTGTCAAAGGAAACAAATTTTTCATTCGTATTTACAGTCGTAATATAGTTAGGAACTCCAAAAGCCTTAATACCATTTGATTCGACTGTTCCGTCATATTTCTTCAAATATTCGTAATACGTCTTATCACCTGTTGTTGCAAAAAGCTCACACGCAGCCCAGTATGATTCATCATCAACATCGTTATTTACACGACCAAGATCAGCCCACGGCTTGTAAGTATACTCCGTAAGATCATCGTCGGGCGTTTTATTTTTCAATTCTTCCTGACGCTTCATAACAGCTTCCCATGACTTCTGAGCATGGTCAAGGCACTCCTTGGCAAAATCATCATCAACGCCCTTCCACAGACGAGCAGCCTGTGCTGCGCAGGCGATCATGTTAAATGTTGCACCGTATGAAGGTGGGCTGATGATACGCGGAGCTTTTTCATAGTCGTTGCCGATATAATCCAATGGAATATACGGAGAAGGCAGAGCTCTTTCTTCCTGCACCTGATCGTAAACGAAATCCGAATAGTTTTTGCCCCATACGCTATCCTTTTCGGGATCAACTATCATTCTGAACATGAATTCCAGTTCGTATCTTGCCTCATCAAGAATATCAGGAGTATCAGTGCAGTTTATACTCTTTCCATCAGATAACTGATACTTTTCGGGAACAGTCATGGTCTTTCCGTCAGCCCACTTACTGTCAGTACCATTTTTCTTTGATCTCTCATACATATTCTGAAGAAGCCACAACGCTGTACCGCCGCTAACAACGCTTTTAGCGTAATCATTCGTTTCATACCAGCCGCCCGAAACGTTGATGCTGATGTCCTTATCGATCGGTCCGATACTACCATATTTATAAAATCTGCTTAACCAACTGGACTGTACATAAGCAATATCATTATTATTGATATCCCTATGCGCAAGCTTTTTAGTATCGCCCGATGTTATATATTTTTCTTCCGTATTATTGCCGGAACGATTAAGATAATAGTAATTGAGTGCGTTTTTTAGCACTCCGTCATAGATATCATCACCAATTCTGAACTCATGACTGATGTTTAGAGTATTTTTGTCATCACTGCCGACAACTACAGTGTAAACGCCCGGTGTTTTAAACTTTGAGAAATCAACTATATGACAATATTCCCCTGCCATTTCATCAAAACCAACAGGTTCTGTCTTACCGCTGTAAACAGTTTTACCGTCCTTATCTACTACCTTGAAATCAGTTGCTTCTACTTCTTTTTCAGTAGCATAAGTTGCTTTTTTATCCGCGTTTGTAAAATATCCCATTTGATTTATGCGTACATTATTTCTTGGAGTAACACCAATTTCAGGCGTACCTACATATCCGCAGCCATTATAATTATGTTCCTCTTCACAGGTAAGACAATCTATCGACATATCATCGAACCATATCTCGTCACCAGCCTCGGCATTACCAAAAAAGTTACTGCCCCTTGCATACATGAAAGTCCACTGACAACCATCGAGATCCTGAGTAGGCTTGAATATACCTTCATAAGTCTGCCATTCAGTTGAAAGTTTTACAGCTTTAGACGGCCATCTTCCGTCCATATGAGGCCCCATATGCATATTATTTTCTTCGCCGTCAAGTTCAAAGTACTCTTCCATACCGTTGAGAGTTCCAATATATGAGCAAAGTTCCATTCCGTTTCTTTTGCTCTTAGCTTTGAAGCTCACCTTGTACTCGTGACCTTTTTTGAAATTGAGATTTCGGTATTTGAATTGAAGATCCCATTTCTCTTTTTCAGCACCACTGGGAACAATGACCTTGATATGAAATGTTCCGTCCTCAAGTTCAAAATCCTGCACTGCAGGACTTGCAGATGTTACGTACCACGGCAGAGCTTTTTTTTCAAAAGTGCTCTCTCCAAGTACCTGAACAGCCGAAGCCTGCATCGGAGCGAAAAATGAAACCGATGATGCTGAGACCATTGCCAGTGACATAATACCTGCGATAATTTTTTTTGTTTTTAAATGCATTTTTAACCCTCCCTTTTATTTTGCATTTATATCGTAATTATACATTGTTCGGGCAGAATAGTCAAGCTTTTTTGCTGTTGTGAACAAAAAGCATAATTTTTTCACAACAATATAGAAATTGGTGATTTCTTCTGATTTATTATATAAACGTTTTAAGTGAGGATTTGACTCAAAATAATATTATCCTGCATATCAGCTTGATCGAGTTCATAGAAATTTTACATTTTTATCCGCACATACTGCATCTTTTTTCGTTAATCAGTAAAATGGCATTTTATGCCATAAAATGCAAATTATAATGTATGTTTCGATCCTTCGTAAATGCTTAAAAATGCAGTTTACACTAAAAAAATTGCAACTTACCTGTCTAAAAACGCAACTTACCTGAATTTGATTGACACGATAACCATTATCATTATATAATCAAAATATACAGCTTTATACTGTTAATTTGAAGAATGGAAGGTGAACATAATGAAACTCTCAAAGATTATTGCTGCACTAATCGCAGCTGCAACAGCAATTATACCATTTTACGCAGATACTGTAAACGCATTTACAACTGTGAGTGTTTATGCAGAAGACAAAGCTTATACATATTCAATTCCCGACTGGATTCCCCAAAGCTTTGACGAGGCGATCAGCTTCCGTAATACGTACGGTGCAACTCACATAGGAAATGAGAATGAAAGTGATCTGCTATGTGTTGTGTTTGAAGAGCCGTCTTACAGTACAAAGAAATACAGCATAAAAAACACGGCAGCACTTCCTGCGGAATACTACCATAACGTATTCGTTAACGAAAGTACAGATACTGCATATGAAGTTTTGGCGTATAAAAACGTGTGGACATCAAAGCCTGATTTCAAAATGCAGTTGATATGCGACTCGGAAGTGCAGAAGGAATACACTTTTACAAGTATCGGTACACAGGTGTTTGAGACTGATATTTACAGCTGGCTGCCTGACTGCGCTGAAGAATACCGTATGTATGATATTACGCACTTTAATGTATCTGTCAAAGATAATTATGTTGTTTTCCTGCTTCCTCATAATGCTGGTACAGCTTATGACTGGACATTGAAAGATAAAGGAGAAGAATGCTTTGAGCTTGCAGCGGTCAGCGATTGCAGCACCATATCCACTGTTCCTCTTGACGGAGGAGAGATCAATACTATCTGTGCATACAAGGCTGTAAAAGACGGCTATGACAAAATATCCTATGATTTCGGAGCAGTGTATTCAGACGGTAAGGCAGAAGAGACCAGAGCTGCAAACTGTGCAGTCTTTAACGACGCACAAACAGTTCTTTTATCGGGCGATATGAGAGTCACTCTACTTGACTATGACACAGGCGAACCGATTACATTAGGTAAAGATGAAATACCCATGCTCTGGACAAATGTGGAGTTCCACTCACCAGAAGGCACAATGTCTACAGGACCTATTCTGGAAGTAAATGCAAATCCTTCCGTAGTGGATCATAGTATCAGTGGCTTCTTCAATGCAGATTCTTTTTCATTTGGAATGTGGGAAGCACCTGACGGCTATGAACTGCCCGATAATAGAAGAGATTCAGGCTACTATAACGGCACGATCATTCCCGAAGATCAGATGACAGTTACAAGATTTGACAACGGCTCTGCTGATGTTGTTTTCAGACTGAAAAAAGAGCAAGAAGAACTTCCTGCCGGAGCAACAAGGATAACTCTGTATGACAAGGATACGGGAGAACTAATCCCGAATGAAATTCTTGAGTATCACAACTGGGGATTCGGTACAGATATCCGTTTCAAAAACGATGATGTACCGGGCGGCTGGATGATGACAGGTCCGATATATATTGTTAGCTCCAATCCGCAGGTCTATGAGACCGATCTTGCAAAGCTATACAAAAGCGCAGATGTCTTTGAATTTCTGTGCGACGATCAGCCCAAAGTAACACTTCATGAAAATGGCTCAATGGATATTGTGTTCAATACTAAGGTAAAAGCATCGGGTAATATAAACGGAGACGGTGAATTCACTGTTGCCGATGTGGTCGCATTACAGAAATGGCTGCTCAATACATACGATAAAGAGATCTACAGCTGGGGAGAAGCCGACTTTGATCTGGATAATGAGCTGACAGTATTTGATCTCATTCTGATGAGAAAAGAACTTATCAGAAAAAAAACAACGACCTATGTTGAACCTGACAACCGCACTACAAATGGTTCACCATTACGTGTTATGGTGGACGGTCTGAAATTATATCTTGGACCTGATGAAGGCTATCAAATAATAGATCATATTCCCGAGGGAACACGTCTTTATGAACTGGGCTATCAGAATGATAATTCTGTATGGGTGTTCATAGAGTATAAAGGTCAGTACGGATGGGTAAAAACAGTTGATGGAGGAAACGAAAATACCACACTTTATTTTGAGCAGTACGTTGATAAGCCTGTTATCTACCTTTATCCCGAAGAGGAGACCGATGTTCATGTTGAACTTGAACTGACTGAGTCAGAGCTCTCCACAACATATCCGAAGTATAATAACGGCTGGGACGTAACAGCATATCCCGACGGTTCACTTCTTAACAAGTCTGACGGTACACATCATAAGTATCTTTTCTGGGACAGCGAAAACTGCCGAACAAGATTTGATATGTCAAAGGGATTCTGTGTTGCTGGCAACGATACAGAAAGCTTCCTCAAGGAAAAGCTCTCTTATATGGGACTTACCGAGGAAGAAATGAACGAGTTCATCGTATACTGGCTGCCGAGAATGGAGCATAACAAGTATAATCTAATTTCCTTCCAAGGTAATAGTTATACTGATTCGGCAAAGCTGAATATTTCTCCTAAACCTGACAGTATGCTACGCGTCTTTATGACATATGTTTCTCTTGATGAAGCTGTTGATATTGAACCTCAGCAATTTAAACCGTTTGAGAGAAATGGTTTTACAGTTGTTGAATGGGGCGGCAGCGAGTTATAATCATAAAATGAATATAACAGAAAATGCAGTCCAAATGGACTGCATTTTCGCATTTTAAGTTCTCTTTTAAAAATATGATCACACTTAAAAATCGTTTGTACCGTTAGAGCCTCCAACGTCACTGCCTGCGGGACTTGTAGTGATCACATCATCTGTTTCAAATTCTATTATCTCCATTTTAGGAGATGTATACTCTGATTTATTCATTTTTTCCTCCATCAATCGGCTGTATTATATGTAACAGATAAGAAGTCGGTATACAACGTAACATCGTTGTTGTTCTCATCTTTACATTTTATGTATCCAACTGCGTATACATAGCAATCAGTATAATTTCCTATCATGTAATTGAACATAACAGTACCATTATGGTTGGTATAATCTGCAACAAAGTTCTTGACTTTCTCAGATGTATTGTTTTTTACAGCATACTCAACATCAAAGTCTGTAGCCGTCAGATCAACTGTATTCGCATAAGCAGTTTTAGATGTATCTGCACCTGCAAGCTTGTTTGTGGCATAAAGAAGTCCGACTTCTTCGATTTGATAGTTGTCAGGAATACTGTGTGTAAAATTAAAGCCAATTGCATTATTACCATTATATAATGATTTATTTGCTTTCAGATCCCTTATCGGTATAGGTACAACATCAACTGTATCAGCTACGTATACAGCTGTCAGTTCGGTATCTTCCTGAATTATAAAGCTATACTCAGGAGATGTGCTGACGACATCTCCTCTGTTTCTCCAGCATGAGAACTGCATTCCTTCTTCAGCCTCAGGAGCATTAACTGTAACGGAATCACCGAAATTATATCTTTCATCATTGAGCTCACCATTTACTGAGACCGTATAGCTTTCGGTTATAGTCCATACCGCAGACTTTTCACCAGTATAATCGCCTATACCACTTATTTTTATAAGGTAGTTTCCTGCATTTGCAGCAGTAACATCACCTTCAAAGGTATAGTCCTTACCTTCCGTGAGTTTCTTATTTCCGAGCATTACAGTATAATCAACTGTATGATCGTTTCCGTCATACTTGATACTATTTGTATCAAGTACAATTTCAGCAGAAGAAATATCTGTCCTGTTAAGCTTTGGTATCGCCCATGAACCTTTATCGATCTTAGTGTAAACATTATTTTTGAGAGAATAGTAATTGCCGTCAGAACCAATGTAATATTCACTGTTACCCTTGGAATTATTTGTTGCTGCCACAGCATCAACCTTTTTATATGTTACAGTGTTTTTGGATATACCAAGATAATTCTGCATATTCTCAACAGCATACTTTGCACGATTTTTGAAGAAAATACGCATATTTTCCATTTCATCATGATAATATGTTTTCTGCTGTGACAGGTAGCTGTCAAGATCAAGGTCAGGAGTACCGTTGTTCCACCTCCATGCAGTCATGGTCATATAGTCCATGTATTTTTCTTCCTCATAATCAAGCTCTGCCACCATTTTTGATGACTCGAAAGCCGAGTAAGCATAGGTATAAAATTTATCCGCAAACTTCTTCTTGAATTCAGGATTTTCAAGCAGCTTGGCAAATATCACAGTAGGCAGAGAATCTTTAACGCTGTCCATTTTTTTGAAACTGTCATGCTGATATGACTCAACGCCACCAAAGTCCTGATAAGTAAGACCTACTGAGTAATCAAAATCGAATGAACCAAATCTCCATTTACCGTCGCTGTAAGGATTACCGTCTATTGCATCACCGTTGTATCGCCACATGAAGTAATTGTAGTTTGGCCAGTCCCATGTACCAATGTACAGTCCTGTACAGTAATGATCTATAATACTCTCAATATCGACTTTAGAAGCTACATATTCATAGTTCTCCGGAATTGAAAGATCATGCTCAAGGCAGAAATCTCCAAGATGCTGAATATTCAACGGTTCATCCTTTGGACCTTCTTCAAGCTCGCCGTTCTTATAAATCGTAACATATTCAGACGGCACATCGTAAGTTGACTGAATATAATAATCAGAAGCCTTCTCTGTTATCTCATACATTCCCCACAGTTCACCGTCAATGAACAGCATACATCTGTCACTGTCATAAGTCGCAAGTGTAGGAAGATCACGCAAAGCGGAATGGACAACGCTCTCTCTCATTCTGTCTATCCATGTTACTGCCCTAAGCCCGAATGAGTCGTAACGTTTTATCGCCTTTCCGTCAATAACAGAATTATTGTCGTCAATAAGCTTATAGTCAAGCTTTGAGTCACCGTATTCGCTCCTTGCATATACATTGAAGCTCTTTGCCTGATTATTACGTGTAGAAGCTCCTCTTATACGTATGCCCATTTTCTGGGAGAATCCAAGATCGCCGTCTTTGAAATATGTAATATCAGCTTCTCTCTCCCACTCTTTTCCCGTTGAATAGAAGTTTGCAACATTATCTGTTTTATCAGCATTGTCAATATACTGCTGACCTGCAACATATATACCGTTATCCTTGCCAAAAAGATTACCGGGATCTGTTACAATAGATACAACTGGTATTCCCGAATAGTATTTCAGCTTTTCCTCACTCATAACAAAAAATGTCTTGGAAGTAACTCTGCTGAAAGTACCGTCTGATGATTTTGAAGCCGCCCTTATGATAGTTGCCTTGTCGAATTTCTCGGTATTAGCCTCGAACGCTTGCCTTAACTTGATCGAATAAGGGCTGTCCTCTTCGTGCTGATACTTGCTGAATACATTCTCATCTGTGCTTCGGTCATACATTGGTATAGCACCGCTATATACCTTTGCAGTTTTTGAAGTAGTCGGATCTGAACCGTCAAGGGTATAATATATTGTATCAGATGATGTTATAGTGAGCTCTTTTACATCATCTACACTATAGAAGCCTGATTCAAGAGAAAAAATCGGTTCAGCAGGAGCTGAGCGATTGGCAGAAGCAGGCGTAGGAGTCATTACCGAAAAGCTTCCGTCAGCCAAACGTCCGTATGTTGAATCCTCTGCAAGTGCGGGGATTTCAATTTTTTGTATCACAGTGCCATCAGGCGAAGAAAGCAGAAGCGATTCACCGGATTTACTGAGAGCAAATCCCGTATGAAGCTCCGACATATCTGTTTTGTCTTTAGACAGAACAATAATAAGATATTGTCCTTTTTTTATAAAAGTACCCGAGGGAAATACAAATTTCATAGGCTTGTCTTTATTATCGGAAAGACCGTAGCCTGAAAGGTCAATATCTGAATTGCTGTCATTGTAAAGCTCCACCCAGTCAGAGGCTTTGCCGAGACTGTCAGTAAAGCTGCTTTTGTTATGGGAACATACTTCATTTATGTAAAGTCCATTTGAACCCGTTTCAGCTATAGCCTGAGGCACACCACGATGCATTGCTGTCACCATGAGCATAGCCGTTGCAAAGCTGCCCATTTTTTTCATAAAGTTCATAAAAATACCTCTCTCTATAATTAAATACTAACCTATTATAACATATTCAATATTGAATTTCAATGGATTTATTGTGCAATTTCAACATTTTCATTTTCTTTGTGTTTTTTGCATATGCCGAAATATCCCGTAAGTACGTCAAACTAATAAAAACCTCAAAAAAATATAGCTTGTTAATAAGTATACTGTTTTATATTTAACTTAACAATTTTTATCATTCACATTATAATTAATTTCCAAGTATTAAAAGATCTCTGACCGTCAGTCTGAGATCTCCAAAAAACATAGTAAAATAGTGTTATTTTATGAGAGATAATAGTATTTATTTGACTCGATACTTCATGCAGTAAGTTATAATTATTGAATCAAAAGCTTCATTAACACATGACAAATAATTTAAGTAAAAAAATCTTAAAGTATATTATAAAAAGGTATTGATTTTTCTGATAAAGTGTGGTATAATATGTAATCGAATTATTCACAAACACATCTGTTTGAGCAACAAGTGTTCAAATCTATAAACTCCTCGATTTTTAAATAATTACCCATTTTGACTTTTAATACATATCATTTCTTTATGATATTGCATTGCCGTAATCATTTTTTTGCACTGACACACCATCTAACCGTTTATACTATTAATTATAAGAGCTTCTACTTTGTTTGATGTTGTTTAACGATTTCATTCTAACAAGTTTGAAGCTCTTTTTCTATGCCATTTCATCTTTTTGATGAAGTATCGGAACAGAATAAGTATTTGCGTAATAAAGCGCATCAACTTATAATATTTTGGAATAATTCAGTATAAATATGGACCTAACAGATCGGAGGTGTTAGGATACAATATTGCATTATGGTAAAAACTATAATGTGATTTCTAAGGGGAAAAAAGGTTATTACCGCGAAATACGCATAGAAGATCAAGGAGGACACAGAGAATGAAACATGTTGAAATTAAAAGTACAGACAGTATGTCTGCTGTCGAGAATTCTAAGGCAACCAAAGTCAACTCGCTTATTTCTTTATATCAGGGGGGATTAAAATGAGTAATACAATAAGCGAGACAAAATCAAAAAAGATTTTAGTTATAAATGGTATTTTACACGGTCATTTTACTTGCAGTGTTGAAATTGTAAGAGAATTAGCTTCATTAGGTCATGATGTAACTTGTTATGTTCTGGACGAGTTTGCAGATAGATTAAATGATGTCCCTGTAAAAAAAGTTGTATATTCGGCTGATGTCAGCGAAATTGCAAAGAGATTACCTCCGGCTGCACCTCCCTTTGCTATTAATTCGTTTTTATTCGGCAAGGCGATCGATGCTATTATCACTTTATTATTAAATGATAAGACAGACTATGATTACTACGTTTTTGATTCATTCTTCGATGTTGAAGAAATGAATAAGGTTTTAAAATTAGATCCTTCAAAATTTGTAAAAATATATTCTTCCTTCATTTTTACAGACGAAAACCTTCTGGATTTCAATGACGGAAGATTGATCGGTTTACAGGAAACAAACAGGAAATACAATATTAATCTGCATGACTTTGTCGGACTTCATATAGCTCCAAACAATTACAAAAAGCTTATCTTAACTTCAAAATTCTTCCATTTAAGAGGAGAAGAGACTGATAATACCTGCTATTTCATCGGTCCGAATATTGAAAAAAGAGTTATTGATAATAATTTCGATTTCAAGAAGGATGAAAGCAAGAAATTGCTTTACATTTCTTTAGGTACAGTTTTCGGCAAAGACCTTGATTTCTATCATCATTGTATTGAAGCATTCAAGGATTCCGAAGAGTATCAGGTAATCGTATCAGTTGGAAAATTTGTAGATATCAAGCAGTTTTTCAAGGAAATACCAAAGAATTTCAGTATTTACAATTACGTACCTCAGACTCAGCTCCTGCCTGAAGTTGATGTTTTCATAACTCATGCAGGTTTTAATTCGACTTCCGAAGGTATGTCAAACGGTATTCCAATGGTTTTGATACCTCAAAAGTATGATCAGTATGACATTTCAAGAATGATACAGAAATTAGACGCAGGCGTATTTTTAAATAAAAAAGAGATCAATATCACCGCTGACGTTTTAAGGAATGCAGTTAAAGAAGCTTACGATAACAGAGAAAACTTCCAGAAGGGCATTTCTCAGATCGTTGAGTCATTTAAAGAAGCAAGAAAAAATAGAACTGCTATATATGAAAAAGTATTTGAATAAAACTGTATGTAATTAATTACGTATACTGTTTTTCATATACGTTTTTCATTGAATAGGAAACAGCAAAGCCTGTATTTAGCATTAAGCACTAAATACAGGCTTTTTTATTATATAGACGTGCAAAATTATAAAGTACTTTTTATAGTTGATTTTGTAAAAGCATTTATTGCAGACAAATCAATTCATTGCCTGTTCAAGAGCTTTTCTTGCAGCTTCTATTATACCTTCCGAGCTGTATGTTGCACCAGAGCAGGCATCTATACCGTCTGCGCTAAGACTGTTTCTTATCTGAGGTATTACCTTGTTCTTTGCGTCATCAAAGTAGTCAGGATCATCGTCATCCGCACTTGCAGTCATCGCAGTTATCGTATCGTTTTCAATAGTTATCGAAACACGTATTTTTCCCGTATAGCCTTCTCCTGTACCCTCAAACGTACCGTTTTTGAATCTGTAGCTCTGCTCCTGAGCTTCTTCCTGTTCATTGTTTTCAGGCTGCTCATCAGTATTCTCTGCTTCTGTAGCTTCTTCGCTTGCTGAGTCTGTCACAACTTCAGTAGTTTTTTCTTTTTTCTCGTTTGTCGTTGTAGCTGTTGTACCAGCCTTACCCGTTGTTGTGGTTTTTGTTCCGTCAGCAGTTGTTACTGCTGTAGTTGATGTCTGTGTTGTCTCATTTTCAGAAACTTCAACAGCAGCTTTTGGAGATACATTTGCAACTTTTGTCTTGGTATTTGTATTGCGCGAAAGTATTCCGCTGAAACATAACGGGATAACAAATGCACAGGCACAAACCGAATTCGGGATAAGCTTTGAAGCTTTTTCATTCTTTGAAAGATATGCTTTTCTGAGTCTGAGGACAGCGTAACCTATGAATACTGCGCTGTATACAAGAACGCTGAGGAAATATCCTTCCCTGCCCTTCTGTGCCTTCGGAACAAAAAGGACCATGATGTGAATGTATATCATCGCATAGAAAAGATAAGCAAGACGCTGTATCTTTTTCCATGTTTTGGCGTTCATCTTCTTTCTTACAGCCTTGAATGACATAACCGTCAGCGGCAGCATTATCAGTGTCATTGCAATAGACAGCATACAAGTTATAAGAAAGTCTCTGTAAGCGTCTCCGCTTCCTGTTCTGCCGTTTATAAGGTTACGGAGATACAGCATACCAAATGTAATGATGTGTGCCAGTGTAAGAACAGCAGCGGTTATTGAAAGCTCGCCGCGTATAGTCATAAGCTTCTTTATTGGTGCTGAACCGTTAGGAAGAGCACCTGTCCACATTACTACTGCCCAGAAAGCAGCACCGAGTGCTCCGCGCGAGAATATTCCGATAACATAGTCTCTTACAAATCTGCTGGATATAGTGATATCGGACTGTGTAACAACTATGGAAGCAACCGTGAGAGCAGCAGCAGTAACATAAAAAGCCGCTGGACATTTTTTCAATGGCTTGTCAAGACAAAACGCAATAAAAAGCGCGATAACAAGTGATATAATAAATAACATATATATTCGACCTTTCAGCAGATGCCCCCTTAGCTCAAAAGCTCCAGGGGGCATCTGCATTAAAATTTATCTGTCAGGAATTGATATTTCAATCGTTTTTCTTTCTGAGTACAAATGCCGTAGCTCCTGCAAAAGCAAGAACGGCTAAAGGTAATGCCATTCCGTTTACACCTGTCTTAGGGCTGTTTGAAGCAGAAGTTGTTGTCTTTGTTGTTTTTTTAGTAGTTTTTGTTGTTTTAGCAGTTGTAGCTGCTGTTGTGTTCTGAACGTCATTCTTTACCTCAAAGCTGTATGGTGCATTGTATCCTGTTGAGTTGAGAGTGATATTATAAGTACCATTGTTTTCAAATACCTTTGCATCGCTTACAGTTACGTCAAAATCAATAGAACCGTCTTCCTTGAAAAGCTTTATAGTCTTGCTGCCTGTTGCCTTATAGGAAGTATCGTTTATGTCAACTGTTGCAAGGTTGTTCAGGAAGTTTGCCTTGTCCTCATCTGTAAAGCCGTCTGCTGCTGTAAGCTTGCCGTCAGAAAACTTAACGGGCACATCGTTAGTTGAAAGTATGAACTGCGCAGTCATAGGAGCATACTTGCCGCTCTCATCTTCAACATTTACAGTGTACTTACCTGGCTTTGCATCTGTATAGCTGATCTCTGTTTCAGTAACGTTAAGTCCTTCATCAGCAGTGATGACCTTCTTATAGTCCTCAGGAAAACCTGTGATCGAAAGAGCTGTCTTGCCTGTACCTGCTGAAGCATCCTCTGCCTTTACTTCGCCTGCAAATCTGATAGGAAGGTACTGCTCGCCAACATTGACAGTAGTATATCCGTCAAGAGTGATGAATGTTACGGAAGTTACAGTCTTACCCTTTGAGCTTTCATAATCCTCATAGCTTACGTGATTTCCGTGGTATTCAACAGTCTTGATACCTGCTGACCATGCATATGAACCGTTTCTCCAGATATTTTCAAGATGACGCATTGCATAGTGGTCATCTTCCTTTGTATTTACTATAACGCCGTACAAAACGGTATTTTCTGGATAGCCTGTTACCTTGATCTGATAGTCGCCGTAATAGCTGTTAGTGGAAACAGTTGCAGAACCATCAACCGTCTGCTCACCGTCAGTATCAACAAGCTTTGATACGCTGAGAGAATCACCTGAAAGTGATACTTCCTTGTATGCTGTTGGCTTGCTGTCAATAGCAGCAAATCCGTACTTTTCCTTGAGTGCATCAACATCGTCTGCTGATACTTCTACTGGGAAGTTAACACCGAGGATAGTGCCGTTTCCGTTGTTGTATGTACCTTCAACGATCTCGCCCTTGCCATTCATGCCCCACTTGCCCTTTGTAGTTGCAGATGAAACAGCATCAACTTCGTATGCGTCTTCTATCTCTGCTTTGTAAAAATCAGCATATGGGATATTCATTGTACCATATACTTTTTCTTCAGCGGCAGAAGCTGAAAACGGAACAGCAGTAAGTGTTAATGTACAGACGACTGAACTGATGATTGAATTGATTTTTTTCATATAAAATACTCCTTTGATTATTAGAATGATGAATAAATAGTATTATGAATAAAATTATAAATACATATTATATTTTACAACAAACAGCAATACGTGTCAATGTATTTTTTCAATAACTAAATTAAATACATCAAGTTACATTTTTATTAAACATTACATAATACTAACGATTTTTTCAACCAACATAGCTTTGATGAAGCAACAAGTTAATTTTATTTAGGCTGCTTCTTCCTTTTTATTTACAATTTATCATAGAAATTATTTTCGCCATGTGGTATAATTTTCTTATGCTAAAAAAGACATTTCATATGTCACTTCTGAGGTATAGTTAAAGGAGGATTTACATTGAAAAAGATATTAACATCAGCTTTATCATTCACCTTTTTGCTGTCTAACGTTAACTTAACTGTCTTAGCAGCAGACAATGCTGAACGTGCAGATCTGCCGGAAATCATCTATAAGCAGCTTCTTGAAGATGATTATATTGATGCCAACAAGGACGGCATCATAACCGAGGAGGAATACCGTTCCGTACAAATGATGACGCTTAACCTTGACGGCGTAGAGTCTCTCGACTTCCTTGAACGCCTTGAAAAACCAAAATATCTGTACTTTTCAGGCGGCAGCATCTCTGACTTTTCCCTGCTTGCAAAGTTCAAAAATTTAGAAACACTGCAATTAAGCAATATGCCGCAGGTAACTGATATTTCTTTTGTAAAGGATATGGATCTTTTGAAATTCTATATTTCGGATATGGAACAGATCACTGACGAGCAGAAGATAGCTGTAATGAAATTCCATGACGCAGATACATCTGTTGGCTTTGCTGATCTTATCGGAGCAACTCCTACAGGAATGTTTACATATGATCAGATATCACTTGAAATTTCAGATACAAGCATTGCAAGCTTTGATAATTATCGCGATAATCCTGTCAACGTTTGCTATGCAGATGCTTACGGCAAGTCAGCAGGTTCAACCGAATACACTTTCAAAGTGAAAGGCAAGGAAATTCACAAAGGCAGGATAAACGTAAGCGAGACAGCTGCTACAGTTTTACCGTCAGCAGAGGGTCAGACAATGCCTAAGATCGACGGTTCAAACATCTATTCCGAAGCAGACAGAGTGGTGCTGAAAGACGGGATACTTTATAAACTGGCTGACGGCAAACTGGTTGCTATAGCTGAAAACGTTGCTGATTATGATATGGATTACACGTATAATGATAACGGCGATTTCATATCTATCGAAACGCTCTTGTATCAGGACGGAACACTTGAAGTAAACCATGAAAAGCTCACAAACGCAGACGGCCTGATCTTCACAAAGATAGGACGCGGTCTGGGTATCACCGATAAAGGCTATGTTTATTCGATTCGTAAGGAAAAAGATAAATTCAGAGTTGATCTGATCTATAAAGGCTTTGACAGATTTCTTGAAAATTCATCACTTGATTTCATCTCAGACACAGGTGAAGTCATTCAGATCGAACTGAAAAAGAATGGTCAAACCACTATTGGATATCAGGCATTTCCCACAGGTATCACCGATGTGGTAGATTCGTATAACTATTACTTCATCGACAAAGACAAGGTTTTGTGGGAGATCAACCGCCATGTAGGCAGTGAACCTTCAGTAAGAAAACGTGCCGAAGATGTTGTTTATGTGGGATATAGGTATTACAGCGGCGGAAAAGTTTACGGCTGCGTTCATATCACTTCGGACGGAACTGCTTACGATGCAGGTACTACCAGAAAAGTAATATTGACTGAAACAGTTCCCGATCCTTATAAAAAAGCAGGAAAATTCGTATATGATTTTGAAGATCTGCATACATCGGAAATAGCAAGAAGCTATAATTACCATGTTACAAACGACAATATCCTCTGCATGGAATTTAACGGCAAAAAAGCTGCTGTCTCTGATGTGGACAGTTATATAGCTGCAAGAAAAGGCAGTGACGATAAATCAATATACGCCTACTTCCTTAAAACAGACGGTACTATCTGGAGCTATTCCTTTGAAGATGACAAATACTTCAATTTATCAGAAACTGAAACTATACTCAAAGGTGATGTAAACGCTGACAGAAAATTCGATATATCAGATATAGTCACATTTCAGAAATGGCTGCTTGCTGACAGGAACACAGAACTGAAGAACCCTAAGGCAGCTGATCTTTACGATGATAACATACTCGATGTTTTTGACCTTTGTCTTATGAGAAAAGAGCTTCTGAAAAATAATTAATCCAGAATGATCTATTGGAGGACTACAAATGAAATTAAATAAAACAGCAGCATTAATTGCTGCACTTTCAATACTCAACAGTACTATGTCTGTTTTTGAAGTGTCTGCGGCAGATTCAGTGACTACAACTACTACAGTAACTTCTACACAGACGACTACAACTTCAAAGACTTCGGAAACTTCTTCTAAAAATCAGGAACACCTTGTATATGACGCAGAAGCAAGAGTTTTAACTCTGCACGGAGAATTCACCAGTGCGGAGATAAGAGGCTTTAAATACGCCTCAAAGCTTACAAGCATAGTAGCGTCTGAGGATGCTGTTTTCCCGGAAAACTGCAACAATATGTTCTATTTCTGCAAGAAATGCAGGAAAATGGACTTTTCAAAGGCTGATACATCAAAAATAACGGTGATGCAGTCCATGTTTTCGGGCTGTGAATCCCTCACCGAGCTTGAATTTGGTAATTTCGATACAAGCAATGTAAAGAATATGTCATATATGTTCAGCGGCTGTACTTCCCTTGAAACGATGGATATCTCAGGTTTTGACACAAGCAGTTTGGAAACAATGAGAGCTATGTTTACGAAATGTTCTTCGCTTAAAACTGTCAACCTCGGCAAGATAAGCACTAAAAATCTGAAAAGCATTGACTTTATCTTTTCACAATGCGGTTCTCTTGAATCAGTTGACTTCAGCGGTCTTGATCTTTCCAATGTTGCATACAAGGGCTATGCGTTTGAGGACTGCTACAGTCTCAGTACAATAAAACTTGGAGAAAAATCAGGAAATATAACATCAGCAATGGGAGTTTTCAATTTTGGCTGGGTAAACGAAAAAGAACCCGATGTAAAAGTCAGCGGCAACGGTGAATTTGCAGTTATCAATAATACCGGCGAAAATACATATACCTACAATAAGACACCGGAAGATAAGCTCTGCTACAGCTTTAACACTACGTCTAAAACACTTACTCTTCACGGAAATATCGACAAAGAACAGATAAGCGATCTTGTTTACAAGAGATCAGTACTCAAGGTCATAGCCGAGGAAGGTACTGTACTTCCTGAGGATTGCAGTGAACTATTCAAGCTGTATAAAGGCTGTTCTGTCATTGATCTTTCCAAGGCTACAGGCACACCAAAGAATATGAAAGCTATGTTCATGGACTGCGAGCTGGTAAACACGATCTCTATGGATAAGATCGATACCTCGAAAGTAACAGATATGAGCAGTATGTTTGAATACTGCACAAAGCTCAACTCTTCATGCGTTGAGAAGCTCAATACATCAAGCGTTACTGATATGTCTCATATGCTGGACGGCTGCTGGAGCTTCTATGACCTTGATCTGAGGAATTTTGATACCTCAAATGTTACGAACATGAGCTATATGCTGGCAAGAAGCTCCGCTATAACCTCTGTTGATCTAAGCAGCTTTGATACCTCAAAAGTCGAAGATATGAGCTATATGTTCGAGAACGACCACGAGATAAAGACGCTCTCACTCAGCAACTTTGATACGAGTAAAGTCAATAATATGCGAGCAATGTTCCAGTCCTGCAACGCACTCACAAACCTTGATATCAGCAGTTTTGACACTTCAAATGTTAAAGATATGTATGCCATGTTCTGTAACTGCGAGAATTTAAAAAAGATCGATATATCTCATTTCAATACCTCAAAGGTCGAGCAAATGGGATTGCTGTTCAGTGCCTGCCGCACAGCAGAATACATCGAATTAGGAAACATAGATACCTCTGCAGCAACAGATATGGGTGCAATGTTTACTGCCTGCGAGTCACTGAAAAAGATCGATCTTAGTAAGTTCAATACATCTAAAGTTCAACACATGAATGCAATGTTCCGAAACTGTCATTCTCTCACTGAGATAGACCTCAGTTCTTTCGACACGTCAAATGTTACAAATATGAGTGAAATGTTCAAATTATGCTCAGGTCTTGAAGCACTTGATGTTACTCCGCTGAAAACAGACAATGTTACTGACATGAGCATGATGTTCGTGGACTGCAATAAGCTCACGAGCCTTGACCTCAGTAATTTCGATACAGGCAATGTGAAGTTCTCGTCAAGTATGTTCGGGGGCTGCACTGAACTGAATTCTTTAACGCTCGGTGATAAGTTCAGCGGAGTAGATACGGGTATGAGACTTCATAACGGCGGCTGGGCAAACACTAATGCTCCCGACGTTTGTATCAGTGGAAGCGGCGAATATGCCGTTATAAACAACAACGGAAAGAACACATATATCTTCACAGGCAATGCAGCACCAATATCCGTGGGTGACAGCAACGGTGACGGTGATGTGAATACTGCCGACCTTGTTACGATCAGCAGCTTTATCCTCGGAAAAAATACAGCTTCTGCCGTAAGCAAGGAAGGCTCAGACATAAACGGCGACGGAGTTATCGATATCTTTGACGTGGTAGCTCTGAGAAAACTTCTCATAAAGAAAGGCTGAATGTTTAAAGCACAGACTTTAAAGTCTGTGCTTTTTCTTTTGTTTTGTGTCATTTACATCATGTGAAAGGTTAAACTTGAAAACAATGCCGTAATATGATATAATATTACTAAATGCATAAACTAATGCATTATCAAACATTATTATATATACTAAAAGGAGTGAAAACATGAAAAAAGCACTTGCACTTTTACTTCCGCTGACATTGCTTATATCAACTGTGTCATGTGCGGAGAAAAACAAATCATCAGAAAAATCTGAAACTGAAACAACAAAGGCAGTTACATCAGCAGCCGAAACTACAACAATGACAGAGGTGAACTTCGACGGTCCGAAGTATCAGACTTATGCCACCATGACTCCAGAGGAGATAGTTGCAACTCTCACACTCGAACAGAAGGCAAGCCAAATGGTACAGCCTGCGGTCTACAATATCACCGAGGACGACATGAAAGCCAGTGACTACGGCAGTATCCTCTCCACGGTAGGCTGTATCGACTTTGAAGCATGGGCTGAGACCGTTGACGGTTTCCAGCAGGCAGCCATTGACTCAGAGGCAGGTATCCCCTATATCTACGGACAGGACGACGTTCACGGTGTAAATTACTGTAAGGACGCTGTGTACTTCCCACATAATATCGGACAAGGAGCAGCAAATGATGAAGAGCTTGCCTATCAGGTAGGTCTTATTACAGCTGACGAAGCAAAGCTCTGCCATATGATGTGGAACTTCTCGCCCTGTGTTGCTCAGTCTGTTGACCCTCGCTGGGGACGTACCTATGAGTCCTACGGTTCTGACCTTGAGACCATAACCAAACTCAGTACTGCCTACACAAAGGGACTTATCGACGGCGGACTTGTTGCCTGCGCAAAGCATTTCTTTGCTGACGGCAATGTACTTTACGGAACAGGTGAAGCAGGAGCGCCATTAAAGCGTATCGACCGCGGCGATGCACAGCTCACTGACGCGGAGGTAGAGGAACTTCTCAAAGTATATCAGGCACAGATAGACGCAGGAGTTCAGACTATAATGATCAGTCATTCGTCTCTCAACGGAGTGAAGATGCACGAAAATAAGGAATACATCATGAAACTCAAGGACGAAATGGGCTTTGAGGGATTTATCGTCAGCGACTGGGGCTCTATAGAGCATACATCGGGTGCGACATATAAAGATCAGGTCATTAACGGCGTAAACGCAGGCATTGATATGCTCATGGAGACCGATAGATACGACGAGGCAAAGCAGATAATCATCGATGCAGTTGGCAGCGGTGACGTAACCGAAGAACGTGTAAACGATGCCGTTACGAGAATTATAAAGGTCAAGAAGGACGCAGGTCTCTTTGACGATCCGTTGCTGAAAAATATCAAGACCGAAAAGATAGCCACAGGTTCCCTTGAATACCGAAAGGTAGCCGAAAAGCTTGTTGAGGAGAGCCTTGTACTTCTTAAAAATGAAAACAATGTGCTTCCACTGAAAAAAGGAACAAAGGTCTATATCACAGGACCTGCCGCAAACAGCTGTCAGGCACAGTGCGGCGGCTGGACTATGGACTGGAATGGTTCCAACAAGAAGGACGTTCCGGGA
Organism: Ruminococcus flavefaciens; assembly: GCF_900108555.1. Lineage (GTDB taxonomy): Bacteria > Bacillota > Clostridia > Oscillospirales > Ruminococcaceae > Ruminococcus > Ruminococcus flavefaciens_P. The sequence goes on from NZ_FNWV01000001.1 coordinate 21,907, forward strand.
GTTACAACAATACAGGAAGCTTTCGAGAGATACGCCAAGGATTACGGCATTGAAGTCATCACAGACAAGGAACAGGCAGATAAAGCCGATGTGGTGCTGCTTTGCTTAGGTGAGCAGAACTACGCCGAGTGGAACGGAGATACCGAGGACATGAGCCTTTTCGGTACTCTTGGACTTAAAGGCAATTCCGAGGCGCGTGCAGAAGCAAAGGAGCTTGGCAAGCCAACTGTTACCTGTATCGTTGCAGGCAGAAATGTTCTCATAAACAAGAGACTGTATGACGACTGGGACAGTGTAGTTATGTGCTATCTTCCAGGCTCTGAGGGCAAGGGCGTATCCGATGTGCTCTGCGGCTGTGCTGACTTTACAGGCAAACTCCCAAGCCCGTGGTACAGTTCATTAGACCAGATACGCACAGACAAGTGCTGGCTTGAAAGAGGCTACGGACTTAGCTACGGCGACGGCTTCAAACCGCAGACTGAGCCAGAGACCATACTCGATCCGCCTACAGAAGTTGAACCTGATCCTGCATTGAAAGGTACTAATTATAAAGCAGGATTGTTTAAGGACGGCGTATACGTCAATGAATATGCAAATATCAAACTCAATGTTCCCGGAGAACTGAATTATTTCCCTAATGATACTGATCCCGAGGAAAAAGAAGCTTACATTGCAGAGCTTACTGATGAAGAAGAGATCAGGCGCGAAAGGGCGCAAATACTTGAAACAAGTTTTGGCAATGCTAAAGAATCCGTAATGGTATTCTTTGTAAACACAAAAATCGGATTCCCTGATTCTGCGGACGTTACCGCAGAAGATGTTATGGACTATTGTAAGGAATGGATAGATGGACAGATAACTAATGATGGCGGTAATGCTGACTGGAAAGAACGTAAAAAGGTAAAGCTTGGCAGCGAAGAATTTTCGAGAGATGTAGTTTATTATTGGGACGGCAAGGCATTCGATTGTTTCTATATGAGAAAGCTTGATGACGACCTTGTTTGCTGGATATATGTGACAACAAGTGAACAAGGTAGAACTCCCGAATACTATGAATCACTGTTCGAGGATATAAAGTGAACATCATGAAGAAACATATATCAATTATCGCAGTCGGCTGTGCATTATGCATAGCCGCTGTGGCAGCATTTACTGGCTGTTCAAAGGATAATAGCGACACAGCCATTACAGCTGCGAAACCAGAAAATGCTGAAACTTCAATACTATCAGAAGGAGAACTCATGTTGCAGAGTATACCCGTAACGTCCGATAATGCGAAACTGCAAAGCAGAACCGTTGTACAGGACGATGTTTTATGGCTTGTGCAGAGCGGTTCAGCTGCGGAGTTTACCGTCAGCGGCAGAAGTGCCTCTATTACTCTTGCAGGCAGCAGTGGCATAAACAACGATGAAGAACACCGTCCGCGCTATGCTGTATATATTGATGATAAACAGTTCTGCGATGTAATTATGGATAAGCCCGAGGAGACAATAAGCCTTTGGAAAGATACGGATAAAACCGCAGCAGTAAAAGTCATGCTGCTCTCGGAAGCAATGTTCGGCGGTGTAGGTATACGCTCCGTCAATGTGGACAGCGATTCGGCTCAGCCTGTAACTCCCCTGTCAGCCGCTCCATTGACGATCGAATTCATTGGTGATTCCATAACCTGCGGATACGGTGTTGAGAGCAAAAGCGGCAGTGAACCGTTTATGACCTCAACGGAGAATTTCTCCAAGTCCTATGCCTATCTTGCAGCGAAGTCCCTCGGTGCAGACTACACTACCTGCTGCTACAGCGGTTACGGTATCGTGTCAGGCTACACAGGTGACGGTAATAAAAATGCAAATGAACTCCTGCCTGACTGCTACGAACTTGCCAGCAAGTTTGAGGATTATGACAATGACTGGTCGTTTCCCGAACAATGCGATGTCGTTGTGATAAATCTCGGAACAAATGACTTCAATTATGTTTCACAAGATCTTGAAGTACGCGGCAGTGAATTTGTAGACAGCTATAAGACTTTCTTAAAAAATGTTCGTGAAAAACGTCCGAATGCTGCTATTATCTGCACAGTCGGAACTATGGGCGGCGATGATGTTTACACGCTTATAGAACAGGCTGTTGCCGAGCTTAACGATGATAAAATAACATCTTACTTCTCACAACCACAGTCTATGCGCGACGGCATGGGTGCGAACGGTCATCCGTCTAAGAGAACGCAGCAAAACAGTGCCGATATACTTTCTGACAAAATACGCAAGGTTCTCGGACAATAGATTATAAATTAAAGACCTGCCTGTTATTTTTACAGGCAGGTCTTTTTATTACTTAGCAGTAAATTTTATCATATTCCATGAGCGTGGGGCAAGTATTACCTCTTCACCGATTTTCTGCTGTACAGGTGATATCGCATCAGGCTCATCAGCACTGTTACAGCGTTTCATATCATCATTTGTCAGAACTGTATGAGATACGGGGCAGTATCCCTCAAATCCTTTAAGTTCAAGCTCACAGCTCTCATCAGATGAGCGATTTACTGCAAACAAAGTGATATCATTGCCGTTCTGTACTGTGATACTTTCAATGTATGGTACATTACTATGATTTTTAGTGTTATAGGTTCCACATTCACAAACAGTTCGCAATGCCTTTCCCCTTCCGTTGACCGAACAATGGAGAAATGGATAAAAAATTGTCTGTACCCATGATCTTCCGCCAGTCTCGGTCATGATCGGAGCAATAACATTGACAAGCTGTGCAAGACAGGCGATCTTTACCCTGTCACAGTGTCTCAGAAGCGTGATCAGCAGACAGCCGACAACAAGTGCATCTTCAACGTTATAGATGTCCTCTAAAAGCGGTGGAGCGACCTGCCAATGTTCTATATGCTTGTCCTGCTCATTGCTGTGGAACCAGATGTTCCACTCGTCAAAGGAAAGATTTATATCCTTATCAGATTTTTTCTCCGCCTTTACTTCATCACAAATCCTTGCAGTATCTATGATAAACTGCTCCATGTCCATTGATGATGCAAGATAATCCGAAGTGTCATTATCAGGATTACCATAGTAGCTGTGTAAAGAAAGATAGTCAACATGGTCGTAGCACTCACGCAACACAGTTCTTTCCCATTCGCCAAAGGTCGGCATAAGCGGACCTGAACTTCCGCAAGCAACAAGCTCGATCGTAGGATCTGTCAGCTTCATCAGCTTTGCAGTCTCACAGGCAAGACGTGCGTATTCCTGTGCGGTTTTATGACCTATCTGCCAGTCGCCGTCCATTTCATTACCCAGACACCACAGCTTTATGCCGAATGGTTTGTCAAAGCCGTTCTTTCGGCGCATTTCAGCATAATATGTACCTGTATTAAGGTTACAGTACTCGACCAGATTACTTGCCTCAACAGCACCTCGCGTACCCAGATTGACTGTCATCATTATTTCAGTATCCGAACGCTTTGCCCATTCCTGAAACTCATCAATGCCGATCTCGTTGGTCTCAACGCTGTTCCATGCAAGCTCAAGCTTTCTCGGACGCTTTGATCTGTCACCTGTTCCGTCTTCCCACTTGTAGTTTGACACGAAATTACCGCCCGGATAGCGTACAATAGGTACATTAAGCGACTTTACAAGCTCCAGTACGTCTTTACGGAAGCCCATATCATCAGCACTTTCATGTAACGGATCATAGATACCGCCGTAGATCGCACGTCCGAGATGTTCTATAAAAGAACCGTATATCCTCTGGTCGATCTCGCCGATGATATCCAGGTTATTGATAGTTATTTTTGCTTTCATAGCTTACACTCCAGATCATATTTATGTAATCATTAATAGCATAAGCCGTCAGTTTTTAATGATCTATTCTGCATATATAAATCAAAGCTAAAAAAGTAACAGTATGCTTCTTTAATATTCCCATAAATGCAATGTTTTAAATTAAAATCTTAGTATATCCTGCTTTTGTCCCTCTTTATCAAAGAACTGACATTTACATATGCCGATACTGATATTAACCCTTTACAGCACCTGCTGTCAGACCGTCAACGATCTTGTTTGAGAATGCGCAGTAAACAATTATAGTCGGTATGATAGCGATTATAATAGCCGCAAACATCTGCGAATAATTCGTATTATATGGTCCTACGAACTTAGAGAGCGATACAGGAAGTGTCTTCTTGGCATCATCGGAAATGAATACCATAGCAAGAAGCAGCTCATTCCAGTTACCGATAAATGTCATAAGTCCTGTTACGAAAAGACCGGTTCTGCCGAGTGGAAGGCATATCCTGAAAAATATCTGGAAAATATTTGCACCTTCCATACAAGCACTTTCGATAAGTTCATTAGGAATACCCTTAAAAAAGCCTGTCATAATGAATATAGTTATCGGAAGCGAGAAAGTAAGGTAAGGAAGTATAAGTCCTGTAATTGTATTTGAAAGACCTAACTTTGCAAATCTTGTAAAAAGAGGAATAAGCACACAGTGCACAGGTATCATCATACCTGTAAGGAAATAAGTCATGGCAAGCTTTGCACCCTTCCAACGCATACGTGCAATGCCGAATGCAGCCATTGAACCGATGATCATGCTTAATATCAACGAAGCAACGCATACAACAAATGAATTGAATGTCGCTATGCCAAGACGTCCTGCTGTCCACGCGAAAGAATAGTTATCAAATGTAACTTTCTCAGGCAGTGCAAAAGGAGCGCTGAATATCTCCTTATTGGTCTTGAATGATACATTGAATACCCATAACAGAGGGAAAATATATGTTATGCATATAAGTATCAGAAATACATATATTACTACCTGTATCGGTGCTATCTTTTTTCTGGAGGTAGGATCCAGTTCAGCAACAGCTGATTTTGAAGAACTCATCTGACTCCGCCTCCTTACATTTCATACTGTTCAGTCTTTACGACCTTATTGATAAACAGAGTTACTAACAGACAGAGTATAAGCAGTACTACACCTATGGCACTCGCATAGCCATATTTGGTATACTTGAAGCCCTGCTGATAGAGGTGAGTTGCAAGGACTTCTGTCTTATGGTTCGGTCCGCCTTCTGTCATATTATATATAAGATCGAAGAACTTCAGTGAGCCTATCGCATTGAGCGACATAGCTGTGGCTATCATTGGTTTTATAAGCGGAAGCGTTATGTACCTGAATGTCTTTGCCTTTGTACAGCCGTCGATATAGCTTGCTTCCATAAGTGACTTGCTGATACCTGAGATCTGAGCCATATAAAGCATCATTGACTGACCTACATACTGCCAGAGAGCAACAAATGCTATTATCCACATAGGAAGAATGATATGACCTTTGGTATCCATGAGCCAGAGAGGTGGTTCCTCAACGCCCCATTTTTCAAGAAGCTGGTTGATACCAAGCTTCGGGCTGAATATGAACATCCACATCAGACCGAGGGCAGCAGAAGAAAGTACGCATGGAAGATAGATTATATTCTTGAATGTATTGCGTCCTGCCTTTATATTTGTAAGAAGTGCAGCGTAGAAAAGGCCTACGACGAGCTGTGACACACAAGAAAAAATAAGGAAAAACATTGAGTTTTTAAGAGCAATACCGAATGTTTTATCATGCATCAGAGTCTTGTAGTTATCAAACCCGATGAAAACAGGATCGGTTACCGCTTTATAATCACAGAATGAATAATACACCGACTGAACGATCGGTATAAAAAGCACCAATGTGAACAAAATGAAAGCAGGAAGCATGAAAACAGCGATCGCTTTCTTGTTCCTAAGCAATTTGTCCATCCTGTAACAACTCCTTTCAGAAGATCAATATAGAAAATGCATTAAAAAGAATAGGGGCGCAGGGTACGCCCCTATTTTTTTCATAATAAGTCAGAAATTACTTTCTGCAATTAGTTTTGTAGAATTCCTCCATGTCCTTTGCAGCCTCAGCAGGTGTCATGTCACCAAGGAATACGGAAACCATTGTGTCATCGAAGTGAGCACCTGTTTCAGTTGTAGGCATCGACTCATTGTAGAAACCGAATGTACCCTTTGCATTGCTGAATACGTCCATAACGTAACCGAGCTGCTTAGGAGCTACAGATGCATCATACTGAACCTTTGTTACAGGGATCTTACCGCCTTTTTCAGCTGTGTACTTCTGAGCTGTGTCATCAGTGAAGTACTTGATAAGAGTTGCAGCAGCTTCTGGATTCTTTGTTTTTGAGCTCATGCAGAGTGAGTCAGACTTAGCGATGATCTTATCAACACCCGGGAACTGGAATACGCCGCACTTTGACTCAAAGTCAGGGTTAGAACCGTTTATCTGACCGATAACCCATGAACCCTGGATAAGGATAGCAGCTTCTTCGTTGTAGAAGTTAGCTGTAGCAACATCGTTAGTATCACCTGCTGCTGTTCTCTGGAAGTACTTGGAGAGATCAAGGAGCTTATTGCAAGCACTTTCGAGTTTGCCGTCTTCCCATGAAGCTGAACCGTCAGCAAGCTTAGGAAGATCTACGCCCTCTGCATCACAGAGATAACCTGCTACCATTGAAAGGCACCATGCAGTACCTGCGGAAATAGTTACAGGAGTGTACTTAGCAGCCTTGAGCTTTTCGCAGGCTTCCATCATTTCGTCCCAGTTAGTAGGAACCTTTGCTCCTGCCTTCTCGAACATCTCTGTATTGTAGAAACAGCAAGCAGCTGCTGTGTTAAGCGGAACAGCATATATCTTGCCGTCATATGTCTGCTGTGTAAATACTGCATCACTTGTAAATGTATCCTTCCAGCCGTCCTTGTTGAGGTATTCATCAAGGGGAGCTGCAACACCAGGCTCAACATAATCTGTGAGCTGAGGACCAGGACTTACGATAAATACATCAGGTGTTTCACCGGCTGCAACAAGAGCGTTGAGCTTGTTGTAGTATTCTTCAAGATTTGTAGTAATAGCTGTTACATGGTACTTACCCTTAAAATCATTGTTGAATCTCTCAATAGTGTCCTTATAGCCGAGCGAAATAAGATCCTCGGTAGCATTAAGGTCATCCCAGAACATCCATGTGAGTTCCTCAACACTGCCTGATCCGCCGCCATCATTTGCAGAACCGCTGGATCCGTTTGAACCGCTGTTACTGCTGCTGTTGTTGTTGTCGCTGCCACAACCGACAAGTGTAGTTGCGAACATTGCTGCTGACATAATCGTTGCTAAGATTCTTCTTTTTTTCATTACTATTACCTCCTGGTTAATAGCCTCACGAAACATACCTACAAAAATTTCGCTCGGCAAGTTTTACGGTTGTACCGAATTTGTCGTTGCACCTATTCGGTGTCTTTGTTAATTTTACCATATTATATACTACTTGTCAATAAATATCTGTAATAAAGGCAAAAAAAGATAAACGAGCAGAAAAATCCATGCAATTATCGCAAAAAATGGTTAGAAAAGACCAAAATTTAACCTATTTGTAACGCTTTTTTAATAAAATTACCCTAAATATTAATAAATCATCACTGTAAGAATATACTTATTTTCACAATATCATTCCAGAATGAACGAACCAAGACTTGGATTACCCGTGCCTTTGAAGGTAAACCAAATAGCATTCACACCGTCGGGTATTCTGATATCAGCAGTTGACCTCTTCCATACATTGCTGTTTTCGACTTCGATCTCACCAAGCTCTTCACCGTCCCAAGCCGTCTTTACAGCGAACGTACCGCCGCAGTAGCCGCGAGTAGTAATACTAACTTTAGTTATGCCCTTACAGTCAAAGTACTTAAATCCTATGTTAGTACACTCTTTGATATTTGATATGTACCCTATTTCCTCGTCACCGTCCTTGCCGTCCTGCATTATTCGCGGAGCATTGAGATCACCGATATATAACTCAGGTTCTTTGCCAAAGATATTGCAGGCAATATATGCAGGATATTCGCCCTTGCCTTCAAGAGGACCGCCATTAAGACCGCATGAGGTTATCTCTGCCTGATCAAAGCTGCCGTCTGCATTGAGAGTGAGCTTTTCTGCACAGCCTTGTCTGGAGAACCAAGTACCATTGGTATGTCTGTGATAAAAGATATACCACTCGCCGTTTATCTCAATAATACTGCCGTGATTATTTGCACCTCGGTTCGTAGGCATATCAGCAGGTTTGTAGGTATCAATATGCAGATCGGTGTTGCTGACCAGTACGCCGCCGTAACTGAACCCATTTAGCGGATCATTGCTGACAGCATAGCAGAGCTCATGCATAACTTCAGAGGAGTATATAAAATAGTACTTTCCATTAACTTTACGTATTGAAGAAGCCTCAAAGAAAGCGTGTCCCTCGAACTCAGTACCTGCGCTGTAACAGATACCAGGGACTATCAGCTGCGGTTCAGTGATAACAGTAAGCATATCCTTATCAAGAGTAACGACCTTTGAACCTGTTCTGGACTTGTCGCCCTCAGGGCAAAATCCGCTGTACATATATGTCTTATCACCCTCTGTGATAACGCCGGGATCGAACTGCGGCTCGTCTCCTTCTCTCTCACCAAGACGTGTACCGTCGGGATAGTGAACGTAGCCGAAAAACTCGTACTTGCCTGCGGGCTCATCACATACCGCAACTGACATAACACCAACCTTGTCGAGTACATAGTAAAGGTAATATCTTCCGTCAGGACCAACAGTAACATCAGGTGCGTAAAGGCACATATGACCGTCCTTGTTCATGGGATCGGCGTTTCTTGGGTAGATAACACCCTCATACCGCCAGTTGCCCAGATCATCAACAGGTGCAGACCAGCACACGTAATCGCCCATACAGAACACATAGCCGTTCCAGAGATCGTGAGAACCATAAACGTATACACGGTCACCGAACACATAGGGCTCACCGTCGGGTACATACTCCCAGCTTGGGAGATAAGGATTGAATGCCTGTTTCTTGCTCATAAAAATAACCTCCTTATTTCATTGTATCAAGCAGGAACTTCACGAAGTCGCTCTGCTCGGTCGATGCTTTGGCACCGTCACAGGTGAACAGCATCTCGCTGCGATCATTATTAGTATACGGTTTCCATTCGGGAAGCTTGTTGCCATTAAGGTCATATCCGTTTGGATCACCTGTCTTAATGAAGTTTGCCCAGTAATCGCACATCTGTCTTGCAAGATCGTAATGTCTGCCCTCAAAAGGTCTGGTGCATTTTGCCAAAGTCTCGAAGAAGAACCAGAGATCAACAGAATGGAATATACCGGGAGCATCTTCACCGGGGATATCCGAAATAAAACGGTAATAGTAGCAGTTCTGAGGATCATTCAGCTTATTCTCGCCGAGAAAAGCAGTTTTTGTACCAAGCTCAGGTGATGAAACGGGCGAATAACCTATGTCATTCCTGACCTTAGCTTCATGAAATGTCAGGAATTCATCTGCCCTGCTGCCGAAGTACTCCTTCGCTTTCTTTGTAAGCTCGTCATCATCTGCCGCCTGGATACACTCCACAAATTCGTCACCTGTATTTCCGGCCATAACGGGGACACGTATACGTGTGCCGTTTCTGAAAGCTGCCATGGGATCTTGTGTACAAAAATGGCCGTCCTGCACTATAGTGAAGAACATCTCGCCATTGTTGCGGAGCTCGGAATACTTGCTGTGAATATAGTCGGCATCAAGATTTCTTGCTTCTTCAAGCGTCTTAACACCCAAATACTCAAAGAGTCTTTCGCCTTTTTGACTGGCTTGTTCAAGACTCTGAGGCAGAAAGAAATCATTGACCTCATATGGCGAACCGAACATTCCGCTCATAACTACAGCACGTTTGAAATCACCCTCGTTGTCCATGCAAGCCATTTGCGCCATTACGCTGCCGCCGCCTGCGGACTGCCCTGCTATAGTTATATTGTCAGGATCACCGCCGAAGTTGGCAATATTGCGGCGCACCCACCTTAGTCCTGCCTGCTGGTCGAGGCAGCCGAAATTACACGGTGCATCAGGCTGCTTCTTTATCAGCTGATGGTGACATAGAAAGCCCAGTGCCCCCAGTCGGTAATTCACAGTAACTACAACGATATCTCTCCTTGCAAGGCGTTCCCCGTCAAATTCCATTTCAGCAGTATATCCCCACTGAAAAGCACCGCCGAAAAACCATACAAGTACGGGCTTACGCTCATCTGCTGACTTTGCATTCGTCCATACATTAAGATAGAGACAGTCCTCGCTCATGGGTATTTCAGGATCGACGTGCCATTCACGACAATATATATCGTCGCCTAATCCGGGGGTATCCTGAATGGATATGGGAGCAAACTCAAAGCAGTCACGTATTCCCTGCCAGTTTTCGGCAGGCTGCGGAATTCGCCAGCGGTTCTCACCTACAGGTGGAGCAGCAAAGGGTATACCTTTGAATGAGGTTATTCTCGTATCTGCCGCCGGCAGACCGCGAACCTGTCCGTTTTCGGTATTGACTATCCTTAACATGATGTAATCTCCTTGATCATGAAATGATTTGTATCATACTGAGTACATTCTAACATCAAAAATTGCAAATTGCAATACAGAACAAGCTGAAATCTGACAACTTTTTGCTGTATTTATAATTTACCTATTTGTCATTAAAAAAGTAAGGCAGCCTTAAAAGCCGCCTTTTTTGTTATATAAAGTTGCTTAGGATTAAACAGAGCTGTATTTTATATTTTTCACAGAGCCTCTTTCTTGAAAAAAGAAGTTATGATTTCAGCCAGTTCATCAAGATGACCGATAAAGCCATGATCTGTACCATATATCGGAACAAGCTCTGCATCGTTATAAAGCTTTGCGGCTTTTTCAGCATAAGAAAAAGGAACAACAGTATCTTCATCTCCGTGTACGATCAGTACTTTCCCTTTGTACCTTGCAATTGAGTCCTCCGCATGGATAGTCTGAGCTGTACGAATATAATCTCCCGATACCTCCCAGCTCTCGCTTGCAACTTTTTCAGGAATATGCTCCTTGTCAAATTTATTTCCAAGCATTATTCCATTCCTTGCATCTTCAGGGATCATCCATGCAGGTGATAATGGAAGTATAGCTTTAAAATCATCAGCACACATTGCACCGATCAGCATGGTAAGCAGTCCTCCCTGTGAATGACCACACATATAAAGCTCTGTTACAAAGTCAAGGTTTCTTGCATATTCGACCACAGCAAGAGCGTTCGTCACCCATTTATACAGCGTATGATCTCTGAATTCACCATCACTTTTTCCGTGACCATACATCTCTACACGCAGAACTGAAATGCCTGCTTCATTCATTGCTTTCTGAGCCGCAACGATATGATCTTCCTCCATATGTCCTGTAAATCCGTGAACAAGTATGCAAAGTGCTCCTTTTACTGTATCATCAGGACGGTCAAGTTTCGCATGAAGGCGTATGCCGTCACTGTTTATATAAAACTCTTTCATAGTTATATCCTCCGACTGGTGTTATATTTTCATAAATTATATCAAACGCCATGCATTTTGTCAATATAGACGATGTATAGAAATAACTTCTCACATATAAAATGTAAGCAGATCTTTTTGATTATATATAATAACGAAGCAATCACAGTAAGTTTTTCTAACCCTTAACATAATAATTATAGTTTTTTAGTTTTGCTCATCAAAAGATATCTCCCGAATTTTTGAGAGGTATCAATTTCAGCATAGTCATTATCTTATCTTTTTTGCACAATAGTTATATTGATTATGTGCAAGTTGAATAAGTATTTTTTGTGTATTATGACAAAATTATAATCAAAATGTGCCGATTAACCACATTGTAATCTTTATGTTACTGTTTTGTTACTATTTCTTTAGTCAAACCATGTATAATTAGCTTGTTATAGGCAAAATTTTTGAAAGAAGAGTGATAACATGGACAAACTAAAAAGACTCAAATCTGCCATCATCGGCAGTGCAGTTGCTGCTTCCGCATTTGTTTTACCTCTTGCATCAGCGACTCCCTCTCTCTCAGCAAATGCAGCAGATGGTGACAACTACGCAAAACTCCTTCAGTATTCCCTCTATTTCTATGATGCCAATATGTGCGGCGACAATTCCGATTGCGCTCTCTCATGGAGAGGCAACTGCCACACAAATGACGAGGTACCGGGCGGCTTCCATGACGCAGGCGACCACGTTATGTTCGGTCAGCCTCAGGGCTACACAGCAGCTACTCTTGGCTGGGCTTACTATGAGTTCAAGGACGCCTTCGACGCAACAGGTCAGACTGCTCACCTCAAAGTCATAACTGACAAATTCGCTAAGTTCTTCCGTGATGCAACTGTTCTCAACGGTAATACAGTTCAGAAGGTACTTATTGAAAAAGGTGAAGGCGGTACAGATCACTCTTACTGGGGAGCTCCCGAAACTCAGGGCGACAGAGGACGTATGCTCTGGTCAACAGGCGGTGCTGCAAACGTTACTGCTGAATACGCAGCAGCTCTTGCAGCAAACTACGTAAACTTCGGCAACCCTGAGGACCTTACATACGCTAAGGCTCTTTATAATTTCTCAAAGCAGAATCCTGCAACTTACTCATGTGAGTTCTACGGAAGCGGAGAGAGCGGATCAGCTGACGAGCTCGCATGGGCAGCAGGCTGGCTCTATCTCGCTACTAAGGATGAGAGTTACCTCAACGACCTCAAGAATGGTCCTCTCGGTTACTGGGTAATGAACTGGGAGAACGTTTCTCTTGGCGCAGGTGTACTTCTCGGCTCTATCACAGGCGACTGGTCACACGCTCCCGAGCTCGGCAATCTGTCAGGCGACGGATACAAGTTCTACGACAAATGGGGCTCGGCTAGACATAACGCTACAGCTCAGATGTGCTCACTTATAGCCGCAAAGCACGGAAAGGGCGATGCAAGCTGGGCAAAAGGTCAGATGCAGTACCTCACAGGCGATAAGGCATTCGCTAACGGTCAGTCCTATTGTCTCGTATGCGGATTCAAGCCGAATGCTTCAAAAAATCCTCACCACAGAGCAGCTTCAGGCACAAACAGTGCAGCTGAGTCAAACGACGGCATACAGAATAAGTATACACTTATCGGTGCTCTCTGCGGTGGTCCTACAGATGCAAACGGCTCTTACAGAGACGTTCGTTCAGACTATGTAAGCAACGAGGTAGCTTGTGACTACAATGCAGGCTTTGTTGGTGCAGCTGCAGGTCTCTACAGCACTTACAAAACTGGCTCTACAGAGTCAAGTATCGAAGACGTAACAAAGGTATACGGCGGTGGCAGCGGCAGCACAAGCAATAATAACCAGCCGCAGAACAACGACTGGAACAGCCAGAACAATAATCAGAATAACAATCAGAATCAGAATAACGACTGGAATAATCAGCAGCAAAACAATGACTGGAATAACCAGAATCAGAATAATGATTGGAATAACTGGAACAACCAGGGACAGCAGCAGACTTGGGACTGGAATAACCAGAACAACAATCAGTGGAACGGCGTTGTAAACAACGAATGGAACAATAATAACTGGGATTGGAACAACCAGAACCAGAATAATGATTGGAACAATCAGCAGCAGAACAACGATTGGAACAACCAGAATCAGAATAATGACTGGAATAATCAGAACAACAATCAGTGGAACGGTGTTGCAAACAACGATTGGAACAACCAGAACAATAACTGGAACGATCAGAACCAGAATCAGGGCAATAACAACACTTCTACAGGCAGCTTCGACAGCAGTGCTACAATGGCTGATGACTTCAGAACAGGCTCATCACGTTACTTTATAGCTTCTGACGGCTGGACAAACGGCGATCCTTTTGACTGCGGCTGGTATAAGTCACAGACTGCTTTCAGAAACGGAGCCCTTGAGCTTACTATCGACAGAGACAACACAGGCAAGTATCGCTATGCAGGTGCAGAGTACAGAACAAATGATTTCTACGGATTTGGTTATTATGAGACCTCAATGCAGGCTATAAAGAACACAGGTGTAAACTCATCTTTCTTCACCTATACAGGTCCTTCTGATAACAACCCATGGGACGAGATCGATATCGAGATCCTCGGTAAGGATACTACAAAAGTCCAGTTCAACTACTACACAAACGGACAGGGAAATCACGAGAAGATGTACGACCTCGGTTTCGACGCTTCACAGGGATTCCATACATTCGGCTTTGACTGGCAGCGTGACCATATAACATGGTATGTTGATGGCAAGGCAGTATACACAGCTTATGATAACATTCCTCAGACACCGGGAAAGATCATGATGAATGCATGGCCAGGTACAGGCGTTGATGAGTGGCTTGGTCACTACGACGGAAAGACACCTCTCACAGCACGTTATCAATGGGTAACATACAAGAAGAGCGACAGCTCAGACAACAATAATAACAACTGGAATAATAACCAGCAGCAGAACAACGTCTGGAACAACTGGAACAACAATCAGCAGCAGAATAATGACTGGAACCAGTGGAACAACAATCAGCAGCAGAATAATGACTGGAACCAGTGGAACAACAACAACAACAACAACCAGCAGCAGAACAACGACTGGAATCAGTGGAATAACTGGAATAACAATAATAATAACTGGTGGAACGGCTGAAATTGATCAGATATACTTCCATTTAAGTTATTAGATACGAAAAAAGCAGTATGATAATCTCATACTGCTTTTTTTTCGGAAGCCAAATCAAAATCAAGTCATTGTGACACATTTATATAAAGTCATATTAAAATAATGAAAGCTGCTCATATTTATCGGGCAAATCATTCAGATATGCAAAACATTCGTTATTATCATGCATTATTCCGTATTTTTCACAGAAGTCAGAAAGCATATCCATAAGCTTCGAACTGTTCGGACTTGCAATTTCGTATGAATATCCGAATTCACGGCGATATCTTTCTGATAATCCAGGAAAATGCCTATCAAGAGCTGAATAATAGTACTCTCTGTTTCCTTCTCTTAAAGTAAGACCTATGCCAAAACTTATAATTCCTTTAACTCCTGCCTCAGCACAGTAATTCAGAAGTCCCCTGAGATTATCCTCACTATCATTTATGTATGGCAAAAACGGACACAGCCAAACAATTGTCGGTATACCATATCTGTTCATCTCCATGAGTACTTCAAAACGCCTGCGTGTATTGCACACATTTGGTTCTATGATACCACAAAGTACATCATCATATGTTGTCATCGTAAGCTGAACGACTGCTTTCTGCTGTTCATTAACAGAAGCCAGCAGCTCAGTATCTCTGAGGATAAGATCAGATTTAGTCTGCACTGCTGCGCCGAATTGATACTTTTCAATAAGCTCAAGACATTTTCGAGTGAGTTTCAGTTCAACTTCAACAGGCATATATGGATCGCACATTGCTCCTGTTCCTATCATGCACTTCTTTCTCTTAGAACGCAATGCCTTTTCAAGAAGCTGAGGAGCATTTATCTTTACTTCAATATCCTCAAATGCATGAGACATATTATAACATATGCTTCTGCTGTCACAGTAAATACAGCCATGTGTGCAGCCGCGATATATATTCATTCCGTTTTTTGAGGATAGTAATCCTTTAGCTTCAACAAAATGCATACTATTTATCTCCTGTAATATTTTGATAATATTATAGCATGAATATTCGTTCTGCGCAATAGTTTATTATTAATAGTACGCCTTTGAACTTCTTATCGCGCAAGAAAAATAGTAAAGATGATAAAACAGTATAAAACGTTTTATAGTAACTGTCTCCATAACTCTTATTTTATTGAAAAGCTAAAGAAATATAACTCTCCCCTGTTAAAACGCTTGACAGGTACAATTCAAAATGCTATAATGTGAAAACATATGAAGATATATAACTCCAAAATCAAAGCAATAAAAATAATCTTGAAAAAGCGCGTAGTTTTTTCTTCACTTATCGTCTAATAAGTGAAGGCTCATGAAAAAAGATCTTTCAGAAAGGAGCAGTTCTATGGATAACGGTGCAAGTAGCTACCACCGTTTTCTTAACGATGGTGATTTACACGGATTAGATGAGATCATAATAGAATACAGCGACGGCCTGATACTGTACCTGACAAGCATAGTCGGAAACGTTCAGACAGCCGAAGAGCTTACTGAGGACACTTTTGTACTGCTCGGCACAAAGAAGCCTAAGTACAAAGAAAAAAGCTCCTTCAAAACATGGCTCTATGCAATTGGCAGGAATATGGCGATAGACCATATTCGCAAATACGCAAAAAAGACCTGTATTTCTATTGATGATACACTTGAAATGACAGATGATGAGGCTTCTGTTGAAGAAGCTTATCTCAGAAAAGAACAGCAGATAGCGATACATAAGGCAATGCGAAAACTACACCCGAAATATCAACAGGTGTTATGGCTCATTTATTTTGAGGGGTTCAGCAATAAAGAAGCTGCAAAGATAATGAAAAAAAGTCTTCGCAGTCTGGAATCCACCTTATATCGTGCTCGTAAATCACTTAAATCACAACTTGAAACGGAGGGTTTTGATTATGTTGAAGCATGAAGAAATGATTGAGAACGTACACCGCCGTATAGCTCAATATGAAGAAGAAAAGAAATTACAGCAATCCAAATTCAAAAACATCTTTTCTGCTATAAAACAAAAAAATAATGAAGAAGAATATACCGAAGTTGTTAACGGTACAGAGCGAATTGATACTTCACGACGCACGTTACGTATAATAAGTACTATTGCTGCAAGTGCTGTGCTGGTAACCGGTATAGGTGCTACAAGTGTACTTCTGCACAAAAACAATTCTTTGAAACCTACTGTAACGAACGAAGAGAATGATCTTAACGAGTATGAAACGAGTACTCTATCAGATGAAATAATATGTGACTCTCCATTTGAAGGAATACTGAACAGTCCATATAATATGCTTTTACCATCTCTTGAAATCACTGAATCAATGCGTGAGAAGATAACTGAGTTTTTTAACTCTCAGAAAGGCTGGAAAGTCGCTGATAATTACAGCAGATTTCTTCATGAGGAAAATGGAGGCGCATATTCGCCGCTCACACAAAGATTGGTATTGGCATATGATATTTACTATCTCCAGATATGCGATGATAATATAATCGAGTATTCTGTTTGTAATGACAATAGCAAATGGGAAAAGACATTTTATGAATGTGATAGTTTTGCACTTATAAACGGCATTGCCGAGATCATAGAAAGCGAGATCACAGAAAATGAGCTTATAGATTATAGTGTTGATTTCGATGATGATGTATCCGGTTACAAGGTAGTTGAAGGTACAAGTGCTCCAGTTGAGCTGACACCTATACAGCAAACGCTGCTCAGGCTCTGCATGAAGAGTTACGGCTGGCTTGTGGAAAAAGCAGAAGCTGACCGTTTCTATGATCTCTCATTTGTAAATGAAGGCGTTGGAACTATTGGGATAATTGGTGAAAATACTTACTATATTAAGAACGGTACGACCTATCTCTGCGATAGTCCCGGCTTCTCGAGTAATATCCGATGCATCATGAGTAAATATGATTATCCCGATGTTAAACTAAATATCAGCATATATGACGCTAAAAAAGATGCTATAATTTCTACCGATGACAAAAACGATGCACTGCTTGCAAATTTCATATATAACGATCTCCCGTCAATGACCATATCATATGATAATGATCCTTCCGAAAACACCAACTCTACAAAGAAATACCATATTGATGTATCCTACAAATCAGGAGATACCAAACTCAGAAGCGTCAGCTTCAGCATAAGCAGCCTTGGAGATGTTGAAAGGCTTGATTATGTGCTTGATTCTGTATATGGCTGGTCAGCTGCAGGCTGTATGTATTATACACTTGATCTCTCGGAATTTGAACATAAGCTTGACGAACTAATCAATAACAAACAAAGCGAAAAAACGCCAGAAAATAAGAAGGACACCGACAAAAAGGATAAGAACAATTCCGAAAGCGTACAGCCAACTACTCAAAAAGAGGATAAACCTGAGAACAACGATGAGCAACCGCAGGTCAAACCTACCATCAATGAAAAACAAGAAGTTGAAACTACCACCAAAGCTGAACCGACAGAACCAACTAACCCGAATGAGCAAAATCTTGGTGATCCTCATAAATATTACGATGATAGTCTCGCACCTACACCACACGTAATTATTGATTACGAGCTGCCTGATTATACATATACCTCTGTTGCTTCATGTATAACTCATGACAATAATGCACTTGATGACTTCGTAGCAAATGTATTCGTACCGATGCTTGAACTTAAAGATTACAAATGGAGCCCAGACAGATACGCAAAATACAACTATACAATATACAGGATATATGAAACAGAAAAAAACTATATGGGAATACCTGCCAAATATATGATACGTGACGGTTATTATATAGGTGATAATGATTGTGTTTCACTTTGTTCTTATATATACTTTAATGGTGACTGGGAGCCATGTGGTGCCGAGAATTTCTCTTTCGACTATGCAAAGTTTGAAGAGCTCCTGAAAGAAACATTAAATTCTTCCAAATTACCTGATGAACAAAAAGAAAGTTAATAGAAACAAAGGCGGACGTTTCAAAGCGTCCGCCTTTATTGACATACGAAAACAGGCAGTCCGCTGGGCTGCCTGCTGCTTTAAAATGACTCAACCGTCAGAAATCATTATCAATATCCAAATGTTTCCGGACCACTTGTAGTGATAACGTCCTCGTTATCAAATTCTACGACTTCTATCTCAGGTGAGATGTATTCTTCTTTAACATTCATGTTCATATTATTCTCCTTTCATTAGCCAACATAGTCAGTTGCGGCAATATAATACTCATAAAGTGCATTTGCCAGTGCAATGTCCTTTTCAGGAGCAGCTTCGTGGCTCAAAACACGATATGCCCATGCCAAAGGTGTGAATAAGTAATCAGTACCCTGATAATTTACATTGAATGTAGTACCAAGCTGTGTAGGTTTAATATCCGGAACTTCAAAGCATTTCTTACCGTTTGCACCGTCAAATGCATAGATCTCCTTAAATGGTGAAATCTGAAGCTTATTGTTTTCATCGAATGTCCATATATCATATGCAGCAACATCATGACCGGACTGCTCATATTTAGCTGTATACAGACGAACAGAGATCTTTGAATTCAGAACAAGTGAAATTATAGCGTCACTTGACTCAAATCCCGGCTTAAACTTGTATATAGTATAGTCACCAAATTTATAAGCTGCATTAACAATATCATTCTTGTGGTCGTTTACCTTAGGCAGCTCGCCGTTTCCGAAATAAGCTGTGGAAACTTTTCCGTACTGTCTTGTTGCCTCAACAAGTGCTTTAAGCTTCGGACTTGATGAAGTATCGACAGTATCAAGATATTCATTTACAGAAAAAGAAAGAGTATCGATCGGTGTTTCACTGTCACCATAATAAAGATCAGCAGTAATTACTCTGTCCATTTTATTTGTGGCAACATTTGCGGTTGCGCAGTAAACTTCTTTTCCGTTTATGGTCTTGAGTTCAAGCTGCTGAAGTCCTGTCTCATCGCAATCGCCTGAAAACTTAACTTTAAGATCATCAATATTAGCTTCACTTACAGGATTTACAATGAAATTCATGCCGATATCTGAATCAAGAGTAATATTCTTTCCGCTGAATTTAGGTGCTTTAAGTCCTATAATAAAAGGATCTTCATAAGTACCGCTGCCGCTTGTTATGTAAAAGCCCTCAGGATCAACAGAAGAATCTTCACGAGTTACATAAAATCCTTTGTGAAGTGTATATAACTCAACATCGCCTGTTTTCCAGATATACTGATTGTCAGTATCAGAACTTTCATATCCTGTTATTGCAATATCACTTTCAACCTTTGCTCTTGCATCACCGGAATTCGGATCATCATCAACTACGAACCAGGTCTCCCCTGTTATAGCAATGGTGTCGCCAGCCTTAAAAAGTGTGCCAACTTCAGGCTTCTTTGCTTCTGATGCTGCATTAGCAACGATAGCGCTGTTTCCGTTAAACAAACCTCCTGCATTTACAGGCATTGCACCTGTTACAAGAGCCGCAGCCATCAAGAATGCTGCTGTTTTTTTCCAACCACAGTGTTTTCTCATTATTAGGTCCTCCAGATTTTATAAAAATATCTTATTAAAAGCAGTTAGTCTGCTAATAAACGTAATAACAATACAGATAACACAACTATTGCGGTAAAATACGATCAATTACCACACTTGTATTAAAAATTCAAAATGAAAAAGGACGAGGATGCGTTATATGTTTTGTTATTATATTACATTTTTTAATAAATTTTCGGACCTTTAACAATATACAGAAAGTGAATTATTAACAAATAACAACTTTCAGTAATCCACATTATATCACAGTCAATTATAATTGTCAATACAAAAATTGACTTTTTTTCAATTTATTTGAAAATAAAATCAATTACACTTAAAAGCAATATTTTTCACAGAAATTTTACTTTTAATAATTCATTATTTTTCGTCTGCTTGCACTTGCATTATCCGAAATGAAGTGATATAATAGTTTCATCATGAAGATCGGAGAGTGAATATGAAAAAATCAATATTTGCAATAATAATGTCAGCACTTCTGCTGACAAGCTGTAAGGACGGCGGTGGTTCAACATCAGACTCTGTAGCTGATACCACCACACATACATCAACTGTAACAACTGATGCCCCCGAAAACACTACTGCTGCAACACTAACTGCTGCAAATATCGAGACTAAGACCGAAACCACAACAACTGAAAAAACAGCAGTCAGTGCCTTAATAACTACAACAAGGCTGAATGATAGTTTGACCGAAAGCACAACCGTTGATAACGACAATTCAAATGTAGAACCAACTGTGATTCAGCCAACTGACAGCCCTACTGAGGCTGCTACTGCTCGTACATATAATGATGAGCCGATAGATCTGCCAATTATCCCGATCGAATAATATAATCAGAAAAGTAATTATCTATTACAAAAAAAGACGCAGCATACGCTGCGTCTTTCTTTAATATTAGCCAAAATATCTCTTGAGGAGTCCTTCAAAAGCCTTGCCGTGGCGAGCTTCATCTTTTGCCATTTCATGAACTGTATCATGGATAGCATCGAGATTAAGCTCTTTTGCTCTCTTAGCAAGCTTGAGCTTTCCTTCTGTAGCTCCATGCTCAGCAGCAACTCTCTTTTCAAGGTTTTCTTTTGTTGAAGAAGAGAGAACTTCACCAAGAAGCTCAGCAAACTTTGCAGCGTGCTCTGCTTCTTCGTAAGCAGCCTTTTCCCAATATGCACCGATCTCTGCATAGCCTTCTCTATATGCTACTCTTGCCATTGCAAGATACATACCAACTTCTGAACATTCGCCGTTGAAGTTTGAACGGAGTCCTTCGATTATTTCAGTATCAGTTACAGCCTTTGCGACTCCAAGCTCATGCTCGCAAGCGAAAACAAGCTTTTCTCCTGCTTCTTTTTCGATAAATTTTGAACCCGGAACGCCGCACTGAGGACATTTTTCAGGTGGTGCATCTCCTTCGTGAACGTAACCGCAAATTGGACATACGTATTTTTTCATGATTATTACCTCCGTGTTTTTATTATAAGTCTGAGAACGGTTTGTACCTAATCAACAGACATTTATACAGAATGCTTTACTCTGTCATGCTCCTCAGCACGTTTTCCGTCATTGAAACGATCAAGAGTACCTACAAGATATCCTGTTATTCTTCTTATCCTGTCAAATGGGATATCCTTTGCAAAATCATACTGGAGATCGACGTATTCACCGTCTGTCTTTACAGTCATTCCGAGAATTTCTCTGTCACTGTACTTCTTTTTGCCATAATCAATATATGCGTTGATCTCGTCCTGTGAAAGCTGTTCACCTATAACATTTACCTTCATTGTAATGACCTCCATTAGAATAGTGTTGACTTTTGTCTGAATATATTGTATCATAAAGTAAAAGAAAAATCTGTTGCAAATGCAACATAAAGGAGTTTTTTATGTTACCCGAAAATAACATATTGTTCAAAGGCATCGAACGCGAAGACTGTCATCGTATGATAGACTGCTTCAACGCCGAGATCAAAAAATTCAAACCAGGCGGAAGGATAATGGATTATTCAGATAATCCCGATAAACTCGGGATCGTGTTAAACGGTACAGCAGTAATGGTTCGATATGATATAAACGGAGTAAGATCAATAATGGAATCTCTCGAAGAACAAAATATCTTTGGAGTATACTTCACTTTTACAGCCTCTCAGCGAAGCAGCATTGAAATAATTGCAGAGACAGAATGTGAAGTAATGTTTGTAAGAAGATCGGAAATCACAAAAAGATGTGAAAATGCCTGCCAGTGTCATTCGAGAGTAGTTGAAAATCTTTTGGAGCTTATGTCAGAAAAGGCTATCTCGCTCAACGAAAGAATAGAAGTACTCAGTCAGCGAACTATAGAAGATAAACTTATAAGCTGCCTCAGTATAATAGAAGAAAAAACTCCAAAAGGAAAAACTCCTCAGATCCCATTCTCTACAACTGCATTATCCGATTATCTGTGTGTAAATCGAAGTGCGCTCCAACGTGAAATAACAAGGTTAAAGCGGACAGGTGTGCTAACAATATCAAAAAGAAAATTCAAATTAATAAGAAACCTCGATTCAGACAATTGACACGCTGATTTAAATATGTTATAATATCATCTGTATTTTATATGAAAGGAATCTTACATAATGATTTGGGAGATAATCAAAACAATCATACTTGGTATTGTGGAAGGCATTACTGAATGGCTTCCGATAAGCAGTACAGGTCATCTTATCCTCGTGGGAGAATTTCTGAAACTCGATAAATCAGATGAATTCAAGGAAATGTTCGACGTTGTTATACAACTTGGCGCAATCATGGCTGTAGTCGTTATATTCTGGAAAAAACTCTGGCCATTCGGTAAAAAAGACAATCAGCATCCGCTTAACAAATCGCCTTTCGGACAAATGGTAAAAACAGATATATTCCAGATGTGGTTCAAGGTCCTTGTTGCTTGTGTACCTGCTGCTGTAATAGGTTATTTAACTGAGGACTGGGTCGATAAGCATTTCTACAATCCATGGACTGTTGCGATAGCACTTATCGTATTTGGTATCGCATTCATTATTGTTGAAAACTGGAACAAAGGCAGAAAAGCAAAGATAAATACAATTGCTGAGCTTACATACAAAGCAGCATTTATTATCGGTATTTTTCAGCTTATAGCTGCAATATTCCCGGGTACATCACGCTCAGGTGCAACTATAGTCGGTGCTCTCCTTATCGGTGTTTCACGTACAGTCGCTGCTGAATTCACATTCTACCTTGCAGTTCCTGTAATGTTCGGAGCAAGCCTGCTGAAGCTTGTAAAGTTCGGATTTGATTTTACAGGAAGCGAACTTGCAGTACTTCTGGTCGGTATGGTAGTTGCATTTTTAGTATCTGTTTTTGTTATCAAGTTCCTCATGGACTATATCAAAAAGCATGATTTCAAGGTATTTGGCTGGTACAGAATAGTACTCGGTATACTTGTACTTGCATATTTCGGCGGAAAAGCAATATTAAAATAAAAAAAGCAGCTCTTTGAGCTGCTTTTTTATGCTTATTCAAAAGAATCAAGGTCAATTCCTGCAAGAAGCTCTTTAAGCTCTGCAAGCTCGTCTGCTGTAAGAGTTACGCCCTTGCCCATTCTTGAATGATCAGGAGACCATTCTCTAATGTCGTACTTAGGTTCGTGCTCGTTCCAGCTTACCATGTTAAGCTCTTTTGTCCAGCCTTTAGCGTTCTCAGAAAGAACACCCAATTTCTCTGTGATCTCATATTTAAGTTCAGCCAATGCGATCTCTCCTTTCCAGATATGGCTATTTACCATTCAATTTGATATTATATCATAAAAAATTCAATTTGTCCATACCCAAAAAGTAAATTTTATATGGATACGCGTAAATAATCAAGTGCTTTGCTGTAAAGCTGGCAAGGTCTTACTTTCAGACTTATGAGCATCTCCGCAAAAGCTACTGCATCTTCTATATTTCGTGAAAAATCAGATATTATCTCCTTATGACCATTTCTGTGGTCGATTACTTCTATGCCGTATGTAATGACTTCATCATCAAATATCCTCATTCTTCCGCTTAAAACTCTGTATGCAACTTTGTTATCGCCGAATATCTCCATATAGATCGTTTTATCTATGACCTCACGCTTTATTTTTTTTACTATCCCGAACATTTTTATGCTCCTTTCTTTTTGACTGATGACTTTAATATTATAACATCAGTCAGAGCGTTTGTGAACGGGAATTTTTTTGTAAATAGGATTATTTAAAGTACTTTTATGCCGAAAAAGCTCATCGAAATCGATGAGCTTTTATAATTCTATTCCATATCTTTGATCTGCATATATATATTCTGCATCTGCAGATCCGTCTGTGCAATTCTTTCTGCACATTCTTTAAGTTCCTCTGATATCTCGTGAGGAATATCTGAGGAAGTCTTATATTTCAGTTGATGCTCAAGACTTGCCCAGAAATCCATAGCCATTGTACGTATCTGAATCTCTACAGGAGCATATTCTTTGTGAGAAGATAAATATACAGGTACATTAAGTATCATATGATAGCTTCTGTATCCGCTTGGTTTTGGATTTTTTATGTAGTCCTTTCGCTTTATCACAGTAAAATCATCACGCCTTGAAAGCATTTCAACGATAGCATATATATCAGTGATATAATAGCAGGTTACCCTTATACCTGCAAGATCAAGAAGATTTTTCCGTGCAGCTTCTGTAGTTATGGGAAGATCCTTTTTTTGAAGCTTCCCTATTATTGACTGAGGAGATTTCAATCGACTCTCAATATTATGTATCGGGTTCCTTTGAAATTTTACGCTGAATTCATTATCAAGTATGCCAAGATATGTTTTTACTACTTCTATAGCTGAATCATAAAGATGTGACAATTGTAAAAAATCATAGAAAACGTGAGCGAATTTTTCCTTGACTGACTCGCTGTTATCTGCAAGTGCAGGCAAATTATCAAATGCTTCTATATAAAAATCCTTTTCACTCATAGCATATCCTTCCTTTCATGAAAGCAAAGTTAATCTTCACCTTCCGTATATTCAAAACGTTCTGCACCTGTTTCAGCTTTACTGAACTGAGTTTTATAGAGCTCTGTATAGACTCCACCACGGTTTACAAGCTCACTGTGTGTACCTCTTTCTGTGATAATACCGTCCTTTATGACGAGTATCTCATCTGCTGCAAGTATAGTTGACAGTCTATGAGCGATAAGAATACTCGTTCGTGAAGAAATAAGAGGCTCGATAGCGTCCTGTATCTTTTGTTCGGATATTGAATCAAGTGCCGAAGTAGCCTCATCAAATATCATAAGCGCAGGATCTTTCAGCAAAACTCGCGCAATTGAAATACGCTGTTTTTCGCCGCCCGAAAGCTTTAAACCACGGTTGCCTACAACAGTATCAAGACCGTTTTCCTGTTTCTGTACAAATTCATATATATTAGCCTGTTTGCAAGCATTTATAAGCTCATCTTCTGTTGCATCGGGCTTTGCATACAAAAGATTTTCACGAATTGTTCCGTTAAAAAGATAGGTTTCCTGACTTACTATGCCTATATGGCTGCGCAAATATGCAAGATCAAGCTTTCTGACGTCCGTACCGTCAAACAGTACACTGCCTGCCGTAACATCATAAAGACGCGGAATAAGATTTACAAGTGTACTTTTTCCTGAACCTGACGGACCTACAACTGCTATACACTTACCGCTGTCAAGCGAAAAATTGATATCACTGAGTATCTGACGCTCTTTATCATAATAAAAACCAACGTTTTTAAACTCGACTTTTCCCTCGGGCGGAGCAGAGGGAGTTATAGCGTCGGGAGCATTCTCTATCTCAACAGGCATATCATAATATTCAAAAATACGTGTGAACATCGCCATCGAACGTATCCAGTCGACCTGTATGTTGAGAAGCTGATTTACAGGACCGTACATTTTGCCGAGAAGTGCAACAAGTACAGTAATATCACCTACCGTAAGCTCAGAATCAAACTTCATCATAAGTATTCCGCCTGCAAGGTAGATAAGCATCGGTCCGATACTCGAAAAAGTTGTAAGAGCTACTCTGAACCAGCGTCCTGCCATGCCTTCGCGTATATTGAGCTTTATCATTCGGCGGTTTACATTTTCATACTTCTCGTATTCTGTCTTTTCCATGCCGAAAAGCTTTACAAGCAGCTGACCGCTTACTGACATAGTCTCATTCAGGATACCATTGATCTCATCGCTGCAAGCCTGTGATTCTTTAGTTATAGACCACCTTGTCTTTCCTGCACTTCTTGTCGGGATAGCAAACAACGGTACAACAAGTATTCCGACTATTGCAAGTATCCAGTTTTGTCTGAACATTACTATCATGGCTACGATAAGCGTGATAGAATTTGAAAGTATACTTGTAAGTGTATTTGTTATTATCTGCTGAACTCCAGAAATATCGCTTGTCATACGTGTTATTATATCGCCCTGATTATTAGAGGTGAAAAACCTCTGGGACATTTTTTGCAGATGCAGATACATTTTATTGCGCATATCATAAGTTATATGCTGTGCTATCCATGTGTTCATGTAACTTTCAAGTACACCTATAAGATTTGCACCGAGAGTTACAACAAGAGATAAAACAATAAAAAATATAAGCTTTTTAAGGCTTCTGCCTATAAGTCCTTCATCAATTATCTTACCGGTGAGAACTGACGGCAAAAGAGTCAGGATCGAAGAAATGACAATGGCAATAAGTACTATCACCATTTGTTTCCAATAAGGCTTTAAATATGAAAATATTCTTTTCAGCAGTTGTTTTGTGACTTTAGGTCTGTTTTTCTTTTCTTCATCAGTAAGATATCCCATTCCTCTGGGACCTCCTATAGGCGGCATAACGTATCAGCTCCTTCTAAAAATGATATATGATCATGTAATAATTGTAGTTCAGTACTATGGCTTATTTTAAAGCTTCAAGAATTTTGTTGACAGCTCCGTAGTTATCCCCCTTTGAAGATAATGCATTAGCATCTTTAAGTGCTTTTTCAATATCAGTAGAGATCTTTTCAGACGAATGAACGATCACTTTTCCTGATATCGTATCAAGCATAAACATTATGCCCTTATCATTCTTATATTTGCGGTCGTAATACTGCTGAAGTATCTGTTCATTAGACGTTTCAGAACCGTTATGTGAAGCAAGCAGTGTAACATCTTCTTTACATGAACCGAGCGATTTTTCGATCTTGTTCAGCTGGTCAAAATCAAATATCTGAGCATTGTCGATAATGTGTGTAGGACAAAGCTCGCCGAGCTGCAAAAGGCGCAATATCGCAGAACGATAATCGCCCTTGAATACTTCTTTTGTTTCCCAATAAACAGCATTATTCTCCTCTTTATCGGATATATTAGAGAGACAAGCACCTGATCTGAATACAGAATCATATTTTGTATCATTATTTATAAGAATAACAAGACCGCTTCCCTTTCCTTCGTAAAGCTTATTGTATTCTTCGGCAGCGTAATCATATGGATATTTGCCTTCAAGATCATTTACTGTTATAACGGCTGTATTTATAAGCTTCTCTTTATAGAGCCAGCCTGCATAGTCATTGCAGGCTTTTAATGTTTCTGCATCAAGGATACCTGCCCTGTCAAAAACATAAGTACCTTCAGCAGTTTCAACGTCACGCTCTGTAAAAGGCTGACTTGTTGCTTCTACACGGCTTTCTTTTGTGTCACTTTTTGATGAACACCCATTAAAAAACATACCTATAGCAGCTGCTAAAATTATGGAAGATAAAAATTTTTTCAAAAAAATCATTCCTTGCTATTGTATTCTCTATTATATTTTAGTATAATTTAAATGAAAAATCAAGTATAAGATTTTTGTTTAGATATATAACTATATTTAAAGGAGAAAAATATGGATTACAGGATACAGGGAAACGATATTATCGTTTACGAACCCGATCTTGATCTTGATGAGACTCTTGACTGCGGACAGGCTTTCCGCTGGAAGAAGATACCGTCTGATCATATATGTACATATGAGGGAGCTTTCATTAATGATAAGCTCACTGTTTCACAGAATGACAAAGGAAGTTTTATTTTTCATAATACCGATGAAAATGATTTTGTTTCAAAATGGATAAACTACTTCGACTTTGAGACAGATTATTCCGAGTTAAAAAAGACTTTTTCGGAAGATGAGACTCTTTCAAAAGCTTGTAAATTTGCAGGCGGTATTCGTCTGCTAAGGCAGGATAGCTGGGAGTGCCTAATTTCCTTTATTATTTCCCAGAACAACAATATACCAAGAATTAAAGGTATAATAGACAGGCTTTGCGAAAATTATCACGGCAGATTTCCTGACTGTGAAAAGCTTTCAGCTGAAACACCTGACTCCTTATCATACCTGCGCAGCGGTTTCAGAGCGAAATACATCGCTGATGCAGCATCAAAAGTTGCAAACGGTATCATTGACCTTTCAGCTATATCAAAAATGCCTATAGATGAAGCAAGAAGTGCTTTGAAACAAATAAAAGGCGTAGGGCCAAAGGTGGCAGAATGTGTTCTTCTGTTTGGTATGTACAGAACGGAAGCATTCCCAATAGATGTATGGATAAAAAGAGTTCTTGCAGAATATTATCCAAACGGATTTCCCGAATTTGCAAAAAAAGATGCAGGTATAGCTCAGCAGTATCTGTTCCATTATATCCGCAGTATTTCCAAGCAAAGTGAATAAACTCTTTTTTTCAGCCAATACTTTCGGTAAATATTTTCATCGGAGGTACTATGATAAAAGGCGTAAATAAGAAAATAATAGAGATCAATAATCCTGACAGTCTGTATTTTGAGAAAGCTGTTCTCTATGTAAAACCAAATGTAACGATATTGCCCGAAGCAATATCCCAAAAGGAAGCTCAGCGCATTTTATCCGCTCTTATTCCAGACAAACAAGAAAAAAAGCATTTGTCAAAATACAGAAAAAAGCTTGTGCTCATAGGAATGATATTAATTATCATCGCTTTGCTTTTTTTGAAATAAAAACAGTTATTTCCAAGCGGATATTGATTTATATGTTACTTCGTGATATAATATTAGTACAATATTGCTCTGTTATTGAAAAGGATGTGCTTACGTGGAAAAAGTTGAAAATAAAATATTCAGTAGCAAGCTTTCCAAAAGAATAATTTGTACGCCAAGTCCATCTGCAAAGAATACTTTCTTTTATATACAGGAAGTTGGCTTTGCTAAAACTGAAGATGCTGCTGCGATACAAAGGCAAGCTCTTGAATCATTTCTTATTGTTGCAGTTATAAGCGGTAAAGGCGAACTTTCTATAGGCGGTGAAAACTTCCAGCTCGTAAAGGGCGATTGCTTCTTTATAGACTGCAGATCTCCTTTTTTCTACAAAAGCTCGGACAGAGATCCCTGGGAGCTTCTGTGGATACATTTTAACGGCGGTACTTCTCAGCAGTACTATGATTACTTTATTTCCCAGTCAAAAAATGTTTTCAGACCTGCTTTTTTTGACAAAGTCGTTTCTGCAATAACTGATATTCTGGAAGTTAATGAGAAAAAAGAACCTGATGCTGAGATCGTTACGTCCAAATATATCGTTGATATACTCACACTTGCACTTTCTGTAAATATAACAGATCAGCAATATGATTCCGCCCTTAAACAGAAGCTTGCAGCAGTCAATAACTATATTGACGATCATTTTACGGAAGAT
This sequence comes from Ruminococcus flavefaciens, assembly GCF_900108555.1. Lineage (GTDB taxonomy): Bacteria > Bacillota > Clostridia > Oscillospirales > Ruminococcaceae > Ruminococcus > Ruminococcus flavefaciens_P. Next base: position 51,737 of record NZ_FNWV01000001.1, read on the forward strand.
CTTTCTTTGGAGAAGCTTTCATCGCAGTTCTACATAAGCAAATACTACCTTACAAGAGAATACAAAAGGATATACGGTAAAACTATATTCCAGCATATCATCAATGCACGTATAAATTACGGAAAAAAACTTCTCCGTTTTTCTGATAAATCAGTGGAAGAAATAGCTCATCTTTGCGGATTTAACGATCAAAGCTACTTCGCAAGACAGTTTAAAAAGGCGGAAAACCTCACCTGCTTCTCATACAGAAAAATGTGGAGAGATTAATATACATAAATAAAAAAGAGAGCATACGCTCTCTTTTTTTGTGACCAGACCGATAAGCCGGGTTCTGTCGTGTGCGGTAATTTATCTACGCTTATCGTCGCCGATAAGCTGAAGCCGTCATTACTTATTATCCGCCGAGCAGACGTTAAGATAACAAGCACCAATAGACGTTGCATCGAATAGGGTTTACATAGCAGTACTGTCTCCAGCACTCTGGTGAGCTCTTACCTCGCCTTTCCACCATCACCGTCAATATGACGGCAGTATATCTCTGTTGCACTTGCCCTAAGGTCGCCCTCGGCTGCCGTTAGCAGCTATCCTGCTCTGTGATGCCCGGACTTTCCTCATAAACTAAAACGTTTCCGCTACCGCATAGTCTACTCACTTGATTATGATATCATTTTTTGCATCAAAAGTCAAGCACTAACTTTATTTCCAAGTTCATACCCGAGCTTTTTTGCGATTTTACGTACTTCATCAGCATTCATAGCTTTTATCTTAAATCTCCTGTGTTCCTCTCCCTCAAACCATATGCTCATTGCACATCGTCCGCTCATTGCCTGCAACAAATTCTGCTCAAGTTCGATTTTGATTATTTTGTCTTTTTCCGATACAACCGTATGAAATCTCGTCCATACTGAGCAGCGGATCATTATTTTATCCTCATATAAAGCAACACCGCTGGTCATTAAAGCAGTAAATTTCACTATTATGAACCATACGGAAGGTATTTCAAGCATTACTGCAATAAAAAAAGAAAGCTCGGCAAAACGAGGGAACAACTCTGCTATCCAATCATGTGACGGTATAATAAGAGCTGTGACCAACAGCGGTATAAGCAGATATGAGCCTATTCCCGCAGGCTGAGCACAGTAATCGTTTTTTATTCCGCTGTATATTCCTATCACGTTAAGGTCGTTACTGAGATTTTTCTCAAATTTTACTGGCAAAAGCACAGGAAGTCTGTTTTTTGATGCTCCATATCCCGGACAATTGATATTTACCGCAACTGCACCAAACATTTTCATAATAAGATTTTGTCTAAGGTCGGTATAATTGATATGTGAAGTTTTTATGCGATATTCCTTCCTGTTAAGAATACCATAACCGATCTTCATGTATTTCTTATCACATTCTATAACAAATCTGCCATATCTGAAAAGATTCACCAGAAACGACAAAAACCATGATACAATGAAGAAAACACCTATAAACAACGCAGCTGTAGGAATTTTCAATACAAGTTTTTCTGATATTTTAGCTGTTTCTTCCGTTAGGAGATTAAGAGATCTGCTGATAATATTATATGCAATATCTCCGCCTTTAAAGAAAAATGTAGCAACATAAATAGTACCTGAGAATCCGCTGGAGAAAAAAATCGAAAAAAGAAGTACTGATAGCATATTTATCTGCGGCAGTCCTTCTATTTTTTTCTTTTCATTGATATCAGGCATATGAAGCATTATTGCATCAAACGCTTTCTTTCCGACAATAAGCTTCATGTCAACTGTCTTGAATATTCCTGCACGGGTATCACAGCGAAACCGCACCGCTTTTAACGGAACGAGATAAAAAGGCTGTTCTACCGTCGAAGAACTGATATTCTTGTATGGAATATACGTATTGACTCTGACAAATACTCCGTCACGGTGGACGATCTCCTCGCTTGTGAAGTCTATCCGTGAAAAGAACCACCTGACAAAGCCAAAAACAAGAATAGCTCCGAGTACGGCAATATCAAACCATGCGCCTTTCACCCAGCTGTAGAACCAGTCTTTATCAAAATGGTATGTGTATATACCGCGCATAAGAGGAAATACAAGGAGCCAGATGTTCTTGAAGGAGTATTTCAGCATCTTTATTGGGTGTTCATGGTACATGCCTGTCACCCCTTATGTTAATAGTACCTGAGAGCCTGATTATTTCTTTGGCATCAGCCTGTTTCAGGAAAAGCAGTCTGAGCTGTCCGCCGTAAACAAAGAATATTATAAAATTAAATCCCGTATACTGTGAAAAAGTGCTGCTTATAACTGTTGTATACTGAACTGAGGAATATCTTACCGATTGATGTACTTTTATAAAAACGCCACTGCTTTTTATTACTTCGCTTTTTGTTGCAATATAGCTTATTGACGAAAAATAAAGGGGCAAATGAATAAACATCTCAAAGCAAGCGACTGCTATCGTACCAAGAGTTATGAAAAATACTACATTTTCCATTGGCAGAAAGTACCTTGCTGCCGCAATAATAATAACAGCTATCGCAGTAATAATAAGACGCAATGTGCTGAGACAGTGTCTGTCAGGTACATATTGTTTCATTCTCCTCCCCCTTTCATAGTATATTTTTATTATAACACAAATATCATTTAATGTAAAAGGAAAATTAAAAACAAATTGTAAACTTTAACGCATAAAACAGGAGAAAATGATACATATGCTCGAAAGAATAAATGGTCTGATATGGGGAAAAGGACTTGTCTTTATGCTTCTGCTTATCGGCATAGTATATACCGTAAAATTAAAAGCTGTCCAGTTCAGATTGATCCCATACATTATAAAAAGTACTCGCAGCAAAGAAATAAGGAAAAATCAGTTCAAAACACTTTGTATGTCTCTTGGCACAGCAATGGGAACAGGCAATATTACAGGAGTTGCATCAGCTATTACGATCGGCGGAGCAGGTGCTGTATTCTGGATGTGGATCTCAGCCTTTTTCGGTATGGCAATAGTATACGCCGAAAACTCACTTTCTTCGATATACAGCGACAAAAATACAAAAGGACCTATGGCATATCTGTCTAAAGGTATCGGAAGCCGAAAACTTGCAAAACTATTTGCCTTCTGCTGTCTGCTGGCATCATTTGGAATGGGTGGAATGGTACAGGCTAATGCTATGTCCGAAAGTGTAACAAACTGTACAGGGATCAGTAAGTTTCATTTATCAATTATAGCATTTATAATCGTTTTTACTGTAGTTCGAGGCGGAGCTAAAAGAATTGAGAAAGCCGCACAGATTTTTCTTCCGTTCGCAACCATTCTATATGCTGTAATATGTATTTTTGTTCTGTACCGAACACGTTCTGAGCTTTCAAACGTTTTTCTAAGTATATTCAGAGAAGCATTCGGTATCAGCAAATGTGTAGGCGGAATTACAGGATATAGTATATCTAAAGCTATTTCAGCTGGCATAAGACGCGGTGTATTCTCAAATGAAGCAGGACTGGGAAGTTCTCCTATCCTTCACAGCACGTCTGACAACTGTAAAAATGTAGAACTTCAAGGAATGTGCAGTATGCTTGAAGTTTTTATAGATACTATGATTTGCTGTACTCTCACCGCTCTCACAGTTCTTTCTGCGTCCAAAAACAATACAGTTGAAGAAGCTTTCCATATTTTTTTAGGCGATAATTCATGCTATTTTATCGCTGTATTAATGACAACATTTGCTTTTTGTACTATCATCGGCTGGTATTATTGCGGAGAAACAGCATTTGTATTTCTAAACAATAAATTATCAAAAAAAATATTTTCCTTCGTATTTTCGCTGGTTACCGCTGTCGGAATAATTATTAAAGCAGACAAAGCATGGACTATATCCGATATTTTTAACGGATTAATGGCTTTTGTTAACATTGTAGGACTTATTCTGCTGATAAACAAGGTGGAAAGAATAAAACGATCTAATTAGGTCAATAACTAATATTAGCGTTTGTTTAAATATACGGAGATTATACAGCATATAATAATTATCTAATACCACAATAAATTCAACCGAATATAAAAATTTATATATTTTGCCAAATGTTGTTTTAAAAGGCTTTTTGCTATTGACATAAGCATTTGGTTTTTGTATAATTATAGTGTGAATAATTTTGTCTGCTCATTTTTAAGCAGTACGTTTATATATATTTATCAAGGCTTTTATGGCGAAAAATCGTCATTAAGATATAAAACCGCAGGGCGATTAGCGGTATATTTTGCTTCGGAAATATAATATTAAATTGGTCACATATTTTCATCAGGTTTGGCTCAGATATTAACGAGTCTGTACGTTCGCCTGTTTGTATGTGGTCAGTCTTTTTATCGCCGATTTTAGCCATTGTTGTATTCATTTTTAAGCAGCATGGCATATAACGGATAGTTTTTGTCTAATCCATTCCGAAGCTTTCTACATATCTTTAAAGCTTTCGCAGCGTTCATGCGGAAGTTTTCCCTATTTTTGAAAGCGAGGTCATATAGTGAACGAAAAGGAAAAAAATACAAAGGCGAAGCAGAATTCAGCAGCTGCGCCTAAGAGAACCTACAGAAAAAGAACATCTGCGAAAGAGAAAACAGTGACTGAAAAAAAGGTAAAGGCTGAACCAACTGCTGCTGCCAAGCCGAAAGCAGGCAGAAAGCCTAAGGAAGTCAAAAAGACTCCTGTAAAAATAATACCTCTCGGAGGTCTTAACGAGATCGGTAAAAATATGACCGTATTTGAATGTTCAAATGATATTTTCATTCTTGACTGCGGACTCGCCTTTCCTGATGCCGATATGCCTGGTGTTGACATTGTAATACCAGATTTCACTTATGTTGAACGCAACAAGGAAAAGATCAGAGGTATCGTTATAACTCACGGTCATGAGGATCATATTGGCGGACTTGCCTACCTTCTTAAAAAAATCAACGTTCCTGTATACGCTACACGTCTTACTATCGGACTTATCGAGGGTAAACTCAAGGAACAGGGACTTTACGGAAAGGTCAACCTTAACATCGTAGAGCCAAAGAAAACAGTAAAAATGGGCTGTATGGCTGTTGAATTCATAAAAGTCAACCATTCTATCCCTGACTCAGTAGGTATGGCTATCCATACTCCTGCCGGTGTTATCGTTCATACAGGCGATTTCAAGGTAGATTATTCCCCTATTGACGGCAAAATAATTGATCTTGCAAGATTTGGTGAGCTCGGAAGCCGCGGAGTCCTTGCACTTATGGCTGATTCGACAAATGCCGAGCGTCCGGGCTATACACACTCAGAGCGAACTGTAGGTGAATCTTTCGATAAGCTATTCCAGAAGGGCGAAGGAAAACGTATAATCATCGCTACCTTCTCTTCAAATATCCACCGTGTTCAGCAGATCGTCAACTGCGCTGAAAGATACGGCAGAAAAGTCGCTGTATTCGGCAGAAGCATGGTAAATGTTATAAATACTGCTATTGAACTGGGATATCTTGATGTTCCCGATGGTATATTCATTGACATAGAAATGATGAACCGATATGAGAGTGAAAAAATCGTTCTTATAACCACTGGAAGTCAGGGCGAACCTATGTCAGCTCTCACCAGAATGGCTATGAACGACCATAAAAAGGTAAATATTACCCCTATGGACTTCATTATCATATCTGCAACTCCTATTCCAGGCAATGAAAAGTTTGTTACAAGAGTTGTAAATGAACTGATGAAATCAGGTGCTGAGGTCGTTTATGAGGCTATGTACGAAGTTCACGTTTCAGGTCACGCCTGTCAGGAAGAACTTAAACTCATGCAGGCTCTGACAAAACCGAAATTCTTTATCCCTGTTCACGGTGAATACAAACATCTCAAAAAACACGCTGACCTTGCAAAGCAAATGGGACTCCCCAATGAAAATGTAATTATTGCTGAGATAGGCAACGTTATAGAAACTGATGGCAATTCAATGAAGATCGTATCTCAGGTCCCTGCAGGACGAGTTCTTGTAGACGGACTTGGTGTCGGCGATGTTGGCTCTATTGTCCTCAGAGACAGAAAGCATCTTGCACAGGACGGTCTTATCATAATCGTTATTGGAATTGAAAGAAGCACAAATGAGATAGTTGCAGGTCCAGATATCATATCAAGAGGATTTGTATATGTCCGTGAGTCAGAAGAACTTATGGAAGAAGCAAAGGGACTTCTCACCGATACCCTCGCTAACTGCTCTGCAAGCGAATTAAGAGAGTGGAATTCCCTCAAGGGCAAGCTTCGTGACGCACTTTCTGATTATATTTATCAGAAAACAAAGCGCAGTCCTATGATACTTCCTATAATTATGGAGACATGATTTTCCGAAAGGAGATTTAAGTTGAAAAATAAATTTCCGGCAGTTTTGCTGACTCTTCATTTGCTTGCACTCGGAGCTTTGACGAGTACATTTCTGCTGATAGACCACAACGATAAAGTCATTAATATAGTTCTTATTTCAGCTGTGGCATTTATCTTTGCTTGTATTGTCTATACTATCATTTACTCACGGAACGCAATGCGGCGAATATCAAAAATGAATCAGCACCTTGAAAGCTCGGCTGCCGAATTCATGAATTCACTTCCTGCACCTGTTGCTGTTATAGATGATAATAAAAAATTTGTATGGTACAATCAGATCTTTGCTGAAAAGATCGGTCTCGGACAAGATGTATACGGACATGACTTTGAAGGATTTGTAAAGATAGACCTTGAGTCGCTGATAGCTAACGGCTCTGCACTCTGTCCTTTGAATGGCTGTATCTATAATGTTACAACTGAAAAGTTCACAAAAAAAGATATGTCTTTTCTTGTCCTCTATTTCCACGATGATACGAGTTATTATAGTATAAAGAAAAATATGGATGAATCTCATCCAAATGTTGTTGTCATTACGATCGACAATTACGACGATATAATGCAGAACGCTAAAGAAAGTGAAAAGGCTCAGACTTCGGTCGAGACAGAAAAGCTCATCGAAAACTTTATGAGCACAACGAACGGCTTTATAAAAAAGACTTCTGCAAATACTTTCTTTGCTGTTCTGGAAAATCGTCACCTTAAAGAAGTTATTGACGGTAAATTCAAGCTTCTTGATGCTGCAAGAAACATCAAAATTGCAGGAAAATACCCTCTCACCTTCTCTATCGGCGTAGGTCAGGGAGCTTCTTCCCTTTCCGAAAGTGAAAAGATCGCGCGTCAGTGTCTTGATATGGCACTGGGCAGAGGCGGAGATCAGGCTGTTGTTAAAACAGAGAGCGGATACAGATTTTTTGGCGGAGTTTCAAAAGGCGTTGAAAAGCGTTCACGTTCAAAGACAAGGATCATCGCAAACGCTCTTCAGGATCTGATAATGAGCTCTGAAAGAGTATTTATTATGGGACACCGTTTCGGTGATCTTGATTCTGTAGGAGCTGCCTGCGGACTTGCAGGTGCTGTGTCGATATTCGGCAAAGAAGCGTATATAGCAGTTGACCGCACTAAAAATCTCGCTTCCAATCTCATTGATACTATTGATGCAGAAACGGACTGCGGTCTGTTCATAACTCCTGCTGAAGCTGAAAGCATGATAGGTGTCAATGATATCCTCATTATTGTAGATACTCATAATAGGGATTATGTTGAAAGCCGTGTACTTTACGAAAAAGCTCATTCTGTAGTTGTAGTTGATCATCACAGAAAAACTGTCAATTTCATTGATGATGCTGTTATCTTCCACCATGAGCCATATGCTTCATCAGCTTCCGAAATGGTAACAGAAATAATCCAGTACTTCAATTATAATTCCGATGAAAAGATCGCAAGCTGCCATGCAGATGCTCTTCTTGCAGGAATAATGCTCGATACCAAGAATTTTGTAATGCGAACAGGTGTCAGAACGTTTGAAGCAGCTGCTTTTCTGAAAAAACTTGGTGCAGATACAGTAGCTGTAAAGCTCCTCTTCTCAAATTCAATAGACTCTTACAGAAGAAAAACTCAGATAGTAGCATCTGCAAAGATACATAATCACTGTGCAATCGCAGCAGCTGATTTTGAGTCAGACGATATCAGATTAGTTGCACCTCAGGCAGCAGACGAATTACTTAGCATAACCGATGTTGACGCATCGTTTGTGATCTACAGAACAGCAAACACTATTAATATTTCTGCGCGCTCACTGGGAGCCCTCAACGTCCAGATAATAATGGAACAGCTCGGTGGAGGCGGTCATCAGACAATGGCAGCTACTCAGCTTGAAAACGTTGAGATCGCAGATGCAGTAAAAGCACTTATTTATGCTATTGACGACTGTCGTAAAAACAGTTCGGAATCATAAAAAGAAAGGTCGGTATAGATATGAAAGTTATTTTTTTACAGGACGTAAAAGGATCAGGAAAAAAAGGCGAATTAAAGAATGTTGCAGACGGCTACGCTCGTAATATGCTTATCCCAAAGGGTTATGCGGTAGAGGCGACCGCAGAAAATATGAATAAACTTGAAGGCGCTCAGGCTTCTGCTCAGCATAAGATTGATATGGATGTTCAGGCTGCAAAAGAAGCTGCTGCAAAACTTAAAGGCAAGAAGGTTAATGTAATTGCAAAAGCAGGTTCTAACGGCAAGCTTTTCGGTTCAGTTACAGCTGCACACGTTGCTGAGGCTATTTCAAAGCAATTCGGTGTACAGTTAGACAAAAAGAAGATCACACTCAGTACAGATATAAAGAATTTCGGCTCTTATACAGCCGCAATAAAGCTTTATAACGGTATATCCGAAACTATTGATGTTGAAGTCAGCGAAGGCTGATCGGTGGATAATATGGACGAAAATGAGATCCTGCTCTCGACTCGTGAGCTTCCTCACAGTATTGAGGCTGAACAATCCGTTCTGGGTGCTATAATCTCTCAGCCGTCAGTTCTTTCAGATGTAATTGAACTGATAAAACCGGAATACTTTTACAATGAACAGCATAAAGCACTATACTCAATAATGCTGCAAATGAATTCTATGAGTCTTCCTGTTGATATAGTTACAGTGCTCAATGAAGCGGAAAAACAACATATTTTTGAAAGTCCTGCCGAGGGCAGACGCTACCTTGCCGAAATAGGCAATTTGCTCCCCTCAACATCCAATATACAGAGTTACTGTAAGATAGTTGCTGATAAATACTTCCTCAGAAGTCTCAGCTATGTTGCAAGAGCTATACTTGATGATGTACAGTCAGGTGAGCAAGATGCACAGCTTCTTCTTGATGCTGCCGAGCAGAAAATATATGATATAAGACAGGGCAGAGATGTCAAAGGACTTGTTCCCCTTTCTGATGCAATTGCAGAAGCATATGACAGACTTGGCAAAATATCTGGTCCCGATAAAGAAAAATATGTTGGTGCAAGAACAGGTTTTACCCTTCTTGACAGCATAACTTCGGGACTTAACAAGTCCGACCTGATCATTATTGCTGCACGCCCCGGTATGGGAAAAACATCTTTTGCCATGAATATTGCTACCAACGTAGCAAGACGCTCTGAGAAAGAAGTTGTTACTTTCAATCTCGAAATGTCAAAAGAACAGCTTGCAACAAGAATTCTTTCTACAGAAGCTCTTGTTGAGTCAAATACGCTCAGAAACGGTCGAATAACAGGTGAAGACTGGGTAAAACTCGCCACAAGCGCAGGATATCTCAGTACTATCCCCCTTTACATCGACGATACTGCAAGTATGACCGTTCAGCAGATGAAAGCCAAGCTGAGAAGAACTAAAAATCTCGGTTTAGTAATTATAGACTACCTACAGCTTATGGAATCAACTTCACATTCCGATAACAGAGTTACTGTTATCAGTGAAATAACCCGTCAGCTAAAGGTAATGGCTAAGGAACTTAATGTACCTGTAATACTTCTTTCACAGCTTTCACGTGCTGTTGAGAGCCGTACAGATAAAAGACCGATGCTGTCTGACCTTCGTGAATCAGGTTCTATTGAGCAGGATGCTGATATCGTTCTGTTCCTTTATCGCGAAGCATATTACAACAAAGAAAGCCAGCGTCAGAATATATCAGAATGTATCGTTGCCAAAAACCGTCATGGTGAAACAGGTACAGTTGAGCTGATATGGGACGGTCAGTATACACGATTCTCAAATCCTGATTATAATGAAGTTCCTGAAAACGTATGAATATGTTAACCAAGGTTTACAACTTTATTTTAAAAAATGAACTGCTTACTGCCGGAGATACTGTTGTATGCGGACTATCTGGCGGCGCAGACAGTGTTGCTCTCCTTTTAGTTTTGAATGAATTAAAAGAAAAGCTGAATATCGATGTACAGGCAATCCATGTAAATCACTGCTTACGTGGAGCTGAAAGCGACAGAGATGAGAATTTCTGCCGTGAATTATGCCAAAGGTTCAGTATACCGTTTAAGGCTGTATCATGCGATGTTAAATCACTTTCAGCTTCGGAAGGTCTCTCTGTGGAGGAAGCCGCAAGAAAGCTAAGATATAAGATTTTTGAAGAAAACTCGCAGAGCAAGAAACTTGCTACAGCCCACAATGCCAATGATAATCTTGAAACAGTAATTCTGAATTTATCTCGCGGTACGGGAGTAAAGGGGCTATCAGGTATTCCTATGATCAGAGGCAATATAATAAGACCGCTTCTGACTGTTACTCGTCAGGAGATCGAAGAATATCTTTCTATGCGAGAACAGTCATATGTTACAGACAGTACAAATCTGTCTGATGACTATACAAGAAATAAGATCAGGCATAAGGTAGTTCCGCTGCTGTCAGAGATCAATTCATCGGTAAATGATACATCTGTAAATACTATAAACAATATAAGAGAAGAAAATGAGTTTATAGAAAAAATCGTCACCGAAGCAGAAGAAAAATGCAGAAATGGCAATAAAATCACTGGTTTGAGTATCTATGATGCTGTGATCAGAAAACGCTGTATTTCTCGTTTGCTTGCGGATAATCACCTTCCCTACTCATTCAGACGACTTGAAGAAGCTGATGATATTCTGAAAAATGGTGGAAAAATAAATATTTCCGGTTCTTTTTTTCTTCTATGCCAAAATGATGTACTTGAACTAAAAGAGTTAAAAAAGCCCTTAGAAGTCATTATTTCGACAAATATTAACATTGGAGAAGATAATATAATAGGCAGCTGTATTGTAAAATGTGATGTTGTTGAATGTGATAATTTGAAGAAAATTGAAGCTGTTAACAAAAAATCCACATTTTATGTTGCTGATTATGATAAAATAAGAGGTAAGCTTATTGTCAGAACAAGAAAGTTCGGCGATAAGATCAAACTAAAAGGAAGAGACTTTACTTCTTCCGTAAAAAAGCTGATCAATGAAAAAATACCTGCTGATGAACGTGCGGATCTTCTGTTTATTGAAGATGAATGTGGGACCATTCTTGCTGAAAAGATCGGTATTGCCGACCGTATTTCACCCGATACAAATACAGCCAGGTTTTTAAAAATTTCGTTTATACGATCGTAAGAAATGGAGAGGATAATTTGACACCAAAGAAAAGCAAGGGTATCTTTACCTATCTCATGCTGATTATTGCAGCCGTTTTCCTGCTTATTTATGTAAGCTCAAGGCTGAACTCAACAAACAATAAAACAGAATACTCTGAGATCATAAGTCTTTTTGATAATTATCAGGTATCATATTATGAACTTGATCTCGGAACAGGTGATCTCACCTATAGGGTTGGTAACGAAGAAAAGGAAAGACATTATACTGTTCCTAATGTAAATATATTCCTTGAAGATACCAAGGACTATCGTCAGGAATATAATAAAGACAAAGAGAAGGATCAGCAGCTTGAACAGGATTATATCAAAATAACCGACAGAACATGGCTGTACTCTTTGATCCCTGTTATTCTTACAATACTTCTCGGCGTTGCTATTCTCTATTTTATGATGAAGCAAAGCGGCGGCGGCGGTAAATACACAAGCTTCGGCAAAGCCAATCTGAAAAGCAGTGCAAGTGCAAGAAAAGCTACATTCAAGGACGTTGCAGGTGCTGATGAAGAAAAACAGGAGCTTGTTGAGATAGTTGACTACCTTAAAAATCCTAAGAAATACACTGATCTCGGTGCTAAAGTACCAAAGGGCGTTCTTCTTTTAGGACCTCCAGGTACAGGTAAAACTCTCCTCGCAAGAGCAGTTGCAGGTGAAGCAGGCTGTCCGTTCTTCCCTATTTCAGGTTCTGACTTTGTTGAAATGTTCGTCGGTGTCGGTGCTTCAAGAGTAAGAGACCTTTTTGAACAGGCTAAAAAACACGCTCCTGCTATCATATTTATTGATGAAATTGACGCTGTAGGTCGTCACAGAGGCGCAGGTCTCGGCGGTGGCCACGATGAGCGTGAGCAGACACTTAACCAGCTTCTCGTTGAAATGGACGGTTTTACAGGCAATGAAAGCGTAATCGTTATTGCTGCTACTAACAGACGTGATATCCTCGATCCGGCTCTTCTCAGACCGGGCAGATTTGACAGACAGATAGTTGTAGGCTACCCTGACGTTAAGGGAAGAGAAGAAATTCTCCAGGTACACGCAAAAAACAAGCCTCTTGGTCCAGATGTAAATATCAAGACTATCGCACGTACAACTCAGGGCTTTACAGGTGCAGATCTTGAAAATGTCCTGAACGAAGCCGCTCTCCTTGCTGCAAGAAATAACCGTCTTGCTATCACAGAAGCTGATATTGAAGAAGCAACTATGAAGGTAATTGCAGGTCCGGAAAAGAAGTCACGAATAGTTACAGAGCACGACAAGCTTGTAACAGCTTATCATGAAGCAGGTCATGCAGTTGCTGCTTATAACCTCAAAACTCAGGATAAAGTTCATCAGGTAACAATTATCCAGCGTGGTATGGCTGCCGGACTTACAGTCACAAGACCTGATAACGATGACCGCCACGTTTCAAGAAATCAGATGCGCGAAAGCATTGTAATGCTTCTCGGCGGCCGAGTTGCAGAAGAACTTTTCATTGATGATATCTGTACAGGCGCTTCAAACGATATTGAACGCGCAACTGCAACAGCTCGAAACATGGTTACAAGATACGGCTTCTCAAAGAAGATAGGAACTGTTGTTTACGGCTCCGATAACGATGAAGTTTTCCTCGGCAAGGATTACGGCCATACAAGAAACTACAGTGAAGCTGTTGCTGCTCAGATAGATGAAGAAGTACGTTCTATTATTGAAAAAGCTTACAACGACTGTACCGAGCTTATCAAAGCAAATGCTGATAAAATGCATTTACTTGCAAAGTACCTTCTCAAATACGAGAAGATCGACGGTGATGACTTTGAAAAGCTTATGCGCGGTGAAATATCTGAATCTGTACTTTATGATAACGATAATACAACAGATACTGCAACTGAAGTAAACGAAAACAATACTGATATCTGAGCAACATTACAATAAAAAAGACTTATACCGTCCCCTTTAGTATATGATATCCTCATATACTAAAGGGGAATTTCTTTTCTGGATGCTACAATTTTAAAAAATCATATTTTTCTAAAAAAGTACTTTACAAAAGATAAATTTTATGGTATAATATTATCACCGTGTACTTGGTTTGAGGCTTGTCCTCGATTTTCACCTCATTCTGAGTTAACGGAATATTTTATTAAGAGGTGCTTCAAATGTTATTGAAGGATGAAAAGACAGCCGTTATTGAGGCTAACAGAACACACGAAAACGACACAGGTTCTCCTGAGGTTCAGATTGCTATTCTTACAAGAAGAATAAACGATCTTACAAACCACCTCAAGAGCCACAAGAACGATCACCACTCAAGAAGAGGTCTTCTCAAGATGGTTGGTCACAGACGTAATCTCCTCGGTTATCTCAAGAAGAAGGATATCGAGAGATATCGTGCTATCGTTGAGAAGCTCGGTCTCCGTAAGTAATTACAGTGTGAATGAAGGCAGCGGGGTATTTATATCCTTCTGCCTTTACGTCTATCAGAGTAAGGGATTAGAAGTCAGAGGTAAGGGTTGTGATATATCTTACTTTTACCTCTAACTTCTAAAAGCTCTCCTCTGATAAATATAAATAAATGGAGGAAAACAGATGTTTGAAAATTACAGAACTTTTGAAACCACCTATGCCGGCAGACCACTTATTGTCGAAACTGGTAAGACTTGCGGTCTTTCCAATGGTTCATGCTGGGTAAGATACGGTGAAACTGTTGTAATGGCTAACGTTACAGCAAGCGCAAAGCCAAGAGAGGGCGTTGATTTCTTCCCTCTTTCAGTTGACTATGAAGAAAGACTTTATTCTGTAGGCAGAATTCCGGGTTCATTCACAAAGCGTGAGGGCAAGCCTTCAGAGAAGTCGATCCTTACTTCAAGATGTGTCGACAGACCTATTCGTCCACTCTTCCCAAAGGATATGAGAAATGACGTTTCAGTTGTAATGACAGTTCTCGCAGTTGAGCCTGATAACTCTCCTGAGATCGCTGGTATGATCGCAACTTCTATTGCAATTTCTATTTCCGATATTCCGTGGAATGGTCCTATTGCAGGTATCAATGTAGGTCTTGTTGACGGTGAGATCGTTCTCAATCCTACACTTGAACAGAGAGCTAAGACAGATCTTGTCCTTACAGTTGCAGGTACTGCTGAAAAGATCGTAATGATCGAGGCAGGTGCAAACGAAGTTCCTGAGGATACAATGCTCAATGCTATTCTTACAGGTCACGAAGAGATCAAGAAAATGGTAGCATTTATCAGTGATATCCGCGCTCAGATCGGTAAGCCAAAGTTTGAATTCGAGTCAATGGAAGTTGACCATGATATGTTTGATGCTATCGAAGCATTTGCAGTTGATCGTGTAAAATTTGCTCTCGATACAAACGACAAGAACGTTCGTGACGAGAGACTTGCCCCTATCGTTGACGATATCCACGCTAACTTCGACGAGAAGTACCCTGAGCAGATCGCTATGATCGACGAGTGTATCTATAAGCTACAGAAGAAGATCGTTCGTAACTGGCTCTACGAAGGCAAGCGTGTTGACGGTCGTGGCATTGACGAGATACGTCCGCTCGCTGCTGAAGTTGGTGTACTCCCTCGTGTTCACGGTTCAGGTCTCTTTACAAGAGGTCAGACACAGGTCCTTACAATTGCTACACTTGGTCCTGTAAGCGATGCTCAGAAGATAGATGGTCTTGATGAAGAAGATTCAAAGAGATATATGCACCAGTACAATTTCCCGAGCTATTCTGTTGGTGAAACAAAGCCAAGCAGAGGTCCAGGACGTCGTGAGATAGGTCATGGTGCTCTTGCTGAAAGAGCTCTTGCACCTGTTATCCCACCTGTTGAAGAATTCCCATACGCTCTCAGACTCGTTTCAGAAGTACTTTCTTCAAACGGTTCTACATCGCAGGGCTCTATCTGTGGTTCAACACTTGCTCTTATGGACGCAGGTGTACCTATCAAAGCTCCTGTTGCAGGTATTTCCTGCGGACTTATCACAAAGCCTGACAGCGATGAATTCATGACAATGGTTGATATTCAGGGACTTGAGGACTTCTTCGGCGATATGGACTTCAAGGTTGGCGGTACTCACAAGGGTATCACAGCTATCCAGGTCGATATCAAGGTTGACGGTCTTACACCAGCTATCATTAAGGAAGCATTTGAAAAGACAAGAAAAGCTCGTATTTACATTCTTGACGAGATCATGCTCAAGGCTATCCCTGAGAGCAGACCAACTGTAAATAAGTATGCTCCTAAGATGCTCCAGACTAAGATACCAGTTGATAAGATACGTGAAGTTATCGGTCAGGGCGGTAAGGTTATCCAGAAGATATCTGCTGACTGTGATGTTAAGATCGACATCAGCGATGACGGTAATGTATTCATCAGCGGTGTTGACGGAGATAACGCTAACAAGGCACTCCAGATAATCCATACAATCGCTAACGATCCTGAGGTAGGTGCTATCTACAAGGGTAAGGTAGTAAGAATTATGGACTTCGGTGCATTTGTTGAGATAGCTCCGGGCAAGGACGGACTTGTTCACATATCAAAACTTGACAAGCAGAGAGTTGAAAAGGTTGAGGACGTAGTTTCTATCGGTGACGAGATCGTTGTTAAGGTAACAGAGATCGACCGTCAGGGCAGAATAAACCTCTCACGTAAGGATGCTCTTGCTGATATAGAAGCAAAGAAGAATAACTAAATATAATGAAATCCGTGTACAAATGTACACGGATTTTTTTACATACTCAATTATAAAAAACTCCTCGGTAAGTCCGAGGAGTTTTTACTATATTAGTCAGCCATAAATACTGCAAAAGCTTTGTAAGCCATATATGTATCGATTTTTGATACTATTTCGTATGGTGCGTGCATCGAAAGTACAGGAACTCCAAGGTCGATAGTATCAACATTAAGGTTAGCGATATAAGCTGCAACTGTACCGCCGCCGCCTTCGTCTACCTTACCAAGTTCACCTGTCTGCCAAATAACATTCTCTTTATCCATAAGACGTCTTATGCGTCCTGTGAACTCAGCAGAAGCATCAGATGTACCTGCTTTGCCTCTTGCGCCTGTATATTTTGTAATAACAACACCGTGATTTATGTATGCACAGTTATTTCTTTCATTTACCTCAGGGAAAGTAGGATCAAATGCAGCATTAACATCTGCTGAAAGGCACTCAGAAGCAGAAAGCACCGTTCTTGCATCAGAGCCTAAATTTTCAGCTATATCAGCTATAAAGTACTCAAGATATGCTGATCTCAGACCTGTATTGCCGTCGCTTCCTGTTTCTTCCTTATCTGTAAGAACTGTAACAACTGTATGCTTCGGCTTTTTGCAATCAACTGTTGCAATTAATGCAGGATACGCACAAACCTTATCATCATGTCCGTATGCACCTACCATGCTTCTGTCAAAGCCGATATCCTTTGCTTTAAAAGCAGGAACTGCCTCAAGCTCTGATGAGATAAAATCAGACTCAGTAATACCGTACTTTTCAAAGAGTATATTCATAATATTAAGCTTTACAGAACCGCTTTCCTCATCATCTTTGAAAGGACGTGAACCTATAACTATATTAAGCTGCTCACCGGCTATTCCCTTAGCCATTGGCTTCTGCATCTGAGCTGAAGCAAGATGAGGAAGAAGATCGGTAACACAGAAAACAGGATCTTTATCATCTTCTCCTATATTTACAGGAACTGTAGTTCCGTCTGCCTTTATTACAACACCATGAAGTGCAAGTGGTATCGTTGTCCACTGATACTTCTTGATACCGCCGTAATAATGAGTCTTGAACAGAGCCATTTCCGTATCCTCGTAAAGTGGATTTTGCTTCATGTCAAGTCTTGGCGAATCAATATGAGCTGCACAAAGTCTTACACCTTCTGTGATAGGAGCTGTACCGATAACTGCTGCAAGTACAGCTTTACCGCGATTGCAGCGATATATCTTATCCCCTGCTTTTAGCTTCATACCTTCTTTAAACTCAACAAAGCCCTTCTTTTTCAGAAGGTCTATTGAATATATAACTACCTCGCGCTCGATCTTAGACTTATCCATGAAATCCTTATAGCCTTCACAAAATTTATCGCAGGCTTTAAGTTCTTTTTCTGAAATAAGGTGATAAGCATTTTTGCGCTGCACAAGAAGCTTTTCTTTAAGCTTTTTTACTGCATCTTTTTTTTCTGCCATTATAATGAATTCTCCTTTCGCAGAAATATATATAATCAGCCATTACAGCTGTATTATTGCACTTGTACGGGAGTCTGTTTATTATTATACAGCTCTCTGATCTTCGCAGATACCTCACACGCTATCCCGTTTACAGTATCAATATTGCCGTTATTATGAATAATGTAATCCGAATGACTTCTGAAAAACACTTCATCAAGCTGTGAATTCATTCTTCTACGTGCCTGATCCTGAGTCAGACCATCGCGCGAAATTATACGCTTTTCTCTTATATCAGCATCAGCAAGTACGGATATGATTATCTCACAGAAATCATCAGCACGGCTCTCAAACAGAGTAGGAGCATCAAGAAGTATGAGCTTCTCACCTTTCATTGAATGAACACGTATCTGACGAAGTATCTCTCCTGTGATATATGGATATGTAATTGTATTCAGAGTCTCAAGCTTTGCTTTATCCGAAAAAACAATAGCCGCAAGAGCTTTTCTGTTAAGTGTGCCGTCACTGCATATAACACCACTTCCGAAGAAATCCGCTATCTCATCAAGGCACTTTGTACCTTTCTCTACGACTTTACGTGCGACCTGGTCTGCATCGATTATAGAAAAACCATTTGATGCAAATACCTTTGAAACGGTACTCTTACCCGCACCTGTCTGTCCTGTAAGTCCGACGACCATAACTCCATTCAGAGAATTCATATCCTTATCACCTCGAATCCTGCCGCCCTAATAAGACGGTTATATACTGCAAGTCCTACTCCGCTGGTTTCCGGAGCACGAACATATACCTTTTTTGCACCTGCATCATCAAGTTCGCGAAGACGCTGAAATAGCAAATGTGCCTGTTCGGAACTATCTTTTCCGTAAGTCATATTTCTGTAAGGAAATACTTCACTGTCACTGTTGAAAATAAGAGAATAAACTCCTTCACCATTATGCTCGCCCACATAGGAGATAAACTTTTCAAGATCACTCTCGACCATGATTATATCTGCCTTGGGTGAATAGTGCTTATACTTCATACCCGGAGAAGCAGCCTTCTGACCTGCTTCCAGCTCATGCAGTATCGCATGGTCTATTATGACTTCACTGCAAACCTGTTCAAGCATTTCCTTTGTAATACAGCCGGGACGAAGAATTCTGGCTGTATTTTCGTTTTCAATAGATATAACTGTAGACTCAACACCAAACTCAGAACTTCCGCCGTCAACAACTGCTGATATCTTACCGCTCATATCTCTCATAACATGAGCAGCAGATGTCGGACTTGGATATCCCGAAGTATTTGCTGAAGGAGCAGCTATAGGCCGTCCTGATATTTCTATTATCCTGTGCATAACCTTATGAGACGGTACTCTTATACCAACTGTATCAAGTCCGCCTGAGGTTATCATAGGTATCCTATCATTCTTAGGAAGCACAATTGTAAGCGGACCGGGACAGAATTTTTCAGCAAGCTTATATGCAAGCTCAGGTATAAAGCTTGTATATTCCAAAGCCTGTGAAAAGTCAGCAAAATGAACTATTAAAGGATTATCTGCGGGTCTGCCCTTTGCTTCAAAGACTTTTCTGACAGCTTCCTCGTTGGAAGCATCAGCTCCAAGACCGTAAACAGTCTCGGTAGGTATACCAACGATATTTCCGTCTTTAATAAATTCAGCCGCTTTTATAAGGTCTGCTTCATTATCACTAAGTAAAACTGTATCCATAAAAACTACGCTTCCTGATTTGCGAGCTTGGCAGCCTGATCGGCAGTAGCAAGCGCATCAAATACTTCATCAAGATTTCCGTTGAGAATATCTTCAAGTCTGTATATAGTAAGCCCTATACGATGATCTGTAAGACGTCCCTGCGGATAATTGTAAGTTCGTATTCTCTCGGAGCGATCTCCTGTTCCGACCTGCATTTTTCTCTCCGATGCGATTTTTGCGTCGTGCTCCTCCTGCATAGCTTCGTAAATTCTTGAGCGCAGAATTTTCATTGCTTTATCTTTGTTCTTATGCTGGCTTCTTTCGTCCTGACACTCCACCACAACATTTGTTGGGAGATATGTTATTCTTACGGCAGACTCTGTTTTATTTATATGCTGTCCGCCTGCACCGCTTGCGCGGAAATAATCTATTTTTAAATCTGTGGGATTTATCTCAAGCTCTACATCATCAGCTTCAACAAGTACTGCCACAGTTACTGTAGATGTGTGTATTCGTCCCTGTGATTCAGTTTCGGGAACTCTTTGTACACGATGTACTCCGCTTTCATATTTAAGGCGAGAATAAGCTCCTTCACCTTCAATTGAAAAGCTTATTTCCTTAAATCCGCCAAGTTCAGTTGGATTTGCGTTTAATATTTCCTGCTTCCAGCCCATAGCCTCAGCATACATCGTATACATTCGGTACAGTGAATTTGCAAAGAGTGAAGCCTCCTCGCCGCCTGCACCGCCTCTTATCTCAATAATAACGTTTTTATCATCATTTGGATCTTTCGGAAGTAAAAGAATCTTTAGTTCCTGAGTTATTGAATCAATAGCTTCACGAGATTCATCAAACTCAGCCTGAGCCATTTCCTTGAAGTCCTTATCAAGACCGCCGCCGTCCAGCAGCTCTTTAGCTTCATCAAATGAAGCCTGAGCCTTTTTGAACTCACGATACTTTTCAATTATAGGCGTTAAGTTTTTGTATTCCTTCATAAGCTGAGCATACAGCTTATTATCATTAATAATTTCGGGATTGGATAATTTATCGCTTATCTCTTCATATTTCTGCTCCATCAAAGCAAGCTTTTCAAACATTCAGTATACTCCTTAATGCTAAAATTATTACAAAATTTAATGGAGAAAGCTAACCCTCATCAGCGTGTTTAACGCTTCGGATACTCTTTTCGATCTTATTTCTTGCGACCATAAACTCTCTTGCGCATTTCACACAGCGAAGTCTGAAATCCATTCCTGAGCGTATCACATACATTTCATTACCGCCGCACGGGTGATTTTTTTTCATTGTAAGCGTATCTCCAGGTCTGATATCCAAAACAGTATCCTCCTTCCGAAAAAATGAAAAATCGTACATTTTTCATTATACCCTAAATTCGCTCTTAAATCAATATTTTAGAAGTATATTTTTTTCATTTTGGTGAAAAATAATAAAAACTTCACTTTAAACATATTGAACACATACAAAAATGGAAAGGAATTATAAATATGATTTCAAGAGTTACTGCCGAATTTGAGTCACCTGAACTTGCCGAACTGGCAATGAAAAGAGTAAAGGAAAGTGTGGACTATGTATATTCAGCCAAAACGATATATAATAAGATCTCAGACCGAGCTTTAAAAATAAGCAGAGGAACAAGTTTCTCTATTATACCGACTTACTGTAATACACACACAAATTTCCTCACAGCTGTAATGGAATCCCCTGCTTCCCGTGATATTATCCCCGAACCTGCAAGGAGCAGAAAAACTTCTGCCTGCATTATATGCGGAAGTGCAGCAGTGGATAATGTCATATCAGTTTTAAATTCTATGGGAGCACTCAATATAAGATTTGCTCAATAGCATAATCTAATCCGCCTCCGCATAAAATCTAAAGTCAGGACTGTTCAAAAGAACAGTAACAACAGTAAATTACGGAGGTACAAACATGAATTACACACCGGAAGGCTGCATCTTTGACACCTTTTCCAATCAGAAATATATATCATCACCCGAAGGTCTCAGCGAAGCAATGGAAAAAGGCATAATACTTGAAGCTAAGGCAGTTTTATGCACTAATTCACATGATCTTATAATAGATCTGCCCTGTGCTAAAGGTATCATTTTTCGTGAAGAAGGAGCTTTAGGCATCTCAGAAGGAACGACACGTGATATCGCTTTGATATCACGTGTCAATAAATACGTATGCTTTAAAGTGAAATCCCTTAAACTTGATGAAAGTGGTGAACTATCAGCAGTGCTTTCACGAAAATCAGCTCAGGAAGAGTGCATGAGAGAATATATATCTAAATTGGTATCAGGAGATATCATTGATGCTCGTATAACTCATTTTGAAAAATTTGGCAGCTTTGTAGATATTGGTTGTGGTATCCCCTCACTGCTTCCCATAGATGCTATGTCAGTTTCACGAATATCACACCCGTCAGACCGTTTCAAAGTAGGACAAATGATAAAAGTAATTGTAAAAGCAAATGAAAACAATAAAATCTTTCTTACCCATAAAGAGCTTCTCGGCACATGGAAAGAAAATGCAAATTATTTCAAAGCAGGAGAAACTGTTCCGGGCATAGTACGTTCAATTGAAGAATATGGCATCTTTGTCGAACTATCACCTAATCTTGCAGGACTCGCTGAACCCAAAGACAATGTTTGTATAGGGCAAAGCGTAAGTGTCTACATAAAGGCTATACTTCCTGATAAGATGAAAGTAAAGCTTATCATTGTAGATGTTTGCGGCGATAAGACAGAACCTAAAGAGATCAATTACTTCATTCAGTCAGATCATATCAGTCAATGGAAATATTCAACTGAAAATTCACCTAAAAATATAATAAGTGTTTTCTAATTAAAAATGCACCTGTAAAACAGGTGCATCATTATATATTTAGAATGCGATCTCTTCAGCGATATGATGAAGCTTTTCATCATAATCCTTGTGCATTGAAAGTGCTTCCTGAATATCATAATCAACGATCTTGCTGTCCTTGATACCAACAACACGATTGCCTATTCCCTGCTCAAGAAGCTCTACAGCGTAGTAACCCATTCTTGTAGCTTCAACTCTGTCTCTTACAGTAGGTGAGCCGCCTCTCTGTACATGACCGAGAATTGTTGATCTTGCATCAATACCGGTCTTTTCCTGAAGCATCTTAGCAATTTCATCTGAGTGACCAACGCTTTCAGCAACGATAACAACAAAGTTCTGCTTGCCCTTTGCTTTCTTAGCAAGCATTGTATTTGCGATCGCATTGATGTCATAAGGAACTTCCTTTGTGATGATATCTGTAGCACCGCAGGCAATACCTGTATTTACAGCAATATGACCTGCACCGCGTCCCATTACCTCAACAACAGATATTCTGTCATGTGACTGAGATGTGTCACGGAGCTTATCAGCCATTTCCATAGCTGTATTCATGGCTGTATCAAATCCGATAGTATAATCTGTGCAGGCAATATCGTTATCGATAGTACCAGGGAGACCAATACAGAGAACGCCCATTGCTGAAAGATCAGCTGCACCTCTGAATGAACCGTCACCGCCGATTACAACAAGTCCTTCAATACCAAGCTCGTCAAGCTTAGCCTTACCCTTTGCTACACCTTCCTGTGTTCTGAACTCAGGGCATCTTGCAGTATAAAGAACTGTACCACCTCTGTGGATAATGTCAGAAACGCTTCTTTCATCCATCTTTACAATGTCACCATTTAAAAGACCAACATAGCCTCTGCGAATTCCGTAAACTTCCATTCCCTTGCTAAGAGCTGATCTAACAACTGCTCTTACTGCGGCATTCATTCCAGGAGCGTCTCCTCCACTTGTTAAAACACCGATTTTCTTGATCATACATATTCTCCATTCTGCACTTGGCATATATTGTTTAACCCACAGATTTACTGCGGCATAATTCCATACTCTTATATTTTACTACTTTGTATAAAAAATGTCAAGTGTATTCCTTATTTTTTCTTATAAAACTGTTTTTTCTATCTTATTTTACTGTATTAGTCCAATTTTTGCGATATCATATATATTTTTCAGCTCTTCACAGGATTCTTTTGAAACCTTCAGACACAGCTTTGAACGAGGGATAACTGTCTTTTTTATATCAGAAAGATAACAGCATACTACTGTATCGCCTTTATATTTCTTACACAGCTCAGTAAGCTCATTTTTTATCGCTGTATCAGCAGACTCCGCTTTTATACACAGTTTCATATTTGATACATGACGTTCAAACTCGGTTTCGGCGATAATTGCTCCGCATATGACAGTTAAACGGTCATCTTTTACAGAAAGCTTTCCGTTTATAAGAACAACTGCATCAGTATTCAGCTTTGAACCGTTTATCATGAACAGATCAGGGAAAACAACACCTTCAACCTCTCCTGTTTCATCTGCAAAGGTCACAAAGCACATTTTTTCGCCATTCTTCGTTATGTGTATCTTTGAACTCTCTACAGTGCATACCAGCTTTACGCTCATACCGTCTTTCATATCAGTATGAGTGATTATATCGCTGATCTTTTTGGCGTGCAGCATTTCCATAAGCCAATTGTACGGTTCAAGCGGATGTCCGCTCAGATACATTCCTGTTGCATCTTTTTCAAGTGCAAGCAGTGTTTTTTCATCGTATTCCTGCTTATATGGTACGCGCACATTCATTTCGGTCGTATCTTCTCCGTCAAGAAAATTGAGCTGTCCCTCAATAACTCCCCTTGTGCCTGCACCTGTCATATCCAGTATTGACTCATAGCTTTCCAGCATCTGTCTGCGATTTAAACCAAGTCCGTCAAATGCACCTGCTTTGATGAGGTTTTCAAGAGCCTTTTTATTAAGCTCTCTTCCGCCTACACGCTCACAAAAATCCTGTAATCCGTAAAAATTTCCATTTTCAGCGCGTTCGTTTATTATCTTGTCTGCAAGTCCGCTTCCGACATTCTTTATCGCAAGAAGTCCGAAATATATCTTGCCGTTAGCATGAGTAAAGGTCTTATTGCTTTTATTTACATCGGGCTTTAAAACTTCTATGCCATATTCCTTGCAGGAATTAAGATATTCTGCAAGTTTTGCGCTTGCACCCATTACACTCGACATAAGTGCTGACATATATATACCGCGGTAATGGCACTTCAGATATGCGGTCTGATAAGCAAGATAAGCATAGGCTGCTGCGTGAGATTTATTGAAAGCATAAGACGCAAAGCTTACCATTTCATCGAAGATCGAATTAGCTATATCCTCCGAAACACCATTTGCAGCTGCACCATTTACAAAGCTCTCTCGCTCTTTCAGCATAACATCATGCTTTTTCTTAGCCATTGCACGGCGCACTATATCTGCATGGCCATATGAATAGCCTGCAAGTTTTCGGCATATCTCCATTACCTGTTCCTGATAGACCATACAGCCATACGTATCTTCAAGGATATCCTTTAAAATAGGATGCTTATATGTCACCTTATCAGGATGATTTTTGTTCTCGATATATACAGGTATTGATTTCATAGGACCTGGACGATATAACGAAATGATAACGATAAGGTCTTCAAGACGTTCGGGGACAAGCTCCACAACACGAGCTGTCATACCCTCGCTTTCAAACTGAAATACGCCCTGAGTATCACCGGCAGACATCATTTTATAAACACCCTGATCATCTGTCGGAATGGAATTAATGTTAAAATCAGGCTCTGAACGATGTATTTCTTTAACCGTATCTCTGATTATAGTGAGATTTCGCAGTCCAAGAAAGTCCATTTTCAGCAGTCCTAGCGACTCAAGAACGCCCATTGTATACTGAGTGACAACTGTATCATCATTACGCTGAAGTGGTACAAGATCTATGAGCGGAACAGCAGATATAACTACGCCCGCTGCATGGGTAGAAGTATGACGCGGCATACCTTCTATTTGTTTTGCAAGATCAATAATATTGCGCACATCTCTGTTTGTATGATAAAGTGAGTCAAGTTCTTCACTTTCTTTTATAGCTTCATCAAGCGTTGCACGAGGGTCGATCTCTTTTGCCACTCTGTCACACAGTTGATAGGATATTCCAAGCACTCTTCCCACATCTCGTACAGCAGCACGAGCTTTCAGAGTATCAAATGCGATTATCTCCGATACATAATCCTTCCCATACCTCTGAACAACATAATCTTTTACGCTCTGACGTCCTTCAATACAAAAATCAATATCAAAGTCAGGCATACTTACACGTTCGGGATTGAGGAAACGCTCAAAAAGAAGATTGAATTTTATAGGATCAATTCCTGTGATACCGATGCAGTAAGCACACAAGCTGCCTGCACCCGAACCTCTTCCCGGACCTACAGGAACATTATGTTCACGAGCATATCTGATAAAATCCCATACAATAAGGTAATAATCGGTATAACCCATTTTTGTTATCACATCAAGCTCATACTCCATTCGCTCGATGACTTTGTCATCAGGTGAAGCACCATATTTCTCGAACATACCTTTACGGCAGAGCTGTCTGAAATACTCCTTATTGTCTGTAACTCCGTCTAAAGTGAATTTCGGAAGTTTAATATTTCCAAATTCAAAATCAACGTTACATCTTTCAGCAATGGACACTGTATTTGTAACCGCTTCTTCATGTCCCTTGAAAAGTTCTGCCATTTCATCTGCTGATTTTATGTAAAATTCGTCCGACTCAAACTTGAGAGCATTCGGATCATCAAGAGTTTTACCTGTCTGAATACAAATTATAACGTTCTGCGTTTCCGAATCATTTTTATTGATGTAATGGCTGTCATTTGTAGCAGCAAGAGGAATATTTGTCTCTGCTGAAAGCTTATATAAAAGCGGAAGTATCCTTAATTCGTCTTTTATACCGTGATTCTGCACTTCAATAAAATAGTTGTTTTCACCGAAAAGATCACGATATTTAAGTGCAACTGCCTTAGCTTCATCGTAATGACCTTCTACAAGGAGACGGGGTATCTCACCTGCAAGGCAGGCAGACATACAAATAAGACCGCTGTGATATTTCTGCAAAAGCTCAAAATCTACACGCGGTCTGTTGTAAAAGCCCTCTATACTTGCAAGAGATACAAGTTTAACAAGGTTTTTATATCCCTCATTATTCTCACACAAAAGAATAAGGTGATACGGAGATGCATCGAATTTCGGTTCACGATCATGTCTTGTCCTTCTTGCAACATAGACCTCACAACCTATTATCGGCTTTACACCTGCTTCTCGTGCTGTATTCCAGAACTCAATAGCTCCGTACATATTGCCGTGATCTGTAATCGCTACGGCTGTTTGTCCAAGCACCTTAACTCTTTCAATGAGCTTTTTTATACGGCAAACACCGTCCAGAAGGCTGTATTCGGTATGAACATGAAGGTTAACAAATTCATCATTTCTCATGTTTGATACCTCCGCATCTTATTTCGTCTGCAAGCTTGGCAAGCTTCTTGAATCTGTGATTTACACCTGATCTGCTTATTGGTTCACTAAGATTTTCACCTATTTCCTGCAAGCTCATATCAATATTGTCAAGTCTCAGCTGAGCTACCTCACGCAGTTCATCGGATAAGCTTTCAAGTCCAAGTGAATGATCTATCAGCTTGATATCCTCGATCTGCTTCATAGCAGATTTAACGACCTTATCAATATTAGCAGCATCGCAGTTTGCAATTCTGTTGGCTTTATTTCTTATATCCTTATAAATTTTCGTATTCATAAGTTCAAGTGTACACTGTGTAGCACCTATAAAAGTCAACGTATCCTCTATCGACTCACTGCCCTTGATATAAACTATATTCTGCCCTCTGCGCAGCATTTTCTTAGCATTTACACCAATATCATTAAGAAGCATAAGGAGCTGTTCGGATATTCCTTCCTCAGGGCAGGCAAACTCAAGATGATACTCCTTTGATGGGTCATTTACACTTCCGCAGGCAAGAAAAACACCTGCTGTAAAAACTCCGAGACTATTTGTTGCAATAATCTCGGAGTCTATGACTCTTTCATAACCTGATATTTTATATTTTTCAAAAACCGCTGACGCTGTTTCGCCTTCAATGTCATATGAGTGCAAAACTGTACCGTTTTTGCGTATGTGTTCACTTTCTGAAAGTTCAATATGAAATACAGCTTTAAAAAGTGATTTAAAAAGTGCCGCAGAAGTACTGCTTTCACTCTGAAAGCATATCCTTTCACGGGTAAGGGTACGGCAAAACAGCAGCATTCCGTAGAGACAGGCAAATCTCTTGTCTTTATCATTTACAGATGAGCATATCTCGTGTCTTACATCATTTGAGAATGAAATTTTGACCACTTCCTTACTCAGAATTTCCTGTCCTTAGTTATATCTCTATGATACTTCTGCACCTTATACTCTTTTTCGATAAGATGATCCGCCATTAACTCGGCAAAAGTTATGGAACGGTGCTTTCCGCCTGTACAGCCAAAAGAGATAACAAGCTGACTCTTACCTTCAAGAACATAAAGTGGTATAAGATAATCAATAAGATCAGTAAGCTTATCAAAAAGCTGCTTAGACTGATCAAAGCTCATAACATAATCCCTGACACAGCTGTCACAGCCTGTATGATTACGAAGTTCCTCGATATAAAACGGATTTGGCAGGCATCTTACATCAAAAACAAGATCTGCTTCTGTTGAAACTCCGTATTTAAAGCCAAATGACATAACTTTTATAATGAGAGAATCCGAACTTTTTTCAAGAAAAAGCCCTTTGACTTGTTCTTTAAGCTGAGAAGAAGTGAAATTTGATGTTTCTATGTAATAATCAGCTATCTCTCTAAGCTGTGATAACTGTTCCCACTCATAATTGATAGCATCATGGATATTTCCGTTGAATTTATCAGAAAGCGGATGTCTTCTTCTTGTTTCCTTGTATCTCTTCAGCAGAACATCGTGATTTGCTTCAATAAAAAGAACTTTTACATCAACATCGCTTCGGCTTTTCAACTCCTGCCACGAACGGAAGATCTCTGCAAACATATCACCTGTTCTGATATCAACTGCCACAGCTATTTTATTTATATCCGATTCGGACTGCCTGCACAGATCAACAAATTGTGTTATAAGCTTTGGCGGTATATTGTCGATGCAATAAAAACCAATATCCTCCATAACGTCCATAACACTTGATTTTCCCGATCCCGACATTCCCGTTACAATCAAAAGCTGCATAATAATCTCCTTTTTAAAAAGAGTTTACTGAAGGATAACAGGCTCAAGCTCAAGCTGATAGCCTGTTTTCTCCTTTACTATCGTTTTAACTTTATCACAAAGTTCAAGTACATCAGCGCAAGTCGCGTACCCTTTGTTGATAACAAAACCACTGTGTTTTTCGCTAACCATAGCACCGCCGCAGGTAAGTCCTTTAAGTCCGCACTGATCTATCAGAAGCGAGGCATAACTTCCCTCTGGACGCTTGAAAGTACTTCCTGCACTTGGATATTCAAGAGGCTGTTTAGAACTTCTTTTAGCCATACATTCGGACATTGCCTTCTTAATTTCATCTAAATTGCCTGATTTCAGTTCAAGAGTAACAGATGTGATAACATTTGTTGTTCCCGAAAAAAAGCTTTGTCTGTAAGACAGCTGCATATCATCTTTGCTTATGGTACGGATTTCACAGTTTTCATCAATGTACTCAGCAGAAACTACAACGTCCTTCATTTCACTGCCGTAAGCACCTGCATTCATATACAATGCACCGCCCACAGTTCCCGGAATACCAAAGAGATTTTCCATGCCTGTAAGACCTAATTGCTGTGCACGAACACAAGCTGATGCAAGAAGGACGCCTGCATCGCACTTTATTGTATTACCGTTTATCTCCATATGCGAAAAATCGCTTCCGAAAAGCAAGATAACACCATCATATCCATCGTCAGAAACAAGCACATTGCTGCCTCTTCCAAGGATACCGTACTTTATTCCTTTTGTTTTCATATATCTGATAAGCTCAGCTGCCGACTTTGCAGAATTGACACTGATAAGAGCTCTGCATGGGCCGCCGAAACGAAATGTTATATAATCACTAAGTGAACACTCGGGAGTGATCTTGCACCCAAATTTTTCGCAAAGCTTTGATAATTCATTTATGTCTATCATTATTTCCCCCTGGATCATATTAGTATGTAGTTCTTCATTATCAGAATGCGTCATAATCACGAACAACTTCCTTAGGATCTGATTCCATTCCAAGACGGTTAAGAAGCTCACGAGCAGCATTATAGCCCATTTTCTTCTGTCTGTTATTCATAGCTGCTACTTCAAGGATAACAGCAAGGTTACGTCCCGGTTTTACAGGGATAGTAAGTGAAGGTATCTTTACACCAAGAAGACTTACGAACTCTGTGTCAACGCCCATTCTGTCATATACTTTTTCGGAATTCCACTGTTCAAGCTCAACAACAAGATCAATCTTTTCTGTCATCTTAACAGCACCGATACCGAAGAGTCGTCTTGCATTTATGATACCGATACCGCGGAGTTCAAGGAAGTGTCTGATATTATCAGGTGAGCTTCCTACAAGGCTTATATTAGATACCTTTCTGATCTCAACAGCATCATCTGCAACAAGTCTGTGACCTCTTTTTACCAGCTCGATAGCTGTTTCACTCTTACCGACACCGCTTTCACCTGTAATAAATACACCTTCACCGTATATCTCTATGAGAACGCCGTGTCTTGTTATTCGTGGAGCAAGTGTAAGATTAAGGAATGCAATAAGACCTGCAATAAAGTTTGAAGTACTTTCCTTGCTTCTGAGAAGTGGTACTTCATACTCCTTTGCAAGCTCAAGCATTTCTGCAAAATACGGAAGTTCCCTTGTGATTATAAGAGCAGGGATACGCTGAGCAAAAAGAAGCTGCAAACGCTCACGTCTGGTCTTTTCGTCAATAGTTGAAAGATAGGCAAATTCCATTTTACCGATGATCTGGATACGCTCGGGATTAAAATACTCATAAAATCCCATAAGCTGCAAGCCTGGACGATTAACATCATTTTCATCGATCATGATCTCATTTGCGTCTTTATGAATAAAGATCGCTTCAAGTTTGAATTCTTCGATCAACTTCTGAAGAGAGACTTTAAAATTATCTGCCATAACAAACTCCATTCTCCGATCTGTGATCGGGAATTATTTTTTTAGCCGAGTACATATGAATCGAACCCGTATTCGACTATTTCATCCTTCGCGTCAAGAAGATCCTGAGTGCTGAGAGTTTCACCGGAAACTCTTACAGCAACATTGAAATCTTCAACATCCTCACTTACAAGATCAAGCATTTTCCTTACATTATCTGCCGTTGTGCCTGTAAACTCGTAAACCGTTTCATCTGTATACACACCATAGCTGATAGTATCAAGGTCTATATTCAGTATTACAGAGTTTACTTTAAGCAGCATTGGCTGAAGTATATCTGTTTTTCCTTTAAGAAGATCCGAGGCATTTACCTCAAGTATCATTGAAGAGCCCTTGCTCATTATTGTTTCATACATCGTATTGGCTGCCGACGTAAGAGCCATATATCTGTCAGCACTTACGACCTTATCGCCAAGATATTCCACATCGCTTGGTCTGAAATCAGGAAAGATAAAATCATAGCATACAACTTTATCAAAACCTGCTTCAGCGACCTCTTCAACGATATCATTATTATAGTTTACAGATCCCTGTGAAAAGGGATTCATCCACGGCTTTCCGCCTGCTTCCACACTATTATCTATCCACTGTGAACCGTCCTCAACAGTAAGATAGCTCATATCGCGGAAATAATTAGGCACAACATTATCATAAAATGTACTCACAGTTGCAACAGGCTTATAACCGGCTGATGATATTGCCGAAACTATATCACTGAGCTTACACGTTGAACGAACTATGCCTGACGAATTTGCATAATAATTATTTGTTGCGTAATAGATATCTCCTCCGCTAACTTTCAGAGGAACTTCTACATATTTTATATCCTGATCTGCAGGAACACGCTTCAAAGCAGCTTTTACTGCCTGAATGTCTGAAATATCCAGCGGATCAAGCGTATATGCACGATATTGCTCTGCACTTTGTACAGGGGCAACAGATAAAGTCGGCTCTTCTGTAATAGGCTGACCATTTTCATCGGTTGCTATTTCATTCTCAGAGATAGTTGATGTGGGTGATGTATTATCGCCCTTTTTCTTTGAATAGTTTATCAGAGGTTCAGCTACACTGTATCCGATAAAACCTATTCCGCCGATAAGCAGAACTGTCAAACCTACAGAAAAAGCTTTCCCAACAGGACTTTTACCATAGTAATTCTTTTCTTTGGTCTTATAGATCTTCCTACCTTTATTTTTGAACTTCATTAATTTACTCTCCTATATCAGTATATTGCAATTATTTAAGTGAATATACTGCCATTGATATAATTCCAAGATATACAAGCATTGCCGGAAATCCTCTGAAAGCAGCAGGAACTTTTGCAGAATTAAGTTTTCTGTAAGCCACTGTAAGGATAAGTGCTGCAATAATAAAACCTATTCCTGCCTCAAATCCGGCAGAAACATATCCCCCGAGTTCAAATAAAGAACTGTCCATTGACGCTCTTTTGCTTATTGTAAAAAGCGTTCCCATAACTGCACAGTTAAAGGCAGATACATGGATATATTTTCGGAAATCCTCAAAATAACTTCTTCCTACATAATAAACTGCTGTAAGGAGAAGTATATAGAGTATACCGATTATCAATGTATAAAATAATAATCTCAGATCAGAAAACGATGCCGGAAGTTCAGCATCTATCAAATAAGCCGCAGCTGAACCGATAGTCGTGAACAGTGTTATCACACAGGCTGTACCGACAAGATTTTTTCTGCTTCCTGCCGCAATAAAAATCGTACTTGTTCCCAAAGCCTGAGACAATATAAGGTTAGCAGCAAGCAGCGTAATAAGATCATTTATCAGAAACACTTGCTTCACTCCTTACCTGTCTGTGATCTTTTGATACAAGTGAACGTATAAATCTGTATACACCACACATCAGTCCGAGGAATATAAAACCTCCGAAAGGCTGTGATAGTCCGCTTATAAGTGTATTCACATCAACAATCTTGCTATTTATAGTACCATATGCAAAAAGCTCACGCAAAAAACCCGTTAACAGCATAACTGCATCAAATCCAATAATGCAGAATATGAGCGAGATCATCATATCAAGCTTTTTCATTTTAAAGAACTTTGCCTCAGTCTGAAAAACAATAAGTGAATTTACTGCAAGAAGCGGATAATATATGCCAATTCTTTCTATAGAATCAGGATAGAACTCCTCAGCAGCTAGTTTTACAGGTACATAAACTGCCGCAGATATAAGTGCATAAATGATTATTTTTGCAGTATAAGGCAATTTTTTCGGAACAAACGAAGAAATAAGCACCGATAAAAATGTTATGGCTGAAAAAGCATATATCAGTGCCATAGCATTTTTCAGAGTATCTCCGCATATTATAACGGGAGAAATGACCATAAGTCCCGAAAGGACGATATTATCGTGAAGAATACCGCCGAAGAGATTTTTCTTGCGACTATTCACCTTCAGTCATCTCCTTTCCTGCTGTTACACTCTCAGAAGCTTCATTATCTTTCTCAGATGTATGCTCCGAAGCAGCCTTTTCGATCCGTTTTTCAAGATTCTTAAAGCCAAGAGCTATAGGAGTAAAGAGTACGGAAACAATGACTATAGCATTTTCTTTTGCCATTGTAAGTACAAGTACATAAGATATGACACCTATGAAAAGTCCGTAAAAAAAAGCATAATAGTTTCTTTTGGGTGCGATCCTGATATCTGACACTATATATATAGCCGAAAAAAGAACCATATTCATAACAAGAGAATATTTGAAAGAATCAGCCCTTGAGCTTATCATAGGAGTAACGCAAGCAAAAAATCCAGTGCCGAATACTGTTCCGATAAACGCTCCTGCTGAAATACTTCTTCTGAAAATGAGAACCACAGCAGCTACAACAAGGAGCAGTATGCTTACAGAACCGCATGGTCCGCTGAAATTACCGAGCAGCAGCTCAAAATCAGTATGATCAACATTTCCTGTCATATTAAAAGTATGAGATGCAGAATTAACAAGACCTGTTGGTTTCTCAAATATACCAGTCTTTACATGAGGTTCTGTGTACTGTAAAAGCTGATGTCCCCATGAAGTAAGCACAAAAATATATGCCGCAGCCGCAGGCGAAAAGATCATATTCAATCGTCCGCCAAAAACATTCTTTGCAGCAATAATAGCAAAAAGAACTGCTATTACTGCTATTTTATAATCCATGACAGCAGGAAACATCAGTGCAAGGATCATAGCATCAGATGTACAAGTAAGATCATCGGCTGTAAAGCGTCTCTTCATCATTCTAAGCGAAACAATTTCAGCAATGACAGCTGTAATAACACAAACTCCCGCAAGCACGACAGAACGTATTCCATAATAGAAATACGACATAAGTTCCAGAGTGAGAAGAGTTATCATGATATCAAGCCAGATAAGGCGTTCTTTTCTTGCTTTTTTCAGCATGACTTGCCTTCCTTGAGAACAGCAGCTGCCGACTTCATATCATCTGATGTAAAAAGATAACTTCCCGAAACAAGAACGTTTGCTCCTGCATTCAAGACAATAGATGCAGTTTTATCATTTATACCGCCGTCGACCTCAATATCTGTTTCAATTCCAATAGAATTTACTTTTTCTCTTAATTTCTTTATTTTATCAGCAGTTTCAGGTATAAAACTCTGACCGCCAAATCCCGGCTCGACAGTCATAACAAGAACCATATCAAGATACGGGAGATATTCATAAACAGCTTCCGCAGGAGTTGCAGGCTTTATTGCGATCGCTGCCTTTACGCCACATTCTTTTATAGCTTTTATCGTTTCAAGTGTATCGCTTTCGCTCTCAATGTGAAAAGATATGATATCCGCGCCAAATTCAGCAAATCTTTTTGCATATTTTAAAGGATCTGCGATCATAAGGTGAACATCAAGTGTCATATCTGTCGCACTTCTTACTTGTTGAAGAACAGGAAGTCCGAATGTAATATTATTGACAAATATGCCGTCCATTACATCAAAATGCAGCATATCAATATCACTTTTCTCAAGTTTTCTTATTTCATTCCTAAAATCGAGCATATCTGCACTCAGTACAGATGCTGAAACATAGTTTTTCAAATAATCACTTCTTCCGTATTTTGACCGCCTATTTCAGTAGGCGATAGTAAATCTTTCTTAATCCATACACTATTATTATATAATATTTATTGCAGAACGTCAATATACTTATATTGTTTTTTATTTTATTTTTTTGTCCCCACTATATTTCCCAAGCTTTTACGCATATTATTCTCTATATCACATTGGAGGTAATTCATATGCTGACCGAACTTTTAAGGAGCTTATTATTCTTCGCACTTCACATTGATAATACTTCTGTATTTCCTAAACCCTTATCCTCAAAGGAAGAAAAAGAGTATTTCTATAAAATGTCAAACGGAGATACATCTGCACGTTCAAAGTTAATTGAACATAACCTTAGGCTTGTAGCACATATTGTAAAGAAATACGCTTCGACCTCTGACGAACAGGATGAGCTCATTTCCGTTGGAACTGTTGGATTAATAAAAGCTGTATCAACTTTTAATTATACAAAAGGTGCGAAATTCTCGACTTACGCAAGCAGATGCATCGAAAATGAAATTCTTATGCAATACCGTGCCGCCAAAAAATCCGCAGGAGATATTTATATAAACGAGCCTGTTGAAACAGATAAAGACGGAAATTCAGTGACTCTAATGGATCTGATAGATGACGGAACTGATATACACGAACAAGTAGATACGCTTATACGTTCTCGGCAGTTATACAGTTTTCTGAAAGAATGTCTCGAACAGCGTGAATTCGATATAATTGTTTATAGATACGGACTATATGGAACTTCACCGCATACGCAAAACGAAACTGCCTCTAAACTTGGTATATCGCGGTCATATGTTTCAAGACTCGAAAAAAAATCTATCAGCAAATTAAAGAAAATGTTTGAAAGTAATACACTGTAAAGTAAACCTATGATACATTGTACTTATGCCAAAACTATGATATAATTTAAGCAACCTATATTTCAGGAGGAAGTACATGGATATTCTTGTAACAGGCGGAACAGTTTTTG
The DNA here is from genome assembly GCF_900108555.1 of Ruminococcus flavefaciens. Lineage (GTDB taxonomy): Bacteria > Bacillota > Clostridia > Oscillospirales > Ruminococcaceae > Ruminococcus > Ruminococcus flavefaciens_P. The sequence goes on from NZ_FNWV01000001.1 coordinate 87,397, forward strand.
CCAGCAGATATACTGCTGAATATTTTTCTAAACGAGGCAGCACTGTATATGTATTAAACCGCGGCAGCAAACCACAGTCAAAAAATGTCATTCCTATAATCGGCGACAGAAAAGCTCTCGGAAACACACTGAAACCGTATCATTTCGATGCGGTTATAGATGTAACAGCCTATAATTCAGAAGATGTCGAGCTGCTGATTAACGGATTGGAAAGCTTTGATAAATATATTCTTATAAGTTCAAGCGCAGTATATCCCGAAACATTACCGCAGCCTTTCTGTGAAACAATGAAAATCGGTCCGAATTCAATATGGGGAAAATACGGTACCGATAAAATTGCTGCCGAAAATGCCTTATTGCAGCGATGTCCCTATGCGTATATTATCAGACCGCCTTATCTTTGCGGACCTATGAACAATCTTTACCGTGAATCTTTTGTTTTTGAATGTGCAGAACAGGACAGACCTTTCTATCTGCCTGAAAACGGCAGTATGAAGCTTCAATTCTTTCATATTGGTGATCTATGCAGATTGATTGAAAAAATACTCATTTCAGATGTAAAAGAACACCTTTTCAATACAGGATACCCTGTTCCTGTTAGTATCAAAGAATGGGTATCTCTTTGCTATTCAATTATCGGCAAAACTCCAATATTTAAGAATGTGGAAGCTGAAATAGCACAGAGAAGCTATTTCCCCTTTTACAAATATGAGTATCTTTTGAATGTTGAACGAATGAATAATATTCTTCCTGATCTTACTCCATTAAATGATTCTCTCAAAGAATCGTATGAATGGTTCAGAAACAACCGTGAACTTATAATAAAAAAGCCGCTTATAGATTATATTGAAAATAATCTGGCTTGATAAAACTTGATCATAATAAAAGTGCACTATTTGCTTATCGTTTGATTGTATAATTTGTACAGTGACAACTCTCTAAAAATATGTTATAATGTTTTTTACAGTGTTTTTGGAGGTGTATTCGTTGGAATATAAAGTTAACTGCGGCATATGGGGAGCAATGTTCGGCGTCCCTGTTATTGTTGCCGACAATTTTCTCAAACTTGCTACAGGTGATCAGATCAAAGTGCTTCTGTATCTTTTGAGATGTTCAGGTAAAATATGTACGAGTGAGGATATATCAGCGAATACAGGTGTTACTGTTCAAGTCGCAGAAGATGCTGTACTTTTCTGGCAGCAGGCTAATGTTATTACTCCTCAGGGAACTATTTCGCAAACTGCCTCCAATTCAATAATGGTACAGCCACAGCCGCCTGAGTCGATCAGCACACCGCCTGCGCTTGCTTCACAGCAGCAGCCCGCAGCAGCTAAACTCCCTGACCATAAAATAACACTAAGCGGCGGTGAGATTGCAGCGATAATGCAGGACTCTCAGGATATAAGAGATCTTTTCAAAGTTGCTGAGACAATTATCGGCACACTGAAAAACAATCAGATGAATTCGATTATATGGATGTACGATCATCTTGGTTTGAAGAAGGAAGTTATCATAATCCTTCTTACTTACTGCGCTTCGATTGAAAAGACAAATACAGCTTATATCGAAAAAATCGCTTCCGCATGGGCAGAAAACGATATCAACACTATGGAAGCTGCACAGGACGAAATACAAAAACGCAATGCTGCAAAAGACTACATACTAAGCATTATGAAAAAATTTGAAATGAACAGACGCCCTACCGCAAAGCAGGCTGAGTTCATTGAACAGTGGAAAAATGCAGGTTTCCAGCTTGAACTTGTACACTATGCATACGAAAAAACTATCGAACAGATAAACAAATTAAGCTTCGATTATATAAATAAAATACTTCTTTCATGGCGTGACAGCGGTTTTATGACAGTACAAGACGTAAAAAATGCCGAAAACGATTTCAAGAAGAATAAAAAAGGAAATTCTTCCAAAAAAGACATCAAAGATGCAGATATGGAAGGATATGAATCAATTATAAATCAGTTCTTATACTGAGGAGGTAAAAAATGGACAGCTCTATTTTTGATAAAGCTCAGTCTATATTAACAAACAGACGTATGAAAGCTGTCAGCGAAAACGAGCAGCGAATAAGTGAAGTAAACAGCAAAATACCACAGATACGTGAGATAAATGAAGTACTTTTCAATACAGGAAAAGAACTTATTTCTATAATATCTAATAACAAAGGTAAAGATATTTCAGATAAGATCGAACAATTAAAGCAGTATAACCTTGGTGCGCAGGCAATGTCACGAAAAATTCTTGCCGAACACGGCTATCCCGAGGACTATCTTGATATTCATTACACTTGCCCAAAGTGTTGTGATACAGGGTATAACGGCAATAAATTCTGTGATTGCTTACGAAGCCTCTGTGGAAAACTCGCAGCAGATGATCTGAATAAGAGTTCTCAGCTGAAACTTTCTAATTTTGAGAGTTTTTCTCTTTCTTATTATTCCGGTGAAAATTATCTGGCTATGAAGAAAATCCTGGAATATACTATGCAGTATGCCTCAACATTCTCTCCCGACTCTAAAAGCATACTCATGTTCGGTCAGACAGGACTTGGCAAAACACATCTTTCACTTGCTATAGCAAATAAAGTCCTCGAAAAAGGCTACAGCGTCATATACGACTCAGCTATAAACATTCTCAGAAACATCGAAAAAGAGCATTTCAGCTATGAACATTCATCGGAAATGATAGATCTTGTTATGAATACCGATCTGCTTATTCTCGATGATATGGGCACAGAATATGAATCCCAGTTTTATAATGCAACTATATATAACATCATTAACACACGTTTAAACTGCGGTAAGCCATCAATAATAAGCACTAACCTTGACCTTGCAGGTATCGCACGAAGATACGACAAAAGAGTAGTTTCGCGTATCGTTTCTATGTATTCATGTCTCGAATTCAAGGGCGATGATGTCAGATTACAGATAAGAAAAAACAGCATATAAAAAGGCTGCCTTTACGGCAGCCTTAAATTTTTATTTTGCTTCAAGATCAAGCTTAAACGGTGAATATCTGCTGTATGCAGTATTATTCTTATTAACTGATAAGCTCTCGGATATTCCCTTCATCATATCCTGAAAATCCTTATAATAACGCTCACTTAGGAGAGATTCGATCTGATCCTTGCTCCAAAGATCATCATCTGTCATTCTTTCCTTGATATCAGCCTTGATAACTATATAGATAGTATCATCATCGTACTGATACTTTTCAGCCTTATAATCATCGAGCTTGTTGAACAGATAATCATTGTAATCCTTCTGTGATTTCTTAGCAGCTTCCTGCTCAGCAGACAGTGTAGTAGTTGTAGCTGTATCGTCGGTATTCTCCTCAGCAACTGTTGTAGTATACTTTGTTACAAGAACTTCATTTGCGTAAGGATCAGTTGTAGTAGTTGTTGCGCTTGCATCGGTAGTAGTTGTCGTCGTAGTTGTTGTAGTTACTGTCTCCCCTGCCTCCTTAGCAGCTTCTTCAGCAGCCTTAGCTGCACGCTCTTCAACATACTTGTTGTATTCTTCCCCACACTCGTCTATCTTCTTGAGTTTCTTATCATTTGAGCTCTGAGAATTGATCTCCTTAATGTATTCATCAGCCATTTTGTTGAGTGTACGCTTCTCATCTGCACCATACTGCTCACCATTTTCATCAACAAGACTTATAGTGAAATACTTTACTCTTGTAGTCTTGTCCTGATAATACTCCTTCAATTCGCTTTCCGAACATCCTTTTTCAGCATCGATTCCGTAATAATGCTTGAAAATTGCTTCTGTCTTAAATGAATTCTCAATTATCTTTCTGAGAGATTCTTCACCAACGCCGTTTACGGAAAGAGTAGAATTTGAACTGTTTTGAGAAAGATAATCCTTGACCTGCGCCTTTTCATCAGCAGTAAGTTCTCCGCCTATCTTTTCAAATTCCTTCTCACTTGCAACAAAATCTCTGCAAGCCTCAGTTGCCTGATCCTGTATCCAGTCTACAGCATCCTTTGACTGGATCGTTGAATTTTTTACTTCATCCAATGTAGGCATCTGACCGTTCTTTGAGTACAGCTCATACTGTGCAGTATTATAAGCATATATCTCATTATAAATAAATACGCCTGCGGGTACTTCATATCCATCAACAGTAAGAGCTGTCTGAGAGCCCTTTCCGAATGTAATTGCCTCAGGTGCGCTGCAGCTTGCAGAAGCAGCAGCAAGTGCGAATGCCGCAGCAGCTGCAGCAAACTTATTAAACTTATTCATCTGTAAATTCCTCCGATATAATTGTAGATTCCAGATACTGTTTTATTATACTACATTTTTTTTATTTTGTCCATAGTATAATGAAAAATTTTTTCTATTTATCACCAAACCACCTTATTAAATAAATTATCTTAAATATTTTTATGTTATATCCTTGACTTAATGACAAATAAATGATACAATTATTGTATATGCTTTATTATTAATAAGGAAGGTGTCCTGTTTTGAAGGTAAAACTCCTGTCACATACTCCTGATCCCGAAAGACTTGTTGCAACAGCAGCAAAGCTCTGTTATTCAAGCAGCGATATTGAGTCACTCAGAGACGGGCTCACAGATGAAAAAACCGAAAGTTTCATTGATATGCTTGCGTCCATCGGACACGAAAGCGTCATGGAACACGTTTCGTTTACTTTTGGGATTGAAGGTGTCTCAAGAGCTTGTACACATCAGCTTGTAAGACATCGTATTGCTTCATATTCACAAAAGAGCCAGAGATACGTAAACGAGAACGGATTTGAGTTTATAACACCTCCTGCTATTGAGGAACTTCCCGAGGCAAAATCGGAGTACGACAGAGTTATCGCTGAGATAACAGACAGCTATGCAAAAATTGCCGAACTCCTTACCGAAAAGCATACAAAGGAATTGATTGCACAGGGGCTTGATGAAAAAAGTGCTCGTTCAAAGGCATCAAAGCTTGCAAATGAAGATGCTCGTTTTATACTGCCCAATGCCTGTGAGACAAAAATTGTCGTTACAATGAATGTGCGTTCACTGTTCAATTTCTTCCGCCACCGCTGCTGCAACCGAGCACAGTGGGAGATAAGAGCCGTAGCTAATGAAATGCTAAGACAATGCCTTGAAGTAGCACCTCATATCTTTTCTCATGCAGGTCCTTCATGCGTTTCCAGTGGAAAATGTCCTGAGGGCAAGATGACCTGCGGAAAAATAAACGAAGTAAAAGAATATTTTGATACTTTGAAAAAAACTGATATCAGGTGATATAATGCTTGAATTCAGAGATATTGCCATAACCGACAAGGAACGTATCAATGCTGCACTGAACAAGTCTCAGTTTATGGGCTGTGAGTACAGCTTTGCCAATAATATGGCGTGGAAAAGGCTTGGCGATTCACAAATATCTTTTTATAAAGATTTTTACATATGCTGCTCATTCAGATCAGAAGATGGTGTCCCCCGCTTCTTTTTTCCGTCTGGCGAAGGTGATTACCGCGAAGTCATTTCTGAAATGAAGGCTTATTCCGAAAAACTCGGGAAGCCGCTGCGAGTCGCAGGAATTACAGAAAAAACACTTCAAATGCTAAATGAAGTTTTTCCTGACAGTTTCTCGGTATCGACCGATGAAGGCGACTGGGATTACATATATAATACTCAGGATCTGATAACTCTTTCGGGCAGAAAATATCATGGAAAGCGCAATCATCTTGCACATTTCAACAAGCTTGATGCTGAGTTCAAAATGATGACGGAAAATGACTTTAATGACTGCATCACTTTCAGTACTATTGAGTACAATAACAGAAATGAAGAACACGATCATTCATATATAGCCGAACAATACGCTATAAACACGTATTTCACTTACTTCCATGAACTTGGACTTAAAGGCGGAGTTATACGTATCGGCGGTGAAGTAGCTGCATTCACTATCGGAGACCAGCTCAATAACGAAACGTTCTGTGTTCATATTGAAAAAGCAGATACAAAATACGACGGCATCTATGCAGGCATAAACAATTGCTTTGCTAAAGAAGCTGCCGCTCAATATAAATATATCAATCGTGAGGAAGATCTCGGGATAGAGGGACTGCGTAAAGCAAAGCAGTCGTATCACCCTGCTTTTCTTCTGAAAAAATATATTGTAACTTTTAAATGAAAGGATAAAGAAAATGATATACGTCTTTCTTGCAAACGGATTTGAAGAGACAGAAGCTATTGCACCTATCGACCTGCTCAGACGTGCAGGCAAACAGGTCATAACTGTAGGTGTTGGCGATAATATAATCACAGGTTCACACGGTATCCCTGTTGTTACCGATACAATTGCTCAGGAAGCTCCTCTTACAGATGAACTTGAAATGATCGTTCTCCCCGGTGGTATGCCTGGTACACTTAATCTTGAAAAGTCTGAATATGTTCAGGCTGCCATTGATTACTGTGTTTCAAACAATAAATTCATCGGTGCTATATGTGCTGCTCCTTCAATACTCGGACACAAAGGACTTCTCAAAGGCAAGACTGCTGTATGCTATGAGGGATTTGAAACTCAGCTCGACGGCGCAAATATCGGAAACGGCGGAGTTGCGGAAGACAGTATCTTTATTACTGCAAGAGGTGCAGGTGTTGCCGTTGATTTTGGTTTGAAACTCGTTGAAAAATGTCATTCAAAGGCGGAAAGCCAACGACAGCGAAATGCTATTTTATGTGACTGATATGGATAATAAAAAAGAACTTAGAAAAGAATATTCTCATCTTCGAGCGGAGATACGTGATAAAGTCTCAAAAGACCTTGATATCACCGAAAGGCTGCTTGAAGAGGAAAAAATAGAAGAAGCCGATAATGTACTGCTTTACGCCTCTTTTGGTTCGGAAGTAGATACATATCTGCTCATAGATAAGCTTATAGAAATGGGAAAAAATGTGGCACTTCCCAAATGCGGCTCAGAGCGTTCAATGACTTTTCATCTCATTGAATCAGTTGCCGATCTGCATGAGGGTATGTACCGTATTCCCGAACCTGACAGTGCTCTCCCAAAGCCTGTTATAACCGATAAAACTGTCTGCATAATCCCGGGGCTCGCTTTTACAGAAGAAGGCGGCAGACTCGGATACGGCGGAGGATACTATGACGAGTTCATCTCTGAAAATCCCGATATTTTCACAATTGCTCTTGCTTATGAAGAACTCATTGTAAAACAGCTTCCTCTTATGCAGCATGATCTTGTCGTAAATCTTATTGTAACTGAAGAAAGGACGGTGCTCTGCAATGGCTGATAACAATAATGATGTTATCAATGATATCCTCAATCAGCTGGATCAAGCTAAAAAATCAAGCGAAGCAGAGGCATTAAAAAAAGAAGAAGAAATAAAAGAAGAGGTCGCTGAGACAAAAGCTGAAATACCTGTAAAAAAAGTTGTATCTCATGCAAAAGAACCTGAAATGGCAGTGCGAAATTCTGCTAATGTCAGAAGACAGGAAGCTGAAATCCCCAAAAATGAACGTCCTGTTCCACCACCTGCACAACAGGATTACATTCCTCAGAGGAATAATGCCGCCGTAAAGCGAAACAACGCTCACCATAAGAAAAAGAAGAAGAAAAGAAGCCGTTTACCTGGCGTTCTTATCCTTACAGTATTCATTTTTGCTGTTTCCATATGCCTTTCACTTGTTATCATCGCCTTTGGCAGAGATATGTTCGGCATTGGCAAGAGCGATAATACCAAGCTCATTAACGTTCCCGAGAATGCCACTACAAAGGAAATATCCGAGCTTCTGTATGATGAAGGCATCATAAATTCTCCTAAGTGCTTCCAGCTTTTCACAAAGTTCAGAAAATCTGCGGACGTTTATCTCGCAGGCGAACATTTTGTAAGCCCGAGCATGGCATATGAAACTATCATAAACAAGCTTACGAGCGTTGAGGAAGAGTCGCAGAAGGAAGCAGTATCAATAACCTTCTATGAAGGTATAAACCTTTATGAAGCAGCTGAACTGCTCGATGACGAAGGTGTATGCAAGGCTGACGATTTCCTCTTCAATTTCAATGCAGCAGATTACGGATTTGATTTTGAAAAGTATCTTTCAAAAGATACAAATACTCTGAAGTTTACCGAAACACGTATGGAAGGATATCTCTTCCCCGATACTTATACTTTTACTAAAGATATGGATCCGGAAGAAGTATGCCAGAAGATATATTTCAACTTCAATCAGAAAATGACCAATGATAGACTGGAAAGAATGGCTAAGCTCAATCTTTCACTTGATCAGCTCATCACTTTTGCTTCTATAGTTCAAAAGGAAGTTAATAACCGCGAGGAAATGAATCATGTTGCAAGTGTATTCTGGAACAGACTTGAACACACTGACGCAGAAACAGTAGGAATGCTTCAGTCTGATCCGACAAGGAATTACTCTGAAATAATACGTTCGCACATGGAAGTAATCAACAAGGATATAATAAATGCATATGACACATATGTAAGTAAGGGACTCCCTCCCGGAGCTATATGTAACCCGGGTTTAGACGCTATAGATGCAGTTCTTGAAAAGATGCCTTCAGATGATTACTACTTCATTGCTAATATCTACACAGGTGAAACAAAATTTGCTAAGACTAATGATGAGCATGAGCAGAACAAGGCTATAGTACAGGCTGATCAGGAAGCAGAAAAAGAACGCCGTGAGGCAGAAGAGGCAGCTGCTGCGGCAGCCGCTGCCGAATCGGAGGAATATTGATGAACGAACTTGAAGTTCTCTCCCCTGCGGGTGATGAAGAAAGATTTGCAGCTGCTCTTAATTACGGTGCAGATGCTGTTTATCTTGGCAGAAAACAATTCGGTATGCGCGCATCACCGCTCAACTTTGAATTTGAGCAGCTTTGCAAAGCGGTTGAAGCCGCACATTCAAAAGGTGTTAAGGTATATCTGACCTGCAATACTCTGCCAAGGAACTCAGAGATCCCCTTTTTTGAAAGATTTGTTAAGGAAGCGGTAGATGCAAAGGTCGATGCACTCATAGTAGCTGATATCGGCTTACTGATGCTTATAAAAAAATACGCACCTGACATGGAGATACACATCTCAACTCAGACGGGTATCGTCAATTATGTTACTGCACGAGAACTTTATAACATGGGCGCAAAGAGAGTTGTTCTTGCACGAGAGCTTTCGCTTGATGAAATAGCTGAGATACGTGCAAAAACATCTCCTGATCTCGATATTGAAACATTTGTACATGGCGCAATGTGTGTTTCTTTTTCAGGCAGATGCCTGCTTTCACAGTATCTTGTAAACAGAGACGCTAACCGAGGTGAATGCGCGCAGCCTTGCCGATGGGGATATCACCTTATGGAAGAAAAACGTCCCGGAGAGTTCTTCCCTGTTTATGAAGATGAAAAAGGTACTTATATCCTCAACTCAAAGGATATGTGTATGATCGAGCATATAGACAAGCTTGCTCAGGTAGGCGTTAAGAGTCTGAAAATAGAAGGCCGTGCAAAATCCGCATATTATGTAGCTGTTGTTACTAACGCTTACAGAATGGCTGTGGATCATTATTACAAAGATCCTGATAACTTCACTCTTCCTGAATGGATAAGAGACGAAGTCTATAAGGTAAGCCACAGAAAATATTGTAACGGATTTTTCTTTGGAACTCCCGAAGAGTCACAGTACTATGAAAACAGCGGTTACATCAGAAATTATGATGTTGTTGCTGTTGTTGAAAAATGCGAAAACGGAACAGTTTACTGTACACAGCGAAATCGTTTCTTTGCAGGTGATACAGTTGAATTACTTGCTCCTTCACAGAAACCTGTAGAAATGAAGCTTGATAAGCTCTATGACGAAAACGGTGAAGAGATCGAGACTGCAAACCACGCTATGATGAAATTCTCATTCAAGTCTGATATTGTCTTCCCCAATGGTACAGTTATCCGTAAAGAAACAACATAAAAGAAAGGCTGATACAATTTGTATCAGCCTTGTTTTTTACTTATCAGCCTTTTTAAAGTTATTATATCCAAGTTCTTCAAGCTTGTCTGTAAGCTCATCAACAGTGTTTTTAGCAGCTGTATCATCAGAGGTGATAGTTATCTCTGTACTCTTATCAAGCTTGCTTATTTCAGCTACAAGCTTTTCAAGTGATAACTTCTCATTGTTGTAAAGATAATCATTTCCAGATACAGTTATCTCTGCACTTTCTAACTGCTTATCCTCTACTGTAGTTGTCTCAGGTTCAGTTGTCTCACTTACTGAAGTATCATTGTTCTTACCTTTTTCTGACTCCTTGCCAAATCCGCCAAAGCCTTTAAAATGTAAAAACGCCCATATAGCCAAAGCTATTATTGCAACTAATAATAAAAAACCTAAAAATTTCTTCATTTCTATTTACCTCACTTTGATATATTAATAGATGTAAAATATAAACCTTTATAATCACGCTGTAAGCTTATAAAAGCATCTTCAATAATTGGAACAGCTTTAGCAGTACCATAAGAGCTGCCGTCATATGTAAAAGTAGCGATTATAACATCATCGCTTTCAAAACCTGCTTTTTTTATGGACTCTTTAAGCTTGTCTTTCAACTTGTATTGATCGTCTGAACTTATCTCATTAAGCTTTTTGTTTCCTGATAAAACACTTAATGACCATACATTACCGCTTTCAACTTCGTGAAGATTAAAAGCAAGACCACTTCCGTCATTGTATGCACTCAAAGCCTCCTGATTGGCAGCTGCATTTGAATCAGCGGTCAGAATACGCTCCCATTCCTGTGAAGCTTTCTCACGCCATTCCTGCTGTTCCTTTTCATTCTCTGCCTGCATCTCTGTATATGAAGCTTCTGCTGCTTTTGCTTTTTCCGAGACATTTTCAACGTCGATCGAACTGTATAGAACAAAGAAAAAGAGAATTATCATAGTAACATCAAGAAGCGATGTAAAATCAAGAATTATTTCACGTATCTTCATTATAATCGTATCCTCGACGTTTTTGAGACTGGTCAATACCACTCTTCCTGAGTTTCTTTATAAGAGCCAGATGACGCTGTATAAGATCTTCTACATCTGAGAAAAAAATCGAATTTATTATTTTAAAGGTAATAGCGAATATTATTCCCCATGTTGTAGATGTAAGGGCATCAAAGAAACTGCTTTTTGCATTACTGATAGCCTCTGCATTTGTCATATCAAGTCCAAGCAGAGCAAAAACCGTTCCAAGCATACCCAGCAAAGGGAAAATAGATATCAATGTTATAAAAAAGGTATAATAAAAATTGATCTTTCTGTAATTATCGAAGATCTTATCAATTTTATCAACATTATATGGATCGTCACTTGTTGCTTCCCAATCGTATATTTCGTTATCAACTGACTTTCTGCATTGTTTTACTTTATAACATACAATAGCTGTAACTACAGCAGCAATACCTATATAAAGATCAGATGAAAAAATACTTTGCAATAACTTAGTAATAATACTCATATTATCACCTCTTTTTTATTATACAGCATTAAATTCCAAATTGCAAGTATATTTGACAAAAATCCATAAATAAAAAACTCCGCTAAAAAGCGGAGCTGAACTTTTATTCCTTTTTGTTTTTTTCTTTTTTTAATCTTATGATACGATCTGCTAATGTGACAAATCCGCCAACAAACAGCACAAGATAGAAAGTAAGTCCGCGGCTGATAAGCATTGCAGGCTTTACAAGACCTATTCCGAATATTTCTGTAAATGCAAGCAGGAAACAGCCTTCGGATATACCGGCAGCTCCCGGCAGAGGAAGCATTTCTACAGCAACTGCTATCATTATCTGCAAAGTTATGATATCAATATAACTTGTATCACTCAGACCATATGCACGATAAACTATCCATGTAACTGTAAATAGTAAAAGCCTTTGTATAAACGTAAGGATAAAAACTTTAAGGACGACAGACAGATTTTTCTTTATATAGTCTGAGCCCATAGCATATGTATCGCATATTCCTATAAGCTTTTCTGTATATTTTTCTTTATTTTTACGTTTGAGTATCCTTATCTTTGTAAGAAGTCCGACTACTTTTATACCAAGAGCTCTCGCCCATATCGGTTTCAGGAATATAAGGATCAATGCGGCTATAAAAGAAAGATTCAATACAAATCCCAATACTATCAGCCATTTCATATCAAAAGCATATTTTGCAACAACATCGTAATTGAATGCAAGGAAACCAATTCCCATAAGAATGAGTACTGATTTGTAAGCAATAGTTATGAGCAGCATTATAAGCGTGGAATAACCTATATTGATCTTATCCTTCTTCATATGATACATCTGTACAGGTTGACCGCCTGTGGAAGAAGGCGTTATATAACAGAAAAAGAATCCAATAAATGAATACTTCAGACATTTCCAAAAGCTTATCTTTTGATTAAGGACTCGAAGCATATAGTGTATTATGACAGACTCTCCGGAAACAAACAGTAAAGCTGTAACTGCACCGACAGCGATCCACATAGGATTTGCTATACGTATGTCACGGATTATTTCCGTAAGTTCCTGTTCCTTAAAAATAACGTGCAGTGTAAAAAATGTAATTACGAGAATAAGTCCTATATTCAAAACATATTTTAGTATTTTTTTTATTAATGTCACCCCCACTGCATTAGGATCTATGTTTAGTAACTCAAATTAAATTATAACACATCATCCTACCTTTGTCAATACAAAACGTAATAACGAAAATAAAAATAACAATTCGCTTCATTTATACATTTATATGACAAATACGTTTTCAAAAGAAAAACGCCTTCTGAAAAGAAGACGTTTTATGATATTTCACTTAATCAGGCACACCACTATCAATTATGTAATGATGCTTTATAAGTCTGTCCTCAAATTCATCAAGTGGCAACGGTCTGTCGAAATAATAGCCCTGTGCAAAAACACATTGATTATTTTTCAGTATTTCAACTTGCCTCTTTGTTTCAACCCCCTCAGCTACACATTCCAGACCAAGCTCTTTCGCCATGCCGACAACATACTTGAACATGACATTTCTTGTACTCTGTGAGTTTTCTTCGTCAAGCGGCAAAAAGCTTCTGTCGACCTTTAGCACATTCCACGGAACTTCACGAATAAGATTTAACGATGAATATCCCATTCCGAAATCATCTACCGAAGTACATATTCCTGCCTGCTGGAGTCCGCTTACAACACGTTTAAGGTCGCGGAATTCCACGTCTGTCGTAGTTTCGGTAAGCTCTATCTCAATATAATTATGAGGAACATTGTTCCTATCAACTATCTCGATAATGTGATCGAGCAGATCAACATCCATCATGTGCTTTCTTGAAAGGTTAACTGAAACACGTACGACCTTATGGCCTTCATCAAGCCAGCGTCGAATATCTTTACATACATTGTCAAGCATATAAAAATCCAACTGGCAAATATCCGTACTGTATTCAAGTACAGGGATAAATTCCATAGGCGGTATGATCTTTCCTTCCTTGAACCATCTGCACAATGCTTCTGCACCGACCAGTTCGCCTGTCTGTATATCGATCTTTGGCTGATAGAATACTTTAAATTCCTTATTTTTAAGCGCAATTGGAAAAAGCTGCTGTATCTTCATACGTTTTTCCTTGCCGATCTCCATTTTATCATCAAAGAAAACGATACTGTCTTTGCCGCCTATTTTTGCAGCTTGAGATGAAGATAATATCCTATCCATGATATCTCCGGGAGTTTCATACACAAATTCATCTGTTATACGAAAAACACCTGTGCTTGCTGAAACCATAATACGCTTCTGATTGTTATTATCATAAACGACAGGAACACCTTTTACGATCTTTAAAATATCATCAAGGAGCTCATCTTTGAATACGGATACAAAATTATCTCCGCCAACACGGCACACGATTCCATTATCGCCAACAATATTCTCTATCATATTAAAGAAGTTTCGCATAGCGATATCGCCGTTATTTCGGCCAATCTCACGATTTATAAGAGTGAAATGCCTCAGATTATAATAAATTGCTGTATGACCGCTGAGAATTCCCTTTTCATCGAGATTTTCGATATATCTTATAAACGATCGAACATTTCTGTAACCGTACTCATCGTAAAAAGTAAACTTCTCGACTACGTTCTGAAGTCTATTACGGCTTATAAAGCTTAAAACCGTACGCATAACCAGATCCACTCTCTGAACATCATCAGCTGAAAGCGGAGGTATCTTTTCACTTCTGTAAGCACTGCATTTAACAACAGCCATAGATTTAGTCACAATACGTCTGCTGATTATCTCTACACAATCCTCACCGTTATCATAGCCAACAAAGACATCACCTTTGTTAGCCTTTTCATTGCTTATATTTTGGTAAAATTCGGTTATCCCTTTTGATATCTTGAAAAATTTACATAAATCAGCTAATGCATTTTTTATTTCTTCGATATCAAAGCTTTCAACATCTGTCATCGTATATAATAAAGCATCAAATAAACGATAATATTCCAATAATTCTTCATTTCCCATTATAAACACTCCGTCCAAGTTATTTATTGAGAAAAACCTTCCCCTTAACATTAATTATACCATTTTTTAGCATTGATTTCAAGTCATTTTTAATGTTTTTTAGTAAAAATCTCCAAAATAATAACACTTTTTTCAGCGATCACAAGTGCTTGAGTTTTTTTCTTTTATATAGTATAATAATAGCGTATTTTATTTTGGAGGATAATCTATGCGTATTCTTATAACAAATGATGACGGTATAAATGCAGACGGCATTATAAGACTGGCAAAAACGGCTAAAGAACTCGGCGAAGTATGGGTAGTCGCTCCTCTCGAACAGCGAAGTGCTGCTTCACACAGTATTTCACTACATGATCATATTGATGTATACCCATATGCTTTTCCAGTTAGCGATGTCAAAGCTTTTTCATGCAGCGGTACTCCTGCTGACTGCATTCGTGTAGGAAGTCTGAATATCATGCCATGCAAACCCGATCTTGTACTTTCAGGCTTGAATAATGGCTATAATGTAGCATCGGATATACAGTATTCTGCTACAGCAGGTGCAGCCTTTGAAGGCTCTTTTCAAGGCATAACTTCCATTGCCCTCTCGGAAGAAGCTGACAAACTGCATGAAGTCTCAGATGTATACTTACAAAGCATACTCAATGAATTTGCAGATAAAAAACTTGGATACGGACAAATATTCAATGTTAATTTCCCCGGGTGTCCACTGAATGAATGTAAAGGAATACTTAAAGACAGAAAGGTCTCACACGGTATGTTTTTCCGCGACCGCTATATAGAGCTTGAAAAACTTGAAAACGGCGGTCTAAGACTTATGGTAGAGGGAGAATATAACGAAGATGCCGAACCTGATACAGATTTCAGAGCTGTTGTGGACAAATACATATCGATCAGCATAGTTAATAATATTGGATAAAAAAATCCCCTGTTTTCACAGGGGATAATTTTTATCTCTTTACAAAGTACTCCTCATACCAAACAAGGAAAGTATAGATAGTCCAAACTTTACGCCAGTTATCAGAGTTTCCGCCAACATAGTCTTTATAAATTGCATTGATCTCATCAATATTAAAAAACTTTGCAGCCATATCACTGTTGAATTTTTCGCGTACATCTGCATTGTATCGCTCATCGGCAAGCCATATTCTGACAGGAACTATAAATCCGAGCTTCTTCCTGAAAGCGATTTCCTCAGGAAGTACCTTTGCAGCCGCGGTTCTGAATGCTACCTTGTTCTGCTCCTCATTTACCTTGTATTTTGAAGGCATACGTGAAGCAATGTCAAATATTCTTCTGTCAGTCAGCGGCATACGTATCTCAAGTCCGCAGGCTGTACTCATCTTGTCAACGTTGAGGTAAATATCTCCCTCAAGCCAGATCTGTATATCTACATCTGACATTTTAGTAAGTGGATCAAGCCCTTCAGTTTCATCATAGATGTACTTTACAAGATTTATAGGAAGTACACTTGGATCATAATGCTTGAGTATGCGCTGCTTCTCGTCTTCCTTCATAATATTGGTATTACCAACGTAGAAGGTCTTGAGATTATCTCCGTAACGCTCAGCATTCCTGTACATATTATATCCGCCAAAGAACTCATCTGCGCCTTCGCCCGAATAGCAAAGCTTTGTATGCTCTGCTGTAGCCTTACAGCCAAGTGTAAATACGATAGCAGAAGCATCACCGAGAGGCTGCTCCATATTGTACATTACAAAAGGAACTATATCAAAGAAGTCCTTTGGCTGAATATTTGCAACACAGTGCTCAACATTCAAAAGCTCAGCTGTCTTTGCAGCAACTCTCGATTCATCAAATCTTTCCTCATCGTATCCGCAGGAATCAGCTCTTTTTGCATCACTCATGGCAAGAACATAAGATGAATCAACGCCGCCAGAAAGGAATGACTCAGCAACTTCATCTTCGTCCTTGACCTCAGGGAAGATATTGGTAAGTGTTGTATGTATCTCGTCAGCCCAATCGTTAAGGGATTTGCTTTCATCAGGTTTGAATGTAGGAGTCCAGTAACGCTCAATAGTCAGTGTCCCGTCTTTAAATTCCAGCCAATGACCTGGCATGAGCTTTTTTACGCCTTTAAAGAATGTATCCTCACCTGCAACATAGGTAAGTGTCATATAGATCTGGAGCATATCAACATTCAGTTCTTTTACAAAACCTTCCTTACCGATAATGCTGCTGATATTCGTACCGAAAAGCAATCTGTTATCGGCTGTTATATAGTAATAAAACGGCTTTGTACCGAACTGATCTCTTAAACAGAAATATTTATCCTCTGCATCATCGTAAAGACCAAATGCAAACATACCGTAAAAATGGTCAGCCATTTCCCTGCCCCATTTTTCATATGCTTTGATGATTATAGCCTTTTCACGCTCTTCACGGGAAAGTGTATTATCAATACCAAGCTCTTCGCAAAGTCCGCGCCAGTTCCTTATATGACCTCTGTAATCACAGATTTTTATCACTTTTTATTCACCTCTGGTAGTATAACTTATATTTCTTCATAGATCTGTGGTCTGTTCATAAGAGCACCAAGTGCAAGTCTGACATCTCCGCCATTGAAAAGCACTTCATTTAGCTGCTCTGTTATAGGCATTTCAACATTCAAACGTCTTGCAAGCTCATATGCAGCCTTACAGCAGAAATAACCCTCAACAGTACCAACGCGCTCAACTGCTTCCTCGGGAGAAACGCCCTGACCGATAAGAATACCTGCGCGTCTGTTTCGGCTGTGCATACTTGTACAGGTAACAATAAGATCGCCAATACCGGTAAGTCCGCTGAACGTAGTAACATCAGCTCCGCAGGCTTTTCCGAGACGAGCAATTTCATGTATACCGCGCGTCATAAGTGCAGCCTTGGTATTATCACCATAACCGAGACCGTCACAAATACCCACGCAAAGAGCTATTATGTTTTTCAGCGCGCCGCCTATCTCACAGCCCTTAACATCGTCATTTAGGTATATTCTCATAAAGTTATTGCCGAATTCACGCTGTACATATTCAGCTGCTTCATGATTTGCAGACGCAGCAACAATAGTTGTCGGCACACATCTTGCAACTTCCTCAGCATGAGACGGACCTGAAAGAACGACCATTTTATCTGTATGTATCTCCTCACAGATGACCTCGCTGAGCGTTTTCAGACTTCCTTCTTCAAGTCCTTTTCCTGTGTTTACGATGACCATATTGTCATCAACATAAGGAGCTGCTTCCTTAGCGACATCACGAACAAATGATGAAGGAATTCCGAAAACCAGTATATCACAGCCTTTTACACAAGAGATATCGCTTGTCATGGCTATACTCTCTGAAACAGGAACACCCGGAAGCTTCTGAACGTGTTCTCCGTGTGAACGGATATCGTCTATCTCAGATTGAAATTTTGACCATACCGTAACATTATGTCTGCCGCAATGCTCAGCCATTATTGCAAGACTGAGTCCAAATCCGCCCGAACCAAGTATAACTATATTTGCCATAGCATTTCACTCCTTTCGGCTGAAAGCCTCAGTTAATATTTATTTTGTTGAATGAAAATTTATTCTCATTTCCGTCAATAAGGCGTTGGATATTTGATCTGTGCATCCATATTACCATTGCTGCCATAGGCAAGGATAAAACCATATAGATAAAGCTTCTTCCAAATGTATATCCGTCTATAAGCCATGACATAAGCAGAGTTGCAATAGGACAATATGTGGTTGAAATAATAGAAGCAAGGGATACATATTTTGAAAGTGCAAGAATAACTGCAAAAATAGCTATAAGTGCCAGAAAAACTTTATAATCTACTGCGAGAAAAGAAGCAGCACCTACAAGTACTCCTTTTCCGCCCTTAAATCCATAGTATATCGGAAAAACGTGACCGATTATAGCAAAAAAGCCTGCTATATATCCAATATAATGTGTATCATTTCCGGGCATCATTCCTGCATGGAGCAAATGACATATCCCTCTTGAAAGAGCTACTGCAATTATACCTTTAGCAAGATCACCTATAAGTGTCATAAGAGCACAGCTTTTTCCTGCACATCTTAATGTATTGGTAAGACCAGCATTTTTACTGCCCATATCACGGATATCTCTTCCTGTCATCATTCTAACGACAATTATCGAGAAATTGATACTGCCAAGAAAATACCCTAAACCGGCAGCTGCAAAAATTGATAAAAATAACTTCATTATTTATCATTTCCTCCCCTCTCACGTACAATAAATCTTACGGGAGTGCCTTCGAGTCCGAATGTTGAACGTATCTGATTTTCAATATATCTTCTGTATGAAAAATGGAAAAGGTCAGCACGATTTACAAACGTTACGAAAGTCGGAGGCTTTGTGGAAGGCTGAGTCATGTAGTATATTTTCAGCCTTCTTCCCTTATCAGATGGCGGCTGGACTCTTGTTGTTGCATAAGCAAGTACATCATTGAGCATACCTGTTGATATTCTCATGCTGTTCTGTTCATAGACGTACTTGATAAGCTCATAGAGTTTATTTATACGCTGTCCTGTCTTAGCAGAAATGAATACAAACGGAACATAAGACATAAAGCTGAAATCATTTTCAAGCTTTGTTCTGTATTCCTGCATAGTTTTGTCGTTCTTTTCCACAAGATCCCATTTATTCACAGCAACAACACAGGCTTTGCCCTGTTCATGGGCATATCCTGCAACCTTTGAGTCCTGCTCTGTAAAGCCCTCAGCAGCATCAAGCATAATAACACATACATCTGCTCTGTCAACAGCCATATAAGCTCTGAGAACACTATAATGCTCAACTTTTTCCGTTACTTTTGATTTTTTTCTTATACCCGCTGTATCAATAAATACAAATTTGCCGTATTCATTTTCAATAACAGTATCTGTTGAATCACGGGTAGTTCCTGCTATATCTGAAACTATAACACGTTCTTCACCAGCGATCTTGTTGATAAGCGAAGATTTTCCTGCATTAGGCTTTCCGATAACAGCGACCTTGATATGATCCTCGTCATATTCCGTCTCATCGCTGTCAGGAAGGCTTTCATACACTTTATCCAGCATATCACCTGTACCATGTCCGTGAACAGACGATATCGGATACGGATCCCCAAGTCCAAGATTATAAAACTCATAAAGTTCCATAGGCGGATCTCCAAGGCTGTCCACCTTGTTGACCGCAAGAACAACGGGCTTTCCGCTTTTCAGAAGCATCTGAGCAACAGCATAGTCGTCGGCAGTTACGCCGCATTTTATATCTGTTACAAAAACAATAACATCTGCTTTTTCAATAGCAAGTTCAGACTGTCTTCTCATCTGAGCAAGGATGACATCATCGCTGTCAGGCTCTATACCGCCTGTGTCAACTACCATGAATTCCTTTCCTCGCCATTCACATTTAGAATAAATTCGATCACGTGTAACACCGGGGGTATCCTCGACTATTGAAAGTCTCTGTCCGATAAGTTTGTTAAAAAGTGTTGACTTACCAACATTAGGTCGTCCAACAACTGCAACGATCGGTAATGACATATTTTTACATCCCCTTTCATATCTTAAAGTGTGATAATTCACAACTAATATTCAATTCCCATTATTGCGTCAAGCAACTCATAGCCGTCACTTGGCGTAGTACGTATTTTTACATTAAGTGCTTTCTCAACATCACCTATTGTAAGATCGTCAAGAAAAACATCTGAATCTCGTCTCACCATAGCCTGCGACAAGAGAAGATTAGCTCCAAGATCCTTTCCGCTCAGCTGAGCGATAAGATCCTGTGCGGTTATAAGACCTGTAACTGTGATAGTATCTCCAAAAAAGTCATTTCGGATACGATAAACATCACATTTCAGCATTGGAAAATTTTCCTCAGCCATTTTGGCAAGCATATTTATAGTACCAAAAGCAGAATAGCCCGTTGCAATGGAAACATGGCGTTCACCGCCCTCCCACTCGGCTATTTCAAGTGCTTTTTCAAACTCGTCTATCAAAGAACGGAGCATTCCGACTCCGTTTTCATACTGCGAGAAATCTTCGTACGCTTCCATAGGCGGAAGCTCTCTCTCGGCTATCAGATAAAACTCATCTGACGGAAAAACAGTTCTTGTACCGAATTTTTTGAGGAATATCTGCTGAAATTCTTCAATTATATCGATAGTTTCTCCTGCACCTTTTTTATCAAATCCAACAAGAGGATATAATCCCTGACGGAATTTTGTAACTCCTACAGGAACAACAGCCATACTTGTGATATTGGGCATAAGAGTACCAAGATCCGTTAATGAACGTCTGAGCTCGTCACCGTCATTAAGTCCCGGACAGCACACGATCTGACAATTTAGCTTAATGCCGTTTTCAGCAAGCTGCCAGATGAATTTGAGCTTTTCACCTGCAAAACGATTATGCATCATTTTTACACGTAATTCAGGATTTGTTGTATGGACTGAAACGTTGATATTGAGCTTCATTTCGATAATTCTGTCAATATCTTCCTGCTTCATATTGGTAAGAGTAACATAATTGCCCTGTAAAAAAGACAATCTTGCATCATCGTCTTTAAAATAAAGAGTTTCTCTCATTCCAGGCGGCATCTGATCAATAAAACAGAACACGCATTTATTACTGCATGACTGTTTCTTATCCATCAGGAAAGTTTCAAACTCAAGTCCAAGATCGTCATATTCGTCCTTATTTATATGTATTGTCAAAGGGACATCGTCCCTTACAATTTCAAGGGTAATATCAGTATCCGCAGCATAGTACATATAATCAAGAACATCTTTAATGTCATGACCATTTATTCTGACGAGGGTATCGCCGCTTTGAATTCCGTGCTTATCACACGGAGAACCATGCATAACGCTGTTGATCTTAACCATAAAATTACTCCATACACTTAAAAAGGAGAGAAGGATCTCTCCTCCTCTCCTTCTCTTTTATCGGATCAAGCCGATTATTCAGCGTCGATCTTAAGGACCTCAACGCCCTTATAGAATCCGCAATTTTTGCAAACCTTATGCGGAGCCTTATATGCGCCGCAGTTATCACACTTTGACATTGCGGGTGCTTCAAGCTTCCAAACAGCACTACGTCTCTTATCACGTCTTGCCTTGGAAGTTTTTCTCTTCGGTACAGCCATTCTGGCACCTCCTTAAAGAGCTTCACAGCTCAGATTAATTAAGATGATCACACTGACCCTCGTTAAGATCACAGCCGCAAACCATACAAAGACCTTTACAATCATCTTTGCAAAGATTTTTAGTAGGAAGACTGAGAAGCATATCAGTCAGTGCAATTTCATTCAATTCAATGCTCTCGCCATCTGCAACTATATAATCATCATTATCATCATTGCTTATGGAAGGAACAACAATATGGTCGAAGCTTAGATCATAATCTCTTGAAAATTCCTTTAAGCATCTGTCACAAGTATGGAGAAGCTCAAAAGACGCAGAATAGTTTAAATATACTACCCCTGCCCTGTTATGGAATTTTCCGCTCAGACTAACAGGTGATTTAAAAACATAGCCCTTGATATCACCAAATTCATCTGCGGAGATCTCATAAGAAAACTCCTTTGACTCTCCGACAATATTGAATATCTGCTTTAAATTGATCTTCATACAACTATCCTTCAGAGCACCATAAAATATATTATACACCAAACGTCAAAATATGTCAATAGTTCAGTGTAAAAATTTCAATTTTTTTAATGACTTACTTAATGAACTGCTTAACGCTCTCAGGAAGCTCAGAAGCATCAGCTGAAACTGTGAAAACGATAGTAGCCTCTTCACCTGTAAGCTTGTCCAGCTTTTCAAAAAGTGAACCAAGAACATCATAGTCACGGCCAACGATCTTGAGGATACCGTCAACGAAAACGTCCTTTATATCATAGTTGCCTGCGAGCATACCTGCAACGAAGCCATAAAATGCATCTGCACCTTCGATAGCAAAGCTCTCTGTATCGCACCATCTTACTCTGAAGCTGATAGAACGTCTGATATTGTCACCCTTTTCGATGCAAACAAGATTGCCGTTTGTTGACTTTACAGCATCATTGATCTTATCGATGAGTATCTTTGTTTTGCCTGTGCCTTTTTTTCCTGTAATAAGTTTAATCATAATTTACTCCTTCCGTGCCTTGCGGCATTTATGACGTATTTAGTTTTGCATTATGAGCTAAACAGACCTATCAGCCGAGCTTAGCTTCAAGAGCAGCCTTTGCTCCCTCATATCCCGGTTTACCGAGAAGAGCGAACATATTTGATTTATAACTCTCAACACCCGGCTGATTGAACGGATTTACACCAAGTACATAGCCTGAAATTGCGCAAGCCTTCTCGAAGAAGTAGATCATATAGCCGACGCTTTCTTCTGTAGTGTCGTCAAGTTCAAGAATGATATTAGGAACGCCGCCCTCTGTATGAGCGAGAACAGTGCCCTCAAATGCTTTTCTGTTAACAACAGACATATTCTGATTTGTAAGGAAGTTAAGACCGTCAAGGTTCTCAGCATCAGGCTCGAGGAAAAGATCAGTCTTTGGCTTCTTTATATCAACAACAGTCTCGAAAAGAATTCTTGCACCATCCTGGATATACTGTCCCATAGAGTGAAGATCAGTAGAGAATACAGCTGCTGACGGGAATATACCCTTGTTGTCCTTGCCTTCGCTCTCGCCGAAGAGCTGCTTGTACCACTCAGACATCATAACGAAGCTTGGATCATAAGAAACGAGCATTTCTACAGACTTGCCCTTTCTGTAAAGGATATTTCTGAGTGCAGCATATTTATAACAGTCATTATTATCAAAATCGGCGCAGAAATCAGCCTGTGCCTTAGCAGCTCCCTTCATAAGAGCGTCAATGTCACAGCCTGCAACTGCGATAGGAAGAAGACCTACAGCTGTAAGAACAGAGAAACGTCCTCCGACATCATCAGGAATAACGAATGTCTCATAGCCTTCTGCATCAGAAAGATTCTTGAGAGTTCCTCTTGCCTTGTCAGTTGTAGCAAAGATACGGTTCTTTGCCTCTTCCTTACCATATTTATCCTCAACCATTTTCTTGAAGATACGGAATGCAAGAGCAGGCTCTGTAGTTGTACCTGACTTAGATATAACATTTACAGAGAAGTCCTTGCCTTCGCAAAGAGCGATGATCTCGTTAAGATAAGCAGGATTGATGCTGTTTCCGACATAATAAATGTCAGGAGTATCCTTCTTCATATTATTATAAAGAGGTGATTTAAGGAGCTCGATAGCAGCTCTTGCACCGAGGTAAGAACCGCCGATACCAATAACGATAAGAATATCGGAATTAGCCTTGATCCTCTCAGCAGCTGCCTTTATACGAGAAAATTCTTCCTTATCATAAGCAGTAGGAAGATCCACCCAGCCTAAGAAGTCATTGCCAAGACCTGTTTTGCTCTGGAGAGACTGTGCAGCAGCCTCTACCTGTGCCTTGATTCCTGCAAGTTCGTCAGCATTGACGAAATCCTTCAAGTATTTGGTGTTGAGTTTTAATGACATTAAAATTTACCTCCAATATGTATGGGAAACCATACAAATATAATTTACCATCTTTATGATACTATATTTTTGATTATTTTTCAAGTACCTTTACATAACATTTCCAACATTTGTACAATCCCGACAAATTCGGCGCTATTTTTCTATCATTTTAAGCAATGTTTGCTTCAAAACGTAATTCCATGTAAGCGCACGAACAGTGCTTTTTATTATGATATCAGTCTCAAAAACAAGAGTATCACCGTTAAAGAATGCAGCAGTGCCTACAGGCTGACCTTCATATACAGGAGCTGTGATATATTCCGGAATAACTACTTTTGTCCGTACTTCTTTATCGCCTTTGGGTACAGTGGCTTTCCCCTGCACTTTTATACCGATCTCTACCGCCGAGCTCTCACCATTTTTTACTTTTAAAGGCACGAGCATTTCTTCGGGGAACTCCGTAGAGACGACTTTATAGCTTGAAAATGCTCTTTTCAGAAGATCTTTTCCTTTTTTGAAGGATATATCTTCATTTTTCGCACCTAAAACAACAGAAATAAAAGTGTTGCCGCCTGAGTTTATACCGCCCTCAGCTAAAAAATAACGGTCTTCGGAAGAATGACAAGCTTTAAAGCCGATATGCGGCTCATAGTTTCTTGTAAGGTCATTCTCACTGACAAGCTCGACCTGTTCATTCTTTATAAAATCGCGCCATGTTTTGAAATATGGCTGCAAAAAATCATATTTCGCAAGTCTTGAACAAATAAGTGCCATATCATGCGCAGTTGTATATTCACGTTCATCAGCATATCCATAAGGAGAAACAAAATAAGAGTCCCGAAGTCCGATATCAAAAGCTTTCGCATTCATATCCATAACGAATGTATCAACATCGCCTGAAACAGCTTCTGCAAGAACAGTCATAGCATCATTAGCGTTACCGATTATAACAGCCTTTAGAAGCTCATCGACTGATATTTTATCTCCGCTTTGAAGCCAAATCACCGAACCCTTTGTTCCACTTACTTTATCAGAAGCAGTAAGCTCATCATCAATAGATAAATCACCGCTTTCAATACGCTTTGCAACAACGAGAATACTCATTAACTTCGTAAGATATCCTGCATTAATTCTTTTATGTTCGTTTTTTGCATCAAGAACTGTTCCTGTTTCTGCTTCCATGAGAACGAAAGCCTCTATTTCATTATCTATATTCAGATCTGCACTGATACAGGTCATTGAAACAATGATACAGATCAAGAGAAGTATTGATCTTAAGCATATCCGCATAAATATCACCTCAGATAATAATATGCAGACAAAGAGCACAAAATGAAAAGGAGCAGTAAAAACTGCTCCTCTATCTTCAATTCTTCTGCATTATAATAACAGAATTTCTGTTATCACCTGACAGCTCATAATTGCCTGATATAGGCACTCTTGTTTCAAGTCTGTCGTCATCACCCGAAACGCTGTATATCTGATATGCTTCATTATTGAATGTAAAAGAATATGGTTCTTCAAAAGTATACTGCTCAAGATAATCCAGATACTCTTCAATGCACATCTTCTTATTTGCCATTATGGCTGCATGGACCTCGCCTACATATCTTAAATGCCATGGACAATACTCATTTCCTGTCTTATCCTTCTTTCCCTCAGGATATCTAACTACAAAACCGTACTTCCAACAATTCTCAACGATCCAGCCTTCAGCATCGCAGCCGTCATATGTGAGCATATTTCCGTACGCATTTAAAGCAAGATCAACACAGTATCCTGCTTTAGACTCGCTAAATTTCTGTGGACAGAATGAATTTTCACCGGTAAATGTATCTGTTGTTCCGTAAACGATAAAGTCCGCTAATCCTGTTTCATTGGCATAGGCTTCCATCATACGATTAAGAGCATCTGTGGCATCTTCATTAAGATATACCTTTTCTTCAACAAGAGAATAATACTCATTTTTCTCATCTGCAAGATCGACCATTTGTCCCTGGTCGCTTGCTCTTGCAGGAGATTTATCAGTATATATAGAAAGGATACCCTTAGATATATCATCCTTTGAAAGCTCAAACTCAGAGTATCCCAAGTATTTTATGCCTTCAAAAGCTGTTGTTGCCACATCTGATGTTTCGTATGAGAGACTCCTGCCTGTTGAGGTCTCAACATTCTCCGCCGAATTACGAAAATCTCCATGAACTTTTATATTATATGGCTGCTGACTATCAAAACTTCTTCTCAAAGCATCAGCTCCGAACAGTGTACCGACTGTTATTCCCATTGCAAGAAAAACACGACTCACTCTGAGCCTGCATTTCTTAGTCTCACTCATTGTTCATATCCTCCAAGCTTGTTGTTCTACACTTAAAAGCCGCCTACTATATCTGCTTTTTATTTATTTTCAGGCGGCGTATATGCTTTACCGCCTGTGCAGTAAACGCTGTACGCGCTTAACGTATTGTATACATTATTCCAGTTTGTCTTGCCTCCGCAGAGCACGAGTATATATGTCTTTTCGTTTATCTCCGCAAAAGTTGCCATGCAGTTTCCTGCTTCATCTGTAAATCCTGTTTTTCCGCCGATAATCTTTACCCCAGGCATTTCATCGCCGTACATTCTGCTGAAAAGTGTACTTTCAAATGTTAATCCCTCGGGATTTTGTTTCGTAGGCGGAACTTTATATTCAACTGCTGAGAGGACCTCACGACAGACGGGATCTTGTATTGCGTATTCAAGCATGACCGCAATATCCTCGGCTGTACTATAATTATTTTTATCATGAAGTCCCACAACATTTGTAAAACTCGTATTTTTTAAGCCTATTTCCCTGCATTTGTCATTCATAAGCCTGACAAACGCCTTCTCACTTCCTGCAACATATTCAGCTGCCGCAAGTGAGGCATCTGCTCCCGAGCATAAGATCATACCATACAAAGCATCCTTTAGTGTAGGAGTCTCATCAGGTGCAAATCCTGCCCTTGAAGCATCCAGAGCAATATAAGGTGCTACCATATCATATGTGATCGGTACAGTAGCCGAAAGATCATCTATATTTTCGACAGCTACGATAAGCGTCATTATTTTTGTGAGCGACGCAGGATACAGTTTAATTTGTTCATTTCTGTAAGCAATAACTTCGCTGTCGTCAACATTTATCAGAATAGCATTCTTAGCGTCATAATCTTTTGTGAACTCCTTAGACTTGTCCGTCTTTTCAGGAAATATAACAAAAGGCACCGCCATTTTTCCTGCTTGTTCTGTAGTAGTTTCGGAAACATCAGACAATTCGCCTGTACTTGCAACAAAACTGTCCGATACAGCACTTTCAGGAACAGTACGCCTGTTATGCTTTATCAGATAATTTGCAGCAGTTATTCCGCCAAATATAAGAACTAAAAGGAAAAACGCTGTGCCTGCTTTTAACAATTTAGCATTGCGCCATTGCTTCCTTCTTTTGTTCATTCTACACCTCAATTTATATCTCTGTATCTTCCATTATAATACAATCTTCATATATTGTCAACAAAATTTGCAAAATCTACATATTGCACAAATTTACACACTTCAAATAATGCAAAACATAAAAAACAGATTTGTTTTATAAATGTAAAAGTCCCTGTAATTTGAAATATACAGGGACTTCTTATTAAATCTCTACTGCAATATATTTTTTCAGTTCAAACGAATACAAAAACGCTTCCTTGACCTTCTTGCTTGTTGTAAGCTCAATTGCCGCTTTATACAGTTTAAGCTGCATAGAATACCTTTCTTTCAGCTTTTCAAGAGACACTCCCCTGTCTGATTTATAATCAACTATGACTATACCGTCATTTTCTTCAAACATAAGGTCGATAATTCCCTTTATCATGCCGTCTGAACGTTTGAGTTTCTCAAGAGCTTCATTCTCAACATCAAGCTGTGACACAGCCACCATAAACTTCTTTTCTCTGACATATGACAGTGAAGAACATATACGTTCATAAAGTGAACTCTCAAAGAATGCTTTAACGTTTTCGAGATTTATCGACTCGGATTCTGCTAAAGATATATATCCTTTGTTCATTACATTCTCTATCTCTGACTTTGTATCTTTGATCGCATTTTCAAAATCGCAGTATTGAAAAAATGTATGAATAGCTGTACCTCTTTCAGCTCCGCTGAGCCTTGAACCGGTTGATTTGAATTTAGGTCTTTTCAGCTTGAAATCAAATATCTCTTTATTGTTTTTAAGCTTTTTGGTTATTTCTGTAACACTTAGCTTTGCAGGAGTTTCCGAAAGCGTCTTATCATATTCGTATGAAATTATATTTTTCATCTGTGATATGATACTCTCGTCCGCAGCTTGTTCTTTATCTTCATCAGCCTGCTCCGCATCTGCTGCATCTATACTGTCCACAAATTCATATTCAAAAAGATTTTTTTCATCATTACAGCCTTTAGGCGCACCTGCTCCAAGCTCTAAATGCTCTGAAATTTCCGCAAAAGATTTTTCGCGTATTATACTTGCCCATAACCAGTCAGAGAAGCTCTTTGCCTCGCTAACACTGTCAGTTATATCTCCATTATGCAATACACAGCTTTCAATAATGGAATTAACTCTTTTCAATGCCTTTTCGCCGCATTTTAAGTTTATAAAAAGCTGCTGCTTTGCTCTTGTAAGGGCAACATAAAGCAATCGCATTTCTTCACTTCTTGTGTCTCTTTCCTCTTCAGCGGAAAGCATTACCTGCTGAAAGGTCTTGTATTTTCTGTAAAGACTCGGATCATAAAGTACATAGCCTATGCGTCCGTCTGGGCTGCACATTACTGTTTTTGAGTCAAATTGAAAGTTCACTGACGTTTCCGCAATAAAAACAAAAGGAAATTCCAATCCTTTTGATCTGTGCATAGTAAGTACAGAAACATAATCACCTGAGGAAGCTGCGACTTTTCCCTGTGCGTAGTCACCGTTTTCCATTACTCTATCAAGATGTCTCAGGAAACCATTAAGACCGCCTGAGCCGTCAAATGCAGCTGTAGCTTCATAATTCTGAGCATACTGTATAAGTGCGCGCAGATTAGCTCTTTTTTTCTCGCCGTCACTGTAAAGCTGCATTACAGAGATAAAGTCTGTAGAGTCGTATATCTCACCTATGAGCTCTCCTATATTCATGGTGACAGAATCCAGTCGGAATGCATCGATAGACTCCAGAAACTCCCTGCATCTCTCGCAAAGGAACATATCATCACATTCGCTGTACTCCCCGCCAACAATACCCTGAATTATAGAAAACAAAGGTCTTTTTTTGTCATATGATCTTATTACAGCTATATCCTCAATACTGAACATATACATAGGCGAAGTCATTACAGCTGCAAGAGATATATCCTGTATCGGATTGCTGATAACTCTTAAAAGATCAATAAGCACTGCTATCTCTCGCGCTTTGAGATACCCTGTTTCTTCACTTCCTTTTGCAGGAATACCAATTTTGTTCAGTTCTTCCGCATATGTGTTTATATGCTTGTTATTCCTTACAAGTATGCAGAAATCAGAGGGACAGCATGGACGACTTGTACCATCTCTTTCAGTGACCGCAACGCCTGCTCCGATCATGTCAGATATTTTTTTTGCTGTATACAGTACTTCCATATTAAGCTTTTCAGCTTCTTCATCTTCAACAACATCATCTTTTATAAACGCAAAATGAGTAATCCTTTGTGATGCATCATCGTCCGCATACTGCCCAGCACCGAAATACAGCTTTTCATCATCTGTATAATGTATATCTCCGCACTTTTCCGACATTATCTGCTCAAATACAAAGTTTACAAAATCTATTACCTGAGGAGAACTTCTGAAATTCTTATTCAGGATAATAGCCTGATTTTTACATTTACTGTCAGGAGAATATGGCTCTGAACTGTGCAATGTATTTATAAAATTACGAGGATTGGCAAGTCTGAAACGATAAATGGACTGCTTAACATCTCCCACAAGAAATACATTACTTCCGTAAAGCGGCTCACCATTTTCATCTGTTCGGAAATCCTTCGAGATAAGCTTAAAGATAAGATCCTGCTTATTATTGGAGTCCTGATACTCATCTATCATTATTATATCGTAATAATCGGATATTCTCTCGGCAATTTCGCTTCTGACAATATCACCGCTGTCATCTGACTCCGTAAGCAGCTCTAAGGCTATTCGTTCACCGTCATCAAAAGAAAGACCGTTCTTTTCGCATTTCTTTTCCCAGATAAGCTCCTGATATTTTTTGAGCATTTCCGCAAGAATTACAGTTACTTCACCGCACTCCCTGTAATCGCTCTCAACTGACAAAACACTGTTTATTACCTTTGCCGCAGTCTTTTTTATTAGGTCACGCTTTTTCTTGTATATCTCGCGCAAAGCTTTATCATGAGGCGTTTTTCCAACTCTTACAAGATCAGAAAAATCCTGTGCTTTTACAGCTTCTCTTTCATCGGGAAGTCGGTTGGTTCTGAAAACTGCAAGCAGATCAGATATCCTGTCATAATCCTCTTCCGCCAAAGCATATGATTTCGCAGCGGCAGCCGATGACATATCCGGGAATATCCTGTTTATAAGTCCGATATTATCATCAGCTGTTTTAAGAGCCTTTTCAAGCTCTGATATCATAGCTGCCATAAGGCTCTTGAAATAAAACGAGTCATTTATATCGCCCTTATACATATCAACAGCTTTATCGAGCCATTTATCCCTGAAAGGAACAGATGAAAGGAAATTGTCTGCTCTTTCTATTACTTCAATAAGCCTTTTCTCGTCTTTTATACAAAACCTGTCATACATGAACGATATCTTTTCGTACTCGTTTTCGCTGTAATAGTTTATAAGCTCGTCCATAGCCCGTGCTCTGAGAACCTTATTATCACTGTCGTCAAGAACTGCAAATCCCGAAGTAACTCCTGTATCGCCCATATTATCACGTATCAAGTCAAAACAAAAAGAGTTGATAGTAGATATCCTCGCACTCTGGAGAAGTATCTGCTGTTTCAGCAAATGCTTATCATCAGGACGTTCGTTTATAAGCTCTCTGAGCTTTATATCAAGACGTTTTTTTAGCTCGGAAGCTGCATCATTGGTAAACGTTACAACGATCATTCTGTCTGCTCTTACGCCTGAACTGCTGTCTGCAATGAGTTTTACGAGTCTTTCTGTAAGAACTGCTGTTTTGCCGCTTCCTGCCGCAGCCGAGACAATAAGCGATGTGTCTCTTGCATCAATGGCATTCTGCTGCTGTTGTGTCCAGCTCATGTTCACTTCTCCTTTCCGCTGAATTTTTTACCGAGTATTTCTTCTGCTTCTGCAATTTCAGATGCATCAGGAACCTTTTTCCGTTCAAGTTCGGAATTATCGCATATATTTACATACTCACAGTATGTGCAGGGGATCTTACCGTCGATAACGAGCGGTTCAGCTTCTGCATTTCCGTCAAGAAGTGACTCTGCCATACTGATAAGCTTTGAATACGTATAATTTCTCAGCAGTGTCATTCCCTCAGACGATACACATGACGAATTCTTATCGGGAACACCGTTTTTATCGAGCTTTACAGGTATGAACTCTCCGCCAACATCTTTTTCCATAGCTTCAAGTATAGCCATATCCCCGAGAACAAGTCCGCTTGTTTTCAGAGATGACTTAACTGCACTGCTGTTTCTTGATGAAACTTTATGCGGTTCAAGGTGTACATCTGCTATCCTTACAGGAGAATAAAGTACCCCCGCAGGCTCATATCCTTCGTACAGACCGCCTTTATCGGTAGAAGCGAACAAATACAGAAGCATCTGCATATTTATTCCGCAAGCAAGAGTTTCAGAAGTTATCTCCTTTCGGCTGCTCTTATAGTCAATTATTCTGAGGTAATCCTCGCCGTTTATATTGCAAACATCTGCTCTGTCAACTATTCCGCCGAAGCTCAGCTCCTTATCATCTCCGAACGGCAGAATGACAGAATGGCTTTCACGCAGATCAAGCTCAAAATCATGAGGCACAAAATCAGAAGCCATAAGCGACTGCTGAGTATATAGGAATACATCTGACATTCGCTCGGTAAGCTTATTGAATATAAGCTCAAACTTCGCATCTTTACCGAAATCACCTGCAAGGGTTTCATTCTTATATTTTTCAGCGCACTTATTCACTTCATTTTGTACATCATCATACGACATATTTACAAAGTCAGACTTTGTACGTGAAGCAAGTATACCGTAGAAGCACTCATGTGTAAGTTCACCTGCTATCCTTGCGTCAAGACTGACCTTTTCATTCAGTCTTAACCTGAGGCATTTATCACAGAAATACTTGAAGTGGCAGAGATTATACTCCTCAAGACCTGTTGAAGAAAGCCTGAACGGCTCAAAATCCTGTATCTTCTCCATAATATTCCTGTCTATCTTGTAATTCTGAGAATGATCTCCCCTGCTGAGAACATAATTAAGTCTTCTTCGGTACTCGGGATCACTCATTAGCAGACTCCTTATGGACGAAACCGAAGCATCTGCGGTATTACGCTCCTGCATATAGTGATAAAAGGCTGAATGAAGAGTGACCGCATAGAAATCAACAGGTATTTCCTCATCTTTTTTTCTGATGCTTTTATCACCGAACATTCCAATTATCCTGTCCACTATCGGTGCTGGATATTTAGCCTGTCCGCCAAGATCAGAAAGCGGATAGGTTATAAAAAGCTTATCCGAAGCAGCTGATATAGCCTTATATACTACAAGACGCTCCGATGCGATAAGCTCCGAAAGAGGTGTGGACAACTCTATCCCGTGTTCAGCAAGCTTTGTTTTATCCGCTTCCGAAAAAAGTCCGTGCAGACTTATCTGATTTGGGAAATCGCCGTCATTAGCTCCCATTATGAAAACTATTTTCGGAGAATCAAGTCGTGCCATTCTCGCAGAAGCTGCTGTGACAGCATCAAGAGTCTGCGGCGGAACCGAATACTTTATCCTGCCTATCATTGATCTGATGATCCTGTTTACCTCTGAAAAGCTTATTTCATGTTCTCCGAGAGTATCATTGATACAGTCAAGAATATCTATCAGACACCCCCATAATCTTTTAAGCTCTGCTGCTTCGTAATCCTTGTCCAGATCTATAAGCTCTCCCATAAGACGGGCAGTATTTTTCTCCGCACCACATTCAACAAGATGATCGTACAGATGCACACATATCTTGTCAGCAGTTTTATCACGTTTCAGGCACTTTTTCAGCTTTATGACAGGCTCGATAACACGCACTCTTATTCCTTCGAGGAGTTCAAGCTCGTTATCCAGCGCAGTAAACGGCTCAGTCCACATATCACCGTCAACGTCCCACTTATAGCAATAGTTTTCGAGCAGCGACGTTTCTGTAAGCGATACATCAAGGAGTCCGCTTTTCAAAAGCCTGAATATCTGTTCGGACCTGAATTTACGGCTTACAAGTATATCAAGCAGCGTAAGAAAAAACACCATAACAGCCGTATGATCAACAGCTTTTTCAAGGCTCAGGAAGTACGGGATATCATATCTCTTGAATGCTGCTTTAAGTACATCTGAATAGCTTGCGATATCATTTGAGATTATAGCTATATCACGATATCTCAGAGAATGATCTTCATACAGCAGATGTTTTACGGCAGCACAAACATACTCCGCTTCACTGTACATATCTCTTGCTTCAAAAATATGCACATTCTCAGCTTTTGGAGCTTTATCAGGTTCATTTTTCAAATTTCTCAGTCCACGGCTGCTGACAAATTCAAGATCGGGAGTTTTAAATCTGTGATATTCATTGCACTGTGTGATCATACATTCTTTGCCAAGCTCACGGCATATACCCGAAAGCTTTCTGTACGTATCGTTAACAGTTTCAAAGAGAGTGTATTCGCCTGCATTGACATCATCTGTTCTCAATGTGATAATAACATTTTCCGAGGAAGAGATCATTACTCTCAGCATCTCATACTGATCGGCGGTAAAGCTCTCGAACTCATCAAGAAATACAGTCTTTCCGCAAAAGTATCTGTTCAGATTTGCAACATTTGCGGCTTCGCGGATATTGTCAAGTTCGTCCTTAAAACCGTATTCCTCCATTAATCGCTGATATTCAAGGTATATGGCAGCAACATCATTTGTCTTGTCCATAAGCCTTCTGTCAAGGAGCTGCGAACGCTGTACAAGCTCCTCGGGAGTAACTCCTGCACGTTTCATATCACGTATAAGTGTAGTTATCTCCTCTGCAAAGCCGCTCTGCATACTCTGTCTGCGGAAACTGCTGAGAGACTCAGGACGCGACAAAGCTGATGAAACAGCCTGATACACAAGTATCATCTTAGCCATTTCATCAGCAAATTCACCTTTTCTGTCAGGATCACCGTAGATCTGAAAAAGCTGTCTCGCAAGACCTGTAAAGCTCAGTGAAAACAATTCATTGAAGTTTTCAGCTCCGAGGTAGAAATAAAGCTTCTTATCAAAATCCTGAGAATACTGTTCGGGAACTAAAATACATAATTTATCGGCAGCAGAACACTTTTCTTCTATTCGTCCGAACATCTTCGTTGTTTTTCCGCTGCCTGACGGACCGATAATAAATTCTACCATAATTTCTCCTGTTATACAAAATATGCATACCGCAAAACACGGTATGCATATTGAATTTCATTGCTTAAAAGCCGTTAAGATGAGCTTCTTTCATTACCTTCGGGAAATTGATATATGCGTAATCGCAGCAAACGATCCCGTTTATACCGTTGATCTTGCCTGTACCTGAATACTGCCACATATTATAGTTCTTAGTAAAGCTTGGCGTTGTAACTCCGTAATGAGCTACCCACACATCATAAGACTTGAATAAAGATTCATCAAGTCTTGTGCTGAGGAAGTTTACATTGCTCTTTATACCTACA
Organism: Ruminococcus flavefaciens; assembly: GCF_900108555.1. Taxonomy (GTDB): domain Bacteria; phylum Bacillota; class Clostridia; order Oscillospirales; family Ruminococcaceae; genus Ruminococcus; species Ruminococcus flavefaciens_P. The sequence goes on from NZ_FNWV01000001.1 coordinate 122,378, forward strand.
TAGTAGCCTTTCTTTTCAAGAGTTGAACAGAAAGCTTTAGCTATTTCCGAAAGCTCTTTATTGCTGAGAGAATTCAGACAGACATCTTCAAGGCTGTAATATACAGGATAAGCATATTTTTTATCCTTTATAACTTCGTAGCAAGCCTCTGCCTCAAGCACAGCGTCTTCAGGTGATGAAGCATAACTGTACCAGTAAACTCCGCAGTCGATACCCGCCTTTGCTGCACCTTCGATATTTGCCTCAAAATACTTATCCTTCTGTGATGAAAGATTACCGTATCCTGCACGTATTATAGCAAAATCGACACCTGATTTTGCGACCTTGTCCCAGTCTATCTTAGCCTGCCATACCGAAACATCTATACCCTTGGCAACCACCTTCTCCGTAGATGCAGGATACTGCACGGAAGAAACATTTGTCTCTGTACCGTCAGGATCATAAGTATCAGGAGAAATGATGTAAGGATAATTTATGTAACAGTGATCGAGATCAACATCTGTATTGATACCGTTTACTCTTCCGACCTCGCAGTGCTGCCACATACCGTAATTTCCAGTATATCCGGGAACTTTAACATTCCAGTGAGCCACCCATACAGCATACTTATCAAGGACCTGCTGATATACCTTAGTTGTCAGGAGACTTGAAAAGCTGTATACACCTGCATGAAATCCCTTTGACTCGATAGTTGAGCAGAAAGAATCTATCATAGCCGATACTTCAGCTGTAGACATTTTTTTATGCTTTGGCTCTTCAATATCGAAATAAACAGGATACTGAATGGAATAGTCCTTTATTATCTGATAACAGCCCTCTGCTTCCTGACGAGCATCTTCAGCATTGTCAGCATAGCTGTACCAGTAGATACCAACGTTCATGCCCACCTTCTGGGCTTCTTCGATATTGTATTTGAACCATGTATCCATCTGATTTGGATACTTATAGGCATTGCCGTAGCCTGCCCTTATAATAGCGAAATCAATTCCGCTCTCCTTGACAGTCTTCCAGTCGATCTTACCCTGTGAATAGGAAACATCAATACCTTCCGATCTTCTGTACATCAGCTCTGGATCACCCGAATGGATCTTTACATACTTCTGATGTGCATCATAAATATCAAATACATTGAAAGGTATTTCAGATGTGGCTTCAACATTAGTATCCGCAGCATCGACCGTTACATCTGATGAACTGCCGACTGCCCATACATTTGAGGATATCCCACTGCTGTCAGGCTCTTTACTTTCCGAAAAAATTGTGCTATCATATATATCAGTAACAGGATCGTTCGCAGCGAAAGCCTGCAACGCTGTTGCCGAACACATAACAGTACTAACCATCAATACTGAAAGCAAGCTTTTTAATTTGCCCATGGCTGATCTAACTCCTTTTCATAAACGTAACAAAAAGAAAACGTCAATTTCGTTTCAATTTTGTATATTATAACATTTTTTCTGAGATAATTCAACCTCTAAAAGAAAAAAAGCAGATTTAAACATTAAATTTTGTAAGGTATGAAGAAAAAAGCAAATATTTTTTGTAACTTATAGATACTTTTTTGTAATATTTAGGTGATATAAAGATGAAAGAATTTGTAATTAATGACAATGACAGTGGCCAGAGAGTTGATAAATTTGTTGCAAAAGCTCTCCCAAACCTCCCTAAAAGTATGATGTATCGACTAATTCGTAAAAAAGACATAAAGATAAACGGTAAGAGGTGCGATATATCCGACCGACTCAATACAGGTGATGTTATAACTATTTATGTGAAAGATGAAGTATCAGCTGAGAAAAAACACGATATGAGTTTTCTTAAATGCTCCCCTGACATTGAAATAGTATATGAGGATAAAAATGTACTTATCGTCAATAAGCCTGTTGGTCTTGACTCGCACTCAAACGGAAGTCCTATGACCGAAACCCTTATTGACAGGATAAAACACTACTTATATAATAAGAAAGAATATCTTCCCGACTCTGAAAACTCTTTCGCTCCTGCTCTTTGCAGCCGCCTTGACAGAAATACCTGCGGACTTGTTACTGCTGCAAAGACCGCTTCCGCTTTAAGAGACATAAATGAAGCCATACGCGCAGGAAATATCCACAAGATATATCACTGCGTAACTGTTGGAAAGCTGCCGAAAAGAGAAGATATTATCACAGCATATCATCAAAAAGACGAGTCAAGAAATCTTGTAAAGATCTCCGACTCGCCTATTGACGGTTATAAACATATTAAAACAGGATATCGAGTGCTTTCAGAAAAAGGTCCGCTTTCCATTGTGGAAGTTAAGCTGTATACGGGCAGAACTCACCAGATACGCGCTCATCTTGCACATATAGGCGCACCTATCCTCGGTGACGGCAAATACGGCTCTGTCGCTGCAAATAAGCGATACGGTGTATTCCGTCAGGCACTCTGTGCCTTTTCGCTTGAGTTTCATATACCCGAAAGCTCAGATATGCATTATCTGAATACATTAGTTTTAAAAGCACCAACACCTGATTTTGAAAAGAAACTTTTTTAGTTAGGCTGTCCGACTCTGTGTCTGAGGTTTTCTTCTTTGAGCTCTCTTCCTTCCGCAATGAGAGCACGCATAGTATCAGCATCTGAATTTTTCAGTGCATCGCTGTATTTCAAAAGATTTTTGATAAGGGTATCAAGCTCATACTGTAGATTTTCCTTATTCTGCATGAAAAGATCGGTCCACATTCTTTCGTTCATGGTCGCAATACGAGTCATATCCTGGAAGCTTCCGCCGCTGAATCCACATTCAAGCCCAAGCTCCGGACTCTTTACATACGCACTTGAAACGATATGTGCAAGCTGAGACGTATAAGCTATCATCTTATCATGGTTTTCGGGAGTTGTAACAACTATCTTTCCTGCACCTACTTCACTCGCAAGCTTTCGCAGCAGTTCTGTATCCTCTTCTCTGCTGTCCTCAAACGGAGCAATAATAAAATTGGCTTTTACAAAGAGATCAGCTGTACTATTGTAATAGCCTCCGAACTCCTTGCCTGCCATAGGGTGGATACCCACATATCTGAGTCCGTTTGTCTCGGCAATATTCTTCATACGCTCGGAAAATGCTCCCTTTATACCGCAGACATCGGTAATAAGAGTGTTTTTGCTTATATCAGCAGCGTGATCTCTGAAAAATCTTTCTGTTGCCTCGGGGAAAAGAGCTGCTATGATCAGATCATAGCCATTATAATTACCGTCAAAAACTTCATCAAGTGCTACATCACGAAGTGCAGCATTTTCTATGTCATGGTTAAGGTCACAGCCGACAACTGTATGATATGTATATTTTTTTAGTGCCTTACAAAGTGAACCGCCTATAAGACCAAGTCCGACAACAAGTATTTTCATAGAATATTACCTCCGATGTTCTTTTATCATTTAAAGTATAACGCTTTAAAATAAAAAAGTCAATAGCAAATCACTTTTTTATTTATTGATATAATAACAATTTGTTCCATAAAAGCATAAAATAAAATGAGATATATCTCAAAACTAATCAGAATAGGATGATTTTATGCCAAAGGTCTTTTTAAGTCCTTCCACACAGGAATGGAATAAATATGCTACAGACGGCAATGAAGAACTGTATATGAATTTACTTGCCGACAGGATAGAACCTTATCTTCGCTCCTGCGGAATAAGTTTTGTAAGGAATGATCCTGTACGAAATGTTACAGGTGCTATCGCAGACTCAAACGCAGGTGTATACGATGTTCATCTTGCACTTCATTCAAATGCTGCCCCTGAAAATCTCGCAGGAAGACTTCGTGGGATAGATATATATTACGCACCAAAAAGTTCGCAAAGCGAGCGGCTCGCCAATATAATAGCCAATAATCTTAAATCAATATATCCCCTGCCTGATAAAGTACGAGCAATACCCACATACTCTCTCGGAGAGGTGTTAAGGACCAAAGCTATTGCTGTGCTTTGTGAACTTGGCTATCACGACAATTACGCAGATGAAGCATGGCTGAAAAACAATCTCGAAGCCATAGCACGTAATATTGTAAATTCTCTGTGTGATTATTTCGGTATACCGTTCATATCAGCAGGAGCTGTCCGCTGGGGAACAGTTACCACTGACGGAAGCAATCTGAATATACGGGATTATCCGAGTCTTTCAGGCAAAATAATCGGCTCCATGCCTGACGGAGCAAACGTTATGATAAATGGTGAAACTGACGGCTGGTATGTAGTAAATTACAACGGTATCATCGGCTATTCGAGCAGTCAGTTCATAACGCTGTGAAAAAAGGAGACGTTTTGTCTCCTTTTTTTCAGAAATTTCAAGAAAACGTTTGACAAACGAAAAAAACTGTGCTATACTATATACAGAAGCACTTTAAAGCGTTACAGCTTAAAGCTTTATAGCGTAAAAGAAAGAGGAAAAATTATGAAAGAGTTATCTAAGCTTATGAATTTCAGATCAGATGTAAGAGTTGTAGATGCAACTCTCAGAGACGGCGGACTTGTTAATGACTTCAGATTCAGTGACGAATTTGTCAGAGACCTTTACCTTTCAAACATCAAGGCAGGCGTAGACTATATGGAATTTGGCTACAGAGCCGACAAGGAAATGTTCAAGGAAGAAGATTTCGGACCATGCAAGTTCTGTGATGACGAATATATCCGCTCAATAGTCGGTGAAAATCACACTGATCTTAAGATCGCTATCATGGCAGATGTAGGACGCTGTAATTACAAGCAGGATATAGTTGAGCGCGAAAACAGTCCTGTTGACCTTATCCGTGTAGCTACATATATCCACCAGATACCAACAGCTGTTGATATGATAGAAGATGCAAAGAATAAGGGATATGAGGTAAGCTGTAATATAATGGCTATCTCAAATGCTCAGGAAAGCGATATAAAGGTAGCTCTTGATATTCTTGGTCAGTCCCCTGTTGATGTTTTCTATATCGTTGACAGTTTCGGTTCATTATATCCGGAACAGATCGCACGTATTGCTGATCTTTACTGTGAAATTGCTGCAAAATACGGCAAAAAGGTGGGTATACACGCACATAACAATCAGCAGCTCGCATTCGCCAATACTATCGAAGCTGTCGGAGACGGCGTAGACTGGCTCGACGCAACATATTCATCAATGGGAAGAGGTGCAGGCAACTGCGCAATGGAGCTTCTCCTCGGCTTCCTGAAAAATCCAAAGTACAATGTATATCCTGTATTCCAGTTCATTGAAAAGCACATGGATAAATTACGTGAAGAAGGAGCTGTATGGGGTTATGATCTCCAGTATCTGCTCACAGGTCTTTTCAATCAGCACCCAAGAACAGCTATCCAGTATACCAAGGACAATCGTAATGATATTTCTGAATTCTACAAGGAGATAATCTCTCAGGAATAATAACTCATTCTGTAAATATAACAGCCGAGATACGGTATAAAAACCGTTCTCGGCTGCTTTTATTTCTTTAGCTTCGCTTTTATGCGCAGTGCAGCTTCTATATGCATTATCCAGTGCCTTGAAAACGGCATTTGTATAAGTCCGCGTATATCCTTTCCGCACCAGTAATCTATAAGCCATATCGCGCTTTCATCGTTACTTACCACATTCAGACTGCGAAGATATTCCTTGTTTTCTTCGATAAACTTCTTTTTCAGCACATCAAATGAAAGAGTTTTTATGATACTTTCACTGCTTTCTTTTACATCGTGGATATATGAATAAAGTTCATCTATATCTAATTTTTCCGAAAAGTCGGCTATCTGCTGTTTTACAAGTTCATTTCCTGTTGTAATTATAGGTGAATTTATACGTTCATTATATCGCTGTGAGAAAAACACCTGCTCATCTTCATTTATAAGGGAATGTGCAACGATATCTTCTATGCGGAAAATATGCCAAATCGAATATGCAATTGTTTTTGAATGATAACCGTCAATATTAATAAAAGGGATAGCATTGAAGTCATCTCTTGAAAGCTCACATCTGAACAGATCTAATGTCTGCATAAGCTGTTTTCTGAGTTCAAATAGTGTTTCTATGCCATTGCAGTATGTTTCCGACTTTTTAAGCTGATCCTGAATTGTTTTATTAAGTTCTGACCATTCTTTATTCATTGTTTTCACCCCGATATATTTTATAAAAGCCATAGTTTCGCATTTAGTCAAAACTATGGCTTTTCTATTATTAAAATGTAAGCTGATTGCTGTCACCGAGTTCCTTGGCAGGCTTTCCTGCGGCAGGGACACTCTTTGAACGATATTTCTCAAGCTCGGGAAGTTCTTCCGGAGCAATAAGCGATGCAGATGAAAGCAATGCTTTCTTTCGCAGATTTATGACCTGTACGCCCTGAGAATCTCTTGTTGACTTAGGAAGTATCATGCCTGTATTGAATACAAGTGCATGACCGCTTGTAGTTCTGAGAAGTATATCGCTGTCCTCAGCTGTGAATATAGCCGCAACAAGAGGCGACTTCTCCGAATAAGCCTTTGCAAGCTTTTTACGGTTGGTCTTTGTTTCGTATGACTTCATAGGAACCTTTGCGACTTTACCGTTTTCAAAGAAGAAAAGGATATATCCACTATAGTCCGTTGTTGGAACAAGTGTTTTAAGCAGTTCTCCGTCATCAAAGCTTAGCTTTGCAGGTATATAATCACCCATTACGCTTGCCTTTGTATCATCAAATGCACTTGCTCTCGATTTATAAGCCTGAGCTTTATCCGAGAAGAAAACAAGATCGGTCTTGTTGGTAGCTTCAAAGGTCTGGCTGATGAAGTCTCCCTCTTTAAGCTTCTGCTCACCGCTCATTCTCAGTGACTGAGGAGTTATCTTCTTGAAATAACCGCTGTCAGATACAAATATATTGACTGGATAATCGGGGGTATCATCAACTTCCTCAGCATCTTCAACATCTGAAAGATAATAGAACATCGTCTTTCTCGGCTGAGCATAATTCTTTATAACATCACGGAGCTCGTTAACGATTATCTTACGTATCTTCTTCTTATCGCGGAGAATATCTTCCATTTCCTCGATATCCTTTTTGAGCTGGTCAACTTCTTCGATACGGCGAAGGATATACTGCTTATTGATATTGCGGAGCTTTATTTCAGCAACATATTCAGCCTGTATCTCGTCGATTCCGAAGCCTATCATAAGGTTAGGTACTACGTCTGCTTCATTCTCGGTCTCGCGGATTATCTTTATAGCCTTGTCGATATCAAGAAGTATCTTTGAAAGAGCTTCGAGAAGGTGAAGCTTTTCCTTTTTCTTCTGAAGATCATGGTATGTTCTGCGCTGTATACATTCTTCTCTGAATGCAGTCCATTCCGTAAGTATCTCACGTACTCCCATTACCTTTGGAGTACCTGCAATAAGTATATTGAAGTTACACGGATAGCTGTCCTGCAAAGGTGTAAGGCGATAAAGCTTCTGCATAAGCTTTTCGGGATCTGTTCCGCGTTTGAGGTCTATAGCAATCTTCAAGCCTTCGATATCGGTTTCATCACGTATATACGAAACTTCTCTGATCTTTCCCTGTTTTACAAGATCTATTATCTTCTCGATTATCGCCTCTACAGTTGTAGTATACGGAATTTCAGTTACTTCTATGCAGTTTGCACTTTTATCATAACTGAATTTTGCACGTACCTTGATACTTCCTCTGCCTGTCTCGTAGACCTTGTTAAGCTCTGCTTCATCATAGAGCATAAGTCCGCCGCCGGGGAAATCAGGACCTTTAAGGGTACTGAGTATATCATGGTTCGGATCTTTCATAAGAGCTATAGTTGTCTCGCAGACCTCTTCAAGGTTGAACGGACATACATTGCTTGCCATAGATACAGCAATACCTGTATTTGAGTTTACAAGCACAGTAGGAAATGTTGCAGGAAGAAGAGTAGGCTCCTGCATCGTATTATCGTAGTTTGGTACGAAGTCTATCGTTTCCTTGTCTATATCACGGAAAAGCTCGTTGCATATCTTTTCAAGCTTTACTTCTGTATAACGAGGTGCAGCAAAGTGCATCTTGCTTGAATACTGCTTGCCGAAGTTGCCCTTGCTGTCGATATATGGGTGGAGCAGAGCTTCATTACCGCGTGTCATACGAACAAGAGTCTCATATATAGCCTGATCGCCGTGAGGATTGAGTTTCATGGTCTCGCCCACAACATTCGCGGACTTTGAACGTTCCTTCTCGGGATTGAGCAGTCCTCTCTTATACATCATATACAAGAGCTTTCTGTGAGAAGGCTTGAAGCCGTCTATCTCAGGAAGTGCTCTTGAGATGATAACGCTCATGGCGTAGGGCATATAATTCTTTTTCAGAGTATCCGTTATCTTTTCATCAACTACACTGCCTGAACCTTCTATATAAGCCTCATGCTTAAAGACAGGCTGTTTTTTGGGAGTTTCCTTTTTTCTTGGCATTTACTCTTCTCCTTGTGATGATTTTCTGTCTTTTTTCTTTATCAGCTTCTCAGGATCTTTTACATAAGTTCTTACGACACTTCCGCAATCTCTGCATATGGTATGATACAGAGATGTTGATCTGAGTATACTGTCAGCACTGTAAACTGCACCGTAAAAGTTCTGATAGCCTGTTATAAATTCAGTTCCGCCGCAGAAGCGGCACTTTGTCATTTTTATCTTTTTCATAAATAATCACCAAGACATCAGCTTATATCAGCAAGTTCGAGATAATCAGCACCGTATTCCGAGATATAGTCCTTACGTCCCTGAAGATCATCGCCGAGAAGCATCTCAAATACCTCGGCAGACTCGGTTATATCGTCAGCTGTGACCTTGATAAGACGACGGGTATCGGGATTCATCGTAGTAAGGCTCATCATATCTGGCTCGTTCTCACCGAGACCTTTAGAACGCTGTATAGTATGCTTTTTATCGCCGATTATCTCAAGTATACGCTGCTTTTCCTGTTCGGTATAAGCGAAATATGTCTTTTCCTTTGTGTTTATCTCAAAGAGCGGAGACTCAGCAATATACACATAGCCCTGCTCAATAAGCGTAGGTGTGAGCCTGTAAAGCATGGTAAGGATAAGAGTTCTTATCTGGAAGCCGTCAACATCCGCATCGGTACAGATAACGATCTTGCTCCAGCGGAAGTTGTTTATATCGAAGTTTGAAAGCTCCTTGTTCGCCTTTGTGGTTACCTCAACTCCGCAGCCAAGTACCTTGATAAGATCGGTTATGATCTCGCTCTTGAATATTTTGGAATATTCAGCTTTAAGGCAGTTGAGTATCTTACCACGGACAGGTATTATAGCCTGAAATTCAGCATTTCTCGCAAGCTTTACAGAACCGAGAGCCGAGTCGCCCTCCACGATGTATATCTCGCGGCGTGAAACGTCCTTTGTACGGCAGTCAACAAACTTCTCCACCATGTTTGCAAGGTCGATAGTTCCCGTAAGCTTTTTCTTTACGTTAAGACGAACCTTTTCGGCATTTTCACGGCTTCTCTTGTTTATGAGTATCTGTTCTGCTATCTTCTGAGCTTCATCAGGATTTTCAATGAAGTAAACTTCAAGCTGATGACGCAGGAATTCAGTCATAGCTTCACGGATAAATTTATTTGTGATCGCCTTTTTGGTCTGGTTTGCATAGGAAGTCTGTGTGGAGAATGATGATGAAACAAGTATCAGACATTCCTCAACATCAGCGTAGGTTATCTTGCTCTCGTTCTTCTGGTAGCCGTTCACGGACTTGATATAGCTGTCTATCTGAGCCTGAAATGCACGCTTTACAGCTTCGGCAGGTGAACCGCCGTGTTCAAGGAAGCTTGAGTTATGATAATACTCTGTCAGTTTAGCCTTATTTGAAAAAGTAAGTGCAACATCAAGCTTTACCTTATATTCAGGCTTGTCATCACGGTCTCTTCCCTTTTTCTCGGCAGTCCAGTGCTGTATGGAAGAAAGAGCTCCTTCGCCTGCTATCTCCTGAACATACTCGGTTATACCCGATTCGTAAAAGAATTCCTGCTCGTTAAAACCGCCTGCTTCATTTTCACTGCGGAAAACAAAGAGTATATTAGGGTTTACAATAGCCTGACGTTTAAGGATATCACAGAAGAACTCGTCAGAAACATTGATATCAGTAAAAACCTCAAGGTCGGGACGCCAGCGTGTTTTAGTACCAGTCTGCTTTTTCTTGCATGGCTCTTTCTTTAAACCGCCTACATTATTGCCCTTTTCAAAGTGCAGATCGTACTTGAAACCGTCACGTATTACCTGAACGTCCATAAATTCAGATGAATACTGCGTAGAACACAGACCAAGTCCGTTAAGACCAAGTGAGTATTCATAAGATTCAGCAGCAGTATCATACTTACCGCCTGCATAAAGCTCACAGTAGACAAGCTCCCAGTTATAACGTTTTTCGTTGTTGTTATAGTCAACGGGGCAGCCTCTGCCGAAGTCCTCTACCTCTATGTCGTTATTCCTGTAATGAGTAATTATTATTTTATTGCCGTAACCCTCACGGGCTTCATCTATAGAGTTTGAGATGACTTCAAAGATCGAGTGCTCACAGCCGTCCAATCCGTCAGAGCCGAATATAACAGCAGGACGCTTACGGACTCTGTCCGCGCCCTTGAGCATTGATATACTGTCGTTGCCGTAATCTTGTTTCTTAGCCATAATCCTCTGCCTTTCGGTCATGTTTTTATACATACTCAGATATTATATCACATTTATTTTTTTTTTGCAAGTCCGCAGTAACATTTTACCCATATATTGAAAAAAAGCAGCCATAAAGACTGCTTTTTCAACTTTATTTACTATTTTATGCCCTGATACTTGTATCCTGCATCAGTAATTGCTTTTTTCACGGCTTTTTCGTCCATTTCTTTTGAAATTGACAATACAGCCGTTCCATGTTCGTGACTTGTAACTGCTTCATCAACGAACGGAAGCTCTTCAAGTGCCTTTTTCACTCGTGCTTCGCAGTGTCCGCACATCATTCCCTTGATCTTTACAGTTACTATGTCCGCAGTTTCATTGACATTCTTCTCGGCGGTATTTTTTCTCTTTTTATCGTGACTGCTGTCATGCAGCTTAAAGAAATTAAGTCTCAAAGCATTTGTAACAACAAAAAAGCTGGAAAGGCTCATGGCTGCTGCTCCGAACATAGGATTCATCTGCCAGCCGAAAAGCTTATAATAAGCACCTGCTGCAAGGGGGATACCGATAATATTGTAGATAAATGCCCAGAAAAGGTTCTGATGTATATTTCTCAGAGTTGCACGGCTAAGTCTTACAGCAGCAGGAACATCACGCAGACTGCTTTTCATAAGGACTACATCGGCAGCATCTATAGCTACATCTGCACCTGCTCCGATAGCAATTCCTGTATCAGCAGCAGTAAGCGCAGGTGCATCATTGATACCGTCGCCAACCATTACAACTTTTCCTTTTTTCTTCAGTTTTCTTATAACACTTTCCTTGCCGTCAGGAAGCACTCCTGCGATGACTTCATCAACACCTGCCTGCTTGCCTATGGCGTTAGCTGTCCGCTCATTATCTCCTGTAAGCATTACAACATGGATACCCATGTTCTGCAATTCACGTATTGCCTCTGTACTTTCTTCCTTTATGACATCTGAAACAGCGATAATGCCTGCAAGCTTATCATCCTTTGAAAAGTAAAGCGGAGTTTTTCCCTGCTCCGACAATTCCCTTGCCGCTGATTGAAGCTTGTCATCAATAGCTGCTGCGGAGCTTATATATTCAAAATTGCCGCCTCTGAAAGTTACATCATTAAGCTTACCTGTCAGACCGTTGCCTGCAAGTGCTTTGAATTCCGATAACTCCTCACCTGTTATTCCTTTTTCATTTCCGTATTTTATAACAGCCTTTGCAAGTGGGTGCTCGCTTTTCGTTTCGAGGGAATACGCAATACTCAGCAATTCTTTCTCGTCAAAGCCCTCAGCTGTTATAATATCAGTGACCTGCGGCTCTCCTTTTGTAATTGTACCTGTCTTATCAAGCGCGATCACCTGTGCTTTTCCTGTCTCTTCAAGGGATATGGCAGTCTTGAAAAGCAATCCGTTCTTTGCTCCTACACCGTTTCCTACCATAATTGCTACAGGTGTAGCAAGACCGAGTGCGCACGGACAGCTGATTACAAGGACTGATATGGCTCTTGCCAAAGAATATCCGATATTTTTTCCCAATATGAGCCATACTGCAAATGTAACAAGAGCGATACCAATGACAACAGGCACAAATACACCTGAGACTTTATCGGCTATTTTGGCAATAGGAGCTTTCGTTGCTGCCGCATCACTGACCATTTTTATTATCTGAGATAATGTAGTGTCCTCACCTACTCTTGCGGCTTCACATTTCAGATAGCCTGATTGATTTATAGTAGCTGCTGATACGCTGTCTCCGACTGTCTTATCAACAGGGATACTTTCGCCTGTCAGTGCAGCTTCATTAACTGCACTTTCGCCTTCGATAACAATACCATCAACAGGGATATTTGCTCCTGGACGTACTGAAAAGATATCGCCTTTTTTTACCTGTTCAACAGGAACTTCCTCTTCAGCGCCGTCTCTTATGAGAACAGCAGTTTCTGGCGAAAGCTTCATAAGGCTTTTCAAAGCATTTGTAGTTTTTCCCTTAGACTTTGCTTCAAGCATTTTTCCGACAGTGATAAGAGTCAGTATCATTGCCGCTGACTCAAAGTACAGATCATGCATATAAACCATCAAAGCATCGTTATTGCCTTTCAACTGCGCATCAGTCATGGCAAACAGTACACAGGTGCTGTATATGAATGAAGCTCCCGAACCAAGAGCCACAAGAGTATCCATGTTGGGAGAACGGTGTATAATCCCCTTGAAGCCGTTTATAAAGAATTTCTGATTTATGACCATTACAATTGCAGCAAGCAAAAGCTGAGCAAGTCCCATCATTATATGATTTCCTTCCATAAAAGCAGGAAGCGGTGCTCCAAACATCATATGTCCCATAGAGATATACATGAGAACGATCAGAAATATTAGAGAAGCTGCAAGTCTGCGCTTCATAGCAGGAGTTTCTGTATCTTTAAGTTCATCATCTGACGTTTTAGCTGCTGTCTTTGCACCTTTCAGCGATGCGCCGTAGCCTGCATTTTTTACTGCTTCAATAATTGCAGTATCAGAAGCTGTCCCCTCAACTCCCATTGAATTGGTCAGCAGACTGACGGAACAAGATGAAACACCTTCAACGGAGGAAACTGCTTTTTCTACTCTCGCACTGCAAGCAGCGCAGCTCATACCTGTTACATTGTATTGCTTCATAACTAAACCTCCATTTCCATATACAAATTATATCAAAATACTTGACAGTTGTCAAGTATTTAGAGTGAACAAAAGCGGACTATTGTCCGCCTGTTTTTTATTTAAATAACTCCTCGTACTCTTTTTCTTTAAATCCTACAAGTACTGTATCATCGCAGATAAGGAGAGGTCTTTTTACAAGCATTCCGTCAGTTGACAGAAGCTTTAGCTGTTCCTCTTCACTCATATTCGGGAGCTTGTTTTTCAGCTCCATTGATTTGTAAAGCAGTCCGCTTGTGTTGAAAAACTTCTTCAGCGGCAAACCGCTAAGCTCATACCATTTCTTCAATTCGTCATAGCTCGGATTATTTTCCTTGATATCCCTCAACTCATAGGATATACCCTTTTCATCGAGCCACTTCTTAGCCTTCTGACAGGTAGTACATTTAGGATAACATATAAAATTCATTTTTATTCCTCCGTTTTTAATTTATTCAGTATTATTTCTTTTATCTTCTGCGGATCTGCTTTTCCTTTTGAAAGCTTCATAGCCTGTCCAATAAGATGACCAATGGCATTGGTCTTACCGTTTTTGAAGTCATCAACTGATCTCTTATTATCTGCAATGACTTCATCAGCAAGCTTACTCAGGTATTCATCATCTGAATTCTGTGCAAGTCCCAGTCTGCTGATGATGTTTTCCGTACTGCCGCCGCTGCTTAAAAGCTCCAAAAGAACTATTTTTGCACTTGAACTTGAGATAACTCCTTTTTCGGCTGAATGACACAGTTCAGCAAGCTCATTAGCTGTAAGCATGGTTTCCGATACGCTTTTTCCCGTATCATTCACATACTTTGTTATCTCGCCTACAATACGGTTTGCCGCAGACCTGTGAGAACATTTTCCTGTTTTGATACAATGTTCAAACAGTTCGGCTTTATCAGGAACATCGGCTATCATAAATGCTTCGAAATAATTCAGTCCGTATTCGGATACATAACGTATCATTTTCTTATTAGGAAGTTCGGGTATCTCAGCTTTAAGTGCATTTATCCTTTCATCACTGATAACGACCGCTCCGAGGTCAGGCTCGGGAAAAAATCTGTAATCCTGAGCATTTTCTTTATTGCGCATAAGGATACTTACACCCTTTTTATCGTCCCAACGTCTTGTCTCACGTTCGATCTGTCCATTATTCTCTATGATCGCTGTCTGCCGCTTTATCTCATACTCAATGCCTCTGACTGCCGCACTGAAGCTGTTGACATTTTTAAGCTCGCAGCGTACACCGAGAGGAGTTCCTTTTTCATGCATTGAAACATTCACATCGCACCTGATACTTCCCTCCTGCATTTTGCAGTCGGAAATTCCGATATAACGAAGTATGCTCCTTATGTTTTCAAGGAATATCCTTGCTTCTTCGGAACTCCTTATATCAGGCTCTGTAACTATTTCAATAAGCGGAACACCACAGCGATTAAGGTCGCAGAGAGTGCCGCTGTATTCATCATCATGGATAAGCTTACCTGCATCTTCTTCGATATGTATACGCGTTATGCCTATAGTCCTGACCTTATCGTTAACAAGTATATCAAGGCTTCCCTTACCGCATATAGGTATGTCAGACTGAGATATCTGATAAGCTTTGGGCAGATCAGGATAAAAGTAGTTCTTCCTGTCCATTCGGCTGACTTTATTTATCTCACAATTAAGTGCAATTCCCATTTTTACAGCATAATCGCACACTTTACTGTTGAGACGCGGAAGTGTTCCGGGAAGTCCCATACACACAGGACATATCTGAGAATTTGGAGCAGCACCGAATGAATTCTTACAGCCGCAGAATATCTTTGTATTTGTCTTTAATTCAGCGTGTATCTCAAGACCTATAACACTTTCAAGCTCAGCCATTATATCCACCTCCGATAAGCTCATATCCGTATGCAGCGTCAAATACTTTATTATCACAAAATCTACTGCCTATTAGCTGCAAACCTATAGGCAATCCTTCTTTATTTTTACCGCATGGGACACTTATAGCAGGAAGCCCTGCCAGACTTGACGGCACTGTGAATATGTCTGCCGAGTATACTTCCGCAGGGACCGCGCTCTCGCCAAGTTTAAAACCAGCTTTGGGATATACGGGAGCAGCGATGATATCACACTGCTGAAAAGCTTCATCAAATCCTGCACATAAGCTTCTGCGCAGAGAAGCTGCACGTTTGTAATAATCATCGCAAAAGCCCTCACTGAGAACAAAAGTACCGAGCATTATCCTGCGCTTGACCTCATCGCCGAAGCCTTCGCTTCTGCTGTTTTTGTACATTTCACTGAGACTTCCGCATTTCTCCGAACGATAGCCATATCTTATACCGTCATATCTGGCAAGATTTGAAGAAGCCTCGGCAGATGATATAATATAATAAGCATTTACAGCCGCTTTTATATCAGGCAGTGATATCTCTTTTACTACAGAACCGTTTTCTTCCATAAGCTTTATGGCTGACATAAAAGATGATCTTACATCATCTTCCATGTAACAACTCATCAGTTCCTTTATGACACCAATTTTTACGCCATTAAGTGCGCCTTTTAAGTTAAATGAATAATTTTTATAAAAAGCTGTTACATCTTTGATGTCTGCATCGTATATTATATTATGGAGGAGATGTGTGTCTTTTACTGTTCTTCCAATGGTGCCGATCCTGTCAAGTGAAGAAGCAAAGGCGATGAGCCCATATCTTGATACAGTCCCGTATGAGGGACAAAAGCCTACAACTCCGCATAATGACGCAGGCTGACGTACAGAACCGCCTGTATCAGAGCCAAGTGACAGTACAGCTCCGCCGCTTGCAGCTGCTGCGGCTGAACCGCCGGACGAGCCTCCTGCTGAATAATTACAGTCTACAGGATTTCTTACAGCTCCGAAATATCCTGTATCAGAAGCAGAGCCCATGGCAAATTCGTCCATGTTACTCTTTCCGATAATAACTCCGCCAGCATTTTTTATCTTCTCGATCACAAACGCATCATATGGCGGGATATAATCACAGAGCATTTTTGACGCACAAGTAGTTCTTGATCCTTTTGTAGAGATATTATCCTTTACAGCTATAGGGATACCTGCAATAAGCGGAAGTTCTTTTCCCTCTGCTATCTTTCTGTCAACGGCTTCGGCTGCCTTCTCAGCATCATCGTTAAAGGTGATATATGCGTTTAGCGTATCCTGTTTTTCTATCGCTCTCTGTAAGGTATCAAGGTATATTTCTTTCGCGCTGCACTGCTTTTTACGGAGCATCTGAGCAAGTTCAAGCGCGGTATTATCACAAAGCCTCATCAGTACTCCACCGTTTGAGGTGCTGTAAAACAGTCCTTTACGATCTCACAGGCATTGCCCAAAAGCTCGCTTTGACTGATATCGCTGCACTCAACAATGTCATCTCGGAGTTCCATCGGTTCAGGTATGATGTCATATTCACTACATTCAGGAAGATCAGACACCATTTTGATCATATCCATAAACTGAGCTTCAAAGTCCGAATATTTTTCCTTATCAATTTCAAGAGCCGCAAGGTCAGCTATTTTTCTAACGTTTATATCCATGATAAACTCCTTATTATATAGTATATCAATTATAACACACACCTTCAAAAATCGCAACTATAACATAAACGGACATAAAAAAACAGCCGACCGTATGTCGACTGTTTAATATCTTAGCTAAAATGATTTCTGTAGCCGTCACCCCAGAAACTAAAGTAACCCTGAGTAAAGGATTCCTGGTTGTCAAAATAATAGGTAACAGCATCTTTAACACTCTGTGTGACAAATGAAGAATATGTGCCCAGATCAACATATCCCCATGCACCCGTAAACTGATTTCTCTGTGTAAGAACATCATAAATAGTATTCGGGAAGCGAGGCGAATTAACTCTATTCATAATAACCTCTACTACAAGTGCCTTATCGTATGTACTGATTCCGTTGCTGCCCGCCTCGTGAGCAACAGCGTTACAAAGAAGTATGTAATCCGAATCAGAAATTCCGAGTGAGCTCTCTTCAACTACAGGCTCGATATCGGTTACTATCAGTTCTGCTTCAGGTTCAACGTATGCGTCAGTCAAATCCTGAGCCTCTGTTGGTGTTTCAACAGGTTCTGTCTCCGTAGTAGTTTCTTCGATAACTGTTGTTGTCGTAGTAGTTGTTGTAGCTTTCGTTGTAGTTGTCACAGGTTTTGTAACCAATGACGTAATTTTTGCTGCATCGTTTACGGTCTTTGCTACGATCGCAGCTGTTGTGGCTGCCTGTGTTACAGGCTCTGTGATTGCAGCCGGCGCGTGTGCCGGTGCTGGCACCGATCTTGAAATCTGAGCAGCTGTTGTAGCTGCCTGTGTAGCACGCTGAGAAGTTGTGCCTTCCTGAGCGGCAACGTAGTTTTTGCTTGCAGCCGTTGTATTTTCGGCTGTATAAGATTTCTTGGTGGTTGTTCTGTTATTTGTAGTTGCTTTTATGTCATCTGCAATAGTTGCAGCTGTTAAATTCGATGTGCTCGCCTTGATCGGAAGAACAACATCCTCCTTAACTAACATATCAGCACTTCTTACGGTAGATGAAGTTATATATGCAACTCCTATTCCTCCGCCCAATACTGATACAACTACTCCGCAAGCTAACGCCGCGGTCTTAAGATTACCCATCAACTCATCCTTTCCTGAAAAAAGCATTTTCAAATTTTTCGGGCTGTTGTTATGATAACACATCTCCCCCGAAATAGCAATACTTTCAGGATTATTTCCATTTTCTGGCGTGATTTTTCCACAATAAAATACTCCTCGGAGTAATCATGCACATATTAGTTTGATATTCTATGGATATTTTATGAACTCAATGTTAATATATATGCTGTTTTAACAGCAGTTTGTTACAAATCAGTAACAATATAGAGGGTATAAAAAATGACAAATGGTATAATCAAAGCCCAATTTTACGTGAAATTAACGTTTTTTTAGCATATTTTGACACCGTAATTGGTAACTGAATGATGACATTCCATTTTATAAAAATATACAGATTGCTATTGCAAAAACCATTTATTAATGATATAATAATTAGGTATAAACAAATTTCATAGGAGAGACAATATGAACAACAATACATATTATACAAACCAGATCAATTCTGTGATCAGCGAAGTAAAAAAAGCCGTTATCGGCAAGGACGCTATTATTATCAAGGTGCTTCTTGCAATGTTGTGTAAGGGACATATCCTCATTGAAGATATCCCTGGTGTTGGTAAGACAACTCTTGCTCTTGCTTTCTCAAAAGCACTTTCACTTGAACATAATCGTATGCAGTTTACTCCTGATGTACTTCCGTCAGATGTTACAGGTTTTTCTGTGTATAACAAATCAAACGGCAAGTTTGAATTCCGTCCCGGCGTAGCTTTTTGCAACCTCTTCCTTGCTGACGAGATCAACCGTACATCAAGCAAGACACAGTCTGCTCTGCTTGAGCTTATGGAAGAAAAAAGCATCACTGTTGACGGTAATACATACAAGCTTCCCGAGCCTTATACAGTAATCGCTACACAAAATCCTATTGGTTCGGCTGGTACACATAATCTTCCCGATTCACAGCTTGACCGTTTTATGATAAAGCTCAGTATGGGTTATCCTGATTTTGACGGTGAAGTCTCTATCCTCAAAGCAAAACACAGTGAAAATCCACTTGAAAACGTAAAACCCGTTGCTGACGCTTCATTTATAAAGGAACTTCAGGAATACATATCAAATATATATATCGACGACAGGATATATGAATATATCGTATCAATTTCAGCAGCTACTCGTAATCACCCCATGCTCAAGCTCGGTGTGAGCCCACGAGGAACTCTTGCTCTTATGCAGCTTTCAAAGGGTATCGCTGTTGCAATGGGACGTGATTACGTTATCCCCGAAGATATCTCTTATATATGCAACGATGTTTTTGAACACCGTATAATGCTCAATTCTAAGGCAAAGCTCTCAGATACATCAGCTTCTGATATAATAACAGAGATACTCAGATCAGTTCCTGTTCCGGGTATAACTGAAAAGTAAGGCGGCATCATGTTACTTACAAAAATACTGTTCATTGTTCTGATACTTGTATGTGCTGCCTTCTATATATTATATATATGGGATTTTGCACTGGTACTGCTCATCGTGATGATAGCTTTACCTATATTAATGTATATCACCACATATATAACAAAGAGAATGATCTCGGTAGAATTTGCAGTCAAAGATAAGAACGCTGCTAAAAATAAAGATTTTGCCGTTCAGCTGGTAGTTAACAACAGAAGCATCTTCCCTATCGGAAAAGCTGAGGCACATATTATATATTATAATGTATTCAGCAATCAGACTTCGGCATTCGATCTTTACCTTCCTATACAGCCGCGCAATTCACAGAGGATAACTTTCCAGCTCAAATCAAAATTCTGCGGCATAATAAAGATCAAGACTTCCTATTTAAATATATACGATCCACTCAGGATATTCAAGTTCAAAACAGGAAAGAATATCAATACCGAAGTTGTCATAATGCCCGAAGGACATGAAGTCAGCGGAATAGTCCACTACAGCGACCGTGTAAACGAAGAAAGCGATATGTTTTCCGAATATCGTCCAGGTGACGATCCCTCAGAGGTATTCGACCTTAGAGAATATAATCCAGGTGACAAACTCAACCGTATCCACTGGAAGCTGAGTTCAAAGAAAGACGATTTTATCGTAAAGGAATACAGCCTTCCTATTGATGTTCCGTGCTCATTGTTCCTTGATCTGAAGTGTTATAAAGATAACGACCTCACTCTTCCTGTATTCGACACACTTATTGAGACATTCCTTTCTATTTCACAATTCCTTCTTGATAACGAAAGAGTACATTCAGTAACTTTCTATAACGCTGCTCAGGATCAATTCGCAGAACAGGATATCAATGACAGTTCTGACCTTTCAGCTGTTATACGAAATATTATAACATCTATAAATGACAATATGTTCAGCCATTCTCCGAAACAATATTTCCTGGAAAACAATTCTCTTTCATTTGCTTCATTTACGTATATCAGTTCATTTGCTGACCAATCCATACTTGGAGATATTGATGAGAATGTAGATGCTGACTTCAAAAATGCAGTTATCGTTGCTGACTCTGTGGAAGAACTATCCGATATCAGTTCGGGATTTTCTTCTCTTAATATTATCCCCGTAATCGTCGGCAAAATATCTGCTTCTATAAAGGATATAGATATATAATGAAAAGAAAGAATTCGCAAAACATAAACGGCATTTCTATAAGTGACAGCATAGTAATGTCGGTAAAACGAAAAAACGCTAACTACAGAAAGCCTTTTTCCGCACTTATTGCTGTTATAGGCTTTACGTCAGTTCTGATGTCATTCTTCGGAATGTTCCCTTTCCGTTTTAACGGAAAGACAGTTGCAATGGCTGCAATAGGCTTCTCGATATTTTACCTTACACTATCGCTTTTAGGTAAAAAAGCACTTTGGGTGTACGGCGGTTCTATAGCAGCTTTTGTTATTTATGCGTATAAAAAATCTTCGCTCATCTCTATGGGCTTTAAGTTCGTTTACAATATCATATATAAAACCTCGTACCATTCGGAGATCAATTACTACAAAACCATAATAAAATCCTCCGAGATAAAGTCTGTCACGACGCTGTTTGTATTTTATGTA
The DNA here is from genome assembly GCF_900108555.1 of Ruminococcus flavefaciens. Classification (GTDB taxonomy): domain Bacteria; phylum Bacillota; class Clostridia; order Oscillospirales; family Ruminococcaceae; genus Ruminococcus; species Ruminococcus flavefaciens_P. Next base: position 143,408 of record NZ_FNWV01000001.1, read on the forward strand.
TGGCTGCTTGCCATAGTATTGTATTTCTTTACTATATGCCGTCCAAATCCCGTACTTCCGCTTATGGTAACATTCCCTCTTCTCGAGCTCGGAATGTACAACGGTATAGAAGTCTCGGTATTCTGGGGTATGCTCTGTATCGCATACTGGCTCTCACTTCTTGCAATGTCAACTATAGACGTTGGTGAATACTCGGGCGGACAGAGCGGCTTTGTAAGGAAGAATAACCTTTTCTTCCCGAAACGGCATATGAAGCTTAAAGTTACTGAGAAATGCGGTATATTTATTATCGCAAGCGTTATGCTGGTAACAGCTGTATCTTACAGCTTCCTGAAGATCACACATTATAAAAGAAGCGATGCGATCAACGAAAAACGCCGTGATATCACCGAGGCAATGAATGATTTTACTTTTGAAAATCTTGCAGAAAGTCTTTCAAGCCTTACAAGTGCTTTCGGACTTGATTTTGAATATGAAAATCACAAGCTCGGCACAAACGATCATGTACGTTATAAAAATGTTACAGATCTGACTGTTACGATCGAACAGCCAGTCAAGGGTGCTATATATCTAAAAAACTATGTAGGTTCTATCTATAAGGATAATGAATGGTTCAAGCTTCCTAAATCTGCATACAAAAACAAGATATTTGATGACTTCAAAAAATATGATATATACCCACAGGATTTTCCTGCCATATTTACGAAGCTTATCTACAGTGGCAATGATAACACAATATGGATCAAGAACAGCAAAAAGAAGATGAAATACGTCTACGCACCGTATGGCACGGAGAATTTCGGAGGACTTTCATATCAGAATGACCTTACTGTTTCTCCTCAGAATGGAAAAAAGGGCGAATCATCATATAAGTTCTTCCATATAGATATTGAATCAATATCTGAATCTATAGCCTCATTAAAACAAAGGAACCATAATCTCCGTGAAGTATTTTCTGCTTCCGATATACACGATAAGCTCTGTCGTGAAGATGTTCTTGAATACTGTACCGAAAACGATCTGTTGACCTATGATGATTTCTTCTCAATAGACTATGATATCCCATATAACAGAGAGTATGTTTTGGAGAACGGTGCCACTATCATGGCACAGCTTTTGCAGAACAGCTATAAGGATTTTGTTTACGATGAATACCTTGATGTTCCGAATACAAAGGCTATGAAGGAAGTTAAAGAAGCATATGCCGAAGTTCTTGAAGGCGATACTTCATCTATCGAAGGAAAGCTGGAAGTTCTCAAAGCGATAAAGGATAAAATGCAGGGTGAATGTGTATATTCCCTTTATCCAAGAAAAACCCCTTCCAACCGTGATTTTGTAAACTACTTCCTGTTAGAAAATCACAAGGGCTATTGTATAAATTTCGCAACAGCAGGCGTTATTCTTGCAAGAATGGCTGGTATCCCCGCTCGTTATGCTACAGGATACATAATCGTAGAGGACGATGTGACCGCAGGCAAGAAAAATTCAGATAACTCTGTTACTGTTGAAGTTAAGGATAACCGCAGCCATGCATGGACAGAGATCTATCTTGACGGAATAGGCTGGATCCCTTATGAGTTTACATCAGGCTATTCTGCAAAGGAGATCAACACAGAACCTACAAAACCTGCTGAATCAACTTCTGAAAATAGTGTTACTTCAACTACACAACAAAATACACAAGCAAGTACTACTCTGAGTTCAGCAGCACGTACAAGCGGAAAACGTACTACTCTTACTACTTCTCAGGCAACACAGACTGTTACTTCCAAAGTCGGTGGTGTCGGTATAGGAAAAGGCAATGGTAAAGCTATGCCTAAGGCTGTAAAATATATCCTGCATTTCTTACTTGTTCTTCTCCTTACTGCACTTATAATCGCATTAAGAAGATATCTTATAATCCAAAAACGTGAGAAGAATTTCAATTCAGGCAAAACTCCTTCAAGAGTCAAAAATATTTATTCATATTCCGAAAAGCTCCTTGCTTCATTGAAGCTTACGAGCGAAAACGGTAATTACAAATCTTTCGCTGAAGAAGTCGAGAAAAAGCTTGCAGGAGATTATTTTGAAGCAGGAAGCTTTGAAAAGCTCACCGATATCGCTCTGAGAGCCTGCTACGGACAAGGTGTTCCCGATGAAGATGAACTGAAGATGTGCAGGAAAACAGTTGAAGATATTTCTGCAAAAATTTACAATAACGCAAACTTCATTCAGAGATTAAGGCTCAAGTTCATAAATGTACTGAAATAGGAGGGATTTTGTGAAAATAGATAATTCAAACTACATTTTTAAAGGTATCCTGCTAACAGTCTGCGGTATTCTGTTTACATTCTTTCCCGGAGTGCTCTCGTGGGTGTTCTATATTATCGGCGGAATAATCATAGTGGGAAGTGCTTTTACAGTATTGGGCGGACTTGGCAGCGGTGACGGTGCCGGTCTCATGCCGGCAGGTATAATAGGAGTCCTCATCGGATTATTCGTCATGTATCTCCCGAAGTTCATTACAGCTCAGCTTTCCCTCATTGCAGGCATTATAATAGGAATAGTCGCAATTACTCAGATAGTAAAGGCGTTGAGCAAGGATTTCACAAACGGATTGAAGCTTTTGCAGCTCATATTCGGGATTCTGCTCCTTATAAGCTCTATATTCCTTGTATTCAATCCGTTCAAGGGCGGAAATATCATTCGCATTATAATCGGTATAGTAATGCTTCTGTTTGCTGCATTCAACTATTACGTAGCATACGTCATAAATCAGCGTAATTCTTCAAATTATTCTAATCCTGACGTAATTGATGCCACAGGATATACTGCTCCTGATAATAACGATCACAATAGAATACAATAATTATCTTCCCCTCATCAAGCAGAAGAATCTCTGTTTGATGAGGGGAGCTTTTTTGTGCTTTGAACCGAAAAGTGTTCATACTGTGAAGAACACACTAACAAAACTTTCGCATTCATTCACACAGCTTTTATATATGTGAAAAATACAACACCCAAAATCCAGAAAAAATCTACATTCATTGCAAATTTATTTCACACAGAGGAAATATAATATAATCACAGCAACGGGAAAGACTCCCGATAAAAGCGAAAATAAAATTCTGAAAGGAATAGTGAATATTATGAAAAACGAGTACAAATACACAGTAAAAGGCATGAACGAGAACAACGAAAACAATGAGGTAAACGGTATGAATAATAATTACAGTGAATATACCTGCTTTTCAACAGACAGCAATGTATCTAAGAAATTCAAAAGACGTATGACTGCTAAGATAGCAGCATCGATCATGGCAATGGTTCTTGTATCCGGTGGTTCTATCGGTATCTACCATTACGCATTCGGAACAAATAATAACCTGACAACATTAGCCGTTGAAGAAACGGAAGAAACAACTGAAAAAGCTGCTGAGTCCACTATCTCAGCTAAAACCGTAAACTATACTAACCTTACAGAAACAAACCGCGATGAACTCACCACAGAAGAAGTAGTCCAGAAGGTACTCCCTTCTGTTGTAGGTATCGAGTCCACTTTCACAATGACTTCACAGAGCAACGGCGGCGGTTACTTTAACTTTGGCGGATTTGGTCAAAATCAGCAGCCGCAGACTTCCACTGCAACAGCTACGGGCACAGGTGTAGTTATCACAACTAACGGTTATATCGTAACTAACGCTCACGTTATCTATGATACAGAGTATAACTCAGGTCTGGCAAGCAGCATATCCGTTATCGTCAATGAAGAAGACCGCTATGATGCAGAGGTCATCGGATATGATACAGATTATGACCTTGCTGTACTTAAAATAAACGCTAAGGATCTTGTTGCAGCCGAATTCGGCAACAGTGATGACCTTGAGCTCGGTCAGAATGTTATTGCCATAGGTAATCCTCTTGGCTTTGACCTTATGAACACTGTCACAAGCGGTATCGTATCGGGACTTAACCGACAGATCACCATAAACGAAAAATCAATGACTCTTATCCAGACAGATGCAGCTATCAACTCAGGCAACTCAGGCGGACCTCTCATCAACAAGAAAGGTCAGGTAATAGGTATCAACTCTTCCAAGATGTCTGCATCATATTCTGAGGCAAGCATCGAAGGTATCGGCTTCGCTATCCCCTCAAACGAAGCATCAAGGATCGTTGAAGATATAATGGAATACGGCTATGTAACAGGCAAGCCTCAGTTAGGTATCAGCTGTCAGGACGTTACCGAGAACATTTCAAGAATGTATGATCTTCCTGTGGGAGTATATGTTACTGAAGTAAAACAGGACGGTGCAGCTGCAAATGCAGGAATACAGTCAGGCGATATAATCATCAAGGTAAATGGTGAAAGTGTTACAACTTATGAAGAACTGACTGCCAAGAAAAACGAACATAAAGCAGGCGAAACCATCGAGCTTACCTACGTCAGAGACGGCGTTGAAAATAAGGTCACAGTAACACTTGACGAAGCTGTAGCCGCACAGAATTAAGTTACCCGATCCCCTCTCACTATATATTACCGCAGCCTTGTGCTGTGGTATTTTTCTGTGTTAACTGATACTCGTTCATAAAAAGTTTACGATTTCAGCCGCACATCTTACCATTCCGATACGTTATATCGTATAAAGACTAAAATGCGATTTTTCTTGCATTCAGTGAAATAACGTTATATAATTGAACTAAACAGTCAGTACTGTAAATATTAAGAATGGCAGGTGAATTATATGAAAATCAAGAAAATAGCAGCTGCATTTACCGCAGTTGCAGCTGCAATTCCCCCTATTTCAGCAAATATCCCCTCTGTATTCGTCCCTACAGCTGTTTATGCAGCCGACCACGCCACGGGAGCTGCTCTCCCCGACTGGATACCAAATAGCTTTGACAGTGCTCTGGAATTCAGAAACACCTATGGAGCTACTCTTGTAAAGGACGGTCTTGTTTGTATAGTTTTCAAGGAAAGTATGGCGGGAATGTCTGAAAATGCCGAGCTGGAAGCGTCACGTTACGAGATAAGGACAACGGACGGCATTATGAGCGAGCTCAAACGTGAGACATACATCTCTGATACCTCGGAGACAGGTGACTGCTATGAAGTGGCAGTATACTACGCTCCAAAGGAACAGGGTGATTTTGCAGTTGCCCTCACCGACAAATGGATACAGATATGCATAATGCCCGTGGACGGATACGATCCTGTTTTGGAAAATAATACCCTTGCCCAGAAAGCAGGTCTTGATCTGGGCGGCGTTAACGCTGCTGCTTTCTACTCCTTTGCTATAGACGAGGATATGGAGATCACCGAGACTGATATTTACGGCTGGCTTCCCGACTGTGCTTCCGAATATGAGGCTTACAAGAAAAAGAACGGTGAGGTATCCGCAAAAGATGATCTCGTTGTATTCTGTATAGACAGAGCTATCGGAACGGCATACAGCTGGAGTTCAACTGTGGATAAGAATATGTTCAGAGAAGCTTGTCAGTCGTCTTGTTCAATGGAAACATCAAGACTTCTGGACGGAGGCATACAGAAGTTTATTACAGCTTATAAAGCTAAATCTGAGGGTAATGGCATTATACGCTGGGAGCTTGCAGGCTACGTTGACGAAGGTGTAGCCCCTGCCGTTAAGACTTTGACTGCCGATTGCTCCATAGCCGCTGATACATATAAAATCAAACTCGACAATTCGTATATTAATGATGCTTATTTCTCATATACAAGCTACAGCCTATATTCGGGAGAGCTCAAGGCTTCATCAACTGAGATATATGACCAGTATAAGGGCTCTGAATCTGCTGTTATCACCTCCAAAAAGGAACTTTCGGAATTTCTTTCAGAATTCCTTGAAGAAAAAGCACTGGATAATTTCGTGTCTCAGTATTCAGACAAATACTTCGAGAATTATGTACTTATGCTGAGTACTTATCTTGATCCATATCAGGGACGTGTTTTCAAGCACGGACTGAAAGATGCAGTATACAAGGACGGCAAGCTGGTGATAGATCATACCTCTGTCGTAAATGCAGTTCGTATGAGAACATCATACTTTGATATCCTCAGAGTGGAAATACCAAAGGATAAGTATAATGGCTCAGAGGTCGTATGGCAGGACGAGGAGATACTTGAGGACGACCTCAAACGTATCAGTGTCATAGATATTGACACTGGAAAGCCCATAGATATACCATATGACGACATACAGAAACTATTCTCGGGTGCAGTTAAAAACTGTGAGGGCAATGATCCATATTATTTCGATACAAAGACACCTGTTTCTGAACTGACTGATCTTAAACTCAATACAGATTATCTGCCCGAAGGATATACGCCGTGCAGCGAAAATGCTGTAGTGATAAACGAATATGCTAATAATTCTGCCGATATCGTTTTCAATGTAAGAAAGTCGGGTGGAACTATCGGCATCGCTTGCGCAATAGATGAAATTTCGACAACACGAGGTTTAAAAGAAGAAGGCATAATAAATGGTTTAAAGTCTGCGGTAGTTACTTCAACAGCTGAGCTTTCAGAAGTGCTCTCACGCTATATTGCAGATGAACTTCAAAAAAATCTTCTCGCAAAGTATGATGATAAATTTTTCGCTGATAATGTGCTGTTCATTGATTTCACCATTGAATCCACAGGCGGAAAAAGCATAACAATAGATGATGCCGTTTTATCTAACGGAAAGATATCCTTATATTATATCAAGCCATCTCCTGATTACGGAATATGCAATACGGATTACTTCTGTATCATGCAGGCTGCTGTTCCCAAGAACGCATACCATGGTGAAGATGTTAAATGGAAGTGTCTCGGCGATGTAAACGGCGACAAGGTATTCGGTATCGCTGATATGCTGACTCTACAGAAATGGCTTGAGGGTTCGGGAGATGTAACGATCTCCGACTGGACAGCGGCTGACATTTGCAGAGACGGCAATATAGACGTTTTCGATCTTTGTATGCTTAGAAAACAGCTTATCACTATTTGCGGAGGAAAACTAACTTCTCCTTATAACTATGATTATACCATGACTGTTGATGTGCATTACGGTGGGCGCGGTTTCGACGGCAAGGAACTTAAAAGCGAAAATTTCCAGTATGAGTACAGCATTTCAAGAGGAGATATCTTCTGTGAGGAAACGGACGGAACATGGACTAAGGTGCTGTCTGCCAACTTAACAGACTCCCCTGTCATACTTGAAATAATAGACTTCACGGACAAAGGAATACAGGTAAAGCAATGGCAGAATGGTGAGGCATCTCACAAGATCATCGAACTTGGTGAGGAGCTTGACCTCTTTACACTTAATGTCGTGTATGACGGAAGAAATCATTCGTATAAAGTGAGATTTTCAAGAGAATACAATTTACCCATACATGGAATAGATTATGAGTACGGACTCATCTAAAGTCAGACATATAAATAAGTATATGAGAAATCAGCGGCACGGAGGAATTTTCCGTGCCGCTGATTAATAATGACGTTTTATAACTTTGAAGTTATTTCCAAAAAATGGCGTAAATATTAATAAAGCGTAAATTGTTTACTTAAATAACGCATAATATATATAACATATAAAGAGATTAATATTTTATATTTGCAATATATACCCCACTATGCTATAATAATTTATGGAAAGTCATTCTTTCATAAATGACAATCTCATATCCCCTTATTAAGAATGAGAACCTCCCCCCTAATGGCTCTCATTCTTTTTTTTACAAAAAAGCCCCGATCAAAGACGGTGAACCGCCTGATCGGGGTATAATTATATTTCAAGTCCTGTTATATTTCAAGTCCTTCGATCTTGTCTGCGTACTCGTAAACAGTTCTTACGCAATCGGAAATAAGTGTACTGTTTTCGCTTGCCTTACGATAGATTATCATATCGCGGTTAAGGTTATTAGCGTATGAACACTTTCTAACTACAAGGTCATTATATTTAAGACTGCTCTGTGACATAGGTGACACCCACATATATGCATTTTTTACTGTCTTGAGCATACTGATCTGTGTTCCTCTGTCGTAGATGAATATTCTCTTTGTTGAACGCTTATCATCATAATCCTGATTGATAGAAGCTCTTCTGACCATTTCAGGCTCATCATCACCGTGAATGATCTCAGGATACTTGCTAAGCTCCTCATATGGGATATCATCATATTCGGCAAGAGGATGATTCATGTTCATAACGATCTGGAGCGGGAACTCCATGATAGTTCTTCCCACAAGATTTCTTGCCTTGAGACGGCTTTCGATCATGTCTGCATATGTGCTTGGGATACGTATAAAGCCTATATCGAATTTACCTGCACATATATCTTCCATTACCTTTGCTGTACTTGTTTCCATAACGTGTACTTCAAGCTTATTTGTTTTTTCGGAATACTCACTGATGAGATGTCCCATAGCAGATGTCGCATAAGTTGAACGAGCTGCTGCTACTTTAAGTTTAAGCTCATTTTCTGGAGTCTGTGCGTAGTCACGCTCAAGGCTCTGCATTTCGTCTACTATCGTCTGCGCTCTTGCAAGGAATTCTTCTCCTTCGGGAGTGAGTATCATTCCGTTGGGTGAACGATTGAAGATCTGTATTCCCAAAGAAGCTTCAAGCTCTTTAAGAGCAATACTTATATTAGGCTGAGCCTGGTATAATTTTTTTGCTGCTTTAGTAATACTGCCTTCTCTCGCTACTGCAATTACATATTCAAGCTGCTGAATTTTCATAAAACATCCTACCTATCCTATTCTATATTCATTATTATATATTATATCACTTTCTTGCTGAGAAATCAAGACAAAAATTGCGATTAATTAATTAAATATTCCCAGCTTTTAATGCGTTCCTTCATTTCTTTAACTCCGAGTATCCCGTAAGCAAAGCCTTTTTTTACCAGAATTTCGGGTAAAAATTCATCATACTTCTCAAACACGGGAACTTCGCCGTTATAAACAAGCTCCAGCGGATCAAAATTTTTTTCTGCTTCGTCCGCAATTATTGAGAAAAATTCCTCAGCAGAGACCTTCATTGTGAACTGTATATAGTATGGTCTTGCAGAGTCCAGACCGCGCAGTCCAAGTCGTTCCGCGCATTTTATCTTTAAAAAGCGTTCCATTGCGAAAAAAGCATATGTGCCTACCCACGGGAATAAGCACCACATATTTCCGCCAAGGCATATGAGAGGACGTTCAGTAACACTTGAATTACGTGCAGTCTGCCGCGCCTGATCAAGCCGCAGTACTGCATTTTTCATCAGATACGGATAACTCTTGTCCTCTATAAGCACCTGTTTCATACGCTCTAATATTTTTGTGTTGATGTCTCCGGGGCAATCGCCAAAGTAAGCAGGGACTTTACCTTTGATCTGTTCACAGTACACCAGCCTTCTTTTATGGTCGACTTCTTCGACTATCCACACATGACCTGCTATTGCGACCTTTTCACCAACAGGCGGCGGTGATACGATAGTACCCAGTTCCTGCGAACCCCAGCGTACCGTGTATTCCTCATTTTCCTGAAATACCGCATAAAATTTAAAGCTGTTGACTACTCTTTCACCTGTTATGCCGATGATAAGTCCGCCTTCTTCTGTGCGCTGGATATGGTCTTTTTCAAGAAGATGCCGAAGCAGTATCTTGTAATCATCCTTGCTTATCCTGTTGAAATAGCTCAGTGAAAGCACTTTTGACGCAAGTGCAGACGGAGTAAGCTCACCGCAGGAAGCAAGAGTACTCATAGTCTGATGATAGAGCAGACTATACGGAAGTCGGTCAAGCTTTGGCGGCTCTACCCATTTTTCTTCAAGATAGACCTGTATAAGTGCTATACCCTGCAAAAGCTTCCACGGAATAGTTTCGGGAAGCATTGACCGAGGCTCGGGAAGCTCCTCGCGTATCACGAACCACATTTCGGGCGGCAGCTCTCGCCTGCCCGTTCTTCCCATACGCTGCAAGAAAGACGAAACAGTAAACGGTGCATCTATCTGAAAGGCTCGTTCAAGCCTTCCTATGTCAATTCCAAGTTCAAGCGTGGCGGTAGTACAGGTCGTCATAAATATGTCTTCGTCTTTCATAGCCTGCTCCGCAGTTTCACGATAGGCTGCCGAAAGATTTCCATGATGTATAAGAAAACGGTCAGGCTCGTGCTTTGCTTCGCAGTATGAACGAAGAGTCGTTGTGACTGCTTCACATTCTTCTCGTGAATTAACGAAAATAAGACACTTCTTTCCGCGAGTATGCTCAAAAATATATCCCATTCCCGAATCTGCGTTCTCGGGTGCGATATCTGTTTTTTCATCAAGCACAGGAAGAGCTTCGGGAGCTTCTTTTCCCTCGGGAGTATTCTGTTGGCTGATGTAGAAATGCTCCATTGAAAGCCGCCATTTAACGCCTTTTGCTTCTATTTTGGGTATCACAGTCCCCCTGTGAGAACCATATGCAAGAAATCTTCCTGCTGCTTCGGGATCACCTATTGTTGCTGAAAGCCCTATCCTTCTCGGATCAGCACCTGCCATTCTGCATAGACGTTCAATAAGGCATATGGTTTGTCCGCCTCTGTCTCCGCGCATAAGTGAATGTATCTCATCTATGACTATGAAACGAAGATCACCAAACAGCTTGGGTATCAGTGCGTGTTTGCGAAGAAGCATTGCTTCAAGAGATTCGGGAGTTATCTGCAAAATGCCTGAAGGCTTTTTCAGCATTTTATTCTTGTGTGACTGCGCAACATCTCCATGCCAATGCCACACAGGTATATCGGCTTCGTCACAGAGTTCGTTCAGACGTATGAACTGGTCGTTTATAAGTGCTTTCAGCGGACCAATGTATATAGCTCCTACCGTACGCGGCATATCTTCCGAAAAAAGCGTCAGTATAGGAAAAAAAGCTGCTTCCGTTTTTCCCGATGCTGTAGAAGCTGATAAAAGCACGTTTTCATCTGTATTGAATATAGCGTCCGCAGCCGCTGTCTGTATTGCACGGAGCGACTCCCAGTTATTTCGGTAGATATAGTCCTGTATAAAGGGTGCATAGCGTTCAAAAATACTCATAATAACTGTTAAATCTCAAATTCCGCAAATTCATCTTCTTCTGCTGCATTTTCCTCTATAGCAGGCTTTGAATAGCTTATCGACTCCGATGAGATGAATTCGCTTATGTTTATATTCGGATTTTGATAAATGATATCAAGGAGCTCTATAAAATCACGGATAACTTCTCTCGGCGTTATATGGCTGTCCGAGCCTATCCTGCCGAATTCCAGCTTTATAAAGCATATCATATCTTCCTGGGTTATCTTCTGCTGATAATCAAAGAGCTGAGCATGGATATCAGCAAGTTTTTCAGTAAGGACGAGCATTTCCTCATAAGTCAGAGGAGTAAGATGTATAACGGGAGCAAGCATATCCTTTATGCCTTCACGTCCGAAACGTCCGTCTGCAAGTCTTGAACGAAGTGCTTCGTAGCTGTATACTCCGCGTCGGGTATCCTCGATACACTGAGGAGTTCCTCCCATAATTATGCCGATATACTTAGCTTTTCCCTGCAATGTATCATTATACATCGTAAGTATCTTTTCGTAATTATACTGGCGCGTTATGGAATTAGGTATCTTGTATATATTTACAAGCTCGTCAACAAGCACGAGAAGTCCGTTATAACCTGCCATTTTCAGGAACATCGCAAAGAGCTTTATGTACTCGTACCAGTCATCATCAGTTATGATTATATTGATGCCAAGCTCCGACTTTGCCTCAGTCTTATTGACGTATTCTCCTCTGAACCACTTTACGACCTTGGCTTTTTGTTCGTCATTTCCCTCTCTGGACGCATGATAATATATGGTAAGAAGCTTTGAAAAGTCAAAACCATGCACCATTTCACTGAGAGTGTTTATTACTTCGTATATCTTCTTTTCTACAGCTTTATCAAACTCAGGCGAATTATCAGATATATCACTCTCCGATATCACCTGGGACTGCACACTGCTTATCCAGCGGTCAAGTATCAGAGTAAGCGCACCGCCGTCAGGTCTTGTCTTGGTGGACATATTTCTTATAAGCTCTTTATATGTTGCAAGTCCCTGTCCTTTTGTTCCCTGCAATCTGCGCTCAGGTGAAAGGTCTGCATCAACTACGACAAAGTTCCTGTCCATGACGTGACTTCTTATGGTCTGCAAAAGAAAGCTTTTACCGCTTCCGTATTTTCCGACGATAAAACGAAAGGACGCGCCTCCGTCAGATATGATATCAACATCGTGCAGAAGAGCATTTATCTCTGTTTCTCTGCCTACTGTTATATACGGCAGTCCTGTACGCGGCACTACACCGCCTTTAAGGGAATTTATCACCGCCGATGCGATTCGTTTGGGTATTTTCATATTCTTTCTCCTTTACGGCATGGAAAACATTTTTTTCAACTCTTCTGTATAATCATCAATTATTATAGGCTTATCTTCCGAAAACTCAATTACTGTATCACCGAAATCGTCAAACAGCTTCTCATTTATGGAGTCAGCAAGGATAGAGACCATTTTTCCGCTTTCGGCAGCAGCTTTTTTATGATCTCCGTCATAAAGCAAAGCACATATAAATGCATATTCAGCTTTGTCCAGAACCATATCATTTGCAGTTTCCGATACATTATCCTGTACCGAAACTTCCTCTGTTTCTGTATCTGTTTCTTCTTCCACAATAAGCTTTTCTCTTATTTTGTCCGCTGAAATTCTTATACTGCTCAGCTTTGAAAGGTCTATCTCAATCTTCATAGACTCTTTGCGTCTTTTTTCTTCAAAAAACTGTTCTATCTCTGATCTTAGTATTTTCTCGGTATTTTTTGAGATACCGTCAAAACTTATTTTATACTTAAAATCTATCTCATCACGCATAAGGCTGTCAACTGCTTTTACGATATCTCCGAGATGACCGTTTCTTCCTCGGTTTCCGTAATATTTTCTGCACGACCACTTACCATTACTGCATGAAAACGAATGAATTTCATTAAGCTTGTATTCACAGTTTCTGAATGTCTGCTTATCATAGAAAATAGCAGACGAAAACATATGATACATACACTCTACAGTATTGCCAAAGAGCTTTTCGCACAGGGATTTTTTTCTTTTATCTCTGAAAAACTCCGACAGCCTTATGAAGCATCTTACCAGTACTTCTCTGAGATCTTCACTTTCCGAGATGTAATAAAGTGATTTCTTCAGCTGATAAGACGAAAGCTTATCTATTGCGTCAAATATCTCGGCTTCTGAATGTTCCTCCCAGCGGATAAGCGTCAAAATAGCCTTATCATGCTTTATATCATCAATAGCATCTGCAAGTGACGGATCAAGGTCGTAATATACAATAAAGTCAATGAGCCATGTATCTGTGTACTTTTCTATAGTATCATCAATTTTAACGTATTCTTTGCAAAAGCAGCTTAATTTATCAAAACATTCAGCAGGCGTTTCAGCTCCGATACAGTTTAAAAGCTCATAGAGATAAATAAAAACATAGGGTAAAGGGGCTTTATGTATATTGCCTTTTCTGACATCGGTTCTCCACGAAAAATAGCCTCTCAGCTGCTCTGTAGTCATATCACGGTAACAAGGGTAGTACTTGATAAAGTCCTCATTATACGAAAAATCATCTTCATAATTTTCCATAAACTTTCCCTGTGTATAAAACAGCCATGCAGATGTTTTCCAATACGCTTCGGGAGTAAAGGCAATGCCTTTCATTTCCTTTATCTGTGGGGGTGTCTGCGGCTTTATGAGCTGTGAAGCGGGACGAATTATCGGTTCATCGGAATATACTCTGTCACGGAATGCACGGCTTTTCAAAAGCTTTTCGTCATTCAGAACAATGTTAAGTATCTCTTTTGTATCAGCCATTTTCACGCCCCCTTTTTTCAAAGCTTAAATTATATTATATCACATTTTTCTATGAATAGCAACACTAATAATAAAGAAAGGAGCGGTTTGACCGCTCCTGTTTTAATGATATTTATGACTGTCTTTAAGCACCATGTCTTTAACTTTCATAAGTGATGTAGTAGTACTTCTTTCATTCTCTGAAAGCTTCATGGTGATATACTTTATCGTTTCCTCATAATCAGGTATCATGATATGCTCAAGTGCATTAACACGGCGACGAGTCTTTTCTATCTCATCAGCCATGAGCTGACAAGCTTTCTCAACTTCTGCAAGCCTTATCATCTTAGGCAAAACAGAGTTCAGAGCACTGACCGCACCGTCAAGGTCGATAGATGTGAAAGCCATACCGTATGAGTATATGTCGTTTGTATCGCCTGAACGAAACTTAGTCTGAAATTCTGGGATATAAACGCTCATTACGTTCTTTTCGGTCACTTCAAGCTCAACTTCCTGCTTCGGCAGCATAAGAGCTGTTTCAAGCACTTCTCTCTGCATAACCGAACCAGCAACAGCCATATACCTGTTTGCTTCTGAAATTGCAGCTTCGACCTCAGTTCTCAGTTTACGGTTCTCCTTTATGAGATTCATAAACTGCCTCATAAGCTCATCTCTCTTGTCTTTAAGGAGCTTATGTCCTCTTCGTGCGGAAGTGAGCTTCTTTTTGAGCTTGCTAAGCTCCATTCGGGTGGGATTAACATTTAGTCTTGCCAATCAGCTCACCTCATTTCTGAGTATCATAATACTTTACAAGATATTCCTCTCTTATTCTGCGCAGCTCACTTCTCGGAAGAAGTTTAAGCAGTTCCCAGCCGATAGAAAGAGTCTCCTCAATGCTTCTGTTGTTTTCAAAGCCCTGAGAAACATATCTCTTCTCAAATTCATCTGCAAACTTTGCGTAAAGCAGATCTGTAGGTGTAAGAGCAGCTTCACCAAGTACTACCATGAGCTCCTTGGCGTCTTTTCCTCGCGCATATGCCGAGAAAAGCTGGTTCATGGTATCGGAATGATCTGCTCGTGTCTTTCCTTCACCTATACCCTTATCCTTGAGTCGTGAAAGTGACGGAAGAACATCTACAGGTGGATTTATGCCCTTTCTGTAAAGCTCACGGGAGAGAATTATCTGTCCCTCTGTGATATATCCTGTAAGGTCGGGGATAGGGTGAGTTTTATCGTCCTCAGGCATAGTGAGTATCGGTATCATTGTGATACTTCCCTCTTTGCCGTTCTGACGGCCTGCACGTTCATATATAGTTGCAAGATCGGTATACATATAACCAGGATATCCACGTCTTCCCGGAACTTCCTTACGTGCGGCTGATACCTCACGAAGAGCATCGGCATAGTTAGTGATATCCGTAAGGATAACAAGTACGTGCATACCTTTCTCAAATGCAAGATATTCGGCAGCTGTAAGTGCCATTTTAGGTGTAGCAAGTCGCTCGATAGCAGAGTCGTTTGCAAGATTGATGAACAGTACTGTTCTGTCAAGTGCGCCTGTGCTCTTGAAGCTCTGAACGAAGTATTCCGACTCTTCAAATGTAATACCCATTGCTGCGAAAACAACGGCAAACTGCTCGTCTTTTCCGCGTACCTTTGCCTGTCTTGCTATCTGAGCAGCAAGCTGTGCGTGCGGAAGTCCGCTGGCAGAGAAAATAGGGAGCTTCTGACCTCTTACAAGAGTGTTGAGTCCGTCAATAGCAGATACACCTGTCTGGATAAACTCCTGAGGATATCTTCTTGCAACAGGATTCATAGGAAGTCCGTTAACATCGAGACGCATTTCGGGGATTATCTCAGGACCGTCATCTATAGGTCTGCCAAGTCCGTCAAAAACTCGTCCCAGCATATCCTCGGATACACCAAGCTCCATCTGATGACCTGAGAAAACAACACTGCTGTCCTGAAGATTTATACCTGCGGCGTTCTCAAACAGCTGTACAAGAGCATTTGTGCCGTCTATCTCAAGTACACGGCAGCGTCTTTTTTCGCCGTTTTTAAGTCTTATTTCAGCAAGCTCACCATAGGTAACGTTCTCAACGTCCTTGACCAGCAGCAGAGGACCTGCTGCTTCTTCAATTGTTCTGTATTCTCTTGGCATCAGTCTTCCTCCTTAGTGAGCAGGTCATTTAGCTCTGAGGAGATCTCCACACTGAGCTTTTCAAATTCTGCATCTGTTTTTTCTTCTTCAACATATTTGAAACGGCCTATCTTTTCTCTTACTGCAAGGTTTGCAACACTTTCAATGTCTGCACCCTTTTCGACTGCATTGGCTGCTTCATCGTTGAAATTTAGTATGAGTTTCATCATGTAAAGCTGTTTTTTCAGGCTTGTATAGGTATCAACTTCATGGAATGCAAGCTGATGGAGGAAGTCCTCACGTATAGAACGTGCAGTCTCCATTTTAAGTCTGTCCTTTGACGAAAGAGCGTCCATACCGATAAGCTTTACTATTTCCTTGAGTTCGGCTTCATCATGGAGTATAGACATAAATCTTGCTCTTGACTTCATCCAGTCCTTTGATACGTTATTATTATACCAGTCAGCCAGTGAATCCGCATAAAGTGAATAGCTTGTGAGCCAGTTTATTGCAGGGAAGTGTCTCTGATATGCAAGGTTTGCATCGAGTCCCCAGAAAACCTTTACTATACGAAGTGTAGCCTGTGAAACAGGTTCTGAGATATCACCGCCTGGAGGCGAAACAGCTCCGATAACTGAAAGTGCTCCTTCCCTGCCGTCAGTACCGTTTGAGATAACTCGTCCTGCACGCTCGTAGAACTGAGCAAGACGGCTTCCGAGGTAAGCAGGGTAACCTTCATCGCCCGGCATTTCTTCAAGTCGTCCTGACATTTCACGGAGAGCCTCAGCCCAACGTGATGTGGAATCTGCCATAAGAGCTACTGAATAGCCCATATCACGGTAGTATTCTGCAATTGTTATACCTGTATATACAGAAGCCTCACGGGCTGCAACAGGCATATCCGAAGTATTTGCTATAAGAACGGTTCTTTCCATAAGTGATTTTCCCGTATGTGGGTCGATAAGCTCAGGGAATTCGTTAAGAACGTCCGTCATTTCGTTGCCGCGCTCGCCGCAGCCGATATATACGATGATATCAGCCTCAGCCCATTTTGCAAGCTGATGCTGAGTTACAGTTTTACCGCTTCCGAAAGGTCCCGGGATAGCTGCAACACCGCCCTTTGCTATAGGGAAAAGGCAGTCAACAACACGCTGACCTGTTACAAGTGGCATATCGGGTGAAAGCTTCTTCTTATACGGTCTGCCTCGTCTTACAGGCCATTTCTGTATAAGTGAAAGCTCCTTTTCGCCTTTTTCTGTTTCTATGATGCAAACAGTGTCATCTGCATGGAACTCTCCCTCGGATATCTTTTTGATCGTACCTTCAATGCCGTTTGGCACCATTATCTTATGGAGAACTATATCAGTCTCGGGAACTGTACCGATAATATCTCCACCGACCACCTTATCGCCTGCTTTTACAGAAGGTGTGAATTTCCAGAGAGGTTCACGTTTAAGTGAGGGCACTTCTACACCTCTTGCAATGTTATTGCCGCAAACCTTTCGTATATCATCAAGTGGACGCTGGATACCGTCAAAAATACTTCCGATAAGTCCAGGACCAAGCTCAACGCTCATAGGTTCGCCTGTTGATTCAACTGCCTCACCTGTACCGAGACCTGATGTTTCCTCATAAACCTGTATGGAAGCACGATCACCGTGCATTTCTATTATCTCACCGATAAGACGCTTTTCACTAACTCTAACAACGTCGAACATATTAGCATCTCTCATACCTTCGGCAACTACAAGAGGTCCTGATATCTTTACTACTGTACCTTTGCTGTTCATTTCTGCTTATCCGCCTCTTTTCTAATTAAGTATATCAGAGCCTACAGCCTTTTCAACTGCATCATGCAAAGCTCTCATGCCGTCGCCTGTATTACCTTCGATGGCAGGTATAAGGACTATTGAGGGCAGCTTGCTGCTCCGATATTTATTTATTGTATCGCTTACAAGTGCAGCGGCAGGCTCTGTGATGTAGATCACCGCAAAGTCATTGGCTGCAAGCCTTGAAATAAGCTTTGTAATTTTTTCAGGTTCGGTCTCACGGAATACCGAAAGCCCAAGAGCTGCAAATCCTGACACACTTGCGCTGTCACCGATAACTGCTGCTTTATACATATAGCTTTCTCATCCTTTCCGTGATAGTTTCCTTATCAGCACCGAACTCCTTACATACTGATAAGATCCTAAGATTTTTTATCTCTGTCTCCTTGGCAATATAATATGCTGCAAGAGGATCTGAGCCGAAAGCCTGCGAACGTGCTCCGTCAGCAAGCTCCATAATTACATCATCGCACCACTTTTCATACTGTGCAGCCGAGTCTTTAAGAAGTGCAGCCGCATTTGCATAATCAGTAGTCTCAAGAAATCCGAAAAATCCTTCTGTACCGCTGAGTGCAGCCTTTATGAGCTCACTCTTTTCAAGCTCCTCACTTCCGCATACAGCCGTTTCCATGAACTGTGAGGATTTATTCAGCAGACAGCATCTGTAAGCAGTTTTTATATCTGAACATACAGTTGTAAGCTTAGCATACTGCTGCATAAACTCTCCGCCGAACTTTTCCGCACTTTTCTGCATTGCCTTTAAAGCAGCTGTATCAATAAGTGAATCGGAAAGCTGTCCGTCAAGTGTTCGTGTTACGAGCTCGTAAGCTTCAGCTGCTGCATCACGCATATACTCGGGAAGAGCATCGTATTCCTTTGAATTTATGGCTTCTGTAAGAACAGAGAGCTCAACGTTTGAAGGTGATATATAGTACTGCTGAGGATCTCTGTTTGAAATGATCGCCTTTAATACAGCTTTAAGATTATGAAAATCGTTTCTGTAAAGCAGTATCTCCAGTTCCTTGCAATCAGGAGCATATTCCCTTAGCATATTCCATACATCTTCAAGATCTTCTGATTTTGCTCCGCCGCCGTTTTTAGAAGCAATGATAGAATTGACCTCTGCCTTGCTTCTTGCGTTGATAAGCTGATCCATATCGCTCTTTCCGAGGAGCGTGTTCTCCATAGCTCTTACAGCTCCGACAGCATTTGCGTATTTTGTTCCGTTCATGCTATCACCTACCTGAACAGCACTCGTGCAGCTGTATCTCTGATCTCATCTTTTTCCGATTCAACGATGGCTCTGAAGCTGCAATTTTCAGATATAAGCCCATAGCTGAGTATAAATCCGTCATCTATGTCGGCAGGTTCTTTTGAAAGCTGTATGCTTCCGCCCTTTTCAGCAGCAAAAGAATTGAGCTCACTTTCAAAGTCCTTTGGTACTCTTGCAAGATCAGCCTTTCCAAGACCTATAACGCCCTTATCGGACTGTATATGGCCCTTGGCAAGTTTAAGGATAAGATCAAAATATTCCTTATCAGGAAGTTTTTTCAGCTTATCTATAGTCTTTTCAATAGTTTCATCAATAAGTTCAACTTTACAAGCCAGTATTTTTCTCTTCATTGCGGCATCTGCTGAGGCGCATGAATTTTCAAAATCCTTTTCAGCCTGAGCTTTGGATCTAGCGAGGTGCTCCTCATAAGCCTTCTGAGCTTTTTCGTTGCCCTCGTTCTGTATTCTGCGAGCCTTGTCTGCCGCAGCCTTCATAATACTGTCTTCTGCCTGTTTCTGCTGAGCTTCGATGAGGTTCAGGATATCGTCAAGTCCTGACATATCTCCACCTCCATTATACAGCTATGTTAAGTATCATAAGAACTGAAATAAGAAGAGCAAGGATAGCATATGTTTCTACCATTGCAGCCATAATGATAGCCTTGCCGTTGTGATCGGGCTTCTTAGCTGTGATGCTTACACCTGCGGCAGCAGTTCTGCCCTGCATGATACCTGAGATAAGACCTACAACAGCGATAGGGAGAGAAGCTGCAAGGAATGCAAGTCCCTGCTGAACAGTAAGATCAGCAGCATTACCGCTTAAAACATTGGTCTTGATAAGAATGAACATTGCTGCGATAAGTCCGTAAAGTCCCTGTGTACCAGGAAGGAGCTCGAGAAGAAGCACCTTGCTGAATTTGGAAGGATCAACTGATACGACACCTGATGCAGCCTCACCTACAAGGCTTACACCCTTAGCAGAGCCGATGCCTGCGAGAAGTGCTGCAAGAGCAGCTCCGATTAAAGCTAAAACTAAACCATTAGTCATTTGTATTTTCCTCCTTGAATTTTATATACTTTGTATTTACAGTGAGCGGTGTGAATTCTCTGCCGCCGCCTGTGTAGAATTTACTGAAAAGCTCAACGAACTGTAATCTGTCAGTATGAACATATGCGCCGAGCAGATTTATAGCCAGATTTGCGGTATGTCCCACAACAAATACTATAATAAGAAGTATGAGCTTGAATACCTTGTTTTCAGGCATAGTACCGATAAGGTTTATAACGCTTGCGATACTTCCTGTTGCAAGTCCGAGAGCAAGAAGTCTCGAATATGAAAGAATATCTCCGAGATATCCCGTAGCTGTATTGTAAAGCGCGTACAGACCGCCGAAGAACTTGCCGAATACGGATTTTGAAGTTCTTCCTGCTGTAAGAACAAGTATCACAACACCTGCTATGAGCATATAGAGTCCTGCATTGGTAAGTGCAGACGGAACTGAAATAAACATTCCTGCGCCTATAGGAGCAACTCCAATAACTATGAGATATATTGGCAATGCGTCAAATATGGCGTCAAGCTTTTTGCCTGTATCCCATGTCATCTTGAACGATACCGCAACACCAAGCAAAAGATGAAGTATTCCAAGTCCGAATGATACCAGCAGCAGCTTTACAGGATCCGTAAGAGGTTCAAACCATAAAGCAAGACTGCCTATCTCTTTATCAAAGAAGTTCCTTGCAACGACCTGCGCTATATCTCCGAACCAGCTTCCGAAAAGTGCGCCCCAGAAAATAGTCGATATACCACAGTTTCGGAACATAGTAAGAGTTTTTCTCATACTTGTTTCAAGCTTGAATTTTTTCAATGCTATTGTAGTTCCAATGAGCATCAAAAGTCCGTAGCCTGCATCTGAAAGCATCATTCCGAAGAAGAGATAATAGAAGAACGACATTACAGGTGTCGGGTCTACATCGCCTTTTCCCGGAAGTGCATACATTTTTGTGATACCTTCAACTGGTGATGAGAAACTGCTGTTTTCAAGCAAAACAGGTACATCGTCATCGTCTGTGGGATCAGTGAAAGTTATGGACGCTGTGTATTTCGCTTCTATTTCTTTACGAAGCTGCTCACAGTACTTTTCGGGGATATATCCTGTAAGTACAAATGTACTTTCCGTAAATCCAAGTCCGCTGAGAGCATCGTATTTTTCTTTTCGCATCTGGAGATAGTCAATGACAAAACGCAATTCCTTACGATTTTCAGCAAGCTTTTCAATGTTTTCCTTAGCCTCGTCCGTACCCTTTTCAAGGTCTGATATCTCCTGCTCATACATGGATATCAGTTCCAATGGAGTATGACTTTCAGGCTCTGAAGCTGAAACGAAAGCAAGCCTTCTCAGAACATCTCCTGCTTCATCATACGAGCTTTTGCTGCACAGGATAAAAAGATTTGTCTGCTCCTTAGAGCCGCTTACAACTTCAACGCTGCAATTATCGGGAAGCTGATCTTCCAGTGACTCTGCCGTTATCTGATACGGAAGAGTACCGATATACGCCGAAGTTGTTGCAGTTCCCTTGAAATTCAGCGGAACATCAAGCGGAAGCCATCTTTGCAGCATATCACACTTTATTTCAAGCTGTGATATAGAGTTTGCAGAATCGGTAATTAAACGCTGATTTTTGATTATCTCATTTGCCGCACTCATTACCTTTTCCATTTGCATGGCTTCACGGCCGAACTCGTGCTTTTCGACCTCGGTCTTACCGCTGAACATATCTGTTATACTTGCCTTTTCGGGAGCGTAATTATCAATGATATCAAGTGCCTGAACAGCAGTATTGCGGAATTTATCAAACTCTCCCACAACTGCCGTCACATTCGTATTTTCAAGCTCTTCATCATCATTTCTTGATATTTCAACAACTCCTCGCCGCTGAAGAAGCTCTATTATCTTTTTACTGTCCGTAAGCATAGCAATAAGCTCGATCTTTTTCATTTTGAGCTTCGCCATATTTTACATCACTCTCCTTTTCACAAAGCTAAATTCAGAAAAATCTACTTATTATTTCATTAACAGCTGACTCCATATTTTTCTCAGCAAGCTGCTTTATACTGCCGATCTTTTTCGTACATTCGCTCTCCGCATTTTTCTCGTATTCTTTCAGCTTTTCATTATATCCTTCTCTGATCTTTACAGCCTCTGAAGTAGCTTCTGCGATCTTTTTCTGAATAGCAAGTGAAGAACTGCCCGAGGCAGAACTGATTATATCATCGCGCTGCCTGCGTGCTTCGGCATTTTTCTTGTCGGATATCGCCTCAGCTTCAAGTATCTTTTTTACAGCTTCTGATGCCATTAAAACGCCTCCTTTTAAAAATGACCGTCGGTCATTCATCTTCCTTAGTATATCACAAATGATATAGGCAGTCAATAGACAAAATGTTAATAAGTTCTGAAAATAAACAGAAAGGGAGCCTTCCCTACAGACAGCTCCCTTGCAAATATCCATTGACAATTAATATTATACCTCAAACATATAAAAATGTCAATAAAAATTTTTCAATTTTAAATTAATTTTTATACACCAAATATCTCATACTCCCCTGCTTTTAAGGAAATCGACTTATAATCTCCTTTTTCAAGGGTATTTTCACGATCTTTGATATATGCGTTAAGGATCGCACGGCTCATATTAGTGATATCGCTCCTCATTACAGCTTCCTCAGGTGTAAGGAGCAATACTTCACTGTTTTCATAGCCGTCCGAAACAGGTTCTCCCGATATATATTTAAGGCGAAATACTATTATCCACTGCTCTGAACGGAACTGGACCGCAAAAACCGACTGAGCTTCTGCGTTAACGCCTGTTTCCTCAAAGAATTCACGCTTTACCGCATCAGAGGGAAGTTCCCCCTCCTTGACGTAGCCTCCCGGGATAAGTATACGTTCCTTTGCAGGACCATATGTATGTCTTACGAAAAGAATCTTGCCGTCAATATCGAGAATACCGCATACTGCGTAAAAACGATTACTCATCTTCTTTTTTCACTACGCTTATTCCGAGGACTTCAAGGCTCTCGTCATCAACAGCAGACGGACATTCGGACATGAGCTCGCTCGCATTCTGTACCTTAGGGAACGCTGTTACATCACGGAGACTGTCAGCCTTGCACATTATCATTGCAAGTCTGTCAAGACCGATACCCATTCCGCCGTGAGGTGGTGCGCCATAGCGATAAGCATCAACAAGGAAACCGAATTTAGCCTGTATCTCTTCATCTGTCATGCCAAGTGCCTCAAACATTTTCTGCTGGAGCTCAAAATCAGTTATACGCATTGAACCGCTTGAAAGCTCAGTACCGTTAAGTACCAGATCCCATGCCTTTGCACGAACATTAGCAGGATCAGTGTCAAGATAACCGAGGCATTCTTCCATAGGCATTGTAAATGGGTGGTGTGCTGCTACCCATGTATTATTTTCATCATCATACTCGAAGAAAGGCATTTCTGTTATCCAGAGGAAGTTGTAAACATCATCAGGAATAACATCGAGTTTCTTGCCGCAGATAAGTCTGATAGCTCCCAGTGTTGAAAGAACTGTCTTTGTCTTATCAGCACAAATAAGAACAAGGTCTCCCTCGTGTGCATCAACTGCTGCGCATATCTTTTCAAGCTCACCGTCTTTAAGGAACTTTTTGAATGAACAGTTAGGCTCATCTGCCCAGCGAATGTAGGCAAGTCCCTTTGCGCCAATGCCCTTAGCATGGTCAACAAGCTTGTCGATCTCCTTACGAGTATATGTTGCTGCACCGTTCTTTACGTTGATAGCACGTACAGTGCCGCCGTCCTCGATAGCTCCCTTGAATACAACGAAATCTATGTCCTTTACAGTATCAGTGATATCCTGTATCTCAAATCCGAAACGTGTATCAGGCTTGTCCGAACCGTAACGGTTCATAGCATCAGCAAATGTAAGTCTTGGAAGCGGAGTTGGAACATCAACGCCCATAACTTCCTTGAATACACGCTGGATAAATCCTTCAACGCACTCCTGTATATCCTCCGCGTCAACAAAGGACATCTCAAGGTCTATCTGTGTGAACTCAGGCTGACGGTCTGCACGAAGGTCCTCGTCACGGAAGCAGCGAGCAAGCTGTATGTATCTGTCATAGCCTGATACCATAAGAAGCTGCTTGTATATCTGCGGAGACTGTGGAAGTGCATAGAATTTGCCCTGATGTACTCTTGACGGGATAAGATAATCTCTTGCGCCCTCTGGTGTGGACTTCATCATCATAGGTGTCTCTATTTCAAGGAAACCCTTCTCATAGAAGTACTCACGTGTAACTTTAGCTATCTCATGACGCTTGATGATATTCTCCTGGAGAGGTGCGCGTCTGAGGTCGAGGTAACGGTATTTAAGACGAAGCTCGTCATTTACCTTTGTCTCGTTTACGATCTCAAAAGGAGGTGTCTGAGCCTTTGCAAGTACTCTGAGGTCATTTACAAATATCTCAACATTACCTGTTTTTAGCTTATCGTTTTTGCTTTCACGCTCACGAACTTCGCCCTTAGCCATAAGAACGTATTCGCTCTTGCATGAAGCTGCCTTATCAAATATCTCACGGTCAGTCTCGTCATTGAAAAGGAGCTGAACAACGCCTGTTCTGTCTCTTAATACAATGAAGATAACGCCGCCTTTATCTCTTATTCTGTCAACAAAGCCGCCTACAACGACTTCCTTGCCAACTTCGGTCACTTCGCCACAGTAATGTGTACGCTTTAAACCTTTCATACTGTCTGCCATTTTATTTATCCTCCCCTGTGAATGCGAACATTGAGCCGTTCTCATCGTCCATTATGTCGAGAACTTTATTGAAGTATTCATTCTCAAAATTTGCAGTAAATTTATCGTTAAGAAGTATCTCGGTCTCGTTGCCTGATTCCATTTCCTTGAGTCTTGCTTTACCTTCTACAAGCTCATTGTCACCGAGAACAACAGTATAAGCTGCACCTATCTTGTTTGCATACTTCATCTGAGCCTTGATACCTCTGCCCATAAGGTCATACTCTGCACAGTAACCGAACTCACGCAGTCCCTTTGTGAGCTCCATTGCCTTTTCAAGTGCAGCATCGCCCATAGTGGCAAAGTAAATATCGCACTTCTTAGGTGTGAGGTAATCGCAGCCCTGCTTGTCCATAACGAGAAGAAGTCTCTCAATTCCCATTGCAAAGCCAAGTGCAGGGATATGCTGACCTCCGAGCTGTTCGATAAGTCCATCATATCTTCCGCCGCCGCAGACAGTACCCTGTGCGCCGATCTCGGTAGTAACGAATTCAAAAACAGTCTTTGTATAATAATCAAGACCTCTTACGATCTTTGGATTTACCTTATACTCGATACCAAGATTTGTAAGATATGTCTGAAGCTTCTTGAAGTGATCGTCACATTCCTCACAGAGATAATCTGTGATAAGCGGAGCATCTTTAGCGATCTCCTGACATATAGGGCTCTTACAGTCAAGAAGTCTCATAGGATTTTTTACAAGTCTTTCCTTGCAGGTATCGCAAAGCTCTTCCTTATGAGGCTCAAAATAAGCTTTGAGTGCTTCATGGTATTTAGCACGGCAGGTCGGACAGCCGATAGAATTGATATACAGCTCGATATTTTTAAGACCGAGTCTTGTGAGAAGTGTCTTGGCAAGCGAGATAACTTCTGCATCTGCTGTAGGAGCTGCACTTCCTGCCATTTCCAGTCCGAACTGGTGGAACTCACGGAGTCTGCCTGCCTGCGGACGCTCATGTCTGAAACACGAAAGCATATAAAATACCTTCTGCGGCAGTGCCTCATTGAGAAGTCCGTTCTGGAGCATTGCGCGGATAGTACCTGCTGTACCCTCAGGACGAAGAGTAAACTCTGTTTCCTTAGCCTTTACGGTATACATTTCCTTCTGAACAACATCAGTGGTCTCGCCTACAGAACGAAGGAAAAGGTCTGTATTCTCAAAAGTCGGTATACGTATTTCAGAGAAGCCGAAGCTTTCAGCAGTTTCTCTTGCTATCTTTTCGACTGTGTTCCATTTGTGAACGTCCTTTGGCAGAACATCTTCTGTACCGTTTGGACGTTTTATATTCATAGCCATATATTTCAAGCCTTTCCTGTTTGTTTTTTACATGAAAATTGTCCCTTTAGAAGGGACAATTGAACATTTAGATGCTCGGATTACCGACCTCACGCCAATCCAGATCGCCTCTTTCGAGTGCAAGGATCAATGCTTCTGCGGTAGCGATATTTGTTGCAACAGGTACGTTATGAACGTCACAGAGTCTGAGAAGATTCATTCCGTGAACATCTGCTGCCTTTGGGTTTATAGGGTCTCTGAAGAAGAGAAGAACATCGACTTCATTACATGAAAGAAGTGCCAGTATCTGCTCAGCTCCGCCCTGTCCGCTAAGATATCTTTTGATAGGAAGCCCTGTAGCTTCGCTAACCTGTTTTCCTGTTGTATTTGTAGCTATAAGAGTATGCTTTGACAGAATGCCGCAGTATGCGCTGCAGAATTGCACCATGAGCTCTTTTTTAGCGTCGTGTGCTATAATTGCGATCTTCATATATCTTTCCTTTCCCCGCTTAGCGGATTAATTATCATTTTTATACAGTCTTTACTGTAAGCGGCACGAATTCTCCGCCGAGACGCTTTGATATAGCATCGAATGCTTTGAGTGCCTCACTGTCAGTAGGGATAGGATTGCCCTTACCTGTAGCAACTGTCATCTTGAAGTCATCGGGGATAACTCCGATAAGCTGAACACCGACCTTGTCTATAATTTCATCAAGGTTTGTGATGAGCTCACTGCCGATGATACGTTTACTGATCTTATTGATAATGAGTCTCTGACTCTTATTTCCTCTGTTATAGAATTCATCTGACATAAGGCTTGCGTCTCTGATGCAGACAGGATCGGGAGTCGAGATAACAAGTATAAGATTTGCCTGTTCAACAATATCAAATACATGAGAATTGATTCCGGCACCTGTGTCGATAATGATGTACTCAAAATACTTCTTTACGGAACGGCATATCTCTACTATCTGCTCTGCACTTACAGAAGTAAGTGTTTTGGGAGCACACAGAATATTAAGATTTGATGCCATAGGGATCTGAGCAACAGCTTCGAGAGCAGTCTTTTTTCCACTGAGGACATCACCGAGATCATACTTGATATTATCTTCCACACCGAAAATAATGTCAAGACATCTGAGGCCAAAATCAAGCTCGATTATAAGAGTTCTGTGTCCCTGTTTAGCGAGAGTATAACCAAGTCCTGCACAGACTGTTGATTTACCTGTTCCGCCTTTTCCTGAGGTAATAGCAATAATTTTAGACATTTCGATTCCTTTCCGATATCCGCAAGCCAAAGCAGTTTTGCTGCATAAACGGCACCGAATTCTGATAATTATTAATAATAATAATCCTACTATACATTGTAACACATAATTACCTAAATGTCAAAGAACTTTTTGAATAGAAAAGGAAAATTGTGCAATTCAGTGTTTTTGTAGGTTTATAATTGTCTATTTCTTACAAATGATCGTATATTTCAGCCATTATTTTACTTACGGTTTTCTCTACGTTGCAACCGTTTTCATCAATGATGATATCTGCATACTTTTCATACAGAGGCACACGTTCTTTATATAGTCCGCTCAGTGACTGTCCGTCACGGATAACTACGCCCCTGTTTTTTATGTTGCCAAGGCGATATCTGAGCTTTTTGTAATCAAGTTTCAGATAAACAACAACACCATTATCAGCAAGATTTTTCATTGCTTCTTTGCCGTAAACAACACTTCCGCCCGTAGCAATGACTGAATTTTCCGCATCAAACCTGCTGAGGATACTGTTTTCGGTCTCAACAAAACCGTCAACACCTCTTTCAGCAATGATATCCTTCAGAAGCTTCTTTTCCTGCTCCTGTATTATCAGATCAGTGTCTATAAATTTGCAGCCTAAGAGTTTTGCAAGAATAACTCCGACTGTGCTTTTGCCTACTCCCGGCATACCTATTAAAACAATATTCTTTTTCACCATAAAAGCATCAGGTCCTCAAAAAATATTACTCTTATATTTTAGCGCACTTTGTGCAAAATGTCAATAGACAATCAGCCCAGATATTGCGATATTTATTTTTTATATACTAAATATTGACAAATCTAAAGTGATATGGTAACATATTTACACAAGGAGGCAAAAAATGAACAAAAGTCCTTTTATATTTTCTAATGATAACAAGCGTTATTATACGCTGAATTATTATAACAAAAACAAATACGGCAAAAAAATATACAAAGCCGTTATAGACTGCGGTCTGACCTGTCCGAATATAGACGGTACAAAAGGTGTAGGCGGCTGTATTTTCTGTGACGGAGGCAGCGGATATTTCACACACAGCGGTCTCACTGTAAAAAACCAGCTCGAAAAAGAATATGAACGCATATCTCGAAAATACGGTCCTGACGCTGAATTCGCCGCATATTTTCAGGCAAACACAAATACATATGCCCCTTGCAGCGTTCTGAAAGAGCTATTTTATTCAGCTTTGGAATTCCCTAACGTATGCGGTTTATCCATAGGAACTCGTGCTGACTGCCTGTCAGATGATATCATCGGACTATTAAACGATATAAATGAAAAAACTGCTCTTACCGTAGAGCTTGGGATGCAGAGCTGTCACGAAGAAACTCTGAAGCTTATAAACCGCTGCTGCACCCACAAGGAATTCCTTGAAGGTTATTACAAACTCAAAAGCAAAGGCATAAGGGTCTGTCTGCATATCATCAACGGACTACCGTTTGAAACTCCCGAAATGATGCTCGAAACGGCACATGAAGTCGCAGCAATGAAGCCAGACGCAGTAAAGCTTCAAATGCTTCATGTTATCAAAGACACACAGCTTGAAATAATGTATCATAATAATGAATTCAGGCTTTTAGAACGTGATGAATACATAGATATCATCGTAAAACAGCTTGAATTATTACCGCCTGAGACAGTTATTGAACGCATAACAGGTGACGGCGATAAATCAAAGCTTATTGCACCTATGTGGAGTGCGGACAAAATTGCAGTCCTCGGAGGAATAGACAAAAAGCTTGCCGAACTTGACACATGGCAAGGCAGGCTATATACAGAAAAATAAGGCAGGGATATTCCCTGCCTTTACGTTTTATATATCGTTTCTTATGATATCGTCAAGTGTCTCTCTCTTAACAGCAATTCTCGACTTGCCTTCGTTTACAAATACAACAGCAGGCTTCTGGAGTCTGTTATAGTTTGATGACATTGAATAATTATATGCACCTGTAGCACATACAGCGATAATATCTCCCGACTCTGCGTGCTGGAGCGGCATATTCTCGCCGATAAGGTCACCGCTCTCGCAGCATTTACCTGCAATTGTAACCTTTTCTGTACGATCATCATTTGCTTTATTTGCAACGATAGCTTCATATTCAGAACCATAAAGGATATATCTCGGGCTGTCAGCCATACCGCCGTCTACAGAGATATAAGTTCTTATGTTAGGTATCTCCTTGCGAGCGCCGACTGTATAAAGTGTTATACCTGCGGGAGCTGCTATAGAACGACCGGGTTCGATGAACATTTTCGGGAGCTCTATGTTCAGCCTTGCACATTCAGCCTTGACAACGGAAGATACTCTTTCGAGATATACTTCAAACGGAGCAGGATCATGTTCTTCAAGATACTTTATTCCGAAGCCGCCGCCCAGGTTGAGTCCCTTGATCTCAAAACCGAGTTCATTCTTAATCTTTGCGATAAATCCGAGCATTACCTTTGCAGCTTCCTCAAATGGTGCGATATCAAATATCTGTGAACCTATATGGCAGTGAAGTCCGCTTAAATTTACATTTTTGCAGTTTACAGCCTCTTTGACAGCTTCAAATGCTTCTCCTGTTTCAAGAGCAAAGCCGAATTTGCTGTCGATCTGACCTGTTTTTACAAAGTCATGAGTATGAGCGTCTATGCCGGGTTTTATGCGGAACATAATATCAGGCTTCACGTTCATTTCTGCTGCAATAGCTTCAAGTCTGTGAAGTTCGCTTATATTATCGACTATGATATGTCCAACGCCGACCTTCAATGCAAAACTCAGTTCTTCATCGGTCTTATTGTTGCCGTGGAAGCCGACTTTATCCATAGGGAAGCCTGCTTTATAAGCTGTATAAAGCTCACCTATCGAAACTGCATCAAGACCGTCGCCTTCACTTGCAACTACTCTGCACATCTCCATGCAGGAAAAAGCCTTGCTTGCATAGTGAACTTCACCTTTTCCGTCATAATACTTTTTCATACTGTCATGGAAACGGCGAAGAGTTTTTCTTATAAGCTGTTCGTCCATAACATAAAGCGGAGTGCCGTATTCTTTTGCAAGCTCCACCGTGTCAACTCCGCCGATAGTAAGATTACCTGCGCTGTTGACACCGAGATTTTCGGATACAAACATTTTTAACATCCTTTCAGGTATAATTTATTCGTCAGAGACGTCATTGTCATCTGCGATATCCTCAACGATCTGCCTTAACTCCTCAACACCTTCAAATGTCTGAGAAGAAAAAGGTATAACATGAATATCCTCAAAGCACGGTATTTCGTCCTTGAAGGCTTCAAGCCGCTTTGCTCTCTCTGTCTTGTTGAGCTTATCTGCCTTTGTAAGTACAAGAACGAAGGGCATTTCCGTGTCTATAAGGTAATTTATCATCTGAACATCGTCTTTTGTGGGAGCATGGCGCATGTCCACCAGCATGAATACAAGTCTGATATCTCTGTCGGAGCTGAGATATCCTTCGATAAGCCCCGACCAACGTTCCTTTTCCGACTTCGCTACTTTTGCATAGCCGTATCCCGGAAGATCTACAAAATATATATTTTCAAGACCGTAAAAATTTATGGTCGCTGTTTTTCCCGGAACAGAGCTTACTCTCGCAAGATTTTTCCTGTTGAAAAGCTTATTTATGAGTGTTGATTTTCCCACATTTGAATGTCCTGCAAATGCTATCTCTATCCTCTCAGGTGCAGGGATCTGAGAGAACTTTCCATATGCGGCGGTAAACTCCGCTTTGTTGTAATTCAGCTTCACGGCGTTTCCTCCTTATCTGAATTTATTTTATAAGTGCTGTATCAAGAACATCTTTGAGATCTTCTGCGTATACAAATTCAATAGCGTCCTTTACAACCTTGTCTACTTCTTCAAGATCAGGCTTATTGGCTACAGGTATGATAACTGTCTTTATGCCTGATTTATATGCAGCCATAGTCTTTTCACGGAGTCCGCCTATAGGAAGAACTTTTCCGTGAAGTGTAACTTCACCTGTCATAGCAACATCTGATCTTACCTTAGTTCCAGATAGTGCGGAAACAAGTGCAGTTGTCATAGTAACGCCTGCGGAAGGACCGTCCTTTGGAACAGCTCCTTCGGGAGCATGGATATGGATATCGTTCTCCTTATAGAAATCAGGAGAAATACCGTATTTATCGGCAATGCTGCGGACATAGCTGACAGCTATCTTTGAGCTTTCTTTCATAACATCGCCAAGAGAGCCTGTTACCTCGATCTTGCCTGTTCCTTTCATTATAAGAACTTCGATAGGCATGAGAACTCCACCCACAGATGTCCATGCGAGACCGTTCACAACACCGACCTGATCTTTCTGTGATGAAAGATCACCAAGATATTTGCGTATGCCGAGATATCCATTTATATCCTTAGCCTTTATGGAAACTCGCTTAGCTTCTCCTGAGGCTATCTTCTTGGCAGTTTTTCTGCAAAGTGAAGCTATGCTTCTTTCAAGAGAACGTACACCTGCTTCTTTGGTGTAGTACTGTATAAGCTCATCAATAGCATCATCGCTTATCTTGAGCTGAGTTGCCTTTAATCCCTGTTCCTTGAGCTGCTTCGGGATAAGATGTTCCTTGGCAATATGGAATTTCTCCTCAGCAGTATAGCTTGGGAGCTCGATAACCTCCATTCTGTCAAGAAGCGGAGCAGGTATAGCTCCTACATTATTTGCTGTTGTAATAAATACTGCTTTGCTCAGATCAAAAGGTACTTCTATGAAGTGATCACGGAAAGCATTGTTCTGTTCTGCATCAAGTACTTCAAGCATTGCTGACGAAGGATCGCCCTTGATATCGCTGCAAAGCTTGTCTATCTCGTCAAACAGGATAAGCGGATTTGCAGAGCCTGCCTGAGATATAGCTGTTATGATACGTCCGGGCATAGCTCCAACGTAGGTCTTTCTATGACCTCTTATATCAGCTTCATCACGAACGCCGCCCAGTGAAACACGGGCATATTTTCTTCCCATAGCCTTTGCGATAGACTTTGCTATAGAAGTCTTACCTATACCGGGAGGGCCTGCAAGACAGATTATCTGTCCCTTTATCTCGGGATTGAGCATATGAACTGCAAGGAATTCGAGGATACGTTCCTTGACCTTTTTCAGTCCATAATGATCCTTTTCGAGAACTGCCTGCGCTTTGTCCATAGAAAGCTTAGCCTTGGTGTATTTTCCCCACGGCAGATCAAGTACAGTATCAAGGTAATTCTTGATAACAAAGGCTTCCTGAGATGACGGTGGGAGCTTTGTAAGCTTGTCAGCCTCTTTAAGGAGCTTCTCCTTGCTCTTCTCGTCTATCTTCAGATCCATTATGTCATTTATATAGCCGAAAGCTTCTTCGCCCTCGTCTTCACCGAGCTGCTCCTGGATAACTCTGAGCTGCTCACGCAGGTAAAACTCACGCTGTCCCTTGTCGATACTGTTTTTCGTCTGCTCGTTTATAAGGTTTTCAAGCTCTAATATCTCTACCTCCGATGTAAGGCAGGCAAAAAGAACAGAAAGCTTGTTTATAACATTAGTCTCCTCAAGAAGAGTCTGCTTGTCACGATAATTGAGATTACAGTTGAAAGTTACTGTCTCAAAAAGCTTTACAGGTGAATCCTGTGTAACTATCGAAGTGAGCAGTTCCTTTGGCATTCTCGGGAAGAATGAAGCATAGCGCTCAAAAACGTCCTTTACTGAACGCATAAGTGCTTCTGCTTCAACTTCATCAAGCTTAGCCCTTGAATATGTGGGAGTGCGCTTGACCTCGGCTTTAAGCACTTCTCCGTCGTCGATAAGTCTTACAAGATTTGCCTTATATACGCCCTCTACAAGGACTTTCATGATATTGTCCGGAAGTTTCAGCACCTGCTTTACTTCCGCAACAACTCCGACTTTGTAAAGATCAGATGCCTTTGGATTTTCAACATATGCCTCATGCTGTGTAACAAGGAAAAGCTTGCCGCCCTCTTTCAGCGAACGTTCAACAGCAGCCACTGATTTGCTGCGCGAAACGTCAAAATGCATTACCATTTTCGGGAAAGCAACAAGTCCTCTCATTGCAACAGTATAAAGGATATTCGCTTCTTCTATATTTTTATCACTCTTAATGGTCTGTTCCATAAAATCACCGCATTTCTGTAGGTATCATATTTATCCTCAAATAACGAAAAATTCATTACTTTATCATTATACTATATCTTAATAAAAAATTCAACCCCTTGTTTTATTTTGATATCACTAAGGAAAAATATATAATCCAAATCATACTCACTGTAATTAAATAAATTATTATTGCTATAATTTAAGCTATGCTTTAATACGGGAGTATTGATATTGCATATGAATATTTGCGGAATATTAGCGCTTTCAACCAAATTTTGCGAACTTCGAGAAATATTCTTTACTTTTTGTTGAGAATGTGCTATCATATACACGAAGGTGTAGTTTCTTATTTAATATATTAGCATTTTTATGCCGTATTTTTTACGCAAAAAAGCTTTACTTTTACGGAATAATGTGTTAAAATGTAAAGTAGGAAATCGTTTGATACGCCTTTTGGCAGATTGGAGAATTAATATGATCGATAAAATAAAATCAGAAAGCATGGATCTGCTCTTTGAAGCTATTCTTACACTTGACTCAGTAGATGACTGTTATAAATTTTTTGATGATCTCTGCACAAGCATCGAACTGAAAGCTTTTGCTCAGCGTCTTCACGTTGCTAAACTCCTTGACGAACACAGAGTCTATAACAGCATCGTGACAGAAACAGGTGCAAGTACTGCTACGATCAGCAGAGTGAACCGTTCTTTGAAAGACGGAAACGATGGATATAATATTGTTTTTGACAGACTTAAAAAGAAAAATCTGCTCAAGTAATATGTGGTTATAATGGTTTTTTCTCCGAGGCACGGGAAAAATCCCATGAAATAATTACTCTCGAAAGGAAGATTTGACATGAAAAAGGCGAAGATACTCAAAAAATCATTAGCCTGCTTGTCTGCTACCGCTACAATTCTCACAAGCGGTATCATCACAAGCGCAAATGCCGCAGTTATCACTGAGGGCAAGACAAACAACTATCACAACTACGCAGAGGCATTGCAGCTCGCGCTGTGTTTCTATGATGCCAACAAGTGCGGTGATGAGGTAGCTGATGACGGTTACTACTCATGGCGTTCAAACTGTCACGTTATCGACGCAGAGATCCCGCTCCAGCCAATGAGTCCTATGCCTACAGTCGGCAAGGGCAAGACTGATGATCAGCTCAAGACAGATCAGGGACTTGGCGCAGGCGATGACGGTAAAACAAAGCCAAATCTCGGTGACGATGACCCGGATCTTTATGTCGGCGTAAATATGAGCGAGTCATTCATTGAAAAGAACAAGAAGTACCTCGATCCCGACGGAAATGGCACTCTTGATCTTACAGGCGGCTGGCACGATGCCGGTGACCACGTAAAGTTCGGTCTCCCGGGAAGCTATTCAGCTTCTACTGTGGGCTGGGGTTATTATGAATTCCGTGACTCTTATGAAGAGCTCGGACTCCAGAAGCACGTTGAAGATGAACTTCGCTGGATCAATGACTACTTCATGAAAGCAACATTTATGGACGATGACGGAAACGTAATCGCTTACTGTTATCAGGTCGGAGAGGGTAATAACGACCATAACTACTGGTGTCCTCCTGAGCTTCAGCAGGATAACACAATGGTTGCTTCATCATCTTGTGCTGTTAAGCGTCCTGCTTATTTCGCTACAGAGGAAATGCCTGCATCAGATCAGTGCGCAGGTGCTGCCGCTTCACTGGCTATAAACTACCTCAACTTCAAGGATACCGATCCCGAGTACGCTGAGAAAAACCTCAAATACGCTAAGGCTCTTTACGATTTCGCTGTAAAGACACACATTGAGGAATGGGAGCCGGGTATGGTACCAAGCAACTCAAGCCTTGGTTATGACGGTGGTTTCTATACATCAAGCTATGACTATGATGAACTTGCATGGGCTGCTGTATGGCTCTACTATTGTACTGAAAACTACGATTATATCGACGATATTATCGCAGTTGATGATTCTAAGCCAATTTCTGACAGTGGTTCATATGACGCAGACGCTCAGACAGGTCAGCAGCCTTCTTACGCTTACACAGGCTATATGAAGCGTATCATTACTGATACAGGTAACTGCTGGCAGAACATCTGGGTTCACTGCTGGGATACAGTTTGGGGCGGAGTTTTCGCAAAGCTTGCTCCTATAACAAATACTGCACGTGACTGGTATATCTTCCGTTACAACCTCGAGTTCTGGTCAGGCTGTTCCAAGACAACTGATTGTTCTGAATGGGGCTATGAGCCTGTTCACGGTCATAAGTATTTCGGCAGAGACGATTATCTCTGGAATATGCCTATGACTTCTGATAAGATCGCTGATCTCCCTGACAGTGAGACAAGCGGCGACTTTATCGCTAAATCACCTAAGGGCTGGGCAGTTGTTTCAGGTTACGGTTCAGCTCGTTACAATACAGCTGCAGGTCTCTGTGCTTGCGTATATGCAAAGACAACAGGTGACGACACATTCCTCCCATGGGCAAGAGCTCAGATGGAATACATCCTCGGCAACAACCCGATGGGCTATTCTTACGAAGTAGGTTATGAATACAACTTCGCTTCACATCCTCATCACCGTTCATCACACTGCTCAGCTACACAGAGCATGGACGATCCGATAGTTCAGGTACATACTCTCTGGGGTGCTCTCGTTGGCGGTCCTGACCTCAAGGATAACCACGTTGATGAGACTAAGGACTATATCTACAACGAAGTTACCGACGACTATAACGCAGGCTTCTGCGGTGACCTTGCAGGTCTTTACCACTACTACGGTACTAAGGGCAAGGTAGATGAAAAAGAAAACCACATAATCGAAGACTTCAATATGTCTGAAAATGCTATCGGCTACGATCAGGTGGACGAGGACGGCAATCCGCTTCCTGTAGGATACTTCGTATCAGCAGGTAAGGCACAGGAAAAGGAAGACGGTATCCAGCTCAAGCTCGTTCTTCACAACAGAACAACAAATCCTCCAAGATTTGAGTGTGACGTTAAGGCAAGATATTACTTCAATATCAAGGAGCTCCTTGATGCAGGCTACGACATTGATTATATCGTTCCTCGTATCGACTACGATCAGGAGGCAGGATATACAAACAACAAGTCACACGCTGTACTTTCAGATCCTGTAAAGTACGACGATAAGGGCACATACTACGTTGATGTAACATGGAAGGATTGTAAGTTCTACGGCAGCCGTGTATATCAGTTCGCTCTTACAACAAAGATGGATCCCGAGACAAACATCTACCCAGAGTGGGATTCTTCAAACGACTACAGCTACGATGATCTCGTAAGCTTCGAGGACGATAACGCTGCTTCAGCTATTACAAATAAGGTTACACTTTATGCAGATGATAAACTTATCTGGGGTATAGAGCCTGACGGAACAACTGCTGAAGATGTAGCTCCGGTAGCTTCAACTACTACAACAAATAAAACAGGTGGTTCAACAACAACCACAACTACTACAAAGGCTAACCAATCTAAGACAGATGAGGCTGCACCTAATCCTTCAGCAGGCGATGCAAACTGCGACGGTCAGGTAGATATGTCTGATATCGTTCTTATCATGCAGTCACTTGCAAATCCTGATAAGTACGGCTTAAAGGGTTCAGACAAGAACCACATTACAGCGCAGGGCGAAAAGAATGCTGACGTTGATACATCAAGCAAGGGCGTTACTTCAAACGACGCACTCAGAATTCAGGAATTCCTGCTTGGCAATGTAAAATCTCTTTAATAGTAAAAAGCGGCTCAATTGAGCCGCTTTTTTGCGCATGAAAACGCCCTATGTGTTACATAGGGCGTTTTTGATAAATATTATATTACAAAATTCAAAGGCATTCCGTTTTTCATTATAGCATGGAGCTCGCCCTGTATAAGTGGCATAAGATAGTCATATGCAGGCGGCAAGACGTTATTTCCCTTTTCGTTTATCCATTCGCGCGGGAAGAATTTTTCCGAATTTGCAGCCTTTGCAGCTTCAACAGTGCCGATCCTGTAGCTATAAGGCATATTCGATTCTCTGATAAATGTCATCATACAGCCTGTTTGTCCGTCAAGACCTGCTTTTACTGCTGCCATTCCAATAGCTTCTGATGATCTTATATCCTCAAGAGAAGCAATATGCGAGCTGCATCTCTGCATTACGTTAAGCTCGATAGAACGGACTTTACAGCCTATCTCAGCAGCTACAAGCTTTTCGAGGAATTTGCCTATTCCCGAAAGATAGCTGTGTCCGAATACATCTTTCTGCCCAGACTGATATTCTTCGGCAGCAAACTTACCCTCGGCAGTCTTTACTCCTTCTGATACAACGACTATAACCGCCCTGTACTTCTTCATCTCAGCCTTAACATCTGTTAAAAATCCTTCAATACTGAATGTTGTCTCAGGCAGATATATCAGATGGGGCGCAGACTCTCCGTTTGCTCTTATACAGCATGATGCTGCTGCAAGCCAGCCTGCATGGCGTCCCATAGTCTCGATTATAGTAACTGACGGGATACTGTAAACGTTACTGTCTCTTGTGATCTCCTGCACAGTCGCTGCGACATATTTTGCAGCAGAGCCAAATCCCGGAGAATGATCTGTCTCACAAAGATCGTTATCTATAGTTTTAGGGATACCTATTATTTTTATATCGTCAATTCCCATATCTTTAAGATATGCTGAATACTTTGCGACCGTATCCATTGAATCATTTCCGCCGATATAAAAGAACATACCGATCTCATACTTCCGCAGAACTTCTGTTATACGTTCATATATATCACTTTTTTCCCTGTGATCGGGAAGCTTTTTTCTGCACGAACCAAGTACAGCTGACGGAGTCCTGAGCAGCAGCTGATAGCTTACATCACTTGTGATTTTTTCCGAGAGATCAACTAATTCTTCATTGATGATACCCTCTATACCGTTAAGGACTCCAAACACCTTGTCGATCTCATCGGTACGCTGTGCAGCACTGTAAACACCTGCCAATGAAGCGTTTATAGCGCAAGTAGGTCCTCCTGACTGTGCAACCGCTATATTCATAATACTTTTTCGACTGAGTATATCCCGAACTCAGTCATACCCTCTCATAATATTTGCCATACGGCTTTAATATTATTATAACATAGCACTTTATACTTTTCAATTCAAATAAAATCCAAAAAAAACTATCAAAAAATCGCAATATTTGACCAGAATAGCAATAAACGCCCAATATAATGACATATTGAAATCAAATAAGCCCGAAATGAGTCAGCGCATTTGCTATGCCGTTCTCCTCTATAGGTGTGGTTATGTAGGAAACATAGGGGTATATTACTTCTGCTCCGCCCATTGCTATACTGTTTGGAACAGCTTCAAGCATAGGGAGATCATTCATGCTGTCACCTATTGCATATGCTCTTTCCATTGGGATATCAAGCTTTTTGAGAATGTGCTGTATGCCTGTAGCTTTAGAAAATCCCAGCGGTACATTCTCATAAAATCCGCCGCCTCTG
This sequence comes from Ruminococcus flavefaciens, assembly GCF_900108555.1. Classification (GTDB taxonomy): domain Bacteria; phylum Bacillota; class Clostridia; order Oscillospirales; family Ruminococcaceae; genus Ruminococcus; species Ruminococcus flavefaciens_P. The sequence goes on from NZ_FNWV01000001.1 coordinate 182,522, forward strand.
TCGATTATCGAAAATTCTTTACCTATCTCGTTTCTGAATTTTTCCATATCACTTTTGGGATTTTCCCAAATAACAAACTTATCAAAGCCGAAGTTATCGTCCTCTACCCTGCCACTTACGTCGATACCCGAATCAACAAAAACCTCCATGAAGTACTTTAAACCGTCAGTCATAGGAGCCTTATCATCGAAGAAATAGCCTGCTGAATGTTCATAAACAGGGGTCACATTGCACTCGCGCATAAGCTCGGCTATCTCTCTGCATTTGCTTTTTTCAATCGTACGCGAAAGAATAACATCTCCGTTATACTCTATATAAGTTCCACAGCCGCAGATATATCCGTCAAATCCCAGTTCCTTCACCCTCGGACTGATATTGAATGCCGTTCTGCCGGAATTTATAAAAGTCAGATTTCCCTTCTCTCTTGTTCTTCTGACAGCTTCTCGTGTACTGTCGGGAATTATGGCTCTCTCGTCCTCTGTAACAAGAGTACCGTCGATATCGAAAAAAATTATTGAACTCATTAAAACACTCCTTGAAATTTACATCTTTTATATTATAATCCCTTGAAAAAACGCTGTCAAGTCTTGATTAAACAAGTTTAAGATGCTATAATTATTTTTGGAGGCTGATGAAAATGTTGCACATATATTATGGTAATGGAAAAGGCAAAACAACAGCAGCAGTAGGACTTGCTGTAAGAGCCTGCGGCGCAGGAATGAAAGCTGCTTTTTTACAGTTTCTGAAAAACGGAAGTTCATCAGAGATAAATGTACTCAGATCATTAGAGAATATAACTGTTATGTGCTGCGAAGAATGTAATAAATTCACATTCCAGATGAATGACGCAGAAAAGCAAAATGTGGAACGCTGCCATACCGAAATGCTGAAAAAAGCTTCTTCTATGCTTGAAAACGGAGCTGTTCAGCTCATAGTGCTTGATGAATTTCTTGATGCATATAATAAAAAGCTCATTGATACTGAGCTTGCTGACGACTTTATTAATAACTGTTCCGATAAATGTGAGATCGTTATGACAGGAAGAATGCCAAGCGAATGGCTGAAAAACCAAGCTGACTATCTTACTGAGATGACTGCTGTTAAACACCCGTATGAAAAAGGTATCACCGCCCGTAAGGGGATAGAATATTAGGCTGCCGCATATAATGCGGCAGCCTTTTTACTGCATATTCTTTAATTCTTCGATCAAAGCAAGATCTTCCTGATTGATCTTCATATTGGTTACTATTGATTTGTTTTCGGGAGTTATGACCTTTATTTCAATTATACTCCCCTCCTGAACACTGCCAACTGCCGCTTTGAAAAATAGCGGTACCTTAGGATGGTTTTCTTTAAATCTTTCAAGAAGCGATTTCAGCTTAAATACATTCATTGGATTCATTTATTTCACCTCAATATGTATTATACCATATTTACTTATTTTTCTCAACTTTTTTACCAGTAAATCCTCTTTTGATCAGTAACTGTGCGCATATTCCCGTAAAAGCACCTGCTATACAGCCTGATATTATAAGGTAGGGATAATGATAAAGGACCGCAAACGATCTCATAATAATGATCGCTACGGTAATTTGTCCCGTATTATGCAATATCGCACCAATAATACTGCTCAGCCATATGAAGTTTACAGGTACTATCCTCTTTACACCGAGCATACCTATAAGACAGAATACAGCACCTGCCATACTATAAATTATAGCGGAAACATTTCCTCCGAATATCGAACCAAGCATAACTCGCACAAATACTACCATTGCTACTTCTTTTGCGCTGTATTTGTACACAGCATAAACTGTTACGATATTTGCGAGTCCGAGCTTGACTCCGGGAATAGCAACAAGATTAGGTATGCGCAGTTCTATTATAAATATGATAAGCGCAATAGCAGTAAGAAGCGCAAGTTCAGTGAGCCTTTTTGTTTTCATATCAACTCTGCTCCTTCTCTGCAAATCGTATAACAAGCTTGTGCGGCAGACAAACTATCGGCATTGTCTCTGATCTCAAAACACCAGTCTTAACGCAGGTATGGTCTGGACAATCCGCATCGGAAATACTTATCTTTCCATTTTCTATTTTTATTTCGTTCCAGCCGCCGTCATTGCTCTCTATACGAAAAGTTCTGTCCTTTTCCTTAGAAAGATCAAGAGTATATAATACTTTATTGTTCTGTACTATCTCCACATAAGTGCTGTCCGATGTCCTGTGACTCAGTATTACCCATATTACAGAACCGATAAATAAAGCAGCTACTATAATAATAAGTATTTTGACACCTTTAGTCAACGGAGATCACCTCCGCAGGCATATCGCTTATATTCTGAAAGGAGTCTCCAATACCGCTTGTATAGTATATCTTCTTATCATCAGTCACCATTATAACGTCATACTGAGGATTTGAACGTAAGTACTCAACTGTTTTGTCATATCCGAGGACAAAAAAAGCTGTTGACAGTGCATCACATTCAAGACCGTTATCACCTATCACCGTGACCGATACAATTCCGTTATCAGCAGGATATCCGTCACTTGGATCAATTATATGCCAGTATTTTTTACCGTCTTCTCCATAGAAGAAACGCTCATAATTTCCCGATGTGATAACTGCCTTGTTGATTATATCTACTACGCACATATCTTTATCTTCTAAAAACGGATCTCTTACAGCGACTTTCCACGGAGAACCGTCAGTCTTGCTTCCGAGTGACTGAACATTTCCGCCAAGACTTACTATAGCAGATGTTACACCGTGAGACTCCATTATCTTCATTATTTCATCGCCTGTATAGCCTTTGGCAAGTGCTCCCAGGTCGATCTGTGCATTTTCGGGTAGAGCCACGCTGTTATCTTTTACGGTGATATTACGGTAATCCACATTTGCAAGCAGTTCGTCGATCCTGCCTTGTTCGGGTATTTTATACTCGCCTGTTGTAAAGCCCCATTCTCTCAGGACAGGATAAACTGTAATATCAAGTGCTCCGCCTGTCTTATCGCCGATCTCCATAGCCTTTTTTATAAGAGTAATCGTATCATCACATACATCTACAGCTTTTCCGTCAGAGTTATCAAGCTTCCATATGTCACTTTCTTCCAATGTTGCAGACAGCTCATTTTCAAGCTCATAAATACGTTTTTCAGCATCATCGACCGCTTTTTCAGCATCACTTCCATAAGCTTTCAAACTCATAAATGTATCCATTGCAAATACATCGCGTACAGCAGGATCGGTTTTATTTTCTTTTATTTTTGTGCTGCTGCTTTCACTACAGCCATATAATAAGAAGCACGAAAAAAATATCAATGTCAGACTCTTTATTTTACCAGACATATTTAATCTCCTAAAACAAACTAAAAATATTATAACATATTTTCAAGAAAACAGCAACACCCTGCCGATAAAACTGTCCTGTTTTTTCTCTATAGCCAATATAAAGCCTTTTATATAGTTATCAGAACTAAAAAGCTTACTTGTTATCACAAACAAACACCATATCATGAGAAAAGCGGATCAACGATCCGCTTTATTTTACTTTTTAAGCAAGCTCTTTCCTGTCATTTCAGCAGGCTGTGGAACTCCCATAATATCAAGCATTGTAGGAGCAAGGTCAGCAAGTACGCCGCCCTCTGTAAGAGTACCCTCAACACCAACAGCAATAAGCGGAACAGGATTTGTTGTATGCGCAGTAAACGGACTTCCGTCAGATTCCATCATCTTGTCGGCATTACCGTGATCTGCTGTGATAAGAGCAGCACCGCCCTTTGCAAGTATCTTATCTACCATACGTCCAACGCAGTTATCTGTAGCCTCAACAGCCTTTACAGCAGCATCAAATATGCCTGTATGACCGACCATATCGCAGTTAGCATAGTTAAGTATGATAACATCATACTTATCGGAATCAATTGCTTCACATACTGCATCGCATACTTCATATGCACTCATTTCAGGCTTGAGGTCAAATGTAGGAACATCAGGAGACTTTATAAGTATTCTGTCCTCGCCCTCAAACTGCTTCTCCTCACCGCCGTTGAAGAAGAATGTAACGTGTGCATACTTCTGTGTTTCAGCGATACGGAGCTGAGTCTTTCCAAGCTTTGCAAGGTATTCGCCCATTGTCATTGTAAGCTGCTCAGGCGGATATGCAACAGATACATTAGGCATAGTTGCATCATACTGAGCCATACATACGAAGTTAACAGGGAAAAATCCATTCTTTCTCTCAAATCCTGCAAAATCAGGATCAACGAATGAACGAGTGATCTGTCTTGCTCTGTCAGGACGGAAGTTAAAGAAGATAACGCTGTCATCAGCCTTTATCTGTGCGCCGCCTGCAATTACTGTAGGAAGCATGAACTCATCTGTTACTTCGTTAGCATAAGAGTTCTTTATAGCCTGTACAGGATCTGTCTCCTGAACGCCCTCGCCATAAACAAGAGCAGAATAAGCCTTTTCAACTCTGTCCCAAGCGTTGTCTCTGTCCATTGCATAGAAACGTCCCGAGATAGTAGCGATCTTGCCAAGACCGATCTTTTTGAGTTCAGCTACAGTTTCTTCCATATACTCGGCAGCTGATGAAGGAGGAACGTCTCTTCCGTCAAGAAATGCATGGATATAAACCTTGTCGAGACCGTTCTTCTTAGCCATTTCAACTATACCGAAAAGATGCTCCATATGGCTGTGAACGCCGCCTGGAGAAAGAAGTCCCATAAGGTGAAGAGCACTTCCTTTTTCCTTGCAGTTGTTCATAGCTCCGAGGATAGCCTTGTTGCTCTCGAATGTGCCGTCCTTGATATCCTTTGATATCTTAACGAGCATCTGATAAACAATGCGTCCTGCACCGATATTTGTATGTCCTACCTCTGAGTTGCCCATCTGTCCGTCAGGCAGACCTACATCAAGTCCGCTTGCGCCGATGATTGTATTAGGGCACTCAGCCATATATTTATCAAGATTAGGCTTCTTTGCAGCAGCGATAGCGTTGCCGTATGTATCAGGGTTATAACCGAAGCCGTCCATGATTATAAGTGCTACAGGTTTCTTTGACATATCTATTTCCTTTCATGGGTAAGGGCGGATGATATCCGCCCCATTAGTTTTATTAGCCTTCTACAGCTGCCTGAACGATAACGTTGAAGTCCTCAGCCTTGAGTGAAGCACCGCCGATAAGACCACCGTCGATGTTTGGCTTAGCAAGGAGCTCAGCAGCATTCTTTGCATTCATTGAACCGCCGTACTGGATAGTTACAGCGTCAGCTGTTGCCTTGTCGAAGAGCTTAGCAAGCTGAGCACGGATAAATCCGCAAACTTCCTCAGCCTGATCAGGTGTAGCTGTAAGACCTGTACCGATAGCCCATACAGGCTCATAAGCGATAACAACGTTCTTAACCTGCTCTGCTGTGAGTGACCAGAGATCAAGCTTGATCTGACGAGCAATAACTTCCTCAGTGATGTTGCACTCGCGCTCCCACTTGAGCTCACCAACGCAAACGATAGGCTTGAGACCAGCTTCGAGAGCAGCAATTGTTCTCTTGTTTACAGTCTCATCTGTCTCGCCGAAGTACTGTCTTCTTTCGCTGTGACCGATAACAACATACTCAACGCCAAGCTCTGTAAGCATATCAGCAGAAATTTCACCTGTGAATGCACCGCTCTTCTCAAAGTGTACATTCTCAGCACCGATCTTCACATTGCTGCCTGCTGTTGTATTTATAGCTGTTTCGAGGTTTGTGAAAGGTACACAAGCGATTACCTCGATCTTGCCCTCAGCATTAGCAACGAGAGGCTTGATAGCCTCGAGAAGTGCCTTAGCCTCGGGACGAGTTTTGTTCATTTTCCAGTTTCCGGCAATAATTGCCTTTCTTAAAGACTTGTTCATGTTATTTAACTCCTTTATCAGAATTTAATTTCATCTTCGTCATCATCGTAATAAGGAAGCATATCATGGCTTGTATCATAAGTATTGTTACCATTGTTACAGCCGATCTTTACGCCTTTCTTTATGGGAGAAAGGAAAAATCCCAAGATGATGCCTGCAAGGAAGCTGCATACAGCAAACAGCCATATTGCTGTGCCGCTGTTTTTGAGTTCCTCAGTAAATTTACATTTACAATTACATTTTTTCATAGCAGTATCCTCATGTATCACAATAAGGGCGAATATCTCTATCCGCCCTATCGTTTGTATGATTACTTTTCAGCGATAGCTGCAACGCCCGGGAGTACCTTACCCTCGAGGTATTCAAGTGAAGCACCGCCGCCTGTTGAGATGTGGCTCATCTTGTCAGCAAAGCCGAGCTGGATAGCAGCTGTAGCAGAGTCACCGCCGCCGATGATAGTTGTTGCATCAGCCTGTGCAAGAGCCTCACAAACAGCTACAGTACCCTTCTTGAGAGTTGGGTTCTCGAATACGCCCATAGGTCCGTTCCAAACAACTGTCTTAGCGTTCTTAGCAGCCTCAGCAAAGATAGCAGCTGTCTTAGGTCCGATATCAAGACCCATCTTGTCAGCAGGGATCTTGTCAGCGTCAACATAATCTACGCTGATCTCTGCGTCGATTGGATCAGGGAATGAATCAGCAACAGCTGTATCAACAGGGAGAAGGATCTTCTTGCCGAGCTTTTCAGCCTTAGCGAGCATTTCCTTACAGTAGTCGAGCTTCTCTTCGTCAACCAGTGACTTACCGATAGAACCGCCCTGTGCCTTTATAAATGTATATGCCATACCGCCGCCGATGATAAGTGTATCACACTTTTCAAGGAGGTTAGAGATAACGTTGAGCTTGTCAGCAACCTTAGCACCGCCAAGGATAGCAACGAAAGGTCTCTCAGGAACCTCTACTGCATTACCGAGATACTGGATCTCCTTCTGCATGAGGTAACCAACAGCAGTTTCCTTAACGAACTTTGTAACGCCTGCTGTTGAAGCATGAGCTCTGTGTGCTGAACCGAAAGCGTCCATAACGAATACTTCGCCGTCGATAAGATCAGCAAGCTCCTTAGAGAACTGCTCGCCGTTCTTTGTCTCTTCGTCGCCGCGGAAACGTGTATTCTCAAGAACTACGATCTCGCCGTCCTTCATTGCAGCAACTGCCTTCTTTGCGTTGTCGCCTACAACAGTATCATCAGCTGCAAAGATAACGTTTGTCTTAACGAGTTCGCCGAGTCTCTTTGCTGCAGGAGCAAGTGAGAACTTAGCCTCCGGACCATTCTTCGGCTTGCCGAGGTGTGAGCAAAGAACTACCTTTGCACCATTCTCAACGAGCTTATTGATAGTCGGAAGAGCAGCCTGAATTCTGTTATCGTTTGTGATAACGCCGTCCTTCATAGGAACGTTGAAATCAACTCTTACGAGTACCTTTCTGCCCTTAACGTTAATGTCTTCTACAGTAACCTTGTTTAATCCTGCCATGGGTATGACATCCTTTCGTAATAAAATACATTCTAACCTGTTGTTATAATATTAACAACGTACATTTCTATTTTACACTATTCTGAGAAATTTTGCAAGTCTTTCCGTAATATTTTTCATGTTAAACATGAAAAATATTTATGACAAGCCATTATATAGAAAAAATGCCATATTGATATGCTGTCTGATACTTAAAAACAACAATTTCTCTATTGACAAAGCACTTTTTGTAAAGTATAATCTTTATAAATTAAATTCTTAAATACGGGAAAATGAGGTAATAAAAATGTATAAATTCAATTTAGTAAAAGAAATGTTTGAAAATGCGCAAAATCCAGAAAACGCTGCTGCAATGTCGGCATACATGAAAAACAAGTTTAATTTTTACGGTATCCCCTCTCCCGAGCGAAAAGAGCTGAATAAAGACTTCCTGAAAAGTGAAAAGGCATCAAAAAATGTTGATTGGGACTTCCTTGATAAATGCTATAAAGACGACCACAGAGAAATGCAGTATCTTGTTTATGACTATCTACTCGCTTTAAAGAAATATCTTGCTTTTGAAGATATTGACAAGATAAAGCTGTTTATAATTACAAGGTCATGGTGGGACACTATTGATTTCCTGTGTAAAATCATTGGCGATATCGGTTTAAGAGATAACAGAGTCAGCGAACTAATGCTAAAATGGTCTGTAAGTGATAATATCTGGCTCAAACGAACAGCTATCCTGCACCAATTAGCTTACAAACGCAAAACAGATACGGAATTATTGGAAAAAGTAATATGCAATTGTCTCGGCAGCGATGAATTTTTCATAAATAAGGCTATCGGCTGGGCTCTAAGAGAGTATTCCAAAACAGTTCCCGAATGGGTCGGAAACTTTATCAGTAAATACAAAAATGAACTTTCTGCTCTGAGCATAAAGGAAGCAAGCAAATACATATAAAAATAAACCCGAAAGCAAGTCGTTATGACCGCTTTCGGGTATTTTTTTATCACTTGAATACTGCAAGAAGGAAGCCTGCTGCGATAGCAGAACCGATAACGCCTGCAACGTTCGGTCCCATAGCGTGCATGAGCAGGAAGTTTGAAGGATTAGCCTTCTGACCTTCCATCTGAGATACACGGGCTGCCATAGGAACAGCTGAAACACCGGCTGAACCGATAAGCGGATTGATCTTGCCGCCTGAGAGCTTATACATGATCTTTCCGACGAGAAGTCCGCCGACTGTTGAGAAGCAGAATGCTGTAAGACCAAGAACGATGATCTTGATTGTCTCCAGTGAAAGGAAACGCTCAGCAGCTGTTGTAGCACCAACAGAAATACCGAGGAATACAGTTACGATGTTCATAAGAGCATTCTGAACTGTATCTGAAAGTCTCTCTGTAACTCCGCATTCTCTCCAGAGATTACCAAGCATGAGACAGCCTACGAGCGGAGCTGTTGAAGGGAGAAGAAGGATAACGAACATTGCAACAATGATCGGGAAGATTATCTTCTCTGTCTTTGAAACTACACGAGTCTGCTCCATTTTTACCTCTCTCTCCTTCTTTGTTGTAAGGAGCTTCATAAGAGGCGGCTGTATCATAGGAATAAGAGCCATATAGGAGTAAGCTGCGATCGCGATAGGTCCGAGGAGATGAGGAGCAAGTCTTGTTGTAAGGAAGATAGCTGTAGGACCGTCGGCACCGCCGATGATACCGATAGAAGCAGCTTCGTTTCCAGTAAATCCGAGACAAACAGCTCCGAAGAATGCAAGGAATACACCCATCTGAGCAGCAGCTCCGAGGAGGAGGCTCTTAGGGTTGGAAATAAGCGGACCGAAGTCAGTCATAGCACCTACGCCCATGAAGATGAGTGAAGGATAGATACCTGCCTTTACGCCGATGTAAAGTATATCAAGAAGTCCGCCGTGAGCCATTATAGCTCCGTAGCTGTGATAATCTTCATGTTCGGGATTAAGGAAGTTATCCCAAAGATCAAGATGATAAAGAGCATCAGTTGATCCGCTGCCGAAGTAAGAAAGGTTTACAAGGAGACAGCCGAATGCGATACCAACAAGAAGAAGCGGTTCAAACTTCTTCTTGATACCGAGGTAAAGAAGAACACATGAAATAATTATCATTATAAGGTTCTTCCAGCCCCCGTTTACGAAAAAGCTTTGGAAACCCGAATCGTTCCACAAAGTTTTCAGGGTCTCAAGAATATCCATTTACGTGCCCTCCTTATGCAATAACAACAAGAGGAGCACCTGTGTCAACTACAGAACCCTTGCTTGTAACTACCTGAGCAACTGTACCGTCCTTAGGAGCTACTATTTCATTTTCCATTTTCATAGCTTCGAGAATAACAAGTATCTGTCCAGCCTTTACTGTATCGCCCTGTGCAACATCAACTCTGATGATATTACCAGGCATAGGAGCTGTAACAGTCTCGCCTGCTGCAAGGTTTACTGGAGCAGCAGGTGCAGGTGCAGCTGCCGGTGCCTGTGCAGCAGGAGCAGCAGCAACAGGTGCAGCAGCTGCTGCCGGTGCAGGAGCAAGTGCCTCATATTCATCAAGAAGAACAGCTTTTCCCTGCTCTACTTCGACCTCATAAGTCTTACCGTTAAGTGTAACTTTATACTTCATGATTATTTGACCTCCTTAATGGAAATAAAGTGCAGCTCATTGAGCGGCTTCTGCATCTTTTCGGCAACGATAGCCATTATCATAGCAGCTTCCTTATCAGGAACGTCAAAGAGCTTGACATGACCGGCTGAACCGGGTGCAAGTGGGAGCTCAGGCTTTGTTTCAGCAACAACAGGTGCAGCTGCCTGCTTTTTAGCTGCTTCTGCATCAGCAGCAGCCTTAGCCTTAGCGTCCTTGGATTTGAAATATGCGCCTGTACAGTAAAGTACGATCATAAGGATAACAAGACCTGCAAATACGACAGCGTAGCCGAATACCGCTGTAACAGCAGCATCGCCGATAGATATATCCTCAGCCTTTTCTACAGCGGCAGAAACTAAGATATTATCAAACATAGCTCTGCCCCCTTACATTTCCTCGATAGTGTAAACAGCTTCGTTCTCTTCCTTAGCTTTACGGTCATTGAGGAACTTGATAGTCTGATCAGGATAGCAGATATAACTCATAGCGTCTTCTTCACTTCTGCAAAGATCACCGAGTGCTTCTCTTGCAGCTGCGAATTCCTCGCCTGTACGCTTCTGGTCCTCGATACGGCAGTCTACTGCTTCGCTGTCGCCGAGTACCTTGTCAACAAGCTCCTGTGCAATAGGTGCAGGAGGATTACCGTACTCGCCCTTGATATAGTTCTTGATCTCCTTGGAAATGTTCTTATATCTTTCACCAACGAGCACATTTGTAACTGCCTGATTACCAACCATCTGAGAAAGAGGTGTAACAAGCGGAGGATAACCCATATCAGCTCTTACCTTCGGGATCTCAGCAAGTGCCTCGTCAAATCTGTCCATAGCGTGCATATCTGTAAGGTTAGCGATCATATTTGAAAGCATACCGCCGGGAACTTTATAAACGAGTGCCTGAGCGTCTGTTCCAAGGCTCTTTGGATTGAGCTGACCGTTGTCGATATACTTCTGCTTGATAGGCTTGAAGTAATCGTTTACCTTATTGATGATATCCTCATTAAGACCTGACTCAATGCCATACTGCTGGAGAGCATAGAACATTGTTTCAGTCGCAGGCTGTGATGTACCGCCTGAGAAGCATGATGTAGCTGTATCGATTACATCGATGCCTGACTCGATAGCCTTGGTAAGTGTCATATAAGCCATACCTGTTGTGCAGTGTGTATGGAGGATAAGTGTCATATCACCTATAGCGTCCTTGATGCCCTTGATAAGGTGCTCAGCCTCATATGGAGACATAGTACCAGCCATATCCTTGAGGCAGATAGTATCAAAGCCCATAGTCTTGAGTTCCTTACACATCTCGATGTACTTATCAACTGTATGTACAGGGCTCTGTGTATATGAGATACAGCCTGAAGCGATAGTTTTCTCTGTTGCATACTTCTTTGTAGCTTCAAGAGCTGTTCCGATATTTCTGAAATCGTTAAGAGCGTCAAAAATACGAATTACGTCGATACCATTCTTTATTGAAAGCTCGATGAACTTCTCAACAACGTCATCATGGTAATGCTTATATCCAAGAAGGTTCTGACCTCTCAGAAGCATCTGAAGTCTGCTGTTAGGAAGATTTTTTCTCAGATTTCTGAGTCTCTCCCACGGATCCTCGCCGAGATAACGGAGACATGAGTCAAATGTTGCTCCGCCCCAGCACTCGATAGAATAGTATCCAGCCTTATCCATATCTGAGAGAATACCCTCATAATCTGAATAAGGAAGACGTGTAGCCATCAGTGACTGATTAGCATCACGTAAAACGGTTTCTGTCAGTTGCACTTTTTTCATGTACAAGCCTCCTCAAAAATAAATCTGCAAAGCAGATATAATATACATAGTGATTTATATGGATTTTTTATAGTGAAATGCTTTTCTGTAAAAAATCCCAAATCAGATTAATTATATCACACTTCAAAATAAAAAGCTACTATTTTTAAAGGATTTCTATTTATTTTTTTCTTTATACAAAATACGACATATATATTAATAAGATCACAGGGTCCAGCTCTTTTATTCAGAGCATAAGAAATCCCCCTTGCATAACGCAAAGGGGATATTTTTGAGTATCAGAAGCCTCCTCTTTCATTCTCTACGAAAGTATATCCTGTAAGATCATAATCTACTTTCTCAACAGGTTCGTTGAGCTTTAATTCAGTGACCTCAGTAGTTTGTGATAAAACATCACTCTTTGTTGATGACTTCAATACCAGACCTGTTCTTATGTCTATCCATCTATCGACGGTATTTTCATTAAAACCGTCATTATAAACGAGATTTACATGAGCACAGTCTCTTCCGAGGATATTTTCTACGCCCTCAATATGCCACTGGTCAAAATCACTAAGTAATACAAAGCTATCCAGATTACTAAATTCTCCGAATGTATTGCCGAATTCCCAAGCTTCTTGTACTCCAGCCTTCTCATAATCATCACAGTAAGCTACTCTGAAATTATCAGGGATATATGCTCCTGCCATTTTTATATCATCTTCAGAATAAGTTTGTTTACTATATGTTTTATCTGTCGGATAATAATCTACACCCTCATTTCCGTCACGAACATACACACTTACTTTTTCGTTTTCGTTATCACTTCTGCTTGTGATCTTATTGTAAAAATAGAGTTGTTTATTATCTAAAACACGTTCATACTCTTCGTGGTAATTAAGTGCCTGCTGTTCTCCGTCAATGACGAATTTCACCTCTGCTGTATCATAATAATGGAACACATTTGCGCAAATATGATACAGATAGCTCTTGTTTTCAAGTGTGTTGAGTTCCTCTGCATTTGCTGCTGAAAGCAACTGGTCTGCATACTTTTCAACATCGACTTTCTTGAATTCGTATGTATGATTTTTCCATGCATCCTGATACTCTACAAAAGCCTGCTCTGCTTCATCTTTTGAATGATATATCTTCATTTCATGGAGCTGTAACTCTGCAAACTCACCTTCAGCATCAGCGTTTGTAACATTCTCAATATTCTCAGGATTAAAGCTGTTCTTTGATTTCTTACGTGTCAGCACTTCACCTTCGCTGTCTTTCTCTATTATGTCCCATTTGTTTATCTTCCATACTGCGCCGTTTTCATCGTCTTCCTTAACAATATCCAGAACGATCGTAACGAACCTGTCATCGCTCATTTTATATATACGCTCGCACTTGATAACATCAGAGCCGTAACCGAGCAAGGACGTTCTTTCGCCTGCATCGTTCTCATCATAGAATTCAGAGCTTACAAGTTCATACCTGCTGAATTCAGTTAAATTTACAGAGTGCTCCTCAAATGATTTGTCTCTGCTGTATAATGAGTCATTATAGCTTACGAAATCAAAACAAGTGTGATTTTCTAAAAATGTGTCAGGATATATCAAAGAAATGTTTTCTTCATCGTTTCCATCATCTTTTACTGAGACAAAATCATTAGAACGCAGATCTGCTGTAAGGAAAGACTTGCTGAAAGCTTCCATTTTCTCAATACTGTTCAGCTCTTCATCTGTGACTCTGCAATACCTCAGCTCTATCTTTTCAGCATCTAAGGCAGGATCACCAGTCAACGCAACAGAACCGCTAAAACAATCCTCAATATCAACTCCAACGCCATAATGAAAAGCTTCATATCTTTCGAGCTTGCTAAGCATTTCATCTGTTACAGCATTCAGCTCGTCGATAAGCTCCTGCGGTACTCCCGGCTCTATCTGCACAGGATTAGTAGTGCCTGCTCCGAAATTGTTCCAATTTCTGTTCTTCATGAATGCATAACCGCCGACTCCGCCTGCAACGATAGCAACTGCTGCTGCCACACTGAGGAAACGGTATAACTTAGGACGCTTATACACCTCAACGCCCTCTGCCTGCTTTATAAAGCCGTCACTCTCTGACTCTTTATCCTCTGATTTCAGTATATTATACTTTCTTTTGCATATTTCATATATCTTTTCTTTTTCTCTCTGTCCTGCCGCAGGATAGTTATTGGCAATTTTCTCAATATCACTTTCTTCTCTGCTGAACATAATATCAAACTCATCTTTCATAGTATTTTCCTCCTTATCCATTTATGCCTACTTTTACAAGCATTTCGCGTAATTTCTTAATTGCCCTGCTGCACTTTACACGCACAACATCTCCCGACATTGATACTATCTCACCTATTTCAGTAGATGTTCTGCCGTAATAGTACTTATGTATGATTATAGTACTCTCAGGTTCACCAAGCTCTTTGACTTTGCTGTATAATATCTGTCTGAGTTCAGACGTTTCCGATGTTTCAACAACATCTTCGGACGAGCGAAGCTCCTCTTCACATTCTTCTATGGAAATATTTCCGCTGTGCTTTACAAGCTTTCTGTATGCGTCCACTGCTCTGCGACGAGCTATTGATGCTGCAAGAGCTTTCATATCGCCTTCAATTGTTTCCTGCTTGTCAAAATACAGAAAACACTGTGCAAATACATCTCCCACACATTCATCTACGTCCTCTGTTCTTCCGCAGTTTTTCAAATATGAAAAGACGATCGTATAAACATAGTTGAAGTATTTATCATAAAATGCTCTCTGTCCTTTTTCGGGATACGACTTGATCAACTGTCGTAATTCATTATCATTCATAATTAATTCTCCTATTTCTTTTAATGCGCATTGTTTTTCCCTTTCATATACTCTAATCGTATATTTCTTTCAAACCGAAACAACTTTTTCAAAATTTTTTTGCTGAACTCGGATTTTTCAGGGTATTACTTTTCAATGCGCATCATTTTTTCACCCTTCATATACTCTAATCGTAAATTTACTTCAAAGCGAAACAACTTTTTCAAATTTTTTTGAACTCGGATTTTTCAGGGTATTATTTTTCAATGCGCATTGTTTTTTGTCCCTTCATATACTCTAATCGTATATTTCTTTCAAACCGAAACAACTTTTTCAAATTTTTTTGAACTCGGATTTTTCAGGGTATTATTTTTCAATGCGCATTGTTTTTTGTCCCTTCATATACTCTAATCGTATATTTCTTTCAAACCGAAACAACTTTTTCAAAAATTTTTTATGCAGAACTCAGATTTCTTTCAGGGTATTTACTTTTTCTAAAAAATATGGTAATATAATATTGAATAAAGGTCAATAGATATTTTTTTAACAAGGGATTTATATACTACGGCACTTATAGGGGGGGATCATCTATGCAGATCATGCTCTGCGCTTTACTGGGTTACTTCTTTGGTAACATCAATCCCGCATTCATTCTCTCGAAGTTTAAAGGCTTTGACATAAGACAAAGAGGATCAGGTAATGCGGGTGCTTCAAATGCTGTTATTACAATAGGAAAAAAAGCAGGTCTTTTTGTGGCACTTTTCGATATCGCAAAAGCTGTTGCGGCTTCTCTTATCGCCTATTATCTGTTTCCGCAGATAAAGTTCGCAAAGATACTGTCAGGAGCCTGCTGCATACTCGGTCACATTTTCCCTGTGCTCATGAAGTTCCACGGCGGAAAAGGCCTTGCCTCTCTTGGCGGTACTATCCTTGCTTTTAATCCCATACTCTTTATTACTATGCTCATGTTCGAGATCTTTCTCGGATTCTCACTGGACTATGTATGTGTAGTCCCTATAACAGGCTCGGTGATATTCACCCTTGCCTATGCTCTTATGACGGGCGATCCAATAGGTACTTCTATCCTTTCAGTCATATCACTTGTAATACTATTCAAGCACATTGAAAACTTCAAACGTATCCAGAACGGTACAGAAGCACATATAAGCTTCCTGTGGAAAAAAGATCAGGAGATCGCAAGAATAAGAAAAAACACCAATGATTAAAAAAGTCCCTTCGGGGGCTTTTTTGCGCCGTTTTTTATATCGCCGCAACGTATGCGGCAGTTAGGAGTTTTTATGCAAAGCAAATCCTATGATATGTGCGAGGGACCTCTGGTAAGCAGAGTCATACTCTATACCATACCTATTATCCTCACGGGTATCCTTCAGCTCTTATTCAATGCCGCTGACCTTGTTGTTGTAGGACAGTGCAACGGCAGCAATTCCGTTGGAGCTGTGGGAGCTACAGGTGCACTCATCAATCTCATGGTCAACCTTTTTATAGGTCTTTCCGTTGGTGCAGGCGTAACTGTTGCACACGGCATAGGCTCGGGAAGAAGTGAAGATGTTCGCAGGACAGTTCATACAGCCATACCGACTGCTCTGATATGCGGTTCTGTACTGACCGTCGTGGGCGTTGTCTTTTCCGAGACTTTTCTCCGCCTTATGCATACTCACCCTGATCAGCTTGATCTTGCTGTTTCGTATATGAGGATATACTTCTGCGGCACTATTGCAAGTATGCTCTATAATTTCGGCTCTGCTATTTTAAGAGCCGCCGGTGACACAAAAAGTCCGCTGTACTATCTTACTGCCGCTGGAATACTCAATGTCGTATTGAACCTAATATTTGTTATCGGTTTCAAAATGAATGTTTCGGGAGTTGCCCTTGCAACAGTTATATCTCAGGCTCTCTCGGCTGCATTGATAATACGCGCACTGATGAAAAGAGATGATGCCTGCAAGCTTGAACTGAAAAAGATGCACATATACGGAAGGCAGCTGAAAAGAATACTACAGATAGGCTTCCCCGCAGGTATACAGTCCTCTCTGTTTGCAATATCCAATGTAATAATACAGTCCTCCATAAACTCATTCGGACCTATTGTCAATTCAGGAAATGCAGCTGCACAGAATATAGAAGGATTTGTCTATACTTCAATGAACTCATACAGTAAGACTGCGCTTAACTTCACAGGTCAGAACTACGGTGCAGGAAAGATCGACAGGATACGCAAGATAACATGGGTATGTCTTATATCCGTTTTCTGCACGGGACTTGTATTAGGTCTAACAGCACTTTTCTTCGGCAGACCTCTTCTTTCCATATATATAACCGACTCGGAAAAAGCTATTGATTACGGTATCGTTCGTATGACATATATCATGATACCATATTTCCTGTGCGGTCTTATGGACGTTGCAACAGGTCTTATAAGAGGTCTGGGACGCTCCGTACTGCCTATGCTTATAACTGTAGCAGGTGTTGTGGGAATGAGACTCGGCTGGATATATATAGTTTTCAGGATACCGCAGTATCACACTCTAAAAAGCCTGTATCTCTCATACCTAATATCATGGGCGATGACATTCACCGTCGAAATAATCGTATTCTTTGTTATTATGAATAAGATAAAAAAGCAGCGTCTTAAACAGTAATACAAATAAACAGCCCGAAAGCAAAGTCTCTGAACTGCTTTCGGGCTTGTTTTTATACACACAGGGTATAAACTATTTTCCTATGATATCACATGACGTAAAAGCCGCTTCTGCTTCACGTATAAAATACCCTTGCTGTACATTACACACAGGGCAATCCCTCGGAGGCTCTGTACCTGTGTGGATATGTCCGCAATTAAGACATATCCATCTTTGCTCAGTATCGTCACTGCGAAAAAGTTTATCCTCGCGGTAAAGCTTGGCATAGTAAGCAAAACGTTTGCGGTGACTGTCCTCGATCTCGGCGATCATTCTGAATTTAGAGGCTGTATCTTGAAATCCTTCATTTGCTGCAATTCGTGCAAAATCAGGATAAACCACAGAAAACTCCTTTTCCTCTTCCTTACCTGATGCATCAAGAAGCTGCTGTACTTCATCGAATACGTCCGCAGGAAATCCTGCACTTATATCAATGCTCTGCCCTGCTGCTTCCTTCATCAGTTTCCAGAATACCATTGCATGACGTTCCTCCTGCTCAGCAGTAAAGCGGAACATTCTCTCAAGTCCCACAAGGTTCTGCTGCTGCGCTTTCAACGCTGCCTGATAGTAACGCTGACGGGACTGACATTCACCTGCAAAGGCTCGCATAAGATTTACTTTTGTCTGACTGTCGTTAAAATTAGTCTGCATGATGATTACCTCCTTTTGGAAGTAGTATGCTCATGCAGATTTATTTTATTCATCAAATAAGCTTTATTTCCGCTTTTAATGCAAAACTGACTTGATCAGTCGTCGAGAATAGTATAACGATACTTCATTATGTTTTCAGGATCCTTCAGACGAAGGTTCTGAATATGTCCGCACTGCGGACAAGCATCACAGATCACCTGACTTCTTTTGGGCTTTAATTTTTTCTCCTCGCCCTCAGGATAAAACTGAACAGCATATGGAGTTGTCAGTATACCTGTTACCACTTTTGCGGCACAGAATTCACACACCTTATCCATGTACTTCCCCCCATTTTTTTATTATACCTAATTATATCACTTTATTAGGTCAATGTCAATAAAACTCGCATAAAAAAGAGCGGACATAAAGTCCGCTCTTAATGAATTCAGCTATTCATTATATTTCGTTAACTTTTCTCTTTACATATGTTGTATGGAGAACCTCATGTGCCTTGTGGCTGCCCGGCTTCTCAAAGAATTCTTCGTAAACCTTCTTGATAGCTGGGTTCTCATGAGACTGTCTGAGAGGCATTGACTTATCGAGGTTGTAGAGGACCTTAGCTCTCTCTTCTCTGATGTCAACAAAGTTTCTAACGCCCATTGGAACCTGTGGCTGACCGCCGCCGTTTACACAGCCGCCGGGACAAGCCATGATCTCGATGAACTGAGCATCGCACTTGCCTGCTCTGATATCGTCAAGAACCTTTCTTGCGTTAGCAAGACCGCTTGTAACGATAACCTTGACCTTGTTGCCTGCAACGTCATATGTTGCTTCCTTGATATCCTTTGTACCACGAACCTCAGGAAGATCTGTTACGTTCTCGCCTGTGAGTGTGTATACAGCTGTTCTGAGAGCAGCTTCCATAACACCGCCTGTAGCACCAAAAATAACGCCTGCACCTGTTGAGATTCCCAGCGGATCATCGAACTTCTCCTCAGGAAGTGAGTTGAAGAGGATACCTGCGCGCTCGATCATTCTGCCGAGCTCACGAGTTGTAAGTGCATAGTCAACGTCAGGAACGCCAGCTGCACTCTGGTCAGGTCTGCCGATCTCGAACTTCTTAGCTGTACATGGCATGATAGATACCATAACGATATTCTTAGGATCAATGCCCATCTTCTGAGCATAGTATGTCTTAGCAGTTGCACCGAACATCTGCTGTGGTGACTTACATGATGAAAGGTGATCGAGAAGATCAGGATAGTAGTGCTCACAGAACTTGACCCATCCAGGTGAGCAAGATGTGATAAGAGGAAGTGTTCCGCCGTTTGAGAAACGATCAAGGAACTCTGTAGCTTCTTCCATGATAGTAAGATCAGCAGCAAAGTCTGTATCGAATACCTTGTCGAAGCCGAGTCTGCGGAGAGCTGCTGCCATCTTGCCTTCTGCATTTGTGCCGATAGGATTGCCGAAGCACTCACCGAGACCAGCACGTACAGCAGGAGCTGTCTGAACGAGAACTGTCTTCTCAGGATCAGCGATAGCTGCCATAACTTCCTTAGTATAATCCTTTTCAGAGAGTGCGCCGACAGGACATACTGCGATACACTGACCACATGATACACAACTTGTTTCGCCGAGTCCCATGTCAAATGCAGAACCGATATATGTCTTGAAGCCTCTCTCATTAGCACCGATAACGCCGATGCCCTGTGTCTTTGCACATACTGCTACGCAGCGGCGGCAAAGGATACATTTATTGTTGTCACGGTACATATGAGGAGCTGAATTGTCTACCTCGTACTCGTTCTTTACGCCGTCATAAAATGTAGCGTCCTCAACGCCGTAGTCCTTAGCAAGCTTCTGGAGCTCACAGTTACCGCTTCTTACGCATGAGAGACACTTTCTGTCATGTGTTGAAAGGATAAGCTCAAGTGTCTTCTTTCTTGCAGCGATAACCTTTGGTGAGCTTGTGAGTATCTCCATATTGTTTGAACATGGATATACGCAGCCTGCTACAAGACGGAAGCCTCTGCCCTCGTTGACTTCTGTAACGCAGATACGGCAGGCACCGATCTCGTTGATCTCCTTCATATAGCAAAGTGTAGGAATTTCAAATCCAGCCATGTGAGCAGCTTCAAGAACAGTAGTGCCCTTGGGGACTTCTAATTCAACACCGTTGATTTTTACTGTAATATTTTCCATTACTAATCCTCCGCTTACTTCTTGATGATTGCCTTGAACTTACATGTAGCGATACAAGCACCGCACTTCACGCACTTAGTCTTGTCGATCTCCATTGCAGCAAGCTTCTTGCCTGGAGCGATATAGTCAGTTCTTGTGATAGCGGAAGCAGGACACTGCTTAGCACACATACCGCAGCCGATACACTTATCCTTTTCAATCTCGAAGCTGAGGAGGTCCTTACATACGCCTGCAGGACACTTCTTATCAACAACGTGAGCGATATACTCGTCACGGAAGCATCTGAGTGTAGAGAGAACAGGGTTAGGAGCTGTCTGTCCAAGTCCGCAGAGTGAGTTAGCCTTGATGTGGTAAGCAAGTTCTTCGAGCTTGTCGAGGTCCTCAAGAGTTCCCTTGCCCTTTGTGATACGGTCAAGGATCTCCCACATTCTCTTTGTACCGATACGGCATGGTGTACACTTACCGCATGACTCGTCAACAGTGAATTCGAGGAAGAACTTAGCAATATCGACCATACAGTTATCTTCGTCCATAACGATAAGTCCGCCTGAACCCATCATTGAACCGATACCGATGAGGTTATCATAGTCGATCGGGATATCGAAGTTTGAAGGATCGATACATCCGCCTGAAGGACCACCTGTCTGAGCAGCCTTGAACTTCTTGCCGTTCGGGATACCGCCGCCGATCTCTTCGATAACTTCACGGAGAGTTGTTCCCATAGGAACTTCAACAAGACCTGTGTTCTTGATCTTACCGCCGAGAGCGAATACCTTAGTACCCTTTGACTTCTCAGTACCCATTGATGCGAACCACTGTGCACCATTGAGGATGATCTGTGGGATATTAGCATATGTCTCAACATTATTGAGGATAGTTGGCTTCTGGAAAAGACCTTTTTCTGCTGGGAAAGGAGGTCTTGGACGAGGCTCACCGCGGTTACCTTCGATAGAAGTCATAAGAGCAGTTTCCTCACCGCAAACGAACGCACCTGCACCGAGACGGAGGTCGATGTCGAAGCAGAAATCTGTACCGAAGATGTTCTTGCCGAGCATACCAGCTTCACGAGCCTGCTTGATAGCGATATTAAGACGCTCAACAGCGATAGGATACTCTGCACGAACGTAGATGTAACCCTGTGAAGCACCGATAGCATAACCAGCGATAGTCATAGCTTCGAGTACAACGTGTGGGTCACCTTCGAGAACTGAACGGTCCATGAATGCACCCGGGTCGCCCTCGTCAGCGTTACAGCAAACATACTTCTGATCTGCGTTAGGAACGATGTTTCTTGCGAGCTTCCACTTCATACCTGTTGGGAATCCGCCGCCTCCACGTCCACGGAGACCTGAATCGAGGATAGTCTGGATAACGTCCTCAGGAGTCATGCTTGTGAGGACCTTACCAAGAGCCTCATAACCGTCACGACCTATGTATTCGTTGATATTCTCAGGATTGATAACACCGCAGTTTCTGAGAGCTACACGGTGCTGCTTTTTGTAGAATGATGTATCGTCGAGTGACTTGATCTCGTCGCCAACAACTGTTTCCTCATAGAGGAATTCCTTAACAGGGGTGCCGCCGATGAGGTGCTCATCAACGATACGTGGGATCTCTTCTACCTTAACGCGTGAGTAGAATGAACCCTCCGGATATACGATCATGATAGGACCGCGCTCGCAAAGACCGAAGCAGCCTGTCTTAACGATCTGTACTTTATCTGTAAGTCCTTTTTCTGCGAACTCCTTTTCGAGCTCTTCAATGATCTTTGGTGAGCCTGAAGATGTACAGCCTGTACCGCCGCAGACAAGAACGTGTCTTTCATATTTTGAAGAAGCATTGCCATCCTTAGTTCTGAGAGCAACCTCGCCCTTCATGCTGTCTCTGACAACCTTGAGTTCTTCAAGAGTTTTCATAAGTTAACCTCCTAAATGGTAATGTTTGGAATTAAGCGTATTTTTCGATGATCTTGTCAACGTCATCAACAGTGAGTCTTCCGTAAACGTCCTCGTTGACAGTAAGTACTGGTGCAAGTCCGCAAGCACCGATGCAGCGACAAGCGTCAAGTGAGAACTTACCATCGGGAGTGCACTCGCCTCCGCCTATTCCAAGCTTTTCCTGGAGCTTATTGTAAATATCTCCGGAACCCTTTACATAGCAAGCTGTACCAAGACAGACTGAAATTGTGTATTCGCCCTTTGGATAAAGAGAGAACTGAGCGTAGAAGGTAACAACACCGTATATCTTCTCGAGAGGGATACCTGTATTGTCGGAAATAATTGCCTGAACCTCGATCGGAAGGTAGCCGTAAATCTCCTGAGCCTTCTGAAGGATCGGCATAAGAGAACCCTTATCGTTCTTCTTTTCTTCGATGACCTTGAGGAGCTCAGCCTCCTGCTCGGGAGTACCCTTAAAGGGAACAGTTGATTTAGCTGAATTCATTAAATGGACCTCCTTAAATTTAGCTGTGAAAAATGTAACAATGTCACACATAAATAATATGAGATGACATACCACATCTCACATATCCTTAACATTATATCATATATAAAGACAAATTTCTATCTCCATTTTAGCCTAATTCAATTCTTTTTTACTGTACATTTTGCACAATACTGCATAATCATCTATGTTTAGTCTTTTCAAACATTTACAACTGTCAATGCTCTGACCATACGTATAGGCATAGTAATGCAGCGGCAATAACTTACGCTTTGTCAAGTTTTTGATTGTTTTTTAATTTGTTTAAAGCTTTTCTTATTATTTATTGTTGTCAAATCGTGATTTTCGCCTTTTTGCCGTTATGGTCTGTGCAATTTTTGCGTTATTATATACTGCCAGCTATACATTATTTCATAAAACATATTTACATAAAATTCACACTTTACTTTTTAGAATATTTATTGACAAACCGACTTTATTATTGTATATTATTTTTATAGCATATACATAATCAGCGGAACAACGCTGTTTCCGCTCAGTTCAAGGAATGTTCTGCACTGCATTCCAAACGATATCACCGCCATTACGGCAAAGGAGCATTTATGAGTTTACCTAACGACCCCGTGATCTTACTTAGTTATATCAACACTCTTCTTCGTGATGAGTACCCGACATTTGAGGAACTCTGCAAGAGTCTCTGCACACCCGAGGAGGATATCCGTTCAAAATTGAGCCGAATCGGTTATGTCTATGATCCGAAAACCAATTCATTCAGGTAGTATCCGCCGATATCGGATACATAATGATGCTTCTGCATCAGTTGGGAGGGCAATATGAAACAATTATTGAAATCATTATCAGCATTTACAGCTTCTGCATCGATAGCTGTATGCTCGATGACATCTGGTCTGACTTGCATAGCTGAAACGGAAGAAAAAAACTCCTACACGCTCCACTATGACCTTAGTGAAGAAGGAGTTACTATTCCCGAAGACGAGGACGGAAACGTACAGGAACTCAAAGACATCAGTTTATCACCTAACTCAAGTGTTTTCTTAACGGATATAATCCCGGAAAAGGAAGGTTACTCTTTCTCAGGCTGGACCGAGGACTACATACGCGGATATGAAGCTTCTGATGTATTCCGCATAAGTGATAAAGACGTAACTCTTCACCCTGTATGGGTAGATAAGAACGACAAGGAATTCCATACTATCTCATACAAAGTCATAATCGACGGCGTTGAAGATGAGGAGGCAAAACTGAGAGTTCCTGATAAAAAATTACTCTCAGGACGTATATTCAAAGTGCCGCTGGACGTTTTCAATAATCCGGGATACAAACAGAGAGGCTGGACAGACGGTGTTAACGAGTTTCTGCCCGAAACCAAACTCGTTGTCAATGATAAGGATATAACTCTTTATCCTAACTACAAAAAGATGTATAATCTTATCTACACTGTCGGTGACGCTGACAGAATAAACGGTGTAACAAAACTTGAATTCGAGATCGCTGAGGGCGACTCAACAAATATCCAGAGCAATACACGTTTCTCAAGAAACGGTTTCAAGATGTCAAAATGGCACTGCGAGACTGACGGCAAAGACTACGATCCTAATTCTTATTTTGAAATGCCGGGAAACGATGTTATTATGATGCCTATATGGGAGCCTATCAGATATGTGGTAGTATTCAAGCAGAACTCAAATTCTTCCGACAATATCAAAGTTCCCGGTTATACAGATACTGCTATCGTTGCTCCTGAGTGTACAGTTGCAAATGGAAATTCAAAGTTCAAAGGCTGGCAGCGCGGCGACCTTATCATACAGCCTGGCGAAGAGTACGTTATCCCGGGGGCAGAGCCTGGTATGGGTATTGCATTCACTGCTGTATGGGCTTCCGAAAACGAAGGCGAAACAACTACTACGACTTCAAAAGTTACAACAACAACAACAACTACTACTACTACTTCGACCACTACAACTTCAACTACTTCTTCACCTTCAGTAACTACAACTGTGATATCTCCTTATTCATACGTTGTCAAAGCTGTCGATAAGGAAACAGGCGAACTTGTAAACGATGCAAACTTTATTCTTTCATGGGACATCAGATATGAGCTTAACGGTGAGGTAATAACATCAGGTCCTTTACAGGCTATAAACACCGCAGATGCAAACCCTGCTGTAATAAGCTTTGAAAAGTATAAGGACGCTAAGGTCGTATCTCTCGCTGTAAGAAGCATGAGTCAGCATATATATTATACATTCGATGAAAATGATATTTCATACGAAAACGATGACGTAAAAAATATCCATTATTACACTGTAAAGCTTACTAAAAGAGCTAAGCCTGAGATACCTAACGGTTCATATACCGTAACAGTGGTAGACAAGGAAACAGGCAAGGCTGTACACGATGCTGCTATCGTAGGAAAAGAAACTATCATATTAGATGATGGCAGAGAATTCACAGGCAATGTGGATATCGATACATCAAAATACGATCCTTACGTATTTATCCCCGCGATACCAAAGAGTGCCAAGTCTTATACATTCGGCAATTTCACTTCAAAGGACGGCAGATATACTTTTACCGAAAACGATGTTACTGCTGAAAAAGACAAGGAAACAGAGATCACCTCATACACTATCAAGGTAACTCCTGCCAAGGTCGCATACGGCGATGCAAACTGCGACGGAACTATTGATATGTCCGATGTTGTACTTATCATGCAGGCTCTTGCTAATCCAAACAAGTACGATGTAAACGGTACTGACGCAAATCACATCACTGCTATAGGCAGAACCAATGCCGATGTATGGAATTCGGGCGACGGTGTTACAACACAGGACGCACTCCATATACAGAAATATCTCCTCGGTCTTTGCGAGATAACAGCTAAAGTTGAAGTGACTGCTTCGCCCGAATAATGATAAAAAGGACTGCAAAAGCAGTCCTTTTTCTTTATATAACACCAAGTCCCTCAAGCAGAAGCTTTACGCCTATACCTATAAGAATAAAGCCGCCTGCTATCTCTGCACCCTTTTCGTATCTGCTTCCAAACTTGTGTCCGATAAATACTCCCGCCAGTGAAAGTGCAAATGTTATAACGCCTATCATAGTCACGGAGAAGAACAAGTCGGTCTTTTCCGCAGCAAATACTATTCCTACAGCAAGAGCATCAATGCTTGTAGCTATTGCAAGCAGCAGAAGCTCTTTTATGTCAAGTCGGTACTCCTTGCCGCTTTCGTCCTCGTCATCACCTTTTATAGCTTCAAATACCATTTTGCCGCCGATAAATGCAAGAAGTCCGAATGATACCCAGTGGCTGAAGGAGCTTATCACATTGGCAAAACGGCTTCCGAGGAAATATCCTATCGCAGGCATTACTCCCTGAAATACACCGAAAAACAAAGCTGTTATAACTCCGCCTTTCAGGTCTATTTTTTTCATGCTCAGCCCCTTACAGACTGATACTGCAAATGCGTCCATTGCAAGTCCAACAGAGATCAATAAAAGTTCAGTTAATGTCATAGAAACGTCCTCTCATAAAAAAATTCGGATACCTGCGTACCCGAACCTACACTCAGGTACAGCAAAAAAGCCGTACATGAGTCTCATTATTTAAGGCAAAACCGGACCTTATCGGTCAGTATGTCGGCTTGCCGCATACGTCGTATGTTAACTACTCCCTCATATAACGAACTTTATTATACATTATACCGAGCATTAAGTCAACATATTACTGTTAGCATATAAAAACATCATAGATCATACCCGAAGATATAATCGTCCATAACATAACCGTTTCCGATATCGGTAACGACTTCATCTATGACCTTGAAGCCTGTTTTTTTATACACAGCAATGGCGTGATCGTTATGCTTGTTTACAGTGAGATAGACCTGTTTCTTTCCGAAGGCTCTCCCCTCTTCAAACACCTTTTCAAGCATTTTTGAAGCAATTCCCTTTCCGCGCTTGTCACTTCTGAGGTAAAGCTTGCTGAGAAAGAAGCGTTCATCTTTTTCGAGCTTCACGCCTATGTAGCCGCATAGCTCCCCATCCTCACGAACAGCATAATAGCTGTAATCCTGTTCACTTATCTGCTTTGTCATAGCTTCATATGACTGGAATTTCTCAACCATATAATCTATCTGTCCCGTGCTTATTATATCAACAAAACACTCATGCCATATGCTGTCAGCAAGTACTGCCAATTCTTTCAGCTCCGTATCGCTGCTCACCTTGTTTATTGTTACAGCCATATATCTTCTCCTTATGAAAAATGGAGAATAAAGATATCCTCTCTATTCTCCATTGTATGTCATTATTCTTCGTCGGGCATTTCCCAGTTATGATAAACGTTCTGAACGTCATCGTTCTCTTCGAGATGCTCAAGGAGAAGATTCATCTTCTTGATATGATCCTCGTCTGTAAGAGTTGTATAAGTTGAAGGGATCATCTCAGACTCAGCAGAAATTACATTGTAGCCCTTTTCTGTAAGTCCTTCACGAAGAGCATGAACGCTCTCGGGAGCGCACTCGATCTCAACTGTTTCATCGTTGATATCAAAGTCCTCGCCTCCGAACTCGAATACGTCTTCCATTACCTTGTCCTCATCGAGTCCTGTATTCTCAAGGATAACTACGCCCTTATTAGTGAACATAAATGATACACAGCCGATAGTGCCGAGGTTGCCGCCGAACTTATCGAAATAGTGACGTACCTCGCCTGCTGTCCTGTTTCTGTTGTCTGTAAGACACTCAACGATAACAGCTACGCCGTTAGGACCATATCCCTCGTAAGTGATATTCTCGTAGTTGTTTTTGTCGCCGTCGCCAGCTGCCTTCTTGATGATACGGTCGATATTATCGTTAGGCACGTTGTTTGCCTTTGCCTT
Organism: Ruminococcus flavefaciens; assembly: GCF_900108555.1. Classification (GTDB taxonomy): domain Bacteria; phylum Bacillota; class Clostridia; order Oscillospirales; family Ruminococcaceae; genus Ruminococcus; species Ruminococcus flavefaciens_P. The sequence goes on from NZ_FNWV01000001.1 coordinate 210,061, forward strand.
AGCGATAAGATCACGGAGCTTTGCATTGTTGTTGGGATCAGGACCGCCTTCCTTTACAACAACTGTGATCTCACGTCCGATCTTTGTAAAGATCTTACCCTTTGCAGCATCGGTCGCTTCCTTCTTACGCTTGATATTATTCCATTTTGAATGACCTGACATTGTTTTTACACTCCTATCTATACATTGATATCAGAATTTATTATAAGTTCAAAAAGTTTCCTTATACGCTGGTTTCCGCCTGTGAGATAGAGATATCCGAAAAGACATTCCAGAGCAGTTGCTCTGCGGTATTCCGCAGCATCTGCGTGCTTTGGCACGGTATTACCCGTGGCATTCCTTCCCCTTTTCAGCACCGCAAGCTCATGATCACTGAGCTGCTCAGCAACAAGGTCATACGCCTTTGACTGGAACTCTGCGCACACAAGCTTTATCTTTGCCGAATGGAGCTTCGCAACAGGCATATTAGCCTGTCGGAGCAGATACTCTCTCACAAGTGTATCGTAAACGCTGTCACCTAAAAATGCAAGTGTCAGCGGACTATATGTATTAGCTTCACGCTCAGTTAATTTTTCTGTACTCATATCAGTTGATAAAGTCGAACTCGAAACCTTCAAGGTTTACGGTGTCGCCCTCCTGAATTCCCATTTCTTCAAGCTTAGCAATGATACCGCTGTTGATAAGTACACGCTGGAAATACTGGAGCGACGAATAGTCGTCAGGATCAACAGTACGCATGATAGGCTGTATCCACGGAGCATCTACAAAGTAGATACCGTCCTCAACAGTTACCTCAAACTTCTTATCAACGCCAAGCATCTCGTCAAGCTCTGCCTGCGGGATAGGCTCTGCCTCAAATTCTCTTATAGGCGGAAGTGTATCGAGCACCTCCGAAACCTTGTCCATAAGAGCAGCTGTTCCCTGAGTAGTTGCAGCTGAAATACAGAAAAATGGTATATTCTTATCCTCGATATATTTGCGGAACTTCTCGATCTGCTCCTCTGTAGCCATATCCGATTTATTGGCAGCTACTATCTGAGGACGCTCTGCAAGCTCCTCGTTGAATTTCGCAAGCTCTGCATTTATGACCTCAAAGTCCTCACAGGGATCGCGTCCCTCTATTCCCGAAACATCGACTACATGAACGATAAGGCGGCATCTTTCAACGTGTCTGAGGAACTCGTGACCGAGTCCTACGCCGTCACCTGCACCTTCGATAAGTCCTGGGATATCAGCCATGACGAATGATCTTTCCTCGTCAACTCTGACAACTCCCAGAACGGGCGTTAATGTTGTAAAATGGTAATTTGCTATCTTCGGCTTGGCAGCACTTACTACTGAGATAAGTGTTGATTTGCCCACATTCGGATAGCCCACAAGTCCTACATCTGCAAGAAGCTTCAGTTCGAGAGTTACTTCAAACTCTTCTCCGGGATATCCGGGCTTCGCAAATTTAGGTATCTGACGGGTAGAAGTAGCAAAGTGAACATTGCCCTTGCCGCCCTGACCGCCTCTTGCGATGACCTTTGGCTCATCGCTTGACATATCCGCCATTATCCTGCCGCTCTTGGCTTCACGGATAACAGTTCCTCTCGGCACTTTGATTACAAGCGGCGGAGCACTCTTGCCTGTGCAGTTCCTTCCGCTGCCGTTTTCGCCGCGCTGAGCCACGTATTTTCTTTTATATCTGAAGTCAATAAGGGTCGAGAAATTATCATCGACCTGAAAGACCACATCTCCACCTCGTCCGCCGTCGCCGCCGTCGGGTCCGCCTGCCGCTACATACTTTTCACGGTGGAATGATACCGCACCGTCGCCGCCGTCTCCTGCTTTGATTTTTATCCTCGCCTGATCAACGAACATTTCTGACCTCCGTTTCTAATGAAAAATCCCAAGCATAAGCTCGGGATTTATTGTCACGTTATGGCTGTTACTGCTCAATCTCGTAAACAGAAACCTTCTTACGGTCACGGCCGTAACGCTCAAACTTAACCTTACCGCTTACTGTTGCGAATAATGTATCATCTGAACCGATACCTACACCGTTACCGGGATGGATATGTGTACCTCTCTGACGAACGAGGATATTGCCTGCCTTAACGAACTGACCGTCAGCTCTCTTGACACCAAGTCTTTTAGCCTCAGAGTCACGACCGTTCTTTGTAGAACCAACACCCTTCTTATGAGCGAAGAACTGCATACTGATCTTTAACATACTTACACCTCCGAAATAATGATTTTGATCGTGTTTGGGAATTCTTCCAGTATTGCTTCAAAGTGCTGCTTTAATACATTAAGCACTCCTGACGGAACATCTCCGCCGTTTCCGCAGATACATTCGATAACGTTATCGCCGACTTTTACATCAGGTGAACAGCCCAATTCGTCAAGAATATTTGCTGTAAGCTGAACAGCCGAAGAAACAGCCGCACAAGCTACATCCTCACCTGCATTGGCATAACCCGAATGTCCGCTGAATTTAAAGCCTGTAAGAAGCCCCTTCTTTTCATAAAATTCTGCGCGGATCATGATCAAGCCTTGATAGCTTCGATCTTCACCTGAGTGTAAGGCTGTCTGTGTCCCTGCTTCTTCTTTTCACCCTTCTTAGGCTTGTAAGTGAAAACAGTGATCTTCTTAGCCTTGCCGTTCTTCAGAACCTTTGCGCTTACAGCTGCACCGTCAACATAAGGTGTACCGATCTTAAGTCCATCGTCTGCTCCGAGAGCAACTACCTTGTCAAAAGTAACTGTCTCATCAGCCTCAACTGCGAGCTTCTCGATGAAGATGATATCTCCCTCGTTTACCTGATACTGCTTTCCGCCGGTTTCAATAACTGCGTACATATTGTGTGGCACCTGCCTTTTCAATAAACTCGCTGTTACAGGCGTTGCAGCACAACTTTAAAGCCTGTTTACAAGCGGCAATAATATTTTATCACAAACGCTGCTTTTTGTCAAGCATTTTTTGCAATATTTCCTAAAAAACTTCCCCTGCATCACACAGGGGAAGAATTTTTAAGTTTACCAGACTCTGTAGCCCTCATGACCTATCTTGTAAGAAGTTCCCGGAACATAAAGATCATCAGGTTTGATCTCATTGCCCTGCTCCTTAGCAGCATCGATAGCCTTTCTCAGTTCTCTGAAAGCCACGCTGTTAGTCACGATGCGTGATACCTCCTCCTGAGTTGGCTTGCCGCCGAGGTACTCAAGAACTGCCTGCTGCATATAGAAATATGAACGGAGCTGAGTCTTCTTGAACTCTATGCTCTGCTGCTCCTCACCGTCGCCTTCGAGGAGGAAAAGGCTGTCGCCTTCTCTGTAGCCCAGTGTGAGCTTAGCAAATATCTCAGGGATAAATACTCTTATCTCGGAAGCAAGGTTCATATTACCTTCTGTAAGCTCTTCGAGCTTAGTAAGCATATTCTTGTAATCCTCCTGAGAATTGATATTTGACATCATCTTTATAGTTTCCTTTGCAGCGTTCATAACGAAGTCCTTCTTGAACGGGCACTGATCGTCTTCACGCTGAACAAAAATAGCATACTGCTTTTCGGAAACGAAAGCCTCTTCCGCATCCATTTCATTTTCTACATATGGTTCAAAGTACTTTGCAAGCTCTACGCATACAGAGCCGTTTACACGAACTTCGATGATCTTCTTCTCCTTGAACTTTGCAAGATATACTCTGAGCCAGTAATACTTCTTTGAGCCAAGATACTTTGGTATCTCGTTCATTATGAAGTTTATGAGCATAGTAGGCTGCTTGTTCTTTACGCCTATTCTTACTACAGACTGAGCATACATATCGAAATCGTAGTGCTGTCTGAGAAAGTCAACAGAGATATGGTGAGGATTCTTCTTTGTCATGGACTGGTCGAGTGGGTGCCATACACCGCCGTTGAATATCTCAACAGCCATGTTTGCTGCTTCTTCATCATCTTTGCCCTGTGAGTCTACAGGCTCGATGAGCGGTTCATCAAACTCATCATTAGTGATGATAAAAATAGTCTGAAGTATCTTTATACCATCAGTCTCTTCCATTCTGCCGATCTGAACATCTATTGTGAAGCCCTTTGGCATGATAACACAGTCATCATAAAGAGTACCGTTCAGCTTTGCATTAAGAGCTTTAAGCACCATCTGCTTGATCTCGGCTCTTGGATCTGCAACTGTTGTATTTTCTTCCTTCTGGTTGTTCTTCTTCTTAAAAAGTCCCATTTTCTATTCTCCTTAAATATAATTATCAATATATGCTCTGCATAATATTAAACTGTTAATTTTACGGCAGCCCAGCCTTCTCTTACCTCAGGCTGAGGCTCCTTGAAGCCTGCTGACACAAGAGCGTCTATGACTTCGTCCATACGCTCCTCGATGATACCCGAAACTATAAGTATTCCTCCGTCTTTAAGGTATCTGCGGAAGCTGTCCTTCATTGCGATAAGCACATCTGCAACTATATTTGCCGCAATGATATCGTACTTATCGTCTATCTTATCGGCAAGCTCGCTGTCTGTGAGGATATTGCCGAAATAAGTCTTGTAAACATCAGGTGAGATGTGATTTTTAACTGCATTTTCGAGAGCTGTAACAGCGGCATTTTCTTCGATGTCCACAGCTACGGCACTCTTTGCACCGAGAAGCATAGCTCCTATCGAAAGTATTCCGCTTCCGCAGCCCATATCAAGAAGCTTATCACCCTTGTTGAGGTACTTTTCAAGCACTTCGAGACAAAGCCTTGTGGTATGATGCTTGCCTGTGCCAAAGCTTGATGCAGGATCTATTTCAAGTATTATCCTGCCGTCGGTATTGTCATACTCTTCCCACGAGGGCTTGATAACGAGCTTTTCGCCTACCTTGAAAGGCTTGAAATACTGCTTCCAGTTATTAGCCCAGTCCTCTTCGCGGATACTTGACATTTCTGCTTCGAGACGGCCGTAAGCTCCGTCCTTGTCGTTTGACTTCATGTCAGCAAGCATAGACTTTATTGCAAGGAGCATCTCTGCTCCCTGTCCGTTTGAAGGGATATAAACTGTTATGCAGGTCTCACATTCAGACAGTCCCATGAGATCATCATCTATGTAGTCCCACTGACCGTTTTTGTTTTCAAGGAATTCCTTGAAATCCTCGGAGTCCTTTATAGAAAAGCCTTTTATTCCGATGTCGGTCAGTTTTGAACAAAGCAGTTCAATTCCTTCCGTAGTAGTGTAGATATTGACTTCTGTCCATTCCATTAATTATATTTCTCCTTAATTGCAGATGTGCATGAGATATAACAGCACATCTGTATTATTTATTACTCCATCGCCGCTGAGATCGGCAGCTTTTATTTCCCAGCTTGTAAGTACAGAAACTCCCTCGGGAAGTTTTTCGCTCTTTGTGATATATTCGTTTACAAGTGCGAGGTCGTATTTATCTGCCGAGCCGTCACTGTTTATATCACCTGCTTCGAGATCCTGAGCTGTACCTGCGTATTCAAACTTTGAGAGGTCTATCCAGCCTTTCTTTCCACCTATCTTAACTTCTCCGTAGCTTCCGCTGACGCTGACAACGTTAACGATATTTCCATACTCAAGAGCAGCTATTGAAGTCTTTTGATCTTTCATATCCGCAAATACGTCAACTTTCTCAGCTGCCGTGCAGTAATACTCTCCTGCCATATATTCATTTGGTGCAGTCTTTGCAGTACTTACTGCTGCTGAATTCTTTACAGCAGAAACAGATGTTGCCTTTGAAGTTACAGCCGCCTTTGTTGCAGTCGTTGTTTTGCTTGAAGAAGCAGCAGCTTTAGCTGTTGTTACTGTGGCAGTTGCAGTAGTTGTTGTGCTTGAAAGTGCAGTGATCGAAGAAGTTTCGGACACTTCTTCCTTTATCGTCAGCGGAGTAAAACCGCTGTACGGATTTTTACCTTTCAATGCCTGAAAACAAGTGATACTTGCGTTATTGTAGGCTTTAAACATCATTATCTCGTCTTTGGCAGGATCAGCCATATAAACATCATCGCCTATGATGCCGTCAACGTATACCCAGTGTCCGCCTACATTGCATATGACATACAAACCTTTATCAAGGTATTCCTTCATTTCAGCAGCTTTACCCTTCTGATCTGAAGATTTGAAGTAAAGATTAGCAGTTGCAATACTTATATCAGGAATAGCCTTATTCACCGACGCCCACGCTATAAGCGCACCGCCGCTGCTGAAAGCTCCCATATCGTTGAGTTTCTTGGCGAACACACCTGGATCAAAATCCTTGGTATCACAAGCTCCGGAAGCTACAGCTGCCATAGCGATCGAAGTGATATAACAGCCTGACTTGCGCACAGTCGTACCGCCCATAGCAGTATTCCCCCAGCGTTCATCAAGCTGACGCCAAGTACGGAAATCTTCTGCCGCCAAGGCATATCTGCGCGGAGTGAACACACCTGCAAACACTCCTATCACCATAAGAAGTGCAAGCAGGAGACATCGTATTCCTGTTTCTTTTGCCTTTTGCATAATATAACCTCCGTTTCAGACTATCGGTTTGTTATGCCCTTTCTTTTTCTTGATTCTCTGAAAGCTTCATACGCCCTTATGTAATCCTCCAGAGCTCTTTGTTTTTCGTTTTCATTTATCGGCTTTTCACCGTAAACAGATTTGTCGAATAACATTGCGGTCTCTTCGATATCAACGCCTGTTGCCTCATGTACGAGACCGCAGACCTCTCGTGATGTATTGACATCTTCGATATCGTAGACCTTGCATATCCTGTGCATTACAGCCATGACAAGTTCCTTTGGTGAACGCTTTTTGCTTCTGAAAACGAATATTTTATGTGTCAGCCAAGGATATACAAACAGGAACAGAACTGCAAGCAATCCAATCAAAAGGATCACAAGACCTGCTCTTGAAAGCATCTCTGTAGCCGAACCGTCTTTGGTCGTTATTACCTCATCAGTGATAGTCGGCTCAAAACTTACCCAGCCATATCCCTTGATGTAAAGCTCGGGGAAACCGTGAGCGTCCTGTGTTGTGACATAATAATTCGCGTCCGCAAACGTAAGATCGCTTTCACGATTTGTCATATTGTATCCTTCGCAGTACCTTGCAGGTATACCTGCTGCTCTTGCGAGAAGTACCATTGCTGTCGCGTATTCATAGCATACGCCTGTATGAGTATCAAAGAGGAAGTTCTCGGCGTTTTCGCCTTTTTTCTTTTTATAACTGAGATCATATATATAATCATTGTTATAAAAATACTGCTCAAGCCTGAATGCCTTTTCATACTCTGTTTCGCATCCTGCGGTTATCTGATCCGCAAGCTCCTTTATACGCTGTTTGCCGCCATAATCAAGGAGAGCTGCACGGTATTCCTCATATACCACATATTCCGATGCAAAATACTTGTATATCTGATCGAATTCTTCACTTTTCTCAGGAGAATCCTCCTGAGAATACCAGTCAAGGATATCCTTTGTATCATTGAGAAGTGTTTCGTAATCCGCTCTGTTTATCTGCTCTATAAAATCGCGATTGTAAGAACTCTCAAAAAATGTATCATCGCTATAGTCAAACTCAAATCGTTCGGTAGATGAAAACGACTTATTATTTCCTGCGTCGATAACTCCGCCGCGCAGTCTTCCTATAAATCCTTTTCGCGTACATTCAGTCATCTTTACAGCAAACTGAGGAACAGGAGCGGTATCTCCGCCCTTTGAAGCACCTATGATACCGGCCATACTGTAAAACTTTGCGTGTTTGAGTTCGGGAACATTAAGCCCTTTTTCAACATATTCTTCAAGACCGTATTTATCAGCAAAAGAACTGTCAAGTCTTGCAGCTTCAAGGAAAGCATCAGCCAGTCCCATTCTTGAACCTACATCGATCGGAGAACCTTCTGTATTGTCACTGTAGGAACGGTCAACCAGTTCGGTGTGCCATTCATCTTTTTCAAAACTATATGTTGTAAACGTCTCCGTTTTCAAGCGAAGAGGTCCGTCAGCTACAGCGTTATATACTCCCCAGACCTGACTCGATCTGAACTGCTGTCCCGAAGATGTGTTTCTGAAAACATTCAGCATAGCATCGAGCCTGTCAGTCAGCTTATCTGCGTTAATAAGGGTTTCGAGATAAGTCCTGTTTGCTGTGATCTTAGGCTTTGGACAGATCGCTGCTAAAGCTGCAAATGCCATAGCATATGCAGCAATTACCTTCCATGAGCGGTTTCTGCCAACAAATTCAGTTGTTTCATTGTCTTTCAGCTGCCTGTAATACACCATGAGGAGTATATAACCGACTGCAAGAAAGATTATGAACAATGTAGGCATCTTCTCATATTCCTTACCATAAATAGCAAACGGTATAATAAAAATCAGGAAATTCATGAATATCCTGTATCTCACATGAGTGAAATAATATATTACCGAAGCCATGAACAGGAAGAAAAGAATGAAAAATCCGAGGGTATACCAGCTGTTATATTCTACCGAATCCTGAGGTGTAAGGAACCAGAGCAGCCACGAGATCGGATATTCTTCCGCACCCTTATCAATAGATGCACGGACACCGAAACCGAATAACGCCATAAGAGCTCCGTATATACCAAAGCCGATAATATGGTGTTTCTGCATATAGTCAAATATCCTGAACAACAGCCAGCCGACTATATACGCAGCAACTCCCCATTTTGCAGCAAAGAAATATCCCTGACTGTCCTCATTTACACGATCACGGTAATGAAACATCAGTGATACCATGATAAGTACAGTATACCAAAGGACAGGATCAAGAAGAGTTCTTAACAGAAATGATCTAAGACCGGATTTTGTCTTTTTGATTTCATTCATATTTATACCATTTTAAAGTTGTTTTCTTCGTCCAGATACCACAGCGGCAGCGATGTGGAATTCGCAGACGCTACGGACAGACCGATCAAACTTACATTTTCTTTATTTTCCAACTTATCGGTCACAGCCGAAAAACCTGCACCGGCATCTGTAGTTGCAATAACACACGAACATACAGATGAACCGACCTCCGAAAGATCAACTCTTTTATCGGGTATGACCCTTATCGAAAGTACTTTCAGAAGGAGCTGATTAGGATAATCGGGATTATCCACGCTTTCCATAACAGATTTTCCTGATGCGTCACGATAAACGAAATTACAAGCAATACCCTGCTTTACAAGCAAGAATAAAAGCCCGAACACAGCACGAATGAGCTGTTCCTCTCCCCTTACTGCATTCTCAGCAGGAACACTGCTTCTGCGGAAAAGGTCAAGCACTATAACAGGCTGTACCGAAGCCACAGCCTCATCAAGTCTTACCATAAGCTTTGCCTTTTTAGAAGAAAGCTTCCAGTTGATACGCTTCATAGGATCGCCGAGCACGTATTCACGGTGCTCATATCCCGGTGTAGTATTTGCAGAGAAGAGCATAGCTGTGTCATTTTCCTCTTCCTCATCGCTTGTAAGTACAGTATCAGCGATAGAACGGAAAAGTTCGGACGACGATTTGATGTCAGGCAGCGGCGGTATAACACCTACAGAAGCAGGATCAGGCAGCTTCGCCTTCATGGGGAACCTCATAAATCCAAGAAATCCGCAGGAGTATACGGCATATATGCCTACCTCACCGTTTCCGCCCACAACAGCGTCAAGCCTGAAGGTAAAAGTTCTCTTTTCTTCATTAAACATCGTAAGCTTGCGTTTTTTCACCTTTTGCCTGAATGTTTCGCTTGCATAGGGACAAACCTCAAGTATCGCAAGTGGAAAAGCACCTGTTTTTCTTACGGTAACTGTTACTTCGAGATAGCTGCCTTTAAGTACATATGCATCACAGTCAAATGAGACCTTGACTCTTTTCTGCGCATAAAGAGCAAAAAACAGAGATACAAGCGGTGCAAATACAACAAAAGCCAGCAATATGATGCCCATTTCACCGTCAACATAGAAGGTGAAAATGTATACAAGAAAAGCAACAGCAATAACACTTACAATGCTTTTTATATGCTTAACCATCAGCTCATTGAAGGAACAGGACAGTTCCTGATAACGTTTTCGATATATGCCTCACCTGTTCCGAATGTCGTCTTTCCCTGAGGAGAAAGGATTATTCTGTGAGCAAGTACGGATACAGCTGTACATTTTACATCATCGGGAGTTACATAGTCGCGGTCAAAGATATAAGCAAAAGCCTTTGCTGCCTTGAAAAGCGCGATACTTCCTCTCGGACTGATTCCAAGAACGGTATTTCTGTCCTGTCGAGTCGATGAAACTATATTTATGATGTACTGCTTAACACCGTCAGAAACTCTGACACGTTTGACTGCTTCCTGCATTGCTGCAATATCCTCAACAGTCATTACAGGTTCGGTGATATTTGCGATAGGATTATAATTCTCTGTCCTTCCGAGCACTTCAAATTCTTCTTCCATTGAAGGATAGCCCATAGACAGCTTCATGAAAAATCTGTCCATCTGAGCCTCGGGGAGGTGGAAAGTACCATATGTTTCAACAGGATTCTGCGTTGCCATTACAAGGAATGGACGCGGAAGCTTATGTGTAACTCCGTCAAGGCTTATCTGACGCTCTTCCATTGCTTCAAGAAGTGCGGACTGGACCTTTGGCGAAGCTCGGTTTATCTCATCAGCCAGGAGAAAATTACACATTACCGCACCATCGCGGTAAACGAACTCCCCTTTATTTGAATCAAGCATTGTAAAACCTGCTATATCAGAAGGCATTACGTCAGGTGTAAGCTGTATACGGTTGAACTTACCACCTATAGAACGAGAAAGTGCAGTTATGAGCTGAGTCTTTCCCACACCAGGTACATCTTCGAGAAGTACATGACCTTCACAAAGAAGTGCGGCTATAAGCTTTACAACCGTCTGCTGCTTTCCAACGATAACTCTTCCGACAGAGCCTGCAAGTCTGCTGACATTACTATTCATAAATTCTTACCTCATAATCTTGAATATTATCCAATTAAAACTATTATAACATATTTCACAAATTACTGCAAGGGAAAACCATACGAAAAAAGAACTGTATTATTGTAACATCTTACAATAACTTACACTAACATATGTGGAAAAATATATATTTTTGTTCCCGAATCTCCTGTATCAGGCGGTATCAGCAACGTAACAGGCAGCTTGGAGCAGTGCAAATAATAATTGATCTGTAAAAGTATATAAAAAATCCCGAAAAATATTTTCGGGATTTTTTAAGCATATTCCTGCTTTTTATATTTATTAGTAGTACTCAACGTCACTTTTCTTAGTTCTGCCCAAAATAAGAGGAACAATGAGAAAAGCAAGTCCGCCCAGAGCCAATACAGCACCGAGAACAACTACAAGTATAGAAGATTTTCCAGGACGGCTGTCCATTGCCTTTAGGTCAGCCAATTCCGATCCATCAAAGCCCCATTCATCAAGAGCCTGCTTTTTATAATTGGCATACTTTTTCTCTGTGGGCTCGCTCCAGAGCTTTCCCTCAAAATGAACAGGCTCAGGCATTTTATCGGTCTTGCCGTCAAAATATTTGATCCAACCATTTGCGTTAGCGTCAAGAGCAGCCTTCATATCATCCGAGCCTGCCGAAACTACGTAAGTAAAGTAATTATCAGGTTCTGCAACATCCTCATCTGTAAAGAGATCTTTCAGATAGTCCATTGAAAGATTTTCAACTATGTAATAGTTTGTCTCACGCTTACTTGTTGTAATTCCGAGAGTCTTTTCCTTCTCTTCATATACCGCAAAAGAGCCGACAACGTAGTTTATATCACCTTCTACTATACATTCCTTTTTGAAATCGTCCTTTGTAGCCGTGTTAAGATCGAGCACCTTACCGCTAAGGTACATTTTCACATCTTTCATACCAAGAACAACGATAGCAATGCCCAAAACGACAGCCATCAGCTTATATATAAAACTTTTCTTCATCATAACCACCCTTTAATAAAAATGCGGCAGCCTTATAAAGGGACTGCCGCTTATGTTTGTACTTATAATTACTTGATCATCTTAGCTACTTCATCAGCGAGGTTATCTTCCTTCTTTTCAACACCTTCGCCGCGCTCGTAACGGATAACATCAACAACCTTGATAGAACCGCCGAGCTTCTTAGCCTCTGCATCAACATAGCCCTGAACTGAGAGCTTGTCATCCTTAACGAATGCCTGCTCGAGGAGGCAGTTCTCGCTGTAGTACTTGCCAACCTTACCTTCAACGATCTTTACGCGAACCTGCTCAGGCTTGCTTGCCATCTTAGGATCCTCAGCCATCTGAGCGAGCATGATCTCCTTTTCCTTCTCAAGTACCTCAGCAGGAACCTGCTCACGGCAGAGATATGCAGCATTAAGAGCTGCGGACTGCATAGCAACGTCCTTACCGATAACAGCTACCTGATCTGCTGAAAGGTCTGTATCCATCTTTACGAGAACACCGATGCTGCCGCCATTGTGGATATAAGAAGCAAGCTTGCCCTCGAGTCTTACGAAACGACGGATAACGATATTCTCTCTGATCTTCATGCCGGCGAGCTCTGTAAGAACTTCGCCAACTGTATTGCTGCCGCCGCTGATCTGCATAGCCTTGAGAGCTTCAACATCAGCAGGGTTCTTTTCGATGATTGTGTTTGCTACGTTAGCAACGAAGTTTCTGATATCGTCTGTGTTAGCAGCAAAGTCTGTCTCTGTGTTTACTTCGAGAAGAACACCAACTTCGCCCTTAACAACAGCAGTAACTACGCCCTCAGCAGCAGCTCTGCCGCTCTTCTTAGCCTGTGTAGCGAGACCTTTTTCTCTGAGGAACTCGATAGCCTTGTCCATATCGCCATCGTTCTCTTCGAGAGCCTTCTTACAGTCCATCATACCAACGCCTGTGGACTTCATGAGTTCTTTAATTTCAGCAACGGATACCTTACCCATTGTAATTACCTCCTAAATTAATATTAAAAAATTCGGAATTCGGAATGCAGAATGCGGAATTATTGTATCGCTTAACAACGATCACTAAGAACAAATCATTCAGATATATCTGCCGTCAGGCAGACTCCGCAATTCCTAATTCCTAATTCCGAATTATGAATTATCAGTTATTATTCAGCCTCTGCTTCAGCAGCCTCAGCTGTTTCCTCTTCTGCCTCAACAGCAGCTACAGCGTCATCGCCCTGTCTGCCTTCGATAACAGCGTTAGCGATAGAACCTGCGATAAGCTTTACAGCTCTGATAGCGTCATCGTTACCTGGGATAACGTAATCAACTTCATCAGGATCGCAGTTTGTATCAACGATAGCAACGATCGGGATATTGAGCTTCTTAGCTTCTGCTACAGCGATCTTTTCCTTGCGTGGGTCAACGATGAAGAGTGCTGCCGGAAGCTTCTTCATTGTCTTGATACCGCCGAGGAACTTCTCGAGCTTTTCGATCTCGAGGTTGAGCTTAACAACTTCCTTCTTAGGGAGAAGTGCGAATGTACCGTCCTCTTCCATTGTGTGGAGCTGCTCAAGTCTCTTTATTCTTGTCTGGATAGTCTTGAAGTTTGTGAGCATACCGCCGAGCCATCTTGCATTTACGTAGTGTGCGCCGGCTCTTGTAGCCTCTTCCTTAACAGAGTCTCCAGCCTGCTTCTTTGTACCTACGAAAAGTACTTCGCCGCCCTGAGCTGCAATGTCACGAACGAACATATAAGCTTCTTCAAGCTTCTTAACTGTCTTCTGAAGGTCGATGATGTAAATTCCATTTCTTTCTGTGAAAATGTATGGTGCCATTTTCGGGTTCCATCTTCTTGTCTGGTGTCCGAAGTGTACGCCAGCTTCAAGAAGCTGCTTCATTGATACTACTCCCATGGTGTAGTCCTCCTTAAAAATTGGTTATTATTAATCCTCCGCCATACTTAGCTCAGCAGCAACGCAGACATCTGCGCACCAACCACTGAAAGTACAGGCGTGCGAATTGCCTTAATATTATATCATTTTCTGTCAATTTTTGCAAGACTTTTTACAGCCGCTATTTCAACAAACTTAAAAAACTAGTTTTTCGAGATTTTGTTGATTTTGCACTTTCGGACGACTTGTCACGTTCAATGAGCACTACATCTTCTCCGACGACCTTTATATCCTTACAGAAAATGATCGTATCATCTTCCCTGCCCAAAAGTCCCAGAAGCTTTGCTCCGCCATATATGATAAGTGACCTTACACTGCCGCTTTCAATATCGACTTCTATATCGTCTATAAATCCGAGTCTTTCTCCTGTTGCGATATCTATGACTTCCTTCCTGCACAGCTCTTCAAAGCTCAGAAGCATATCGTCACCCCGTATGATCTATTTATACATTATATTATATCATGCAAGGAAAAAGTATTCCTCGGGAGTTCTCATATCACCGCTTGAAGCGTGTGAGTAATACGATAGGATCAGTGATGCATCAACAGCATCAACAATAAGATCATCATTTACATCTGCTTTAACATCATCTGTTTTAGAAAATTTCGATTTTCCATCTTTAGTAGATCTTCTCGAATACTCTGTAAGCACAGCCGATGCATCAACAGAATCTACTTTTCCGTCACTATTCACATCACCGTACCCGAAATCAAATTCATTGAACGGGATACCGTTATCTTTTGCATATCGTTCTGCTTCCGTACCTTTTTTGCCATATATTTCAACATCGGAACAAAGGTTATAATCAGGTGAATAGTAACGATACCCTACAGCGTATTCCTGTATTTCTTCAACAGAAGGAGGGATTATAATTCTCGAGATCTTATATGAATTCAACGCCGCAGTTTTTTCAATTTTTTTCACTCCTTCACAGAAGCGCAGCGTTTCCAGACTGTGCATTCCATGCAGAGCGTGATCGCAAATCGTTTCAACAAGAGGCGGTATAGTGATCGTCTTTGCCGAAATACAGAGCTGAAAGGTGTCCCTTTTTATTTCCTTGAGTCCACTGTTAAGCTTTATACCATCAAGAGAATGATTGGTATTGAAAGCATATCCACCGATACTTTCAAGTGACGACGGAAAATTAATGCTTTTAAGTTTTTTGCATTCACTAAAAGCCGATTCACCTATTTTACTGATAGTTGAGGGTAAGGTAACATACTCGATATCAGGATTATCGCGAAACGCTTCCCTATCAATACTTACAACTTTATATTTGCCAAAAGCAGCAGGTATTTCGACTTTAGAAGCATTACCGTTATATTTTGTGACGGAACAAGTGCCGCTTTCATCGTCCACATCATAAACAACATCATTTTCAGTCATTAAGTCTGCATTAGCCCTTACAGGAACAGAACAGAACAAGACTCCTATGGCTGTAAAAATCGCTGTGATTTTCTTATTCATCATCATCTTCATCATCACTGCCGCCTTTTTTCTTGGCAAATACTGCTGTACCTACTGCAAGGATAAGTGCTGCAATAATTATTATCAAAATAACGCCTCTCGGGAATGTATCTCCTGTTTGCGGAGAATTTGCTGCAATAAGCATTAATGCGTATGTCATTTTATTGTCCTCCTTTAAAATAAGTAAAATACTTTTTTATTGTATCACAGTACGAACACTTTGTCAAATGAAAAGCCCTGCTTTATGCAGGGCTTTTATATTAAAATCTGAAATCGCGCTTGCCGTCGTTCTTTATCTCGTCAAGATATTCGATAGCACGCTGTCTGCGCTTTTCATCGGGAACATTCTGTATCTCCTTAGCAATAAGTGCTTCGCCCACCTTCTTAGTCTCAGGTGATGCGTAGTCTGTAAGGTATTCCTGGAGCGTCATAAGAGCATTAGGGTGACAGCAGTTCTGTATCTGTCCCACCTTACAGAGTGCCATGAAACGGTCGCCTGTACGTCCCTCGCGGTAGCAGGCTGTACAGAATGACGGGATATGCCCCTGATCCATAAGCCACTTTACAACTTCATCAAGTGAACGCTGGTCTGATACGTCAAACTGTTCTGTGTCGTGAGGCCTTTCCTCGGAAGTATATCCTGCGTAACCGCCTACAGATGTTCTCGAACCGCCCGATATCTGGGATACACCGAGTTCGAGGACCTTTGCACGACATTCCTCGCTCTCACGGGTAGAGATTATCATGCCTGTATAAGGAACAGCGATACGGATACAAGCTACGATCTTTGCAAATGTATCATCGTCAATACCGTTATCAAATACGCTCGGGTCAATATCGGAAGCTCTTCTTATACGAGGAACACTTATTGTGTGAGGTCCTACACCGTGAACAGCTTCGAGGTGCTCGGCGTGCATAAGAAGTCCTGCAAACTCGTACTTATACAGATCAAGTCCAAAGAGAACTCCGAGACCGACATCATCTATGCCGCCCTCCATAGCTCTGTCCATTGCCTCTGTGTGGTATGCATAGTTGTGCTTTGGTCCTGCGGGGTGGAGTCTCTCATAGCTCTCCCTGTGGTATGTTTCCTGAAAAAGGATATAAGTTCCGATGCCTGCTTCCTTGAGCTTGCGGTAGTTCTCAACAGTAGTAGCTGCGATATTTACATTAACACGACGGATAGCACCGTTCTTGTGCTTGATCGAATAGATAGTGTTGATACATTCGAGGATATACTCGATAGGATTGTTTACAGGATCTTCGCCTGACTCGATAGCAAGTCTCTTGTGTCCCATATCCTGAAGTGCGATAACCTCCTGACGTACTTCTTCCTGTGTCAGCTTCTTACGTGGGATCTCCTTGTTCTGGAAATGATAAGGACAGTAAACGCACTTGTTTACGCAGTAGTTAGAGAGATAAAGAGGAGCGAACATAACTATTCTGTTTCCGTAGAAAGCTTCCTTTATCTCACGGGCAAGGTCATACATCTTCTCAGTCATCTCAGGGATATCACAGGCAAGAAGCACACTTGCTTCGCGGTGTGAAAGACCTGCACATTCTACTCCCCTGCCTGTCTTTCTCGGCTTTGCCTTTTCGAGTATCTGCTCGATAAGCTCACGGTTATGCTTATTCTGCTCGGCATACTCAAGGGTAGCCTTTATTTCCTCGTCATTTATAAAATCGTCCGCATTCATCGACTTTACATCATACATATTTATTTCCTCCAGTTTTATTTTGCCTTACAAGACATTGTTTTTACTTTAAGTTTAAACACAGCAGTTCTTCCGAGTACATCATTATCATACTCAAGTCCTGTCCTGCCGGCAGCCTGATACATGATATATTCAAGAGCAGCTTTCTTTTCATCGTTATATTCTATAACAGAAAGTATACCGTTACCGACAACGCTCATATATTTTGCTGAATGACCACAGGCTGTATCAGCACCTAAAAGCTCATAGTTGCCGTCGATCTCAAATCCTACTGACGGCTCTGACTTGGCAAGCTCATATTTCCTGCCTGCAACTGCTCCGTGAAAATAAAATGTATATTCTCCGTTTTCAACAGAATAACCATAGTTCACAGGGACTATATAAACCTCACCATTATCACAGAAGCCTATACGGATCAACTTCTCTTTAGCAATGAATTTCTCTATTGCTTTTTTATCAGTTATTTCTCTGTCAGCTCTTCTCATATCATACTCCGTTCTTACTTTTTTGAGATAGCTGCTTTGACAGAAACACCGTTTATCTGTCCAAGCCTGCCTGTGAGACTGCTTATAACATCAGGCTCAGCATCAAGAGCAACAGATATAAGTGATATGCCTCGCGCCTTGTATGGGAGTCCCATACGACCGATAATTATATCGCTGTAGTCGTGAAGTACGTTATTGACTTCCACTGCCGCCGACTGTTCATCAATAACTATCGCCGTTACCGCTATACGTTTGTTTTCCATTCTCTCCTCCTTTAAAGGCTGGAAAAGCAGTCAATAAAAAATCCGCCCAGCATGGACGGAGAATATCTGCATAGTATTATACAAACTGCCATCCGATAACAGAGTTTTCACCCTGATGCCCGAAAACAATAAAATTTTACAGCCAAAACCAGAATAAATCCTGCCTTCCGCTATTTATATCTTATCACATTGTTACATTATTGTCAATGTTACTTTGTTAGCACGACCTAAGTGTTGATATCCGTGGTTTATGCTTTATATTTATTGATATTTTCTTCATATGTACTGCTATAGCCTATTATTGTGCATTTCAAACAATCAAAACAGTATTATTTCAAAAAAATATATAATTTTTCAAAAATCACTGGACAAATTCTTTTATTTGTGATATACTTATTTATAGATTTATTTTTGAGGTGATTATTAATGGGTTTATTCTCATTTTTCCAGGGTGGAGCTAAATATTTCGATAAAAAGATCGACCCTAAATGCGATTACTGTACGTACGGAAAAAGAACAAAGGACGGAAACAGAGTCCTCTGTGAAAAAAGGGGTCTCGTTGAACAGAACTATTCATGTAAAGCTTTCATCTATTCTCCGTTAAAGAGAATACCTGTTAAACAGCTTAGATTTGTCGGAAGCATCGCTGATGATGACCTTTACATAGAGTCAAAGGGCGATCGCACTGAAAAGGAAGAAGCAGAAAAGCAGACTGCAAAGGACGATAAGTCCAAAAACGACAAGAAACAGACTGCTCCTGCTAAACAGGCTGAACCTGAAAAGAAAGCAGAGCCTGCTAAGAACAATGAACCGGCTAAGCAGCCAGAGTCTCCAAAGCCTCAGAATGCTGAAAAGCCAGCAGCTTCCCCTGCTGAAAACAATGAACAGCCTGCCAAGAAGGAAGAGGAAAAAGCTGCTCCAAATAATGAAAAGAAGGAAGCATCTGCTCCTGCACAAGCTCCTAAGCCGCAGGCTCAGCCTCAGCCAACGCCACAGGCTCCGCAGACTGCACTTCAGGCAGCTCAGCAGGCAGCTCAACAAGCTGCACAGCAAGCTCAGCAGACAATGCAGAAGAAATAATTATGTATATTAAGAGGAGTGCTTATTGTACTCCTCTTTTTTATTTTCCTTTTTTACTTGACAAAATCCGGTTTACAGGTTATAATATTATTTGTCCGCTAAAAGGACAAAGTTCATAGTCAGCAGAAAAAATAACGTCTTGACAGCTGAACATTTTCCGTACTTCAATACAATCTCCAGATATTAGAAAATTGACAGTGTACAATGGAATATCAAGGAGCTGTATCAGTAAAATTATGAGGAAATGAAAACTATCAAACAATTTCGAAAATATGGATTAATAATGATATGCCGCTTCCTTCCAAATCAATAATTTATGCATTAATATGAATTATTGGCATAATCCTTGGATTTTAATTGCTTTTGTAATGGTAGATTCATATGTTTGGTATTAATAAAATATGTACATTTGGAATTGCATCTCCTATTTGGATAATATTGTATGGTTACCCATATCCATCAGATATAAATCCTAATCTTAAAAAAATCATGGAAATCCTTGGATTAACTATTGATATAAAAGAAATAAATTCCATATATAACAATACACCTTGCAATAAAGGAGATATATTAGTATATGGTAATCACGCAAAAAATTGCATTGTCTTTGACCTTTACAAAGATCCAACAGATCAGTTAGATGTCATAAATTTCGGTGTAGTTTGCAAAAAAAGTATATCTGAAAAGGTTAGAGAACTTGTTGAGGCTATGCTTAATGAAACTGATAAAAAAGTAAAAATAAGCGGTTATGACTTTACTTCCCCACGTTGGGCACATTGTGTTGTCAATGGAGAAAATTATATATACAGCTATGTAAAACAAGCAATAATTTATTGCGATAAATAATAATGCGGGTGTGGTGAAATTGGCATACGCACCTAATTTCGTTTGCGCTACGTCATTGGAGGATTAAAATGAGCAATAGTGATAATACTCCTCGCGGAAAGGAATTTCAAGAAGCAGTTTGTGAATGGTTCGCATCAAAGCCTGAGTATAAAGGTAGTTTTGAAATGGAAGTTGGACTTCCAATTGGTAGCCCTGAAAAGAATCATTTTTTCGATATTGTAAATAAAGAATCTAAAATAGTTATTGAATGTAAAAGATACACTTGGACAGAAACAGGTAACGTCCCAAGCGCTAAAATTCGTACCTTGAATGAAGCTGTTTTCTTTATGTCTTTACTGAAAGGTTCTTATACTAAATACATAGTTATGTTTAAAGCTAATCACCCAAAGAAAAAAGAATCACTTGCAGAGTATTATCATAGAACGTATAAACATCTACTCGGAAGCACCATCGTTGCTGAATTTGATATAGAAGCTAAACAATTAAGAATAATTGATAAATAATGTGCGGGTGTGGTGAAATTGGCAGACACGTCAGATTTAGGTTCTGATGCCGTAAGGTGTGCAGGTTCAAGTCCTGTCACCCGCACCAGCGGGGAGCCCCCGTGGGCAGTTTCGCGTCTCAGTTTTTCCGGGACGCGAATTGTTTTTCCGCGCATGAAATCCATTTGTAATGTACAAGTATCATAAAAAGCTAAGTCGCAGGTCTCCCTGCGGCTTTTTCTGCTTTAATCGTTAATCTCAAAGCACCCAGTGCTTGTATCCTTGAAATCTCCGTTGAATTCAAGTGTTACGTCAAGGCTTCCGTCCTCGTTTTCGTGGACGTTTATCTTGCGGACGAGCAGGCGCATATTTGCATCCGAGATGTACGGTTCGAGGAGCACCTCGTCCAGCAGCTCTGCTGTGGACATCAGTTCATCGCAACGCTTCTTGCTGAGTTCGTCGAACTTCCTGCAATCCTCTATCTTCTGCGTCAGCTCCGCTATCTCGACTTCACGCTTTTCGATCATTGAATTATA
This sequence comes from Ruminococcus flavefaciens, assembly GCF_900108555.1. Taxonomy (GTDB): domain Bacteria; phylum Bacillota; class Clostridia; order Oscillospirales; family Ruminococcaceae; genus Ruminococcus; species Ruminococcus flavefaciens_P. The sequence goes on from NZ_FNWV01000001.1 coordinate 230,804, forward strand.
GACCTTGGCGTGTTCGCGGTCTCCGATTCGATCCATTATAAGCTCCTCTATTTGACCTTTGAGGGTGACTATTTTATCAGTGTAGTCCTTTATCATTTTATCGTATTTTGGCTTCTTTTTGTTCCACTCCCTGACTATTTCGTCGTACTTCTGACTGGAATCAAGTATCTCCTGACGGAGCATTGCAAGCTCTGTATGTATTATCTCATCGAGTTGAGGCTCGCGGATAGTGTGAGCATTGCAGTATTCGTTGCCGTAGCGATTGTTGCTGTTGCAGGTATATTCCACCCATGAATGCCCTGCTACAGTCCGTTTCTTAGCTATGAGGCTCGCTCCGCACTCGGCACATTTTATCATTCAGCAGTATCTATGGATAACGCTTCCGAATTTAGAACGTGCGTTATTCTTCAATCTGCTCTCAAGGAGCACCTGTGCCTGCTCGAAAGTCTCTCTGTCAATTATCGCAGGCATATAGTTCTCGTGACGATACTGTTCCTCAGGTGGTATTACATCTTTCGTCTTGTATATCTTCGATGTTACAGTCTTATGATTAACAAGTGTACCTGTATATGCTTCATTTTGTATCAGACGTTTCACTGTTGTTTGAGCCCATAGGAATCTTTTGGCAATCTCAGTATGCCGCGGATTTTTCTTCCTGTGCGAGAAGTATTCCGGTGACTTTATACCGCGACGGTTGTAGTCCTTGGCTATAGTGCTCAGTCCGTATCCTTCAAAGAACTTCTCGAATATCTCTCTGACTATCGCTGCCGCCGTTTCATCGACCAGTATCTCACCTGTGAATTTATCTTTGTAGTATTTTAGCCAGAGATATGTGCTGACTGCATTCGTATTCTGATAGTGATTCTTCCAAGTGCCATTATCATATTTCTTTCTGATTGATTCGGCATAGGAAATAAATGATTCAATACGCTCAGCAAGGTCTTTGATTTCATCAAAAAGATCTATAAACATTGACTTTACAGCCTGTGAGTCCGCTTCAGCAAATTCCTTTAGCATTCTTCTTGGATATGCATAACCTGAAGCAAGCAAATTGTATGTTTTTGATAGTGACTTTTTAAGCATTCCCACAAAATCTTCTGAATTAATATCCCAATTATTCTGAAAGCATTTTACAGCCTCCCACTTATACCGTTCTTCCTCAAAGTGCTTAGCAAAATCAGCTTTATAAGCCTCTATGACCTGTTTTAGTTTTTCAGTATTTATCATAATAATCACCTCTCAGAAATCCACAAAGTAAATGCCAATACTTATTTTGCGGAAATTCCCCTTTATGTTGATATTACTTACATATGCGGATAACAAAATCCCGTTTTTATAAGTATATTTTACCACAATTCACTTTACAAATCAACACATTTCAGTAAAATATACCAACTCTTATTTGACCAAATTTCAATATAATTATCATAATAACCTCAAACCAAACGTTGTTATCGCCTTTACATATTTCTTACCATTTTCTGTGGATTGACAATTATACATCGTTCGCTTATAATAGAAATAACATGATAACGAGGAGGCTCTCAGCATGAAAGCTAACAGGTTAATTGCATTATTCGCCGCGGCAGCTCTTGCCGTACCTACATATTCAGCGGCGGCGGAAAGTCAATCTCAGCACAGGATAGTCGGTTATCTTCCTGACTGGAACTACAGTCCGTTCAGCGAGCTTGACCTCAGTCAGCTCACACATATCAACATAGCGTTCTGCAATCCTGACGAAAATGGCATGATACACTGCGATATTCCCGAAGCTGAGCTGAAAAGCCTTATTTCCAAGGCGCACAGTCACGATATAGAAGTCTTTGCAGCATTGGGCGGCGGCGGAGGCTGTGACGGCTATCTTCAGCACATTGATACTCCCGTGGAGCGTGAGGCGTTCAACACGAATATTATGGACTTCTGCGACAGCTATGACTTTGACGGTATCGACCTCGACATCGAGCTCAGCTCAAGCAATAAGATATGGAACTACTATGGTGACTGGTGTGCGGAGCTGCGCACTCTCTGTGACGAAAGAGATATGAAAATGTCTACTGCTACAGCTCAGTGGGTAGCTGAAAAAGTAACTCCCGAAACATTCGCACTCTTTGATTTTGTGAACGTTATGGCTTACGACAATGACGTGGACAAGTACTCCCACGCTTCATATGAATACTCTGTCGAGTGCCTTGACTATTTCTCGAAAAGGAAGAAAATTCCCACCGAGAAGCTCGTTCTCGGTGTGCCCTTCTACGGCAGAGGCTACACCTCAGACGGTGAGCTTGACTGGAACTCATATATGTCATTTGCTGACATTGTCAGCAAGGGCGACGAATACTACAGTTCGGACAAATACAACGGAATTGTCTACAACGGAGCTGATACTATTGCAAAGAAAGCCGAGCTTGCAAAGGACTACGGCGGAATCATGATATGGGAGCTGACTCAGGACGCAAAGGGTGAGAAGTCGCTGCTGAAAGTGATAAATGATACTCTCGGCAATGGTACTGCCGTTGCAGGTGATGTTAATTCTGACGGCAGCTTTAATGTCTCCGACCTTGTACTTTTGCAAAGGTGGCTGCTTGCCAAACCAGATACTGAACTGAAAAACTGGCAGGCAGGCGACCTATGTGAGGACGGCAGTCTTGATGTGTTTGACCTGTGCGTGATGAGGAAAAAGCTGATTGAATAACGAAAAATCTCCCCTAACAATTCGGGGAGATTTTTTACATATTAGGAAAAAAATAGGATATCATTTCAATCATATTTTTTCTTGTCAGGATGTGAACTCAGGTGCGCACTGATAAGGCGGCAGAACTCATCACTGTATTGCTCTGCTTTTCGCTTGCCAACTCCCGATACATTCAGGAACTCATCGTGTGTTACAGGAAGCAGTCTGCACATATCCCTTAAAGCCGCATCAGAGAACACAACATACGCAGGTACTTTTGCCTCTGACGCAAGCTTGCTGCGAAGTGATTTGAGCTTCATAAACAGCAAGTCGTTCACGCTTATCTGTTCATCTGTAAGGCGTTTGCTTCTCGGAGTTTTCTTCGGCAGCTTCATTTGTACAGGTATTCGCTCTTTCAATATTTTTGCAGACAACGGTGTCAGCTCAATAACAGGATACTCGTCATCAGTACAGCAGAGATATCCGTTTGAAGCAAGATAATCGATCTCTGCACGGATAGTTTGTACAGGTACATCCTTCATGATACCGTATGTTGAAAGCTTGTCAAAGCCGAGGGAGATCAGCCTGTCATTTTCGCTGCCGCGAAGAACATCTATCACCATGCTCTTTCCGAAATATCGTCCTTTTTGCTTTATTCTGAATACGCACGAAACTATTTTCTGCGAATCAACAGTTATATCGACGTCCTCAAATCCGTTAACACAGTTAGAGCAGTTACCGCAGTAAGACTGCGCTTTATCACCAAAATATCTGAGCATGAATTCTCTAAGGCAGCCTGTAGTTGTGGAATAAATAGTCATATCTTTCAGACGCTGTTTGTCGCGCTCCAGCATGATTTCCTTCTCTTCATCGGAAAGGTCATCATTCTCCTCGCGGCTTTTTTCTATCATGAAGTTATTTGTGCGGACGTCCATTGGTCCATAGAGCAGGATACACTGAGCGGGACTGCCGTCGCGTCCTGCACGTCCTGCTTCCTGATAGTAGCTTTCGATATTCTTAGGCATATTGTAATGTATGACGAACGACACGTTTGACTTATCTATTCCCATTCCGAAAGCATTAGTGGCGACCATTATCCTCTTGCGGTCGTATATGAAGTCCTCCTGATTTGCGCGTCTTTCAGCGTCTGCAAGCCCTGCATGATATCTGGTGGCAGAGTAGCCGTCTGCGTTGAGCTTATCGCAGATCTCCTCGACGCTTTTGCGTGAAATGCAGTATACTATTCCGCATTTGTCGCCAAAACCATCGAGCTGTTTCTTCAGCTCTGCGTACTTGTTCTTCGGCTTAAGCACCGAGAAATACAGATTATGGCGGTCGAAGCCTGTCACTAACGAAAACGGCTCATGCAGTCCAAGCAGGCGGACTATATCCTCTTTTACTGTGTCCGTGGCAGTTGCCGTAAAAGCACTGACTATGGGACGCTGAGGCAGACTTCTGATAAATTCGGCGATATGAAGATAGCTCGGACGGAAATCCTGTCCCCACTGTGAAACACAGTGTGCTTCGTCGATAGTGACCATAGCTATTTTTATTGACGAGACAAGCCGCTCCATTTCCTGTGTGCCAAGACGCTCGGGAGCTACATATATCAGCTTATATTCACCGCGGCAGGCGCGATGCATGACTTCGTAGTATTCCTCAGGCAAAAGAGAGCTGTTTATACAGGCTGCACTGACGCCTGCCGTCACAAGTGCGCTGACCTGATCCTTCATAAGAGAGATGAGCGGAGATATAACAATGGTAACGCCGTTCAGCATAATAGCAGGGACCTGATAGCACAAGGACTTCCCTGCTCCTGTCGGCATGATACCGAGCACATCACCGCCGTCTATAATATGGTCGATCAGTTCCTCTTGTCCGCTTCGGAACTCCCTGTGACCGAAATATTCATTCAATACCCTTAGTTTGTCCATATACACCACCTACCGCTGTTATTATTTTTATTATAACATCACAGCTGCAAAAATGCAAGAATAGTACTGATGATCGTGAATTATCAGACATCCGATTTTATCAAAAAGTGCCAGACAACTGCAAAATATGTACTGTATGGTATGTCGCACATATATAAGACCGGCTGTGGCAGCCGGTCTTATCATGCTCTTTTCTATTGTACTGTTTTCCTTTAAACAAAATTAGTGGTCTGTACTTTTATTACGAAAAATTTTCCTGTCCGAGGAGGTACTTCTGTATCTTTAGTGCATCGCTTGAGGTGATACCGTTGCCGTTGCCCTCAACGTCAGCACAGTCCATACCCTTTTCTGTTATATGGTGCTCGTCAGTACCGTTAATGCCGTATTTGTTAGGATTTGCAAGACTTTGCATTACAAGCACAACGTCGCTCATATCAACTTCGCTGTCGAAGTTAGAATCGCCGAAAGCATAAAAATCGACGGCATTTATCTTTGCAATTCTTTTCGCAGTTGAATCAACATACCCATATATCTTTTCAACCTTTTTCAGGTCAATGGAATTTGAATAGAAATCACAATTGGCAGAATAGATCTTTACTATGACTTTTTCTTCGGAAGTATCATCTTTCCACGTAAACGAATCTACACCGATATTTTTTACGTTTTCAGGAATAATGATAGTTTTCAGATCTGTACCATTAAAAGCATACCAGCCTATTTCGGAAAGACTATTCGGGAAACTGATCTCTTCAAGTGCTTCGCAGCCTTTGAATGAAGAATTTCCTATTTCCTTTAATCCGTTGCCAAACTTGACCTCTTTCAGGTTAGTACAACCGCTAAAAGCTTTATCTTCTATTTCTTTTAATCCATTGCCTATCTCGACCTTTTTCAGGTTAGTGCAGCCGCTGAAAGCAGAATCGTTCATTTCTATGACATTGTCATACAGTTTCAGTGAAGCAAGCTTTTCACAGTTTGCAAAAGCCTCATTTCCTATATATTCAACGCCTTCTCCGCCTTCAATGCTTTCAAGATTTTTGCAGTCACTGAATGTTTCCAAAGGAATGACCTTTAGATTTTTGCCGATAACGACCTTTTTGATCTGTTTCTTTACTTCACTTGGTATAAAATTGCTCCTGTACGACGGGTAAACATAAATCGAAAGAGTGTATCCATCACTTTCAGTTGATGAAGCCAGCTTTTTTGTGCCTCCTGCGTTTAAATATGCTACAGGCTTGCCCTGTACTTCATCAGGAATTACCAGGGTTCCATCTTCTAAAGCGCTTTCACTTATGTCTTTAATAACGAGTTCACCTTCGGACTCTTCAAATTCCATGCCGTATGCAAGTTCACTTAAAAATTCATCACAGGGATCGAATTTTATATTCCTGATATTATCACTGAATGATATGCTTTTAACTTTATCAAGCCTTCCAAATGCGTACTTACCTATTTCTTCAAGGCCTTCACCGCCCTCGATCACTTCGAGATTTCTGAACTCCTCAAATCCACGCTCACTTATTCTCTTTACGTTTTTTCCGAGAACTATTTTCTTTACATCTTCTGCAACTCTGCTATTTATTCTTTTATATTCTATTCCTTCGGTATACATTCCGAATTCAACAACAGGTATGCCGTCAACTTCATCAGGAATGACCAGTGTTCCGTCTTCAGCCATAAGTACATCCTCTACCTTGAGACCGTCCTCTGTCTCTTTAAATGACATACCATAGTCTCTTAAACAGATCAGAGGATCAAGCGCTGACAATTCCTGTTTCTCGTAATCGCCATTTTCAAACTGCTCAAAAGTACACCAGTTCAATTTATAACGTTCTGCCTGATATCTTGCCCTGGAATTTTCATCACAGACTATGAGTGTATTTTCCCAACGAGTTTCATTACGAAGTTCACATTCCGGATTCTTTATTTTAATGATACCGCAATACTCCTTTGGAATATCATAAGAAACAAAAACGTTTTCGGCCTTTTCAAATCTTTCAGGAACTTCAAAGACTTCAATACCTGTTCTTTGAAAAGCTCCACTTTGTATTTCTTCTACACTTTCGCCTATCTCAAAGCTCTTCAGATTTACACACAGGCAAAAAGCATCTCTTTTGATCTCCTTTAGCTTGCTTCCTGTTTTGACCTCTTTTAAGCTGAAACATCTGCTAAAAGCATATGTACCGATAGATTCAAGTTCATCGTTAAGAGTAACAGTTTCAAGCTCATAACATTCATCAAAAGCTTGAGAATCTATCTTTTTTACATTTTTTCCAAGAACCACTGACTTAATATGCCGACAACCTGAACTACTCGCATCAAAAGCGCAGTAGCCTATCGCTGTAACAGGACAGCCGTCCACCTCATCAGGTATTACAAGATCAACGATAGAATCGTCTTCAGCTCCACTGACGATAGCTTCGCCGTTGCTTATAGTGTACTTGATGCCGTCCTTGACTACCTCGGCAGAAGCCTCGGTATCGGCTGCATAAACGCTGCTGATAACGTTTTTCCCCTCTGTAACATTGCAGGCTCCCCCAACGAGCACAAGTGCAGTTACAGCTGCGATGATTTTTTTGATTTCCATAGTTTTCTCCTTTGATTATATCATTTGCCTTTTACGGCATATTTATATTATATCATTAAAACTAGGACAAAACAATATTCGTATCTCAAAATTTACAATTTAGAAAATTTTACACTGAAAAAACTTCAAAAGAAAGGCTGCGCAGCCTCTTAGTTACGCAGCCTTATTTTATTACAAACTGATTTGGATATTATAAATTTGCACCGCTTGTCAATACAAAGCCATAATCGGAAGATGTTGAAGCTAAGCAATAATATAAAACATTTTCAAGAGATAATGATTTGAACTCCTCGGAAGTCACGTTGATGATTAGTTCATCAGATGCTTCTCTGTACTCATATCCGATGTTTTGCTGTTTGAGCTGCTCGATCGTATCCTTTATCATAGCTTTTTTATAAGCCTTGAGGGCTTCAGCTAAAGCATTATGAGGAGCATTGCTGAAGTCCTTGATATCTTCTTCCACCTTATCTCTCAGGAATTCGCCGTTTACGATATACTTTGCAAGGAATTTCTCTCCGTAAAAACCGACTCTCTGCTCATACAGTTCCTTTGCCCATTTTTCGCCGTCAGGAGTTCCTGTTGTGTATAAAAGCTCTCCGTATTTCAGCTCATCGCCGTCTTTGAGTATCTGGTGCAGCTTTTCATCAAGCAGTTTATTGCTGCTTACATCTTCGCTGTACTCGGCTATAGTCTTGCCGTTATATTTATAGTTCTCACTGCTCTTGAACTGCGGATATACAGCTATAACAGTACTCTCATCTGTAGTATTGTTCAATACCGTGTATAATTCGTAAGAAACAGGCTTTCCGTTCCATTTCTGACCAAATCCTGCGTCCTGACTTACAACGTTATTATTCTGCTCTTTATCAGTACTCTGACTGCTGTTTGTAACATCAAGTCCGAGAAGCTTTTTCTGTATAGCCTGAGCATCACCCACTGTAAGTCCGTCACCGTCCATGTCTGCATTTGCCTTGCCCTGTGGGGTAAGATGATATTCGTCTGTACCGTTTTCGCCGTACTTGTTTGGGTTGGCAAGAGCCTGCATAATAAGAACGATATCAGCCATATCAACTGTTCCGTCACAGTTTGCGTCGCCTTTTAATAACTGTGCTCCGCCATAACCAAACCAACGATATAAATCTTCTGTCCTGACATCAACATCAACGTCGGTCCACATAGTGATTTTTATGTAATCAGGCTTTTCTTCCAAATTACCTCCGCCTATTTTCAGTTTGGCATTACACTTGTCAATTTCAAATTCCCAGACATATAAGCCGCTGCCGACATCGGTATGCTTATACTTTTCAAAGTCGCTCCATGTAAGCGCATCACCCTTTTTAGATAAACGCGTAATATCATTAATAGTTATAAGCGGCTTCTGCATTTCTGTATCACTGTTTGTTGTGGCAGGAAGTGTGGTTACACTCGTTGTTGTAATCGCAGCTGCTGAAGTCTGAGTAGCAGTTGTAACATTAAGATCATAAAATTCGCTAAAATCAGGTAATTTTTCAAATTCATACGGGATACCGCTTTTATCAAGACCTATTTCTGAAATATAAGCTCTCAGCTGTGCCTCATGGTCACCGTGGAAACCAATAGACAGTTTTTCATCAGGTACATCTCGCGAAACAACGCCCTGTATATCGTTATTAGCCATAAAATCGCAAATGGCTTCAGCGTATTTCTGTGCAGCAGTTTTTTCTTCATCAGTTTTATCAGAAACTATTACATCATCACGGCTCTGACTGTATTCTACAAGGCTTTCATCAATGCCTTTTTCTGCAACATATGCCTTTATCTTATCTAAAAAGCCGTCAAATACGATCAACAGCTTCTTCTCTGTGCCGCCTATAGTTTGAACATAAGTATAGCCTGATATACCATTGGTACGCATATACTCGTTTATATCCTCAGCGATATCGCTTAATGTGCTGTTCTTTTCTTCGTCAGGTGTTTCACCGACATTTCTGGCAGCTTCATAGATGATAACACTCTTATCCATACGTTTTGCGTCGACATAGAATTTGATCTTATCTACGTACGCCGAGTATGTAACTACTACTTTATCATCACGTACAAAAGCGTAACCTGCAAGACTGTTCATCATCATATAGCTGCTTATATCATCAGCATATTCCTGTAAAATGCTTTTCTCGGTATCTGACTGGGGAGCAGATACGCTGTCTGCCTTTTTGGCTTCACTGCCTTCTGCACACACGTACACTAAAGAAGCAGAAGTTGCTGTGATGATCGCTGCTGTAACAGCTGCAATTAATCTCTTGGTCTTACTCATAAATATCATCCTCTCGTTTATAAAATTATTCCGTCGGGGAAATAAGCTCTTTGATAGTATCTATGGTCGTATCGTTGTTCCTGTAAAGGTAATACCCCTCGTCCTCTTCAAATTTTACTGCAATAGCAATAGTTTGATCTATGTTTTTGATCTTATAAGCCTTTGCTTTATATATACCCGGCAGCCCTCTCATTCCCACTGTGTCTATATAATCGCCTACATCATCAGGAGATATTCTGTACGTATTTCTGTACATTGTCATATCTCCGTCAAAAATTCCAATTGGATACTCTTCGTTCATAGGCTTTGTCGGAACGCCATCGTTACCACTGTTATCTGTAGTTGTTGTGACAGACGTTATTGTGGTCAACGTTGTTTTCGATACAGTTGTAATTGACTGAGGCAGCGTATGAAAAGCCATATCATCGCCGCCAAAACCGCCGAATTTAGTCGTTACACTTGTGGTAACTGCTGTGGTCTGAATTTCAGTCAAAGCAGTCTGTTTAGCTGTTTCTTTTGTAACAACTGTTGTGCTTAGCTGAGTCATTGCAGCAGTAGTATGTATCGTCTGAACAGTATTCTGAGCATATGTCTGAGCTGCTAAATAAGTTGTATTTACAGATGTACTGCTGTGGGTAGTACTGTCTGTGTTTTTTTGCGTCTGAGCTGCTTTGGTTTCAGCTGCACTTGTTGTAACTGTAGAAACGTTTCCTGTGATCGATGATGTACTTGCTTCCGATGTAGTTATGGCAGTTACATCAATAATTTCGGGATCTGACGGAATTATAGGCATTTTATCAATGTTCTTCCAACCGAGTACCAAAACAACAGTTAAAATAAAACAAGCCAGAACAGGAACGGTTCGCTTGATAATACGAATTCGCCGTTCTTTTCTCAGGCGATGTTCATTTCGTTTGGAAAGAACACTTTGATACATCTCATGATCATTCTTCATATTCAAAGCCGCTCCTTTCCAATTCAGATCTTAACGCTTGTTTGGCGTTGTATAGCAGAGTTTCGACCTGCCGTTTAGTCTTTTTCATAATCATGGCAGTTTCTGCATTACTAAATTCTTCAAAATAGGAAAGATACAAAACCTGTCGATATTCCGATCTAAGGCTATGCAGAGCTTTATGAACAATGCGCTTTTGTTCGCTTTTTATGTAATTGCTTTCGATATTTTTCTCGTCAGCAAGGTGCTTTTGTGATTCCAGCGGAACGATGCTGAGTTTTGAATGTTTACGCAGATATTTTGTTGTTGTATTGCGTCCAATAGCGTAAAGCCACGTCTTGAAGGAGCTTTTCTCCGAATACTTAGGACAGTTGACTGCAAGTTCCGCAAATGTATCCTCAGTAAGCTCCTCAGCCGTGTGAATATCCTGTACAAAGCTATTCAGATACAGCATCAATCCTGTACGGTATCCCATTATTATTTCATATAAACCTTCATCATCGCCTGCAAGGAAACGGTGGTAGCTACCTGCACCGTTATCCATGGAGAGATTCCTCCTCTCAGGGGCTTGTACTTTGCCCTATATTATATTAGTACCACTTTTTCGAAAAAACTCAAAGCATATCAAGTAATTTTTTATTTTTAACTATTATATCACGGAGCATCGGCAATTACAATAGATATCAGGTACTTTTCCTGACAAAAAACGCACAGCAGTCATATGGCTGCTGTGCGCATTTTTTAATCTTCAAACTCTGAGGAGATCATTTTTTTGTATTCCTCTTCTTTCTGGATCCTCTCCTCTTCCTCACGCTTCTGTCTTTCCATTTCTTCTTTTTCAAATTCAGCCATACCTTTATCCTTGTCGCCGACATAAAGAGTGATGACCTTGTCTATCTTGCCGTCCTTTACTGTGAACTTTGCCATATCTGACTTGAACGCTGCTCCGTCAGCAAATACGTCAGTCTCCTCTGCAAGTTCCTGACCAAGTTCTGAGTTTATCCATGCGCCGCAATACGGCTCATCACCATACGACTCAGCATAGAGCATATACTCTCCGTCCTTGATACCGAAGAGCTCGCCTGACTTTATACCTGACAGAACGACTGAATTACCCTGCATTACAGTATATGTACAATCGCCTGTGTATGGCTGTTTATCAGGCCATGTGAGAACGTTGAATGAAAGATTTTTCTCGCCTTCGTAAGGTGTGAAATAGAAGTCGAATACAGTCGAATAGTTATATGCATAACCAAAACCGACTCCCTGATCTCTTGAGCTCTTTATGTAGCCCTCGGGAACCTCATCGACAACGACCTTATAGCAATCGTAGCCTGTACGATAAAGGTCGGTGAATACCTTGGTAGTACCGTCTGAAGTCCAGCTCGTTTTCTTAGCGTAGCTGTACGGAGCTTCAATAAGTGAAAGCTTAACGCCCTCAATTGGCTTTCCTGTAATGCTGTCAAAGCAATTGACATTTATCGTATTGCCGGAGTTCTCCAACGGACCAAAGTTCAGGAAAAGCTCTCTGTCAGGCTTACCATTCACTACTGAGAAATCAATGCCGTTTGAGAGGTCTTCAAACTGAGCATCGGGATAGTTTTCCTTGACCATTGCAGCAAAATCACTGTCAGGATCAACGAAAGCAACAGGATAATCAAAGAAATTGAACTCAGCATGATAATCGCCGTCAGGAAGTGCCATTTCTCCAGTGTACTGCCTCTGATAGTAATAATTGCCGTCCTTGTCGGTAATAGTGAGATTGCCGTAGCCTATATTCTCTCTGCCCTGACACCAGTCCATATGTGTGAACTTGACATTATTTTCTGTATCATCAGCTGCTACTCTTACAATCAATTCCTTCTCAGCTGTACCAGCTTCGATATCGAAGATAACTACCTGATCCCATGTCTTATATGCAGTGTCATAGCCCTTCGGAAGCCCGTTTACTGTAAGAAAATACTTATAATCCTTATCATCGGGAAGCCCGTAGTAATTAATTTCCTCACCGTTGGTAGAAATATCATCGCCGATATTATACAAATAATTTTCCACCATCTCGTTAAGACATATATCAGCATCAAGAGGTTCGCCGGACATCATATCCACGACCTTTATACTGAGCTGTGTACCCGCAGGTTTAACTTCAGAGACAAGCTGCTTGCGCAGGTATACCATGTCATAAACGTCAATAACACCGTCAGCCAAAAGGTCGGCGTTCTTTATATTTCCCAACTCGCCTATACGTCCGAGAAGATAGCGGTTAAGCTGAACTGCGTCTGAAATACCCACATTGCCGTCAAAGTTTACATCACCGAAAAGAGTGAGGACCTGTGCATTTTCGACTATGTAATCCTCAGCCGATGCTGACGAGATATTCATAGCCAAAGGTGCCGCAGCCATAACAGCTGCCATTAAAAGTGCCTTGATACGATTTCTTATGTCCATTGCTTTTTACCTCCTGTCATTTGTAGGAGCTTTAAAAGCTCCCCCTATATTATTAGTCTATCATAATAAACAAATTTTGTCAATAATTGTGGCAAACAATATGCTTTAAATACACCTTTCGTTGAAAAAAATATATCCGTTCAGTATAAAGTATACACATTCATTTGTATGGAAATACATCATTTCTGCCACAGAAAATATGTATCCGCCAAGTATATTGACCTTTAATTTTGACGTATTACAGCCATTTCGTCTGACAATTTGTACAATCATACTGTTTTTTGATTGTACAATTCTCCAAAAAAGCACTTTTAGTGCGGTGTTAATAAATTATTATTTAAATCCACAAACAATAATGCTATAATTTATACATGGAATATTTTGATCTGTATAGGACTTCAATATATTTATAATTTGGCAGTTGGATGTTATGTTTTATGGATTATCAATATTATCAGGATTATGTTGAAAAGATCAGCGGTATGGCAGGGATATACTCTTTTGATATATTGCCCGACGGAAGTTTCAGTGAGATAAGACTGATCGCACTCAATAAGCTGAACGGCGGCGTTTTAACCATGAATCCCGATGCTCCTCCTTTTTATCCAGGAATCCCTTGGAGAACATACTATACAGACATTAATTTTGAAAGATATATTTATAACTGTGCCAGCACAAATAACCTTTTGTATTCATATGCAAATGCACATGGATACTGGCTGAAAGGTTTCTATCTGCCTATGAATGTAACTGAGTCTGAAAGTGATGAGAAGTCCGATAAAGGTATAAAAACTTTTTACTGCTTATACGTCGGAACTTTCTCTCCTCAGCTTGAATCTGACGCTATGACAAATCATTCACTGGAAGTCTCAGCTGCCGTAATGAATATCAGTGTAAAACTGAATGAAACCCAGAATTATCAGCAAGCAATGGCTGCGGCAATCCATGAGATAAAAAAAGTGTGTGATGCCGAAAACTGCGTTCTTTATACCGTTAATAACAACAGTCAGAAGTGCAGCTTTATAAATGAAGACGGTGTACATAATGAAATGATGGAAAAACTGTCTGCTGAAATGCAGCGCACTCCTTATGAGTTAGCTCTTGCATGGGAGAAAGACCTTGCTGACAGCGACTGCCTGATGCTTGAAGACCTGAGCGTTGTTTAGGAACGTGATCCGGTATGGTATAAATCATTGTGTGATTACAATGTCAGCAATATCGTACTTTATGCAGTTCGTTTCAAACAATCGCTTATAGGTTTTATATGGGCTATAAATATTGATACTACCAAGATGATGCTGATAAAGGAAACTCTTGAATTATCTTCCTTCCTCCTTGGTACAGTAATTGCAAATCATCAGCTCTTTTCACATCTAAAAACCATGAGTACGATTGACAGGCTCACTCAGGTCAATAATCGAAATGCAATGAATGAACGGATCGGCAAATATACTTCCGGTGAAGTGAAACTTCCCGATTCGATCGGAATTGTTTACGCCGATCTTAACGGCTTGAAAAAAGTCAATGATACAAAGGGACATGATGCCGGAGATATGTTTTTAAGCCGTGCTGCCTCTTTGCTAAAGCTTGTATTCGGAGATTATGAGGTATATCGTGTTGGCGGAGACGAATTTGTTGTTCTCTGCCCAGATATAGAAGAGGATAAAATGAAAGACAGAATGACACAGCTTCGCACCCTTACGACAAATACTCCTGATGTAAGTTTTGCAGCAGGATATGGCTGGTTTTCAGGAAAATATGATATCAACGCCGCATTACAGATTGCAGACGAACGAATGTATAAGGATAAAGAAGAATACTATCGTATTCATAGTGAAAATGACAGAAGGAAATCATAAATCACACGACCGCAGCCATGTGCTGCGGTTTTTTGTATCTCCCAACAGATAAATAAAGTGCTGCCATAAGGCAGCACTTCATTGATAATTATTTTCTGTCTAACATGAAGATCTTCAGCGTGATCGGTTCATCTTTTGTTACAGAAATATATGCATAGAAGCAGAGAATGTAAGAAGCGTCAAGTGAATCTATCTTCCCGTCCTCGTTTACGTCATATGCCGCTTTCTGTTTTACAGTCAATGTGATCGAATTTGATGTTGAATTTATCGCATATATCTTCAGAATAATGCTTGCATCAACTGCATCGACCTTGCCGTCACCCGAAGCATCACCTAATTCGATATCAGGTCCGTCATCAGTATTAGTGGTTGTTGTAATTGTAGTCGTAGCCGTGCTTGTTGTAGTAGTTGTTGTGGTGGTAGAAGTTGATGTTGAAGTAGAAGTTGTTGTTGTAGTTGTAGATGTAGTAGTTGTTGTTTCTGTTGTCACAGAGGTTTTTGAAGTTGAAGCAGAAGTCTCTGTAAGTTCAGTTGTAGTTGATGTCGTAGTCGTTTCAGTAGTTGTACTTGTAGTAGTTGTTGTGGTGGTTGTTGTAGTTGTTGTGATAACAGGATCAGCATTAACATTTACATTAAGACTGCATGATTTTCCGTCAGATGCTTTGACATTGATAACAGCCTTGCCTTTGCTCAAAGCACTTATTACACCGTCCTCGTCAACAGCTGCTATCTTCTTATCCGAAGATGTGTATTCAAGCTTGGTATAATCAGACTTGACAGTATAAGTATCACCTGCTGACATGAAAATGTTCTTCGGACCTAAAACAACTTCTCCGTCAAAGGGAACAAAATTGTAATTTTTTGCTGCTGCAAAAGTCTTTGCTGTTGATGAAGCATAACCATAAATAGTACCTGCGTAATTCTCATCAAAAGTTCGGTCAGCTATATTACAATCCCTGTTGTAGATATATGAAGATTATAGCATATATATTTTTTTCATAGTCAATCAATTACATAAAAAAAGCAATTATAGTTGATGATTGCAAATCAAAGGCGATATAGCTTCTAATTTATCACAATAATTGGGAGGTAATAAAGAATCGAGCCGCAGGGGAATCCCCTGCGGCTATCTTGCTTTATTTTGTTTTTACTTGCCGCTTTCACCGTAGTTTGAAAGGACTCTTGCGGAAGGATCGTTTACGTTGCAGCCTTCCCACTCCTTGTTAGGCATCCAGAAATCAACGATCATTTCACAGTTGCCGTGATAGTATTTATCAAATATCTCACGATAAAGGAGCGATTCCTTAGTAAATGGCTTTGCATGAGCATACTTTGTGCAATCAAGTTCAAACTCCTCATCTGAATAGTAATTCTCTGCATACTCCTTGAGGTAATCTACCATAGAATGTCCGACTGCGTCAGAGAATGCAGCCTTTTCACGATAAAGGATATCATGCGGCAGATAATCTCCCTCAAAAGCATGGCGGAGGAGGTACTTGCCCTTGTTGTACTTGTTGAGCTTCATCTCAGGATCAACTGCCATGACATATTTCACGAAGTCAAGATCACCGAAAGGCACACGGGCTTCGAGAGAATTTACAGATATGCAGCGGTCTGCGCGGAGAACATCATACATATGCAGCTCATGTACACGCTTGACGGACTCCTGCTGGAAAGCCTCTGCTGAAGGAGCAAAGTCTGTATACTTATATCCGAATAACTCGTCAGATATCTCACCTGTAAGAAGTACACGGATATCCGTCTGCTCGTGTATAGCCTTACAGAGCAGATACATACCCATACTCGCACGGATAGTCGTAATGTCAAAAGTTCCAAGAAGGTGGATAACATCTTCAAGTGCTGCGATAACATCGTCCTTGGTTATGATAACTTCTGTATGTTCGCTGCCGATATAATCAGCTACCTGCTTTGCATATTTAAGGTCGATCGCATCAGTGTTCATACCGATAGCAAATGTGCGGATAGGCTTGTCGCTCTCACGCTGAGCAATAGCACATACAAGTGATGAATCAAGTCCGCCTGAAAGCAAAAATCCAACTTTTGCATCTGCATCAAGACGTTTTTTAACACCTGCAACAAGTTTATCGTGAATATTTTTGCACACTGTGTCAAGGTCATCATGAATGACTTTATCAACAGCTGTAATGTCGCAATAGCAGTGGAATTCGCCGTCCTTGTAATAGTGTCCGGGAGGAAAAGGCACTATCTTTTTGCAGAGCTTTACAAGGTTCTTAGGTTCACTTGCAAACACCATTGCTCCGCTATCGGATTTGCCGTAATACAGCGGACGTATGCCTATCGGATCACGGGCAGCTATGAATTCGCCGTTTTTACCGTCGTATAAAACACAGGCAAACTCTGCATCAAGCATGGCGAACATATCAGTACCGTATTCCTTATAAAGCGGCAGAAGTATCTCGCAGTCACTGTCACTTTTAAAGCTGTAGCCCTTTGCTTTGAGCTCGTCACGCAAAGTCTTGAAGCCGTATATCTCACCGTTGCAGACAACATAATTGCCGTCAAGCTCAAATGGCTGCATTCCTTCGGGAGTAAGTCCCATTATGGACAGTCTCTGAAAACCGAGTACACCGTCCTTTAATTCGATTATCCTTTCGTCATCGGGTCCGCGTGAAACTGTTGCTTTAAGTACCTCTGCGACCTCCTCTGTACTGCCGCCTTTGCCGCAGTAACCCATTATCGTACACATTTTCTATTCCTCCGAATTAATGATGTAATAAAACTATATATCGCCATTGATATACAGCATTTTTGTGGGAGGATAATATCCGCCCTACTTTTCCTTTTTGTTTATCTGTGTATCTTCTCATCGAATTTGTTTTTGCTTCCTGCACCTGAAATATCCACAGGATAATCACCTGTAAAACAGCCCTTGCAGTAGCCGAAACGATTATCCACAAGCTCGCCGAGACATTCAACAGGCAGATATCCGAGACTGTCCGCACCGATATACTTTGCTATCTCTTCCGTAGAACTGCACTTTCCTGCTATGAGGTTCTCCTCAGAGTCGATATCAGTACCGAAATGACAGGTATGCAGGAAGGGCGGCGATGAGATGCGCACATGGACTTCCTTTGCCCCTGCTTCACGAAGAAGCCTTACGATCCTCGCGCTTGTCGTACCGCGGACTATGGAATCATCTATCATTATGACGCGCTTACCAACAACGCTCTCGCGAACAGCGTTGAGCTTTATCTTTACTGCATTTTCACGCTGATGCTGTTCGGGCTGAATGAAGCTGCGTCCGATATATTTGTTTTTTATAAAGCCTATACCATATGGTATACCGCTTTCATTTGCGTAACCGAGAGCCGCATCAAGTCCAGAATCGGGAACACCGATAACTATATCTGCCTCTACAGGACTGCTCTTTGCAAGCAGCTCACCTGCTTTCAGACGTGCATGGTGTACCGAGATGCTGTCAATAACAGAATCGGGACGTGCGAAGTAAATGTACTCAAAAATGCATATATTTCGCTTGTTTGTGCAGTTTGTACTTATAGACTGCATACCTTCCTGACCAATGGTAACTATTTCTCCAGGCTCTATATCACGCAGGAACTCAGCTCCAACTGTTTCAAGAGCGCAGGATTCCGAAGCGACTACATACGCTCCGTCGGAAGTCCTGCCGATACACAGTGGGCGGAAGCCGTCAGGATCACGAAAAGCTATGAGCTTTGTAGCTGTCATAACTATGCATGAATACGCACCTTTAAGTCGCGGCATCGCTTTCTCAACAGCCTCCTCTGTAGAGTTGCTGCTGAGACGTTCACGGACTATCTCATAGGCGATCGCCTCCGTATCGGAAGTACCGTGGAAGATAGCTCCCGACATCTCAAAGGAGCGTCGGAGCTCCGCTGCATTGACGAGATTTCCATTGTGAACAAGAGCCATATTACCTTTGATATGGCGAATTACAAGGGGCTGGATATTATTGTGATTATGTCCGCCTGTTGTGGAATAGCGAACGTGTCCAACCGCCATATTACCGCTGCCGAGCTTGTCCAGCTCTTCCCTGCTGAATACCTCCGAGACAAGACCGTCTGCACGTTTGTGTCTGAATATACCGTCATCGCAGACTGTTATGCCGCAGCTCTCCTGACCTCTGTGCTGGAGCGCATAAAGTCCGAAATAGACCGATGCTGCAACATCAGAAGCCTTGATCTCGTATATGCCGAATACACCGCATTCCTCATGAATACTGTCAAACATTTCTTACGCCTCTCTCATAAATATTGCTCACTCAGTTTATCGATCACTGCCAGTGCTGCAATACTTTTCTTCTTACGCTTATTCATGGCATACTGTTCAAGATAAGCGTGTGCTTCCTCCTCCGTCATGCCCTTGTACTGCATGAGCATGAACTTTGCCTTGTCCACTGCCTGTATCTCGTTTATCTTTTCTTCAAGCCTGCGGTTTTCCTCATACAGCTTTAAAGAACGGTTAACAGCGATATCCAGCGTTTTCACCAGCTGATAGAGCAGAGTTCTGCTGAACGGCTTTCCGACGATGATAATGCCTGTCTTTTCAGCAAGTCCCGCTATCTTTTCAGTCTGCTCTTCCTTTATCATAAAAATACAGTTCGCGGTAGTATTGTCAATGATGTATTCCGCAAGCTCAAAGCCCGACTCGTCCATAAGCGGAGAGTTTATAACTGCCAGTTCCACAGACGGATCAGCATCGAAAACTGTTTTTGCCTGATAAGCGGATTCAACAAGTTTCGGAGTACATCTGAACGAATCGCGGAGGAAATTCACAAGAGCTTCAGAGGCTATTTTATTACTTGAAACTACAAGAATTTTTTCCAAAGCTTACCTCCGTCAGAGACTGTAAAAATAATGTTTTTCCTCGAATGCTTCCTTATTATATGCGGAAGAATATTCTGCCCATTCTTCATGGCTGAATTTCAGCAGCACGTCAAGTATATTTGAAGGCACGTATTTTTTCACGAATTCAGAACTTTCCGTGCAGTTGATAGCTTCCTCAAGTGTGGAAGGTAGACGCTCTGTACCCTTGTTCTTTTCTGAAAGCGGAAGCTTTTCAACTATGCCGTCAAGTGCAGAATATATCATAAGACCGAGAACGAAATACGGATCACATACACAGTCCGCAGCACGTAACTCTATGCACGGATTATCGCTGTCGGGATTCATACGTATAAGCTGTGACCCCTCTTCGTCCGACCATATAATATCACGGGGAGCTGTGAACTCGCCCAGTCTCTCGTAGGAATTCACGTTTGAATTGGTAAAGAGAGTAAATTCACGGATATGCTTCATTATACCTGCTGCGGCATTTTTTATGATATCACCGCATTCGGAAGTTCTCTCCTCCATAAAATCATTGTCGGGAAAAACTGTAAAGCTTATATGCATTCCGTTTCCGCAGTCATCATGCAAAGGCTTTGGCATGAAGCTTGCGTGTACGCTATGAGATTCAGCAACTGATTTTACCGCAGATTTGAAACTGAGAAAAGTATCTGCCGCTTTGAGTGCAGATGAAGTATTGAAGTCTATCTCATGCTGACCGCAGCCGCTCTCGTGGCGTGAGGATACAGGATGTATCCCCATTTGCTCAAGTGTGAGACAAACATCACGGCGGATATTCTCTCCCCTGTCATCAGGAGCAACATCACAGTATCCTGCATAATCATGCGGAGTTTTAGTCGGGATACCTTTATCGTCCTTACGGAAAAGCGTAAATTCGCAAGATGTTCCGAAACGGAAGCAATAGCCTGCTGAAACTGCCGCTTTCATAGCCTTTTTAAGGAAGTATCTTCCGTCGCCCTCAAAGGGAGTACCGTCTGCATAACGTATATAGCAGAACATTCTTATTACTCTGCCCTGCTGAGGTCTCCACGGGAGAACTGTCATAGTCTGAGCATCAGGGAAAAGGAAAAGGTCTTTTCCGTTTGCAGCCTCAAAGCCTGCTATCTTCTTTGCTGTGATGCGTACTCCGCGCTCAAAGGTAACTGCAAGCTCTGATGAAAGGACAGAGATATTTTTCAGTCTGCCTTTCAGATCAGAGAATGTCAGTTTGACGAACTTAACATCATTTTCTTCTATATACTGCAATATCTCATTTTCTGAATATATCATTTTAGCCTCCGTATCATAGATTGGTGTAACCTATAAGGTATTCGTCCACCTCTGCCGCAGCGTCACGTCCTTCACGGATAGCACGGACTACAAGAGACTGTCCGATATGCATATCGCCTGCGGTAAATACCTTATCAACATCTGTAGAATGTTTGCCAAGTGCTGTTTTTACGTTTGTGCGCTGGTCAAGTGATACGCCGAATGCATCTGCAATATACTTCTGACAGCCGAGGAAGCCTGCTGCAATAAGACATAATTCGCATGGAATGATCTCCTCGCTGCCCTCTATTTCGTTCATGGTACGTCTGCCTGTTTCCGGATCTGTTCCAAACTGGAGCTTAACTGTTTTTATAGCCGACAGCTTACCGCTTTCGTCCTTGATGAATTCCTTTACAGTCGTGCAGTAGATACGCGGATCGTGTCCGAATACCGCGATAGCTTCCTCCTGACCGTAGTCCGTCTTGCATACGCGAGGCCACTCGGGGAAAGGATTGTTTTCTGCTCTCTCATCTGGAAGTTTAGGCATCATTTCAAGCTGTACCACGGACTTGCAGCCATGACGGACAGATGTGCCCACACAGTCATTACCTGTATCACCGCCGCCGATTATTACAACATTTTTGTCCTTTGCTGAAATGTATTTGCCGTCCTTGAGCTCGGAGTCAAGCAGGCTCTTTGTTGTAGCCTTGAGGAAATCCACGGCAAAGTATATTCCATCTGCGTCACGTCCCTCGGCTTTGACATCACGGGGATTTGCCGAGCCGCAGGCAAGTACAACAGCGTCATAGCCGCTAAGTATCTCATCAGCGGAAACATTTTCGCCAACGTTTGAATCAGTTCTGAACTCTACGCCCTCGGCTTTCATAAGCTCCACACGGCGTTCGATGATATGCTTTTCAAGCTTCATATTCGGGATACCGTACATAAGCAGTCCGCCAACACGGTCAGAGCGCTCGAACACTGTAACATTGTGACCGCGCTTGTTGAGAGTATCAGCTGCGGCAAGTCCCGAAGGACCTGAGCCGATAACAGCTATACGCTTGCCGCTTCTTACTGTCGGTATCTGAGGCTGCATAAGCCCGTTTGCAAAGCCGAACTCTATTATTGAATTCTCGTTCTCCTTAGTAGTTACAGGTGAATCATAAACTCCGCAGATGCAAGCCTTTTCGCAAAGTGCGGGACATACTCTCGATGTGAACTCGGGGAAGTTGTTGGTCATGATCAGACGGCTCAAAGCCTGTTCCTTCTGACCGTGATAAAGCAGGTCGTTCCACTCGGGAATAAGGTTGTTAAGCGGACAGCCTGACATCATTCCGCAGAGCATTTTTCCATTCTGGCAGAATGGTACTCCGCAGTCCATACAGCGTGAAGCCTGCTGGCAGCGCTGCTCGTCACTGAGCGGTACATGGAACTCATTAAAGTCCTTTATACGCTCAAGCGGTTCTTTTGCAGCTGTTTCAGTTCTTGTATATTCAAGAAATCCTGTTGCTTTTCCCATGGCTCACGCCTCCTTTCTGATGAGCTCGAATGCTTCTATCATAGCCTGTTCGCCGCTCATACCTGTTTTTTCAAGTTTAGTTACGGTCTTTTGTATCTTAGCATAATCGTGAGGGATTATCTTCTTGAAGCATGGCAGATAACGCTCAAAGTCTGCAAGTATCTGCTTAGCCTTTTCAGAGCCTGTAGCCTCTGCGTGTTCAGTGATGATAGCTTTGAGCTCGGCGATGTCCTCTTCCTCGGTAACAGTTTCAAGTGAAACAAGTGCCTTGTTGAGACGTGTGTAAAGATCATGCTCCTCATCGAGAACATATGCTATACCGCCCGACATACCAGCTGCAAAGTTCTTGCCTGTACGTCCGAGGATAACAGCACGTCCGCCTGTCATGTACTCACAGCCGTGGTCGCCCACGCCCTCACAGACTGCTGTAGCTCCTGAATTTCTTACACAGAAACGCTCACCTGCAACACCGTTGATAAATGCCTTACCTGAGGTAGCTCCGTAGAGTGCAACGTTTCCAACGATGATATTCTCATCAGCCTTGAATGTGGAAGCCTTTGGCGGATTCAGTACAAGCTTGCCGCCTGAGAGTCCCTTGCCGAAATAGTCGTTGCTGTCGCCGCTGAGCTCAAGAGTGAGTCCCTTTGGTATGAAAGCACCGAAGGACTGTCCGCCGCTGCCTGTACATTTAACTGTGAATGTGTCGTCAGCAAGTACGTTCTCGCCGTGAATACGTGTTATCTCTGCACCTGTAAGAGTTCCCACAGAACGGTCTGTATTCACAACGTCAATGGAAATAGACTTGGAAGTTCCGTTTTTCAGCGCACTTCCCAGCTTCTTTATTATAACACGGCGATCTATGGTGTTGTCAAGTTCAAAATCGTAAACATCCTCAGCATCGAAATGCTTTTTGCCGTCTGTAATGCTGTTTGCAAGTATATTTGTGAAGTCTATGTTCTTTTCAGCTGCACTGTCCTTTATACGGAGAAGGTCTGTGCGTCCAATAAGCTCGTCTACTGTGCGTATACCAAGCTTTGCCATATACTCGCGGAGCTCCTGTGCAATGAAGTGCATGAAGTTGATTATATACTCGGGCTTGCCGCGGAAACGCTTTCTAAGCTCGGGATTTTGTGTAGCGATACCCATAGGACAGGTATCGAGGTTGCACACTCTCATCATTACGCAGCCCATAGTTACCAGCGGAGCTGTTGCAAAGCCGAATTCCTCTGCACCGAGAAGTGCAGCAACAAGTACATCACGACCTGTCATAAGCTTGCCGTCTGTCTCTATGCGGACTCTTGAGCGAAGTCCGTTGAGCATAAGTGTCTGATGAGCTTCGGCAAGTCCCAGCTCCCATGGAAGTCCTGCATTGTATATCGAGCTCTTCGGAGCTGCACCTGTACCGCCGTCATATCCCGAGATAAGGATAACCTGTGCGCCTGCCTTTGCAACACCTGCTGCAACAGTTCCTATGCCTGCTTCTGATACGAGCTTTACTGATATGCGAGCCTTGTCATTTGCATTTTTAAGGTCGTAGATGAGCTGTGCCAAGTCTTCGATAGAATAGATATCGTGGTGAGGCGGAGGTGAGATAAGTCCAACGCCTGCTGTTGAATGACGTGTCTTAGCGATCCAAGGATATACCTTTCCTGAGGGAAGATGTCCGCCCTCGCCGGGCTTTGCGCCCTGTGCCATTTTTATCTGTATTTCCTGTGCGGAAACGAGGTACTCAGATGTAACGCCGAAACGTCCCGAAGCAACCTGCTTAATAGCTGAACACTTATCGGATTTAAGACGCTCGGAGCTCTCTCCGCCCTCACCGCTGTTTGACTTTCCGCTGATACTGTTCATAGCAACTGCCATGCACTCATGTGCTTCCTGTGAAATAGAACCGTATGACATAGCACCTGTCTTGAAACGCTTGCAGATGCTCTCTACAGACTCTACCTCGTCAAGGGATATCTCAGCAGCACTGCTGAAATTGAAATCGAGGAGACTGCGGAGCGTGAGTTCGTTGTCCTCACGGGTAAGAGCTTCGGAATACTTTTTAAATGTATCATAGCTGCCTGTCCATGCTGCCTGCTGGAGAAGATGAATCGTCTCTGGAGTGTAGAGATGCTCGCTCTTTCCGCTGCGGAGCTTATGGCTGCCTGCGCTCTTAACATCGCTGCTGACGTGGAGTCCGAGAGGATCGTAAGCTGCTGTGTGGAGAGCCTCTGTGCGGCGGCTTATATCAGCAAGTCCTATGCCGCCGATACGGCTGACAGTACCTGCAAAATAGCTGTCGATAAGCTCCTGAGAAATGCCCACAGCCTCAAAGAGCTTGCTGCCCTGATAGGACTGGATAGTGGATATACCCATTTTTGAAGCTATCTTTACGATACCGTGGAGGATCGCGCTGTTGTAGTCGTCCTCGGCAGCATAGAAGTCCTTGTCGAGAGAGCCGTCCTCAATGAGTGAACGGATAGTCTCGTGTGCAAGGTATGGATTAACAGCACAGGCACCGTAGCCTAAAAGTGCTGCAAAGTGGTGTACTTCTCTCGGCTCTGCACTTTCAAGTATCATAGCAACTGCTGTACGCTTCTTTGTTGAAACGAGATGCTGCTGGAGTGCAGAAACTGCAAGGAGTGAAGGTATCGGACAGTGATATTCATCAACATCTCTGTCAGAGAGTATAAGTATTGTAGCACCGTCACGATAAGCCTTGTCAGCTTCGATGAAAAGACGTTCGATAGCCTTGTCAAGTGATGTTCCGATGTAGTATGTTATGGGGATAACTGCACTTTTCATTCCCTTCTGATTAAGTGCTTTTATCTTGAGCATATCTGTCTCGGTAAGAATAGGATTTTCAATTTTCATAACATGGCAGTTCTCGGGACGCTCCTCAAGGATATTTCCGTCCTTGCCGATGTAAACGCTTGTGTCTGTAACGACTTCCTCACGGATAGCGTCAAATGGCGGATTTGTTACCTGTGCGAAAAGCTGACGGAAATAGTTGAAAAGCGGAGGTGCCTGCTTGTCAAGTGGCGGGAGAGGGATATCACTTCCCATGGAAGCAATTGGCTCTGCACCTTTTTCAGCCATTGGCAGGATAGATGTACGGATATCCTCATATGAATAGCCGAATGCCTTGTGAAGTCTTGCAAGCTCGTCCTTTGAGTAGGTCTGCACTCCCTTGTTCGGGATATGGAGATCGTGAAGACGAACGAGATTTGCGTCAAGCCATTCGCCGTAAGGCTGGCGTGAAGCATACATTGACTTTACTTCATCGTCCTCGATGATACGACCCTGCTTTGTATCTGCAAGGAGCATCTTACCCGGACGGAGACGATCTTTCTTAACTATCTTCTCAGGTGCGATGTCAATACATCCTGTCTCAGATGAGAGGATAAGGAAACCTTCACTGGTTATGCAGTATCTTGACGGACGGAGACCGTTTCTGTCAAGGACTGCTCCCATAACGTCACCGTCAGAGAAAAGTATAGATGCAGGACCGTCCCAGGGCTCCATCATTGTTGCGTAATACTGGTAAAAATCGTACTTTGCCTTTGAGATAGTCTTGTCGTTTTTCCAAGGCTCGGGAATAGTTATCATAACTGCCAGAGGAAGCGGCATACCTGACATTACCATGAATTCAAGAGCGTTGTCAAGTCTTGCGGAGTCCGAACCTTTAACATTGATCGCAGGAAGTATCCTGTGCATATCATTTTTCAGTGTCTCACAGGTCATAGTCTCCTCGCGGGCAAGCATCTTATCAGCATTGCCTGTGATAGTATTTATCTCGCCGTTGTGAACAATGAAACGGTTTGGGTGAGCCTTCTGCCAGCTTGGATTGGTATTAGTTGAAAAACGTGAATGTACCATTGCTATAGCAGATGTGAATTCATCACTCTGAAGATCAGCGTAAAATCTTCTGAGCTCATCAACAAGGAACATACCCTTATATACGATCGTACGGCTTGAAAGTGAGCATACATATGTGTCCTCGTTGGACTGTTCGAATTCGCGTCTTGCAACAAAAAGCTTGCGGTCGAAGTCAAGTCCCTTCTTACAATTATCGGGACGCTTAATGAAAGCCTGCATGATACATGGCATACTGTCAAGTGCCTTGTGACCAAGTATTGAAAATGAAGTTGGTACTTCACGCCAGCATACGAATTCCATGCCGTTATTATCTATTATCTTTTCAAAGAGCTTCTTTGCGCGATCACGTCTGAGCTCGTTCTGAGGGAAGAAGAACATTCCAACACCGAAGTCCCCTTCTTCTCCGATATCCTTGCCAAGCTTTTTTACTTCATTAATAAAGAAGCTGTAAGGCATCTGTACAAGTATTCCAACACCGTCGCCTGTTTTCCCCTCGGCGTCCTTGCCTGCACGGTGTTGAAGCTTCTCAACGATAGTGAGAGCATTTTCAACAACATATCTTGACTGTTCGCCATTGATATTCACTACTGCTCCGATACCACAGTTATCATGCTCAAAACGCGGACTGTAAAGTCCCTGCTGCTGGTAAGGAGCTTCCTCTCTAAAATTATCCATATCATTCACTAACCTTTCAATAATCCGAGCACCATTGATCGGATTATAATAAAAAGGACGCTTCAACAGACAGATAGCCTGCTAAAACGTCCTTGTTTCTTAACTATCTTATCACGTTAAAGCGGAAATGTCAATAGGTAAATCGCTAATTTTACCGTTTCGTTAAATTTCAACAGTTATTACACACTAACAACGTTTCAAAAATATGCGATACGACAAATTTCAAAAAAGCTATTGACAAATCTCTTGCAAAGGAATATAATTGCAATGTAAACAGCAAGGGAGCTGCGGATATGGGATCCGTAGCTCTTTTTTGTTATTAGTACTAATTCCATACACGAAGGGGTGTATGAAGTCTAAGGCTTCTGCACCCCTTTGATATTTATGCTGTAACAATTTAGAAGATAGTTTTATGGACTCTCAGACAATTTTACAACAACAGGCGAGGAAGGCTACAATACACTCCACGACTCTGCGGAGTGTGAAAAAGCATAAGCTGATAAGGGCGTTTGCGGACATCATCACACAAATCTCCCAGATGTTCGCAGACTGCCTTTCTCATAAATGTATTTCAAGGAGCATAAAAAAATGTCAAAGTTCATTTTTGTAACAGGCGGAGTCGTTTCGGGACTCGGCAAAGGTATCACAGCAGCTTCTCTGGGCAGACTTCTCAAACAGCGCGGCTATAAAGTCACCATACAGAAGTTTGATCCCTATATCAATGTAGACCCAGGTACTATGTCGCCGTTTCAGCATGGTGAGGTATTCGTAACCGATGACGGTGCTGAGACTGACCTTGACCTTGGTCATTATGAGCGATTTGTTGATGAAAACCTTTCAGTCCACTCAAATGTCACTACAGGAAAGATATACTGGAACGTCATAACAAAAGAGCGCCGCGGTGACTACCTCGGCGGTACAGTACAGGTCATACCACACATCACAAATGAGATAAAGGACAGAGTTTACAGTGCTGCAAATGAAGCAAATGCAGATGTTGTCATCACCGAGATCGGCGGTACTGTCGGCGATATAGAGTCCACACCTTTTCTTGAAGCAATTAGACAAGTCGGAACTGAACAGGGACGCGAAAATGTATGCTACATACACGTTACTCTTGTCCCCTACATCACAGGTTCTGAGGAACTGAAATCCAAGCCAACACAGCACTCCACCAAGGAGCTCCTTTCCATAGGCATTCAGCCAGATATAATAGTTTGCCGCACGGAAAAACGCATTCCAGATGATATGGCTGAAAAGATCGCACTCTTCTGCAATATCCGCAAGGAAGATGTTATCCAGAACCTGACAGCCCCGTCCCTGTACGAAGTTCCGCTGTGGCTTGAAGAAGAAGGGCTTGCACATTCCGTATGCCGTCATCTCGGTATTGCAGACAACGCTCCCGACCTGACAGAATGGACAGAAATGGTACACCGTGCAGAGAATGCACACAAGACAGTGACCATAGGACTTGTGGGCAAGTATGTTGAACTCCACGATGCATATCTCTCAGTCGCAGAAGCACTGCGACACGGCGGCATCATCAACGATGCGGCTGTTGAGATAAAGTGGATAGACTCCGAGAACGTAACTGCTGAAAACGCCGCTGATACCTTTAAAGACTGCAATGGTATCATAGTCCCCGGCGGCTTCGGTCACAGAGGAATTGAGGGAATGGTCGAGTCTATCCACTATGCGCGTGAGAATAAAGTCCCCTTCTTTGGTATCTGTCTCGGTATGCAGATGACAGTCATAGAATACGCACGAAATGTATGCGGACTTACAGGTGCTGATTCTGCCGAATTCGGAGAAACTCCCTACCCCGTCATCGACATCATGGACGAGCAGAGGAACATTTCCGAAAAAGGCGGAACTATGCGGCTCGGACTTTACCCCTGCAAGCTGACAGAGGGTTCAAGATGCCGCGAGATATACGGCGAGGAGCTCATATACGAGCGTCACCGCCACCGCTATGAATTCAACAATGCATACCGCAAGGTACTTACACAAAACGGACTCCACATAGCAGGTATGTCGCCTGACGAAAAGCTGGTCGAGATAGTGGAACTCTCAGACCACCCGTGGTTCATCGGAGTTCAGTTCCACCCCGAATTCAAATCACGTCCAAACAAACCGCAGAAGCTCTTTGCGGACTTTATAAGAGCTTCGCTCTTAAATAATGCATAATTCGGAATTAGGAATGCGGAATTAATGGTATCGCCTTACGGCGATAAATTGAAATATTATTTCATCTATTCAAATATATCCGAGTAAGCGGACACAACAATTCCGAATTCCGAATTATAAAAAACTGGAGGAAATAAAAATGGAAAAGATAACAGAGTATTTTGGTTCAATGGTATTCGATGAGAGAGTCATGAAAGCTACACTCTCCGAAAAGGTTTATAAGTCACTTAAAAGAACTATCGACAGGAGCACTCCCCTTGATATCTCAGTTGCAAATGCAGTAGCAGCTGCAATGAAAGACTGGGCTATCGAAAAAGGCGCAACTCACTACACACACTGGTTCCAGCCAATGACAGGCGTTACTGCCGAGAAGCATGACAGCTTCATCACTCCTGCTCCCGACGGCAGAGTTATCATGGAATTCTCAGGCAAGGAGCTCGTCAAGGGCGAGCCTGATGCTTCATCATTCCCGTCAGGCGGACTTCGTGCAACATTTGAGGCTCGCGGATATACAGCATGGGATCCTACTTCCTACGCTTTCATAAAGGACGGCACACTCTATATCCCTACAGCATTCTGCTCATATACAGGTGAAGCACTCGATAAGAAAGTACCTCTTCTCCGTTCAATGGAAGCTATTAACAAGCAGGCAATGCGTGTACTCAAGCTCTTCGGAAACGAGGGCGTAAGAAGTGTTCGCACATCAGTAGGTCCTGAGCAGGAATACTTCCTCGTTGACCGTGAGATGTGGAAGAAGAGAAAAGACCTTGTAATGACAGGTCGTACACTCTTCGGTGCAATGCCGCCAAAGGGTCAGGAAATGGAAGATCACTACTTCGGCTCTATCAAGACAAGAGTCGCAGAATATATGGCTGACCTTGACAAGGAGCTGTGGAAGCTCGGTATCCTCGCTAAGACCAAGCACAACGAAGTTGCTCCTGCACAGCACGAGCTTGCTCCTATCTACAAGACTACAAACATTGCTGCTGACCACAACCAGCTCACAATGGAAGTTATGAAGAAAGTTGCAGAGCGTCACGGACTTGTTTGCCTGCTTCACGAAAAGCCATTCGAGGGCGTTAACGGCTCAGGTAAGCACAACAACTGGTCTATCTCTACAGATACAGGCGTAAACCTCCTTTCACCAGGCGAAACACCTTATGAGAATGCACAGTTCCTGCTCTTCCTTGCAGCTGTTATCAAGGCTGTTGACGACTATCAGGATCTGCTGAGACTTTCTGTTGCTACCGCAGGCAACGATCACCGTCTCGGTGCAAACGAAGCTCCTCCTGCTATCATTTCTATCTTCCTCGGCGATGAGCTCACAGCTATCCTCGAAGCTATCGAGAACGACAAGCCATACGGCGGCACTGCAAAGGAAAAGATGAAGCTTGGCGTTGATGTGCTTCCTCAGTTCAGCAAGGACACTACAGACCGTAACCGTACATCTCCTTTCGCTTTCACAGGAAACAAGTTCGAGTTCCGTATGCTCGGTTCATCAAACAGCATCTCCTGTGCAAACATTCACCTCAATGCAGCTGTTGCTGAAGTATTAAAGCAGTTTGCTGATAAGCTCGAAGGTGCAAAGGACTTCAACAAGTCACTCCACGACCTCATCAAAAAGACTATC
Source organism: Ruminococcus flavefaciens (assembly GCF_900108555.1). Lineage (GTDB taxonomy): Bacteria > Bacillota > Clostridia > Oscillospirales > Ruminococcaceae > Ruminococcus > Ruminococcus flavefaciens_P. The sequence goes on from NZ_FNWV01000001.1 coordinate 261,536, forward strand.
AAAGATCATAAGCGTATCATCTTCAACGGCAACGGCTATGATGATTCATGGGTAAAGGAAGCAGAAAAGCGCGGACTTTCAAACCTCAGAACTACAGCCGACTGTATGCCTAAGATATGCGACAAAAAGAATGTTGATATGCTCATATCACATGGCATATTCACCGAGGCTGAAATATACTCACGCTGCGATATCATGCTTGAAAACTACGTTAAATCCGTAAACATCGAGGCTCAGACAATGGTGGATATGGCTCGTAAAGAGATAATCCCTGCTGTTGCTAAATTCGCTGCTGATACAGCTTCCGCTGTTGCAGTAAAGAAGAGCGTATCAAAGGCTGCCTGCAAGTATGAAACAAAGCTCGTTGAGGAGCTTTCAGTACTCATTGACAAAATGGACGAAGCAACCACCGAACTTGAAGGCACAGTTTCAAAGCTCAAGACTAGCGGTGCTATAACAAAAGAATCCGAATATGTACGCGACAAGATGATACCTGCAATGGATAAGCTTCGTGCAGCTGCCGATAAGGCTGAAACAATGACTGCCGAAGATTACTATCCATTCCCTGCATACGATAAGCTCCTCTTCGGAGTATGATAAAAATTTGTTCCCCCCTCGCTTAATTATTTTTATGACTTCAAAAGTGCAGTTCAACAAAAATGTTTCTATTAGAGTTTTTATTGGACGAAAATAGCAAAATACCGAGCCTGAAATTATGGCTCGGTAATTTTTTTCACGCACTCTCCCCAAATACGTGCTTTGTAGGAGACATTTTCTCCCACATTTGCCTGACAATAAACTATTTGCAATCAAAACTACTGAGGGTAATTTCAACTCACACGCCCGCGTGGGGCGTGACGGGA
>NZ_FNWV01000001.1:262972-766902 GCF_900108555.1 Ruminococcus flavefaciens
GTCACTTCCGCCACAACGGGTGGACTAATTCAAACAAAACCATATAGTTTTGTTCATATTTTATTAATAAATCATTGTTTTTTTACTGCGAACCTGCCGACATTTCAATATCATTTGGCTTTCGCAGCTCAAATTATTATCACTCCTTCAGGATCATAAGTCTCTTTTGCACCATAATGCTCAACACGCCTGTGCCAGTTATTTCCAAGATAGTAAAATCTCAGGCTGTCATGTTTTTCGTCGATAAGTTTCAGAAGTTTGTCTTTGACTTTCAGAAATATGCCATAATCAACATCTATCTCAAAAACTGAATTCTGCACTCTCTGTCCGTAATTCTGACATTCCTTTGCTATTTTACGCAGCCTTGTTTTTCCCTTGCTGTCAGTCGTTGAAACATCATAGCTTATAAGCACCATCATATGTATCACCTACTTCATGATAAAACAAGGATATTCCTCGATCTCACCTCTGAAATACTTTGCAAGCAGATTGCTCTGTACAAACGGCAGTATTCCGAGAGTTATCTTTTCATTAAGATATGGGTGAACTATGCTTGTCCTTTTCTTTTCCTGCCATGCGGACAGGACTTTCTTTTTGCCTTCCTTTGTTAGATATACTGCTCCGCTTTCCTGCTTTTCAAAATCACAGATATTGATCTTTTTCAGATTTATAAGCGTCAGTGTGAGACGTTCTGCGATACATCTCACTTCCTCAACAAGATCGCAGGCAAGACTGCTTCTGCCCGAACGCAGTGCATGATAGAAACCGTAACAGCTGTCAAGTCCTACACTTTCAAGCGCGGAAGCATACCAGCTCGTCATTATCGTATAAAGGAACGACAATACGGCATTTACGGGATCAAGCGGCGGACGCTTGGTTCTTGCTGTTACATAAAAATCATCTTTCTGATGCAGGATAAGCTTATCAAATATATTGAAGTACGACTTTGCACAGCTTCCTTCAAGTCCCATTATTGTTTCGGTATCATTCATTTCATAAACGTGTTCCATACCGCCTTCGAGATATTCAATACATCTGCTAAGCTCGCCGTCACTGTCAAGCTGGGGATTATCACGCATTGAACGCCGTATAAGGAAGCGTGTATTCGACAGCTTTGCAGCTACCGTATTCTGAGCAAGAAGTATATCGGGCTTTGCAAGCTGTTCAAACTGTGCCTTTCTCAGAAAAATGTTGCCCTTTGTCTTGCCGCATACCGAAGCAAGATACTTGCCTGACGGAGATATAAAGCTGATCTTTACACCCGTATCCGCACATTTTCCAATAAGCGCAGGCGAGCAGCCAAGATAGCTGAAACAGTATATATCCCCTATATTTACAAATGGCAGGCGGAATTTTTCCTTATCCTCGCATTTACATACAATATTTTCGCCGTCAAGGGTGAGCCATGCTGTCTCATCGAGGATATACAAAGAATTCAATAGTTTTTTCACGGGTAATCAGCTCCTTTCTGCTGCATAACAAGCTCTTTTACACTATACTTTTTCTTCACGGGAAAGCAAATATCACTTAATGAACAGCCTGAACATTTCTGTCCTTTTTTACGCTGAGGTATCATTTTTTCCGCAAGGACTCCCCTCATTTCTTCAAGAAGCTTTTTCAGCATATCATCATACTTCTGATATTCTTCATCAAAGGGCAGCCGTACTCTCCTGCGAATATCTGCATAATAAATATAACATTCACAGCTGCATTTCCAGATACTGTCCGCACATATCTTCTGAGCAAATACCTGTATCGCATCTGTTGGGCTGAACTCCTCATTCTTAGGAGCTTTCGGCTTATATTCGACTATGCGCACTGTAAAGCTTCCGTCATAGCCGTCAAGCCTTACACCGTCATCGCTCCTGACAAATTCGATACAGTCCGTCACACCGAAAATGTCATACTCAGGCATATCATTATAAACTGTTATATCGCTCCGCACTATCTTTTTACTGTCAGAAAAACTGTGACTTCCGTCGTGTACGTGTTCGTGGAGAAGATTAGCTTGACAATGAATGCATTTTCTGCCCAGTCGCTGTTTACTTCCAGCAGGGCAAATCTTCTCGGACAATACATATAATGCTGAATAGTGCGGATATTTATTGTGCTGTCGCTCATAGCTTTTCGATAAACTCAACGCCTTCGGGCATATTTCTGTCCACCGTTATCTCGTAATCCCCGAAGCTTCTCGGCGGCTCGACACCTGCCTTCCTTTCGACTTTAATTTTATCAAATAGGATATGTGCAGGAGCATTTCCAAGTGCAGACTCATGCTTGAATACATAAAGCTTTCTCAGGCACATTTTTCCTCTTGCAGCACTTCTGTCATTCTCAAACATATTGATTATCGCAGTCCAGAGAAGCTCCAGATCGTCCTCGGAAAAGCGGGTCACTTTCTGTGCCAGCATAGCGGAAACATAGCCCTCAGCACGGTAAAGTCCATAGGAAATAAAGCTCTTTTTGCCCATTTCACTCTGCTTTTTTTCATTAAAATCCTTATCCGTAGTAACTGCCTGACGAGTGACTGTGATATCCTGTACATATACAGGATCAATGCTCTTTGCAAAATTAAGCTGAACAGGACCTCTTACTATTCCGCAGGGATCATCACCTGTACTCATTACAGCACCAAAAGTTCTTACATCGAAATAGTTATCGCATATGTATCCCTGTGCCTTTTTAACATCATCTGTATTCTTGCCTTTCTGCTTCTTTTCAAGTCCAAGTGCATCATATGCCTCGGTAAATTTTGAATTGAGCGAACGATCAGCCTTTACAAGTATATTGTATCCTCCCTCGCCTTCCTTATAAAGCTCCACAAAGTTCCTTATCTTGCGCTTGAGACATACATCGGTAACGATACCGAAGGAAGTCTCGGGATCAGTTCTCGGCATATTGCCTGCATCGGGATCACCATTAGGATTACCGTTCTCCACATCAAAAAGCATTACAAATTCATATCTGTTCTTGATAACATTATTTTCCATAATTGACCGTCCTTTCATTCACTTTTTTCCGAAGTATACAGCTTCTTGTTCATCTGATAATAGCCTATTATAAATCTTCCCTGATCGTCAAGACTGAGCGTCTGCGGATATTCTCCGTCAAAACCGTCACATACGCTTCCTATGAGACGATCGTAGTATATCTGTTTGCCGTCGCCCAGCTTTCTCATGTGGTTCTGCGAGAGCTTTGCAAGCTTCGGGAAAACACTGGCAGGTCTTGAACAAGCCGAAGCAAAATAAGCATCTTTGATAGTTCTGTTGAGATTTCCGCCCGATGACTCCTGCTGTATTTTTTCATACACTGCAAAAAGTCCTCCGCACAGATAAGCGGGATTTTTGTTTTCATCGTTCCAAGCCAAAGTGAATTCCTCCTTATTGTTTTTTCTGTTAAGACAGGCTTTTATTATTCCTGCCCTTGTATCATTGAGTTTGATAAATTGATTTTTTTCCTCATCACTGTCTGTTTTTACTCGTCTGACAGCCGTTGACAGCATTGCGTCAGGGTACTTCGCACCGTTAAAAGCAGCAAGCATTATGCCTGTCATAAGCGGCGGCGGTACTTTGTCGTTTGATGACTTAGGCGACACAAGCTCTTTTGCAATCCTATTGAAATAAACGGGACGAGTATTATCCTCGCTTATATTAAGATCACTCTGATGGCGAATGAGATTTTTCAGCATATTCCCGAATTTATCACGGTAGATGAACTTCTGACAGATACGAGAACTGTTAGCAGTTAATCCTGCAATATAGAAGGTTACATCATTGTCAGTTTCAAGTTTGTCTATTGAGCTTTTATCAGCTGAATACCCTCCCTTAGCGTAGCTCATTATCGTACTGATCTGCAATGTTGTTTTCTCGTCATCACTGCTCATGCCAAGAAGTGCAGAAAAAAGGCTGCACTCTGCCAAATCGTCATTCTTCATGGCAAAGTATACGATCACCATATCACCTATCGAAACATGATGCTCGGGTGAGGCAAGAAGCTTGTTTAGCGTTGCCGTGTATTTCTTCATTGCAGCTTCGGAAACATTGCTGTTGAAGGACTGCGTCTTGCCATATGACTCAAATGCAGTATCATTCATGCATACAAGCTGACAGCCTGATGCCTGTCCACCGGGAAACCTCATGATCTTATCATGCAGTCTTGCCTGCGGAAGTTTCTCACCCAATATTCCGCAAACAGATATTTCGGAGTTACTGTTCTCATCTTCTTTTTGACTGCGGCTTTTCTGATACTTTTCAATAAACTGCTCATCAGCTTCAAGGTCCGCCATTCCTACACCTAAAGTAAAACCAAAATAAGCTTTTTGATATTCCTTGCCCAGCTGCTTCAGCACATCGTTCTCTGTCTCGTTCTCAGGCACCCATTTTTCAATGAATTTACGATAAGCCGTACATATCTGCGAGTCAAGTCCGTCAAAGAATTCAAGCTCATGTTCCACAAAGGCTTTATGTGATTTCCTTGCCTTTCCCGTTCTGTCATCGGGAGTAAAAACTCCGTCCTCATAGTTCAGACCAAAAATATACAGAGGTCTATGTTCTATGTAATTTGAGTCTATACCCGGCTTCTGAGTTCTTGCAGGCAGACAGGCTTTTCTCGGCACTTCAATAAACTTCTCATTGCCTTTTTTATCCTTTATGATCTTTTTCTCATTGAACGGGATAATCTCCTTCATGTCTCCGTTCTCGGAAAGAACAATACGATAATCGATCTCCTGTTCGGCAAAACCGTCAGGTATTTTTTTGCTATCGTCTTTTGCCGCTTGTTTGTCTGCGTATTCACAGAGAGCTTTTATCAGCATACTATCCCCTCCCTGTATTTGTCAACGTCTATCACTCCGTTTATCATGTGAGGACGATAATAAAGCGGAGAGGCAATATCCGAAAATCTTGGATTTTCCCAGTCGTCGTTCACAGGCTTGCCGCCGTCATCGAATTTAAGACCGTAAAGCATAAAGCCAAGATCAATGTCACCTTCAAGCTCACTGTCAATGAGTGACATATCAAAATCGTCCACAAGTTCCATTCGCTTCACCGAGAATTCCCTGCACCCAAGACACGGCTGTCGGAAAAACTGACCATTCCTTAATCGCCGCAGCATGATATTGTAATGCTTTTCTTCACATTCATCTTCATGCTCTGATCTGTTGCCTGTAAGCTCAAAGTGGAACTCTATTCCGTATTTTACATCTCTCAGCAGCATTCCTGCACGCTGGCTGCGCTGTTCTGAGGCATATATCTCCGCTGAGCCTTTTCCTTTCATCTGTGACTTTACCGACGAAAGCGGAATTTTGCATTTGATCTCGTTTCTTCTTATGTTGATAAAACGTATAGGGTTAAAAACTATGATCTTATCCACGATTATCCTTATAGCAGGCTTCCAGTACACTGATTTGATGAGTCCCTCTATTGCCGAAATAGTCGGAACATCATAGCTTACTCTTTCAACCTTGAACTCAGGTCTTGTGAATAAGGCATAATCCCCTTCAACGATAATCTTAAATCCATATCCCATATTATCACCTCTTTAAAATAAATAGTCACTTTGATGATCAATATCAAGTCCCGTATCTGATCTGTAATTATCATTATTCGTCAGTACGTAGACACCGTTCCCAACATCTCGAATAAGTCCGATAGAAAGTGCTTTGTCGTATTCTCCGTGCAATTTCAGTGAAACAGTATATTTCTGTAATTTACGCAGTGCAGTTTTTTTGCTTGAAAAAACAAGTGCAAGCAGTTCCTCTGTTTCAGTGTTGTTGTTTATGACAACTCCCACCGTATCGTCCTGTATGAATTTGAATTTTTCAGAATAGGTACGGAACGGGATACTGTCAAGACTATGAGTTATATTCGCAATGGAGTTCCTTTCTATGGCTTCTTTGCTGTAATTGAATATACGGCTGTAATACTCCCTTATGCACTCCTGTGAGGAAATGTCATCATAATTCTGAAGAAGTTCCCTCATCGCACTTGCCCTGATTTGCAGATCACCGTGCGGCTTTTCGTCAGTTTCAAAAATGAAAACGTCACCACATTCACGTTTTCCCTCACGATTACATCTGCCGCCTGACTGCAGTATGCTGTCAAGTCCTGCAAGCTGTCTGAAAACAGTCTCAAAATCAAGATCAACGCCCGCTTCAACAAGTGAAGTGGATACGACCGTTATCTTTTCGCCTTTCGCAAGATCGCTGCGTATAGCCTTTATCGCAGCGGAACGGTCTGACGGAGTCATATATGTTGAAAGATGATATTTCTTTCCGCCGAGAATATTATACATCTCTCGGGCTGTTCTTCGGCTGTTGACAATTATAAGGCTGCTTTGGTATCCCATAGCTCTTTCAGCAATGCTTTCAATAGTAGTTGTTCCGAGATCAATGTACCTGCACTTGCTGAAATATGAGAAATCACTTTTATCACGTATAAGCTCACAAAGAGGAGCATTTATGGAAAACTTTTCAAAAAGCGGCGTGTAATCAGGCATTGTTGCCGACAGGAACACTGCTTCACTGTTTAAGTACTTTGTCACGAAACCAATTCCTCTCAGACAAGGCTGAAGCATTTCAACGGGCAGCATATGCACCTCGTCAAATATGATTATGCTGTCAGCATAGTTATGCAGCTTCCTCAGTCCCGAACTCCTGTAATGATACAGCGACTGGAAAAACTGAACACAAGTTGTAATAATTATGGGAGCGTCCCAGTTTTCGGCTGAACGTTTCAGCTTATCGGCTGTGAGGTCATTTTCGCCCATATCCTCAAAGCAATAATTTGAATGATGCTGTAAAATATCAGCATATTTTCCGAACAGCTTCTCAAAGGTTTCCGCCGTCTGTTCAATTATGCTCGTATAAGGAATGACGTAAATAATTCGCTTTTTCCCATGCTCACGCAGCTTTTTCAACGCTATCTTTATACTGCAAAGAGTTTTTCCACTTCCTGTAGGCATATTGAGTATACTTACCGCACTGTCATCGGAACTGCGGCTCACAGCCTGTTCCTGTAACCTACTCCTTGCAAGCTTCAAAGGCGTATCGTGTACAAAGCCTGAAAGGCACTCATCAACAGATTTTTCAGCTTCTGAAAAGTCCGCATCACAACCACGTTCTATCTCAGGTGAACAAAAATGCTCAGTATCTATAAAATCCGCATCTGTGAGACATGAGAACAGATACCGAGTAAAAAAAGCGTACTTTTCGACCAATTCAGTTTTGCTGTTTACCTTTTTAAATTCTTCAGTGAAACGTATCGCCTCAGGAAAAACCAGATCGATCTGCTGACTGTACGCGCTGTAATCTGCATCACCAATATAGTTTTTTTCGCGTTTCAAACGGCTGTGAAGAGTTGTATCGGCATCAGCAAGATCAGCATCTGAACCGCCGTCAGGAAGTCCCGTATGATGCCCTGCAATGCAGTATTGGATCATATACAGCAAAAACAAGCGGTTTTCTGCTGAGATATTGGTATTCAGCTTCCCTGCCTCTATCGCACCGCATGACGAATGTTCAAAGCGTTCGCTGCTGCCACTGAGTCGGCGCTGGAATGCCAATGAATACTTGCCTATATCATAGGCAAGTCCGATAAAATATGCTATATCTTTCGTAAGTTCAACAGAATTATCACGAGCCGCTTCCGCAACATTTTCAAGATGTTCCTGAACAGTCTGCTTCCTGTCATCTGTAGTGTGAGCATAGTACTCCATCGTTCGCCTCCTTATACAACATTATTCGACATCGTTCGACATTATCTGACACAATACACATTTGTTTTTATAATATAATAATTATTATAGTAATATTATACCATTATATTATATCTTCGTCAATGCATAGTGAGCATAATTAACAAACTGTTAATCACCTTCCCTCCGTCGTTTTCCCCACTTAAACATAAGAAAAACGCCCCTGATTTTCAGGGACGTTTAGCTGTTTCTTTATTATTTGCGAATTTGTTTTTTATGTTCAGATACACTCTTCTTATTTATAGCACCGTGGAATAAGCGGTATATATATGCCGCAGGGATAAGAAGCTTGCTCTTTTTCACCCACGGAACAGATACTTCAAGGTATTCCAAAGGTGGGAACAAACGATAACGCAGATATCCCAATTTTGAACCTTTTGTACGGTATTTGAGATCGTTTTTTACTCGGTTTTCGCGAACACCATAAGTTCCCGACATAATGTAGTAATCAAGAAGCTCCTTTTCCTCACTTGAAAGCTGCTCCATTGAGAAAAGCTTAGCTGCAAGCTCACGGTTTGTTTTCTCAAAATCAGCTATTTCAAGCTTTTCAAGCTCTGCACTTATATAATCATTATCAAGCTTATCCTTGAATTTCTGCATAAAAATATATGTATCAACAAGTGAGCGCACACCTATTCCATAGCTTGCAAAGTGCTTGTATTCATGGGCTATAAAGTAGATGTAAAAATCCTCATCGCGGAAGTGATAACCGTATTCGTTTTTCTCGTCCTTGATGAGCCTGTTCTTCACATCTTCATAATAACCGTGAAGCTTTCCTACATGAGCTCCCGTGAACAGCTCGTTGTGCATCTCAAAATTGCAAACAGGCGGCTTGAAATAAGCGTCATCATTATCCTGCCCGAAATGATCACAGGTAAAGCCCATATCAAGCATAACTTCCTTTATATACGCTCGTTTAGTGCCGTCACAGAGTATATCATTATCCGACATCTGACGCATACCCAGCTTTGGATACCAATCCTTGAATATAGCCCCCTTCAGCGGCATATACCATATTTTTTCCGCTTCAAGACGCTTTAGTATCTTTGCGCGTTCACTATCAAGGAGAATATTCTTACGGATAGATTTTTCCTTAGCCTGCGTGAAGTCATTGTCCTTGATGCCTGCTGATTCCAAAGCATAAGCAACACAGGCTGTAAGGATATGTGTCTGACAAACCTCAAAAAGCTTTGGCAGATCAAGTTTTTCGATGCGCTCACGGTCAGGAGTTACACCGTTTATAGAACAAACAGTAAGATATATCATATCCTCAGCATTGCTGCGGAATTCACTCTTCTCCATTTTCTATCACGCCCTTTTCGGTAAATTGCAGTATCCTGTCGCATATATCAAGTGCAGCAGGTCTATGAGTAACGATGACTACGGTCTTATCTGTCATATTCTTGAGATTTTCAAGAACCTTGCGCTCTGTAGCCTCATCGAGAGCACTGGTTGCTTCGTCGAGCAGCATTATAGGACATTTTGAATATATAGCTCTTGCAATAGCAATGCGCTGCATCTGTCCTTCTGAAAGACCTGTTCCGCGCTCACCGAGAAGTGTATCAACGCCGTCATCAAGCTCGCTTACGAACTCGTCAGCACAGGCTATTTTCAATGCTTCGTTTATACGCTTATCGTCGTGAAGTCCGCTCTTATCGGCAAAGCAGACCACATCACGGATAGTTCCGCTCATAAGCTGATTTCCCTGCGGAACATACGCAAACAGGCGATGAAACTTTGCCGAAAGCTCCTCGGTATTACCGCTTTTATCAGTTATGTAACGTCTGCCGCCGTCAAGCTTATATATACACATCAGCAGCTTCAATACGGTACTTTTTCCGCAGCCGCTGTGACCTGTAAAAGCAACATACTGTCCCTTGCCTATTTCAACACTGATATCTTTCAGCACTACAGGCATCGTATCCTTGCTGAGCTGACGAACGCTGTCGCCTGACGGATAGTAGGCAAACTCAGCTTTTTCAAGTCCCATAGCAGAAAAATCATTACGGTAATAACCAAGTGTTTCGTCAATGTCCATAGGCTGAACATCGGTGTCATTTTCAAATGCTTCGATCTCCATAAGACGTTCGGCACTTGCTGTCATGGCATAAAACTTGGGCAAATAGCCTGTTATATTGGCAAAGGGCGACTGTATCTGAGAAATAAGCTGAGTGATAGCTGTCAATGTACCGTAGCTGATAGCTCCCGTTAAAATGCCGTAGCCGCAGTAGATAACTCCCCCCACATACATTCCCTGCATACCTGTATGAAATCCGATATTGCAGAAATTTGAAAAGCGGGTACGCTTCATGCGCGACTTCTTATGGTCAAGCATTTTTTCGAGTGCATCATTTTCGGTCTGTTCTTCCGCAGCAAATGAACGTATCATCATCATACTGCCAAGTCGTTCCTGCAAATATACACGGAGCTTTCCGTCCCGCTCCTGTATATTTTTATGAAGTCTTTTCAGCACCTTTCGGAAGCCATACGTGGCGAAAAACAGAACTATACCAACAGGCAACAGAATAAGCGCGAAACGATAGTCAAGTACTATCATCATAGCCATTGCACTGACCATTTTCACGACCATACCTGCAAGTCCGGGCAGTATCTCAACACTGTTCTGAGCCACAACTACCGTATCGTTTGTAAGACGGTTCAGCCATTCGCCCGAATGTACCGCACTGACAGTTCCGAAGTCCTTTGTAAGGATATTGTTCAACAGCCGCTGCTTGAAAAGATTTTCGAGAGAGGCACGGGAAAGCTCTTCAAGCCAGCGAATTATCGCCCTCATTGCGACCTGCGCCAGTACAAGGAGAATTATAAATATAACATTCAGCCTGAAGCCGCTCTTGTCACCGTCAACTGCACAGTCAACGATATTTCTCAGCAAAAGCGCGTAAAGAACTCCGCTCGCACCGTTCAGTGCCTGAACTATCATCAGCCACAGTATATTCCATTTTTTTCGACCTGTAACTGAATACAGCCATTTTACCGCATTGTTCTTCATTTCTTTATTCTTCTTTTCAGCCATTTCGGTAATCTCTTTGCTTTAAGGATAAATGCTCGTAAAGGGAAAAAATCACACCACAAATGAACATACAGCTTGTATTTACGATCATTCACGGATATCTCTTTACCGTTTCGTACAACACCGCTTAAAACACCTATGATGTGCTTGTCCGTTATGCCATATTCCTTACTATAGCGGTTATCTCCGCAGATAACGTAATCATCATTACGGACTTTCAATATCCTATGCAGTACATACTGTCCGCTGTCACGTTTATAAAGCGGAACATCATACTTTTTTAATCTGCCTTCAACAGGAGTTATGATGAGCAGATCTCTGTCCTGCTTGATAAGCGGCATCATACTGTCACCTTTATTTGTGTAGATCAGTTTGCCGTTTTTAGCAAGCTGTTCCTCAAAAGTAGATTTATTCATCTATAGCTCCAATTTTTCTGAGCTGATCTATGATTTTCTTCACATCACGTTCCAGAGCTTCCTTTGGAGCATCATACTTCTCCTGCATTTTTGCAACTATCTCAGCCTCGGTAGTATCATTTTCGAGACAGCTTATTATAAAACCTGCTGTTTCATTGCTGCGGACAAGTCCCGAAAACTTGCTTGCTCCTGTAGAAACGAGAAGCTTCTGATCTCCGTCATCATGTGCTAAAAATCCACTGTTAAGTTTCATAAAATCAACCTTTCATTCCGTTATATGCGACTTCCGCCGCTTCCATATCCATATTGCAGGCGAGCCTGTACAGTTCGATACTTTCCGCCATTCTGTCCACAAGTTTCAGCGTTTTAGCCATTTGCAAAGGATCCTGCGGGCGATATACCTGCTGTAAAAGCATTGAATAAGCCTCTGTTTTTCCGATAGGAACGATACTGTTTTTCTCACCGCGCGTAAGTATACATATAGCTTTCAGCGGCACTGACATATTGCAGCCAAGTCTGTGCTTACCGTTATATGGGGTGCCATAAGCAATAACTCCAGTGTCTGTTATTTTCAGCATAGGCTTGTCGTCATTGACCATTACCGCCTTGTCACCGAGATATTCTCGCCAAAGCCTTGTATGTGTTGACTTGCCTGTTCCTGACTTTGCCGTGAAAAGAAATCCCTGTCCTTCAACCGCTATCACAGAGCCATGAAACACAAATGTATCATAGTTCGGCATATACTCGGCTATCTTACGATATACCGCAGTTTCTTCAAGAAGATCGTCCGAAAAATTCGGAAGTTCTTTTCCTTCATAAGCAAATTCAGAGTCCGACTTCTGCTTTTCATAAATGATATCCTCAGCAGTCATCTCCACTGAAAGATCAGCAGGCTCATCTGTGAGATAATCCTTGCAGTATTCGTGAACTTTTTCATATATTGAATTCACTTCAATGATCTTATCTGCCATTTTGTATTTTCCTGTAAACATTGATCTCTCCAATAAGTAATAATTAGTATTCTTTTACGAATATTATATCATATAAGCGAAGCGTTATGATATAATTGCCCGATATGCAGGGAGCAAATCTCTGATTTGCGTATCTGCAAGGGCTTTTAAATCAATTATAATGAATGCTTTTGCATTCATTATATCATAGCAGAAACAAAATAGCAAGTCATACGGTGCTGAATTAACGTTATCCGTCAATAAAAAATGCCATAGTATAACCGATAATAACACGGAAATACTATGGCTGAACAAAACATTATTTTTTTACAGTTGCTTCTCTTTTAAGTCTGAAATCAACAGAACGTTTCAGATAGCCGAGGTAATCATCATCTCTGCACATTGCCTTGCCGATATCATCAGAAAGCTTTGCAACAGGTCTGCCGTTTACATACTGTAGCTTTATAACGATATTCAGAGCCTTTTCCTCAGTATCGTTAGAGCAGAACGTACCTATACCGAAAGATACCTTTGTCTTGTCGCAAAAATAGTCATGCAGCTTCTGAGCTCTGTCAAAGTCAAGGCTGTCGCTGAAAAGCAGGAGCTTTGTTTTCGGGTCAACGCCGTACTTTTTATAGTGAGCGATCATCTTTTCTCCCCACTCATAGGGATCACCGCTGTCATGGCGGACACCTGTATAGTTATTGACCATGGAACGGTTGAAATCAAGCAGGAACAGGTCTGTAGTGACTGTATCTGTCAAAGCAGTACCGTTATCACCGTCGTACTCGTCATACCAGTCCTTCATTGCATAGTGGTTGGTATAAGCAAGTGGGATAGAGTCAATTCCCTGATACATCTGCACGAATTCATGTGCATAAGTACCGATAGGTGTTACATTATACTTCATTGCAAGATAAACATTTGAAGTACCTACGCAGTTTTTAGTCTCTGTAACAAATCTCTTTACAACAACTTCCTCCCACTCCCGTGAAAGTCTCCTTCGGCAGCCGAATTCAGCAAACTTGAATGTATAAGTTCCGTCGTTCATTGCCTTTATCTTAGCGTCAAGACGCTCCTCAGCCGACTTTTTCAGCTTCTCATAGTCGTACTTCATACGGAAGTATACCTCATTGACGATCTCGAGCAGATATATCTCGAACTGCATAGCCGAGAAAAGCGGTCCGTCCACTTCAATAACCAGCTCACCGTCTTTCAGCTCAGCTGTAACATAGTCGCGGATAGGTCTCCAGAGCCTGAGAAATTCAACATAGTCATTTTTTATGAAACGTATTGAACGAAGATAATCAAGCTCCTCCTTTTTGAAAGTTAGCGAGCAAAGGTGGTCTATCTGCTCGTTTATCTCCTGAACCATTTCGGGAGTAAACACAACGTCCTTATTTCTGCATTTGAAGAAATACTGTCCGCACAGGTCAGTGTGCTTGTGGAAGATGACCTGATCCATATTGAATTTATACAGGTCTGTATCAAGAAGTGAAATAACGATAGGTTCGAGTTTCATAGCTTTCTCCTTTCCAGATCAAAGAATATCTATCTGACAGCTTTTCATTGTCTCTATTGCAGCATCATGCTTTTCGGGAGTTACGCCTGCACAGCACTTTTCATCTACTGCAATAGGAGCTTCGGGAAAGCTTGCCTTTAATAAGAGTGTATTGCTCACAACGCATATATCAGTGCAAAGACCTATAAGCTCAATGCTGAATTCATCGTTTCCTGCTGCCTTTTTTATAAGCTCGGGGAGCTTTACAGAACCGAATGTATACTTTTCAACAGGAGTATACTTTTTTCCTTTCAAAGCAGCAGATATCTCTCTGTTCAGCTGCCAGCCCTCAGTCCCCTTTATACAGTGAGGCACAGGAAGCTTTTTACCCTCTGCCGTGTCCATATAATCATCAAAATGAGTATCATATGTTGCAAATATCTCGCCGTCGAAATCAGCGATCTTTTTTACAGCAGCAGATACAATAGCACAAGCCTCTTTTGAACCAAGTGCTCCGTCGATAAAGTCCTTCTGCATATCAACAACGATCAAAAACTTTTTCATAACCTCATATCCTCCTATGATAAAAGTAATATACCTCAATTATACCGCAGCTTTGATGCAAGGTCAAGTATAATTTTTTAAGTTTGCTCGATTTTACACCTTTCGCATATAGCTTAACGGTACATTCTTCGGTTAATGTTTTTGTTTATTCTATTATGATAATATCACATTTATATTATCTTGTCAAGGGGTTTTGCAAAATTTTTTGGATTTTTATATTCACATTACCTTTTTCAGTGCTGTTATTGCATATTTTTACGAAATGTGGTAAAATAGTCATAACATTATTTTAGGGGGTAATCATATGAACCAGCACACAAGATTTAATCTTCCAATTTGTCTTGCAGTTGAAGAGGACGCATTCTTCCACTCGGACGAGATAGTAAAGAGATACATTCCCGATATAATCGGACAAAAAACAATCATCATATCCGAGGAATTTCTCATAGGCATCTATAAGGACAAAATAATGGATATAAGCAGTGATTTCGGCAATGCAGAAATAGTTGCAATGAAGAGCGCAAGCTTCGACGAAGCTGTTTCAATTGCCAAAAAGGTATGCGTTGAAGATGTAAAGGTCATAATCGGCATAGGCGGCGGAAGAGTCCTTGACACAGCCAAATATGCAGCTCATATCAGCAAGGCTGTATATATATGTATGCCTACATCTCTCAGCAACGACTCTCTCGCATCTCCTTTTTCTGTGCTTGAAACTTACGGTAAGGCTCGAAAGACACTGACCTGCAAGATACCTACTGCAATAATAGTCGATACAAATATGATAATCAACGCTCCCGAGGGACAGACATTATCGGGCATAGGTGATACTATTGCAAAGCACACTGCCCTTTTCGACTGGAAGCTCTCTGCGTCAAAGACCAATTCCCGCGTTGACGACTTTGCCTACGCCCTTAGCCGAATGAGCTACGATTCGGTTTATCACTGCGATGAGAAAGACATGAAAAACCGCGTGTTTATCCGTATCCTTTCAAGAGCACTCGTTATGGGCGGTCTTGCTATGGAAATAGCAGGTTCTTCACGTCCGTGCAGCGGAAGCGAACACCTTTTCGCCCACGCTATCGAAGAATACTACCCCGATGTAAAAATATCACATGGTCTTGCAGTAGCACTCGGAAGCATACCTGCCTGCATATTCCAGGGACAGACTCCACAGGGACTTCTTGACTTTTTCAGAACATACAAGCTTGACATCAATCCAAAGTCCTACGGCATAACCGAGGATATGTTCGCGGATATGTGGGATAAGGCTCGCACTGTCAGAACAGGCAGGATAACAATACTTGATGATATCAAACTTGACCGAGTTCAGCTCGATGAAATATACAGCAGAATGGTGGAAGGAAAATGAAAAAAGGCATAATTTTTGATATGGACGGTACTCTCTGGGACTCCTCGGCAAATGTTGCTGCTTCGTGGACAGAGATCGTACGCAAGTCCGAATACGATCTCCCAGATATAACTCAGGAAGACGTTATGGGCGTAATGGGACTTACTATGGACAGGATCGCAGACAAGCTTTTCAGTTCCCTTTCTCAGAAAGAACGCATGGAGCTTCTTGAACAGTGCTGCAATTATGAAAACGACTATCTTCTTAAACACGGCGGAGTCCTTTATCCACAGCTTGAAAAGACTTTTATCCGCCTTAAAGAAAAGTATCATCTCTACATCGTAAGCAACTGCCAGAAAGGATATATCGAAACATTCCTTGAGCACTACAGCTTCGGGAAATATTTTGACGATATCGAATGTTACGGCAATAACCTCAAAAGCAAAGGAGACAATATCGCTCTCGTTGTCAAGCGAAACAAGCTTGACAAGTCTTGGTATGTTGGCGATATACAGGGAGACTATGACGCTACTATGCAGGCTGGTATCGATTTTATCCATGCCGCATACGGCTTCGGTAAGATAAAGCAGACAGTTCCAGAACTTGCAAAATTCAGCGATCTTCCCGAACTAATGGAAACACTGCAATGATATGAAAAAACGTGAAGGAAAGCGAAAGTCTCCGTTCACTTCATACAATGACGGACGTATTTATGGATTTTTTGTCATGCTGAGCTTTGATGCTTTGGCTTTGATTTATTGTATATACCTCTGTAAAAAGCGTGATCTGCCTTTAAACTCGCTGCTTGGATTATTCTCTATCAGACATGGTTCACCATATATCTGGGCATTCACTGTTATAGGTCTGTATTATCTTATCACATGGATAATATATAAAATACGCTGTCACATAATTATAAAAAACGGAGAGCTGCATAGTTCGGCTGAACTGATAGATTTTGATTATGTATCAAAGCTGGGGACACGTTCGAGATATTACTCCTACAAAGTCAAGCTGCCCGACGGACGTATCATAAAGACCGAAAAATATATGTTCAACAATTACTACGAACTTGTCAGTAAAAAATGTACGGTGTACGAATACAAAGGCAGGTATTACTGCACTAAATTCAGATGAAAGTATTGACAACACCTGAAATGCATTGTATAATGTACTCAGAAATACATAAAAAGTATTTCGTAATTTATTTTTAAGGAGAAGTTGTTTGAAAAATAATAACAGAACTGAGATAGCAGCGTAAACGGGTGGTTTGCGAATACTGTCTCACACAAACCTCCCGTGTCTTGTCAGCTAATTCAGGAGGAAAAAATAATGAATAAATTAGACTGCATCATTCGTAAGGAAACCAAAAACGACTACCGCGAAACCGAAAATCTCGCACGAGAAGCATTCTGGAACATGAGCAAACCGGGCTGCAATGAGCATTACTTCATACATATTATGAGAGATCATGCAGACTTTATCCCCGAGCTCGACTACGTTATCGAGCTTGACGGCAAGGTCGCTGCAAGTGTTATGTACTGCAAGGCAACTCTCACAGACGAACAGGGCAATGTGAAGCCTGTGGTCACTATGGGGCCGCTGTGCGTACTCCCCGAGTATCAGCGAATGGGATTGGGAAAGGCTCTCCTTGAACACACATTCAAAATTGCAGAAGAAATGGGTTATGACACTGTCATAAACTTCGGTAATCCCGACAACTATGTTGCAAGAGGCTATAAGAGCTGCAAGAAGTACAATGTGTGCTTTGAAGGCGATATATTCCCTGCTGCTCTGCTGGTAAAGGTACTGAAAGAAGATGCTCTTGACGGACGAAAATGGTTCTACCACCCAAGTGAGGTGGACAAGCCGTGCGATGACGAAAAGGCTGTAGAGGAATTTGACAAGCTGTTCCCACCAAAGGAAAAGGGCTGGCAGCCAAGTCAGGAAGAATTCTATATCCACAGTCATTCAACTATAACGTGGTGATCAGATAACTTCAAAAGCCGACAGTTTTCACGCTGTCGGCTTTTTTCATGTTGTTTTCCCTGCAATACATCTTTTTTATTATATTATACTATTCGCCTATAATATATCTGAATATATAATTCGTTCATAGTTTTATATGTTTATTTGAGCACGTTATACAGTCGCATGAGCTCATTTATGTCCTAAACACAGGCACAAGCAAAAAGCAAAAGAGTTCGTGTGAACCGATGTAAGGATATATCATAAAATATGCTCAGGATATAATAATTCGTGAAAGATCCATATGAAAAAATCATGGAGTTATAATTGCTGCGGAATATATATACTTCAATTGAATACAGTGATAATTGACATTTTGACAAATATGATATATAATATATAAAACGTATTTTTACCGATCATAATGATGGGGGGATAGTATTGAAAAAATATTTCGGACAGATCGTTTTCAACGTGACCGTTGCAATCATGTCAGTATTATTGTTCGGATGTACGGATCTGCTTGATTCCGCAGTATTATCTATATTAGCGATCATTGCGACAGTTGCACTTCTGTCATGGGGTAATTACTATTTTATTAAAATTGCAAGTCTTGGAAGAAAGGCTTTTCAGCGTGCATATATACTTGATGAACACACCTTCGAGTCGCTTAATCAGCCTGAGGATTATCTCCAGGTAATGAAAGATCTTAAGGATTATGCGCCGTGCAGGCAGGAAGCTGCAAGGCTCATAGATCAGTGGGAAGCTTTCCAGAAAAAATCTGTTACTCTTAACACTATAAGCGACGGCGCAGGAGTCTATGAGCTCGTTAATCAGGACATACAGTCGGTAATGCTCAGCAATATGCTTCTTTTTATGAAAAGAACAGCCATAATCCAGTCTGCTTCACATAACGGTGAACTGAATATGCACAAGGATTATCTCAGAATGCTTACAGGCAGAAACGAAAAGATACTTAATGATTACACCAATTTACTTATTGAAGTTTCACAGCTCACCGACAGTGAACGTAAGAATACAGAGATAAAATCTTTAAGTCTTATAATCGAATCAATACATGATTATAAAAAGGAAATGGAAAGTGAGGATATATAATGAACAAAAGCAAATCACCCGTTATAATCGCTGTTATAGGCGCACTGGTAACCATGATACTCATAATCGTAGTTATCAACAGCAACTCTTCAAAGAAAGAAGGAAAAAAAGCACCTGTTTCGCAGAAGAATGTTACAGAGACACTCGAAAGCTGCCTTAAAAGCATTAAAGTAACAAATGCCGAAAAAGTAAAGGGCACTGTTGATTACTCAGACAAAGGCGCAGCTAACCTGCCTAATATCAATACAAAGTATCCCCTTACAGTACAGGGTACAGGCGATGTAGACATTGAGATCTTCTCAACATCTGAAAAAGCAGGCAAGAACAACAACGGCTGGCTCAATGAAGTAGCTGAGGAGTTCAACAAACAGGGCAACCGCCTTTCAAACGGCAAGTCAATGTCAGTAAGCGTCAGAAGTATCGCTTCGGGTGCTTCATGCGATTACATTACAAATAATGTATACATTCCACAGGCTTATACACCTTCAAACGAGCTCTTCGGTGAACTTGCTGTCGAAAACGGTGCAAAGCTCAAGCTTGAAGCTGAGTCTCTCGTTTCTAACGTAGCAGGAATTGCAATATCACGTACAGCTGCATCAACTCTCAAATCAAAGTACGGCAATGTATCCTTTGAAACTATCGTAGATGCCGTTGTATCAGGTGAATTACAAATGGGATATACTTATCCTTATACATCTGCAACAGGTCTTAACTTCCTCGTAAATGCTCTCCAGCACTTTGACGGCAGCGATATGCTCAGCAGTGCTGCTATTGAAAAGTTCCAGCAGCTCCAGAAGGGTATCCCTTTTGTATGCTATACTACAGACCAGATGGTAAACGCTATGCAGAGCGGAACTCTCCAGGCAGGCGTTGTTGAATATCAGGCATATACCAACAGTCCTGTATTAAAGGGCGGCTATGATTTCGTACCATTCGGCTACAAGCACAGCAATCCGCTTTACAGTGTTGGTGAGCTTACACCTGATCAGCAGGAAACTCTTTCTGCTTTCCTTAAATTTGCTCTCAGCGACGGTCCGCAGGCTCATGCAAGAGAATACGGATTTGATCCCGATAATTCATTTAGCTATAACACTTCAAAGCTCAGCGGTTCTGATATAATCAGCGCACAGCGTCTCTGGAAGGAAGAAAAAGACTCGGGCACACCTACAGTTGCTCTCTTTATTGCTGATGTTTCGGGAAGTATGGGCGGCGATCCGCTTGCAAGACTTAAAGAATCTCTCCTTGAAGCTTCAAAGAACATAAAGCCTGACAACTATGTCGGACTTCTTTCATACAGCGATAACGTTTCATTGGAGCTTCCTATTTCACAGTTCACACTTGAACAGCAGTCCTACTTTGCAGGTGCTGTTGAAAGAATGAGAACAGGCGGAAATACCGCAACATATGACGCTCTCCTTGTTGGCGTTGATCTTATAAACCAGTACAAGCAGACAGTTCCCGATGCAAAGGCTATGATATTCCTTTTGAGCGACGGACAGTGCAACGAGGGATATGATTACAAAACAGCAGCAGATATCGTTGATTACTACGGTATACCGATCTATACTATCGGTTACAATGAGGATATCGAATCTCTGAAGGATCTTTCTTCAATAAATGAAGCCGTATATATAGACGCCGATAATGACGACGTTGTTTATGAGCTTGCAGCTCTCTTCAACGCACAGATGTAAAAGCAAACCGCAGGATTTATATCCTGCGGTTTTGTTTTACAGCTCTATTGTGCGTGTTGCGATTTTTTCACGAAATCTTGCATCGTGCTCTACAAAAAGCATAGTAGGCTCATATTCCAGAAGCAGTTTCTCAAGCTGCATTCGTGAAAACACGTCAATATAGTTCAAAGGTTCATCCCATATATAAATATGTGCCGGTGTGAGCAGACTTGCCGCAATAAGTACTTTCTTTTTCTGTCCCTCGGAATACTCCGAGATATCCTTTGACAGCTGCACACGGTCAAGATCAAGATCCCGAAGTATAGTACTGAACATACTCCTGTCAAGACTATGTTCCTCGCAGTATTTTTCGATACTGCCGCAAAGTCCGCTTGTATTCTGGTCAATATAGGATATTACAAGTCCCGAAGCGATATCACAGGTACCGCTTTCATGTACATTGCCAAAAGGGACATTATACCCTGCTTTATTAAGTATAGCTTTTATCAGCGTTGATTTTCCGCAGCCGTTGCTGCCATGAAGTGCTACACGCTCACCGCCGCATATATTCAAGCTTATACTGTCAAGGACTGCTGTCTCGGAATTATCGTATTTAAGGCTGTAATCCGCAATGCTTACGAGATTTTTCCTGTAATGTGTAAGCTTTTCAAGCTTGAGCTGCTTCATTCTCTCGATATCACTGAGAAGTCCTTCTTTTTCTTCGATCTGACGGTCGATACGCTTTTCTATGTTTTTTACTCTGCTCTGCATTTTCTTAGTCTTTGCACCGATAAACGATCTTGTGGAGATGCAGCGGTCATTTTCCTTTATTGGATCAAAGCCTATCTTTGTGCGCTCGTTCTTATCAGCCCAATCGGAAGTTTTTTGCGCAGCCTGCCTAAGCTTGCGTATCTCTTTTTTGTGTTTCTCGTTTTCAGCCATTGCAAAGCTGTCCCTGCGTTGTTTGTTCTCCCACCATACTGAAAAGTTACCGCTCTGCACCTCTATGCTTTTACGGTTAAGCACGAGTACATGGTCGATGCAGGTGTCCAAAAGATCACGGTCGTGTGATACAAGTATAAACCCTTTCTTGCCCGACAAATATTCCTTCACCTTTTCACGAGCTTCATGATCAAGATGATTTGTAGGCTCATCTATCAGCAGGAACTCATTCTCGCCCGAGAAAAGTACCGCAAGCAGTACCTTTGTCTGTTCACCGAGACTGAGCGTACCAAAGCTTCTGTAAAGTATATCCGCAGATTCACCAAGCTTTTCAAGCTCGCATATTACGCGCCATTCCTCGCACTCATTCCTGAGTTCGTATATAAGCTCAGAGCCTGTCATTTCTTTCTGATTTTCACTGATATGATACGGAAAATACTCAAATCTGACAGAAGCCGTGATACTGCCGTTATACCGGTATTTCCCAATAAGAAGATCAAGAAACGTTGTTTTTCCCTTTCCGTTTCTGCCTATGAAACCAAGTTTCCAGTTTGTATCAATGGAAAAGGATACATTCTCGAATATATTATCGAAGCTTCCCTCATAATAAAATGTTAATTCATTAACTCTTATCTGTGACATAAAAATTCCTCCTTCCACGGTCCTGTATGCAAAAAAACAGAACCATTTGCTGCCAAACAGTTCCATTACATACTTATAACCTCATGGTCGGAGGGAATAGACATCACAATACACCTATACTGTGATATATATACACAAAAAAGAGGTTATGAGAACATAATCCACTTTTGGCAACATGATAAGACAGTACAGCATACGCCACACTGCCGCATAACTATTCATGTGTTCAAAAGCAGATCATTTTTTCATCCTGACACCTCTTTTTTAATATTTTTTATATTATATCATATCATCATGTTATTGTCAAGCAGTGTTTGCTTGAAAAAGCAGCCGCTTTCTCAATAAAAACAACTAAGTTTACCGTTATTCAAGTATGACAGTAAACGGTCCGTCATTGAGGAGCTCCACCTTCATGTCAGCTCCGAATGAACCTGTTTCGACGTGCTTGCCCTTGCTACGGAGATACTCCACAAAATATTCATACAATGCATTGGCTTTTTCGGGCTTGGCAGCCTGTGTAAAATTCGGTCTGTTCCCCTTGCGGCAGTCGGCATATAAAGTAAACTGAGGAACTACCAGAAGCTCGCCGCCTACTTTTTCAAGGTCAAGATTTATCTTGTCGTTTTCATCGGAGAATATCCTGAGTCCGCATATCTTATCGCCAAGTCTGCGGCAGTCCTCCTCAGTATCTTCGTGACCTACTCCGAAAAGGAGAAGAAATCCAGTATCTATCTTTCCGATTACTTCACCGTCTACTGTTACGCTTGCTCTGGTAACTCGCTGTAATACTATCCTCATCTGTGCTTACTTCCTTACTATATCCATATCAAAAGGTTTCAGGCAGAGTTTCTCTCTGTCTCCGCCGTCGATAATACTATACATTGCCTTCGGAAGTGTTATATGCACTTCCTTTTCTGTATTGTTGAAGAAGAATATATAATCATCTGTTCCATTAGTGCGTGTAGTTACCTCTACTCCGCGCGGGAGCTCCATTAAACGCGGTATACCTGTCTGCTTCATAATGTTTGCAGCAAAGCTGTCGTAGAATTTGTAATCACATAATGTTCCGATGTAGTATGCTACACCACTGCAATAACGATTCATGGTGACAGCAGGCGTACCGTCATAGAAAGTATCCTTATACTCAGCATATGCACGGGCTGTTGTAAGCTCAATGATATCGCACCATGCTGTACAGGTGAACTGGCTTCCAGAAAAGTCCTCTATGGTCTGTTCAAGCGGCCCTATGGGATCATATTCAGTTATTTCCGCACCGATAAGCTCCCTGTAAACTGTTGGCAGAGGTTCCATGATACAGTTGTTGTTCTGATCCTTTACGCCGCTGCGGTTGGTCATTACAATAGTTCCGCCCTTGATAACGTATCTGTATATATTCTCGGTAGCTTCTTTTTCATAGATGTACATTGCAGGTGCTATGACTGCCTTATATCTGGTCAGATCGGAGCTTGGTGAGATAATATCCACATTTGCTCCGTAACGTGTAAATGATGCGTGAAGGAGTTTCAGCTGTTCAAGATAGTCATAACCCTCAGTCTGGGGCTGTATACCAAATGCCCAGTCGTTATCGGGCGAATAAAGTATAGCTATCTCGGATACTATCTGCGTAGTCTCAATTACACTGAGCTTTGCCGCAGTACGGCAAAGTTCTGCGAATTCCTTAAATCTGCGGCCTAAAACGTTGCTGTGGTCGATAAGTCCGTGCCAGTACATCTCTGCACCTGTGTTAGCTGTTCGCCAGCGGAAATGCATGACCGTATCTGCTCCGTGTGCCATAGCCTGCAAAGCATAGCCCTTTATCTGCCCCGGACGCGGCGTGGGGCTCATTGGCATCCAGCTGCCTGTTGGTCCGCTGAGCTGCTCCATTACCCAGAAGTTGCTCTGCTTGACTCCGCGCATGAGGTCAAGCTGGAAGGAATGAGAATATATCTCCCCCTCCTCCTCTGGGATAAGTACAGGCGGATAATTGTCGTAGGATACGAAGTCCAGCAGGTCGAAAAGCTTGTAAAAATCAGGAGTATTCTGACTGAACCAAACGTTAGTGGTCACTTTGGCGTTTGGATTTACACGCTTTATCATCATTGCCATTTCATTTATGAACTTGATCGCCATGTCCGATGAAAATCTGCTGTATTCAAGACAAAGGGCAGGGTTCTGCCATGCCTTTGGATATGCATTAGGCGGCTGTATCTGTGATATATCGCTGTATTCTCCGCTCCAGACCGTATTTCCGAATGCGGCATTGATATTTTCAAGAGTATCATGCTTGTCAAGGAGCCAGTCTCTGAAAAGTCCACGGCACACCTCGCAGGTACATGGATATGCTTCTATCTCGTTATCTATCTGCCATGCAACGATCGCACGGGAATTGGCATATCTCTTAGCCAGCAGATCGGTTATGCGCTTGGCATAATACAGAAACATGGGCGCATTTATGCATCTGTGCGCTCTTATGCCCGTCTGTATCCTGTTGCCGTCTGCTCCCACACGTGCAATGTCGGGATAAGTCTCATACATCCACAAGGGAGGACAGCTGGTCGGCGTACACATTATTACTCCGATAGAATGGCGTGCAAAAATACTTATGGCTTCATCAAGCCATTCAAAGCAGAATTCGCCATCGCGCGGCTCAAGCTTTGACCATGCAAATTCACCTATACGGACAAACTTTACGCCTGTCTTTGCCATAAGATCTGCATCTATTTTCCAAAGCTCTCTGTTCCATTGTTCGGGATAATAATCTACGCCAATTCTCATAACATCACTCCGCTCAGTTTACGTTATATTCGATAAGTCCGCAGTTGTCCATGAACCAGTTTGCAAACTCATCTGTTGTCATATCATTGAAATAGGTCTCTATTACTCGGCATATTCCGCCATGACTTACTATAAGCACGTTCTTGTCTCTGTACCTGCTTATTATGTCGTCAAGTGCCGTATAGACCCTGTGGGAAAGCTGAAGAAGTGATTCGCCACTCTTTCCCATTCGTACCCCAAAGTTTATTTTGTTTTCGGCAAAGCCTTCCGTAAATCTACTCTTGCCTTCGTATTCACCGTAATCCCATTCTCTGAGACGTTCGTCGATGACCATATCTATGCCGCATTTTTCGGCAACTGCTCTCGCAGTTTTCATAGCGCGCTTCATCGGCGATACTATCATAATGTCGATATTCCCGAGCTCATTTATCTTCTCAGCAAGCTCCTGCGCCTGCTTTTCGCCTGTTTCATCAAGGTCGATATCAGTAGTTCCCAGAATTATCTCCTGCTTGTTGTACGCGGTCTGTCCGTGCCGCGTGGAATATATCTTCAATACCTATGCCTCCATTGATCGTGTTGTTCATATTGAAGGTCTATGTAATTGACGGGGCAAACCTTTCTGAGGAAAGGTTCTTCCCCGTACCCCTTTCCAAAGACTTTTATCTGGTTTTTCCACCGATAGGGCACACTCAGTATACTATAAATCTTTTATTTTCTCAGAGTGCCCTATCGGTGGAAAAACAAAAATGGAAGTTTTAGGGAGGGAGTTTGAGGGAGGACCCTTTTTCAAAAGGGGCTCCCTCAATAACATACCCTTACTATATGAACAGCACGTTATAATTCAGACGCTTTTTGTATCTCGGCGCGGGCGTTGTCAAGCATAAGTGCGCTTGGATCGTCACCGCCCATTATTCGAGCTATCTCAGATACTCTTCCGTCCATATCGAGCTGCATAACGTGAGTCTCTGTGCGGTCGCCCACTATCTGCTTTTCGATAAGCAGGTGATTGTCCGCCATGACTGCTATCTGAGACAAGTGCGTAACACATATTACCTGTCTGACTTTGCCTATCTCTCTCAGCTTAATGCCTATTTTCTGCGCTGCTTTACCGCTTACGCCTGTATCTATCTCGTCGAATATCATAGTGGGGATAAAGTCCTTGTCAGCAATTACGCTTTTAAGTGCAAGCATTATTCTCGAAAGCTCACCGCCCGATGCTATCTTGGATATGGGCTTGGGTTCTTCGCCCTTGTTGGCGGAAATCAGAAACTCCACCGAGTCCATACCATTTACTGTGAGCTTGCCCTTTTCGTGGCGAACTGCTATTATCACGCCTGCCATATTGAGAAATTCAAGCTCTGCCGTAACACGCTCCGTGAAACGCTTTGCAACTGTTTCGCGGTATTCATAAAGTGCCTTTGCCTGCTCCGTTACCTTGTGAAGAAGCTCCTCACGCTTTGAAATGAGCTCCTTTATCTCGGTATCCGAGCTTTCAAACTGCATTATCTCGCGGCAGGCATCATCGTAAAGCTTTACGAGCCCTTCGCAGTCTGTTGCGTACTTACGCTTCAGCTTATTTATGGAATTGAGCCTTGTACCGAGGTACTCCAGACGCTGTCCGTCAAGCTCCACCTTGTCTGCAAGGCTTTCAAGCTCGGAAGCTATGTCTGCAAGCTCTATCTCTGCTGCCGAAAGTCTTTCGTAAAGGCTGTTCAGAGTCTCGTTTGCATCGGTAAAGCCTGCTATCTCGGTCTCTGCCGAAACTATCATATCCGATGCTGCTTCTTCACCTGTCAATGCGTTTACCGCACTCTTTATGGCTATTATGGTCTTTTCCGAATTCTTGGCAGTCTCATACTCCTTTTCAAGCTCGTCATCTTCGCCGTCACGGAGTTCAAGCTCACCTATATCGTCTATGATCTCGTTGAGCTGTCTGCTGCGCTCGATACGTGTCTGTTCAAGCTTTTTAAGCTCGCCAAGCTTTCGCGCAGTCTGCTGCAATTCGCGGAATGTCACCCTGTATTCGTTTAAAAGTGTATCATCTCCACCGAAATCATCAAGTATCTGCAAATGCTTCTCGCTGTCAAGAAGTATCTGGTTATCATGCTGTCCGTGGATATTTATAAGCATGGAGCCTATCTCTTTGAGAAGTGCGGCAGGAGCTGTTCGCTGATTGATCCTCGATACGCTTCCGCCGTCTGCGCTTATCTCTCGCGTTACAGTTATCTCTTCATCATCGTGTGATATGCCAAGCTCGTCAAGCTTTTCGCAGACCTCATTGGAAAGGTCTGTGAACAATGCGGTAATTACAGCCTTTTCGCAGCCTGTACGCACTATGTCCTTTGTGCATCTTTGTCCGAGAACAGCATTTATGCCATTTATGAGTATGGATTTACCTGCTCCTGTTTCACCTGTGAATATGTTCAGCCTGCTGTCAAGTGGAATGACCGCTTCCTTGATAACAGCAAGATTTTGTATATAGATCTCCTTTAACATCTGTCAGAGCTTACCTCCTCGGGAAAAGCTCGCTGCGGAACTTTTTGGAAAGCTTTTTCGCATCTGCTTCGCTTCTTACAAGTATAAATATGGTATCGTCACCTGCAATAGTGCCAACTACGCCCTGATGCTCTACGGAGTCTATAGCTGCACAAGTTCCCTGAGCCATACCTGCACGGCATTTCAGTACTATTGTATTCATTGCGTAATCCACTGATATCACGGCTTCTTCAAACAATGACCTTTCAGCAACAGCTGCCGCAGGTACGGAATAACGGTATACTCCGTGCTCGTCCCTCTGCTTTACAAGTGACAGCTGCTGGATATCTCTTGACAGTGTTGCCTGTGTAGTCTTTATACCTCGCTGTGCAAGAAGCTGTATAAGAAGCTCCTGTGTTGCTACGGGCTGCTCATTTATTATCTCAAGTATTGCTTCATGTCTGCGGTTCTTCATAATACCACCGTTTTCCTTACTTTATAGGTTTGCACATTTTTTTGCAAAGTGACTCATGGAACGAATTTCCTATGAGATTTATAAAGTTTATATTGTTCTTTCCACGGCATATCTCTATACTGTCGCCGTTTCGGAGACTTACAAACAGCTCACCGTCAACATTGATGACCATGCTGTCATCACGCACAGTAACGTCCTTCATAATAAGCTTTCTCTGGGGCGAGAACATTGTCGCACGTGAAAAAAGCGAATGAGGACAGATGAGTGTCATTTCGATACATTCAAGGTCCGGCTCTATTACAGGTCCGCCTGCCGAAAGGGCATATGCCGTAGAGCCTGAGGGAGTGCTGAAAAGTACTCCGTCAGCACGGTATCTTCCAACAAGATAGCTTTCGGAATAGACCTCGAATTCACATATCCTGAAGCTTCCAGACCTTGCGGATACCTCATTGAGGACTGTTGCTGTTTTATCACCGTCAGCACTGTGGTATACCACATCAAGCGTCATTCGCGGTGAGAGCTCATACTCTCCCGTTGTAAGCAGACTGAGCTTGTCCAGCTGGTCGGCTTCAAGTCCTGCCATAAAACCGAGAGTTCCTGTATTTATGCCCAGAAGCTTTGTATCACTTCCGATGAGAAGCTTAGCACAGCGCAGTATCGTTCCATCGCCGCCTATGGCAAGAACATAATCTGCTGTCTTTGCAGCTTCTCTGATATCTTCAAATTTAACAAAGGGCTTATCAGAAAAGTCGTTTCTGAATAACTCGCTGACAGATACCTCTATACCGCATCTGTCAAGCACATCGCATACCTCACGTGCACAGCTGAGCGCATTGGGCTTCTGAAAATTAGGGTACAACGCTGCCTTCATAAACGCACTCCTTATATTTTATTGAAGGAGCTATCGGTAAGCTCCTTGAAATCATGTTTTTTCTGCTCTCCCGCCGACTTTCTCAGCAGGACAAGATATTCTATATTTCCGCTTCCTCCGCGGACGGGTGAATACGTATATTTCTCCGCGATAAATCCTACCGACACGGCAAAGCTGTCGATCTCGGAAAGTACACGGATATGAACCTTCCTGTCCTTGACGATGCCGCGCTTGCCTATATCGCTGCGTCCTGCTTCAAACTGCGGCTTAATGAGGACTGCTGCACATTCTCCGTCTTTGAGGAGCTCATATACCTTTGGTATTATCTTTGTAAGGGAGATAAAGGATACATCTACAGATATGAAGTCTGCCTGTCCGCCTATATCCTCCGCAAAGACCTCGCGTATATCAGTTCCTTCCATATTCACCACACGGGGATCGTTTACAAGTGTTTCTGCAAGCTGTCCGTGTCCTACGTCTACTGCATATACCTTAGCTGCACCGTTTTGCAGCATAAAGTCGGTGAAGCCGCCTGTGGAGGCTCCTATGTCAAGACAGACCTTGCCATTCAGGTCTATACCAAATTCGGCTACAGCCTTTTCCAGCTTTAACGCACCTCTGCCTACATATGCCTCTGTTTCGGAACATTCTATCACATCAGCCTCAGTGACCTCGTCAGAGGGCTTGCCTGCTTTTTTACCGTTTACCGTAACACTTCCCGAACGTATCATTTCCTTTGCACGTTCGCGGCTCCTTGATAGTCCTCTGGTTACAAGCTCAGCGTCAAGTCTTGCCATTTATTTTCTCCTGCCGCGGATATACTCCGCCATTTTTTCACTTGTAAGTCCAAGCTTTTCAAGACATGACATTACAGAAGCCTGCTTTACAAAGCCGTTAGCCGTTACTCGGCTGTAATCTCCGCGATAGCCAAGCTCGGCAAGTACATCTCCTATCTTTTCGGAAATACTTCCCTCGCCCATAGACTCCTCAAAAAACACGATAGTATGATATCTGCTTATCTCTTCGCCTAAGTCGCTCTCAAGAGGATATATTTTCGTAAGCTTCAGTATATCGCAGTTTATGCCGTCGCTTTTGAGCAGCTGCTGTGCCTTGTATGCTTCATTGTAAAGTCTGCCGTAGGTTATTATGAGTATATCGCTGTTTTCTTCACGTATATAGAGATGCTCGGTAGTAAGGTGGTATTTACTGAATGACATCTCCTCAGAACCTCGCGGATATCTTACCGCTGCAAGTCCTGTTTCGCTGTATAACGCCTTTTTCATGCACATCTTCATCTCGGAATAGCATGAGGGCGAATATATTACCGTATTTGGGATAGTTGTGAGCATAGGCACATCAAGAAGTCCCTGATGTGTCTCGCCGTCCTCGCCGACTATGCCTGCACGGTCAATGCCAAGCACGATATGCAGTCCGCCAATGGCGATATCATGGACAAGCTGATCGTAGGCACGCTGCAAAAATGTTGAATATACAGCAAATACAGGCAGCATACCCATTGAAGCAAGTCCGCCTGCAAATGTTACTGCGTGCTGCTCGGCTATACCAACGTCAAAAAATCTCTCGGGATATTTGAAATGGAAGAACTGCAAGCCTGTTCCGTATTTCATAGCAGCTGTTATAGCACATATCTTTTCATCTTTTTCCGCAAGACGCACAAGCTCCTTGCCGAATACTGTTGAATAGCTGTCTGCTGCCGAAACCTCGGGATTTCCTGTTGCTATGTCAAATTTTGAGATACCGTGATATTCTCCGGGATTTTGCTCGGCAGGCGCATAGCCCTTGCCCTTTACAGTCTTGACATGGATAAACACAGGCTCGTGATATGACTTAGCCATATGCATAACTTCTTCAAGCTCCGACAAGTTATGACCGTTTACAGGTCCGAGATAGATGAAGCCCATGTCCTCGAACATTGTGCTCTGCTCAAGGATATTTGACTTTACGGAGTCCTTGACGTTCTTGATGCCTTTGGCAACGCTGTTTCCCACAAGGGGTATCATTCCGAGGCCGCGCTCTACTGCTCGCTTAGTGGAAAGATACTTCTCGGTATTTCTCAGAGAGGTAAGGTACTTTGAAAGTGAACCTACGCTCTTTGATATGGACATATTATTGTCATTGAGTATGACTATGAGATTTCTTTGCAGACCTCTTCCGCAGTTGTTCATAGCTTCATAGAACATTCCGCCTGTCATAGCTCCGTCACCGATAACTGCCACAGCATAGTTATCCTTGCCTTGCAGCTCCATTGCTTCGGCAATTCCGCAGGCAACAGACACAGATGTACTGCTGTGACCGCTTATGAACGTATCATGTGGAGATTCCTCAGGCTTGGGGAAGCCTGATATACCGCCCTCCTGCCTGAGCGTTGAAAAGCTGTCAAGTCTGCCTGTAAGTATTTTATGTGTATATGCCTGATGACCTACGTCCCATACTATCTTGTCCTCAGGCGAATTGAAATTGCGGTGTATCGCCATAGTGAGCTCTACCGCTCCCAGATTTGACGCAAGATGTCCGCCAGTAGCGGATACTGTGGAAATAAGGATATTCCTTATCTCCTTGCATAAGCCTGCGCACTGGTTAAGCGAAAGCTTTTTCAGATCTTTGGGGAGATCAAGCTCCTCCAGTGTGACCTTTTCATTTATATTTATGTTATCCTTCATTTTTACGAAATGCGGATATCTCCGCAGCTCCTTTTAATTAGTTCTTTCTCTTCAGAAGCATTTCCGTCAGCTCTGTGAGGAATGCGTCCTTACCGAATACTTCAAGACAGCCAAGTGCCTCTTCTGTAATGCTGTTGGCTATCTCCTGAGCCTTTTCAACTCCATAAAGTGTTACAAATGTGGTCTTGTTTTCCTCGGCATCACTGCCTACAGGCTTTCCAAGCTCCTCAGTTGTGCTTGTAACATCAAGGATATCATCTATTATCTGAAAAGCAAGTCCAAGCTTAAAGCCGTAGTCTGCGGCTGCCTGTATCTTTGCTTCATCTGCTCCTGCACATATACAGCCCATTATGCATGATACTGCAATGAGCTGTCCTGTCTTGTGGCGGTACATATTGCGCAGATTTGCTTCGTCAACATCACTGCGCTCCTCATTTTCCATATCTATGACCTGTCCGCCTATCATTCCCTCTCTGCCAACTGCCTTGGCAAGACATGAGATGATCTTTACTTTCTGCTCAGCGGTAAGGCTGTCATCGTTGGCAATTATCTCAAAAGGCTGAACCGAAAGTGCATCGCCTGCAAGTATAGCCATTGCTTCGCCGAATGCCTTGTGACATGAAGGCTTTCCGCGGCGGAAATCATCATTGTCCATTGCAGGAAGATCGTCATGTATAAGCGAGAATGTGTGTATCATCTCTATTGCAGCAGCAGGTGCGGCTGCCTTTGTGTAGTCGCCGCCCAACGCGTTGCAGAATGAATATACCAGCACGGGACGGATACGCTTTCCGCCTGCTTCAAGGGAATAATTCATTGCATCTATGAGATTTTTCTGAGCGGTCATAGTTTCCGAATGGGTATTGTATTTTCTGAGATTTTCCTCAGTAAAGCTTATATATTCGCTTAGCTTTTCTTTAAATCCTGACATATTATTTCTCTGACGGAGCTGTTCCGTCGTCCTCCGTGATCTTTATCTGTGCTTCATCGAGCTGTTTGCGGCAGGCTGCTGAAAGCTTTACGCCCTCGCCATATAATTCCACAGCTTTTTCAAGCGGGATATCCCCTTTTTCAAGCTCGGTCACTATCTTTCCGAGCTTTGTCATATTATCTTCAAATGTAAGCTTTTCTTTCATTTTATCACCATTTATCAGTTATCTCGGCTTCAGCACCGCCGCTGCCGAATGTGAGCTTTATCTTGTCGCCCTTTTCAAGAGCCTCGGAACTGCTGAGGAGCTTGTCCTCTTTATATACAAGAGAATATCCTCGTGAAAGCACTTTGAGTGGACTCAGGCTGTCAAGCTTCGCTATCCTCTCAGAGAGCTGATGCTCAAGGCGTTCATAATATCTCGAAAAGGCTGCTTCACGCCTTTTGTCGAGTCCTGCAAGCTTCTCGGCAGTAAGTTTTAGCCTGTTTTCGGGAGACTGTGCCGAAAGACGGGCGTTAAGCGCGATAAATCTGTCACTTGCCTTGTCAAGCTGCGCAAGTACAGACCTTTCTGCCCTGCGTTCAAGTATGGCTATCTTTTCATACAGACTTGCCATATCTGGAGCTGCAAGCTCCGCTGCTGCCGACGGTGTAGGCGCACGAAGATCGGCTGCAAGGTCGGCTATGGTATAATCTGTCTCGTGACCGACTGCGGATATAACAGGAACTTTGCAGTTGTATACCGCATATGCAACTTTTTCGGTATTGAACGCACTGAGGTCATCGCTTGAACCGCCGCCGCGTCCTACGATGATAACATCACAGCCTGCGGCTTCTGCGCGAAGTATGCCCTTGCATACCGAGTCTGCCGCACCTTCACCCTGTACAAGTGCATTGACTGCATATATCTCACACAGGGGATAACGTCTCGATAATACATTTATGATATCGCGCACAGCTGCTCCGCTGAGTGAGGTAACTGCACCTATTTTCTTAGGCATAGGCGGCATGGGACGCTTATGAGCTGTATCGAATATTCCCTCTTTGGCAAGCTTCTTTTTCAGCTGTTCAAGAGCTGCGCCTGCTGCTCCTGCGCCCTCGGGAATGATATCATTGACGTAGAGCTGATAAGCTCCGTCACGCTCATATACTCCGATACTTCCCGAAACTATTACCGACATACCGTCCTCGGGCTCAAATCTGAGACGCGATGCCGCACTTGCAAACATCACTGCTTTAAGTGAGCTTTCGCTGTCCTTTAATGTGAAGTATACGTGTCCGCTGCGGTAATGCTTTACGTAATCGGTTATCTCGCCGCGAACCATTACGCCTTGGATATTTCTGTCGTTTTTTAGTATCGAGCCTATGTATTTATTTATCTGTGTAACTGTGATTACAGGCATTTATTTCTCTCCTGTGGTTTTCAGATAACCATATATAGCCACTCCTGCTGCGTTGTCGCATGAGAACTGCGGCTGCGCAAAGCTTGCAGTCGGAAATCGGGAAATTATCCTGTCGCGGATAATAACATCCGACATTACTCCGCCTGCAAATACAAGGGGAAGCTCTCCGTATTCGCTGACAGCATGGGCTGTCATGGCAATAATCGTCTCGGCAATGAAGTCAAGACAGTATTTCGCTATATTTTCGGGACTTTCACCGCTGTCAAGCATATCGCCGCACTTGTTCTCAACTCCCGAAAGACAGCAGCTGCCGTTTTTCAGTACAGCCTTTACCTTGAAGTGCTTGTTTGCGTTCATGGCAAGCTTTTCAAGCTCTGCTCCGCAGGGAAATTTAATTCCCAGCATTACGCCTGTACGATCTACAGCCTGTCCTGCTTTAAGGTCGAGAGATGTGCCTATCTCGGTTATTTTCAGCACAGTTTCTTCATCAGGCTCGCAGAGCAGGCAGTCGGTAGTTCCGCCGCTTACGTGAAAGGCTATGAAACGCTCATTCACAAGGTCGAGCCTGTCCGCAGAATACAGGGCAGCAAGTATATGTCCGATCTGATGCGAGGTGGTGAAAAGCTTTGCTCCCACTGCTGCCGCATATGAACGGGCAAAGCCCTCTCCGCAGAGAAAGCAGGGCATATAAGAACCCTCGATATTTCGCGGTCTGGCAGAAGCTGTCACAACCTTAGGAGCTGCAAGCTCATTCTCGCCGAAAAGCTGCTCCAGCATATCGGGAAGCTGTTTAGTATGGTGGAAAACTGCATCGCTCTGTCTGAGTCCAAGCTCTCCCTCTTTTACGGGAAGAAGCTTTTTACACTGATATACCTTGTTCTCCTCGCTGACATATACTGCCGCAGAGGTGGTATAATTACTGGTATCGACTCCGAGAAACTCAGGCATCTGCTTTTTCTTCCTTCTGCTCGTCTCGTGAGAATGCTCCGAGAACTCCGTTGATAAATGCTGTATCCTCCTGATATGTATACATCATTGAAAGCTTTATTGCTTCGCTTATTGCTGCGTTCATAGGAGTATTGTCGTCATACAGCGACTCATACATAGCTATGCGCAGGATAGCAAGATTGAGCTTTGATATTCTTGATACGCTTCTTGATTTGCTGTATTTTGAGATGATGCCGTCAAGCTCTTCTGCGTGAGCAAGAGTGCCCTCAACTATCTTCTTGACTTCATCGTTTACAGTTATCTCGTCGATCTCCTCTGCTATCTCGTAAAGCTCATTTATATTATCATCGCGCAGAAGCTGCTCAAATACCAGCTTGAATGCGCTGTCTCTTATTTCACGCCTTGTCATTTGTACACTCCTTATTTTTCATCTAAAACGCGGTACATGAATATCATTCCCTCGTTTCCTTCAAATCCGTTTTTTATGTAAAACTTCTCGCTGGGATAGCCCTTAGTTGTCATCAGTGCCATTGCAACGACTCCCTCTTTTACAAGTTCGTCCTTTGCATATCCTATGACTGATGTGCCTATGCCGCTTCTGTGAAGCTGGGGCAATACGCAGAATTCATCTATAACGTATTCACGTCCGTGAAGATAAGTAAGCTTTCTGCCGCATAATATCGCCTGTATACAGCCCTTATCCTCATATACATACCCTATGGACTGAGGTGCGGACATAAGCTCATTTATCCTTTTACGTGACAATTCATCAGACCATGCCTCGTTCCACGGCGGTGCAGCAAATGCTGCTGTGAATACTGCCGCAGCTTCCTCAAGGTCATCTGCTCTGTATCGGCGTATCATTCAAATACTACTCCGCTTACTGTTACGTTTACTCTTGCCACAGGAACTCCTGTCATATTCTGCACGTTTTCCTTTACAGCAGTCTGTACTTCCTGAGCTACATTGCAGGCTTTTTCGCCGCTCTTTACAACTATCTTCATGTCAATGGCAGCTACATCGCCCATCATACTTATTTTAATAGGTCCGTTTCTTCTGAGCTTGCTCATTTTGCCAATTTCACCGCCAAGACTTGCAACTCCGTTTACATCAAGAGC
The DNA here is from genome assembly GCF_900108555.1 of Ruminococcus flavefaciens. Taxonomy (GTDB): domain Bacteria; phylum Bacillota; class Clostridia; order Oscillospirales; family Ruminococcaceae; genus Ruminococcus; species Ruminococcus flavefaciens_P. The sequence goes on from NZ_FNWV01000001.1 coordinate 298,547, forward strand.
TGCAAGCTTAGCTATGGCTATTATTACATCTTCGGATATTTTCAATCTGCTTGATGCCGCAGGCTTCATCTCTTCAACTTCCATACTGAACCTCCGTTTACGTATATTTAAGTGTAAATTTTAATCAAAAGTTTGTTTACACCTACACTATTCTATTATAACATATAATTCAAGAAATAGCAACATACGCAGAGAAAAATTTACTTTATAATGTATTATGATTTACTACGCTTATTTAACTTCAAATATCCTGATATTTTCAGCAGGAACTTCCGTTTCACCGAGGATTATCTCCTTTATGGAAGCCGCCTGTGCCTTGTCAAGTCCCTCGGTCTTTACCACTACCTTAGCTGTCTCGCCGTCAAGATATGCCACACAGTCCTGAAATCCCTGTGCTTTTACGAGAGATTCTATAGTCCCCTCGCTCTCTATGAGCTTCGATACTTCAACAGCATCAAGTGCATTAACTACCATTTCATTCTCAGTAATATCCCCTCCGCCGATTATGGACTGCAAGGTCTGTACTGCTTCGTCACGGTCATTCATCTTGTCAAGCCGTGCCTGTGCAAAATAGTCACCTGCTGTCCCCTCAGCCGCGGCGTTCACAAACTCGGTCTGACCATAATTTATGGTCTCGCTCTGCTTTGTCATTGTCATTTTATCTTCTTTCATCATGTCAGGCGATGCTGTATAGTTTATGTAGACCGCTACTGCAAGCATGAGTGTAAGACAGGTCATTATGATCTGCTTTTTTCCTATAATAAGTGATGGCTTTTTCATTACCGTTCTCTCCTTTTATCTGAGTTTTGTTACGTATATTCTCGATGTTGGTATATCAAGGGCTGCTGATACTGCCTTATATATGCTTTCGCGTACCTGCGCACCTCCTCCGCCCTCACAAGCTACTACCGCTCCCGTTATCTCGGGCGATCTGACTGTTTCCACAAGCGCGTTCTTCTCGCTCCCCCCTCCTACTATAACATATCTCTCTTCCTCCTCCGTTTTATTATCACCGTGGCTGTACCGCCCCTCAGTTGCATAAACGTAGCGTTCATCACTCCCTACTGTAAGATATACCCTCACTTCTCCTGCACCTTCGATCTCCGAAAGAAAGACTTCGAGCCGTTTTTCTGTATCATTGCAGTATTTTTCAGTATCAACTGCACCAACGCATCTGTCAGATACATCTTTCTTTTTGGAAGCATCATCAGGCAGGAGCGAGGATATCATTATCAGCAGCAGTCCGCCAATTCCGCATATGGTCATAAATACAGCCCATTTCCTGCCTTTTATAAGTTCCCTGAGCTTTTCAGCTATTTCCATTTACGACCTCCGTTTCTTGTCCGAGACTGCAGCATATTATTTCGGCTGCTTTTTCAAAATCAGCCGTTCTGATAATGACTCTATTAATAGATATGCCACTTTCTTCTGAAATATTAACCTCTGTCACAATGTCATCAACTGTTATTCCTGCTGCACTCAGCTGTGAAAGAAGTATATCCGAGATATTTGAAGCAGTCTGTTCAACTACGGCATTGTCATATGCTTCTGTTGAAAAGCTGAACTCATTGCTGTCAAATATGCTTAGGTCGGGAAGTTCAATCTGTTTAATGCCGCCGAATATAAATCCTGCAACAACTATTGCAAATACAAGCCTGTACACAAATTCAGCCTGCGAACGCAGCCTTGTCCCCTCAGTAAGATGACTAATTATGCATATGCCTGCTGCTGTAACACAGACAGCTCTTACAGCTGTTGTTATATCTTCCATGTTCTCACCCCGCAGTCTGCATCAGTATAGCTGTACACAGAACAAACATCATTCCATAACAGATAAGCACTGTCTGAGCTATGGCAAGTCCGCTGTCAAGTGACTTCAATACCGCACTCATGTGCTCCTCACCAAACATATCCGCAGCCGCAGAAGCAGTCCATATCACTGCCCTGTATATTAGAATATGCAGAACAGGCGGAAGTATCATAAGTATTATCACTAAGCAGCCCCCTGTACCAACTGTTCCGCGAAGTATATCGAAGCTGCTCCTTACTGTAGCATATGCATCGGATACTGCTCCGCCAACTACTGGCACAAGCCCCGATATAAGGAAACGCGCCGTTTTTGTAGCAGCTCCGTCCGCCTTGGCTGCAAGTGTACATTTCAGCGTGAGAAAACCTGTAAACATTGTCATCGAAACTGTAAGCACCCATGTGATAAGCTTTTTCATTAGCTGTACTGCTCCGCCGAAATTGTTTTTTGAAACTGCGCCTCCTGTTACCGAAAGCATGGTGACTGCGCTCAGTATCGGCATGAGCATACCGCTTACAAGCTGCACTATAAACTCTGAACCTGCAAGGAGCATTATATCGTATACTCCTGCGCTGCCTATATTGCCGCAGGCGGCTGTTATACCCGAAAATACAGGTATGTACACTGCAATAAAACTACCGCAGAGCCTTACGCTCTCTATCGTCTGTGTAAAGACTTCAAAAAGAGGCGGTGCTATAACCGTAACAGCTGTAATTACACAGACTGAGCTGTATATCTTTTCTGAATTTCCTAAAATACTGCCGCCGAAGCTCTTTAAAACAGATGTTATGACGATAATCAGAAGCATAGTTCCAAGAAGCCGCAGCGGTGCTCCGCAAATCTCGGCAGTCCTTTTCGTAATTTCGCCCACAAGACCGCTGAAGGATATGCCGCTCAGTTCATCAGTGCTGTAGCTTATATCGTTATCCTGCAAGACCTCATCAAACTGTGATAAAAATTCGTTCTGTGAAGAAGCTGTATCTTCTGCATGAGCTGCTACAGGCACAAAAAAAGCAATGAGCAATATAGTTATAAGCAATGCTGTTAAAAACTTCTTCATGTCAGACCTTAATAAGCTTGTCTATCAATTGGACAAAGCTGTTCATAAGCGGCAGACTAAGTACTATTATTGCAGCCCTGCCGCAAAGCTCCGCCGCTGACGCTATGGCACCCTCGCCGCTGTCACGGCAGAGTTCGGCTGAAATATGTGTTATACAGCATATTGCAAGCACCTTGAATACTATTGATATACAGCTCTCGGATATACCTGCCGTCTCAAATATACTTCTGATCTCATCAATTGTCTCACCGAGAAATGTCATAAAAAATGCAATCACCAACACGCTGACTACTATTGATATCAACATTGACTGTTCGGAGCAATATTGTTTTAAGATCATAGCAATCAATGCTCCCACAACGCAAAATGCTCCAACTGAAAAACAATTGTCTACCATAAGCCGAACACCGTCTTTACTTTGTCGAAAAGATCACCTATCTCGTCAACGATGACCACAAGGACTACGATAAGTCCTGCAAGAGTCGTCATCATTGCCTGTTCCTCACGCTCCGCTCGTTTCAGTACAAGATTGAGCACCGCTACGATTATGCCTGTGCCTGCTATTTTAAATATCAGATCAATTTTCATATTATCATTATCCCTATGGCTGCGCCCGAAAGCACTCCAACACTCCTGTAAAGCTTCCCTTTTCGGTCGTATTCTCCCTGTCTCTTTTTATACAGCTGCTCGACCCTTGTGCGGATATCGTCTATGCCTCTAAGCTGCCCCTCCGCATCTGTAGTTCCGAGGATACTGCCGAGGGAAAGCATGATATCGAGCTCCTCATTATCGAAACAGCTTAGTTTGAGAAAAGACTCCGACCACTGTTCGCGGAAATCAGTCTCGTAACTGTAGCACTCGGGTAAGCTTTCAAAGGAGATATCCATTTTTAGTTTTTCACTTTTCAGCCGTCTGACTATGCTGTATACATCACTGTTTTTTGAACGTATCTCCGACTCGCATATGTTCAGTATCCTTTCTGCTGACCTGCAAAAATCCACTCCCTTTTTAAGTCTGTCTGCCATACTAAATCCGCAGAACATTCCGCCAAGTATGAAAAGAAATCCTGCACTTAGCTTAATCCACATTTTTAAGCCTCCTTATCTCCCTGACTTCTCCGGGTGAGCTTGAACCAGTCAGGAAAACCGCTGCATCAAACTTGCCTTTTTCGAGCAGATAGTTTATCTCCTTTCTCCTGCAAAGATCGCTGTAATTCACACCATGAGCTGTTACAACAAACTTTACTCCGCAGCCTATACCGTCAAGTATTGCTTCTGCGTCATTCTGTGAGGCTATCTCATCGCAGAAGATCACATCGGGCGAAAGAGTTCTAATAGCAGCCATGATACCTGCCGAGCGCGCACTTCCGCTTATAACATCGGTCAGACAGCCAATATCATTCTGCGGTACACCGCCTGCAAGACATGATATCTCATTACGCTCGTCTATCAGCGTGACCTTGCGAAAGCTTCCCGTAAGTCGGCAAAGTTCACGAAGCACTGTAGTTTTACCCGAGCTTACTCCGCCGCATATGATAACGTTCTTTCCGTAGGTTTTGGAAAAAACATCGTCTGCACAGCCTTTTATGCACCTTGATATCCTGAAATTGACCGATGCAAAATCAGTAAGTATAGGCGTTTCATTTGTTGAATATGTACCCGAAACTCCCACACGCACTCCGTTTTCAACTACGAAAAAACCTTCTCTCAGCTGCTTCACACAACTGTGCATTGAGTAATGACAAAGCCTGTCGATAACTTCACGGATCTGAACTCCGCTGACATTAAATGTATTTTCTGTCATCATTTCCGATAGCTCTCCGCTCTGACTTAAATAGCATATCTTGTCCGCATAGACAAGATATACAGGTCCGCCTGCCCGAAGTCTTATCTCCATTACATTTTCGAGTTTCTCGTACGGTATCGCTTTGATATTCTCTCTAATCTTTTCGGGTAAATAATTCATTACGGTTTCAATGCTTGTACTCCCGTGCATTTCATCATCTCCTTTTACTTAATCTTATTCACCGACGTATATCTTTATGCATAAAAAAAGGACGCTCAATGCGTCCATAAAAAAACAGCACACCGAAGTGTGCTGTGATTTTTATTATTATTCCTTTACGCCACCAAGAGCTACACCGGCAATGATGAATCTTGAGAGAAGTACGTATGCAATAATGATAGGAATAATTGAAAGTGCAATTGCAAGATAGATAGCACCATAGTCATTGAACTTATCTGATGACTGAAGAGCGGCAACCATCATTGGAAGTGTCTTCTTGCTGAGCTTAACATTGATAAGGATCATGTTAGGTGTGTAGAAGTTGTTCCAGCTTGCGATGAAAGCGAAGATAGCCTGTACAGCTATAGCCGGCTTCATCATAGGGATTGCAATTGATAAGAATGTTCTGAACTCGCTGCATCCGTCAATTCGAGCTGCTTCAACAATGTCCAGCGGGAATGACGACTTCATGTAGGAACGCATGAAGTATACGACCGCAGGTGCTGCAATAGCAGGAATAATGAGCGGCCAGTATGTATTTGTAAGATGCATATCAGACATGAATGATACGAAACCTGCTGATGTTACCTGCATAGGTACCATCATTACAAGGAGGATAACTGAGTAAGAGATCTCCTTGAGTTTGAAATCGTATACATGGATACCGTAAGCTGTAAGAGCTGAGAAGAAAACTGTAAGGAAAGTAGCACAAACAGTGATTATCAAGCTGTTCTTATAACCGTAAAGAGCGTTATATGAGAGCTTGAAGTTCTGGTCTGTTACGATCTTATGGAAGTTTGCCTTCAGGTTAGAGCCAGGTATGAATGAAAGACCGTTTGCGATCTCAGAATGCTCACGAGTAGCATTTATAATAAGTATGTATATCGGGAGCAGACAGATGATAGTAAGTATAACGAACCAAACGACCAATATAGTTGACTTTAATTTGATCTTAAAGCTGTAGTTGTCCTTTGCCTTACCGTAAACTGATTTCATATTTGTACTCATATGCTGATCCCTCCAAACTGCTTGCTTTCTCTCTTAGCCTGCTGAGCGATCTTTTTACGCTGCTTCTTCTTAGCGATCTCATCCTTATCACGAGTAATGTAGAATGCGATAAGTCCGAGTGCAAGAGTAATGAAGAAGAGGAGTACTGATGCAGCACCTGCATAGCCCATCTTGTTATTATCAGCCTGAGCATGGAAGTACTGGAAGATCATTACAGCCATAGTTCTGAGGTGTTCCTTTGGAGTAACTGAATTCGTGTAAAGGAAAGGAATATCAAACATCTGGAGACCACCGATCATAGATGTGATAAGTGTATATGCCATGATAGGTGTCAACAGAGGAAGAGTGATCTTTCTGAATACCTGTCCGGAGCTTGCACCATCGATGCTTGCAGCTTCAAACAGTGAAGGGTTGATACCCTGGATACCTGACATGAGCATGATCATGGTATTACCGAACCACATCCATGTCTGGATAAACATTACAACGCCGCGTGACTGCCATACACCGTCAATAAACTGTATGGACTCATAGTGCTCAGAAATCGGGTTTCTGTGTACTATACCCATCTTATTAAGGAGTAAGTTAATAGCACCCGGGTTTGTTTCTGACTGTCCGCAAAGCTGAAGGAAAAGTACAGCAACTGATGCAGCTGTGATGATATTTGGAAGGTACATAACGATCTTAAAGAAGCCCTTTCCGGGTATCTTTAACTGCGCTTCTGTAAACCATACAGCCAGTGAAAGTGAAAGAGCGATCTGAGGAATAAAGTTACCAACCCAAAGTATAACTGTATTCTTCAGACAATTGAAGAAACTCTCATGGATAACTCTGACTTTACGAGTACCGCCAAATAAGATGTCTTTGTAGTTTTGAAGTCCAACCCATTCCTGAATGGACTTACCATTGCCGTGGAAACTTACAATAAAGGTGTTAATCAACGGCCATAACTGGAAAAAGAAATAAACAAGGAAAAAAGGTAATATAAAAATATAACCATACTTAGCGTAGCTAATAGACTTTATACGTCTCTGCGCGCCTGACGCCATAACACACACCCTCTCGGAATAATAGTATAAATAAATATACACCTACGGAATACATAAGTATTCCGTAGGTATATTTATTACATTGTAAATAGTTCAGACTATTTTAAATTAGTCATCCCAATCGAGAGTTGTTACGTCTTCAGCAACCTTGTCCTTGAACTTATCCATAGCATCGTCCCAAGACTTGCCGCCCTCGAGGTATTCTTCTCTAACAGCTGTTACGAAGTCAGCCTTAACTGTTGCATCATAAGGTGTGATGAGTCCCTTGAAGTCGATTGACTTAGCGTTCTTAGCAAGCTCAGCGAAGTAGTTCTGACCATCCTTGAAGTTGCCGGAGATCTTCTCGTTGAATACTGTGTTGCTTGAGATAAGGTCGTCCATAACCTTAGAGTTGTTTACATACTCAGGCTTGTTCTTAGCATAAGCTGTCATCTGAGCCTCATCTGATGTAGCTGAGAGGATGAATTCCTGAGCTTCCTTACCGTTATCTGTATTTGGATTTACAACGATCCAAGTACCGCCCCAGTAGAATGACTGTGGTCCTTCACATACATTCCACTTACCGTACTGAGCACCGCCTTCGCCGCCTGCAGCATCGAGGAAGAATCCGCCGAAGCCCCATGTTGATACGAAGTAACCCATAACGTTACCAGAAACGCCAGCAGCTGTCCAAGCTTCATCTGACCACTGGTTGTTCTTTGTTACACCGCCGCAATCCCAAAGTGCCTTAGCTGTGTCGCCGAACTTTGTGCAGAAGTCATCGATAACGAGCTTGTTGTCCTTAACCCATGGCTGTGTACGTCCACAAGCAAATGCCTGCCAGAGACCGCCGAGTGAGTCAGCAAGAGCAACCTTCTGACCTGACTTCTCAGAAACTTCCTTAGCAGCTGCTACGAAAGCATCCCAGTCCTTAACCTTTTCCTGCATCTCTTCAGGTGTCTTAGCTCCGAGGTATTCCTCAGCGAGGTCAGCTCTGTAAGCAAATCCGCCTGCTGCTGCCTGCCATGAAACGCCCTTACGAACACCGTCTGATGTAAGACCGATCTGGTTTGTGTAATCATACATATTTGCAAAATCTGCATCGCCGAGACCGAGCTTAGCAAGATCCAGAGTCTTTGTATCATCGTTGATGTACTTGAGTGCCCAGTCAGCTTCACAGAAGTAAACGTCGAGGTCTCCGCCATCGTTGAAGAGCTGATCATAACGCTCAGAAGCTTCACCGCCGCCAACACCGAAGATGATAGCGTTTACGCCGTCAACCTTGTTGTTTGCGAGATCTTCAACGATTGTGTCATATGAAAGGCCCTTCCACTGTGCGATGAGGTAAGGTACGTCATCAGCGTTCCAAGCAGCAACTGTGAATGTATCGCCGTCCTGCTTAACTGAAGGATCGATTACGTGGTCTCCGCCAACGTTGCCACCGTCAGTTGTTGTTGTTTCACCGCCGTCAGCAGCAGTTGTTGCCTCTGTAGCAGCAGCTGTTGTTGTTTCAGCCTTATTTTCTTCCTTCTTGTCATCGCCGCAGCTTGCGAATGCTGTAGCTGTCATAGCGAGTGTAGCTACTAAAGCTAATGTTCTCTTAAGTGTGTTCATGAGATTTTTCCTCCTTAAATATGTATATTATACATTACCGTGTATAATATTCGTGAATTGATTTTGCGGTACGCATCGCGGTCAATCGTTCTGCCCGATGATTGTCCTCACCGCAGCGTCCGGCAGCCGTTATGTTTACCCTGTCTTCTGTTCATTGATTATAACAAGGACTTGCGTCCATGTTGATCTTGATTTTTCTAAGCAATCATTCGCATCACTGCCCGCAAGCGGCATCAGTCACGAATGTACTCCGCAGACCTTTGTCATAAAAGCCTGACAGGACACTGTATGCTCCGCAGTGCTTTCAAATCAGCAGAACAGTTGATCCTAACTGTTTTTGTCTGCACTGTGCAACAATTGCTTTTGCATATACAAATATACCGTATCTTGCGGTCAAAGTCAATATTTTGTATCGTTCTTTAATCATTTTTGAACATCATGTACATTTTCAACACCTATTTTTTGTCAATTATAACACAAATAGTACCATTTCTATCTAAAAGTTACAAAACGGTAAAAGCAAAATAACACCTATTACACAAAGAACAAGGCTCGGTTTTATACTTATTGACTAAACTATAAAAAATATTACAGTTCTTTTGTGCGGTTTTAGTAAACTTAGTCAAACATATATTCGTATTTTTTATACAACAAGCAGCACCCTATTCGGTCATTACTTTGGTGTATATCACCATGATCTGTGAAGCGTCTACCGACGTTATAGTTCCGTCATTATTTACATCTGCCATAAGCTGCTGAGACTCGTCAAACAGACCGTCCTTTCCTACAGATACAAGTGAATAGTGCTTTAATACCAGTGATGCGTCTACAGAATCGACTTTCAGATCTCTGTTCACATCTCCCCTCGTGAAGAACACGACCTTTTCACCCTGAGATGCAAAGCTGCTGCCTGTAGCAGGATATCTGACAAGATATTCAGCGCCGTATTGCAGCTCATTAGTGCTTTTGAAGGAATTCCCCGTAAAGCTCTTTACATCATCATCGCTGACACCAAGCCTCTGCTTCTGGAGTTCTGTAAACCTTTCCCTGCTGTAACCGTAGTCCTCTGCCATTGCTTCGTACATTATATCATTCATGTAAATGAGCGGTGATGCTTCGATCGTCGCAGTACCGTTATATTTTACCACAGCCGCATCGCTGGTGTCAAACATTTTTTTATCAGGCTTTACAGCAGATGCCTGCGGTACTCTGCACAGATAGGGCTCACTCTCGAACATACCGTCGCCGCCGTCTATTTTGACGGATATCACCTCACCCGGTATCACCGAAAGGTAATAATAGCCGTTCTCAAGCATTATCCAGTCGTCACCGCTTACCTTTCTGCCCCTTGCAGAATAGTAATTATCATTCTTATCAGCATCGACGCATATCTCGATATAGTTCATTATTTCCTCGGTAAATGGTCCGAGCACTTCTGCCGTATAATTTATTGCTATATCTGGCATTATCCTTCTTTCGGGAACTTTTACCTTTATCTCCGAACCGTCCTTGATGACGCGCAGCTCCTGTCCGCAGTATTTTCCAACGTATGAATTGATCTTCAGTTCCGTACCGTCAGGAGCATATATCTCATCTGCAAGCGAGAAATTTATAGTCTCGGACAGATCATTAAAGCCGAGTATCCTTCTGTTTATATGTACGGTCACTTCATTATCGACCTTTTCATCTCCCGAAAGTTTCAGCTTTATATCTGTATTGCCGTACTTCGCCGAAACGTTCTCTATCCAGCTGTAACCGTCATAGCTCTTTCCGCCGTATTCCGCATTGCTCGTAGTTCCGAGGAAAAGGCATACATGATCTTTATCCGAGGGAAGATCTATACTGTACTCGCTTTCGGATATCCTTTCGGCATATTTAAGGCTTTCAGCTGCTGATGTATTATATGCAAGCCAGTTGAAAACCGCCTTCGCAGGCTCAAATTTTCTTTCAGCTGCTGCACAGAGACTTGTTTCTGGTACTGTATCGCCGTAACTGCCTGTAAGGTCTGTATAAGCAGATATGGTAACAGGTGAAGTTATTGTTATAGGTGAAGTGTATTCCTTATATTCACCGTCATCTGCTTTCCAGTATATCTTAGCGTCATCAAATCCCGATGAAAGCTCTATCTTTTCATTCTGCGGCACATATCCCTCGGCATGAGAAAATCTTACCTTGCCGATCGGATCTCCGTATACCTTCAATGAGGCATTGCCAATTCTTGTTTTGATATCACATTCGGAAAAAATATTTCTGAAAAATATCTCTTTCTTTCCTGCATCTTCAAGACGATCAGTATCTTCTTCATCAAGTCCGTCATACAGCTGCTCGATGAAAGACTTCAACAATAGTGCCTTTTCTTCTTTGCTGTAAACCTCAACACTGTTGTATACATCTTCCCAGTCTTTTCCGTCAGCACTGATGAAGCTCTCACCTTCTCCTGTATGTGCTGCGATCTGTGCATCTGTGGCAAAACCTGTAATATCGAACAGTTCCTGTTTCTCCTCATTCTCGGCAAAAAAACTGCTCTCGAACGGAAGTACAAAAGGAGTATCCTCGCTGTAAAGCTTAACGACTACCGAAAACTTTTCGGTGCTGTCAATGACTACAGGCTTGTCAAGTCCCAGCTGCTGGAAGCCTGTAAGCTTTGCCTTCCCCTTTGTGACCGATGAAGGCGTTCCCGATACAGGATCGGAAGCGTCCTTGATATCGGTATATACCGTTATTTCATACTCGGTATCAGGATTGAGTATATACGTGCCTACTGCGCTTATCTGTGAAGGTCCGATCGCATCGAAAACATTTGCAAAATAGGAAGGGCCTTCCTCTTCGGCAGTATCATAGGCTGAATAATTCTGTATCGGTACATAGGTGTCATGCTGATAAATCACCTCATGTTCGTCAGCGTTTTCAAGTTCAAAAACGGAAAAATCGCAAAGTGTTCTGTCATAGTATGATATCCAGAAATATCCGCCATCACTGTCTTTTGTACCCCAGCTGTTCTTGCAGAGCCATGCACCGTCGCCCTCGGGCTCGTTCACGAATTTATCAGCTGAAACACTATCGTCCCAGCCGACTATGGCAACTCCGTGATCTGCAAATCTTGGTTTCTTTTTGGAATTTGAGGTGTTATACTCAGAATTCCAGTTCGATGATTTTTCAGACATATAAGATATATCCACTGCTTGTCCATTATATACGAAATCCTTTACAAGTGCGTTTACATCATCAAAGTTGCTTCTATCCGCATCAAAGTCGAAGCTGTAGGCGTTTTTCATGTGATAATCGGACTGATACTTCATAAATACGGTCTTTGAAGCATTATCAAAAACAGCTGTATCGGAATACGGCATCGCACTTTCGTTAACAGGTCCTATCCACTGCGACCACAGATTTGAAACTATACGAGGACTTCCGCCCTCGGACAGTATACTGTTTGTGGTATTACTGCTGATCATCATCTGATCGTCGCCGTAATAGCTGTAATAAGAAGTGTGCATCTCCGAAAGGTCGATAAACGGATCAGATGCGAGCATACTTGTCTCTGCGCTTACTATAGCCGAGTGCGCCCAGCAAGTTCCGTAGTTTCCCTGATCCTTTACAGATGTCATGCTGTAGACCTTTCTCATATCAAAGGCTTCGGGAAGTGATGAAGCTTCTGTTTCGGAAGCTGTACCTTTTATATGTGAATATGTTATCCAAGGCACAAGATCAGAACATTTACCTACTGTGACACTGTGCAGCTGCGGCATGGAGAACGAAAATGTATGAGATGATGATATCCCTTTCTTTCCATAGTCACCGATGTTTATTAATTTGCCTGCTTCCGCATATACTGCGGCAGGAACTGAAACTGCCGTTATTATAGCTGCCGAAAATGCAGCCGAAAACCGTTTTAATATCCGCTTCATAATGTACCGTGCTCCTTTCGGTGGACATTCATATCAATTATAATGAATATACTGTATCCATTTACAATGATTATACCACACCTGAGCAGGATTTGTAAAGAAAAAGCTATGCTTCATAACCGTATATCGTTCCGATCAAGTTTAATCCAACTCGCTCATTCTGTCGGCTATCATGCGGAATACAGGTGCTGCTGCATCATTTCCGTATCCGCCGTTTTCAATAAAAACTGTAACTGCATATTTGGGCTTACGCGCAGGGAAAAAGCCGGTTATCCATGCGTGACATAGCTCCTCGCCTTTTGCATCTGTTTTTCCCGTCTGTGCTGTGGAGGTTTTAGCACCCACACTCATTTTCTTTGTCTTTGCCTTGGAATTCTCATTATCCCTGACCGCAAGTATCATCATCTTTCTCAGCTGCTCCGCAGTATCTTCGCTCATGACCTGAGAATACCTTGTTTTTTTCTCGTTGCCTACTGTCTCACCGTCAACCGTCAAGCCCTTTATCAACCGCAGAACAGGCTTCTTGCCGCCATTTGCTATGGAACAGGTAAGCTGCGTTATCTGGAGCGGAGTTGCCGAAAGCTTTCCCTGTCCGAAGGAAAAATTAGCCATTTCGGCAGGTATGCTCAGCTCCTTTTCCGTGGGCAGTACTCCTGCCGAACCTATCATGCCTGTGCAAAGGTAGTTTTCTCTTCCGAACCCCAATGAATAGGCTCTTTCTCTCAGCTTTTCAAGGTCAAGGCATTGACTGAGCTCGATAAAATAGGTGTTGCAGGAATTTGTAAGAGCTTCGCTCATTGTCTGTATGCCGTGTCCGTCAAGCTTATGGCAATTGAATATCCTGCCGTCTACGTCCGTACTTCCGCAGCAGTCGTACACAATATCTCCTGCTCCTTCTTCTATGGCTTCTGCTGCTGTAACGAGCTTGAAAACAGAGCCCACACTGTAGGAATACAATGCTCGGTTTATTAGCGGACAGTCCTTGTTTTCCATTGCTTCGTCCAGCTTTTCGGGAGAATAATTCGGGAAGCTCGCCATTGCCAGTATATCGCCGCTCTTTATATCAGCACATACTATAGCACCTGTCTTTATGCCCTTTCCGCAGTCCTCGCATATCTTTTGTATATCCTTGTCAATAGTAAGAACTACTCCGCATTTGTATGAATTTGTACGGAATACGCTTTTGCCGTTGCCCGTCAATATCCTTCCGAAGCCGTCAGTTTCGTATGATACACTGTTATTTGGATAATCAGCTCTCAGGATAGAATTATATGCATATTCCACACCGTCAGCTCCCTCATTATCCGAAAGATAGCCTATTACGTGTCTTGCAGTCTGTCTTTCGCTGTATCTCTGCGGTACTTTGAATATAGTCAATCCGTCACTTTCATAGGCTAAGGAAGTACACTCAAACTCGAAAGGCAGTCCTTTGTCATATTCTTCATAGAATTTGTCACGGTCAACTGCGTATTCCGCTGTTATTTCCCTGTCCGTCATATCTGGAACTGCTACTGCTTTCAGTTTTGTTTCCGCATTTGTCAGCGGACGCATTTTTGTATCGTATATCGTTCCCTGACACCGTCCGACTTCATATGTGAATATCCTGCTCTGCTGAGCGGCAGGTACGTTTTTCTGCTCCAGCGCAAGTCTGTAATAGTTTGCGGTTATCACTGTGAAGCTGATAAAAAATGCAGCCGTAAGTACTATTACTCCGTGCTCTCCGCGTTTTCTGACCATTATATCACCTCTATGATATAGTCTTGTCAGTTTTGTGAGTTCATATGCAAAAGCGTTCAGTTCAACTGTTATGTCCCTGTAAAAACACAGAGGACCCTTTCACGAGAAAGAGTCCCCCGATAACTTCTATATGATCATCACGTTAAAGCAGAAGTATTTATAGTTATTTTACAGGTTCAAGAGATGATATCTTATGGAGAAGGAATTCCTGAATACGTACAGCATCGTTAGATGTGATGCCCTTGCTTGCAGTGTCAACATCGGCGTTTAACTGACCTTGCGCTGTTATGGCTTTTTCATCTGTTCCATCAAGACCGTATTTGTTCGGATTTGCAAGGCTCTGCATGATAAGCACTATATCCGACATATCTACATCTCCGTCACAGTTAGCATCGCCCCAAACTGTTACAGCAGGCAGTACAACGGTCGTGCTTGTAACTGTAGAAGTCGCTGTCTCACTTGCAGATGTGACAATTGAAGTAACAGTTGTTGTAGTTTCCGTAACTGTTGTGGTGGTCGCAGAAGTTGTAGTAGTTGTTGAAGTTGTGGTAACAGATGAAGTCGTTGTTGTGACAGTAGTTTCCTTTGGCTCAGATCCTGATATCTCGTTGAAAAGCTTCTTCAGTTCCTGATCCACAAGCTTGCAGTTAGTTCTGTCATAGTGTCCCTTAGTAACTGTTCCGTCATCTGCTGTAGAGTCGGGAGTTGACCAGAGTATGGGACAAAGTCCGTGTTCGTATGCTGATCTGCATACAGAGCTGAGGAAAAGTCTTACGGACTCGGCTTCTTTACCCTTTGTAGGACAGCCGTATTCGCCGACTATTACAGGTATCCCCTTGTCAATGTAGCCTTTTTTCATCATTTCCATATTGTCGTTGAGTTCCTTGAAATCATCGGCTGTTCCCCATGTGGAACGTGCCTTTGCCCATGACTCATCCTTATCCTCGAGGATAGCAAAACCTGCGGGGGTATAATAATGTACTGAAACAGCCATACGGTTTGCGGGATCGTCAGGCATTTTGAAAAGAGGATCACAGGTACGGTCAAAGCCTGTATTATAACCTGATATGAGCAGATGACGCTTAGGATTGTTACCGCCTGAATTTCTCACAACATCAACGAACTTCTGGTTGATCTCGTTTACAAGTCCGTAGGACTCAGCCTTTCCGTCGGTACTGCCCCACGGATTCCATACACTCTCCCAGCCAAGCTCTTCGTTCTGTGACTCAAACATGAGCTTGTCGCCGTAATCCTTGAAGCTGTCGGATATCTGCTCCCACATTACCTTGTAACGCTTCATGCACTCATCTTTATCATCAGGGAATTTGTTCACCCAGCCGTTATCCCAATGGATATTGATGATACAGTACATATCCGCATCAATTACCCAGTCAACGATCTCATGTACACGCGCATCAAGTTCCTCGCTGATCTTGTAATTATCGCCCATAAGGTTCGACCACGCCACAGGCACACGAACGACTCCGAAGCCCTCGTCAGCCATTCCCTGTATCATGGCTTTTGTGATAACGGGGCTGCCCCATGCTGTTTCATAATCCTTGACTGTAAGGATACCGTCGCCCCACTGTGCATCAACATCGGCTATCCAGTCGCCGCAGGCTTCCATAGTATTGCCGAGATTGATACCTATTCCCATGTCCTTGACTATCTCCATAGTCGTCATGTCGCGCATACTGTTCTCAGCAGCACACACATTTTTGTCGTATTGCGGAAAACTTCCCAAAACAGAAGTCAGCATAGCAGCCGCAGCAACAAAACTCGCTTTCTTGATCACCATAAAAATTTCCTCCTTAAAATTAATATCCCGATCGAACCTCTCCCTGATCTGTATTATATCACCTTTTTTTATGCAATGCAACATAATTTTGATATTTTTAGGTATTTTAGGTACTAATATTGTTACAAATTGAACCTAATCTGTGTTTTGTCCACCTAAAGTCAAAAATCAGCAGTAAAAATCACATATTCTTCCTGAGCTGGATAAAAAAATCGCGGAACCACATTTCACAGAAATGTTATTCCACGATCATCAATATTAATATTTATATCAGCACTTTATTCAAGCTGATTTTACCTCTTTGCATACATTTAGCTCACCTGAAGCAATACGCTCCCTGAGCTGCTCCAAAGGCACAGGCTTGCTGAAAAGATAACCCTGTACTCGTTCACAGCCTATATCGCCGAGGAACTCATACTGTTCCTGAGTCTCGACACCCTCGGTAAGTGATATCATTTTGAGCTGTTTGGAAAGCTCAACAATGTTTTCGAGTATCGGTCTTGTCTTTTCGTTGCTCTTAAAGCCCGAGAGGAACTTCATATCTATTTTCAGAACATCAAAATGGTAATCCTTCAGAACGTTCAGTGAAGAATAACCGCTTCCGAAATCATCGAGCCATACCTTATAGCCGAATTCTCTCAGCTTCTTTATAGCATCAGGCAGGAAGTCCTGCTGAACTGTAAGAGCACTTTCTGTTATCTCAACATCTATGAATTTCTTCGGAACATTGTATTTCTCCACTGTTTCGCACAGGTATCCCACAATATCGCAAAGCTCGAAATCAAGCCTTGAAAAGTTAAGCGATACAGGTGCAAATGGCTTGTTGTTTTCAACAGAGTCACGGTAATCCTTGCATACCGCCTCGATTATGTACTTATCAAGCTTATATATCTGACGATACTCCTCAAGTATCTCGATAAACATACCGGGTGAAAGGAGACCGTAATTCGGATCCTGCCACCTTGCAAGTGCTTCAAGTCCGCATATGCAGCCTGTTTTCGTTGAAACTATAGGCTGATAATATACTTTTATATAACCATTCTGGATAGCTGTATCAATATTATTTACGATATACTGTTTAAGGTGGAACTTATCCTCCAGTGACTTATCATAAAGACGAAGCGTCCTGTCATAGTGCTTCTTGATACTGTTGCAGGCAAAACGAGCTCGGTCACAGGCAAGGCTTACGTCAGACTCATCGCCTATAAGCTTGTAAGCACCGCATTTAAGCTCAAGATGTACCTCTCTTTGCAGCTTTTTTACCTCTCCCGAAAGCTCGCCGATAACGTTCTGTACTCCGTCTACCCGTGTGAGTACGACGAAATGGTCATCGGAATATCTTGAAACAAGAGAATTATTGAAAGCCGCATCTATCATATGGGCAATACGTTTAAGCAGGTCATTTCCTTCATGGAAGCCATACTTCTCGTTATATGACTTGAAGTTCTCGATATCAAAGAAAAGGAAAATTATGCTCTCTCTGTCAGTAGTTACGTAATTGAGAAGCTTTTCTGCTTCTGTACGGAAATACACCATATTATGTATGCCTGTAAGCTCGTCCTCAACGGATATCTTTGAAAGATAGGTGTTGACCTCTTCAAGATTTTGATCTTTCAGAGCCTGTGAACGTGTGTTGTTATAATTTGCTATGCATACCATCATGGTGGATATCCACATTATAAAGAAATTGATGCGTGTAGCATCTGTTGTGCCTAACTGCCCCGTATTAACAGCTATCATATCATCTATCTTGCAGAAGAAATACATATAAGACGATGCTGATATAATAAAAGCGGCATAGGGCTTCCATGTAAGGAGACACAGTGAAAAAAGCTCCATAGTAAGAAAAGTAAGTATCTGTTCGCCCTTTGAGTAATCATTCAGCGATATCTTTACTCCGAAATAGATGCATACGAATGTAAACACCCATTTTATGACTAAGCCGACTCCCTTGTCGATCTTTTTGCCCCTTAAATACCTTATGGCATAAATGAGCATTATTATTCCTGAGGCAAGAAGAACAAGGTAATTGGCGTAATACTTTTCAAAGTAATATTTAAAATTGCTCTGAAGATTATTCTCGAATATTGTCTTGGTCATTCTTACGATCATCCATACCTCGAGTACAATGACTACCATAGACATATATATGCTCGCACGCATATTTGTCCTGTAAAAATAGTCACGGACATACTTGCTTTGCTTCTCAAAACCAAGTCCTTGCAGCAGTACTTTCATGAATTATCCCCCCTTAAAGTAATTCACAAAAATAAATATTTAATTCATTGATATTATAACATATTTACTGTAAGTTGTCAATAGAAGCGTTGCTAATTTGGCATTTTTGTACATATAAACAGCTTAAAAGCAATTATTAAGGCGGTTTTTGAGATAATATCCACTTCCAAAAAGTATAAAATAATACAAAATAAACTTAACGTGATATTTTTTGTCATATTGCTTTGCGGATATTTTTATAGTATAATAATAATACGAAAGGTGGGAGAACAGTTGAAAAAGACTTTGATAAAAAACATTGCCGCATCAATAAAAAACTTTCTTACTGATGAATTGATTTCCGATGATGCCGAAAAGCTTTCTTTTGAAGTTTTTTTCTGCTCAGTTTCCGCACGTTATATGTACGAAAACGGCTTTGACGGTTTTCGTGCTCCCACAGATATGCACAGTCTCATGCCTGAAATATTCACTCATATCTTTGACAGCAGAGCACAGCTGCTCTCACAGAAAGTCTTTGATATGCTATCTGCTGTCCCCCATGAAAAATGGCTCAGTAATGCACAGCTTATCGGTCAGCTCTATCAATACTTCAACAGCGACCGAAAAGACAGGATATTCAGCGAACTGAAAAAGAATAGAAAAATAAGCTCAGACGATCTGCCTGCGGCTACTCAGATATTCACTCCCGACTGGATAGTGCGCTATATGACAGAAAACACTCTCGGCAGGATATTCGCAGAAAACTGTGGATACGATATATCCGAGTACAGTTATCTTGTCCACGTAAAAACAAAATGCCCCAAAAATATATCCCCCGAGGAGATAACATTTCTTGATCCCTGCATGGGCAGCGGCAATATCCTTTTGTATTCATTCGACCTTTTTATGCAGCTTTACATTTCAAAGGGATACAGCGAAATACAGGCTTGCAGGCTCATACTTACGAAAAATCTTTTCGGCATAGATATTGACAGCCGCGCCCGCAGAATTGCTCATTTCTCACTTATGATGAAAGCCTGTGAATACTGTCCCGAAGTTATTAGCTCAGGCATACAGCCTCAGCTTTATGATATGGAGGATATCACTACAGATGAAAATGATGTTTTCTTTAACAGCAGCCTTTTCGGCAGTCTCATTAGACCTGTCTCTCAGCCTGATATCGGCAATGCAAAGGCTATGAAGCTGTATGAGCTGCTCACAGGGAAATATTCGGCTGTAGTCACTAATCCACCTTACATGAGCACAAGGAATATGAACAGCAGTCTCCTTGAGTTTATGAAAAAGAATTATGCGGAATACTCCGCTGACCTGTTTTCTGCGTTCATAGTCCGCTGCGCCGAGCTAACCGAAAACGGCGGCTATCTTGGTTTTCTTACTCCTTATGTTTGGATGTTCATTAAAAGCTACAAAGAACTGCGGAAACTGCTCTTTACACAGAAGCATATCAATGACCTGATACAGTTCGAGTATTCCGCGTTCTATGACGCAACTGTCCCTTTATGCGCCTTTACTGTGAAGAACTCACAGTCCGATGAAATGAGCACTTTCTTCCGTCTGACGGATTTCAGAGGCGGACTTGAAGTACAGCGCGAAATGTTCCTCAAAGCTCTGACTGATGAAAACTGCGGCTACGTTTACAAAACGGACTCCAAAAGCTTTGAGAATATCCCCTCATGTCCTGCCGCTTACTGGTTAAGCCCGAAGATATCGGAGCTTTATGCGAAATATCCTCCTCTCGGGAGCATCGCTGCTCCGCGCAAGGGAAATTCCACCTCTGACAACGAACGTTTTCTCAGACTGTGGTACGAAGTCGACAAAAACAAGATAAACCTTGGCTGCCGACACATCGACAGAGCCGAAACGCTGATAAAACGGTGGTTTCCGTACAATAAGGGCGGCGGATACCGCAAATGGTACGGCTTTAACGACTATCTCATCGACTGGTATAACGATGCCGCAGAGATGAGAAGCATACCTACCGCTGTCATTGCAAATTATAAGTACTTCACCATGCCCGGGCTTACATGGTCTACCCTCACAAGCGGCAAATTCAGCATAAGGCAGTTCGGGGAAGGCTATATCTTCGATAACGGCGGCTGCTGTATATTCGAGCTCGGAGACAAAAAAAGCTATATCTGCGCACTGCTCAATTCCAAAGTCTTCGCATATATCTTCGGTCAGCTCAATCCTACGCTGAATTTTCAGTCGGGAGAAGTTGCAAAGTTCCCCTTCGTTTACAAAAAATCGAAAACTATCGACAAGCTTGCCGAGGAATGTACAGCCATTTCCAAAGCCGAGTACGACAGCTTCGAGACAAGCCGTGATTTCAAACGCCACCCACTTGTTTAGCCGTTAGCCCTTAGCCATTAGCCGTTAGCAAGTGAGGAGTGAGCAGAAAGTAGATTGTAGGGGAAAACTTAGAGCTAAGAGCTAAGAACTTAGAACTAAGTAGTGGAGCCTGCCCTCGGGCTCCCGTATCCCCTCTTACACTGCAAATAACATGAACGCACCGTTGGTGCTGGTACACTTCTGAGGCAGCCCCCACTACTCTCTACTCACTATTTTCTACTCACTGCATACAATCTTGCCATCTTCCATAACTATCATCTTTATATCACGTAAAAAAGGGCGGAAATATCCGCCCTTTCATTATCCTACCGTAACTGTAGCCGTTACAGTCTTATTTGTCGGTGATATCTCGGCATCATCGCTGAGATCAAGTACAGGGGTACCGTTTCCGTCAAAGCACACGCGCTTTATGCGTGTATGTCTGCACGGGTCATAGAGTGGGTCTTTATTATAAGTTCCGCAGCCCTGTGACGCATGACTTGCAGGACGGGCATGATACACTATGAGCAGATTGCCCTTTTCATCGGTAACAAAGCTGTTATGTCCCGGACCTGACTGGTCTTTAAGGTCTGAGGTCTGTAGTACGGGACTGCTCAGCTTTTTCCAGCTGCTTATATCCATAAGGTCGGAATTTATATCAGCTTCAAGTCTGCCCACACAGTACTCCGAGCCTGTACCCGATGCGGAGAAGAATACATATACTTTCTTATCGGTTTTCAGCACTGCTGCACCCTCATTTACGCGGTTATTCACCTTTTCCCAGTTGTATTCGGGCTTTGTGAGCATTATGGGCTTTGAAGTGAGCTTCCACGGCTGTGACGGGTCTATCTCAGCCATAAACAGTGAGGAGTCACCTTTTATTTCCGCCCATATCACATAGTGCTTTCCGTTGTTCTCGAAATATGTCATATCCAGCGAAAAGTTTGCAAATGAAGAGGTATCGCCTGCCGATGCCTGCATTTGTCCGCATTCTGTCCAGCTGCCCGTAAAGGGGTCACCGTCACATTTCAGCACATAGGGTCTTATCGCCCATATATCGTCACTTGCGCCTGCGGCAAAGAATATATACCACGAATTGCCTATCCTGTGCATTTCGGGTGCCCAGATATGCTTGGCAAGTATGCCGCTTGAGTGAGCTTTCCAGATAGTCTTTTCCTCTGCGGAAGCAAGTCCGCCCACGGTATTGCTGCGTCTGAGGATTATGCGGTCATAGCCCTTGTCAACACTGCCGTATGCAGGATAAGAAGCCGTAAAATAGTAGTACCCGTCCTCGCCGTCGACCACATAGGGATCGGCTCTTTCCTTTATGAAAGGGTTATTGTAAAGCTCCGAACTGGACTTTACTGTGCCGCTTACCTTGTAAGTACCTGCTTTTGTTGTATCAACTTTAGCGATATCGGAGCTGTTCCACTCAACGCTCAGCTCGCCCTTTCCGCCGCCTGTATACTCAGCAGTAACAGTTTTCGGCATTTCAAGACGCTGACCGAGACCAACATTTACCGATACAGGCTTGACTCCCGTATTTATTGGAGCAAGTCCTGCGGAGGGATAAGCGTTTATCAGAGCTGTGTACTGGTCAGCATTTATTGGTATCACATAGCCGTGACGAGGCGTAAAGTTGAAGCTGTAGCTGTTTCTGCTTACTGTTGTGAAGTTCACAAGATCGCTGGTCTCCTGCATTACGTAGTAGCCGTTACCGTAAGCATCTGACATCATAAGCCACTTGTCATGACCGATGAGCTTGTAGATATTAGGACCTTCAACGCCGATATTGCCCTCGGACACCTGTTTTATCTCGCTGTATGGTCCGCTTGCATGGTCGGCTGTAGCAAGATAAATGCGCTTGTTTGTCTCGTTCTTGTAATACATATAGTACTTGTTTCCAACGTGGATTATATCAGAGTCGATAGCGTCATTGCCGTTCTTAGGAGCAAAAAGGAGCTGCGGCTCTGTATCAAGGTGTTTCATATCCTTGCTGTATGCGTAATACATTATTGTTCTGTCATCACGTCCGGGAACTCTCGCTGCAAAGTAAATCATGTAGGACTGCTTTTCGGGATCATAGATAGCCTGCGGTGCCCACGCGCGGTCTGCACCCTGCATGAGAGGATACTTATTTGCTATCTCAATGCTTGTCTCATCGAACCAGTGAACAAGGTCTGTGGACTTTGCACTGAGGAGATTTCGGTTGCTGTTCCAGCCAAGTGAGGACTTCATATCCGTAGCCAGCATATAGTAAAGTCCGTCCTCGCCCTTGAAGATATACGGATCACGGAGGCACTCAGTACCTACGCTTGATTTCCAGACTGCACCGCCGCCGTTGAGTGCCTTGAAATTATAGCCGTCAGTACTTACAGCATAGGAAAGACGCTCCTGCTCTGGAGAGTTACCGAGGAAGTATGCAAACAGATACGCCACATCGGGCTTTTCAGTGGAAATCGTGCTGTAAGTCTCCATATCCACTCCTTTTCCTGCAATGAAGCTTGTGAGCAGTACAAGATCGGCTGTATTTACAGTACCGTTACTGTCAATGTCGGCAACTGCCGACATTGTATCGTCAAATCCGCCGATAACGCCTTTTTGCATGATGATACGGTCGAATATATCTACTTCACCGTCAAAGTTAAGATCGCCGCGGACAAACTTAAAATCGCCGCCCACAGGTCGGATATAGAACTTCTGTCCCTCGCCCGCCCAGTAGTCCCACTGGTCGATATTTGCTCCGTTTTCATGGCTTATGTCGTATACATCAAGTGCTGCATTTCCCGAGCACTCGCCTGTTATATAGTACGCATCATCTGTACGGTGAAGTATGAAATGCTGAGCCGCCGTGTCCTTGTACTCCGAAAGATATATGTTGTTTCCGTTGGTGGAGTCGCCGTTCTCAACTGTCAGCGCAAGACTTCTGTCCCTGCCCGAAAGTATGCAGCATTTTCCGTCCCCTGCACTCTCGATATGCCATACCTGCGAGTCGTTGCCCAGTTTCTCCCATTGATGAACATTTCCGTCATTTGCCGCTGTTATGTACTTGCCGCTGAGCCGCACCATGATAGTATAATCAGCTCCGCTTATGACTTCGTCGTAGCTGTCCGCATAGTCTGCTGTGACCGCAGCCCGAGCTGTAACAGGACAAGCCGTAAAAGCAAGTGCAGCCGCGCCTGCTGCCGCAAACAGCCGTTTAAGTTTTCCCATTTTCATACCTCCTATTTACGTTTTTTCTTTGGCAATGGCAGTTCGTCAACCATTGTCTCAAAAAGCTCCTTCAGAAAAGCTTTATTCTCAATATCCTCAACAAGCAGCATTCCCTTTGCACCTTCATAGGGTATTTCAAGCGGTGCATCGGGCATAAGTGCTCTTGCTTTTTTCGTATTCTTTACAAGAAATCTGTCATCATAGATACCGCCGATGACTCTGCCCTGATAGTAGATGATGTACTCCCCCATCATAGCCCTGTAGGTTATATCGCTCAGCTCCGAGAGCTGTTCCAGTACAAATTCAAGATAGTCTTTTGATGATGACATTTTGATAATTTCCTTTCTTTAAGTGCTGTTACGTCTGCTTAAAACAATGCAGCTTTCATGGATAGCAGCCGCAGCGGCAACTGAGCATACGACAGCCGCACTGTACCTTATATCAATAAACGGAAGAATAAAACACAGACCTCCTGCCGCCTTATTGATAACAGAATGAACTGCCGTGCAAAATAGCAGTGCGATACTTGCAAGCACTCTTATACCTGCTATGATATTTGCCATTTCATTTATTCTCCGATATCGTATATATAATAATGAGCTGTCGTGAATGCCCAAACAATTCGTTTATTTTTTCGGGCTGCCAAATAAGCAGTGCTCAAAATATTTGATTTGGTCAGTAATGCTATATGCAGAGCTGGCAGACCCTAAAAGCTAACGGCTAAGGGCTCGCTAATCACTTTAATTTTACCCTATTTTCTCCCAAAAAGCAATAGATTTTTGTGTTTTTTCATATCTTTTGACACAAAAAAGCTCCGACACGAAGCCGGAGCTTTTAATGCTAAGTTTTACTTTACAAGACCGATGCCCCAGATAGTGAAGCTGCCGCTGCCTGTGATAGAAACATCGAGGTCACCCGAAGTCTCCTGGTAGTAGCCCAGCTCTGCATCAGGACCGCCCCATGTGTACTGCTTGTTGCCGTTGACCTTTGTGGTCTTGCCGTTTACAGTTACATTTATGCTGCCCATTCCGCTGCTGTTAGCCTTGAATACGATTATGAGTCCCTTACCCTGAGTCTTGAAAGTCATAGGACTTCCGCCGTTGAGCGTGTAAGAGTAAGGAAGTGAATTATAGCCTGTACCTGCTGTCCATGAGCCTGCATTGAAGCCTGTGAGAGTCTTAGGATCAACGTTCACGCATGATGCATACTCTGCACCGTAAACGTATGAAGTAGGCTGTGTATAGCCTGTTGACTGGTTCTCTGACTTTAATGCCTGACGTACATAGTATGCCATACAATCAGCTACCAGCTGACCGCCCTTCTGATGTGGGTGATACTCGTCAGTGTAGTAGTCTCCTGTCTGGAGGAAGCCGCTGTTGAATGCCTTTGTAAGAGCATCGTCCATACTGATTACAGGGATATTGAAGTTCTTGCCGATAGGATACATCTGTGACTGGCTTGAGAAGCCGCCCTTTGCACGTGTGATAAGTACACATACGGCAGGCTCGTTAGGCATATCAAGGAACTTCTTGATGCAGCTCTCGAAGCACTTCTTGTACATGATATCCTCATGGTCGTTAACTGAGAATTCAAGGAAGATGATATCAGGATTCTGAGATACGATATCCTTCTCGCTGCGGACAAGTCCTACAACTGAGGAAGTACCCGACATACCTGCGTTTACTTCCTTGAAGCTGCCCTTAGCGAATGTGTTCTTGAGGTAATTTGAGAACGGAGTCGTATAGTTCTTGCCCTCTGTGATAGAACCGCCGAGGTAAGCTACTGTAAGTGACTCACCGTTCTCAGCTGCTGTAAGCTTCTGAGCAAGTCTGTATGTGTTGCCCATGTGCTTGATAGAGCTCTTATAGAAGTCGATATACTGAGCAGAGGCTGTCTCCTGATAGCTGTCCCACTTTGAAGTATCTACCTGTGGTGCAGGAGGTGTTTCAGGCTCTGGCCATGCTGTGATCTTGCCAAGGATAAAGGACTGGATAGCAACAAGATCATTTACCTCGAACTTGCCGTTCTGGTCAACATCGGCAGCCTTTGAATAATCGCCTGCTACGATAGTCTTTCTTGCAGCTATCATATCAAGAGAGTCGATAGCTCCGTCGGAGTTTACATCGCCGAGGATAACAGGCTTAGGAGGCTCTGCGCCGTTTATCTCTGTTCCCTCGGGAGCACCTACAGCGTCATCAACAAAGAAGCTGATATAGTCAATGTCGTTCTCGTCAGTCTCAACATAGAGCTGAAGATCAGATGCACCTGCGGGGATAGTATAGCTCTTGTTTGCCAGCTGTACCCATTCTCCCTTTGGTACGGTAACAGATGCGATATGATCGTACTTTGTCTCAGTACCGTCCGAATACTGGAGAGAAAGCTGGAATGTCTGCTCGGAAGGTCCGCTGTTGTACTTTACGTTTGCAGCGAAGCTGTAAGCATTGCCCGGTACAAAAGTTCTTGCACTAAGTGACTTTACAGCTCCGTTCCATGTAGCTGTTCTGCCTGAAACAGCAAGGCTTCCGTTGCCATTGAGCTTTTCAGATGTAGTTGACTCTACAGTTGCAGCTCCTCTACCTGACCAGCTGTTTGTGCCTGCGTCATATGTATCATGGAAGAAATAGCCGTCTTCATCAACATTCTTGGAAGGATCAACTCCCTCGCCCTCTGTTGTGAGAACGAACGTAGTAACGCTCTGTGCAGGAAGTGAAGCTGAGAAGCTTGTTCCGTTAGCTGTGAGTTCCTTCTTTGAGATATTTGCAGTTGATGATGTTGTATAGCTGTCAACATACTTGATATCCTCGCCGCTTCCCATTGAGAATTCCTGATTAACAGCTGAATTGTTCTTATTGATAGCAACTACCGCAACACTTCCGTCCTCATTCTTGTATGCAGAAACGAGAACGTTTGAGTTAGGCTGCTCTGTTACGCCGATACGCTGTGCGCCGGGACGTACCCATTTTGAGTACTGAGCCATGCTGTATCCGCGCTTGCTGATAGTGCCGTTTTCCTTCAAAGGACCGTAGTTTCTTCTTATGTACCACCATACATAAGCATTGAGATTGCCTACAACGAGACCGTTATGGATATTCTCAGCTACCTGGAGTCCCTCAGGCCAGCGGTCGTTTGAATCAGCCTCGCTGTTTGGTACATATACCTCTGTCATCCAGATATCCTTGCCGCTGTTTTCAAGTGACGGGAAATCCATCTGGCTGCGCTGTGTACCGTAGAAGTGAGTACCGAAAAGGTCTGTATTTGCCATTGCCTGACTGTTTCCGAGGATAGCGTTGTAGATATCCTTTTTGTACTGGAAGCTCTCAGGCGACATGAGCTTAACATTTGTTCCTTCCTTTATGGTCTTGCCGTACTGCGCAATGAAGGAAGCAAGATCACTTGCGCTCCAGTATGTCCACTCGGAAGCGTAGTCGGGCTCATTCTGGATAGATACGGAATAAAGGTCTATGCCCTGACCTTCCATGTACTTACAGTAGCTGTTGAGGTGCTTTGCA
The DNA here is from genome assembly GCF_900108555.1 of Ruminococcus flavefaciens. Lineage (GTDB taxonomy): Bacteria > Bacillota > Clostridia > Oscillospirales > Ruminococcaceae > Ruminococcus > Ruminococcus flavefaciens_P. The sequence goes on from NZ_FNWV01000001.1 coordinate 325,799, forward strand.
TAGTCAGCCCACTTGTCCTTCTTGAGCTGATACTTACCGCCTGTAAGTCCGCCGTTTACTGTATTACGGATAGCAGCAGGAGGGTTCCAGGGTGAAGCAAATACAGTTGCGCCAAGTGCCTGAGCACGTTTTGCTGTAGGAACAGCTCTGCTCCATGCGCTGCTGTCATCGCTTACATAAATACGCAGGATAGTAAATCCAAGTTCGTCTTCGCCGTTTCCAAATGCCTTCTGTACTTGCGCATCTGTCATATCCCCTTGTGATATCCAGTCAGGAAGGTTGATACCACCGAAACCTCTGATAGTCTGGTAAACATCGGTAGTATCAATTACCGCTGCACCTGCCGCAGAAGCTTCAATAGCTGAGTCTTCGGGAAGGATATTTATGCCTGCGAACAGAAGAGCCGAAGCTGTTACAACAGACAGCATCTTTCCCAAAATGGTTGAATGTTTCATGCTATCACTCCTTTTTTATTAATAAACATATTATTACTGATTTAATTATACTTTACTGTTTGTAATAAGACAACCTATTTTTTACATATAAGGTGGACTTTTTGACAATCGAGCGTCATTTTTGGCGTTTTACACATTGCGCTTATGCAAATATTGGCAAAAATTCACAAAACAAATACTTTATTTAATCAAACTCCAGGATTTAAGTATTATGTACAAAAAGTCAATGTATAATACTACTTTTATTATAACTTATCAACACACCATTGTCAAGCAGAAAAGATGAAATTTTTGTGCTAAAAAAATTCACGGCTTCTGCCTAAATCGCAAAATGCCGTGAATTTATACCATTATCAGAAAATGCTCTTTTCTATACCTATTATATCATATCAAAATACAACTTGATTATACGCTGTTTAATATACGCTGATAGCAATTTTTTTACATCAGCACATTCATTATCTCAGCACAAATGTACTACTTTCTTCCCCTGAAAGCCAATTCTACTGCGCGGTACGCTCCATCGTACACGCCTGCTTTTTTTGCTGTGATTATATGTCCGCACATCTTTTCGATGATATCTCCGCCATGCTGTATCATGTCGATCATTGCCGCAGTTTCGGCAGCTGTAGTACATTCATATGTACCATCACCTATCTCCGCCGCACGGATAGCTCCCCATGCTTCATGACCGCCCACACGCTTTATCATAAGCTTTGGCACAGGATAAAACGCAAGCTCGCTTGGCTTTGTTATGAGGACATCACTGCACCTCATAAGCAGATTTGTGGAATATACAGCCGCAAAGATATCTTTATGACAAAATGCGTGGATACCTCTTACCTCTCCGTCATATGCCGCTTTGCAAAATCTTGTTGTCTCGCCGAAGTCGTCAAAATGCTCATGCAGGAAAGGTTTCATCTGCGGTACAGCAGTAACAAGCTCATGCCATACCTTGTCATGGTCACCAACATTTATAAAAAGTGTCGCCTTGCCTGCCTTTATTGCAGGAAGCAGCTTCTTGATGACCGCTATGAATATTTCCTTCTGCGCACCTGCTCCGCCAACTGACATGAGCCAGCGTTTGGACTTTCCGTTTGTGGCGCGGTCAATGCGTCTTTTGCAGTCCTCTTCGATGTTGCTTACGAGCTCATGGTCGATATAATGACCTGTGTAAACTATATCATCCTTTGGCATAGGCTTCAGCTGACGTTTTTTGTCCATGCCTCTCAGTGCTCTGTAGCCAAGATAAGACGACGGAGTCTGGACTGTATGTATCGCACCCTCGGAAAGATGAAGTCCCATTGGCCAGTTGTCGGGAATTGCATTTACAACATGAGTCAGTCCTGCATGGACTGCCGCCTGTGACGGCCACACATGAGTCGCAACATACGGTATATCCTTTGGAAGATCGCGGAATACAGCCGTCATAAGCTCTGTGGTCTTCTGATCCATACTGTTATATGTCAGCTTGCGGAAGCCCTCACTGTTAAGGGGCTCCCACACAAGCTTGTTGAAAAGGCTGAATTTCTGAGACAGTCTCGAACCAAACGAATACAGCTCGTTCTGCTCAGCGATTATCTTTCCGCAGGAAGCCTGCTTGAATGAGTGAAGATCGAACCAGTAGGGCTCATAGCCCATTGCATGAGCTGCCGAAGCTATCGCCATTGATATCCTGTAGTGTCCGAAGCCCATACGGATATTGCCGATAATTATGCTCTTTTCGTCGAACTTGCAGCCGCTCTCTCTGCTGAGGACAATATTGCGAACTCCCAAAGTCTTGCCTATAGCAGGTGCGGGTACAGCCGAAAGATGATACACCGTCTTGGTATCATCGCCGTACTTGCTCATATACTTTCCCTTGGTCTTTATAGCCTTTTTGTAGGCTTTGCGGGAAATTTCATTCGCAAAAATAAATTTTGATCTGTCCATAAAAATCCCTCCAAGGTCTTGACAAAACATATAAAATATGTTAAAATATTTCTAAGGAATGATAGACTGTCTATCATCTGATATATAGTCTATCACAAAAAAGGAGGTTTGTCAAGTGGTAAACGAATTTTCTCAGGAAACTTTAAAAAATAAACGCTTTGAGAAAGCCGTTGAAGTAAGTGCCCAGCTCTTTCTGAAAAACGGTATCGAAGCCGTGAAAATGACCGATATTGCCGATGAATGCGGCATCGGTGTGGCTACGCTCTACAGATATTTCGGAACTAAAAATGGTATCACCATAGCAGCTATGACCTATATGTGGAACGAACTCAACAAAATGTTCAGCGGCATTTTCGAGTCGAAGGTCTTTCTTGCACAGACAGGCATAAAACAAGTCAACGACCTTATGAGAATGTTCGCTGTACTCTATCAGGCACACCCTGCTTTTATGAGACTTCTTGCGGAGTTTGACCTTCTCCTCTCGTCCGAGGATATCCCTAAAAAGGAACTGAAGGATTACGAAAAGTCCATTATCAACTTCTATCCTATATTTGAAAGAGCATATATGACAGGCATTTCCGACGGAACTGTCCGCGAGATCCCCGATGTCCGCCTTTTCTACCTTTCATACGCACATACGCTCATGGAGCTCAGCAAAAAGCTCATACAGGGAGAGCTTCTCCCGGGAGACGATTTCTCACACGCTGAGCAGGAATTATGCACCATTATCGACACAGCCGTATTCTTTTTGAAAAAGGAGTGACGTATTATGGAGAACAAGAAAACTGCGACCAATAAGGTATTATGGATATTCGCTATAGGACAGCTTGGCTGGTCTATACTTGCAGGTATCATTTCCAACTGGCTGGTTTTCTTCTATCAGCCAAGTCAGGAGGAGCTCGCAAAAGGACAGACTGCTCTGATACCACAGGGCACATTCATAGGTCTTACCGTTATCGGCGTAATTACAGCCGTCGGACGTATCTTCGATGCAGTTTCAGATCCTTACATTGCAGGAAAGTCCGACTCCATGAAGCACAGGCTTGGCAGGCGTATCCCGTTCATGCGTCTTGCTGCTGTACCGTTCGGCATAGTTACAGTTATGATGTTCATTTCTCCTTTTGAAGCAGGGAGCAAGGGCAATGTTGCCGTTTTATTCGTATTCGCCATGCTTTTCTATCTCTGCATGACCTGCTACTGCACTCCGTATAACGCACTCATCCCCGAGCTTGGCAGTACGCAGAATGCGCGAATAAATCTTTCCACATACATTTCCGTGACCTATTTCTTCGGCACGGGCATTGCATTTTTCCTGCCAAGTCTCGCAGGTATCTTTCAGGACAGCATGGGCTACGCAAACGGCTACCGCATAAGCATAGCCATACTTGCAGCCTTTGCCGTGATATGTATGCTCGTTCCTGCATTTCTCATCGACGAGAACGAGTATGTTGATACTACTCCGAGCAAAAGCTCCGCGTTCAGTTCTCTCCTTTCAACATTCAGGAACAAGGATTTCCGCATATTCGTATGCTCGGATATACTTTACTGGATAGGTCTAACCCTGTTCCAGACAGGTCTGTCATTCTATGTCACCGTTCTTCTCGGACTTGATACGAAAATGACATCTACGCTCTTTATAATAATGACAGTATCTTCACTGGTGTTCTACCCTGCTGTAAATGTGTTCTCAAAGAAGCTGGGCAAGAAAAAGCTAATATCCTTTGCTTTTCTGTTCTTCTCAGTTGCATTTATCGTAACAGCAGGTGCAGGTCTGTTCAGCATACCTGCTATGGCATACGGTGTTATCATCGCAGTTCTTGCTGCTGTACCTATGGCTATACTTGGTATTCTCCCACAGGCTGTGGTAGCTGATATCTCTGAGGAGGACAAGCTTGCTACAGGCGAGAGCCGTCAGGGTATGTTCTACGCTGCAAGAACATTTGCATTCAAAATGGGACAGTCACTTGCAATGCTCCTGTTCACAAGTATCGCTCTTGTGAACTCAGACGTAAAAAAAGGCGAGACAGGCTACGGTCTCGGCTATCGCCTTACCGCTGTGATAGCAGCTGTTCTGTGTCTGCTGGGCGGTCTGGTATTCCTGAAATATGATGAAAAGAAAGTCCTCAAACGCATAGAGGAGGGGCGTAAAGATGCTTAAATTCAAGTCACTGCAATTTCTCTACAAAGACGGCGAAAACGACTTCATGGCTATCACTTCGAGTTCACTGCGCAATGACCGAATGGAGCTTGAAATAAACACGCAGGACGATGTTTTTACCGTCACAGTAAGATCAAACGAAACAATAACTATCCAGAAAATGTACGCCGAATTTGAATACGTGTACAATGAGGACGAAAAGATCTTCCTTAACGGCTATCAGTCGTGGACAGACTCCATCGAACACGATATCGGCGATAAAATGCGCGGTATCAGTCATATTCCCTGTGCGATACGCGAAAAGTACGCTTTTTCACAGTACGGCGACTATAATTTCGCCGACTACGGCGAATATCTGCATGGCTGGACTTACGGCTATATCAGACGGGGAGATAATTACCTTTTCATGGGTTCACTCTCCGAGGACAGCGGCTTCACGCAGATAATTACTCAGACAGACAAGGATATCATCGCTTTCCAGAAAGACTGCTCAGGACTTGAGATCAACGGCGAGTGGTGCGCATTGAAGCTTTTCATTACAGAGGGCTGCGAAAAAGAAGTCTTTGACCTTTACTTTGATCTTCTCGGCGTTGCTCCGCGCAAGGACGCAAAGCCTGTTTTCGGCTATACGAGCTGGTACAACCACTATCAGGATATCAGCGAAGAAACTATTTCCGTTGATCTTTCGGGCATTGACGCTATATCGGCAAAAGCCGATGTTTTCCAGATAGATGACGGCTGGCAGACTGCTGTAGGCGACTGGCTGTCAGTTGACAGTGAGAAATTCCCCAACGGTATGAAAAAAGCAGCCGATGACATCAAAAATGCAGGCATGACCGCAGGAATATGGCTCGCACCTTTTGTATGCGAGGAAAACTCTGAAATATTCAGGAGCAAAAAGAGCTGGCTGCTCCTTGACAATAAGGGCAAATACGTGAAAGGCGGCTCTAACTGGAGCGGCTTCTACGCCCTTGATATCTACAATTACGAAGTAAGGACGTATATCAAAAACGTTATCAGCACTATCGTCAACGACTGGGGATACGGTCTGCTGAAGCTGGATTTCCTTTATGCAGCCTGTATCGTTCCGCACATAGACAAGACCCGCGGACAGATAATGTCGGAAGCTATGGATTTCCTGCGTAAATGCGCAGGAGATGCTCTCATACTCGGCTGCGGAGTCCCTCTTGCTTCCGCTTTCGGAAAGGTGGATTACTGCCGTATCGGCTGCGATGTCAGTCTCGACTGGAATGACAAACCACATATGCGTCTTATGCACCGCGAGCGTATCAGTACGAAGAATTCCATTCTTAACACTGTTTTCCGCCGACAGCTGGATCATAGAGCATTTCTCAGCGATCCTGACGTATTCCTGCTGAGACCGTGTAATATTTCCATGTCTGAGGAAAAAAGAAAATGTCTCGCGGAAATAAATGCACTTATGGGCAGCGTTCTGTTCACTTCTGATAATTTCTTTGATTATACCGAAAAAGAGCTGAAAGAGCTCTCAAAGATAATGAAGATACGCGATGCAAGGATGATCTCTGCCGATCTGAACGACAATGAGCTTGTACTCAGATTTAAGATCGGTGAGAAAAAATACATAAAAACATACAACATATAGACCAAAAGGCTTACTTTCAAACGAGAGTAAGCCTTCTTAAAAAGAATTTCATGTCGAATTTTGTTGCTTTTTGTATGATTATGTGTTATTATGTTGTATGATAAGAGGTGATGTTCTTGAAGGACGAAAAATCTTTCAAAACGTACCTTCTCTTTTTGCTCTGCGCACTTGTAATAATTGGAGCAACGGTATTCTATTTCAAGACTTCCGACACAAAGAAAAATATCTCAACTATTATTTTCAGTGAAAAACCTACTGTGCCTACGACTCAGCCAATAAAAACCATCACTGACATCACAACTTCAAAAACTCCCAAAGCCACCACATCTGCTAAGACTGTAAAAACTACAAACACAACAACTGCTGTTGCAGAAAAAGTATATATCGACTTGAATTCAGCAGATGCATCTGAGTTTACAAAGCTCAAAGGGATCGGAGAGGTACTTGCTGACGAGATTATAAGCTATCGTGAAACCAGCGGCGGCTTCCGCAACATAGAGGAAATAATGAATGTAAACGGCATCGGTGAAAAAATATTTTCCGATATCCGCGATCATATCTTCGTCATTGATCCTGTTTACGATGAAGAAGTACAGGAAAATGAGGATATTACAGACATTGAAGAAGTGACAGAATACGAACCGACTCTTGAGGAGCTTGCTCCCATAGACATCAATACAGCAGATATTGATACACTTATGCTGCTCCCTCATGTTGACGTGGATATCGCCAATAAAATTATCGACTTCCGTGAGCATACGAAATTCCAAAATGTATATGAACTGCTGCTCATAGAAGGACTTTCACAAAATTATGTGGGAGATATAGTTCCGTATGTTACGACATAAAAAGCTGCGTAAAGGCAACTCCCTTACGCAGCTCTTGTCTTTATATTGCAATTTCTAAACACTAACCACTAAAAACTAACGCCCTGCACAAAGCAGGACGTTAAAGTGCTGTAAGCGATGTACGAGCAGCATTTCTGATGATAGCGAGCAAGCTTGCGAACAACAATGTGGCTGCGGTCAAGCTGGCTCAGCTTGTGGTTGGGGCAGCGGGATTTGAACCCACGAGTGCAGGAGTCAAAGTCCTGTGCCTTACCGCTTGGCTATACCCCAAAAATTCACTATAATATTATAACAAAAATCCTGCAATAAATCAATACCACAGGATTTTTATTTTTATTTTAACAATGCATTCATATCAATACCATTCACGTTCATGCATATCCTTGAATTCATGCATTGCCATAATTACTGCAACTATAGCTGCAAGTCCGTCTGCAATAGGTCCTGTATACATGATGCCGTCTATCTTGAAGAACAGCGGCAGTACAAGAAGAAGCGGCACAAAGAACAGTATCTGTCTTGTAAGTGAAAGGAATACGCCCTTTATGGACTTTCCTATTGATGTAAAGAATGTGGACGTTATAGGCTGTAAGCAGTTGAGCCACGTGAAGAACATCGATATCCTGAAGAATTTCGCACCGAATTCGTAGTAACCCTCACTTGCGTCCTTGTTTGCAAATACGCTGAGTATCTGTCTCGGGAAAAGCTGGAAGCATATAAATGCAACAATTGAAATAGCTGCACCTGCCTTTATAGCCATCCAGAAAGCACTCTTAACTCTGTCATAATTCTTTGCTCCGTAGTTGAAGCTCTCAATTGGCTGTGTTCCCTGTGCAAGTCCGATAACTATTGAGAATACTATCATATTGACCTTCATGATTATTCCCGCAGCTGCTATAGGATCATCTGCACCGTACTTTGAAAGTGCTCCGTAATGTGCGAGTGAGTTGTTGAGAACGATCTGAACAACTGCAATAGCTATCTGATTGAAGCAGGAAGCCATTCCTATCGAGCATAATCTGCTTATTATACCTGCTTTCGGCAAAAGATGACGTCCGAAGAGATATACTGTCTTGAAGTTGAAGCAGTATACTATAACTATAACAGCCGAAACGACCTGTCCAACTACTGTTGCTATGGCTGCGCCTTTCATTCCCCAGTCAAGTCCAAGTACAAATATTGCATCAAGTATCGTATTGATAACAGCACCTGTGATGTTGCATATCATGGTCATTTTAGGACTTCCGTCCGCACGTACGATATGTCCGCCGCCTGCTGTAAGGATAAGGAACGGGAAACCCAATGCCGTATATCTCACGTACTCCTTGGCATAAGGCATTACCGCGTCGGTTGCTCCAAACCGTTTCAGCAGCGGAGTAAGGAAAGTCAGAGTTAGCACAGACATTATGATACCGCTGGCTGCCAGAAGTGAAAGTGCATTTCCTGCAAAGTACGGGGCTCGTTTTTTATCTCCCATACCAAGCGTAAGATTAAAGCACGAAGCACCGCCTATTCCGAACAGGAGCGCAAGTGCCATACAGCCCGTTGTGAACGGGAATGCGATAGAAGTTGCCGTGTTTCCGAGAGTACCGACTGCCCTTCCGATAAACAGCTGGTCTACCATATTATATAGCGCACTTACCAGCATACCTACGATACTCGGGATAGCGAACTTCATCATCAGAGAACGAACAGGTGCATAGCCCAGCGGATTGCCGCCCATTCCTCCTGCTCCGTTGGGCGGACCTCCTGCTCCCGGTGGCGGTCCTCCCATTCCTGACGGTGGTTTGCCTGTACCCTGTGGCGTTCCTCCTGCGCTTCCGGGTGATTCTCCAAATCCATTTTCTTTCATGTTTCCTAAACCCTCTTTTTCAAATTTCCAAATACTTTCCTATTATACACCTTTTATAGCAAAAATACAATAGCGATATTAAAAAATAATATTGAAAAAAATATCAATACAAAAGGTTGTTTATAATGCAATTTCAACAAATAGGAATATGTACCGTCTTGACATAAGGCTGTGTATGTGGTAAAATTATTAATAGTATATATTAATGCAAAATATGGAGTAAATACATGAAAATAATACTTGCCTCAGCTTCGCCGAGACGGCGCGAGCTGATGAAATATATAACCGAGGACTTCGAGGCTGTATCTATGGACTGCGACGAGACTCTCCCCGATGGTATTTCCCCTATGGCGGCTTCCGAGTACCTTGCTGTGCTCAAAGCAAAGGCTGCTGCGGAGAAATATCCCGACTGCACTGTTATCGGCTGTGATACTACAGTCATATGCGAGGGTGAGATACTGGGCAAGCCCAAGGACAAAACTCAGTGTATCGCCGATATATCAAAGCTTTCGGGACGCACACATCAGGTAGTAACAGGCTGCTGCATAATCAGCGGCGGAAAAGTAAATTCTTTTTCGGAAGTGACCGATGTTACTTTCAGACAGCTTACAGCTGGCGAGATAGAAGCCTACGCCGACACCGACGAACCTTACGACAAGGCAGGCGGCTACGGCATACAGGGAAAAGGCTCTGCGCTTATCTCCCACATTGACGGCGATTTCTTCAACGTTGTTGGACTTCCCGTAGCAAGACTCTTTAACGAATTGAAAATTCAGGATTGAGAATTAATATGTTCGCTTCGCTCACATATTTAAATATTATCGCCGCAGGCGATACCATAACTTTCAACTCTCAATTCTCAACTCTCAACTTTTAAGTGTTGTTCACGGACTGCCAAATAAGCAGTGCCACAAATCTGTGATTTGGCTGGCAATGCTATATGCAGAGCTGACAGCCCCTACAAATTAAATTCTAAGTTCTAAGTTCTTAGTTCTAAGCTCTTAGTTCTAAAAAATATAAAGGAGTACCCAATCATGAACTCAACCGCATTTCATTCTGCTGACATTCTTATCCCAAAGGACTGCGATATGCACAAGTGGTCCGTTATTGCCTGTGACCAGTACACCAGCGAGCCTGAATACTGGGACGAGGTAAGCAAGACAGTCGGAAACGCTCCGTCTACACTTAACCTCATTCTCCCCGAGCTTTACCTTGAACAGGACGGTGTTGCACAGCGTATCGACAATATCCACTCTGCTATGGACAAGTACATTGCTGACGGCATCTTCACAGAGTACAAGGACGCTATGGTATATGTTGAGCGTACTCAGAGCAACGGCATACTCCGTCAGGGCATCGTTGGTGCTATAGACCTTGAAAAGTACGATTTCTCCAAGGGCAGCACATCAGAGGTAAGAGCTACCGAGGCTACAGTTATCGAGCGTATACCTCCCCGTATCAAGGTAAGACAGGGTGCTCCACTTGAGCTTCCTCATATAATGATACTCATTGACGATCCCGATAATACAGTTATCGAGCCGCTGGCAAAGAGCGTTTCGGACGACAGCAAACTCTATGATTTTGAGCTCATGCAGAACGGCGGCAGCATAAAGGGCTGGCTGGTAGACAAGTCCGCACAGGAGAATATCGACAAGGCTCTCTGTGCACTTGCCGATCCCGATACATTCTGCAAGAAATACGGTCTCAGCAATACACCTGTACTCCTCTATGCTATGGGCGACGGAAACCACTCTCTCGCTACTGCAAAGGAGTTCTACGAGCAGCTCAAAAAGGCAAACCCGGGTAAGGACTTCTCAGATCACCCTGCTCGCTATGCACTCGCCGAGATAGTTAATCTCCACAGCGATGCACTCAAATTTGAGGCTATACACCGCCTTGTATACGATGTAGACTGCGACAAGCTCATAAACGAGCTCACAGCTGCGCTCGAGCTCTCAGAGACTAAGGAGTCCGACCAGTTCGTGATCTGCACCTGCAAGGGCGTTGAAAGGAAGCTCTATATAAACAAGAAGTCATCAAATCTATCCGTTGGTTCGCTCCAGAACTTCCTTGACGGCTATATCAAGGCAAACGGCGGAAAGATCGACTATATCCACGGTGCTGATACAGTTAAGTCACTTGCCGAGAAGCACAACGGAATTTCTTTCGTTCTGCCTGATATGGACAAATCTCAGCTCTTCCCCACAGTTATCAAGGACGGTGCGCTCCCGAGAAAGACCTTCTCAATGGGACACGCTGAGGACAAGAGATTTTACATCGAAGCAAGAAAGATCGTTGACTAATGGAACTTCTGAAAAACCTCGCCAAGCTTCATACCACGGAGCTTGGCGTTCTGCGTATAAAACGAAATCTCGGTATCGAATGTGATGACGCTGTAGCATGGTGCATGGACAGGATAAGCTCTCCCGAAGCTGTTATTGAGCGCAAAGGCAAGAACTGGTACATAACCGTGGACGGCTGTATCATTACCGTGAATGCATATAGCTATACCATAATTACCGCACACAAACTCAGAAAGGAGCGATAATATGAATATCAGAAGATTTAAAGAAACAGATGCCGAATCAGTTTCGGCTGTTGTTATAAAAACTATCAGAATATCCAACGTTAAGGACTACCCTGCAGAGCTTATGGAAGAGGTAGTTAAAAGTATGCAGCCCCAGAATATACTCGAACGTGCAGGCTGGACGCACTTTTATGTAGTCGAGGACGATGATAAGATAATCGGCTGCGGTGCTATCGGTCCTTACTGGGGCAAGGAGGACGAGAGCAGTCTCTTCACTATCTTCGTGCTTCCCGAATATCAGGGCAAAGGCGTGGGCAGAAGCATCATCGAAACTCTCGAAAAGGACGAGTACTTCCTCCGCGCCAAGCGAATAGAGATACCCTCGTCTATCACAGCCTGTCAATTCTATCGAAAGTTCGGCTACGACTACAAGAACGGTATCGCCGAAGTTGACGAGGAACACGTTTACCGCCTTGAAAAGTTCAGGGAAGTATAAGGAGTAAAATATGTCCGATATTTTTTCAAGAACTCAGCTTCTCGTTGGTGAAGAAGCTATGGATATACTGGCAAATTCCCGCGTTGCCGTATTCGGTGTCGGCGGTGTGGGCGGATATGCCGTTGAAGCTCTTGCCCGCTCGGGTGTGGGAGCTCTCGACCTCATTGACGATGACAAGGTATGCGTTACCAATATAAATCGCCAGATAATCGCTCTCGGCAGCACTGTCGGTATGTACAAGGTTGACGCGGCTGCGGAGCGTATCCGCGATATCAATCCTGACTGCAAAGTCACCTGCCATAAGATGTTCTATATGCCCGAAACTGCCGATAAGCTGGACTTTTCACAGTACGACTACGTTATTGACGCTATCGACACAGTAACGGGCAAGATAGAGATAATCATGCAGGCTGAAAAGGCAGGTGTACCTGTCATAAGCTCTATGGGTGCAGGAAACAAGCTTGACCCCACAGCATTTGAGGTAACTGATATCTACAAGACATCGGTGTGTCCCCTTGCAAGAGCTATGCGCTATCAGCTGAAACGCCGCGGAATCAAGAAGCTTAAAGTTGTATACTCAAAGGAGCAGCCCATAGTCCCACAGGGACAGGCAGTTGATGACGGCTCAGGCAATACTGATATGCGCACAGGCGCGGCTAAGCGTTCAACTCCAGGTTCTACGGCGTTTGTACCGTCAGTTGCAGGACTTATCATCGGCGGCGAAGTAATAAAAGACCTTATAAAACTGAAAAAAACATGAAAAAGGACCTCTCATTCAGAAAGGTCCTTTTTCATTAATGGCATATATTTGGTATGTGTAACATAGTCACAGAAGCTGTATTACTTAACAGCGTCAAAACCGTGCTGGAGGTCTGCAATGATATCGTCAATGTGCTCTGTACCTATGGAGAGTCTTACTGTTGTAGGCTTGATGCCTGCGGCAAGAAGCTCCTCTTCGGTCAGCTGTGAGTGAGTTGTTGATGCAGGGTGTATTACCAGTGACTTAACATCGGCTACGTTTGCAAGAAGTGAGAAGAGTTCGAGACTTTCTGTGAACTTCTTTGCGTCCTCGGCTGTGCCCTTTATCTCAAATGTGAAGATAGATGCTGCACCATTCGGGAAGTAGTTGTCGTATAACTCCTTTGCTCTGCCTGTTTCCAGTGAAGGGTGGTTTACCTTTGCTACCTGTGGGTGGTTCTTGAGGAAGTCAACTACCTTGAGTGCATTCTCTGTATGACGCTCAAGACGGAGCGAAAGTGTTTCAAGTCCCTGTAAGAGCAGGAATGAGTTGAATGGCGAGATAGTTGCGCCCTGATCTCTCATGAGAGTTGTACGAAGCTTGAGTATGTATGCAAGGTTTCCGCAAGCCTCTGTGAATACAACTCCGTGATATGAGGGATTGGGCTTAGAAAGTCCGGGGAATTTATCATTCTGCGCCCAGTCGAATTTACCTGAGTCAATAACAACACCGCCCATTACTGTACCGTGTCCGCCGATGAACTTTGTTGCGGAATGTACTACAACGTCTGCACCGTGCTCGATAGGTCTGAGAAGATATGGTGTAGCAAAGGTATTGTCCACGATAAGCGGAATACCGTGCTTGTGAGCGATAGCTGATATAGCTTCGATATCCAGAACATCTGAATTAGGATTGCCGAGAGTCTCAGCGTAAAGGAGCTTTGTATTGGGCTTGATAGCCTTTTCAAAGTTCTCAGGATCGGAAGGATCAACGAATGTTGTTGTAAGTCCCTGCTCGCGGAGAGTATTGTTGAGAAGATTGAACGAACCGCCGTAGAGGTCTATGGAAGCTACGATGTGATCTCCTGCTGTTGCGATGTTCTGAATAGCATAGCTGATAGCTGCTGAACCTGATGCTGTAGCAAGTGCGCCTGCACCGCCTTCGAGAGCTGCTATTCTCTGCTCGAATACATCAGAAGTAGGATTCATGAGTCTTGTGTAGATGTTTCCGCCCTCTGTGAGTCCGAAACGACCTGCTGCCTGTGCAGAGTCCTTGAAAACGTATGAAGTAGTTGCGTATATCGGCACTGCTCTCGCATCTGTTGCGGGGTCCGGCTTCTCCTGACCTGCGTGTACCTGTATTGTCTCAAATTTATAATTACTCATAACTGAACTTCCTTTCAAAAATTAATAATTATTATTGTTGTTTACTTTTCATTATTTCATTTTCCGACACATTCGCTCGGAATTGATTATCTGCCTAATGTCTTTCATTTTGAGCACCCCTGTGTTTTTCTTTACCCATATCATACCACAACAATAGGTATTTGTCCAATACATATGAATTATCATCGGTTATAGGTTCAATCTATAACTGTAAATAAAAAGATCCCCGAGAGATCATCTCGGGAATTTATGCTTATATTTTTCCTTCCTTGAATACCTGCATCATCTCATTGGTGAGGCTGTGGCTGTAGGGCTGGAGCACTATGTCCTCGCGCTTGACCCATTCTGCGTATTTAAGCTCGCTTTCGTCCATATGTATCTCGCTGTCATCTTCCGCATCACAGAAAAATCCCACAAGGATATCCTGAGCCATACCCCATGGCTGAGACTTGTAATACCTGATATTCTTTACCTTTACGCCTGTTTCTTCCATTACCTCACGTTCAACGGTCTGTTCGAGAGTCTCGCCTATCTCCGTAAAGCCTGCAACAAGGGCATTGTGCGCAAAACCGCTGCGGTACTTTGTTATAAGTATGCTGTCACCCTTGGTAACTCCCACTATTACAGCAGGATTTATCCTCGGATACTTTGTATTTCCGCATCTGCTGCATTTCAGAGCACGTTCTCTCTCGTGAAATGCAAGCTTTTCCCCGCATTTTCCGCAGTAGATATTATCGGTATACCATTTCCAGAGATGATATGCAGTAAAGGCTGCAAAAAGCTCCTTGCCGCTGCACTTGTCCCTGAGCTCACGTATTGTCATATACTCAAACGAGGGATAAGAACGCTCGAACTGAGTAAGTGAGATGAAATAGTTCCTTTCATCAACAGAAAAGGCGTAGACGCTGCCTATAGCGTCCATATCGCTTCCTTTCGGGAAAACTATATCTCCGTCACTGATATTTACAAGGAGCTTCCCCTCTGTGTCAAAAAACAAGACCGTATCATCATTTGTCATAGTGTACGGTATGTACTTGTTGTCCAGTCTGCTCGGATATATGTCCTGTATCATTTTACCACCCTTTGCAACATTATATGTTTATATACATTATACGCCATATTGCTTCATTTGTCAATTGCAGCGCAGAGCCTGTGCCCCCTAACCACGTTGTCGCTCGTAAACTCGCTCACTCTTATCAATATCCTTACTCATACATCGCTTACGGAACAATATGTAGGTTACACTGGCGGACTGCCAAAGGCAGCCCCTACAGTGCGTCATTTAAAGTTTATGCGTAATTGGCGGACGACCAATGGTCGTCCCTACAGTGCGTCATTTATAGTTTATGCGTGATTGACGGGAGCCCGAGGGCGGGCTCCCCTACACGTTGTTACAACATACATGACGTTATGGAAAAACGGGCGGATAATATCCACCCCTACACATGACATCTTGTTATTTACAGCGTCAGGCTCGGGACGTCGTGAACGCCGTCCCCTACAATTCTACTCTCTACTTTCTAATCACTACTCACTACTTACTACTCACTAATATAAGCTCTTGACCTTTTCGGCAATTTGTGCTATTATAGTTTGTATTGGAATAAATGGAGATAAGAAAGGATAAATATGCATTTTAATGAACTGAATTTATCACAGGAGCTTCTTCGTGCTGTTGACGAGCTGGGATATACGGAGATGACGGAGATACAGCAGGAAAGTATCCCTCTGCTCCTTGAAGGAAGGGACGTTGTGGGACGTTCCAACACAGGTACGGGTAAGACTGCTGCTTTCGGCATACCTGCCGTTGAGAGCATTACCGAAGCTGACAGAAAGTCCGCTGTTGTGCTTATACTCTGCCCTACCCGTGAACTTGCCATGCAGGCTAATGAGGAGATACGCAAATTCGCCAAGTACAAGGAGGGTGTGAAGTCCTCGGCTGTGTACGGCGGCGCAAGTATGGAAAAGCAGATACACGAGCTGAAGCGCGGTGCTAATATAATAATAGGTACTCCCGGAAGAGTCATGGACCATATCCGCAGAAGAACTCTCAAGCTTGACAATATAAGGACAGTTATCCTCGACGAGGCTGACGAGATGCTGAATATGGGCTTCCGTGATGACATCGAGACTATACTCGCCGATATGCCCGAGAACAGACAAACCGTTCTCTTCTCCGCAACTATGCCAAAGGAGATAATGGCTATCACCGAAAAGTATCAGACCGATCCTGTACATATAAAAATAAAGTCAGCACAGAAAACAGTGGAGCTCATCGAGCAGTTCTACTTTGAAGTTGCTATGGGCAGAAAGACCGATGCGCTGAGACTACTCCTTGCTGCTTATAAGCCCTCATCGGCTATGGTGTTCTGCAACACAAAGGCTATGGTGGATCAGCTCACTGAGGAGCTCGTAAAGCACGGCTTCCGCGCAGCAGGTCTCCACGGCGATATGAAGCAGATACAGCGCACTCAGGTAATGAACAGCTTCAAGAACAAGTCCACGGAGATACTTGTAGCTACAGATGTTGCCGCAAGAGGTATAGATGTAAGCGGAGTCGATGCAGTGTTCAACTACGACCTGCCGCAGGACAACGAATACTATATCCACCGTATCGGCAGAACAGGCAGAGCAGGCAGAACTGGTACTGCTTATACTCTCATAAGCGGAAGAAGGCAGCTCTTTGACCTTCGCGCCATTGAAAAGTACACTCACGCCGAGATACGTGAAATGCCCCTTCCCGACAAGTCTGATATCATAGCCATGAAGAAAGAAGCCGTAGTAAAGGAGATCACCGAAGCCGCAGCAGGTCACGATGCTTATGATATTCTCGACAGACTTGCATCAACAGGTATCGACTACCGTGAGGCTGCCGCAAGAGTTATCGCTCAGATGCTCAGGGCTGAGACTGAGTCGCTCCCTGACTTTGAAAAGGCAAAGCCTCTCAGAAAAGGCAGAAACAGCGGTGCAAAGACTGTAAAGATTGTCATAAATATCGGACGCAACCGCAGGATAGCTCCTAATTTCATACTGGGCGCTCTTGTTGACGCTACGGGTATGACAGGAAAGGATTTCGGCAAGATAGATATATTCAACGATCATACCACCGTTGAAGTTCCCGAAGCCGAGTCGGAATACATCATCGAGAGTACGGACTCTATCAAGATAAACGGAAACAAGGTGGAAGTCAAGCTCTATAAGGGCGGAGAGAACCTCGCTCGCAGAAGCAGCCGCCGTCCGGATGACAAGCCCCACTTTGACCGTAAAAAAGCCGCTTACGGCGGTAAGAAGAAGTCAGAGATATACACGGATTATATACCAAATCGTAAAAAACGCATGAAAAAAAGACACTGAGAGGTGATATAAATGAGCAGCAAACATACTCCCGAGAAAAAAACGTGGATGCGTATTGCAGTCCTCGCTATTGCAGTACTTATGATAATCGGAGCTATCGTTCTCCCGTTCCTTTAATATGCAGCAGAGCTGCGGTTTCAGTTTTGAAGCCGCAGCTTTTTCTTTTGCAGCGTGACGCTGCACCCTAACCCCGTTGCCGCTTGCAAGTTCGCTCACTCTTAACAAAGTACTTAATCGTACTTCGCTTACAGCAATTTTGGGTTATTGATGGGCGACGGTCACTCGCCCCTACAATTATGAATTATGAATTGATACTGCTCTCAACTTGCTAACGGCTAAAGGCTCAGATTTGACATATTTCTCGGACTCGCTGCATTATAATGATAATACAGGACAGCAAGTCAGGAGGTGTACCATGCAGACCATTTACGTTGATGTGCTTATTGTACTGAATATCTATGTGAATTACTTCCTGCTCCGTATTACCTCAGGTATTACCCATTCACCGCTGAAAACAAGCAGATGTATTGCAGCGTCGTTATACGGGAGCTTCTTCTCGCTCATCATTCTGCTCCCCGAGCTGGGAAACATAACAGCTCTTATTATAAAAACTGCTGCGGCTGTAAGTATAGTTGCAATTTCATTCGGTATTCACGGCAAAAAGCGGCTCATTATCAATACATTGGCTTTCTTTGCCGCAAATTTCGTACTTGCAGGCACGGTCTATGCGGTTTATTCCCTTTTCAAGCCTGAGTTCATGCACTTCAACAATGCCTGCTTTTACATAGACTTTTCCCTGCTCATACTTATACTTACTACAGCTGCTCTTTACGGAGCTGTAAGGCTTCTGAGAATATGGCTGGACAGGACTCCCGAAGGGAGCTACCGAGTGTTTATACGCAGCAGGAGCAAAGTCATTGCTGTAAACGGTCTTGCGGACACAGGCAACGGTCTTGTGGACTTTTTCAGCGGTTCGCCCGTTATCATATGCGCAGCCGACTATTTCACGGAGCTGACAGGCTGTGAGCTTGATATATCTCATCTACCACGCGGGTTCAGACTGCTCCCCTGCACGGCTGTTTCGGGAAACGGACTCATACCTGTATTTCGTCCCGATGAAGTTATCATAAGCTGTACAAGCGGCGAAAAGAAGCCTGTAGACGCTGTTATCGGCTTCGGTGATTGCGGTGGGAAAGCCGTGTTCAACCCAAAGCTGCTGAAAATATAGGAAAGAAGGAGAAAATATGAACATCATCAAAAAAATCAGAGCATTCCTGCAAAAGCACCTGCAAGGCGAGGTCTTTTACGTCAACGGCTCGGACACACTTCCGCCGCCTCTTACAAGGCAGGAGGAGGAAGAAGTCTTTTCACGGCTCATTCTCCATGATACAAGTGCCAGAAACTGTCTTATCGAGCATAATCTCCGTCTTGTGGTATACATAGCGAAAAAGTTCGAGTCTACGGGAATAGGCATAGAAGATCTGGTTTCCATAGGCACTATCGGACTTATCAAGGCTGTGAACACCTTCTGTCCGACGAAGAATATAAAGCTTGCCACCTATGCTTCGCGGTGTATCGAAAACGAGATACTCATGTTTCTGAGGAAGTCATCACAGTACCGCAACGACCTGTCTATAGATGAACCGCTGAATATAGACTACGACGGCAATGAACTGCTCCTGTCGGATATTCTCGGAACTGACGACGACATCGTGAGCAAGGGCATTGAAACAGAGGCAGAACGCGATATACTGAGAAGTGCAGTATCCGAGCTTGGCAAGCGTGAGCGCGAGATAATGGAAATGCGGTTCGGACTCATTGACGGCAAGGAAAAGACACAAAAAGAAGTTGCGGACTGCATCGGCATCTCACAATCATATATATCAAGGCTCGAAAAGAAAATAATCAAGAAGCTCCGCGTAAAGCTCGAAAGCATCTCATGACGTGCTGAGCCTTTAGCCCTTAGCCTTTAGCAAGTTTAGAGCAGTATCAATTCATAATTGTAGGGGCGGCGGTCCCTACAGGCTAAGGGCTAATTGCTAAGGGCTCATTTTTTTCGCTGCGGCTGTTGATATTTTCATATTTTTATGTTATAATTATTTGTTGTGTATATTATGCTTTTCGGGAGTAGTTGTATGAAAAAATGGACAGTCGGTATGCCCGACAGAAAAACTGTATCTTCACTTATGCTGAGCTGCGGTGTAAGCTCTCTTGCAGCCGCTGCTATAGCCTCAAAAGGTTATTCATCACCTGAGTCTGTTATGGAAGCCCTCAATGTTTCCGAGCTTTCAGATCCATTCCTCATAAAAGATATGCAGAAAGCCGCAGATACCATAAATGCAGCCATTGACAATGATGAACGCATCTGCATCTACGGGGATTACGACTGTGACGGCATAATGGCTACAGTCATACTCTATTCCTACCTTTCAGAAGCAGGAGCTGATGTTTTCTACTATATCCCCGAACGCTCCGAAGGCTACGGACTAAACATGAAAGCTATAGACAGCATAGCTGAGGAAGGTGCTTCACTTATCGTCACTGTGGATAACGGTATTTCCGCAATTTCCGAAGCTGAATATATATACTCCAGGGGTATGAAGCTGGTAGTTACCGACCACCACCAGCAGGGTGAACAGCTCCCCCGAGCGGAGGCTGTAGCTGACCCTCACAGGCATGACTGCTTCTCGCCTTTCAAATATATGTGCGGTGCAGGCATAGCACTTAAACTCGTTGCTGCCCTTGACGGCGGCGACTACACTATGGCACTTGAACAGTTCGGCGACCTTGCCGCAATTGCTACAGTTGCCGATATAGTAAGCCTTACAGGCGAAAACCGCTTCCTTGTATCATACGGTATGGAGCTTTTGAGCAACTCCGACCGTCCGTCCATAATAGCTCTTAAAGAGGTTTGCGGACTTACGGACAAGCCTGTGGACTCTCAGGTCATCGGCTTTGGTTTAGCTCCGAGGATAAATGCCGCAGGACGCTTCGGCTCGCCCAAAACAGCGGCAGAGCTGTTCCTCTGCGAAGACTGCGATGAAGCCCTGACAGCCGCCCGTGAACTGGACAGGCTCAATAATATGCGAAAGGACGCTGAAAACTCAATTATTTCCGAAATAGAAGCCATGATAGACAAAGAACCGAAGCTTATCCGCGGAAGAGTCATCTTCCTCTGCGGTAAGGACTGGCATCACGGCGTTATCGGTATCGTTGCTTCGAGGATAGTTGAGAAGTTCGGGAAACCCTGCTTCATTGCTTCCGACACTGAGGGAGAGATACGCGGTTCAGCCCGTTCATTCGGTGAATTCTCGGTATTCGGCGCACTTACTGCCTGCTCAGATGTGCTTGAAAAGTTTGGCGGACACCCGGGCGCAGGCGGCTTCACTATAAAAAGCGGCAAGGCTGATGAGTTCGGACAGCTCCTTGAAAAATATGCTCTTGAAAACCATAAGGTCATGCCTTTGGCAGAGCTGAAAGCCGATATCCCGCTTACACCTGCGGAGCTTACCGTTGAAAACGTACAGGGACTCAGTGTTCTCGAACCCTTCGGCACTGACAACGAAAAACCTCTTTTCTACATTGAAAAAGCCGAGATAACTGATATCACGCCCCTTTCCGACGGTGCTCACACAAAGCTGCATATAAAGCTGGGTTTCACTCAGGCTGACGCGCTCATATTCAGGAAATCGCCAAGTGAAACAGGTCTGGCAAAGGGCGATATCTGCGACATGATAGTCAATCTCGGTATAAACGAATTCCGCGGAAAGACCTCGGTAAGCATTGTCGTATGCGATATACGTCCTCATATGTTCGAGCAGAACAAGTACTTCGCGGCAAGTTCCGCCTTTGAAGCTTTCCTGCGAGGTGAGGAGCTTCCGCAGAACTACTACCCAAGTATGTATCCGTCACGAGATGACGTTGTAAAGATATACAAAGCTATCCCCAATGAGGGAATATGCTCCGATACGCTGTACATAAGGCTAAATGACAGAAATATCAATTACTGTAAGTTCTGCATAGCCGCAGAAGCACTCAGACAGCTGGGACTGGTCACGGTCTCATGTTCAGATAAAAAGATAAAAAGAGTAAAAGTCTCACAGAAAGCCGATCTGGACTCGGCTGCCGTGCTTGTTTCACTCAGGAGCAAGCTGGCAAAAAGCCACTGATAAAGGAGAATAGATATGACAGATGACATGAATGTATCAAATCTCATACATCACGAAAGAGAGATACCCATACCCGAATCGGCTATTCCGAATAATCCCGAGGACTTTCTCAAGGATATCCCCGATTTCAAAGACGATTTCACCATCGAAAAGATCATACAGAAGATACTCACTGACGACAAGCAGTATGATCTGAGCAAGATAATCTCGGCATATGAGTTCGCTGCAAAGGCTCATGAGGGGCAGAAGCGTTCATCGGGTCAGCCCTATATCACTCACCCTCTGGCTGTAGCCTATACCCTGCTGGAACTTGGCATGGACACGGATACCATATGCGCTGCACTTCTGCACGATGTAGTTGAGGACACAGACGCTACTCTTGACGATCTGAAAAAACGCTTCGGTCAGGACGTTGCGCTTCTCGTTGACGGCGTAACAAAACTGAGCAAGATCCCCACCTCCACAAAGGAGGAACAGCAGGCTGAGAATATCCGCAAGATACTCCTTGCCATGTCTCAGGATATCAGAGTAATGATAATCAAGCTCAGTGATCGTCTCCACAATATGCGTACACTGAAATACCGTCCACTTGAAAAACAGCGAAATACTGCTCTTGAAACTATGAATATCTATGCTCCTATCGCTCACAGGCTCGGTATCAGAGCCATGAAGGAGGAGCTTCAGGATCTGGCTTTCCATTTTCTTGACCCATATGCTTACTCGGAGATCGAGAATATCCTGGAAAACAAAAAGGAAGAGCGTGAAGCCTTCATCGAGATAATCAAGAGCCGTATCGCGCAGCGTTTCAAGTCAGAGGATTTTTCACAGCCCCCTCAGATAGACGGACGAGTAAAGAGCATATACAGCATCTACCGCAAAATATTCATCAATCATAAGAACATAGACGAGATATACGATAAATACGCTGTACGTATCATCGTTACCACTATTGCAGAGTGCTATAACGTTCTCGGACTTATCCACGATATGTTCAAGCCCCTGCCTAACCGCTTCAAGGACTATATCTCCACACCAAAGAACAATATGTACCAGTCTCTCCACACCACTGTTCTCGGCAAGGAGGGTATCCCATTTGAGGTACAGATACGTACATGGGATATGCACGAAACAGCCGAATACGGTATCGCTGCACACTGGAAGTACAAAGAGGGCATACAGGGCAAGGACAAAATGGAACAGCGTCTTGCATGGGTTCGTCAGGTAATCGAAGCTCAGCAGACCTCAGATGACGTTGAGGAGATAGTCCGCATAATCAAGACCGACCTTGATCCCGAGGATATAGTCGTTATGACTCCAAAGGGTATGTCCGTGAGCCTGCCTATAAATTCCACTGTCATCGACTTTGCTTACCGTATCCACACCGAGATAGGTCACAAGACCACAGGTGCAAAGGTGGACGGAAGGATAGTGCCGCTGGATTATAAGCTCCAGACAGGTCAGATATGCGAGATAATCACAAGTAAAGATCCCGATAAAGGTCCTAACCGTGCATGGCTCAGCATCGTCCAGACCAACGAAGCACGCTCGAAGATACGCTCATGGTTCAAGAAGGAACGCCGTGAGGAGAATATCATCGAGGGTAAGACTCAGCTTGAACGTGAATTCAAGCGTCACAGGATAAACCTTACCGAAGAACAGTACACCGAGTTCTTACAGGACGACTTCAAACGCCACAACTGCGATACTCTCGAAGATTTCTACGCTTCCATAGGCTACGGCGGTATACTTCTCTCAAAGATAATGCCGCGCCTTAAAGACAAGTACGAAAAGCAGCATGAAAGCGATGAACCGTCTGTAGTACCGCTCATCAAGCCAAAGCCCAACGGACGCAGCAGTATAGTTCTCGACCAGATAGACGATATGCTCATAAAGTTTGCACAGTGCTGCAATCCTCTCCCCGGAGATGATATCATCGGCTTTATCACACGAGGCTACGGCGTATCGGTACACACAACAAGCTGTACCAACTACAAGGCTGCTCTGGCAAGGAACAATCCCGAGGAGCTTGACCGCTGGGTTGATATACAATGGACTGACAACAGCGATACTCAGCTCCAGACAAGCTTTGAGGTAACTGCTACGGACAGAGTGGGACTTGTTTACGATATTTCCGCTATCCTCCTCGAAGCAAGAGTACCTATCGTACATTCGGCATCGAGAGTCCTCAAAAACGGAAATGCTCTTTTCGAGGGCACTATCGTTATTTCCAGCACGGAACAGCTCAAGAACCTTTTCGAGAAGCTCAGAAAGATAAAGGGCGTTATTTCCGTAGAAAGAGCCGCTATTTAAGGAGTAATGAACATGAAGATACATCATTTACAGCTCGGACCTCTCCGCGCTAACTGCTATATAGTCGAGACCTCACCGGGTCGCTGCGTTGCCGTTGATATCGGCGGCGACAGCAGACTTTTCCTGGAATTCCTCAAAATGAGAAAGCTCCGCCTTACAAAGATACTCCTCACCCACGGTCATTTCGACCACATCGGCGGCGTTGAGGAGGTACGCAAAGCTACGGGAGCTGAGGTATATATCCATGAGCTTGACGCACATATGCTTGAAAGTACGGCTCATTCACTTGCTGCGGATATGTCATTCATGACATTTACCCCCGTTACCGACTGGACCTGCGTATATGGCGACTGTTATATCAATGACGGAGAATGTGAATTCCGTGTGCTCCATACCCCCGGACATTCTCAGGGCAGCGTGTGCTATATCTGCAACGATGTAATGTTCTCGGGCGATACCCTTTTCTGCTGCTCAGTGGGCAGAACTGACTTCCCGGGAAGCAGTGCTTCCGCTATGATGTATTCGCTGAACAAGATATACCACCTTAACGGCGATTACAAGGTATACCCGGGACACAACGAGTCCACCACCCTTGACTATGAACGTGAATCCAACCCATATCTGGGACAATTCAGAGGAAAAAATGACGACTGATAATTCAAAAATGCCGATCGTCTTGATCGGCAATTCTTTTAAATACGAGATAGAAGCCACATTGAAGCTCTTCTTCAATACTGCCCGTTATTCCTTCGGAAGTGACCGCAGCGAGGCTTCGGGCGATGCATATGTGGTCGCTGAGGTCAGCGGTGATACCCTTTCCGCAGAGGTAAAGCTCCGCGGAGAAGCTCCCGTAAAGAGAAGTATTACTGTTGACGATACTCAGGACAAGGAGCACGAGATATGCCGCCTTATCTATCATATTCTCTCCGAAAAAACTGGCATTGCTCCACCGTGGGGACTTATGACAGGCATCAGACCTGTAAAAAAGGTCATTGAACTCATGCGTCGGGAGCTTCCCAAAGATGAGATATTCGCAAGGCTCAGGGACAAGTATGAAGTCACGGACAAGAAATTGCAGCTTGCCTATGATACGGCTGTAAATCAGCTCCCCATACTTGACAGGATAGACAGCTCGGCTGTGAGCCTGTATGTGTCTATCCCCTTCTGTCCTACAAGATGCAGCTACTGCTCATTCGTGTCTCACTCCATGGACTCAGCTGTAAAGCTCATGCCCGAGTATATTTCCGCACTCTGCCGCGAGCTTGAAATAATCGGCAAAATAGTTAAGGACACCGATACAAAAATAGATACTATATACTTCGGCGGCGGAACTCCTACATCTGTTTCGGCACAGGAGCTCCGCGCTATCATGGAGACTGTGGAAAAAAACTTCGACCTTGACAAGGTACGTGAATACAGCGTTGAAGCAGGCAGACCCGACACTATAACCGAGGAAAAGCTCCATGTCATCAAGGAGCTTGGTGCAGAACGAATCTCCGTAAATCCTCAGACTCTCAACGATGAGGTGCTGAAAGTCATCGGCAGACAGCACTCTGGCGATGACGCAGTAAAAGCCTTTGAGCTTGCAAGGAAAGTGGGCTTCAAAAACATAAATACCGACCTTATTGCAGGACTGCCTACGGAGTCCGCCGACAGCTTCCGCCATACTCTTGACCGCATGATAGAGCTTGACCCCGAAAGCATTACGGTACATACCCTGACTATAAAACGTTCAGCAAATCTCTTCGAGAGCGGCAGTGCAAATATCAAAAATCCTGCGGCTGAAATGGTTGACTACAGCATACCTGCTCTTATGTCTCACGGCTATCTGCCTTACTATATGTACCGCCAGAAGAATACCGTGGACAACCTTGAAAACGTAGGCTACGCTAAAAAAGGCTTTGAAAGCTATTACAATATCTTTATTATGGACGAAACTCAGACCATTCTCGGTGCAGGCTGTGCGGCTTCCACAAAGCTTGTCTACCCTGACGGAAAGATTGAGCGTATCCATAATTACAAGTTCCCTTACGAATACATCAGGAGCTTCGACAAGCTCATGGATAAAAAAGAGGAGGTGACGGAATGCCTGAGAAAAATCAAGTCTGTACAGCCGAAATAACTGCACTTACTTCCGAGGGCAGCGGTGTATGCCGCGTCGACGGAATGGCTGTATTCGTACCCGAGACCGCTGTAGGCGATGTATGCGAGATAAAGATTGTAAAGGTGCTTAAAAGCTATGCTTATGGCATAGTGGAGAAGATAATAACCCCCTCGGCTGACCGTATCGAGAACACCTGCCCTGTTTATAAAAAGTGCGGAGGCTGTCTGCTGAGACATATCTCATACGAGGCTGAGTGCCGCACGAAAAACGGCATAGTCCGCGACGCTTTTGAACGCATAGGCGGACTTTCTCCCGAATTCGATACATTCCTCGGTGCCGAGGACACCGAGCACTACCGCAACAAGGCTCAGTACCCTGTTGCAAATATCGACGGAAAGGCTGTATGCGGCTTTTTCGCTCCGAGGAGCCACCGTCTCGTACCTGTTACGGACTGCGCTTTGCAGCCGAAAATGTTCCGTGATATCCTCGACACTGTTATAGCTTACATAAACGAGAAGAAGATATCCGCTTACGATGAAGCTTCAAATACAGGCATAGTCAGACATATCTATATACGCCGAGGCGCACATTCTGGCGAAATAATGGTCTGTATCGTGGTGAGAAAGGACATCTCCCGTCAGCTTTCCGCGCTCTGCCGTCAGCTATCTGAGAAATTCAGCGGCATAAAAAGTATCATTATGAATATCAACGACAGAAAGACCAATGTCATTCTCGGTGACAAGTGCGTTACTCTGTGGGGAAATGACACTATCTCTGATGTAATGTGCGGAAATACCGTTGAGATATCTCCCCTTTCATTCTATCAGGTCAATACCGTGCAGGCTGAAAGGCTCTACGGAAAGGCTCTGGAATATGCTTCACCAAAGGGCGACGAGGTAATTGCCGACCTTTACTGCGGTGCAGGCACTATAGGTCTTTCAATGGCTAAGCAGGCAAAGAAGATAGTGGGCGTGGAGATAATCCCTCAGGCTGTTGAAAACGCCAAGAGAAACGCACAGCGCAACAATATAAATACTGCGGATTTCTACTGCGGAGATGCAGGCGAGGTATTCGGAAAGCTCCGCAAAAAGGGCTGTGCTCCCGATATCATAGTAGTCGATCCGCCGCGAAAGGGCTGCTCGGCTGAAACTATAGACGTTATCGCAGAAGCTGCTCCGAAGAAGATAGTCATGATATCCTGCAATCCTGCAACTGCCGCAAGAGACACAAAGCTCCTCAGCGAAAAAGGCTATAATGTGGAAAAAATCTGCGGCGTTGACCTCTTTCCGCGAACAGGTCACGTTGAGTGCGTAGTATTGATGTCACGAAAGGTAATATAGCAATGGTTTACGATGCTGAAAAACTGGTTTCCATTTTGCAACAAGCAGTATTGTTTCAAGGACGAAAAAATGATATACATAATATCATAGAGTACTACTTAACCGCTGGCACACCGCTTTCTTGTGAACAAATTGCGTTTCTTGAAGAATTTGGTGATATCGAAGGTATAGACAATGCAGGAGATCCGTTCAAATTCTTTTCCGATCCGTTCTTTTGGAATCGTATTAACTCAAAAAATCATCATTGTTCGCTGCTGCGAACAGCCAAAACATTTGACGAAATTGGAATGTCATATTTAAATCCACTCAATCTCCGAATGGTACGGGAAAATATTACGATGTTGGAAGTCGGCTGGATTGATATCACACATATACCTTTGCATATTAGCTCCGACGGACGGCTGTTTCGTGACGATGGACATGATTATGGAACAGTTTGCATGGATACGTGGGCTTCATTATTGATGCCTTGGGATATATAACAATAAAGTGTATGAATTTATATTATTCATACAGTGTATCATAACCAAACTGTATAATAACATAATTTATAAGAAAGGATATGACCTGATATGAGAGCACGTTTTCATCTGCCCGATTTTGCAGGACATTTTAAATTCAATGTTGTATTTGCGGAGCTTCTCGAAAAGCGTCCCGAGTATTTTCGTGAGGGAGTAGAGATAGCTTCCGTTTACGGTGTATTCCCTCCTTCTATCTGGAACGGCGGACGTACACAGGGCGGTGTCTGTAATAAGAATTTCATAAACACTGTAATAAAGACATTCAACGGAAGAGGTATACCTCTCCGCTTTACTTTCACAAACCCTATGCTTGAAAAGAAGCATCTTAACGATGATTTCTGCAATATGGTCATGCATCTTGCCGACAACGGACTTAACGAAGTTATCGTAATGTCGCCGCTGCTGGAAGACTATATCCGCAAGAACTACCCCAACTACAAGATAACAAGCTCCACCTGCAAGCGTATCACCGACGCTGAACAGCTGTGCAGCGAAGTCGAAAAGGACTACCACATCGTCGTTATCGACTATGACGTCAATCACGATTTTGAGACACTTGAGAAGATACCCGACAAAAAGAAGTGCGAGCTGCTGGTAAATGCCTGCTGCAACCCTAACTGTCCCATGCGTTCGGAGCATTACAAAGCTATCGGCTTACAGCAGATAGCCTACTCAAATCATGTCAGAAAATACCCTAATGCTCCCTTCGATACAAAAAAGCTTGTGGCAGAACACCCTGAGATACAGAAGTTTGCGGACTGCCCATGCTCGCAGCGTTCGCTTTTCGACATTGTAAAGCTGAAAAATCACATCTCCCCCGATGAGATATGGGGAAAGTATATCCCAATGGGATTTGAGCAGTTCAAGCTGGAGGGACGTACTCTCGAAACACTCAATCTCCTCGAGCACTATATGTACTACATGATAAAGCCAGAATGTAAGGATCAGGCACGTTTTGAGTTTTTGAACTGGCTTGTGGCTAATGATGTTATACAGATACTTGAATGATGAGCATATTCCGCACTCACATTTGCTGAGGCAAAATACTACATACAGGTTGGTTTAACACAATGAAAAATAAAGATCCACTGTCAATTTTATTTTTAATGCCCATTATAGTAATTGCAAGTTTTATCATTCTATTTAAAGATAAACTTCCTTCTTTTATTATCGACACACCCAAGCTGTTTGATCCTAAAGCTCTTGTTTTTTGTGCAGCAGCTGTAGTATTAACTGTAGCTGCTTCACAAATTTACAAAATTGTAAAGCATTTAGACGATATAAGGATAGTAAAAACCACAAATTACATCTTGGACTGGATAGATAATGCTAATGAAAACGATATAGCTGAACTGAAAAAGAAATATCAGAAAACCGATAGAAATGTATGCTTAGGATTGCTGTTAAAGGGAGAAAAACCTTTACATCTCTATCTTGCGTTCAGTGATGAAAGTCCGCTTTGCGATAAGCTTGGAAAAGAGTTTGAAAAAAGTTCAAAGGAACTGCCTTACGTTTATTGTCAATATACATTTGATGAACTGCATGAAAAAGTTCCGCTGGCTATAGCAGGACCTGATAATGAACCTATGTACCCCGATGAATTGGGTTCATGGCAAAGAACTCATCAAACTTGCTCGGAACGAAAAATAATTGCGAAACTCATAGATGAACACAGTGATGAACTTCATTCTGAAACTGCTGCCAACTTGTGTCTGGTGCTTTTCACCAAGTTTGCTCCCTGTGAATTCTGTACGCCTTTCATCCAGGAAATAAAAGAACGATATGAAAAAAATCTTCAGATTAAGGTATTGCATATTGATAATATAAACGAAATGCTCAATCACAAAAAAGAGCTTATAGACATCAACAAGAAATACAGCAAAACCTTGAAAAATATGGAAAAGCTGTGGCTGATGTTTCCTAAGGAAACAAAAAAAGCAGAAAAAGCTCAAACCGTTTCAACACGGGATAAAGTAAATGAAAAGCTGCTTAAAGAAATGAAAAGCATTGCTTATGCTCAGTGCTTTTCTCTGATAAAAAATAAAACTCCACAAGATATCGTAAAACAAACTCTCAAACATTTAAAACTCAGTGATGAACAGATCGACGAAATAATGAAAGATGTATATTCACAAACTTTGGACCATTCAGTAAAGGAACAAAGACGTATAGAGAAAAAATTATCCAAGCGTCAAAATCCATAACAAGCTCACTTTATAAAGAGGTAAATTATGACAGAAATACACCTTCTCCCACTGGAAGAGCCTGACAGAGAGCAGTTTATCAAGGACAATCAGGAAGCTTTCCGTTACGGTGCTCTTGAAGAATTCGGGCTGCGTGACGACCACTTTGAAGAAGAGGACGAGATAATCTCACGAAGCACCATAGAGCAGTCCATAAACGAAGGCACTGCCTATCGCATAGTACAGAACGGCAAAAACGTAGGCGGAGCAGTCATTAAGACCGAATACGACCACGGAGAACTTGAACTGCTGTTCGTTTCCCCTGCTGTCCACAGCAAGGGCATCGGTTATGCAGCATGGTGCGAGATAGAGGATATGCACCCCGAGGTCACTGTCTGGGAGACTATCACTCCCTATTTCGAGAAAAGAAATATACATTTTTACGTTAACCGCTGCGGTTTCCACATTGTTGAATATTTCAGCGAGCACCACTGCGATCCTGATGATAAGGACGGAAAAATGGCTGATATGTTCCGCTTTGAAAAGGTACTCCCCGTATCCTCCGAAGCTGTACAGGAACAGATAAAGCGCGTAAAATACTATGAGGATATAATGCAGAAAGCTCAGGATATGGACAATGTATCCCCTGAACTGCACGAAATGCTAAAGAAACTCAGGGATTATTACGTCAGTGACGCGTGGAAGCGCGATTTCTCTTCCGATGAAGCAGGACTTCTGCCTAAGGAGCTTAAACGCGGAGTCCTCTCACAAGACGGTATATACGACCTGCTTGAAAAGTACGATATGTAAACACTTTCGTGGCGTAACTGCCGCCACTTGAAAAAACAGTTCTGATATGCTATACTATAATTGTAAAAAGCATTATTTTATGATAATCAAAGAAAAGAGGAATTTCTATGTCTAAAAGTCATATGGAAAAGATAAAATGTCCAAAGTGCAGCCATGAGTCGGAAATGCTCGTATGGGAAACTATGGACACAAAGACCGATCCTCAGATAAAGGATATGATAAGAAGCGGCGAAGTTTTTGCATGGCGCTGCCCTCACTGCGATAACAAGTCACTTATCTTCTACCCTACTCTTTATCATCAGGTTAAGGAGAAGTACCTGCTTTGCTATATCCCCGGCAATCCCTCATCTGCTGTGGAGTATATGAAGACTATCAACGAAAATAACGAAAGCGGTTACGATTTCAACGAAGAATATACAAAAAGAGTCGTATCCGATATCAATCAGCTCCGCGAAAAGCTCATGATCCTCGATGAAGGTCTTGATGACCGTATCCTTGAGATAATGAAAGTATTCGCTATCGCCGAATTACAGAAGAACTTCCCCGACCTCAGTGTTATGGAAATATACTTCAACAAGGAAGAGGACGGCTCACACAGCTTCGCAGTTAAATTCGACAACAATGAGTGGGGCAGAACAGACGTTGATAAAAAGTCCTACGATCAGGTCGCTGAGTCTTTCAAGGTCCCACTTGCTGTCAATGACGAGTATCTTATCGATACAGAATGGGCTTTATCCGTAATAGAAAAGGAAATATGAATATTTTTGTACTGTGTGTACACTTTTAATAAAATATTTGTCGAATTTTTGTGAAAACTCTTGATTTTATTTAAAAGTTATGTTATAATAATTATAACATCTATTTAACAGGAGGGTGAGCATATGATCAGAGAAATTGTCCAGATGTCTTACCTTATAATCGTTGCAAATATTTCACTATTTCTGTTTTTAACATTTAATTCCACTGTAAGCAATAAGATCAAAAATCTGTTTTTAATAGGCACTGCTATATCTTTGGTAATGCTTATATGCAATATAATTGCATACACTTTTCAAGGGACGGGAGAGTGCCTGACGCTTCTGAAAATAAACAGTGCTGTCAGCTACTCGGTAAGCGGTCCGATAATACTGCCATTCATTTATATCTCAGGCGTTATCTCAAAGAAAATAAGGATAACTCTGTTGATATTGGCAGGTATAAACTGCATAGTCTGCATAATCAGTATTTTCAACGACTGCGTATTCAGCTTTGATGAAATGGGCAATTCTTCCTTGAAAACTTTTGCCGCTATACCGTTTATTTTCAGCATGATATACCTTTGTGTACTTCTTTCGGCTTCATTTATCAAATTCAGGCTTGGTCTGAGGCTGGAGAGTATTTTCCTTACAGTTCTCAGTATCGCTATTTTATCAGCGACCTGCCTCAACACATACCTCCACTTCAAATATCTCATAAGCGGAATGGCTACTCTGAGCTGTATATTCTATTATCTTTTCTTTACAACTCAGACTCTTACACGAGATGCAATGACAAGCGCACTGAACAGACACTGTTTTTACAGAGATATCATGACTATGAGAAAACATCAGATGTTCGTTATCTCTATGGATCTGAACGGTCTTAAACAGATAAATGATAACCTTGGTCACGATGAGGGTGACAAAGCTATTCTTGCTGTTTCCGAAAGTACATTTGAAATAATTCCTTCAAGATGCAGATTTTACAGAATGGGCGGAGATGAATTCGAGATATTATTCCCGTCAGCTTCACGTTCTGATACCGAGATCATGATGCAGAAAATAAAGGAAGCCGTACACAGCAGAGGCTACAGCATCGCAATGGGCTGCGGTGAATACAAAAAAGGCATGGACCTCGACGAGCTTATTAAAGAGATCGATGCTATGATGTATGAAGATAAAGCACGAATGAAAGCCTTACAAGGTCTGTGATAAACGATCCCCGAGTCTTTAAGATTCGGGGGATTTTTTTGTAAGCTCATACATATACTCTTCTGTCGAGACAAGTCCGCTGCGGTTATTGCGGAAGATACCGTAAAGGCAATCGGGAGAACGTGTTATATAGTTCATTCCCTCACGGCAGGTAAGAGAGACTTTTATGCCGTTATCACGAAGTACGGGGAGACTTTCGCGGCAGAGCGCACCGAAAGGATAGGCAAATACAACAGGTGAAATACCGCAGTTGTCATGGAGCTCGGTATTGAGCAGACCTATATCTGTACTGAGCATAAATGCGTATTCTTCTGTAGTCTCCCCTGCTTTTATTGCGCAGCCCTGTCTGTGACTGTCACGGGAGTGCATATCGTAAGTATGACTGCCTATCTCTATGCGTTTTGAAGCGATGAGCCGGGATATATCTTCCCATGTGAGGTAAGAATAAGCATCTGCATGAGGATCAGCAGGTGCATAATCATCTGTGTATCTGCCAACAATAGATACAACAGCGCACATATCATATTTTTCAAGCAGAGGCAGTGCTAAGGACAGATTATTGTAAAAGCCGTCATCAAATGTTATAAGCACAGGCTTTTGCGGAAGTCCGCCCGTATTGTTGGTATAGTCTATGAGCTGCTGTGCGCTGACGCTTTCGTAGCCGTGCTCTTTCAGCCATATAAGATCGCTTTCAAGCTGTAACGGAGATACTATATAATCTGCAGGAGGCTTTTCGCAAACGCTGTGATACATTATTACAGGCAGCGGAACAGGCTTTTCCACAGCAGTTTCTGCGGCAGTTGAAAAAGTTGATCGCAGAGAAAAAAATACGGCACAGCATACCGCAATAAATATCAGGAACAAAATTGCGCTGCGGCTTGCTCTCTTTAGTCCGAAGCATTTGTACATCGTCATCACCTCTCAATATCTTATGACGGAAAATACTGAAAAATGACGGTGAATAAGGAGCTGCTCATATCATATACTCATGGCATTGAGAATATACTTATTTCAGAGGAATTAATTGTGAGGTGAGTATATGACACGCCATAAACGCAGAAAAATCAAAGGAACGATCAAGTGTATAACAGCAGTTATACTTCCTGTTGTCATAGCTTCGGGAGTTAACGGAGTATCAAAGCTCATGGCAGGTCTTTCCGATACAAGTGCTTATACCATTGATGAAACTGTAAATTCATCTGCAAAGCATATTGAGGTAACTTCCGAAAGCATAAGCAAG
The DNA here is from genome assembly GCF_900108555.1 of Ruminococcus flavefaciens. Lineage (GTDB taxonomy): Bacteria > Bacillota > Clostridia > Oscillospirales > Ruminococcaceae > Ruminococcus > Ruminococcus flavefaciens_P. The sequence continues at coordinate 359,795 of NZ_FNWV01000001.1, forward strand.
ATCAAGAAGCAGGACGAACTCCTTTCGGGCAGTATGATACTCTCGGAGGGCTACGGTGTCGAGGACGAAAGCGCAAAAGATACAGATCTTTGCAGGCTTCCCGATCCCCTTGACATGAAAGCCGACAATGCAGGTGAAAAACCTTATCCGACTTCGTGGAATACTGACGGCGATATTGTTCGCCTTACCTATGACAGATACAGCGGCAATGCTTTTTTTGACCTTGAAAACGGCGGACAGGTCAATAATAAGACTGATATCCCCAACGAAACACTGATGAGAGAAAGCAGCTATCTGCCGAATTTTACCGTTACGGATACAGACGAGCCGCTTGTACTCATTTACCATACTCATACGACAGAAAGCTTTGAGCCCCATGTCCGAGAGCACTATGACAGCTCCTTCAACTATCGTACTACCGATAACACTAAAAATGTTGTAATGGTCGGCGATGCCATACAGGCTGAACTTGAAGCGCAAGGGATAGGAGTTATCCACGCGAAAACCATTCACGATTATCCGTCATATAACGGCTCTTACGGGCGCAGCCGCGAGACGATAATGCCCATACTTGAAAAGTACCCCAGCATAAAGGTAGTCCTCGATATACACAGGGACGCAATATCCGCCGAGGGAGTGGCATACCAGCCCTTTGCAGAGATAGACGGCAAAGAAGCTTCACAGATAATGATAATCTCGGGCTGCGATGACGGCACGCTGGGTATGCCCAATTATATGGAGAATTTCCACTTTGCCTGCACCTTGCAGCAAAAGCTTGAATCAGACTATGCAGGACTTACCCGTCCCATACTTTTTGACTACAGACACTATAATCAGGATCTTACCAACGGAAGTCTGCTCATTGAAGTAGGTTCACACGGAAACACGCTTCAGCAGTCACAGTATGCAGGACAGCTGTTCGGACATTCATTGGGGCAGCTTCTCAATTCTATGAAAAGGTGATAAAATGCGAAAACATAAAAAAAAGACCACCCTCACAGCAGTATTTCTTTACCTGCTTCTGAGCGGCGGTTCGTGGATGTTCTTAAATTCTTATGCTAATTCCCATAATCAAATGAACGAGAAAAAGATGATACCTGTGGGAATAACCGTAAACGAAGATAAAGCCTCTGTGGAGATACTGGATCATCACAGAGAATTCAGTCTTTCAGTTATATCCCCTGACAGCAGCAGCTATTGTGCAGCTTATCTTGCCTCACCCGACGAATTAAGGGCTGCGGCATATATCATTTCTTTATGTATAAAGCTTTGACTGCATAGTCTCATAGAATGCATTGAGTTCCCCTGTATAAATAAGATCAGCTCCGGGAAAAGTCCTGAAATCATCAGGCTTGTAAAGACAGAAGGCTTTTTCAAGCGGAATTCCTATTTTATCCATTGTGTAAGCAACAAACTGCGAACAGACGAAGCTTCTTTCGCGTTTCCATTCGATATTGAAGTAAACAGCAAGAAGTCCGAGCAGATTGTAGGAATATACCTTACGATGTTCCTCAAAGTGATTGATGAGTATATTAAAGGCTTCTTTCTGAGCGTGAGAGACCTTTATGCGGTATATTTCACAAGGAATGTTATGAAACTGTCCGAGAGTGCCCTTTCCTACGACTTCCTTATTGAATGTCGCAGGCAGCGGAAACGGTCTGTATGTACGGCAGAAGCTATACATTTCGGTAAGATCTACATCACCGGACATAGAAACATGATTGTAAGGCTTTTTTGTAAAAAATTTGAAGAATCGTGCGGGTCGCGTACCAGTCTGCGCAACTATAAGATAAATATAGTCCCCCAAAACGTTCCCTCCTAATTTATTTTTTATAATTATAGCATAAATGCTTGCAAATTTCAAGAGTTTTTGATATAATAATAAAGTACATTTACTATTTACGCGCCTGTAGCTCAGTGGATAGAGCATTGGCCTCCGACGCCATGTGCGCTGGTTCGATCCCAGTCAGGCGTATACCAGAATGGCGAAATATAGCCATAAAGTAGAAAGAGCGATCATCTGATATGTGTTTATTTCTGTCAGTTTTTCGCTCTTTTTATGTAATATATCCGTAATATTATTTGTTGGATTTGACAATTTTTAAGGCAGATAGATATAATAATTCGTTTGTCATTTTTTGCTTACGGCAAACAAGACGGTGTATATATCTAAGCACATTCTGTATATGATATGCATAATGAAAGAAGCAAACATTTTGTACATTCGCACAAAAATTCAATTAAAGCATTGACATTATACATATATAATGTAATCAGCAGAACCACTTATAAACTTTATTCATTAATCAAGGAGGTTTTTATATGAAAAAACTAATTACAAAGATATTGGCAGCAGGAATGATCTGTTCATCGCTTTTTACAGCTAATTTCAGCGCATATGCCGAGGACAAAGCCGCTGTATCGGAAAAGTCCGATCTCGCAATAGCAAGAGCATCTCTTTATTTTCCGACCTTACAATCATCAATAAAAGGCTGCTTTATAAACAGTGACGGAACATATGATGTGACATTTGATGCAAAAGATTATGCAAGTGAACTGGATCGTACTTCAGTGTCCTTATATATAGATCCTCTTACCCCGTTTTATCTTGGCGGAAAAGGTAATGTAAAGCTGACCATAGAAGAAGTCTGGCTTGACGGAATAAAATACGAGGGTGAGCTTGCAGGCAAGCCTGTTAATGGCTGGAAGACTCATCAGCCTACAGATTACTGCGTTATCACATCATTATGCGATCTGAAATATACTGATTCTAAGGGCTTCGACTTTAAAAATACTGTCAGGATAGTATTTAACATTTCGGGACTTACCTTACCAAAGCTTGAAAACGGCAGATACCGCGGAGACGTAAACGGCGATAATAAAATAGACGCTGTTGATGCTTCGCTTGTATTAAAGCATTATGCTGACACTTCCGTTGGCAACAGCAGTTCACTTAATTCCGAGCAGGCAGCCGCAGCGGATATAAACAACGACGGCTTGACTGACTCCAATGATGCATCATCAATACTAAGTTATTATTCACAAACTTCTACATAATAAAAAGCTCTCCTATCGGAGAGCTTTTCTTTTCTGTTATGTTAAGCAGCGATATCCGTAACGCCATACGTACCGCAGTGCATATAAAGCTTATCTACACTACCGCCACAAGGTCGTTTCCGCTGTACCTCGCGCTGTTTCTGTCTTTTTTCGTATCGTTCTCATAATAATATGAACGGCCGCTGTTCTGGTTCTTCTTCTGATTTTTTATAAATTCAGCAAAGAGCTCATCAAAGCTGTCATAACCCATTCTATTCCAGTACTTGTCGTACTTAGGATCTCTGTACTTCTCATACTGCTCGGGGATAGTACCGTCTCTGTCGTATTCCTCGATGATCTGCGTACTGTGTTCTGAGAAATAAACCAGATCAGGACCGATCTTATATACAAGGAATCCGATATAAACAAAGAATATCAATGAAATAACTGAAACTATAACGCCTATTACTGCAAAAGCTGTTCCTTTTCTCTTTCCGACAAGTGATATGAGCGAAAAGATAAGACAAAGCGGAACTGTTACTATGCTGAGCATCGTCGCACAAAACATCAGATTTACAAGCGATATGACAAACGACGCAATTGCGAAGCCTGCTCCCTTTCTCTCAGCTATGCCCTCATTGTTGTACATATTGTACTGAGGATATCCGTTATAATTGCCTGTGAACGGATTATTGCCGTTGTATCCGTTATTATAGGGATAACCGCCGTTCTGATTGCTGTACTGACCGCCATTGCCGTAGCCGTTATACTGATTTCCATTATTCTGAGCATTATACTGCTCACCATTGCCATAACCGTTATTCAGGTTATTAGTATTGTTATTCTGATCGTTATTATTCATGTTGTTAAAATCATCCATTATATTTGCTTCTCCTTTTACAGACTTGTCTGCCAGTTCCAGTTGCGCACCTCAAGCTCATCAAGATTATAAGGAGTTTTTTGGTAAACGCAGTAGTTGAGCCAGTTTGAAAACATAAGATTAGCCGTACATCTCCACGAAAATACAGGTACATTATCAGGATTGTCCCCGGGGAAATAATTATACGGTATCTGTATATCTATGCCTTTCTCAACATCACGTCTGTACTCGTTTGCTAATGTATCTCTGTCATATTCCGAATGACCTGTGATAAAATACTGTCTGCCGTTCTTATTGGCAACGATATGAACTCCTGCTATATCGGATACAGTAAGTATCTCAAGCTGAGGTATACGTTCGATGTCCTCACGGCGCACCTCGGTATTTCTCGAATGAGGAACATAGAATATATCATCAAATCCTCTGAGGAGCTGACAATTGCTCACCTCTGCCCTGTGTGGGAAGATACCGAACATCTTATGGTCGAGAGTATACTTGGGTATACCATAATGGTAGTAAAGTCCTGCCTGAGCAGCCCAGCATATATAAAGAGTGGAAAAAACATGAGTTTTTGACCATTCCATTATAGTGCATATCTCGTCCCAGTAGTCCACCTGTTCATAGTCAAGGAGCTCAACAGGCGCACCCGTGATTATCATGCCGTCATAGCGGTCATCACGTATCTCATCAAAGGTCTTGTAAAACGACTCAAGATGATGCACAGAAGTATTCTTTGAAACATGAGATGCCATCTGAAGAAGGTCAACGTCCACCTGAAGGGGCGTATTACTGAGAAGTCTCAGAAGTTGGCTCTCTGTTTCGATCTTTTTGGGCATGATATTGAGGATAACGACTTTAAGCGGTCTTATATCCTGATGCTCTGCCCTTTCCTTCGACATTACGAAGATATTTTCTTCTCCAAGCGTTTTGAATGCCGGAAGCTCTGAAGATATCCTGATTGGCAATCCAAATCGCTCCTTTCATATTTATTCTTTCTTGCCTTTACAGTGTTCACAGCCGTTCATAAAGCTGCCAAGATCAGTACACTGTCTGCTGTCTCCGACTACAAATCGGAGCTTTTTCAATACATCAAATTTGCTGCTGTCAGAAAGCTCGAACAGCATATGATTTATCCCTTTAAGTACGCTTTTCAGCATTACCGAACGCACAAGACCGTCACAGAGCATCATATCTCCGCCGTCGTCATAATCATATACGACCGTCCTGTCTGTACCGTAGGAATAGGCTATAAATCCGATAACATCGCCCTTGTCAAGAGCCTCGGTTATATGGAGCTCGGCATTTCCTGCTGCCTTTTTGAGCTCATCATAGCCGACCGTATCAAATCTTTCCTGTATCTCCAGCATATTACTTCTCCTTGCCGATAGCGTTTCTTATAGCACGCAGTTCATCGGGAGTAAGTTCTCTGTAAGTACCCGGCTTCAGCATACCCAGCTTCAGCGGACCTATGCTTATGCGGCGAAGTCTTGCAACTTCAAGACCTACAGCCTCGCACATCTTACGTATCTGACGGTTCCTGCCCTCTTTAATGGTCATGAGCAGGACTACTCTTCCCTCTTCCTTTGTCTTTACCACAACAGAAGCAGGAAGTGTCTTTTTGCCGTCTATCTCAACGCCCTCGGAAAGCCTTACAAGCTGTTCATCGGTTATATCGGGACGAACGGTAACACGGTATGTCTTTGAGATATGGCGGCTTGGGTGCATGATACTGTTTGCAAATTCGCCGTCATTGGTAAAGAGGAGAAGTCCCTCCGAATTTCGGTCAAGACGACCTACGGGATAGACACGCTCCTCAACATCTTCAAGGAGATCCATGACGCAGCGTCTGTCAAGCTCGTCTGATACAGTAGTAACATATCCTCTCGGCTTGTTCATCATAAGATATGTGAAGCTGCGCTTCTTCGGCATATAGATACGCTCACCGTCAACGGTGATGATATCTTTGAAGCCGCACTTGTCTCCAAGCTTTACAGGGTGACCGTTGAGCTTGACTCTGCCCTGTGTTATAAGCTCCTCAGCTTTTCTGCGGGAGCACACGCCGCAATCGGCTATCATTTTCTGTATTCTTATTTTTTCCACTTTTTATCCAATCCTTAACGGGAGAAAAAGCTCCCGAGTATTTCTTTGAATTTCGTAAATATACCTTTTTTCTCAGAACTCTTTTTAATAGCTGCCGAAACACTTTCAGCAGCATACAGCGGAACTGTGTCCACCTCTCGTCCCATAAAGCTTATACGCAGTCTTGCCGCTTCATCACCGTACTTTATTGGAGCATAGACAAATGGCGCAGAGAGCAGTGTGAACTTTATATCATCTTCACTGCCTGCAACTGTGCATATCTTTACAGAGCTGTTCTTCGGTACAAGACGAAGCTTGTCACTTGTCCCGCCCACCATATCAACAGTCATATCCACAGGAAGAACCGCATCAAGTTCGCGGACCGTATCAAAGCCATAATCGTACATGGCTATATGATCCTCCCAGTCATTGCGGTCATTGAGAGTAACGCAGATAAGGTCTTTTCCGTCCCTTTCACAGGCGGATACGAGACATCTTCCAGCTTCATCGGTAAAGCCTGTCTTAACGCCGTAAACTCCCTCATACATTCCCAGAAGCTTATTGGTGTTTTTCAGCCACCTTGCATACGGCGGAGCACCAAACTCAAGCTTTATGCTTTCCTTTGAGCAGATACTGCGAAAAATATCGTTCCTGAGAGCTTCACGGGCAAGCATAGCCATATCATAGGCTGATGAACCGTGTCCCTCGCCCTCAAGTCCCGAAGGAGTGACGAAATAGGTCTTTGAAAGTCCCATTTTTCTTGCACGGTCGTTCATCATCTCAGCAAATCTCTCTATACTGCCTGCTATCCTTACAGCCGCCGCATTTGCAGCGTCATTGCCCGAAGGAAGCAGCATTCCGCAGCACAGAGCATACTTTGTAACGATATCCCCTTCCTGCAAGCCCATTGATGAACCTTCAACCTTTATGGCATCGCTGTCGACCACGAATTCATCGTAAAGTCCGCCGCTTTCAAGGCAGAGCAGAGTCGTCATTATCTTTGTGGTGCTTGCCATAGGCAGCTTTTCCGTGCAGTTCTTTGCGTACACTACCTCGCCTGTATCGGCTGAGATAAGTACAGCTGCCTTTGCTGATATTTCAGGCTCGGAAGCTGCATGGGAAATGCCAAAGCGTACACTTACTGCTGTTATTATAAATGCCGAAAAAACAGCTATTGACCTTTTCATAGGCATACCTCCGCATAATATACTTCATGCTAAAGGATATGCCGCTGTTCAAGGGATTATTCTCAGTTGATAGAAACGGACTCGTCAGTGATACCGTCTGTTACGACTTCTTCGCCGCCTTTTTTCTTCTTGTTGATGAAGCCGCTTACCTTTTCGATTATCATAGGTGCTTTCTCGATAGCATTGCTTATCGGATCGTTTGAGCCTTCCATATTCACCATTTTAGCTGCTCCGTCAGGAGAGATAACGAGAAATCCCTCAGGCTTTATTGATACGCCTGCACCTGCTCCGCCGCCGAAAAGATCCTTGTCATACTTTGAAGGAAGATCAGATCCGCCCGAAGCAAAGCCGTAGCTTACCTTTGATACAGGGATTATCGTAGTTCCGTCGGGAAGCTTTATAGGCTCGCCGATAATGGCATTAACATCTGCCATTTCCTTTATCTTTTCAATTGAAATACCTAAAAGATCACTTACCGGTGTTTTGTTTGCACTCATGTTTTATACCTCACTTCTGCCTTGCGGCGGATTTTTTCATTTTACGTTTTCTTAGTTTTTCAGGTAAGAATGTTCTGAATAAATATGTTATCAGGAACCAAGCTCCTGCAATAACCATTGTTCCCAGTCGGAAATAAAGCTTTCCTGCTGCGTCCCAGCGTCCCTTTGAGACACCGAAAGCAGGTCTTACATCTATAGTTTTCAGCCTTACTGTGAACAGCTCGCTGAAAAATGCGATGCCGTTATAAATGAGAGCCGAATACTTTCCGTATTTGAGGGCACAGTCACAAGCGTCCTCATCGGCTATCTCAAAGTCGATATACAAGTCTTTCAGCTTGAAGCCCTTGAATATTTTCAGCATAGGACGCTGTGCGCTTTCCCATATATCAACTATTTTCTCTATCTTGTCACCGATAGACGACTTTTCCTCGTCCTCAGCCTTATCCTCATCTTCCTCATCATCGAAAGGATCATATTCGGGATCTTCGTCCTTTTTATGCTTCGGTTTCTTTTTCTTCTCGTCTTTGCCGACAGCTTCCGAAACAGACTCTGTATCCGATACAGTATTGCCTGTAATACTTTCGCTGACAGCTTCGGAAGAAGTACTTCCCTCCGCCTTTATATCAGCCTCGGGATCGTTTACGGGGATATCGTCAAGCTCCTTCTCCCATTCGTACTTTTCCCGTTCTTTTTTCTTCTTAGGTTTTTTGTCCTTGATAGGCTTTGGCTTTTTGGGTTTCTTCGGCTTTTGCGGCTTGTCCTTTTTCTTTGCTTTGCGCTTTTTCCACCAGCCGTAAAGACCGCCGCCCTCCGAGTTCATTATATCAAATATCCACAGCTTCACCTTATACGTGAACTTTCCGTCGATATAGCTGAACTCTCCTCCTGCGGGAGTTATGAGAACTATGAGGATAATGCCCAAAACGGCAAGAAGTATATACAGCAGAATTTTTAGTACGATCATTCCTGCCGCTCCTTTCGTTATTATTCAGTATTTTGCTGTGACTCAGCTGTTTCTCTTGCGATGAATTCATCCTCGGTCTCCAGTACAAGATCACTCTGTCCCGGTAAAGGCGGAAGATCGGCTGTTGAACTAAGTCCGAAGCTTCTAAGGAACACGGAAGTAGTCCTGTAGACTATAGGCTTTCCCGGTACGTCAAGCCTTCCTGCTTCTTCAACGAGACCTTTTTCAACAAGGTTGTTGATAACAGACGAACTGTCTATACCGCGGACATTTTCAACAAAGCCCTTTGAAACAGGCTGATTGTATGCGATTATTGTCAATGCCTCCATAGCGGCATTTGAAAGCGGTGCAGATCTTTTGGTCTCAAGAGCGGCACGTACCTGCGGAGCGAACTCCTCACGGGTACACATCTGGTAGCTGCTGTCGAATTTCTTTATGCAGATACCGCTGCCATAATCATCGTATCTCTCATTGAGAAGCCTTATCATAGACGGGAGTGTACCTGCGTCAACGCCGCTTGCCTCGGAAAGACGATATATTTCAATAGGTTCGCCGCTTGCGAACAGGATAGCTTCTATTGCTCCGAGCTTTTCCTTGATCTCCAAGTTTTTCTCACTCCGTTCTGTTTTTCTTTGAAGAATATTTTCATATTGTCATCGCTTATGGTAATTCGTCCGTGTCTTGTAAGTTCAAGAACTGCAAGAAATGTAGCAACTCTTGCCGAACGGTCTGTAACTCCGTCATAAAGCTTGTCCATATATACCTCGCCTGTCTCATAGAGCTGTCTGAGGATATGGACGACCTTTGTCATTACCGAAACGATACGGCGCTTTACCACGGAATTGATCTTATTCTCAACGTGGAGCTTTGCGTGTTCGGACTTGATATTTTTAAGCGATATTGCGCTGTAAGCGATCGCAAGTCTCTCAGGCTCATGCACAAGGGTATAAGTCATATCCGCTTTTATCTTCATAGGGCTGCGGACAAAGATATCTCCGCCCACGAAAGCATCTGCAAGCTTTTGTGCAGCTATCTTGCAAAGCGAATACTCAATGAGCGCGCCTTCCAGCTCACGCTTCATCTGTTCAGCCTCCTCGGGCTGCGGAAGAAGCGAGGCAGTCTTTATATATATGAGCCTTGCAGCCATTTCAAGGAATTCGCCTGCAAGCTCCAAATTCTGCTCATGCGCCTGATCTATATAGATAAGATACTGCTCCAGCAGCTTGGATATCTCGATATCGCATATATTCAGCTTATGCTTTGCTATAAGGCTGAGAAGCAGGTCGAGAGGTCCTTCAAAGACCTCAAGCTTGAATGATATACTTTCCATACACTCTCCGAACTATTAATCAATTACCGCGTCAAATCTAAAGATATACCTCAATATCTTTTCGGTCATCTTGAAGTAATCAAGGCGGAAGAAGATAAGCTGATTAAAAAGCTTTGCCCAAAGATCAGAAAGGAAACCTATGAGCGAAAGCTCACCGTCAGTTATTATTGCAAGCAGGAATATACCGTAAAGGATCATTCTTGACCAGTACATTATCTTCTGATAATGGCTGAAATACCAGCGTCTGAACTTCGGCCATGAGAACTGATAGAATATCTGGAAACCGTCAAGAGGCGGCAGCGGCAGAAGTGCAATGACTCCGAATGCAAGACACGATTCTGCTGCTTCTGAAAGTATAAAATATATGCTTGCAAGCAGGAATGACGAAAACGAGATGCTGAAAATAAGTATTGCGAGATTATAGAGCAGGATATACATGAAAAAATATGCTATAGGTGCTGCCAGTGAGATAAGGGTTATATCTCGCTTCATATGCTTCATGTTTGAAATATCATGCTTCATTTCATGACCGAAGCCAAATCCGAACACTATGACCATCATCATTCCGATCCTGTCGGTATGTCTCCTGAAATCAAGACTCAGCCTTCCGTCACTCTCAGGCATCCTGTCTCCCAGCATCTTTGACACCCATGCCTTGAAAAAGCAAGCCGCAGGCATAAATGCTGTAAGAAGCAATCCTCTGCTCAATAGAATAAGTAAAAATCGGTAAAACTTTTCCATATGATCTCTGTATCTCCAATGCTGTGTTTATTTTATCATCAAAGGCTCGATCCATTCAACAGATTGCCATATCAGTAAATTCACACTGTTTACTGCTCTGTCAAACGGCCGGCTTATCTCAGGGATATTTGCTGCGAGCATAAGAAGAACAAAAAATGCAGTGCTTAGCTGACGCTGATGCTCATATATCCAGCGATCAGCGTTAACAGGCAAAAATGCCCTTACAAGATTAAAGCCGTCCAGCGGCGGCAGAGGTATCAGATTAAACATGGCAAGAGCTACATTGATATAAACAGAATAGATCAGCAGCATCAGTACCGCACAGAGTATATTGTGCTCACTTCTCATCATCTCTGCAAAGCTGTCGAAAGATGTATTCAGAGTCTCTTGTCCTGCCCTTGTGCAGATCAGAACTTCATATACCAAAGCACAGAGAAAAGCTGATATAAGATTTGAGAGCGGACCTGCCGCAGATATAAGTGCATAGCTTGCACGGCGATTTTTCTTGAGGTTAGAAAAATTAACAGGCACAGGTTTAGCCCAGCCAAGCCCCAGGAAGAGCATGAGTATAAGACCTGCAATATCAAGATGAACGATAGGATTAAGTGATATTCTTCCCTTTTTTTCTGCCGTATCATCTCCGAGCCATTTAGCCATGAGGGCGTGTGCAGATTCATGTATAGGGATTATAAGAAGAAATACTATTGTCCTTATGGCATATTGTATAAGATCATCAGTTGTAAATCCACCGAGAAACATTATTTATCCTTTCTTTTGCCGAGCCAAAACACTCAGCCAATAGTTATACAATATATATTATACAACATAGCGGCATATATTTCAAGTAAAAAAAGAGATTTTACAGGTGCGAAAAAAATTTTTTTGTTTTTTTTTAAAAAACACTTGCTTTTTTTCTCATAATGTGATAGAATAATCATGTTGTATTTTTACAGGTTAGTTAAGGAGGTGCAACCTAATGGCAAAATGTGATATCTGCGGAAAGGGCGTAACCTTTGGTATCAAGGTTTCCCACTCACACAGACGTTCAAACAGAACATGGAAGCCTAACGTAAAGCGTGTTAAGGCTATCGTCAAGGGTACTCCTTGTCATATCTACGCTTGCTCAAGATGCTTACGTTCTGGTAAGGTCGAGAGAGCTTGATCATGAAGAAGTAAATAAAGAGCGTTCCATTGCGGAGCGCTCTTTTTTCGTTATACCCGAACTGTTCGTTTGGGCTTGTATTTGGTCATTTTATAATATAAAAAGCATATAGCTCTATTGTAATTTCATCATTTATCCAAAATCGCTGCAAAAGACTATTATTTTCGGTCATTTTGTGATATAATAAAAAATGTGAATTACAATATTCACATGACAAAATGTTTAAATGGGGGGTAAACATTTAAATAATGAACATTAAACCAATACGTAATGATCTTATCAGGTACATATTGGCGAATGTTATCAGCTCTATCGGTGTATCAATATATATTCTTATTGATACGTTTTTTATTTCCAAGGGTATGGGGGCAGAAGGACTTGCCGCATTAAATCTTGCTCTGCCGGTCTTTAACTTTCTTAACGGTTTCGGACTTATGCTCGGTATGGGCGGCGGAAGCAAATTCTCTATGCTTTATTGCAGAACTGAACGCATCGAAACAGACAGGATATTTACCAATACATTCATATCCATGCTGGCTGTCAGCGCAGTTTTTGAGATAACAGGCATTTTCTTCTCAGAACAAATTACACATTTACTCGGAGCAGACGCAGTTATTTTCAGACTTTCACACGATTACTTAAAGACCATATTACTATTCTCTCCTGCTTTCCTGATGAACAATATCATGGCTTGCTTTATGCGCAACGACTGCGCACCGCGGCTTGCTATGCTGGGAATGCTGAGTGGTAGCCTTGCCAATATAATACTCGATTATGTATTCATCTTCAAGCTCGGTATGGGCATGAAGGGTGCTGCACTTGCAACGTGCATCTCCCCTTTCGTAAGTATGAGCATAATGAGTATCCACATAATAACGGGCTGGAATGCTTTCAGTCTGAGGTTGATGCGTCCTTCATGGAGCATTATCAAGGAGATAGTCTCACTGGGACTTCATTCGTTTTTCACGGAGATATCGGGCGGCTTGGTGCTTATGATATTCAACTTCGTGATATACCGCCTTATGGGCAATACAGGAATTGCCGCATACGGTGTCATAGCCAATATCGGTATCGTCTTTACAGCTATATTTGTGGGACTTTCCAGCGGTATCCAGCCGCTTCTGTGCCGATATCACGGCAGAAAGGACAGTGCCGCAATAAAATATACTCTGCGGTTGTCTATTAAAATAGCAATTGCATTGGCTGCTTTGTCATATGTGCTGATATATACACAGACATCGAATATCGTAAATCTGTTCAACAGCAGCGGCGACAGCAAAATGCAGGAAATCGCAGAAAACGGACTCAGGATATACTTCCTGTTCATGCCGTTCATGGGTATCAATACCATTATGTCGGTGTTCTTCATGTCAGATGAGATGCCCCACAGTGCTCAGTTCATATCGCTGCTGAGAGGAACTTTCCTCGTTATCCCTGCTGCGTTTATAGCCTATTTCCTGCAAAGCATAGGGCTTGTATGGCTGGCTGTGCCAATATCGGAGCTGCTTACAATGATATTGGCAGTTGGTCTGTTCCACCTGCGCAAAAGAAAAAAGCGCGCAGAACAGCTGTGGCTTGCATATAACAAGATATAAAAAAATCCCGAAAGGAGTCATTTGCGGCTTCTTTCGGGTCTTTTTTATAATTATCAGAGTATACGCTCAGGCTCTCCGACAGGAGGCATGATAAATGCTGTTGCATCTTCAAGGTGGAATATCTTCATCTTGAAGCCTGTCTGCTCGTTGTATATCTGCTTGAGAAGCGGACTTGTCGCATACATTGCCTCTGTATACTTCGGATCATCGTCAAAAACGATCTTTCCTGTGTAGCGGAGCCATACTCCGTCAGGCTTGCAGGCAACTATCTCGCAGAGAGGGTTTGCGAGCATCTGTCTGTAAACAGCCTTGAAGTCACCAACTGCAAACATTACCTTGCCGTCCATTTCAATGTGTGAACCGAAAGGTCTCAGCTTAGGTTGTGCTCCATCATTTGTTGCAATGAAGAACATTCCTGCTTCAGTAAGAAAATCGTAGATCTTGCTCATGTTAAATAAACCTCCTTATATTATCGCCCTGAGACGTTATTATCAGTCCTCAAAAAGCGGAGTCGAGAAATATCTCTCGGCTGTGTCGGGAAGTATAGTTACAACAGTCTTTCCCTCACCCAGCTTCTCGGCAAGCTTCAGAGCTGCCGCAACGTTGGTACCGCTTGATATACCGCACATTATTCCCTCTTTTGAAGCGAGATCCTTTGCGGTCTGTATAGCTTCCTCATCGGTAACTATATATATATCGTCGTAAATGTTCTGATTAAGTATATCGGGGATTATACCGTCACCGATGCCCATTTGCAGGTGTGTGCCGATGTTTCCGCCTGCAAGGATAGCTGCGTTTTCAGGCTCGACTGCCCATATTACCATGTCGGGATACTGAGCTTTAAGAGCTTCACCGATACCTGTGATAGTACCGCCTGTGCCAATTCCCGAGCAGAAGCCGTCTATCTTTACTGCTGTCTGCTCAAGTATTTCAAGTGCTGTGTGGAATTTATGTGCTCCGATATTGTTAACGTTTGAAAACTGCTGGGGTACGAAAACATTTTCGTCCTCTTCCGCCATTCTCAGTGCTGTATCAAGGCACTCCTGTATGCACTTGCCGATATCGCCGTCATCATGGATAAGTATTACCTCTGCACCGTAGTGTTCTACGAGCTTTCTGCGCTCCTCACTTACGGAATCAGGCATTATTATAATTGTTTTATAGCCCTTGACAGCTCCCACCAGAGCAAGACCTATGCCCTGATTTCCGCTTGTTGGCTCAACGATTATGGTATTTTCGTTTATTTTGCCTTCTCTTTCGGCATGGCGTATCATATTGTACGCTGTACGTGTTTTTATAGAGCCGCCTACGTTCAGTCCCTCAAACTTAACGAGAACATCTGCGTTACCCTTTTTGTTCATTCGGTTAAGCTTTATCATCGGAGTATGTCCCATAGCTTCCAGAACGTTATTATAAATCATCTCATGATCTCCTTATGTCATAATTGCATTAGCATTATAATTATACTATACTTCTGTGCAAAAGGCAAGGACTTTTTTGCACACAGTAATATTTATTTTCTATTTTACTAACCGCAATATACTTTTGAAGTTATATGCATGAGTTTATAACAAATGTTTTATACACGAATAACAATTTTTTTCATTTATAAATGAATAAATGTGCTGCTACTATCTACTCACTTGCGGAACGCCGAGTGTGCCTCCCTACAGTATAGGGAGATGTCCGAAGGACAGAGGGGCACAGCTCCTGTTGGGAGGCGTTCCCTACGCTAAGCACAAAAAACTAGGGACGACCTATGGTCGTCCCTACAATTCTATTATTCTTCGGCAGAGGCAAACTGGCTCTCGTGACGGGTGAAGAAGTCCGTTCTCGGAGGCAGGAATTTCAGCTTATGGTCATTGCCTGTGAAATATGTCAGCGGTTCGAGGATAGTATCCCATGACCAGATACGCTCGTCAACTTCCAGATACTCGCGGAGCTTCTCAGTTCCGAACGGCGCCATTGGGTGAAGAAGTACGCCTGCAATACGTATCATATAGAACAGGTTCGCAAGCGCCTGCTTTAATGCTTCCTTGTCGGGATATTCGCCGTTAAGTGCCTTTGCCATGTACTTGCTTCCGTTTCTGATATAGCTGTCAAGCACGTATGTACACTGGTGGAATGCGAATTTCGACATATGTCTCTCGTAATCAAGTACAGCCTTCTTTGCATCTGCAAGGAACTTCTCCTCAGGAGCATTATTCGGCATAACGCCGTCAAGCTCCTTCTGAGCTGTATAGAAAGCAGTACGTATCATACGGTTGTATACGTTTGAAAGGAGGAGTCCGTCCTTTACAACAGGATCTGCGTCCTCGGGCTTAGCATCGGGATTATAAGGCTTTGGCATGAAGCTTACGGAACGCTGTCCAAGACCAAGTCCAAGCCAGTGCATACGGAGCTGCTCGGGAGTATAGTGGTTGAGCAGGTCGTCAGCCATAGGCGGCTTTACTGCACCCGAGCTTGAAGCCTTCTTGTCAAGGAAGAGGATATGATGATTTGCTACGATAACAGGAAGCTGTAACTCTCCGTCAGCAGGTGAAGCTGTCTTGTTCTCGCTCTCCTGCTGTGCCATCCACATTGCAGGCTCTGCGATACCGTAGAAGTAAATATTATCCTGTCCGATGAACTGATAAACAGTAGAGTCCTTGCTGCACCAGTAATCGCGCCATTCTTCCTTGTCGTGACCGATAGACTCCAGATATGTCTCTGTAAACGAGATAGGAGCCCAAAGAGACTCAGGCCATACCCATACAGTAAGTCCGTCAACGCCGTCCATAACAGGTGCAGGAACGCCCCACTCGATATTGCCTGTAAGGCGGAAAGGAACGAGAGTCTTACCTGTTCTGTAGCGTATACCGTTTTCAGTGAGTATGCGGCAGGCTTCATCACAGTCCGAAAGCTTTGTGAACTCGATAGTGAATGAAGGCTTCTTAGGCTCTTCGAGGTAGTTGTGCTCAGGCATGGAAGCCTTGATGCCCATGTATTTTTCCTCAAATTCGCGCTTTATGTAAATAACAGGGTTCTTTAAGAACTCGTCGATAGTTTTCCACACAACAGGACGGATATCCTTACGCTTTTTAAGCTCCTCTACCCAGTCTTTCATGAGCTGCTCGTAATCGCGGAGCTTGAAATACCAGTTTGTAACAGGCTTCATGGTAGGAGTCTCGCCTGTGAGAGTACTTACAGGGTTTATAAGGTTCTCAGGCATATACTGATGTCCCATGTCGCATTCGTCTGCGTAGCCCTTTTCGGAAGTACAGCCGTCTACAGGACATTTACCGATGACCTGTCTGCCGTTGAGGAACACACCTGCTTTCTCGTCAAAGAACTGCATGGTTGTTATCTGATTCAGCTGTCCCTTTTTGTGGAGTGAGCTGATAAAGCGGTCTGTAACGGAAGCGTGTATCTCCTTGGAGCGTCCGAGACCTGATGCTGCGAAGAGATTGGGAGCTATACCGTAAGCGGCAAGGGTATCCTTCTGCTTGTTGTGGTTCCTCTGAACGAAGTCCTCGAGAGAGCCCTCAAACTCGCCGTTCTTGACCTTTACACGCCAGCCCTCTGCGATAGGTGAACCGTAACAGTCAGTACCGCTGACGAATATAACGTTCTCCTTGCCTATGCGGTCTCTCAGGAAGCGTGCATAGGTATCCGCAAATACCAGCATACCGCCAACGTGACCGAAGTGGAGCTCTTTATTGCCGTATGGCATACCGCCTGTGACTACTGCCCTTTTCGGGAACACAGGACGGGGTATCTCAAAATTCTTTTTTTCTTTATTGTCTGACATTTTTATTATCCTCTTTTCATATTTACATGAAAAAATGTATCTGATATAATAATATTGAAAGCAGAAATGCTATCACAGATGAGGGAACCTCCGCTATTCTGGGCAGAGGCACTTCCTCATCTTTTTTTGTATGGGAGCCCGCCCTCGGGCTTCCGTCAAAATTAATATGTGATCCATGCGGGAGGGCGAGGGCGCCCTCCCCTACAATGTGTCATTTATAATGCTTACGTTAGGCGCGGACTGCCAAAGGCAGCCCCTACAGCACGTTCATGTTAATTGCATTTGTAAAGCACGGGCGCACGGAATGCGCCCCTACAAACTAATGGCTAAAGGCAAATAGCTCATCAAGCGAATGCCTGAAGACGCTTGCGTGTTATCTCCTCGCCCAGAACATGGCTCACTTCCCAGATATCCGGAGCATTTGCGTGTCCTGTTAGAGCTATACGGAGCATATTTGTGATATGGACGATACTGCCCTTGAACTGGTCGGGATTTTTCTTGTAGTCCTTAGGCTTTACTGCAAAGCCCATTTCCTCGGTTATAGCCTTTACCTTGTCGAACCATGCAGCACTGTCATCGCTATGGTCATAAGAAGCAAGGTACTTGCCGAAGAACTCCTTCACTGTTGCTTCATCGCACTCCTCAGGCATAGCATCAGTTACCTTGAATGTCTCGTCATAGTAGAAGCTCATGAAGTCGCAAGCCTGCTTCCATGTTTCGATATCACGTCTCGGCTTTGCACCGCCTCTGCCTACATTGAGAGCAGCAAGAGTTCTCTCGGGGTATTTATTGATAAGGTCTGCGAAGTCCTTGTCGTACTCGCTGCACCATTCAAGCCAGCCGTCATAGACCTGCTGTGCAGGCATACGGCAGATGACGTTCTTGGAAATATCACGGAGCTTGTCAAGGTCAACAAGTGCGCCTGATACGGACATCTTCTCCAAAGTATACGGGAATTCGTGATAATCTGTCTCAGGATTTGCAATACGCCATTCCTCATAGTTGGAGTTGAGCAGAGTGAGCAGGAACTCCCATATAGCGTCCTTGCTGATACCCTCCTGCTGATAGTATGAAAGTGCAAGCTCGGGATCCTTACGTTTTGAAAGCTTACGCTTGCCGCCTGTTTCCTCATCTATCTTCATAAGAGTTGCAGTGTGACAGTACTTAGGCTGCTTCCAGCCGAGTGTGTTGAAAAGCTCAACGTGCATAGGAAGTGATGATATCCACTCCTCGCCTCGTACTACATGAGTTGAACGCATGAAATGATCGTCGATAACATGAGCGAAGTGGTATGTGGGGATACCGTCACTCTTGAGGAGTACGAAATCCATATTGTTTCTCGGCATTTCAAGCTTTCCGCGGATAGCGTCCTCAACAGCGATAGTTTCACCTGTCTCCTGACCTCTGAAACGAAGCACCCACTCCTTGCCTGCTTCTATATTAGCCTTTATCTCATCAAGACTAAGATCACGGCACTTTGCATACTTACCGTAAACTCCGGGATTTTCCTTGTTTGCAGTCTGCTGCTCGCGGACAGCCTCTATCTCCTCGGCAGTCATGAAGCACGGATAAGCAAGTCCTCTTTCGGTGAGGAGCTTTGCAAATACGTGGTATATATCCTTACGCTGTCTCTGACGGTAAGGACCGTATTTTCCGTTGTCGCCCTCTGCTGTAGCACCCTCATCGAAGTGAACACCGAAATAGTCCATAGCGTTGATAACTGTCTCAACAGCTCCTTCAACTTCACGCTTGTTGTCGGTATCTTCTATTCTAAGGAAGAACACGCCGTTTGACTGGTGAGAGATACGCTCACCGATGATAGCGTTGTAAAGGTTTCCGAGGTGTACAAATCCCGTAGGACTTGGTCCTATACGTGTAACATTAGCTCCCTCGGGAAGCTGTCTCTCAGGGAAACGAGCCTCGATATCCTCGGGAGTATCCTTGACATCGGGGAAAAGATAGTCTGCAAGTGCTTTATAATCCATAGTATCAATCCTTTGTAAAATTTCCGCCTGTCCGATGACAGACAACATTTAAGTTATTATATCACATATCTGTTTTAAAGTCAAATTTTAAAGAACAGATATCACAAAAAATATCAGACTAAAAAATGCATAAAAAAGCTCTCCAAATGATTGGAGAGCTTTTATTAATATTATAATCAAGCTTTCTTAATGATTCCTGGAGAACCACAGTTATTGCAATAACCAACTTTATATTTCATACCATCAATTGTAATAGTTCCATAAACGCCGTGAATTCCACAGTTATGATTGCAATACTGAGGCGGCATATAAGCCTTTGCTGTAAATGTTTTATTAGCCTTAGATGAACTATTATTTGTTATAACTGATCCTGCGCCGAGAATAGTAAATGCCATAGCTGCTGCTGTGATCTTTTTGATTACGTTTTTCATTTAATTCCATATCCTTTTAATATATTTAAAGTCGGCCGTCTTTATGTATCAAGTTATATAGCATTTAATACACATTGTCAACACTTTAAGTGCATTTCAAACAGTTTTTACCCTTTCAGTGTGAAATACAAATATTTTTGTTCATTATTTAAAAAATATATCTTCTTAGGGTGGTCAAAGTCGTTAAACAAACAATTATTTGCTTGACAGAAACCGCACAAGCATATTCCATGTTATGCAGTCCACGCAGCCGCTTTCCGTAAGTCCGCAGCATTTCTGAAAGCTTTTTACAGCCTTTTCCGTCTCAACATCATATTCACCGCTCACGCTTACCTTCGGCATATTATCATACCACGCCGCAGCTTTCCAGAGCATAGCCTGTATTATGTATATCAGCTCTCCGCTGTCGCCTAATGCTGCACTGTATATCCTTGACGGAAATACACTGTACGGTTCGGGTTCGCCGTCAAGGCAGTCCCTGTAGACCGATACTATTTTATTCCATGCAGCAGTATCTGTCTCGCCTGTAACAGGAAGCCCGTAGACACGCTGAAAGGCTTCCACAGCCTTTGCGGTCTCTTTATCGTATATGCCGTCGGGAAGTATCTGCGGTATGCGCTTGTCAAAAAGTGATATGCCGTAGAGATAGCCCTGTAATTCGCGGATATGTTCCTTTTTCTGTTCTTCTGTATAGGGCATAATATCAGCTCCTTTTGTATTATAATAAGTAGTTTTTTGGCTATATTTCGTTCACTCTTATTTTTTCTCCTTTCACTCTTATTTCGTTGTTGATACGCTCAAAAGTGTGTAGAATAACAACTGTAAGATAAATACGGGAAACACCGTATAAAAAATTGTTCTATATTGAAAGGAAGAAAAAAACATGAAAAAAACATTAAAAAAGGCACTCTGTACCACTCTCGCAGCTGCATCACTCACAGCATTCGTAACTATCCCATCAACTGTAAACACACCTGAGTCCGGCTCTTCACTCGTTAACGTTATGGAAGCTGATGCAGCAAACGCACTCAAGTATTTCAATTGCTGTTTCCGTTTTGCTCCTGACGGAAAAAACTACAATGTTACAGCATACGACTTCAAACTGCTGAAAGACTTGAAGGCAAGAAAAACACCTGACGGTGCAACTATCAAGAAGTACAAGAAGGGAAGCGTTATTCGTATTTCTACGATCAGATACGAAGAATACACAAAAAAGGAATTCCGTGTATGGGGATATTCTGCAGTTGAAGGTGCATGGTTCTGTCTCAACAGAACATACTGCGGTCCCGAGAACCCATGGCCATGGACAGAAGATCAGGCAGAATGCATCCATAAAACATATGGCAAGGATATAACAAAGTTCCTTAATATGGTATCTAATCAGTCAAATGAACAGTTTTTCGATAATTTGAAGTCAAATCCTGCAATACTGGTTCATCCGTTTAAGACTCCTCTCGGTTTGCGCGTAGAGTTTGATATACAGAAGTAATAATAAAGATGATCTCTCCCCTCCCCGTGAGGGGAGTTTTTATTGTCATTTGTACACGGGCGGCGTTCCGCCGTCCCTACACGCTAACGGATCGGACTGCCAAAGGCAGCCCCTACAATTCTACTGTCAACTTACTACTAACTACTTTCTAATCATTTGATAGTGTATCCCGGGTTCTGATAAGGACGCTTATCGAACCCGTAACGCAGGTCGGAGTACACTCCTGCTATGCTGTCCCATGTTACAGCTCCCACTATGCCCGAAGGTTCTATGCCGAACTGACGCTGAAAAGCTGTTACGGACTGCCTTGTAAGGGGACCGAAATAACCTGTGTCGCTGACCGCTGGGATATTCGGGTAGCTCCTGTTGATGTATGTGAGGTACTGCTGTATTATCTTTACTGACTCACCGCTTGCGCCCTCACGGAGCACAGTATTCGGATAAAGCGCAACGTATGTATACTGCGGCGGTACGCTTTCAACTATGCCCTGATAGGCTCTGAAAAGGTCGTTCCTTGTAGCTCTGTCAACTACTCCCGTCTGCGGAAGTCCGAAAACTCTCTGAAAGGACTTTACCGATCGCTCCGTCTGCTCACCGAAATAGCCCGTAACCTCAACAGGCATAACAGCTTCGTAATACGCTCCAATTACAGCAAGATAGTATTGCAGCATACTCACCTCTATGCTCTGCATACCTATCTTCAGTTCTTCCTTGAACTGCGGCGATATTTCGTCAAATCTCAGTCCCTCGGAATCAAGCTCCGCAAGATGCTTTACGCTGGTATAGATATAGCTTATCCTATACCACGTTGCCGCATTTACCGTACCTGTTTCCTCAAGACCGAATATCTGCTGAAACTTCCTGACAGCGTTCTCGGTCGCTGTATCGAATATTCCGTCAGCAGCAGGTATCTTCGGTATCGCAGGGAAATTCCTCGATATACGGTTGAGCCACACCTGTATGAACTTCACATCATTCCCGAATGAACCGTTTTTCAGCTCCGTATCGGGATAGGACGGCATTGCTGTCTGTACGGGAGCATTTCTCACTATGTCGATATTCTCGCCGTAATAGTATTGCAGTATCTCATATGGCGTATAGCCGCGGTTGGCAAGCGTCACCGTCCCCCACTGCGAAAGTCCCTCACAGGTAGTCGTTGTACCGTTGCAGAACGCCGTAAACAGCGGCTCAACGCTCCCCTGCCGCCTGACATAATCGTTGAAAAGCTCATCTACAAGGTGGCTGATATTCTCGAAATACTCCCTGCCGTTTATGAATTTCTGATCAAACTGAGTCGTGGCTGTTATGTCGAAATCGTAACCTCTCGAACGGTACCACTCGGTATATATTCGGTTCAGCGCGAAGGACACTATTGCGTATATATTGGCTCTGAGAGCGTTCTCTGGCCATGTGGGATATATCTCGCTGGACGCAACATTCTTGATATATGAAGCAAATCCCACCGTTACATCGGGAGCATTTGAATCGGGAGTTCCTAAATGTACAGTGATAGTCTCAGGTATGAACGGAGTGCCTGTAAGCATCGCTCACTCCTTTCCGCTGCCGAAATTTGGCTCTGCATTGTAATAAGTCATAGTCTCGTCGGAGCTGTTCATCATAAGCGGAACAGGTATCAAATTGAAGTTCTGGACAGAGGTTATGCCCGAAAATACAGGTACATCAACGCTCCTCGCTCTGAAAAAGCCATCCGCCGTCACGGTGACATCAAAGAGATTATACGGTCTTTCATCTGGGGAAGGCTCCTGCGAATGTACAAGGTCGGGTACAGGCAGAGTAAATTTCGGAGCAGTACCGCTTTCGTCAGTCACTCCCGATGCAAGAACGAGCCTTTTGCCGTCAACTACCGCAGTAACCGCTACCATAGCTCCTGCGACTGCCGATGTATCGTCGCCTGTACGAACATTTACCTGTATATAGCCTTTTTCAGTACCGAGAAGTTCCTCCGCATCATATTCTGGGGGCTCACTGTCATTGTTTGTATCTGTACCGAGATCGGTATCAAGCTCCGAAAGATCGGGCTCGGGGAAACGGCTGTTATAGTCCTCCTCTGCACCGTTTAAATCCTCGTCAATATGCTCGGCATAAGCTGTATCATCTGGAGCATCTTCATCTACCTCGTTTATCTCCTCAGGCTGTGTATCGTATTCGGGAGCAGCTTTCGTAAGCTCCTCTGCCGTATCGTTTGGAGAAGTGCTTCTGCTATAGAGCTTCATCATCTCCTGCTTGTATTTTTCCATATCGAGATTACCGTTATTCATATTATCTCCTCCTGCTAAAGCATATGTATTGCTCAGCTGTATTATGACTTGATAAAATCAATACACTCAAAACATTGATTTATCAGCGAAAATGTGTTATACTAATAAACGCAGTAATTTTGAATGTAATACAGGAGAATTTTATGAAAAACAGATCGGTCAGCACATCGGCTGAAAAAAAGCCGCTTCCCAAAATACTCAGAAACAAATGGTACTTATACATCACGGAATTCTTTGCAGGTATGTCCGTTATGGCTGTAGAGCTGGGCGCAAGCAGACTTCTTGCACCCTATTTCAGTTCATCGCAGATAGTCTGGACTATCATAATCGGTACGATAATGATAGCCATGGCTCTCGGAAATATCTACGGCGGCAGAAGTGCCGACAAGAACCCCGATCCCGATAAGCTCTACGGACGCATACTTATCGCTTCAATATGGATAGCTGCTGTACCGTTCATAGGCAAGCTTGCTATCGCAGGCATTGCAGGACTCCTTGTTATCACGATAAACACTAACTTCCTCATATGGGCGGCTTTTCTGACCTGTATGGTGGTATTCGTCTATCCACTGTTCCTGCTTGGTACGGTAACTCCCTCACTGGTAAAATACACCGTTGACTCACTGGACGACAGCGGAAAGACTGTGGGTACTCTCGGTGCTGCAAACACTATCGGCTCTATCATCGGTACTTTCGTTCCCACGTTCATATCCATACCTGCGGTTGGAACTGCCGTTACTTTCCTTATCTTCGCAGGCATAATGCTCATCATAGGACTGATCTACTTCATAAGCTCGAAACGCGGAGCTGTTAAAACAGGCATTGCGGCTGCGCTTTTCATCGTCTGCTGCTTCACTTCGCCTATAATGGGCTTTGCATTCTGGGAAAAGGACCTTGCCTATGAGGGTGAATCCGTCTACAACTACCTACAGGTAAAGGACTACCCCGAGCGCACCGAGCTTTCCACAAATGTGCTTTTCGGAGTTCAGTCCGTATACATGAAATCAGGCGAGCTGACAGGTATGTACTACGATTACGCTATGGCTGCTCCCCTTATGACAGCTTCTCCCGATGACGCGGATATACTTATCCTCGGCATGGGCACGGGCACTTACGCAAAGCAGTGCTCCACCTATTTCAGCAATATCACCGCCGAGGGCGTGGAAATAGACGACAAAATAACCGATCTGGCTCACAGCTACTTCGAGCTGCCCGACAATATCAGGGTCACTACCTATGACGGCAGAGCCTTTCTCGGGGGCTGTGACAAGAAGTACGATATCATCATGGTGGACGCTTATCAGGATATAACTATCCCCTTTCAGATGTCGTCAAGGGAGTTCTTCACGCTCGTAAAGGAGCACCTCAATGAAAACGGCGTAATGGTCGTAAATATGAATATGCGCTCGGAGAGCTCCGACGGCATAAACGGCTGGCTTTCGGACACTATCGCTTCCGTATTCGGGAATGTATACACTGTTGACGTTGAAGGCTCTACAAACCGCGAGCTTTTTGCTTCCGATAATGGCAGCATGACCGATATCTTCGCAGAAAATATCGACTCGCTGAAAAACGATGACCTCAGCAGGCTCATGACTATGGTAAAAGCTTCTCTTGTGCGCTACAGCGCAGGAAAACACATACTCACCGATGATAAAGCTCCTGTGGAGCTTCTCGGCATGAGGGTAATTGACGATATCATACAGGAAGAGCTCGTTTACTACAAAGAAGCCTTTGCGGAAAAAGGCATCAAGGGACTTCTCGAATAGCACCTCTGGCGGACGATTCCAAGCGTCCGCCTTTTTTGTGAATAAACTATTAAAAACTCACTCCGTGTTTCATACTATGACGGCATGAAACTCTTGACAATACGCCAATATTGGTTTATAATATTATATAATCTTTTTTCAGCTAAGGCTGAGGGACGGAGGAAAATGTGGAAAGAAACAGGATAATCTCTTTATTTCTGGCTTTTATTGCAGCAGGTCTCGTTGTGCTCGCAGGCAAATCATGTACAGAGGACATAATCAAGACTAACAAAGAGAACCGTGCAAAAAATACTACTACAAGGGAAGAACCGCATCTTATCACAGAGGATAATGTGATAACTCCTGCTCAGAGCCAGTTATCTCCCGATAACCAGTCAGGCACTGCACTGCCCGCGGAAGAGCAAGAAACAAGGGAATATGTTACTGTTACAAATCTTTTCGGCGAAGTTGTCGAAACTATCCCTGTAACAAGCCCAGAAGAAGCCAACGTACCAACTACTACCCTTTCTATACTCGATGAGTATAATCAGGGCAGACCTGAACCTGAAAATGTTACGACCTATATCAAGCCTGCTGAGAAGATCGTTATCGAAATGGACTGATAATTTTTTACGGAGGAAATAACAATGGTAGTTATCGAAATGGAAAACGGCAAGAAGATCAAGATAGAGCTTTATCCCGATATCGCTCCTATCTCATGTGAAAACTTTGAAAAGCTTGTAAAACAGGGCTTTTATGACGGTCTCACATTCCACAGAGTTATCCCGGGATTTATGATACAGGGCGGCTGTCCTAACGGTACAGGCACAGGCGGTCCCGGCTGGCAGATCAAGGGCGAATTTGCTGCAAACGGCGTTAAGAACGACCTCAAGCACACAAGAGGTGTACTCTCAATGGCTCGTTCAATGATGCCTAACTCAGCAGGCTCACAGTTCTTCATCATGCACGAGGACGCTCCTCACCTTGACGGCAACTACGCTGCATTCGGCAAGGTAATCGAGGGCATGGAAGTGGTTGACGAGATAGCTGAGTGCGCTACAGACTACAATGACAAGCCAACAACTCCACAGGTAATGAAGAAAGTTACTATTGAATGATCGAAAATTAATTAAGGGCGGATTTTATCCGCCCTTAATTTATATACACAGATATCTGCTAAGTGGGTTTATGAAAGCCAGTGCAATTCCCGATACAAGCGCTATGCTGATCTGTTTCGGAGTACGATAAAGTACTGCAACGGCTGCTGCAAATATAACAGTATTTACCCAGCTTCTGAACGTAAAATAAAATCTTCCAATGCTAAAGCAGTATACTGCCATTACATAAATTATCAGTGCACATATGACTATTGATACGACCTTTCCGCTTTTTGCGTACCAGCATACAGCTCCCAGAACAGGTGAAACAGCTGTAAGCAAATACCATTTCATCATATAGTCCGACGGGTCAAAGCCAGCAAAGATGATAGTATACAGATGATAAGAAATACACATTCCCACAAAGAAAAGAAAAACGTTTATTGCGGCTTTTATCGGATTAAAGCTGAATACAGCTATCGCCAGAGCGATGAGCAGCCATATTGCCATTTCCGAAAATAAAATCCCGAGGTCAAGCTTTTCAATTATCCTATGCCACCATATATCGCTGTCTATTTCAAGATTATCCAGCCATTTTGCAAATATTCCCAATCCTGTTCCGAATACCAGAACCAGAAATGACATCAATACAGTCAACGGCTTATTGGATATTTTCAGCGGCTGCCTTATTTTGTTAAGTGCTTCTGTCATTAGTATGTCTCCTTTTGAATGTAATCTCACTAAATTATATCTCAAATGCAAACTTTTGTCAATAAACAGCAGTAAAAAACAGGCTCCGCTTTAACCGTGGTACTTATATAGAATTTTATACTTTTTATCGGGGAAGAACCTTTCTGAGGAAAGGTTCTTCCCCGAACCCCTTTCCAAAGACTTTTTAGCTGATTTTTTCTCAGATAGGGAACACTCATAATAAAAAAGCCCCGCAAGTAATACGGGGTGTGCCCTATCTGAGAAAAAATAAAACCAGAAGTTTTAGGAAGGGAGTTTGAGGGTGACTCCCCACAGTGTGGGGAGATGTCACGCAGTGACAGAGGGGACCGCCTCTGTCAAAGGAAACCTTTTTCAAAAGGGTTTCCCTCAATACAAGGTACAAAACTGCTATATGGGTATCGTGGTCAAAGCGAATTATATCTTTACTTCAGGTAAGAAGCCAGTCCGCTTATATTCTGCTTTCTTATCTCTCCTGCGACAAGTCCTGCAACTATATTTGCGCCCTTTTCGCAGAAGTGAGTACCGTCTGTAGAACCTGAAACTGCTCCCATAAGGTGATAGCTCTTGGCTGTATCATAGCCAACTGAGTTGTAATGGTTCACCATGAGAGTATTGAGGTCGATGCATGGTATGCTGTACTTCTTTGCAAGATTGTAGCAAGCCTCATTGTAATTGGTGTAGCTGTTGACAAATCTGCCGTTTGAGTAAGCCTTCATGCCGATAGTAGTAGTTACAAGTATCGGAGTTGCTCCCTTGTCCTTTGCGGACTTGATGAACTGAGTCATATACCACTCGTATGAGCCCGATGACGGATTATCAACATTTCCGCAGGTAGGTGCATATCTGTCAGCATTTGATGCACCTGCATCATTAATAGCAAACTGTATCATTACGAAATCGCCTGTCTTGAGGCTGTCGGCAATAGTCTGCCATCTGCCCTCGTCATAGAACTTCTTGGAGCTTCTTCCTGCTATGGAGTGGTTTGCAACAGTGATATCGCTGTTGAAGTAGCTCTGCATATAGTAGCCCCAGCCCTGCTGCGGAGCATATGACTCACGGTAGCTCTGTACAGTTGAGTCACCTGCGATATAGAGTGTGTGCTGACCGCTGCCTGTGTTCTGCTGCTCCTGTGAGGGATCATATACCTCGGCATATGGCTCATCTGTAAGGATAAGCTCTATGTAGTCAAGGTTAGGTCCGCCCTCTGACATTGCAGACTGGAAAAGGATAGTGTTCTTTCCTGCCTTGAGAGGAAGAACTATTCCGAACTCGTTCCAGTCAGTCCATGACCCTGTGCCC
This sequence comes from Ruminococcus flavefaciens, assembly GCF_900108555.1. GTDB lineage: Bacteria > Bacillota > Clostridia > Oscillospirales > Ruminococcaceae > Ruminococcus > Ruminococcus flavefaciens_P. The sequence continues at coordinate 388,116 of NZ_FNWV01000001.1, forward strand.
GGGAATGACTGCATCCAGCAGCTGTCCATATTATTATTGACAAACAGCTTCATCTTACGGTCGCTTGTTGAACCGTTGGCGAAGCGGATATGTGTCATGTAGTTTCCGTCCTGAGGAACATTAACTGTGAATGTGATATTGCTGTCGATTGTATTGTCAAGATTTACGTAACCGTCCGATCTTGTGTAACCGCTGTTGACAGTCTCGGTCACGCCGTTTGTCCACACCTGATCTACTGCGAAATACTTCACGGGAACAGGAGCTGTTGTAGTCGTTGTCGCAACGGCTGTTGTCGTTGTAGTAGTCGGTGCTGCTGTGGTGGTAGCAACTACTACATTGATAGGTTCGGGAAGTGTATCAAGTCCAAGCAGACATCTTTGTATGAACATAGCATCGTTGACTGTCATACCGTCGCCATTGCCTGTAACGTCTGCATTCAGACGTCCGAAGTTGGTGATAGCATGGCTGTCAGAACCGCCTATATCGTACTTGTTAGGGTTTGCAAGAGCCTGCATTATAAGAACTATATCCGACATATCCACTGTGCCGTCACAGTTGGCATCACCGTACTCTATGAAGAAGTCGGGGATATTTGCGAAGTTGAAAGATGTTGTGGCAGGCTTGACTTCCTCGGTAGTCGTAGTCACAGTAGCTGTGGTAGTAGTTGATGTAGTAGTTGTAGTTGTGACCGCAACATCAGCGACCTCAATCATCTCCCACTTCTGGCAGTTGTGTCCGTTTACTTCCCACTGCTGGATATTAGCACCGTTATTTGTAGCTGCACTTCCTACCTCAACAGCAGAAGCGTCTCTTGAAGCTCTTGTGAGGATAGTAACTGTGCCGTCGCCGTTGTCCTGGAACTTGAAGAACTGGTCGCTGTAGCCGTTCTTTTCAGCAACTACCATATTTGCGCCGTTATCGCGGCTTCCGTTGTCAACATAGAGATAAAGGTCGGCATTGCTTGGCTTTATGTAGAAATAATCGCCTGTAGCCTGTACGCACTTCCATGTATTATGTGGCTGTGACGAGCTTGCGCCCCACTGCTGGACATTTGCGCCGCTTGCTGTGCTGCCGTCAGCCACTTCCATATAAAGTCCGCTGTTGACGTTCTTGAACATATAGCTCACATCAGCATTAGGGTGGATAGGCTCTCTTGCAGGAGCAGACAGCTCCTCAGCCATTATCTCAGCTATCTTCTGAGCACCCATTTTGCTCTGGTGGAGGTCATCGTTTGAGCCGTTTGCCTGTATAGCGTAGTATGAAGCCATACCGTCATAGCCTACGGAAAGTCCGAAGTTCTGCCATTTTGTGAACAGGTCAACTACTCTGACGTTTTGCTCGCTGCCTATCTTGTCAAGAGAACCGCCGTACCAGCGTCCTGTAAGTCTCGGACTGCGCTGTAAGTCGCCGCGTCTGCCCTGCTGCTTTACAAGAATTACCTCCATGCCCTTAGCCTTTGCGCGCTTGGTCATATCGGTAACTGTATTGTAGTACTCCGTCTCGTTGGAGTAGTTGGAATCATTGATACCAATGGAGATTATGTAGTAATCTCCTGCCTTGCCGTAGGTCTCTATAGGAGCGAACTGTCCTGCGTCAACAAATCCCTTTGCGTACTGTCCGCTGGTAGCCATATTGCGAACTTCGTAATTGCTGCCGAAGGTCTTTCCGTTGAAGAACTGTCCCCAGCCGTGCTGTGAGGTGTCTGCGCAGTTATAGTAATTAGCAACTGTAGAGTCGCCGCATATCCATACCATAGGCGGCATTTCGCCCGTGGTGTTTATCTGAGTTATCTCGACCGCCGAAATGGACTGCTCTCTGCCGCTCATACCTTCAACAGCCTGTATATTGAGCTGTCCGTCGGTTACAGGCAGCTTCACTGTCTCGGTAGCTCCCCTGCCTGTCAGGTTCATCATCTGGACCATGCCCTCAAGCTTGATCGTAGTGCGAGGTGCATTGCCTATGATCACCTTTACTTCGTACAAGCCCTTTGGAAGGTCAACATTGAATGTATTTCCTGCGCCGTAGTTATTGAATTTTACCGCGTCTGCAAGAACTCCGCTGCCTCCTGCGGAAACGTTGGACACATTGCCTGTCTGGGCGAAGCCGTAGCCCCTGCCTGCATTATAGCCGTCGGTAGCGGAAACTCCCGTATAACCGCCTGCCGCGCCGCTGCCGCCAAAATCAAACTTCCAGCTCGAAGCTGCCTTTGCTCCTGTCGGTCTGAAAGAGTCTGTAACACCAAGTCCTGCGAATGCAGAAAGTGACAGAGCGAGAGAGGTAAGACCGCTGAGCAGTTTTTTTGCTTTCATAAAACTCCTCCAATTCCGTACAAAATATGTACAATTTCTCTATTTTAATTATATCACCGAAAATTTCATAAGTCAACATATTACATATGCATTTTTGAATTATCTTTACTATTTTTTGTTGCTTTTTAACAACTATTCTACATATAAAAATATCGGAGTGGAGAAAAGTTTCATTGTAATTTCTGGTGCAAAAACCTTTCCTGTGTCATTTCAAAGCACATATTTGTGCTTTATCTTTTGTACAATAACACATACTTTCAAGATATTCAACACAAAATTGTGCTATATGATAAAATGTTCATAACACAGATTTGGGAGTTGATAAAATGAATTACGGGAGAGTACGTGACCTGCGCGAGGACGCTGATATAACACAGAAAGAAGCCGCCGAAAAGCTTTTTCTGCACCTTACGCAGTACAGACGCTATGAATGCGGCGAAAGCGAGATACCGCTTCACATTGCAATAAATATAGCAAAGCTCTACGGCGTATCGCTGGATTATATCGCAGGGCTCTCCGATGATAAGCGCGGTCTTACAAAGTCAGCTCTGACTGCAAAAGAGACCACTCTTGTAAACGGCTTCCGAAAACTCAGTTCCACCGATCAGGGCAGGCTGCTGGAAAGGCTCGAAGTTCTTCTCGGCGATGAGGAGTGATACCCGTGTACTTTCAAAGACTGAAAGACCTGCGTGAAGATAACGACATGAACCAGACACAAATTGCCGAACTGCTCCACACGAGCCAGACGATGTATTCACGCTATGAACGTGGGTATCGCACTATCCCTGTTGAGCACCTGCTCATACTTGCGGATTTTTACGGAGTTTCCGTAGATTATATACTTGGCAGGACTAACATAAAGAACATCAATAAAAACAAGAGAAAATAGCAAAGGAGGGGGCATATGGACAGCAAAAATCCTCACGCAGGTCACAGAAGCCGCATGAGAAAACGTTTTCTTGCTTCGGGCTTTGATGCGTTATATGAACACGAGCTCCTTGAGCTTCTGCTGTTTTACGCCCGTCCTGTGGTGAATACCAATAATATCGCTCATGCACTCACAGACGAGTTCGGCTCGCTCGGAAAGGCTCTCTCCGCCGATAAGGACAAGCTGTGCGAGATTGACGGCATGGGCAGCAGCGGCGCGCTGTTTATGAAGCTGATGTATGATTTCAGTACAAGTTACCTGAAACGCTCCCACAGCAGCGAAACTCTCAACACCGTAAAGCAGCTTAGCGACTGCATTTCCGAGCAGTTCAGCAGCTCACAGGCTAAGATATGCAATATTCTCTGCCTGAGTTCTCAGTCCGAGCTCCTGCGCAGTATAACTCTGCCTGTTGATGATATCACTAAAGGCAGCATCTCCCAGAAGGAGCTTGCGGCTATGATACTGAAAAGCGGTGCTTTCAGTGTCTGTATCGGTCTCAATCACGGAAACGATCTTGCACTCCCAAACGACAGCGACTTCATAGTTACACGTATTTTCGCTGAGATACTTTCTGCAATTGGCATATCGTTCAGAGACTGCATAATATACGGTAACGAAAACTGCTTCTCAATGCGTTCAAACGGCGCATTTTCATTCAGATAATATGGCTGATAAAGAGAAAAAGCTCCGCAGGGAGCTTCTGAGGAACAAATATAACGATAAAGGCTTCGATGCTCTCACCGAGGAAGAAAAGCTGGAGCTGCTGCTTTCGTTCTCCTGTACAGGTGATACTGCACAGCTTGCAAAGGAGCTCCTCAGCGAATACGGCAGCATAAATGCCCTTGCCGATGCTGATACCGAGCTTCTGATGAAAGATAAAAAAGTGAGCGAACAGGCTTCCGTGCTTATTAAGCTTATCCCCTGTCTCAGCCGTACTCTCTACCTTGAACGCTTCAAAATAACCACTCTGAACAGTTCAGACTCGGCAAAAAGTTTCTTTACAAGCCATTTCATCGGTGCTGTCGGCGAACAGCTCATAATCACTGCGGTAAACAAGCGTTTTCGCGTTGTAAATACGAAAGTTCTGGCATTCGGTTCACCGTCCCAGACCTACGCTTCTTACCGTGATATAGCGGATTTCGCAGTAAAAAGCAGCTGCACGATATTCTTTATGGCGCATAATCACCCTCAAGGCGTATCACGCCCCTCTGACAGCGATATACTCTTTACGAAAAATGTTTCAAATACACTTTTGCGGCTCGGTTCAGTTCTGGCTGACCACATAATCATAGGTGCTGACAGTGCTTTTTCATTCAGAGAAAGCGGACTTATCCCGAATTTTTCATCATCAACGCTGACAGGTTATAGCTGTAAATAAGAAAAGCTCCCATATGGGAGCTTTTCTTATTCTATAACTTTTGTCTCCGAAGTTGTTGACTTTTTAAGCGTAAACTCGGTATGAGTCGAGATATTCTTCTCGGGATCGTTCTTATCGGGTGTTGTCGAATGTATTATAAGCTTTATATCGCTGAATGCATCAAGTACCTTTGAAAGCCTGTAAACAGTCTCACGAAGTATATCCACCTGATGATCGCAGTATATCCTGCCGATAGTCGACTGAGGATTACATTCAAAAAGTGCATACATAAGGCTCAGCACCTGCTCGCAGCATTTAGGCGTTTCCATGACACCGTTTATCATTTTGAACTTCATGTCGATCGAACCGTCCAAAGCTACAAACTCAGCCATTTCGGAATTGCTGGCATATCTGCTGAAAATATCGATCAGAACTGCATTTGTAAATTTAAGTTCAGCATAATTTTCAAGCTCTGCCATATCATCACTCCTTATGAAAGAGCAGCCTTGAGTGCGTCAACTCTGTCAGTCTTTTCCCAAGCTACGCCCAGATCCTCACGTCCCATATGACCATAAGCAGCAAGCTGTCTGTACTGTGGCTTTCTGAGGTCGAGCATCTTGATTATAGCTGTAGGACGAAGATCGAATACCTTTGAAACTGCCTCTGAAAGCTTTTCCTCATCTACCTTGCCTGTGCCGAATGTATCAACAAGGATAGAGATAGGTGTAGCAACACCGATAGCGTATGAGAGCTGTACCTCGCACTTGTCAGCAAGACCTGCTGCAACGATATTCTTTGCGATATATCTTGAAGCATAAGCAGCACTTCTGTCGACCTTTGTCGGATCCTTACCGCTGAATGCTCCGCCGCCGTGACGTGAATATCCGCCATATGTATCAACGATGATCTTACGGCCTGTAAGACCGCTGTCGCCCTGAGGACCGCCTACTACGAAACGTCCTGTAGGATTGATGAAGAGCTTTGTATCCTTGTCCATAAGCTCAGCAGGGATAACTGCCTTGATAACGTACTCCTCGATATCCTTGCGGAGCTGCTTGAGTGAAACATCAGCTGAGTGCTGAGATGATACAACAACTGCATCAACTCTTACAGGCTTGCCGTTATCATACTCAACAGTTACCTGTGACTTTCCGTCCGGGCGAAGATAACGAAGTGTACCATTCTTACGTACCTCAGTAAGCTTCAGTGAAAGCTTGTGAGCAAGTGAGATCGGGAGCGGCATGAGCTCGGGAGTCTCGTTACAAGCGTAACCGAACATGATACCCTGATCTCCCGCACCGTTTGAAAGTCCGTCGGACTCATTGTTTTCTTCTCTGTATTCAAAAGCTTCATTAACACCCATAGCGATATCAGGTGACTGTTCATCAATAGATGTAAGAACTGCGCAGGTGTGTCCGTCAAAGCCGTACTTAGCTCTGTCGTAGCCGATATCACACACAACCTGACGAGCGATCTTAGGAATGTCAACATCAGCAGATGTTGTGATCTCGCCCATACAAAGGATCATACCTGTTGTAACACAAGTCTCGCAGGCAACACGTCCCGTCTTGTCCTGTTCAAGTATAGCGTCAAGCACTGCGTCCGAGATCTGGTCACAGATCTTATCGGGATGTCCTTCTGTTACTGATTCCGAAGTAAAAAAGCATTTACTCATTGATAAAACCTCCTGAAAAATAAAAAAACTTCTCTATCCGAAAAGAGAAGTCATAGTTACACTAATGTCCTCATCTTTCGGAAAAACCGCAGGAATTAGCACCTTCGACTCATTACGTTCGGGTTGCTGCGACTTCACAGGTCCTGTTACCTCCGTCGCTCTTGATAAGGTTACTAGTATATTATACACCATTGTCCGACTTTTGTCAATAGCAAATGACAATTTATATTGAAAAACATATATAAAACAAACGAGCTTCCGTAATAGGAAGCTCATCTGCCATGATATAGGGATTATTGGGGATTTAATAATTTAATGTTGGGGTAAACATTAAACTACCATGAAAATCAGCTTCGGGATTTCTCCCTCAGCAAGTATATTATAGCATAGGATTATGTATTTTCTGTGAAAAAACCAAATGAGCAGCACACAAAATTATCAACGCATCATTCGATTTTGTGTTAAAAATGCACAAATTCTGATTTTTCCGCTTGTCCTTACTATACTTGCCGTAAAAAACATACAACGAATTATCGCCTGTAAACAGTGCTTTTTAGTTTTTAAATACCGCTTTCAGAGGTCATAAGAACTGAAATATTCCTGCAAGAACGGATACCGAGTTCACACCGTCAGGTACTTTCATACATTTTCGTTCAGACCTTACTTATTTTATATCACTTATCTTGAACCAGAATGTAGAGCCCTTGCCAAGTGTACTGCGCACACCGTAATCATAGTTGTGCATTTTCAGAACTGCTTTAACGATAGATAATCCCAGTCCCGTACCAACGACCTCGCGCTTATGATTTTCAGAGCGATAGTACTTATCAAAAATAAGCTTTATCTTGTCCTCTTCGATACCGTCGCCTGTATCCTCTACTTCTACCACAACGCCGTCAGGCTGATTTATCTGTCTTACAAAGACCTGTTTATCCTTGCCCGTGTAGTTTATAGCATTGTTTATAAGGTTGTATATTACCTGCTCTATCTTTACAGGATCACAGCACACCGTTTTCTCCTCATCGGGAGTAAAATGTATCTGGTAGCCGTTTTTCTCGGAAAGTCCTTCAAAACGGTCAATTATCTCGTTGAGCTTGCCCCTGATGCCGAATTCGGAAGGCGAAAGCTTCTGCTTTCCGCTTTCAAGCTTTGAAAGGTCGAGCATATCATTTACAAGGAGCGCAAGACGATCGGTCTCACTTATGATTATTTCAAGATGTTCATTTCTCTTTACGGGATTATCGCCCGAAAGATCGCGTATCATCTCCGCATACGCCTTCAGCATGGTAAGAGGAGTCCTAAGATCGTGAGAAACGTTTGCGATAAGGTCTCTCTGCATGGTATCTACCTTTGAAAGCTCCTTTTCCGCATATGTAAGCGTATCAGCAAGCTTTTTTGCTTCGAGATATCCTCTTCCGTCGAATTTCGTGTTGAAATCGCCCTTTGCAAGCTGTTCTGCGGAAGTAGTTATCCTGTCTATCGGATCAGCTATCCTTTTTGAAAGATACAGGGATATCACAAACGCAAAAACGATCAGTATAACTGTAATCAGCATTAGCTGACCTTTTATTATGCTGATAGCTGCTCCTACAGGCTCAAGCACAGCATTTATGAGAAGATAGCCGTCACATTCTTTTATTCCGATAGTACAGCCATACAGCAGCATATCGTATCCGCTTCTCGGATTTTTCAGTCTCAGCTTTATTATACCGCTGTTAGATTCGTCTATTTTATCTTTAAATTCACGCAGATTTGTAAATCTCTCATGGATTATGCAGTCACCGATAACATGATTTTTTTTAGCCTGATTGCCATATTTGTCAAGTACTTCAACACAGAAGTCATTATCTACCGACATGGTATTTATCTTCCTGTAGAATTCCTCTTCATTTCCGCTGTTATAGGACTCAGCAATGGACTCCATGCACTTTGAAGCCGTGCTTATCCTCATTCTTTCATAGAAATCCTCAAGGAACAATATCTGGAACAGCCACAGAAGTGTGAATACCACGATAGTAAACAGCACAAAATACAGCCATACCTTAAATTTTAAAGGTATGCGCGAGCCTGCGTGTTTAAAAAACTTAATCTGCTTCAAACTTGTATCCCATTCCTCTCAGTGTAACGATGAATTTACGATACTCACCAAGACTGTTTCTGAGCATTTTTATATGTGTATCAACTGTTCTGTCATCGCCAAAGAAGTCATAGCCCCATACTTCTTCAAGGAGCTTGTCTCTCGAAAGAGCGATATTCTTATTTTTAACAAGATAAAAGAGAAGATCGTATTCCTTTGGAGTCATGGAAGCCTTTTCGCCGTTTACATATACTTCTCTTCCTGCTATATCCACTTCAAGACCTTCAAATGCGAACTTATCCTGTGCAACAGTTTCTTCCTGACGGGTATTGCGTTTCAGTACTACCTTTACTCTTGCCATAAGCTCCTTTGGCGAAAATGGCTTTACTACATAATCGTCAATGCCTATCTCAAATCCGAAGAGCTTGTCGTACTCCTCACCTCTTGCGGAAAGCATGATGACAGGTATATTCTTTGTCTTGTGTATCTCCTTACAGGCAGAATAACCGTCAAGGCGCGGCATCATAACATCCATTATAATAAGGTCATAATCATTATCATGGCAAAGATTTACAGCTTCCATGCCGTTTTCAGCTTCTGTGACCTCATAGCCTTCAAATTCAGCGTACTCGCGTACGACCTTTCTAATATTCATTTCATCGTCAACGATCAGGATATGAGCCATATTTTTTACCTCCGTGTATACAGCTTTCATTATTATTACGCATAAAGCACAGCCGCAGCCATACTATATTTATATTATAGCATTATATCAGATAAAAGTGTATATTCGGTGAAATTTTCTTGTACATTTCCGTCAATTTTATCAAAAATAGTAGACCGGTTTAAATTTTTGATTGACTTTTTCAGTAATTTTTGCTATAATGTATTTGGATATTTGTGTATGAAGGGAGGCGGTATCTATGAGAAGAACTTTCAATCCGCTCGCAGCATCAGTCATAATAGTCGCAGCCAGTGCTCTTGTTATAGGATACTGCATTCTAAACCCTGAATATGCGAAGGATACGCTCATAATATATGTATGTACTATGGTCTGCGCTACCCTTATTCTCGCAATATCAGGCTGGATATATAAAAACAAAAAAACATCTATAGACGAAAAAGAGATAACCAACGTAATCGAGAACCTCAACACCGAAATGATAATCTGGTCCGATAACTTCTCTTATGTCTATATAAATAAAAAGCTCCGTGATCTTCTTGGCATAAGCTCGGAAAAATCCGACAAAAAAGAAGCTGTATGGACTGCCTTCGGAATAAATACTCCCGATGCAAGCGCACTGGGAAAGATAGCAGGAAGCTACTCATACGAATCAAGCTTCCGAAACCCCCAGGGAAACCTTGTCTCTATCGCATGGAGCACCTCTCCCGTCAAGAAATTCAAGAAGCAGTGGATACACCTCAGTACAGGCTTCAACCTTACAGAGCTGAAAAAAATGCGTGTAAATCTGGCAAGTGCCAACGACTTCTTCAATTCCTCAATGGAGCTTGCCGAGATCGGTCTTATAATGAGCACCGACAGAAAGATATACCGTGCATCGCCTGAGCTTGTTCGTATGCTCGGTCTGCGCAACAGCACTATAAATGTAAATGAGTTCCGCGCACTGGTACACCCAAATGACAGGATACAGTTCGACGGTGCTATCAAAAACAGGGATATGTCGGAGATAAAAAATATCGAGATACGTCTCAGAAGTGCTGACGGCTCTTACCGCTGGTATTCTTACCGTTTCAAGTCTATCCCGGGAACGGGCAATACACTGCCGCTGTTCGGCGGAGCTGTCATTGATGTAACTCAGGAGCACGAAAAGGATATGCTCATCGAGCGTCTCGCGTACATCGACGAAGTTACCGAGATCGCCAACCGCAACAGACTTGTTAGCATGGGACAGGAAATATACGATTCCTGTAAGATACTCAATTACTCATTCTGGATGATAGTCCTTGATATCGACAGATTTCATATCATCAACGATACTATCGGCTATTCAAACGGCAACTACGTGCTGAAAAATTTCGCACACATACTTTATAAGTTCGTTACTCCCGGCGGTCTTGCAGCAAGAATAAGCGGTGACAACTTCGCTCTCCTGCTGAGAGATTACGGCGACGACGAAATGCCAACACGTACAGTCAAATCCATACAGGAGGAATTTGCAAAGCTTGCCGTTGACGAGCTTGCTTCCATTAGCCTTACCTGCTCGGCAGGCTATTCAAAGATGCCAGAGGACGGCAGTTCCTTCCTCGATGTTATGGAACACGCCGAGTTCGCCCTCAAGTCCAACGACGGAACTCAGGGCAGCATATGCGGCTATGAGCCAAGTATGCATGATTCCATCATCGGCAACACCGAGCTTGAAAAATCTCTTGCTCTTGCTATCGACAACAACGAGCTCCAGCTTTTCTATCAGCCTAAGATCGACCTTTCATCAGGCAGGATCATGGGCGTTGAAGCTCTTATACGCTGGATAAAGCCCGACGGTACGATAATCACTCCCGATTCCTTCGTACCTATCGCTGAAAGCTCTCACCTTATAAGCAAGATAAGCGAATTCGTACTTAACGAGGGCTGCCGCCAGAATAAACTCTGGCAGAAAATGGGCTACCCAAATATAGTTATGTCAATAAACTTTGCTTCATCGGACTTCTATCAGAACGATCTCCGCGAAAAGGTATTTGACGCTCTTGCAAGATCAGGACTTGATCCTAAGTGGCTGGAAGTCGAGCTTACAGAGACTCTCGCACTCAGCGATATAGATTTCGCGGTAAACCAGATGAACAAGCTGCGCGATCTCGGCGTAAAGCTTGCAATGGACGACTTCGGCACAGGCTATTCTTCACTGAGTTATTTACAGATACTGCCTATCACGCTTTTGAAGCTGGACCGCTCTTTCATAACCGATATCGAGCATGACAATATCGCTTATGAGATAGTCTCGGCAGTAATCCGTATTGCAAAATCAAAGAAGATCGAAACTATCGCAGAAGGTATCGAAAATACGGTTCAGGAGTCTATCCTGAGAATGGCAGGGTGTGACTATGCACAGGGCTATCTCTACGGAAAGCCCATGCCGCCCGAGAAGATACAGGAATTCTTTGAAACAAATGAAAAGAAAAGCCGTGAAATCAACGAAAAACGCAGTCACAGCAATAAGAAGAAATAACAGCTTTTAAGGGGATATTGAAAGCTGTATCAAAAATCTAAATCAAACGGAGGTCTTCTATTATGAAAAGAAGAATAGGTATTCTGACAAGCGGGGGCGACTGTCCCGGTCTTAACGCAACTATAAGAGGCGTAGCAAAGGCTTGCTACGAGCGTTTCGGCGAGGACAATGTGGAAATAGTCGGCATATCAAACGGTTATTACGGACTTATCAACAATCTCTGCAAGGAGATGTCTCCTTCCGCATTCTCAGGCATACTCACTCAGGGCGGAACAATATTCGGCACAAAGCGTCAGCCATTCAAGATGATGCAGGTCATCGGTGAGGACAACATCGACAAGGTAAAAAATATGAAGGAGACTTACAAAAAGCAGAAGCTGGACTGTCTCCTCACTCTCGGCGGAAACGGTACTCACAAGACCTCCAAGCTCCTTTCCGATGAGGGACTCAACGTTATCGGACTCCCAAAGACTATCGATAATGACATCTATGGCACTGATGTTACATTCGGCTTCCATACGGCTGTAGATATAGCTACCGATGTTCTTGACAGACTTCATACAACGGCTGCAAGCCATTCCCGTGTACTTCTCTGCGAGATAATGGGAAATAAGGCTGGCTGGCTCACTCTCAACGCAGGTATCGCAGGCGGTGCTGACGTTATCATTATCCCCGAGATACCATATGATATCGACAAGATATGCGATGCAGTAATGGCAAGAAGCGCATCAGGCAAGACCTTCTCCATAGTTGCTGTAGCTGAGGGTGCATTCGATATAAACGAAGCACAGATGAAGAAGAAAGAACGTGCAAAAAAACGTGCCGAAGCAGGTATACTTACCGCAACGAGCCGTATCGCTGCACAGATACAGTCCAATACGGGACTTGAAGCAAGAGTGTGCGTACCGGGACATATGCTCAGAGGCGGTGCTCCGAGCGCGTATGACAGAGTTCTTTCAACTCAGTTCGGCGTACACGCTGCATACCTCATAGCTAAGGAACGCTACGGCAGAACAGTTGCAAAGATAGGCAATAAGATCACATCGAACAAACTGGAAGATATCGCAGGAAAGACCAAATTCGTCGATACGGATAATCATCTCGTTATCGCAGCCCGCGATATCGGAGTATCATTCGGTGACTGATCATATAAGGGCAGACTTAACGTCTGCCCTTTTTGCGGTATAGCGTCTTATGGGGATAAATGTATATACATTTTCAGATACAGCTATCAGAAAAAGATATGATATAGTAATTTCATCTAAAAATCGAAGTCAAAGGCGTTTATTAACTGAGTAAATAAGAAAAAAATAGCATAAAATGAAAAAAGCTATTCCCAAATACAGCAATATGTGGTATAATATTTATATATCTGTTCAGGAGGTATTATAAATGTCAGAAATGGAACTTTACAGCCTTTGGTGTGAAAACGCCAAGGAAGATCCCGATCTTCAGGCAGAGCTTGCCGAGGTCAAGGGCAATAATGACGCAATAGTTGATAGATTTTACCGTGACCTTGAATTCGGAACAGGCGGTCTCAGAGGTGTTATCGGTGCAGGTACTAACCGCATGAACATTTACACTGTAAGACGCGCTACTCAGGGCTTTGCAGATTATCTCAATCAGGAATACAAGAACCCAAGTGTTGCTATCTCTTACGACAGCCGTATAAAGAGCGATGTTTTCTCAAAGGCTGCTGCTGAGGTACTTGCGGCAAATGGTATCAAGGTACATATATATACTGAGCTTATGCCTACACCTTGCCTTTCATGGGCAGTTCGCGCACTCAAGTGCCAGGGCGGTATCATGGTAACAGCAAGCCACAACCCTGCCAAGTACAACGGCTACAAGGTATACGGCGAGGACGGCTGCCAGATCACACTCAGAGGTGCAGAGATAATACTCGAAAAGATCAATTCACTGGACATATTCAATGATGTAAAGTCATCTGACTTTGAAGCTGAATTAGCTAAGGGCAATATCTCATACATCGGAAATGATGTTATCGAGGATTTCTATAAACACGTTCTTGCAGAGGGTATCAATACTGACCTTTGCGCAAGCAGCGGACTCAAAGTCGTGTACACTCCTCTCAATGGTACAGGTAACAAGCCTGTCCGCGAGATACTCAAGCGTATCGGCATCACAGATGTTACTGTTGTAAAGGAACAGGAAAACCCTGACGGAACTTTCTCAACTTGTCCTTATCCTAACCCTGAGATACGTGAAGCACTTCAGGTAGGTCTCAGCTACTGCGATAAGGTAAAGCCTGATCTTCTTCTTGCAACAGATCCTGACTGTGACCGTGTAGGTATAGCAGTTCCAGACGGCAAGGGCGGATATGCGCTGTTCTCAGGCAACGAAGTCGGAGCTATGCTTCTTGAATATATCTGCCAGCAGCGTATCAGAAAGGGCACAATGCCTGCAAATCCTATTGCTGTTAAGACTATCGTTACTACTGATATCGTAAACCTCATCGGTAAGGAGTACGGCGTTGAAGTTATCGACGTGCTCACAGGCTTCAAGTTCATCGGAGAGCAGATCGGTTTCCTCGAAGCAAAGGGCGAAGAAAAGCGTTATATCTTCGGCTTTGAAGAGAGCTACGGCTACCTTTCGGGCGGCTATGTAAGAGACAAGGACGCAGTTGACGCTTCTATGCTTATCTGCGAAATGGCTGCTTACTACCGTACACAGGGCATAACACTTATCCAGGCTCGTGAAAATATGTACAAGAAGTACGGTATGTTCCTCCAGACACTCTACAGCTTTGAGTTTGAAGGCGCAAGCGGTATGAAGCACATGGAAGAGATCATGACAGGTCTCAGAAACGATCATCCTACTACTATCGGCGGTCTCAAGGTCGAGAGATTTGAGGACTACAAGGCAAGCACTTCAAAGAATATCGCTACAGGAGAGGTCAAGGAGCTTACACTTCCAAAGTCAAACGTTCTTGCATTCTATCTTGAAGGTGGCTGCAAGGCTATAGTACGTCCATCAGGTACAGAACCAAAGATAAAAACATATATCACAGCCAAGGCTCCTACCCGTGCAGAGGCAGAGGTTATCGAGCAGAAGATATATGCTGATTTTACACAGAGCATGAAATAATAATCAAAAGGGGCAGGCAGTTTGTCTGCCCCTTTATAGGTTTATCCTATGTTTTAACATCATGCAATCACAGGAGACAACAGTAAATGATAAAAAAGACAAATAAATATATATATTTCTTAGCGGGAGCCATACTCGGCGCTGCAGTTTTTATACTTTTTTTCGGCGTTGATATTATCTCCCCTGTAAATACGAAATGGATATTCGCACAGCACGACGATGTTACACAGCATCATGTGGGCTGGGAATTTTTCCGCAGGAGCCCGTGGGACTTCCCATTTGGACTTATCGAAGGCATTTCAGCTGACGAAAAGGTATCCTGTATGTACACCGACTCCATACCTCTTTTTGCCATAGTATTCAAGCTGCTATCACCTATTCTGCCGGATAATTTCCAGTATTTCGGCATATGGGGAATTATTTGCTATATGCTCAACGGTGGTTTCGGCGCATTGCTTCTCACCCGCATAAAGAAAAATCTTTTCTTCACCTCGGTCGGCTCACTGTTTTACTCAGCATTCTGGCCTACCCTGCTGCGAATAATGCACCACAACTCGCTCGGTGCCATATGGCTTGTAATAATACCGCTCATACTCACCATCGACCACGACCGCAAGTACAAGCACAGCTTCACACCTGTGATACTCTGGACAGTTACCTGTATCCTTGCATCGCTTATACATCTGTACTTCATTCCAATGATATACTGCGTAATGCTTGGATATATGATACTTTTGTTCTTCAAGGACAAAAAACGCGTACAGGCTATAGCAGTCTTTGCTTCGTCCACTGTTTTTTCAGTCCTTTTCCTGTGGATAATAGGCGGATTTTACGGCAGCGGAAGCTATACTGACGGCGGCTTCGGAATATACTCCGCCAACTTCAATACCTTCTTCAACAGCAAGGGACAGGCAAAATATATGCGCCAGCTCGATATCCTCGACGGACAGTACGAGGGCTTCGGCTATCTCGGCTTAGGTATGCTCATACTCTGCTTCCTGTCGGTACTTGTTATCGTCAACAAGCTGAGCACAAAGGAAGGCGGCTTCCTCAAAAACGCCTCAGCAGCCGTTAAATCCCGAAAAGCAGAGATAATCACTTTCTGCGTCATATTCGCGGCAGGCTTCTTCTGGGCAGCAAGCAACAAGCTTACAATAAACAGGAACGTTATAATGACAATTCCACTTCCCGAATTTATACTCGGAAAGCTTGGCATATTCCGTTCATCGGGAAGATTTATATGGCTCCCCTGCCTTATGACCATGACAAGCGTACTATGGATATGCGCAAAGCTTAACAAAAGCACTCTTTTTACTGCCCTGACATTGTGTATAGCCGTTCAGTTCGGCGATATGCAGAATTATTACACCGATACACACGCAGCTGCACACAGAAACGACGCTTACATCACTGCTCTCAGCGGTGCGGAATGGGAAGAAGCTGCAAACGGTGCGGAGGAGATAGTATTCCTTCCCCTGCCCGACAACTATAAATCCTATATGAAGCTGTATTTCGACTTCGCAGAGCTTGCCTGCAATAAGCATATGAAGCTCAGTTCCTTCTACCTTGCACGTACAGATAACAGCATACTAAAAGCCTACGCCGATAAAAAATACACCGAACTTAAAAGCGGGAACGGCAGCAGCAAGTACCTCTATGTTTTCTTCAATAATGAAGATATTCCTGTAAATGTAAAGGGACTCGATGTGAAAGAGATAGACGGCTACACAGTCGCAAGAGTTAAAAAATAAAATTATATCAAAAACTGCTTGACACACACGGGACTGTGTGATATAATATATAACTGTAATGTATATTCGGCACTACTGTCTAACGGAACTGATGGGCTGCTCGATTTACAATAATAAATCGAAAGAGGTGACAATCGTGAAAGAGGGAATCCATCCTGAGTTCAAAAAGACCACAATTACTTGCCACTGCGGTAATGTGATCGAGACTATGTCTACAAAGGAAAACATCAAGGTTGAAATCTGCTCAAAGTGCCATCCGTTCTATACTGGTAAGCAGAAGCTTGTTGATACAGGCGGACGTGTTGACAGATTCAAGAAGCGTTTCAATATGGACAAGTAAGTCACAAGCCCCGTCATTGACGGGGCTTTTCGTCAATAAGGTTAATTTATTATGAACTATTTCACTATTTCCGCAAACGCTAAGGCTTCTTTTATAGAAAAACGCTCCGAATTCATCGGATATATCGCCCCTGTCAGGACTAATGACGAGGCTGTAGCCTTTATAAATTCCATAAAAGCCGAGCACCGCAAGGCTAAGCACAATGTTTATGCCTATATACTCCGCGAGGATAATATTTCCAGATATTCCGACGACGGTGAACCTCAGGGAACTGCGGGCGTACCCGTACTTGATGTACTGAAAAAGCGTGATCTCACAGACGTATGCGTTGTAGTCACACGTTATTTCGGCGGTATACTTCTCGGCGGCGGCGGACTTGTCAGAGCCTACTCTCATGCGGCTTCTCTTGCCTGTGATGCTGCTCATATCATGAATATGTGTATGTGTCACCGTCTGAAAATAACCGCGGATTACGGTATGTACGGCAAGATATCATATCTCCTGCCGAATTATGATACCATTACTGTCAATTCGGATTTCGGCAGCGATGTTACCCTTGAGATTCTCGTTATGTCAGAAAAGCTCGATGCATTGAAAAAAGAGCTTGTGGAAGTCACAAACGGTTCTGTAAATATTGAGGACTGCGAGGAGCTTTTTGAAGATTTCTCCTCCGTACAAAAAAATCCATAAAAAAAATAAAGGGTTTTTTGTTTCAAAATAGTATAAGTATAATAGAAGCAAAAATTTAAAGTAAATTTGTGCTGTGCGCAGCTTTATACTGTGCGCATTTTTTTGACTGTATATGCTCATATACAGTTTTACCATTTCATTACGTCAGGGGGAGATACAAATGACTGTACGCGAACAGATAGAGATCAGTGAAGCAGGCATACTCAGCAAATACGCCTGTGCCAGCATCGATGAAGTCGGCACAAAGCGCGACCGCTATGAGGAAAAATGCCCTTTCCGCACTGAATTTCAGCGTGACCGCGACCGCATACTTCACTGTAACTCCTTCCGCCGCTTAAAACGTAAAACTCAGGTGTTCCTGTCTCCCGTGGGCGACCACTACAGGACACGCCTTACACATACTCTCGAAGTATCGCAGATAGCAAGGACTATTTCCCGCGGCATGAGACTGAATGAAGATCTTACCGAAGCAATTGCTCTCGGTCACGATCTGGGACACTCCCCTTTCGGTCACTGCGGTGAAAAAACGCTGAATGAGATATGCCCCCACGGCTTCAAGCACTACGAACAAAGCGTAAGAGTCGTGGAAGTTCTGGAAAAAAAGGGCAAGGGACTCAATCTCACACACGCTGTCCGAAACGGCATACTCTGCCATACAAATATGGTGGCTGATACAAAAGAGGGCAATATAGTCCGACTTGCCGATACTATCGCCTACATAAACCACGATATCGAGGACTCTATCCGCGCAGGCATACTCGATCCGAACGAACTGCCCCGGGATTGCGTAAGAGCTCTCGGCAGAACAAAAACTCAGCGTATAACCACGCTTATCGCCTCCGTTATCGGTCACGGAGCAGTTGATATCGACTTTGCTCCCGATATACGAAAGGCTCACGATGAACTGAAAAAGTTCATGTTTGAAAAGGTGTACACCAATCCTGCCGCAAAGCAGGAGGAAGGAAAGGCTGTACTCCTTGTGCAGAAGCTTTATTCCTACTTCATCGAGCACAGTGACAAGCTGCCCGATGAGTATAAAAATATAATGAAAAATTCCGATGCAGACCGCGCTGTATGCGATTACATTTCGGGTATGAGCGACGAATATGCCGTTGATCTTTATACCGAACTGTTCGTACCGAAATTCTGGAAGTGAGGTAGAAAATGCCCGTTAACGATGAATTTCTCTACAATCTGCGAAATGCCAATCCTATTGAAACAGTAATGGGCAGCTATGTTAACCTCATAAGACGAGGCAGAAATTACGTCTGCTCATGTCCTTTCCACTCGGAAAAGACTCCTTCATGTACTATTTTTACAGATACACAGAACTTTTACTGCTTCGGCTGCGGTGCAGGCGGCGATGTTATCACATTCACCATGAAGATAGAAAACCTTACATTTTCCGAGGCTGTAAAGCTACTGGCTCAGCGTTCGGGAATGGAAGTACCTGCCTTCGGTAATAAAGACAGCGGTTACGCAAAGCGTAAAACTCGTATCTATGAGATGAACCGCATCGCTGCCAATTACTTCTATACCAACCTTATAAAAGGCTCGGACAAGACAGGTCTGCAATATTTCGCAAACCGCAAGCTCACTCCACAGACTATTAAAAAATACGGTCTCGGATACGCTTCCGATTCATGGAACGCGCTTACTGATCTTCTGAAGTCGAAAGGCTATTCCGATGAGGAAATGGCTGATGCATGGCTTGCAGGAATGAAAAACGGACGTACCTTTGATATGTTCCGCAAAAGGGTAATGTTCCCTATTGTTGATCTGCGCGGTAATATAATCGGCTTCGGCGGACGAGTCCTTGACGACTCACAGCCGAAATACCTCAATACGGGAAAAACTCCCGTATTCGACAAGGGCTCTAACCTGTTCTCCATGAACTTCGCAAAGAATTCAAACGCAAAGCGTCTGATACTCTGTGAGGGATATATGGACGTTATCGCCGTAAATCAGGCAGGCTTCGAGAACGTGGTCGCCACCCTCGGAACTGCTATAACTCCCGATCAGGCGCGGTTAATAAGCCACTACGCCGAGGAAGTTATAGTTGCCTACGACAGTGACGGCGCAGGTCAGAAAGCTACTCAGAAAGCTATCAACCATTTCGCGGACGTTGGTCTGCGGACTAAGATAATACACATGGAAGGCGCAAAGGATCCCGACGAATTCATAAAAAAATTCGGACGAGACCGATTCAGGATGCTTCTTGACGGCTCTAACGATGCAAACGACTTCATGCTTGACAAGTGCGAGGTCGGACTTGATCTTTCTACCGAAATAGGCAGAGTAGAGCTGCTGAAACGTACTGCAAAGGTGCTTGCAGGCATAGAATCACCTTTAGAGCGAGAGGTTTACATATCCCGTACGTCTAAGAAGTGTGACATACCTGTACAGGTCCTGAAAACCCACATCGACTCCATGCTCCAAAAGAACAGCCGAAACGCCAAAAAGACAGAATGGCGCAATATAAAGGCTAAAACTTCATACATACGCGACGACATCAACCCCGACGCTGTTTCCAATAAAAAGGAAGCCCGTGCCGAGGAGACTATAATCAGCTACCTGCTCAATCGTCCTCAGGAATATGAGGACATCGAAAAGCTGGCTCCGCCCCAGTCATTTGTAACTGCTTTCAACAAGAAAGTTTACACTGCACTGCTTGACAGGCTGAAAAATTCCGAAAAATTCTCGATTTCACTGCTGTCCGATGAATTTTCCACGGACGAAATGGGAAGAATAAGCGGAATAGCAGCAAAAAAACGCAATGTTGACATTACCCGTGACGTTGTGGCTGACTGCGCTCAGGTACTGAAAAACACAAGACCCGCTTCTAACGGAGATATGAGCAATGATGAATTGCTCGAACTCTTCCGTTCAAAGAATAAATAGGAGGAATATTAAAATGGAAAAGAAAAATACCATCGAAGCCTTGATGGAACAGGGCAAGACCAACGGCAAGCTCACTACCAAGGAGATAACTGATGCTCTGGAGGAGCTTGATTTCGACGTTGATCAGATCAATACCTTCTATGACAATTGTGAAAATCTCAATATCGAGATCGTCGAGGATATGAACCTCGATGCTGACCTGAGGATCGGTCTCGACTCAAATATGACAGACGACCTTGAAATGGCTCTTTCTACAGAGGGAATAGCTATCGACGACCCTGTAAAGATCTACCTCAAGGAGATCGGACGTGTTCCGCTTCTTACTACAGAGGAGGAAATAGAGCTTGCTCAGAGAATGGCTAAGGGCGATCCTTACGCTAAAAAGCGTCTTTCGGAAGCTAACCTTCGTCTTGTTGTTTCTATCGCTAAGAAGTATGTAGGCAGAGGTATGCAGTTCCTCGACCTTATACAGGAAGGCAACCTCGGTCTTATAAAGGCTGTTGAAAAGTTCGATTACACCAAGGGCTTCAAGTTCTCCACATACGCTACATGGTGGATAAGACAGGCTATTACCCGTGCTATTGCCGATCAGGCAAGAACTATCCGTATCCCCGTTCATATGGTTGAAACTATCACAAAGGTAAAGAAGGTTTCAAGCCAGCTTCTACACGAGAACGGTCATGATCCAAGCCCCGAGGAGATAGCAGACAAGCTCAATATGCCTGTTGACAAGGTCCGTGAGATCATGCGTGTGGCTCAGGATCCTGTATCTCTCGAAACTCCTATCGGTGAGGAGGAGGACAGCCACCTCGGCGACTTTATCCCTGATGATGACGCTCCCGCTCCTGCTGAAGCAGCTTCACATACTCTCCTCAAGGAGCAGCTCAATGAGGTGCTTTCCACACTTACAGACCGTGAAGCAAAGGTGCTCAAGCTCCGTTTCGGTCTTGAGGACGGCAAGTCGCGCACCCTTGAGGAAGTTGGTCAGCGTTTCGACGTTACCCGTGAGCGTATACGCCAGATCGAGGCTAAAGCACTCAGAAAACTCCGTCACCCCAGCAGAAGCAAAAAGGTCAAGGATTTCCTTGACTAAGAGCTACATAGTTATTTCCGAAGCCGCCTGAAATGGGCGGCTTTTTTATTGACAAAATGCGGTTTTTGCTGTATAATTAAAGTGTATAAATCGTACGTTATCACGGTCACCTGCTGACCGTAAAATGCAGGTGCCAACATGAGGCGCAATAGGCTATTCTGCGCCAGTCATGCGGTATACGGAGTAACTATGAGTATTTTCGATTTTACCCAAACTCCTCCCGCGCTGAGCCGTGACTGGAAAGTATTCCAGCAGTTTGTCGGCAATATAGGTGCGTTCACGTATATTGCAAAAGAAAAAGCTGCTTACCTTGATACGGCTGCCTGTCATATGCTTGGCTGCCCGAGTGAAAAGATCAACGAGTTTGAATTCTTCAATCTCCTTGAAATGATCTCCAAAAACCCCGTTGAAGGACAGAAACATATCTATAAATACACAGACGGAAACGTAACACGCTATATAAAAATGAACATCTACGAAAGCAGCGACGAGTGGCTGGGATTCGTCCAGGACTTCACCCGTCAGATATCGGAATTCAACGACCGACAGGCTTTTGTAGAGTACGATCCCATTACCCGTATCCCCTCCTATCCGTCATTTTCACAGAAGATAAAAAAGATACTTCCCGATGTACAGCACGCCTGCCTTGCCACTATCTACATAAACGGCATAGACAAGCTGGGTTCGTATCTCACTGTTGACAATACCAACAGCTGTATCACTTCTGTTGCGGAAGCTCTGAAAAGCTTTTCAAGCGATACTCTCATAATCGGCTCTAAATCCAACTATGAGATATGTGTATTCTTCCGCGAATTTGACAAGATGAGCATTTACAATATCCTCAACAGTATGGACGAGGCTGTTCAGAACTGCATACTCACAGATGATTTCGGCGAGATAATTGATATTTCCGATAAGAGCCATATAAGCCTTTCTATCGGCTGTGCATCTTATCCTGAGGAAGCTTCCGACTTCAATATGCTGGTGAATTTCTCCGAGTTTGCTCTCTTCGAGGCTCGAACAGACAAACGCTCTGTTATTAACTGGTTCTCGGAGGAAAACTACATACGCGAAAAGGACTCTTACCGCAATGCTCAGACATTCTCGCGTATCGTTCAGGAAAACCTCCTCACCTACTATCTCCAGCCTATCGTTGAGACTCAGACAGGTGAGATAGTAGCCTATGAAGCCCTTATGCGTACTGTGGGCGATATCAAAATGGCTCCGAAGCAGATACTGAAAATAGGTGAAGCTCAGAACAATCTCTATGCTATCGAAAAGCTCACCTTCTTCAATACCATGAAGCTTCTCAGCGATAACCAGCAGATATTTGAAAAGCGCAAGCTGTTCATCAACTGCCTTCCAAATCATCTCCTCACCGATGAGGACTTCAATGAGCTTTACCTTACTTACGGCGAGCTCCTTGAAAAGACCGTTATCGAAATAGTCGAGGAGTCGGCGGCTACCGCAAAGGGCATCGAGACGCTGAAAAAACGCTGCGGATTTGCGCATACAAAGCTTGCTATAGACGACTATGGCACAGGCTATTCAAACTCATCAAATCTGCTGCATTACTCTCCTGATTACATCAAGATAGACCGTTCGCTCATTAGCGATATCCACAACGATCTCAAAAAGCAGCAGCTCGTTACTTCCGTTATCGAGTTCTGCCACGAAAACCAGCTGAAATCACTGGCAGAGGGCGTTGAGACGGTACAGGAGCTTAAAACTGTTATACGTCTTGGTGTTGATCTTATTCAGGGATACTACACTTCAAAGCCAAAGCCTCTCTTCCTCAACAGCATCTCCGCTGACATCAAGGACGAGATAATCAAGACCAATCTCGAAAGCCGTCCTGACGGCGTTAAGAAGATATTTGCAGCTCAGAATGATACTGAGATCGATCTTCTTAAACTGGCTCTTGAAAAATATACAGATATCCACGTTTACCAGAGCAAGCTCACTATCGTCGGTGATCCAGACAAGCCTGTGAAGATGAATATTTCCATAATGGATAATCACAGCTGTGAGCTCACTCTCAAAAATGTCAATATGATAAGCGGCAACAGCAAGCCTACTATCACTGTAGGCGAGTACGCAAGACTGGTGCTCAATGTTGTCAAGAACAACAAGCTCAGCTACTCGGGTATCTATGTGCCTATGGGTTCACAGTTCGTACTCAACGGCAAGGGCAATCTTTCTATCGACTGCTATGCTTCCGAGGGTATCGGTATCGGAAACGATTACGATCACGGCTACGGCGATATCACTATCGACTTCGGCGGTACTCTTGAAATTGTATCAAACAGCGTTGAATCACTTTGCATCGGCGGCGGATATAATGATGATGACTCCGATATAAACCTCGTTTCGGGTAAAGTCAGACTGTTCATGTATTCCCATAACGGTCTCGGCATCGGAAGCTTCAACGGTGATGCAAATATTGATATCGGTGAGAACTGCGACCTTGATATGAATATGTCAGGCATAAAGATAGCAGGTATAGGAAGCTGTAAGGGCATTGCAACTATCAGCTCATCTGCAAATATAAATATGTCATGTACAGGTGCGCAGGCTGTAGGAATCGGCGTTCTTGAGGACGGCGAGGGCAGCATCTACATCAAGCAGGGCAAGATCAATATGAAGATGCGCTCAGGCAAGAACTCATGTATCGGTGCTATCAAGGGCAGCGTCAATACTAAGATAAGAAATGCCGATATCACTATCGACTCTGAGGGTGATGAGGTAACAGGTATCGGTGATGCTCTTGGCACAGGAAATGTTGCTATTATAGATTCACAGGTATCTATGGTCGTTAATGCAGGAAATCCTAAGGATATAGGTACTGAAAGCGGCGACGTACAGATACAGAATTCAAATGTAAGCTCACTTGTGAACAACAAGCGCACAACTTACGCAAACAATTAAAGTCTTCTATTCCCCCGCCTTACCCATTATGCTTATATAAAAGTTTTGTACTTATAATGAGGGAAACGCTTTTGAAAAAGGGTTCTCCCTCATACTCCCTTCCTAAAACTTTCGTTTTTGTTTTTTCCAGTATGGGGCGCATTCAAACTTTCATAAACTTGTATTTAAATATATGCGCCCTATACTGGAAAAAACCAGATAAAAGTCTTTGGAAAGGGGTTCGGGAAAAAACCTTTCCTCAGAAAGGTTTGCCCCGATATAGGGTATAAGCTTTCATATAAGCACAACTGGTAAAGAGCGGGGAAACATATGATAAGAAAGGTAAGAAATAAATATGAAACTTGGTATGGTTGGTCTGCCTAATGTAGGCAAAAGCACACTTTTCAACGCACTTACGAACGCAGGTGCTGAGTCCGCAAACTATCCCTTCTGCACTATCGAGAAGAACGTTGGTATCGTTTCTGTTCCCGATGAGAGACTGGACAAGCTTGCTGAGATGTATGAGCCTGATAAGTTCACTCCTGCAACTCTCGAATTCGTTGATATCGCAGGTCTCGTAAAGGGAGCTTCAAAGGGCGAAGGTCTCGGAAACAAGTTCCTTGCTGATATCCGTGAGGTCGATGCTATCGTTCACGTTGTAAGATGCTTTGAGGACCCCAATATCATTCACGTTGACGGAAGTATAAACCCTCTCCGCGACATCGAAACTATCAATCTGGAGCTTATCTTCTCCGATATCGAAATGGTGGACAGACGTATCGACCGTGCTAAAAAGGCTGCAAAGGGCGACAAGAAGTACCTTGCAGAGGCTGAGTTCCTTGAAAGATTAAAGGCTCACCTTGAAAACGGCAAGTCCGCAAGAGGCTTTGACTTCACTGACGAGGAAAGAGAGCTTATCAAGTCAACTCCTCTTCTCTCCGCAAAGCCTGTTATCTATGCTGCTAACCTCAGCGAAGAGGACTTCACAAACAATATCGAAACAAATGAGAATTACAAGGCTGTATGCGCACTTGCAGCTGAGGAGCACTCAGCTGTACTCCCTATCTGTGCGCAGATAGAGGCTGAGATATCCGACATGGGCGACGAGGACAAGGCTATGTTCCTCAGCGAGCTCGGTCTTGAAGTATCAGGTCTCAACCGTATCATCAAGGAGGGGTATTCACTTCTCGGACTTATCTCATACCTTACAGCAGGCAAGCAGGAAGTCCGCGCATGGACTATCACAAAGGGCACTAAAGCTCCTCAGGCAGCTGGTAAGATACATACAGACTTCGAGAAAGGCTTTATCCGTGCGGAGGTTATCTCCTATGACGACCTTATGGCTTGCGGAAGCATGGCTGCTGCAAAGGAAAAGGGACTTGTACGCCTTGAGGGCAAGGAATACGTTATGCAGGACGGAGATATCGTTCTGTTCAGATTTAATGTATAATAGGTAATAAGATGATCGAGCAGATTTTTGATAAAGACGAAAAAAGAACAATAGCAAGAAAAGTCCTCGAAGCCCTTAAAGACTGGTTCGAAGTGGATGAAAGCCGCGAGCAGTATATACGCGAAAGTGCTGATCGGATCTTTATTGCAGCTAAGGAAAATAATGAATATGTTGGTTTTCTCTGTCTGAAAGAAACAGGAAGAGATACTGTTGAGCTTGCTGTAATGGGAGTTCTTATGGAGTATCATCGCAGCGGCATTGGTCGTCAGCTATTTGAAAAGGCTAAGGCAATTGCTGTTTCAGAAGGATACTCATTTATGCAGGTAAAAACCGTTCAGATGGGAAAATACCCCGACTACGACAAGACCAATCTTTTCTACATAAGCTGCGGATTTAAAGAATTTGAGGTGTTCCCTGAATACTGGGACGAGGATAATCCCTGCCAAATCTATGTTTTGTCATTAAGATAAAAAGGGCGGATAGCTTTGCATATAGCATTGCCAGCCAAATCAAAGATCTGGAGAAGTGCTTAAATGTCCGCCCACATATATTGGAACGCCGAGGACGACGTTCCCTACACTAATAAATGGAGGTCTTTCAATGAGCTTTTCTCCTAAAGAGATACTGAAATTCGTTGAAGAGAACGACGTAAAATTTATAAGACTTACTTTCTGCGATATGTTCGGAAATCTCAAAAACGTGGCTATCATGCCCAATGAACTGCCGCGGGCATTTGAGTACGGCATACCTTTCGATGCTTCATGTATCGCCGAGGGTTGCTCTGATCTTCTGCTTGTGCCCGACATATCTACACTTTCTGTTCTCCCGTGGAGACCTAAGTCGGGACGAGTTGTCCGCTTCTTCTGCGCTCTCAAAAACATGGACGGAAGCGACTATGTAGGCGATATGCGTACAGAGCTGACCAACTACATCAATCAGCTAAGACTTGACGGCTATTCCTGCGAAATGGGTACAAAATGCGAGTTCTATCTCTTTGAGCTTGACGAACGCGGCGAGCCTACAAAGATACCTCACGACAAAGGCGGCTATCTTGATGTTGCTCCGCTGGATAAGTGCGAAAACGCAAGGCGTGAGATCTGTCTCTCATTGGAAGAAATGGGCATGAGTCCGAAAAGCTCCTGTCATAAGCACGGTCCTGCACAGAACGAGATCGAATTCCGTGAAAGTGAGCCTATAACAGCTGCCGATAACATGGTACACTACAAGACCGTAGTTAAATCCATTGCGGCACAGAACGGTCTTTTCGCTTCATTTATGCCAAAACCGCTGCCAGACGAACACGGAAGCGCGCTGAGCATATCCATAAGCCTTAAAAAGGGCGGCGAGAACATCTTCGACACAGAGAATGGTATGTCATTTGAGGGAAAATGCTTTATATCCGGTGTTCTCAGCAAGATGCGCGAAATAACCGCATTTCTCAACAGCACCACAAATTCGTATAAGCGCTTCGGTATAGGCTATGCTCCTAAGTATATCAACTGGTCATCAGAAAACTGCGCTCAGCTTATACGTGTTCCAAAGCCTGTAGGTATATCTCCGCGCATAGAGATACGCTCCGCAGACGCTTGCTGCAACCCTTATATCACATTCAAGCTTATCCTTGCAGCAGGCATCGAGGGAATACAGTCTCAGGACTGCGCTCTCTTTGAAAGTGCTATGCACAACGGCTCTGACAATTCACTTCTCCAGCCACTGCCGTCATCACTTGATGAAGCAGCAGCTATCGCTAAAGAAAGCATATTCGTAAAAAATACTCTATCTCAGGAAATACGCAGTAATATATTCGCACAGCTTGATAAACAGATACAGGACTATTCCTCTGCTTCGGATAAGGACAAGTTTGAAGAAGAGTCATACTTCAAGTTCGTGTGAGGTAAACTATGAACAGAGCTATTATCGTATCTTCAAACAGCGAAGTTTCCGAACTTTGCGAGCAGCTCCTGCGCATAGAAGGCTGCGGAAGGACTGCTGTTGCTGTCAGCGGCAGTGAAGCACGCAGACTTGTAAAAAATGAGACTGAGCCCGAGCTTGTTATAATAAATACGCCCCTGCCCGATGAATTCGGTCAGGAGCTTGCAGAAATGATTGCGGAGTCCACCTCCGCAGGCATGTTACTCATTTGCGGCAGCGATGTTTCGGAAGACATAGCTGACAGAGTCTCAGACAGCGGCGTAAACGTACTGTCAAGACCTGTCACCAGAGAGGAACTCCAGCGTACTATACGCCTTATTATAGCCGCAAGAGTCCGTATGGCAGGTGTTAAAAAGGAAACAGCGGATATAATGAGCCGTATTGAGGAA
Organism: Ruminococcus flavefaciens; assembly: GCF_900108555.1. Classification (GTDB taxonomy): domain Bacteria; phylum Bacillota; class Clostridia; order Oscillospirales; family Ruminococcaceae; genus Ruminococcus; species Ruminococcus flavefaciens_P. The sequence continues at coordinate 416,208 of NZ_FNWV01000001.1, forward strand.
ATGCGCACCATAAACCGTGCCAAGACCACGCTTATGAAGTATCTCAAATTCACAGAGCCGCAGGCACATAAATACATCGAAAAACAAGCAATGAACAATCGTCAGACCAGACTGGAAACTGCTCTGAAAATTCTTGCTCAATACGAATAAATCGTCCCCTCGGCTAAGCCGAGGGGACTGATGTTTTATTTAGGTTCACCGAATAAGAGTTTCATAAGCCAGTAATCGTTATAGCCGCCCTTTATTCCCGTATATATCATAAAGGCAAGGAATGCAGCCGAACATACGATAGATACGATGCATATGGCTATGGGTATCTTTATAAGGTATTTTTCACGAAGCTTCATCGAAGCTATTATTACTCCCACAGCAAATACGATGCTTTCCGCTGCAAATCCAAAAAAGCCTATTCCAAATGCTACCACAGCAAGCAGTATCAGCGGTATACTAAATCTTCTCTCAGTCATTTTGATCACGCTCCCATAAAATATACTCTTTGTTGTTTACATCATCGTAGTAAAAGACCTTCATCATATCTTTCTTCTCATCAAGGTCAAAGATCTTCATCTCAAAGCTTTTCAGACTTCCTGTGGGATTGAACGTAAAATCATCTATTCTGCGCTGTTTGAGAGTAACACCATATCCGTTCTTCTTTTCACTGTCAAAATCATCATCAATCCCAAGATGTTTACCGTTCGTATCGCTTAAAGTCGGTGCATCTATATCAAATGATGCAGCATACCCTTTTATATTGAGCCATACAGCATTATCATGCTCGCTGACGCTTACATTTTCAAGTATCTTGTACTTCTCCATATCCATTGACTTGTAATCATTTATGCAATACACAAGTCCGTAAAGCAGAATTCCGCATATAGCCAGAACGCTTATAAGGCTCACCACAAGCTTCTCTATGCGCAGACGCCTCTTTATACGTTTGAGTACCTCAGCGTCCTTCTGAGGACTTACAGTGACGTTTTTACCGAGCTTTTCAAGCTCCGCTTTACAGTCGGGGCAGTTGTTTATATGCTCCTCAACTGCCTTTCTGCTCTCCTCACTGCAAACATCGTCAGCATACAGCGGAAGCAGGTCCTTTATCATATCGCAGTTTTTCATTTCTGTACCTCCAGTTCATCTATTATTTTCAGCTTTGCACGGTGGAATGTCACTCGCGCCCAGCTTTCAGTCTTTCCAAAGATATCACCTATCTGTCTGAAGCTCAGTTCTCCGAACACTCTCAGGGTGAATACCTCTTTATAAGGCTCGACAAGGGTATGAAGTACACGGTGTATCTCCATTGACTGCTGGCTGTTTTCAAGAAGCTCCTCCATAGTCACGGAAGTATCGGCAACTGTCTCGGGGACTTCCTCTCCTGTATAGCGTTTCTGCTTCTTATTGTGTGTATACAGCAGATTTTTTGCTATCTGACACAGCCATACTCTTATATCACAGTCTCCGCGGAATTTGTCAACAGACTTTATAGCCTTGAAAAATGTCTCCTGAGTAATATCCTCAGCAAGTGCTTCATCAGCTGACAACGACCGTATATAAAGGAATACATCATGAAAATAGTCTTTGTAGAGCTCTTCGACCTGACTCATACTTCTCACCGCCTTCAACTATAAGACTACGATACAAAACTTTCTTTACAGAAAAATAATAAAAATTTCGGAAAAAATAAAAAGCTGCGGAAGATAGCTCTATCCGCAGCCTGTTTTTTTATAAAGCAGATTACTTCTTTTCAGGCTCTTCAGCCTTGTCCTCGAAATCCTCAATAGTGAGGTCATCGTAATCAAACTCAAGGAGCTCATCACAATTAGGACAGTTAATTGAACCCTCTTCGATCATACCCTCATCAAGAAGGATAGTATCTCCACAGGTCGGGCAAGTGATCTCGTAAAGCTCATCATCGTCATCATCGAAATCGAACTCGTCATCATCGTCCCAATCTTCATCATCGTCGTCCTCGTCGCTGTCAAGATCTTCATAGAAATCATCTTCTACAGCACCGAGATCCTCATCAAGGATATCGCAAAGCTCTGTGAGCTCGTCGACCTGTGACTGAAGATCCTCAACATACATTACCATTTCGGACATTACCTCTGACATCTGAATGAGAGCCTTTCCCTCCTTAGTGGAAGAATCGATCTCAAGACCGTCGATAAGTCCCTGTAAATATGACATTTTCTCGGTAAGCTTCATAACAAGCTCCTCCTCTCAAAATAAAGTCTTTATAAAATGGTGAGCTTATGCTCTTGACATATACTCGCCTGTTCTTGTGTCGACCTGAATGATCTCGCCTTCGTCGATGAAGAGCGGAACCTTGATCTCTGCACCTGTCTCAAGTGTAGCAGGCTTTGTAGCGTTTGTAGCTGTATCGCCCTTGAAACCGGGATCAGTCTGTGTGACCTTGAGCTCAACGAAGTTAGGTGGCTCAACGCCGAAAACGTTGCCCTTGTATGAAAGGATCTTACAGATCATCTCTTCCTTAACGAACTTGAAGTTGTCGCCGAGTGTGGAAGCACTGATCGGGACCTGCTCATATGTCTCAAGATCCATGAAGTAGTAAAGCTCACCGTCGTTGTAGCTGTACTGCATATCCTTTCTCTCAACGAATGCTGTTGGGAACTTAGCAGTTGGGTTGAAAGAAGTTTCAACAACTGAACCTGTGATTACGTTCTTGTATTTAGTTCTTACAAAAGCGGCACCCTTACCTGGCTTAACGTGCTGGAATTCAATTACCTGAACTACCTGTCCGTCGAGCTCAAAAGTAACGCCGTTTCTGAAATCTCCTGCTGAAATCATTATTAATAACCTCCGTATTTTTTCAAATTAACATGATACTTTATTTTATCATATTTCGGTAATTTTTGCAATACCTAAAGTGATATTATTATAAAGATATGAGATTTTTTGCACTTTTTGTCAAGTTTTTGCAGCCATTTTCAGTTAAAATGACAAAATCTTCTATACGCACTCCAAACTTGCCTTCTATATAAATTCCAGGCTCTATGGTAACGACTGCACCACAGCTCAGCGGAGCTTTATAATTTGGCGAAGCATTGGGCTTTTCATGTATCTCCATACCTACGCCGTGACCGAGTGAATGACCGAAGCAGCTGCCATAGCCTGCCTGCTCTATAACGTCACGGGACACCTTGTCAAGATCACAGCCGAGTACACCAGCCTTTGCAGCTTCTATGCCTGCAAGCTGAGCATTGAGTACGATGTCGTATACCTTTCTCATCTCGTCGCTGGGCTCTCCCACGCAGAAAGTACGTGTCATATCGCTGTGATAGCCGTTATATACCGCACCAAAGTCGATAAGCACGAACTCACCGTTTTCCACCTTTTTATCGGAGGGAACTCCGTGAGGCATTGAAGTATTTGCGCCCGAAAGTACGATAGTATCGAAAGATAAGTCCTCAGCTCCGTAAGCGAACATGAGTCGGTTGAGTTCAAGTGCTATCTCACGCTCTGTAACGCCTACCTTTATGAACTTCTTGACGTCTTCAAGAGCTTTTTCCGCTATTTCCTGAGCCTTCTTTATACATTCTATCTCACTTTCGTCCTTGACCATTCTGAGGTTTGAGATAGCATTGCTCAGGCTGTCGTTATGTATGATTTCAATAGTGGTATAGAAGTGCTCATAGGCATTGAGCTCCTTGACGGTCATTGTCTCCGACTCTATAGCCATTGACTTTGCGCCGTGCTTTGTCAGCAGGTCCATTATCTGAGGATAGAGCTTTTTAGCTTCAATGACCTCAGCGTCCTTTACTGTTGCTCTTGCCTTTTCGATATAGCGGAAATCTATAAGCAGATACGCCTTATCGGGAAACGCAAGAACTACTCCTGCTGATGACTTCATACCCGTAAAATATCTTCTGTTTATGTCCGAGGTGATAAGTGCGCAGTCTGCCCCCTCAAACTCCTCGAAAAGTTTGTCAAATCTCGACATTATACACCTCTCAAAGCTCAGCAAGTGCCTGTACTGCAAGATAATAGCTGCCAAAGCCGAAGCCGCTTATGCTGCCCTTGCATACGGGTGCGATAACTGAATTTGAGCGAAATTCATCACGCGCAAAAACATTGCTGATATGTACTTCGATAACAGGTATCTTTATAGCTGCAATAGCGTCGCGTATAGCGTAGCTGTAATGTGTATACGCACCTGCATTGAGGATAACTCCGTCAAATGTAGTTCTTGCAGCGTGAAGCTTGTCAATGATAGCTCCCTCATGATTTGACTGGAATATCTCGCACTCAAGTCCCTGTTCCTTTGCGCGGTCGATTATATTGCTGTTAAGTGTATCAATGGAAGAATTTCCGTAAACGCCCGGCTCGCGCTCTCCCAAGAGGTTGAGATTAGGACCGTGTATAACAAGTATTTTCTTTATCATATTTACTCCTTCTTGTCGTCGACAAATTTCTTTGGAAGAAAAGGTTTTTCAAGAACTCTTTTAAATCTTATGAACCTTTTCGACTTTGGTTCAAGCTCAATGGGTTCAACATATAACATTCTTACCTTTGCAAAATTTGCTCCCCATACATCTGTGAACAGCTGATCGCCCACGGCAGCAGTCTCTTCGGAAGAAAGTCCCATTTTCTTCATAGCTGCTGTATATCCCCTTTTCAGCGGTTTTCCGCTGTCACTGACGAAATCAAGTCCAAGCGGATCAGCAAAGGGTCTCACACGCTCTGCATGGTTATTCGATACTATTATAAGCTTTATCCCGTTCTTTTTCATATTCTCCAACCACTGGGTTATCCCCTCGGCAGGAATGGGATTATCATGTGTAGTAAGAGTATTGTCAACATCAAGGATAAGTCCCTTGATACCGTGCTTTTGCAGAAATGCAGGTGTGATATCAACAGTTTTTCTGAAAGCAAAATCCACGTCGGTTTTTGTTATCTTATGTTTTAAACCCAAGCTATTTGTCAACTCCGTTCAAACAAATGAAAAAGCGAGCCGCAGCCCGCTTTTATCAACATTAATAATTCCGCAAGATCAATACTTACGCTTACGAGCTGCCTCAGACTTCTTCTTACGCTTAACTGAAGGCTTTTCGTAGTGCTCTCTCTTACGAACCTCAGCAATTACGCCATCCTTTGCACATGATCTCTTAAATCTCTTAAGAGCTGTGTCTAAAGACTCGTTTTTGCCAACACGAACTTCTGCCACTAAATTTCCCTCCCTTGTTCAGAGGTTGCACGGAGCTTTGCTCCGAAGCATCTATGCTAACCACCCTGTCGAGCGGTAGACATCGCGTCCCCCACTATATAGCAGATTACATATAAATAGTTATAAAGAATATATTAATAGTTTACCACATTTTCTGCTCGTTGTCAAGCATTTTTTGTGCGTCTTAAAATTTCGTTATTTTGCTACAATATTAACAAGTTTATTTGGTACATATATCTGTTTAAGTATGTTTTTACCCTCAACAGCTTCCTTTACCTTCTCGTCTGACATAGCCATTTCAATTACTGAATCCTTGTCAGCGTCCATTTCGATATTCAGCTTAGCCTTGAGCTTGCCGTTTACCTGTACAACGATCTCGATAGTATCCTCCTTGCAGAGTTCCTCATCGTATACTGGCCAGCTCTCGTAAGCGATAGTATCATTATGTCCCATGATGCTCCATATCTCTTCACCCATATGAGGTGTGATACAGGACAGCATCTTTATAAGTCCCTCAGCGTACTCTCTCGGGCACTTACCGTTCTTGTACACAGCATTCACGAATATCATCATCTGGCTGATAGCTGTATTGAAAGCAAGCTTCTCGAAGTCGTCAGTTACCTTCTTGACTGTCTGGTGATATACCTTTGTAAGCGCGCCGTCGTTGTCGTCGGTAAGGTTCTCGGCTTCAATGAAGAAGTTCCATACTCTCTGGACAAATCTCTTTGCGCCCTCAACACCGCTCTTGCTCCACGGCTTGCTTACTTCGAGAGGTCCCATGAACATCTCGTAAAGACGGAGTGTATCTGCACCGTAGTCTCTTACGATATCGGAAGGATTTACAACGAATTCAGGGAAACGCTTACCCATTTTGATACCGTTCTCACCGAGGATCATGCCCTGATGAACAAGCTTCTTGAAAGGCTCCTTTGTAGGTGCAAGACCCTTGTCGTAGAGGTATCTGTTCCAGATACGTGAATACATAAGGTGTCCAACAGCGTGTTCGGGACCGCCGATGTAGAGGTCAACAGGCATCCAGTGCTTGAGGAGCTCCTGATTTGCGAATTCCTTATCGTTATGCGGATCGATATATCTGAAGTAGTACCAGCTCGAACCTGCACTTCCGGGCATTGTGGAAGTCTCACGAGTACCCTTTATGCCGTTGTGGTCATACTTTTTCCACTCAGTTGCATTTTCGAGAGGAGCTTTTCCGTTCTTGCCCTTGTAGTCGTCAAGCTCAGGGAGAACAAGTGGGAGCTCTTCATCGTCAAGAACGTGTATCTGACCGTCCTCGCCGTGAACTACAGGTACGGGCTCGCCCCAGTAACGCTGACGGGCAAATATCCACTCACGGAAGTGATAGTTTACAGTGCGCTTCGCTCTGCCCATTTTTTCAAGCTTCTGTGTGATAGCTTCCTTTGCTTCTTCAACAGTAAGACCTGTGAATTCCTCGGAATTGATGAGCTTATAGCCCTTGCCCAGGTACTCTGTCTTTTCCATTGCGGCTTCGGAAACGTCGATATGACCGTCCTTGCCGTCGATCACCTGTATCATATCTATATTATGAGCGATCGCATACTCAAAGTCACGCTGATCGTGGCTCGGTACAGCCATAACTGCACCTGTACCGTAGCTTGCAAGTACGAAATCGCCGATGAACATACGAACTTCCTTGCCGTTTACAGGGTTGATACAAGTAACGCCCTTGAGCTCGCAGCCTGACTTTGTCTTGTTGAGCTCAGTACGATCCATATCGTTCTTCTTCTTAGTCTCAGCGATGTATGCCTCAACTTCTTCCCTGTTCTGAACACGGTCAAGAAGGCTCTCTGTGATAGCTCCGTCAGGAGCAAGTACCATGAATGTGATACCGTAGATAGTCTCGATACAAGTTGTGAATATAGAGAACTTTCCGCCGCCAACGATATCGAATTCAACCTCTACACCTGTAGACTTGCCTATCCAGTTGCGCTGCATAGCCTTTGTGGACTCAGGCCAGTCGATCTCGTCAAGTCCTTCAAGGAGCTTTTCTGCAAATGCAGGCTGGTCAATTACCCACTGCTTCATGTTCTTACGAACTACAGGGAAGCCGCCGCGCTCTGACTTGCCGTCGATAACTTCATCGTTTGAAAGAACTGTTCCCAGCTCTTCGCACCAGTTTACAGGCATATCTATATACTTTGCATAGCCGTCAAGATAGAGCTGCTTGAATATCCACTGTGTCCACTTGTAGAACTCTGGATCGGAAGTAGCTACCATTTTTGACCAGTCATAATCAAATCCAAGCTCCTTGAGCTGCTTTGAAAAGGTCTTGATATTTTCCTGAGTAAAGCCGTTTGGGTGATTACCTGTATTTACCGCATACTGCTCGGCAGGAAGTCCGAAAGAGTCGTATCCCATTGGGTGAAGGACATTGTAGCCCTGCATACGCTTCATACGTGAAACGATGTCTGTAGCTGTATAGCCCTCGGGGTGACCTGCGTGGAGACCTACTCCCGACGGATACGGGAACATATCCAGTGCATAAAACTTAGGCTTGCTGAAGTCCCAGACATCAGTCTTGAATGTCTCATGTTCTTCCCAGTATTTCTGCCATTTGGCTTCAACAGATGTGAAATCATATCTGCTCATTGTAATATCATTCCTTTATTTAATTATTAATATTTATCGAGTTTGTAAAGTGTTCCTTTATATCGCTGTGTACGCAAAGGAGCACTGCGCAGCCAATATCCGCTATACCCTCAATGAGATACAGCCAGTTTGAGCTGATATTGGATATATTTGCAGGGAGATGTATCGCAGCGATCAGCACAAGTACTGCTGCCACACCATAGTTTACGAATTTTATGCCTGTAAGCATCGCACAGGTAAGTCCCACAGCGATAAGCATATCACTGAGACTAAATCCGCCGCCTATGACCATATTGAGAACTGCCTTTGCAATAAGGTAAGCTCCTATTATGATGCATAACATACGCCCTTTTTCGTTATTGGTCTTCATCTGATCACTCCTTGACGAGAAGTCCGCTTATATCTATCTGCTCGCCGTCTGCCCACAGACCTTCAAGCTTATAGAAGTTTCTTGTATCCTTGTAGAATACATGAACGATGATATCTGCATAATCAAGGATTATCCATGTATTGCCTGTATCAGCTTCACGTCTCTGTGGCTCAATGCCCTTCTGTGAGAGCACGAACTCAACTTCGTCTGCAAGTGTCCTTGCGTGGGTATTACTTGTACCGTTTACGATAACGAAATAGTCTGCAAGGATAGTAAGGTCTGATATTTTTATAGCCTGTATATCCTCACCTCTCTTGCTGTCGAGAGTTTTTATGATAAGTTCAAGTTTTTCCTGTTCGGTCATTAATTAATCTTCCTTCCACCATGGTTTCATATCGGGATTTCTCAAAGGCTCAGTAGCCGTTTCGAGTTCCTCGAATGTTGCGCCTGTATCGTCGTAAAGATCATACTGATATTCGTATTCCTGTACATATTCGATAATATTGCTCTCGGACATAAGCAGCGGATTCTGATATGGTCTGAATGACTCGTTGAGCATATCTATAGTTGCTCTCTTGTGGATAGAGTAGATACTGTACTCTACTCCGTCAGCAGCGTAATAAATCGCGTCCTCGCCCGGCACCATGTTTACGCTTACATTTTCCATTTTCAGTGTAGAGCCGAAATCCGCAAGCTTACTGAGATCATCAACGCTCATATCCGTTGCTATCCACTTATTCTTGTAGATAGTATTCAGATAGCTGTAAAGCTTCATTTTACCTTCGTCCTTGACGATGCTGAGCATTTTCTGCATAGCTGCTGCCATGAAACGACGCTGGTTCTGAACTCGTCCGATATCGCCCTGGAGCCACTCGTGACGGAAACGAACGAACCACTCAGACTGCGCACCTGTAAGTGTAACATCACCCGCAGGAATTATCTTGTCTGCTTCATAAATGATCTCGTTGTCAAGGTGTATCGGTATACCGCCTACAAGGTCAACGATATCAACGATATCAAAGCAGGCTGTAGTGATATATGCATCTATCGGTATACGGAAATTGTCCTGTATGCAGTTTACAACACGCTGTATCTTGCTTACTTCCTGATCGTATCCCTCATAATAAACGCTGTTTATCTTTGTTGTGGGATTGCTTGTATAGTTCGGAACAGCGCAGTCACGAGGCACCTGTAATATATGGAGCTTTGCAGCTGCGATATCGAACTGGCATATCCATATAACGTCGGTAAGCTCCTGATCCTCATCAAATCCGAGGAAGAGAACTGTATACTGACCTTCAACGAGCTGAGGAAGGTCAAGACCGTCTGTAAAGTCATCAGTTACAACATTTGTATCAACGTTAAGGTTGACCTGGGATTTTTCAAGTTCACCTTCGATATCTACAAGAGGCTGCCAAAGCTTGAAATACTTTATTATGGATACCTTCTGATCGGGCTGCCCTTTCTTTTTATACCATAAGATAGGCATATTCAGGAAAAGCAATATTATTGTGACAATACTCAGAAGAATTGAAACAGTCTTGATAACTGCATCTTTTTTGCTCTTTTTGCCGCTCTTTTCATTGCCGTTGTCATAATCATCGAAGTCATCGAAATCATCACTTTCCACAACATCTCCTGCTCTGCCTTTTTCATGGAGCCCGTGATATGTCTGCTTAGGTTCGGGAGCACGTCTTTTCGGCTTTTCCTCTTCTATGCTTATATCTATTGACGGAGCTTCGTGCAGTGCGTGATACACAGGCTGAGCCGTTCTTGTATTATCTATCCTTTTAAGCTTCCTTAACGGCTTTGGCTGTCTCGGAGCAGTATTTGCGTTTTTATTAAACTCCTCATTAAGTTCTTCTCTGTTCATTTGAGTCCTCTTTTCAAATTGCTATCATTTTTCTCTTCTTTCAAAAGTCTTGTATAAAAATTATATCCCTCGGCGGTACAAATAGGTATAACTCCGCCTTTTTTTATTACAGACTTCATGGAAAATGCGAATGCTTCTCTCATAGCTGCATTAAGGTCAGCATATGCCAGCTTGCGCATCTTGTCTACATCTTTATAGTCTCTCTCGGCAGATATCAGGTCGCCCATATATACTATCTCTTCAAGGCGTGACATACCTGCTCTGCCAACTGTATGAAATCTTATGGAATTGAGTATATCTATGTCCTCAACACCGAATTCTTTTTTGATAAAAAATGCTCCTGCGATACCATGCCACAGCGAACGTGTCTCAAGCTCTTCGCGGCATACAGTATATCCGCTGCTCATGACCAGTTCTTTCTGCACATCATCGGGCATTTCCTTACATATATCATGGAGAAGTCCCGCAAAATAAGCCTTGTCGGGGTCTTCACCGTATTTTTCAGCAAGCTTTCTGCATTCTGCCGCAACATTCATCGAATGTGTGAATCTTTTCGCAGAAAGACAATTTTTAAGGTATTTCTTTTTTTCATCGGGGTTATACAGCAATTTTCCTTCACCTCGTACCGAATATAATCCCTTCAATCTTATATATTGTACTACATTTTCGTCAAGATAGCAAGAGAAATCCTTGTTTTTAGCAATTTTTTTTCTGACCTCAGTGCTGGATATCACTGTGGGAGCAGCCTCAGATACCAGTATTTTGCCAAATTTTCCAAGTTCCTCTGCTTTTTTCTTCAACTGACCGATATCACCGCTTTCCCGTGAAACTACACAAAGTGTTACATTTGCAAGTATCTCCTCAAAGTGATACCATGTATCAAAGCTGAGGAGCATATCGCTTCCCACAAGGAGAAACAGCTCATCATCGGGAAATACGCTGCGGAAATGCTCCACTGTGTAAATAGTGTAGCTCACGCGGTCGCTCTTTATCTCGTAATCACTGACAAACAGCTTATCATTGGCTTTTGCCGCCAGCCGCAGCATTTCAAGCCTGTCCTCATCGGGAGCATATTCAGCACTGGAACGGTGCGGAGATTTCTTTGACGGAAGAAGATACAGCCTGTCCAGTCCGAACTCTTCAACAGCCGTATTGGCAAGATGTATATGTCCGTTGTGAACGGGATTGAAGCTTCCGCCGTATATTCCTATCTTCATTCTGCACCTCCTATGCTGTATTTATGCTTATTTCCACGGGCGTTTGCTGCCTGTCCAGCCCTTTTCCTTCCAGTAGTCCATATCAGCCTTGTTCCAGCCGTTGCGCTGCAAAAGACTCATTATCTTGAAAAACGCCCTTGTTTTTATGTCCACAGGGACTTTTCCCTGCCTTTTCAGTATCTTTTTAGCGATACTGTCGGTTTTTGCGTTTATGCTGTCTTTCATCTTGGGAGATACGCTGTTCCAGTCTATTGCTCTTACAGCCTTTCCAAGCCTGTAGGTCTTAGGTATCCCCCAGAAGAAACAGCTGTCAGCCATATCCTTCATTGTCGATTTCATGCCTGCTCCCGCAGCTGTTGCAACGACTACAGCCTGCTTGCTGAACATTCTCTCGTCGGGGCGGTGCGACATCCAACGCCAGCCGTAATGATCGAGGAGAGCCTTCATCTGACCTGTGCAGTGATATACGTACACGGGAGATGTAAGTATCAGCACATCGGCAGCGTCTATAAGCTCCGTTATGGGGCGCAGCTTTGCGTAGTGCGGACATTTTTCGGCTGACTTTGAAAAACAGTTGGTACAGCCGCAGCAGAACTCGTCAAAATCACGTGGCAGGAACACCTCGCTGATATTCTCTGCTTTGGTAAGCTTCTCAGCAACTATGCGTCCGATACTGTAGGTCGAGCCCTTGTGGTTCGTACCGCTTATTATCAGCACCCTCATGACTTATTTTGCCTTGGGGATATTCTCGATAACAGGGTCTTTCTCGTTGCGCTTGAAAAGTACGAATTTATTGCCGATGACCTGTACTACATCGGAGTCTGTCTGCTCTGCGATAGCATCGGCAGCTTCTCTTGCAGTCCAGCCCGAGTTGTCAAGTACTCTCAGCTTTATAAGCTCTCTCTTGCGGAGTGCCTCTGCAATATCCTTACACATAGCCTCTGTAACTCCGCCTTTGCCCACCTGATATATGGTCTCGTATGTTGAAGCGATACCGCGAAGGTACGCTCTCTGCTTGCTTGTTAACATTCAATCACCGTATCTTTCTTTAAGGAAGCTGTACAGCTCTCTCAGGGCTGCACCTCTGTGGCTTATTTCGTTCTTTTCATCAGCGGTAAGCTCCGCCATTGTGCGGTCGCCCACCATGAATACAGGGTCATACCCGAAACCGTTCGTGCCTCTCTGCTCATAGCCTATTGCGCCTTTGCAGTCACCTGACATGATATCATGACCGTTTTCGTCAATGTAGGCTATAGTGCATCTGAAAGCAGCTCCGCGCTTATCATCGGGAACGTCCTTCATCTCCTCAAGGAGCTTTGCACAATGCTGTCCCTCGGGAGCGTATCTTGCGGAGTATACTCCCGGTCTGCCGTCCATTGCGTCAACGCAGAGTCCGCTGTCATCGGCTATTGTAGGAAGTCCTACAGCTTCGTATACAGCCTTTGCCTTTATGAGTGCATTTTCTGCAAATGTAGTGCCGTTTTCCTCAGGGTCGCAGTTTGCACCTGCTTCACGCTGAGACAGCACCTCTATACCGAGGGGAGCAAGTATCTCTCTTGCCTCACGGAGCTTGTTGGCATTGTTCGTAGCCATTACCAGCTGCTTAATCATCGTCCTTACCTCCGAACAGTCTGCTGAAGAATCCGCGCTTTTTCTTCTTCTCAGGCTCAGCAGGAGCTTCGCTCTCTTCTTCCTCTTCTGCCTCGTCCTCGTTTTCATCCTCAGCTTCGTCCTCTTCGTCTGACTCTTCATCTTCGGTCAGCTCGCTGTCGTCAGACTCTTCTGTATCCTCATTGGCTTCATCGTCAGACTCTTCCTCATACTCATATTCGGACTCATCTTCTGACTCTTCTTCGTATTCTTCCTCAGTCTCTTCCTCTTCGTATTCCTCGTCATAGGACTCTTCTTCATCTTCTTCGTCCTCAGCATAAGGAATAAATGCGCCGTACTCGTTATAATAGCCCTTTACGCCGTCAACCTCAACAGTGTTGTCGTCCTCTGTCTCTTCCTCGTATTCATCTTCATCGTATGCCTCGGCAGCTTCTTCCTCTTCTGCAAGCTCTTCGAGCTGTTCGGGTGAAGCAAAGAGTGCATCAACGAACATATTGCTGTCAAATGGCTGTAAATCATCTATTTTTTCGCCCACGCCTATGAGCTTTACAGGTATCCCCAGCTCATTCTTTATTGAGATAACGATACCGCCCTTTGCTGTACCGTCAAGCTTTGTGAGAACTATACCTGTGATAGGTGCTGTCTCGCTGAAAAGCTTAGCCTGATTTACCGCATTCTGTCCTGTTGTGGCATCAAGCACAAGGAGTATCTCACGTGAGCACTCTCCTGCCTTGTTGTCGATGATACGGTTTATCTTTTTGAGCTCCTCCATGAGATTTTTCTTGTTGTGGAGTCGTCCTGCGGTGTCGATAACAACTACATCGCACTCTCTTGCCTTTGCAGCTTCAAGAGCGTCGTATACTACAGCTCCGGGGTCAGAGCCCTCGGCATGTTTTACGATATCTACTCCTGCGCGCTGAGTCCATACCTCAAGCTGGTCTATAGCAGCTGCACGGAAGGTATCGGCAGCAGCAACGAGGACTTTCTTGCCCTCCTGCTTGAACTGGTGACAGAGCTTGCCGATAGTTGTGGTCTTACCTGCTCCGTTTACACCGATGACCATAATAACAGCAGGTGATACGGAAAGGTCAAGTCCTGTATCATCGCCCATTATCTCGGAGATGACCTCATGGATAAGTCCCATTATCTCCTTAGGGTCAGTTATACCGCGCTCCTTTATCTTCTTGCGAAGTCTGTCGCATATCTCCTCAGAGGTCTCAACGCCGATATCGCTCATTATCATCTGCTCTTCGAGCTGGTCGAAAAGGTCCTCGTCAATTACGGTAAACGAGTTGAGTACTCTCTGGATACCTCCGAAAAGGAAATCCTTGGTCTTTCTCAGACCGCTGGCAATTTTAGAAAAAAGTCCCATTATATCCTCCAAACGTGGTCTATATTATATAACATATCAAAATATCAAAATGTGACACCTTACTGAATATCAGCAACGTCCTCCTGGAAATCCACCTGTTCCATTTTAAGGAGCTTGGATATTCCGTCCTCCTGCATGGTAACACCGTAAAGCACATTTGCTTCTTCCATCGCACTTCTTCTGTGAGTTACGAGAACGAACTGCGTAGTATCCGTGAATTTTTTCAGATACTGTGCGTATTTCCTTACGTTTACTTCATCAAGAGCCGCGTCGATCTCATCAAGTATACAGAAAGGTGCAGGTCTGAGTTTCAGAATAGCGAAGTAAATAGCTATGGCAACAAAGGACTGCTCTCCACCTGAAAGTGAGATAAGGTTCTTGATGACCTTTCCGGGAGGCGCAACGCTTATCTCGATGCCCGATTCAAGTACATTTTCGGGATCGGTGAGTATGAGCTCTGCCTTTCCGCCGCCGAAAAGCTCAACGAATATGCTCTTGAAGTTGGAATTGATTATAGCAAAGCTTTCCGAGAAAATCCTGCACATCTCGGCAGTAAGGTCTGTGATTATCTTTTCAAGCTCTGCCTTTGACTTCTGAACATCTGCTATCTGCTCCGACATAAAGCGGTAACGCTCGGATACTTCCTTATACTCCTCGATAGCGTCAACGTTGACACTTCCGAGAGCGCGTATCTTGTTCTTTATGGTCGTGAGCTCTGCCTGTGCAGCTATCATGTCATCGATCTTTTCAGCCATAGCAACAGCCTCGGAACGTGTTAGCTCGTAGACTTCCATGAGCTGCCTTATGATATTATCCGTATCACGGCACACAGTCTCGCGGCGTTCTTCAAGTCTTGTTACCTCTGCCGAAAGCTTTTCCTTTGAATCGTTTATAGCTTTCAGACCGTTCTGCATCTCGTTGACCAGTCTGTTCTGCTCAGTATGAGTTGCGTGACAACGCTGTATCTCTGCATTGTAAGATGCTGTATTGTCCTTGAAATCAGCAAGCTTCTGTTTCAGCTCTTCTATCTCGTTATTCTTCTGACCGATAAGCTCCTGCTGTCTGAATATCTCCTCTTCATACTGATGAGTACCGTATTTCAGCTCCTCGGCGCGTCTGTCGATACGAGTTATCTCAAGCTCCTGAGCCTGAACGTCCTTTGCAAGCTCCATGCCTCTGATCTTGAGCTGTGAGAGCTTGTCGGAAAGCTCTGCTCTCTGCAATCTCAGCTTTTCGCGGATATCCTGTCCCTGAGCAAGCTTTTCCTCGGCAACTCGTATCTCCTCATCGGTGTCGGCAAGTGCCTTTTCTGAATCAGCGATGTTCTGCTTTGCAGCTTCTATCCTCTGCTCTGTTTCAGCCTTGAGCTTCTCGGAGTTTTCAGACTGTGCGCGGAACTGCTCTTCAAGTGAAGCAAGGCTGTTCAGCTCTGCTTCAAGGCGAACTCTCTCTGCCTCGCACTTTGTCTGCTCTTCCTTTGCAGCCTCTGTGTCAAATCTGAGCTTTTCAGACTCCGCACGGAGCTTCTCTGCCTTTTCACGCAGTACATCACGCTCGTCAGCAAGCTTTGCTATCTCTGCATCAAGGGTATCTATCTCGTTCTTACGGGTGATGATACCGCCCGAACGCTGTGCAGAACCACCTGTGAACGAACCGCCTGCGTTTATGACCTGTCCGTCAAGAGTTACTATCCTGAACTTGTAGCCGTACTTCTTGGCGATAAGAGTAGCTGTGTCGATGTCCTCGGCAATGACTATACGTCCAAGCAATGAGGCTATGATGCCGCTGAACTTCGGATCGTACTTTACTATCTTGTTGGCATTGGCAACAAATCCCTCGCAGTTTTCAAGTCCCTGCTCTTTGAGCTCATAGCCCTTTACAGAGGTTATGGGCAGGAATGTTGCACGGCCTGCTTTCTGCTCTTTAAGGAAGCGTATGCAGCGTTTTGCGATATCTTCGTTTTCAACGATGATATTCTGCATAGCTCCGCCCAGTGCTGTTTCAACAGCCACTGCGTACTCGGGCTCAACGCTTATATTCTGTGCCACAGTTCCGAAGATACCGCCGATACGTCCCTGCTTTGAAGCTTTCAGCACCTGCTTGACGCTTCCTGCAAAGCCTTCCATGTTGTTTTCGAGATCGGTAAGTATCTTTCGTCTCTGCTGCTTGTCTTTCAGTTCATAGAGTGCGCGTTCAAAGTCGTTTTTCGCCTGCTCGAAGCCCTCTCTGCGCGACTTGAAAAGTCTTTCAAGTCCGCTGAGCCTGTTGCGTATCTCCTCGGCTTTCGCCTTGTTCTTTTCAGCTTCTGCCTTTACGCTTTCGGTCTGCGCTTCGTACTCTTTCAGCTTCTGACCAAGGTCGCCGCTGCTCTCACGGAGCTCGGCAAGCCTTGCAGTCTGCTCGGCTACGGTCTGCTTTGAGGACTCTATTGCAAAGCGGTATTCGCTCTGCCTGATGTAAAGTCCGTTTATCTCGCTGCCTGCCTTATCAACGGAATCGCCAAGCTTTGAGCTTTCGCTCTCAGCCCTGCGGAAGCTTTCCTCGGCTTCCTTTATCTCATCTTCCATTGCCTTTTTCTGAGCTTCAAGCTCGGCAAGCTTATCGGCAGCTGCCTTACGCTCGTTTTCAAGAGCTTTTTTAGCTTCCTCGGCATTGTCTATGTTCTTCTGAGCAGCTTCAACTGCCTCATTACAGTGCTTGATATCGTTTTCGAGAACGGCTATGCCCGACTTCATTTCCGAAGCCGTCTGCTCCTCTTCCAGCATTTTGCGGCGGAGCTCATCGGCGCGCATGGTGCTTTCCTGCATCTTGCGTATACCGTCTGCTATTTTCTGCTCCTCACGCTGAATGTCGTTTTCAACGTTCTCGTACTCGTTCTTGCTGACGAGTATCTTGCTTTCCAGTTCGTCAAGCTTTACCTTCATCTCGTCAAGCTTTGTCACCCAGACGGATATTTCAAGCTTTTTGCGCTCTTCCGCAAGCTTTATGAACTTCTCTGCCTTCTGCGACTGTATACGCAGCGGTTCTACTCTGCCTTCAAGCTCGGTGAGTATATCCGTCAGACGAAGCAGGTTTTCCTGTGCGGCTGTGAGCTTTCGCTCAGCTTCAAGCTTCTTGTATCTGAACTTTGAGATACCTGCCGCTTCTTCAAAAATATCACGGCGTTCAGAGCTTTTTGCACCTACTATCTCGGCAATTCGTCCCTGTCCGATTATGGAGTAGCCGTCACGTCCCAGACCTGTATCCATGAAAAGCTCGTTGATGTCCTTCAATCGGCAGGACTTTCCGTTGATAAGGTACTCGCTCTCGCCGCTTCGGTAAAGCTTACGTGTTACCGCAACTTCATCACCGATATCGGGGAGAGTATTGTCGGAATTGTCTATATTCAGCGTAACTGCGGCAAATCCCATAGGCTTTCGCGCAACAGTACCCGAGAAGATAACATCTTCCATTTTATTTCCGCGGAGAGTCTTTGTTGACTGTTCACCAAGTACCCAGCGTACAGAGTCACCGATATTGCTCTTGCCGCTTCCGTTAGGTCCGACAACTGCGGTAAGTCCCTTGTCAAAGGTAAGGCTTATTTTGTCAGGAAAGGACTTAAAGCCCTGTATTTCAAGTGATTTCAGGTACATTCATTCACCGCCGTTCGATAATTTCAATTTTGTCATCGGCTGAGGGAACTATCTTCACCTCCACGCCTTTTGACTTCATATATGTAATATTGCTTTTTTTATGTCCGACCGCCCTGCTAATATCCCTTGCAGGTACGGCGATACGGATATATCCGCAGTTCTCTGCGAATGCTTCTATCTTTTTAAGGTATATCCTGCTCTCGCACAGTTCGCGGAAAGCAGGGTGATAATAGCCTGCCACCATGTCATGCTCCACAAATTCCGATGCATGAAGTCCGCATTTTATTACCCTAATGCCGTTTTTCTCAAACTTTTCAAGAAGCTCCGCACACATCCCCACCATATCATCAAGGGGCATCATTCTGTATTCGCCCCTGCGGTAATAATCCGCAAGCTTTGTGCCGTCAAGGACTACCACAGGATATATCCTGACAGTATCGGGACAAATGCCGATTATTGCATCTGCTGTGGCAATATCGCTTTCACGGGAGCTTTTATACAGTCCCGTCATCATCTGCAAGCCCAGCTCAAAGCCGTGTGCCTTTATAAGCCTGCCTGCTTTAGCAACGTCCTGCGCACTGTGTCCGCGCTCGTTTGCTTCAAGGACTGTATCGTCCATTGACTGCGCCCCAAGCTCTATAGCGGTAACGCCGTACTTTTTCAGTATCTCAAGCACCTCATCACTGATACAGTCGGGACGGGTAGAACAGCGTATGCCGCTGAATTTTCCCTCGCCTACGAACTCAGATGCCGCTGTGAGAAGCTCGATCATATAATCACGGGGAACAGCTGTAAAGCTGCCGCCGAAAAAAGCTATCTCAGTATTCTCGGGCTCTCTGACCTCGCTCAGTGCCTTTGAGCATATCTCCCTGACTTCGTCTCCGTCGGGAGCGTGCTGTGCGCCGCTTATGGTGCGCTGATCGCAGAAGCTGCACTGATGAGGACAGCCGATATGTGGGATAAAAACGGATATGTTACTGTGCTTCATAGCCCATAAGTTCGAGAGCTTCCTTTGCCGCAAGCTGCTCGGCTTCCTTCTTGCTCTTGCCCTTTCCCTTGCCTATGACCTGATCGTTAAGACATACCTCGACTACAAAACGCTTGTTGTGATCGGGACCTTCCTCGCCGATAAGTACGTATTCTACCTTTTCCTCGGGATTTTTCTGGACTATCTCCTGCAAAACCGTCTTGAAATCGTTGAAAACAGGCTTCTTTGCATGACGTATGTCCTTTGGCATGAAGCGGAGTATATGATTCGCCGCAGGCTCCATACCGCCGTCAAGGTATATGGCAGCGATAACTGCTTCAAAAGCGTCTGCAAGTATGGAAGGACGCTCTCTGCCGCCTGTATTCTCCTCGCCTTTGCCAAGGCGGAGGAAAGTGCCGAGTTCTATCTGCTGTGCAAAGATATGGAGAGACTTTTCACATACAAGTGAAGCCCTCATTTTTGTAAGCTCTCCCTCGGCAACGTTGAGGTTCTTGTAAAGGAAATCCGACACAACGATAGAAAGTACGCTGTCACCGAGAAATTCCAGTCTCTCATTGCTGCCGCTGGGCATCTTCTTTTCGTTTGCGTATGATGAGTGAGACAGTGCCTGTTTCAGCAGCTGTATATTTTTGAATTTATAGCCTATTATTTCCTCAAATCTTTCTAAATTTTCCATTATATCACTCCTTGTCCGCAGAAGCTGTGCGAGCTACATAGCTCTCTATAACTCCTGCGACATCGCCCTCGACACAACGCTTTGCCTGTCTTACCGCATTGAAGAACGCTGTACCGTCAGAGCTTCCGTGTGCTTTTATTACGGGCTTCTTCACACCTAAAAGTGCTGAGCCGCCGACCTCCTTGTAATCCATCTGCTTGCGGAATGTCTTTATTTTGCCAATTGAAAGTATTGCACCGATCTTTCCTGCGCCCGAGAATATCCACTTCATCTTCTTGGCAAAGAAGCTTCCCATGCCCTCATAGAGCTTGAGCGCGATATTTCCCGTAAAGCCGTCAGTAACTACTACCTGTACATTTCCCTTTGTCATCTCTCTTGCTTCGATATTTCCTGCAAAGTTAAGACCGCTTTTTTCAAGGAGCTTATATGCTTCTATTTCAAGGTCTCTGCCCTTTGTCTCCTCAGAGCCTATATTGAGCAGTCCTACCTTCGGGTTCTTTATGCCCATGACTTTTTCCATATATGCACTGCCCATTACTGCAAACTGTACCAGCATCTCGGGGCGGCATTCGGTATTTGCTCCTGCGTCGATAAGTACGAAATTGCCCTTATCTCCTGGAAGTACAGGTGAAGGTGCTATCCGCTTAATGCCTTTGATACGCTTGACGATGAAGGTCGCTCCCATTACAAGTGCTCCTGTGCTTCCTGCGGATACAAAGGCATCGCCCTTTCCCTCTGCAAGCAAGCTCAGACCAACTGCCATTGAGGAGTTTTTTCCTGATTTGATTATCTCCTTCGGCTCTTCATGTATATCAAAAACATCATCGGTATGAACTATTTCTATTCCACCCAGACTTATGCCGTTTTTCTCGGCACAAGCCCTTATTTCTTTTTCGCGTCCTGTGAGTGTTATCTTCACTCCAAGCTCGCGGACTGCTCTTTCACAGCCCTTTATTACTTCAAGAGGAGCGTTGTCTCCTCCGAATGCATCAACTATTACATTTACCGCCAATTCTTTCAAGCTCTCCTCTCAGCGAATTTACAGCGCGCTGTGCATATGCACCGTAGCGTTCCTTTTTGTCCTTTATCCTTACGCCAATATCGGGAAGTATCCCCATATTAGCTCCCATTGGCTGGAAATTCCCGCTGTTGAAAGGATCACTGACATAGTGCGAAAGTGCTCCTGTCATGGTATCCGGCGGAAGCTTTACAGGCTCAAGTCCTTTCAGCCTGCGTGATGCAGCGATACCTGCTATAAGTCCGCTGGCTGCACTTTCCATATATCCCTCGACTCCTGTTATCTGTCCTGCAAAGAATATCTCGGGACGGCTTCTCATTGAGAAATCGGAGTTGAGAAGCTCTGGGCTGTTTATGAATGTGTTCCTGTGCATTACACCATAGCGCATGAACTCGGCATTTTCAAGCCCCGGTATCATTGAGAATACTCTCTTCTGCTCGCCGAATTTGAGGTTTGTCTGAAAGCCCACAAGGTTGAAAAGTGTTCCCTCACGGTTCTCTTTTCTCAGCTGTACAACAGCGTATGGTCTCCTGCCTGTACGCGGATCATCTATGCCCACAGGCTTCATAGGTCCGAAGCGCATAGTGTCAACTCCGCGTGAAGCAAGCTCCTCGATAGGCATACAGCCCTCGTATACACTGAACGGGTGTGTCTCAAAGTCCTTGAGCTGTACCTTTTCCGCATTTATAAGAGCTTCGTGGAAAGCAAGGTATTCCTCCTTGTTCATTGGACAGTTAACATAGTCCGCATCGCCTCTGTCATAGCGTGAAGCGTAAAATGCTCTTTCCATATTTATGGTATCAGCCGTAACGATAGGAGCAGCTGCATCATAGAAGCTGAGTCCCTCGCCGCAGAGTCCGCGGATAATATCAGCCATAGCTCCCTGTGTAAGAGGTCCTGTAGCGATGATAGTCATTCCCTCAGGAAGCTCTGTGACCTCGCCGCCAATGACCTCGATAAGAGGGTGGGACTTTATCTTTGCCGTAACTGCGTCCGAGAACTTCTCACGGTCTACAGCCAGTGCGCCGCCTGCTTCTACGGAATTCTCCTTTGCGCAGGGCACTGTCAGCGAGCCGAGAAGCTCCATTTCGTATTTGAGCAGTCCCGCAGCCGATTCAAGCCTTGCAGCTTTAAGCGAATTCGAGCATACAAGCTCCGCAAAGCCGCTGTACTTATGAGCAGGAGAATACTTCTCGGGCTTCATCTCATAAAGACGCACCCTTATCCCTGCTTCCGCCACAGCCCATGCCGCTTCACAGCCTGCAAGTCCTGCACCTATAACGTTAACGATATCGTTCATTTTTTAAGCTCTCTTTCATAGTCGCAGCCGTCATTCTCGCATACCAGCTTGCCAGACTTGCCGCCCTTCATAAACAGAGTCTTACCGCACTGCGGGCATATCTCCTTAGTAGGCACGTTCCATGTCATAAAGCTGCAATCGGGGAAGCCCTCGCAGCCATAGAAGCTTCTGCCCTTCTTAGACTTTTTCAGCAGCATCTTCTTTCCGCATCTCGGACAAGTTCCGTCAGCCTCTGTAACTATCTTCTTTGTGTTCTTGCACTCGGGGAATCCCGGACAGGCAAGGAATTTACCGTACTTGCTGTACTTTATTACCATATTTCTGCCGCAAAGCTCGCAGACAACGTCGGTCTCTTCATCGGGAACTTTCACACGCTTGCCGTCCATAGCTTCTTCAGCCTTTTTCAGAGTCTTTGAGAAGTCATCGTAAAACTCATGTAGGGTGCTTACCCAGTTCTTTGAGCCGTGCTCGACTTCATCGAGGTTGTTTTCCATTTCCGCTGTGAATTTAGCGTCAACTATCTTCTTGAAGTGGTCCTTCATAAGCTCTGTGATAACTTCGCCCAGATTTGTGGGTTTCAGAGCCTTGCCCTCATGCTCAACATAGCGGCGTGAGGTTATGGTAGTTATAGTAGGAGCATAGGTACTTGGTCTGCCTATGCCGTTTTCTTCAAGTGCCTTGATGAGCGAAGCTTCCGTAAAGCGCGGAGGCGGCTGAGTAAAATGCTGATTTCCCGATATGGATTTCAGTTTCAGCTTATCCTCTGCTTTAAGCTCGGGAAGCATCTTCTTGCTGCCCTCTTCGGCATCGTTCGACTCTACGTAAAGTGCCATAAAGCCGTCGAACTTTACTGAATAGCCCGATGCTCTGAAAGTACAGCCGTTTGCTTCGATATCAGCAGATACCGTATCAAGGAGAGCATTTGCCATCTGACTTGCGATGAAACGCTCCCATATGAGCTTGTAGAGCTTATACTGGTCGGAGCTGAGACTGCTCTTTACTCTTTCGGGAGTAAGCTCGGGAGTTGAAGGGCGTATAGCTTCGTGAGCGTCCTGAGCGTTGTTCTTTGTCTTGAAGTTCCTTGGCTCGGGCGGCAGATAGTCCTTGCCGTAAACTACTCCGATGTATTCGGCAGCAGCTGCCTTAGCCTCGTCTGATATACGCAGGCTGTCGGTTCTCATATATGTGATAAGACCTACTGCACCTACGCCCTCTACGTCAACACCTTCGTAAAGCTCCTGTGCAGCCTTCATGGTACGCTTTGCACTGAAACTGAGCTTACGTGAAGCTTCCTGCTGGAGTGTCGATGTGATGAAAGGCGGTGCAGGCTGTTTCTTTGTGACGCGCTTTTTTACAGATGTAACTGTATAATCTGCGTTTTCAAGTCTTGCAAGAAGGTTGTCAGCTTCTGCCTGATTTGGTATCTCAAGCTTTTCGCCGTCAACTGCTACGAGGGCAGCATCGAACACCTTTCTTGATGAAGGTGCTGTGAATTTTGCATCGATAGACCAGTATTCCTTTGGCACGAAAGCACGTATCTCGTTTTCGCGGTCAACTACAAGACGTACAGCTACAGACTGGACTCTGCCTGCTGAAAGTCCTCTTTTTACCTTTTTCCAAAGGAACGGACTGAGCTCATATCCCACAAGACGGTCAAGTATACGTCTTGCCTGCTGAGCATTTACAAGGTCTACATCTATCTTATGCGGATTGCTCATACCGTTTTTTACGCCTGTCTTGGTGATCTCATTGAAAGCCACACGGTTATCAGCGTTCATATCCAGCTTGAGCATCTGCGCTATATGCCATGATATGGCTTCTCCCTCACGGTCGGGGTCGGTTGCGAGATATACTTTATCGCACTTCTTTGCGCGCTTTTTAAGCTCCTTGATAACGTCCTCCTTGCCCTTCATATCGGTATACTGCGGCTTGAAGTCGTTATCCTTGTCAACACCCATTTTTGACTTGGGAAGGTCGCGGACATGGCCCATTGAGGCGATAACCTCATAACCCGGTCCGAGATATTTCTGAATGGTTTTCGCCTTTGCAGGCGACTCAACGATGACTAAATCTGACATTGATCTTTCCCCTTATCTTATAAGTTCATACATTTTTCCAGGAAGTGAACGTACTGTTCCGAATATTTCCAGTTCGGTGAGCTCAGTCATCAGCTCACCTGTATCTATTTCAAGTGATGAAGCCAGTTCGTCCGCATGGAGCGGTCCGTTTTCAAGGGCTTCTGCTATTTTCCTCTGCTGATCTGAAAGATCGTCAGGCAGCTCAGCTTTACGAATTTCACGTTTTGTTTGCCGCGGCTCGTCTGAGATACCGTTGAGGACTTTCATCATCTCGGTCATCTCTTCGTTCGTCAGCGTTTTTTCCGCGGAAGTAACCGCAGCTCTTTTCGGCATTGCCTCAGCAGCATATTGCTTTTTCCTAAACGTTATACAGTCGATAACGTCAGAAGCACTGTACATGGGTATCGCACCGTCACGCAGCAGCTTTATGTTGCCCACAAAAGCTTCGCTGAATATATCAGCAGGCGGCAGACACAGAACTTCACGTCCCTGTCCTGCTGCAAGGTTTGCAGTAATGAGCGAACCGCTTCTTGTTCCTGCTTCAAAGACTACTACTGCTCTTCCAAGAGCAGCAAGTATCCTGTTTCTCTTTGGAAAATTAGGCGAGATCGGAGGTGTCCCGGGTGGGAATTCCGACACGAACACACCGCCTGCCGAAAGTATTGGATCTCTGTATGCAAAATTCTGCTTTGGATAATCCACATCAACGCCGCAGCCCATTACGCATACCGTTGGTCTGCCTATCTCAGCCGCAGCCATACTACAGGCAAGGTCTATGCCCATTGCAAAGCCGCTGATTATAACAGCTCCGCGGGCTGAAAGCTCAGAGCATATCTCCTTTGCAGCTTTAAGGCTGTACGCCGTAGCTTTTCGTGTACCTACAGCCGTGACCGTAAGCTCGGTCTTTAGGCATGAGATATTGCCCTTATAATAAAGTACAGACGGCGGATTATATATATGCTCAAGCTGTTTGGGATATTCTGGACTTGTGCAGGCGATGACACCTATACCGCGCCTATTGCAGTTAGCAATAAAGCTCTCGGCACTTGAAAGAGGTATCTCCGCTGCGTTTTTTTGCTCTTTTTCGTTAAGACTGACCATAGACTCGCGGTCAGTAAGAGCTGCATATGCATTCTCAGCTGTCTGGTATAAGCTCATTATCTCCCATATACGGTGATTTCCAGTACCGAACACCATATTGAGCCAAAGCCAGTATTTTGTATCGTCCACAGTCATGCCTCCTTTATTAATGTATCTGTCCTAGCCGAGCAGTGTTACCTGCTGAGCTCCCACATAAGTATTCCTGCTGCCATTGCAGCATTAAGCGAGTTGATATTCCCGTGCATAGGGATTATAACTTTTCTGCTGCAACGCTGTGCGACATCAGCAGGAAGTCCGTTTCCCTCATTGCCGATGAACACAGCCTGTGCGCCTTCAAATGTACACTCCGTAACAGGCAGAGCGTCCTTATCTATGACAGCGGCGGAAGTCGTAATGCCTGAAAGCTCCTCAAAAAGCTTATCTGCATCATTTTCTATTGCTATCTTCATTCTGAACACCGAACCCATAGTTGAACGTATCACTTTCGGACTGTAGAGGTCGCAGCTTCCCGACATTATAACACCGCTGATACCCAGTGCATCGGCAGTTCTTATCATCATGCCTACATTTCCCGGATCCTGTAATCCGAACAGCACGAGATACTTGCCGTTTTCGGTGATAATACTGCTGACGCTGCGCTGCACAGGTATCCTGCACATTGCAAAAACGCCCTGTGTACTGTCAGTAGAAGCTATCCTGTTTCCAAGCTCATTTGAAATGACAATAGTCCTTGTGTTTCTCAAATCAGCCTGTAAAAGTTCTTCACCAAAGCGTTCATACGCCTTCTGAGTGAGTATGAGCTGAGTTATGCCGCTTTCTTCTTTGAGAGCGTCCTCGACTATCCTTTGCCCCTCCAACACGAATAAGCCGTACTGAAGTCTTTCTTTTTTTGAGGAAGAAAGCTTCTGATACAGCTTGACAGTAGGATTATCTTTTGAAGTGATGATGTTTTCCAATAGTACAACACCGCCTTACAGAACTCATATACACGGCATGACAGACAGACTCAGACTGCTGTCATGCACAGTGTACAATGGATTCTTTATTAACAAAAACACGCTCTTAAATTAATTAAGAAGCGTGTTTATTATATCAATTAAAGAGCAGCCTTTGCCTTGTCAGCAATTGCTGTGAAACCAGCTGCATCGTTGATAGCGATCTCAGAGAGCATCTTTCTGTTAAGAGAGATACCAGCCTTCTTGCAGCCGTTCATGAATGTAGAGTAGTTCATGCCGTTGAGCTTAGCAGCAGCTGAAATTCTTGTGATCCAGAGCTGTCTGAACTGTCTCTTCTTCTGCTTTCTTCCGATATATGCATAGTTGCCTGACTTCATTACGGCCTGCTTAGCCATCTTGAAGTGCTTGCTCTTAGAACCCCAGTAGCCCTTAGCAAGCTTTAAAGTCTTGTTTCTTCTCTTACGAGTCATCATTGCACCTTTAATACGTGCCATAGTCTTTTACCTCCAAAATTAAAATTACGGGAATAGCCCAGTACCATGCGGATACGATATCCGCTTCCAATTACATATAAGGAACGAGCTTCTTGATTGTAGGTGCATTTGTGCAGTCAGCTACACCTGCATTACGAGCGATTCTCTTGCGCTTAGTATCCTTCTGAGTAAGTCTGTGTCTCTTGTTTGTGTGCTGGTACTTTACCTTACCGCTTCCTGTAATCTTAAAACGCTTCTTTGCGCCCGAGTGAGTTTTAACCTTTACCTTTGCCATTATATGATCCTCCTTACTTAGCGGCCTTTGGGGAAACGAACATTACTATGCTGCGTCCCTCCATTTTAGCCGGCTTATCCACAGTGCCTGCCGCAGAAACTGCTTCCTTGAAACGATCAAGCAGTTCGTTTCCAAGTTCGGGATGTGCAATAGCTCTTTTACGGAATCTTACGGATACCTTGAGCTTGTCGCCGCCCTCTAAAAATTTGACAGCCTGATTTACCTTCGTTTCAAAGTCATGGGTATCTATTGTAGAGAACATTCTGATCTCCTTGATAGAAACTACCTTCTGATTTTTTCTTGCTTCCTTCTCACGTTTAGCCTGCTCGAAGCAATACTTTCCGTAATCCATGATACGGCATACGGGCGGTGTTGCCTGCGGAGCGATCTTTACGAGATCAAGATCCTGATCGAAAGCCATCTGCTGTGCTTCTTTGGCGGATAAAACGCCGAGCTTTTTTCCTTCAGCGTCGATTACGAGCACTTCTTTGTCTCTTATCTCTTCGTTGATCTGCAGTTCCTGTTTGCTAATAGTCAAGCACCTCCAAGCAATATAATTTAAAAACAAAAATGAGTGCAGAAATTATCCGCACTCACCAATACACACTGAAAAACCAAGCCGCAAATACGACCTGTTTACCATTACATATTGACCGTTTCAGCATAGCCCGACGGTGAGAACGCATAGTTCTGCTTTGTTTACTCAAATATTATACAACATATAGTCTGATATGTCAAGCGGTCGCATCAATTTTGTAGTTTTGCACAACTACTTAGCTGAATATGCTCTTGATTTTATCCCATAAAGCAAATTTCAGCTTGTATTTCTTAGGCTTTTTGAGTATATCAAGTTCTTTTTCGTCAAAGTTCTCCTCTTCTGCGGACTTATCATCAGTCACAGTTTCGTCCTCGCTGTCCGCATCTTCCGTTTCCTCGCAGGCAGCAGGCAGGCACAGAGGCGGATACATCACACACCACCAGTTATGTCCGCGAGCATCGCCTATCATAATGCGAAGTGCTCTGTAGCGTCCCGCAGGCATGGTGATATCTCCATACACACGTTCATCAAAGTCCGCATCTGCAAGCTCTGCCGATACTCTGTCCATGCAGCCGTTTCTGCGCAGGACACTTTCTGCCGTCCGAACTATCTCGGACATTCTCGCCTTTGCTATACGCTCAGCTTCATCAAGGTCGGCTGCTCCGTTGAATATTCCTCTTTCAAGGAGCTCGTCACGCACCATGAGTTTGAGCTGCTGATCCTTTTCACTGTCGGAATTTGCAAGGATATGCAGCCGCAGCACACTGCCGCGGAGCTCTTCCAGTTTCAGTCCGTCGCTGATGAAGCTGCTCATATTTGAAATAAGTATGGTAAGTATAAGCCCTGCCGCCATTATCTTCCATGATGGCTTTTTCATTATATCACCTCATGGAAAGCATTGACTGTATCATCAATAATTATACAACATATGAGCCATTTCAGTCAAGCATTTTTCACTTACTGCCGCCTGATAACAGAAAAGCGGCTCATACGAGCCGCTTTTAAGCTATTAAAGTGATTTTACCTTGCCAAGCAGGAATTCCTGAATTCTAAGTGCGTCGTTTGAAGTAACGCCCTTGCTGCTCTTGTCAACGTCAGCGTTTGCCTGTCCCTGATCGGAAATATGGTTCTTATCCGAGCCCTTTATTCCGTACTTGTCAGGATTTGCAAGTGACTGCATGATAAGTACGATATCAGACATATCTACCTGACCGTCGCAGTTAGCGTCGCCTGCCTTTGTTACCTTAACTTCATTCTCTTCAGAAACAGTAGTTGTTACCTTAGGAGCTGCTGTTGTTGTAGATGTAGAAGTAACTGTAACAGCCTTTGTGGTAGTTGTTGTTGTAACTACAGGCTTTGTTGTTGTAGTTGTCTTTGCAGGCTCCTTCTCAGCAGGCTTTGTGCCGTCAGGCTCGATACCGCCTACGAGAACGCCGTCATCGTATACGCAGATATAATCTGTACGCTGCTCCGGCGGATCATCAACTGCAAAGAAGTCCTCGCTCTTGCCTACCTTGATATCGGTATAGCTCCAGTCGTTTGAAGGATCCCATACATCGCCGTAGTACATACCGAGATCGAACTGATACTTCTTGCCTGAGTTTGCGATAACATAGCCGTCCCATGTTACCTCTATGTAGTATGTGTCAGGAACCTTGTCATACTTGAAAGGTCCTGTGAGAACGCCGTCTGCTCCTACTTCTCCGTCCTCAGTGCTTGACTGATCGTAAAGCTCACGAACTTCGCCGAGTCCGTCGATGCCCTTTGCCATTTCCTTGATGTTGAAGAAGTAACGGATAGATGTTTTCTTTGAAGGATTGCTCTCACCTGAAAGCACCTTGAATGAGATCTGTGTAGTACCTGAACCGTCACCGTTAAGGTTTGGCTTATCTACTGCAACAGCTTCTACCCAGTAGCCTGTTCCGCCGCCTTCGCCGCCTGAACCGTAAACGCGCTTTTCGTCAGCAGGCGGGAAGTCAGGTGTTATTGCCATATCCTCTGTGCCGTATACAGCATAGAGGCCTGCTGATGCAGCAGGTAAGCAAGCATTATAGTCGATAGTAACTTCGTTTTCTGTCCAGTCCTTTGTAGCGTCGTCGTGTCCGTCGCTTCCGTCAGGACCGCCTGCGAGAGCACCCCAGAGGATATGTCTCTGCTCACGGGGATCTTCTGCCATGAGGAGTCCCGAAGCAGCACGGTGGTGAGGGTTCTTAACAGCTGTATCGTTGTAGCCTACAACGAATGCTCTTGGTCCGTGTGTACCGTTCTTGCCTGCAAGAACTGCATACTTAGGCTCTTCCTTGTATGTGATGTCGTTCTTGCCGAGAACGTAATCCATCTGCTTCTTTGCCCATTCGCTCCACTCACTCGGCTTGCCGTCGTTGTGGTACTTATCGTAAAGGAGACAGATCATCTGCATAGCTGTATTGTAACGGCAGCTTCCCCACTGATTAAGGAATGCAAAGCCGCCCTTTGTTTCTTTCTTCTGCCATGTGCCGAGGCACTTGCCGAGGCAGTCATCGTCCCAGAAATCTTCAAAAACGTACTGGTTCTTGCCCTGTGCGTCTCTGATCTTCTGTACCATATCAAGCTCAGGGTGTTCCTGATTTATGATAGCCCACATGAGAGCTGCGCCTGACCACATATCGTTCCAGCAGTAGCACCAGCCCGAAGGAGCATAGTAATCGAAGAGCTTGTAAGCTCCGTCATCGAATACTTTTTCGTCGCCTGTAGCCATGTACATCCAAGCAGCTGCCCAGCAGTAATCGTCTTCCCAGTGATCCGAGCCGTAGAACTGTCCCGGACCGTCTGCGTTATCGGAAAGCTCCTTGGGATTGTCGTTAGCGAACTTCCAGAGAGCCTTTGCATACTTCAATGATTTCTCAGCATAGTCAGGATCTGTATCCTTGAAGTTGAGGTAGTTGATAGCCAGTGATGAGCAGGCAGAAACAACGTAATCTGTCTGCGGCTTCTCAGCTGTGAGGAAGAATGCGGGACGAGGCATTGAGTCTACCTCAGGGCTGTTCCAGATAGCGTGGTCGATATTACCGTCGCCCACCTGATAGCAGTGTGCGATAACAGTGCCGCTTTCGTCAAGGAACGTACACTTCATAAGGTAATCGTTGAAGTGACGGAGAATAGTCTCGATATGATCGTCCTGCTTGAGCTTCTTGTACACATCGCGGTACTCGTAATAGCCCCAGCCAAGTGTAGCAGCTGTGTAGTTCTCAGGCATACCGAATTCTACGTGGTCACCTGCATCGTGGAAGCCGCCTGCAACGTCGATAGTGCCGTCGCCGTCAGGATCGAGTACATCTTTATACTTTGCCATAAAGGAAGCAGAAAGGTTAGTACCGCCCTTGCTGGTCTTGTTTGTGAGACCGTCCCATTCGATCATAGGAACGTGTGCATCGTATGTGTGGCAGTCACCACGCCATGAAAGACGGCTCTCTTTTTCAACAGTGTCGCCGCACATATTAGCGTCATAGAAATAGAGTGAATACTGCAAAGCACGAGCATAGTCGATATCAAGACCTGAATCATTTACTATCTCGCTGATCGGTGGACAGAATTCCTGTTCTGCTTCTGAATCAGCCGCATTTACAGGAACAGCTGCACACAGTGATGTTGCAGCAGTAACGATACTCAATACTGCCGCGGTCAGTTTTTTGTGATTCATCATATTTTCCTCCCTTTTAATGTGAATCATTTTTTATTTTATTTAATCCCACTTTGAAAGACCGAGAAGATACTTCTGTATCTCCAGAGCGTCATTTGAAGTGAGTCCCTTACTGCTTGTTTCCACATCGCCGTTTATCTTGCCCTGCTCGGTGATGTGGAACTTATCAGTGCCTTTTTCACCGTATTTATCAGGATTTGCAAGAGACTGCATGATAATTACCGCATCAGACATATCAACATTGCCGTCGCAGTTGGCATCGCCTTTTTTGTAATCCTTGGAAGGAACCGAAGAAGTCGCCAAAGTTGTTGCAGCCTTGGTGGTGGAAGAGGTTGTGACCTTAGCCGTCGTTGAAGTTTTTGACGCTGAAACGGTCGTGACTTTAGTAGTTGAAGTAGTTACAGGCTTGGTCGTAACTGTAGTAGTTACAGTTCCCTGACTGCCGTTTAACGGATATGTTTTCAGGTCGGGGAGTTCGTCAAGAGTGATACAGTAGTCACTCTGATATACCTCGATAAGGTTATCCACAGGGTTGTTCTGCTCGCTGGTGAGGTAATTCATATACCACGGGCAGAAATACAGCCATGCAGCCTTGTCGTTCACAAGGTTTTCAAGTGAAGGTATGGAGTCGTTCTCGGACATTGCCACCATTTTCTGACAGTCCGTACCCTGTACAAGACTGTAGAAAGTGGACGATATAGAGCTGAGATTAGCCACGCCGTCAGCGCAGTTATACTTATCGTAGCCCACTATATCCACAACATCATCACCGGGATACCAGTCGGCAGCCGCAGGTGAAGTCGAGCCTGTCCATATCCAGATAAGGTTGTCCAGACCGTAAACATTGGTGAGCTGATCGTAGAGCAGACGGTAGAGCTTCTTGCAGGGCTCTGCGCCCTCAGCTCCCCACCAGAACCAGCCGCCCTCGGCTTCGTGGAGGGGTCTCCAGAGTACAGGCACATCTGCGTCCTTGAGCTTTTTCAGCTCGCCAGCGATAAGCTCGATATCAGCCATAACGACTTCATGCTCCCATGTTCCCTCAGTAACTGCATTTTTACAGCTGAACGTTGTGAACTTTGGGTTTGCTGACTCTACATAGAAAGCGATATCATCGCTTCCTTTTTCGCATGGCACGTTCCAGTGCCATGAAACAGTTGCGATACCGTGATACTTGTTTACCCATTCTATAACTCGCTCGGGAGCATGGTCGCGCCACTCGGAAGAGGTATTGTACGCAAGGAAATCAATTCCGCGTATAGCAGGCTGTTTGCCTGTCTTTTCCTCTATGTATTCAAACT
The DNA here is from genome assembly GCF_900108555.1 of Ruminococcus flavefaciens. Lineage (GTDB taxonomy): Bacteria > Bacillota > Clostridia > Oscillospirales > Ruminococcaceae > Ruminococcus > Ruminococcus flavefaciens_P. Next base: position 448,493 of record NZ_FNWV01000001.1, read on the forward strand.
CGGCTTCATTGTCCTTGATGAATACATCGGGGCTGTTCCAGAGGTTATAGTTGTGGTCTCCGCAGTATTCCTGCTGACCTGATATGATGTGCTTTCCATACTGGTCGCAGAGATAATTGTAAAGACGCTTTGTGGTATCAGATGCTTTCGGATTTGAAAGCTCCCTTGTAGGCGAAAGATTGGTGAGCTTTTCGGGAGCAGCCTTCAATGTGAGGTAATCGAAGAAGGTATAGCCCCAGTATGCTTTCAGCTCGATAGTGTTCTTTCCCTTTTTAAGGTTCACCACACCGCCAGAAGTCTCTGCAAATGTCTTGGTGTACGGGCAGGTAAGCTCGCCCTGATTTACACCATTGACGTTGAGATACTGGACTTTCTTGTTCGGATCACTTGGTTCACAGTAACCGATGTTAAGCTCGTAGAGTCCTGCCTCAGGAACATCTACATCTACGCTGAGAGTAGTCCCCTTCTGATCGAGATAAGCAAATCCCTTGCCAGAAAATCCGCTGAGGTCTGTACCCTCGGGGAAATCGCTCATCTTTACATCGGAAGCACCATCAGCGTGGATCTTTCCTCCGCTTGTTTTGCCGTCCTCAAATTCGTATTTAAGGACCTCATCGGCTGCAAGAACTGCCGATGGCTTTGCCAGAGCTGAAGGAAAACTCATCGCCGCCGATGCGATGAACGCAGCTGCAACAGTGTACGCAGCGCGCTTCATGTTTTCTTTTTTCAATTTGATCCCTCCAGATCGTGCTTATTAATTTATTTGCTTTAAGCTTATAATTTAAGTGCCTATCCTTATTTATCAGCTTAACGCAATTATACACATATATGATACCACATTTTTTCTGAAATTGCAAGGGATTTCATAAAACATTACTAATATTAGCCGATTATCAAAAAACCGCAATTTCTGGTCAGACCATTCCGAAACAGCAATTATTTAAGCTTTTTCCTCCTATCTTCGTTAAATGATATTATTACAACTATGACTGTAAGCAGACCAAATATGACCATACCGAGCCAGCTCACCCATTCAGGAGCTTTCTCGCTTTTATCGGCGTCTGAGACTTCGGCAAAAGCATCAGCCGTTTCGTGGAATTCAGCAAATCCGAGACCGTTTTCCTCAGCATACTGCTCCGCCGCCGACTCTCTTTCACCTACTATCGTCATATCTGTTTTTACTGTCATTTTGTTTCCATCGCAGTCGTACCCGAATGACTGCTCGCCTATATCGTAGCAGGTTTTGGGCAATACCGCGCTTGAAAGCTTTCCGCACATATAAAATGCCCTTTCTCCCACGGATAAAAGGCTATCCCCAAACTCTGCGCTGCACAGTTCGGTACAGCCTGCAAAGGCGAATTTTTCGATTATTTCAGTCCCCTGCGGCAGTCTTATCTCACTAAGAGACGTACAGGCTCGGAAGCAGGAATCGGGGATAATATCAATGGTCTCGGGTAGCTCTATCTCCTTTAGTGCCACACAGCCGCAAAAGCAGCCCATTCCGATCTCTTCAAGCTCCGCAGGGAGCCTTATGCTTTCAAGCTCATAGCAGGCATAAAAACTGTGATGACCTATTTTCAGCACCGTGTCAGGCAGTACAGCCGCTTTCAGCGAGTGACAATTATAGAATGCGTTGTCCCTCACCTCAATAACGGGGCATCCCTCAATATATTCGGGTATCTCAATGTATTCGGGTTCGCCTTTGTATCCGACTACCGTCACTTCTCCGTCTATGATAGTGTATTCGTAGCCGCTGCTTTCTGCCGCAGCATTTCCTTTGTCCGCAGATATAAGCATCATAAACGCCGCAGCAGCAAGTATGATCTTTTTCATACCTATCCCTCCTTTATGACCAGTATAACATCTGCAATGTACAGCCGAAAGCTCTTTTTCATGCCCAAAAATCCGATTTCCCGATGTTTTTCACCCACATCACATTTTAACCCGTGATAAATGACTGCTGTCGCTGACTTCTTTTGTCGGATATTCCCGTAATATTTCCATAAAAAAGGCTTCCGAAAAATTTCGGAAGCCATATACACGTTCATCTTCTGCCGCAGTTTTTATCAAAGGAAGGATTGCAGGCGTAGAAGTTTTTAGAGTCAAGATTATCCTGTGCTATGCGAAGTGCTTCGCCAAATCGTTCAAGGGAACTCATATCCTCCACTGAATGATTATTTTTTCACTTGTAGCATATACAACACGAATAAGTATATCTGCCACCTGACGTTTATCGTCAAAGCTCAGCTCGTCCCATATTATCTGATGGCAGTCTATCGCGCAGTCGGGACTGCACCTTTTTACACCGAGCTTATTCACGCGCTCGATTATTTCATTTTTCCGACTGTCAAGCAATGCTATCCTGTCATTTATGTACTGAAAAAGCACGTTATCAGCACTGCTGACTTTTCCGAGAAGTCCGTTTATCTCCTTTTCTGTCTCGGCAAGCTCATTCTCCAGAATGGCAAGCTCACTATCGGAAGTACATTTCTCCGTGGGCGACAGCTTGCCGAACTTTGCAAGCCTTTCTTTTATCTCATCGCATACAAGCTTTTCGACCTCAGCGGTATACAGTGTTCCTGCCCCTTTACAGCATTTTGTACCGAGCCTGTTTGAGCAGATGAGGTAACGCCGCCGCCCGTTGTCGAACTGCTTTGCAGTAAGCGCGTAACCGCACACTCCGCACTTTATCTTGCCGCACAGCCATGAATTCCTCGCCTTCTGCAAAGGTATGATCTGCTCTCTGCCCATGCATTTTTTACGGCATTTCAGCCATACTCCCGAGTCCACTATCCCCTTGTGGGGTGCAAGGACTATTTGCTTTCCTTCAATGTCAGAGATTTTTTTCTTTTTATCAGAACGATTTTTGTAGCAGTAGCAGCCGTTGGCTCCGATATAATCCGAGGGTGGATCTGCAAGTTCAGCACCGCGCTCCTTAAAGAAATCGTACACATCATGGTCAGCCTTTACATATATGGGATTTAAGACAAGCTCCCTTATACGCTGTCTTACCCAGTCTTTTCCGCGCTTTTTTATCCCCAGCTCATTCATTCTGTCAATGATATCACCGTATGAGGTCTGCGGCTGAGAGTACATCTCAAATATCATGCGGACGACCTTTTCTTCATCTGGTATGGGCTCATACATTGAAGTATGCACTCCGTCAATTACAGTCGGGACTTTTCTGAAACCGTAGGGTATAGCTCCGCCCATGTAAAAGCTTTTCTGACTCCGTGAAAAATATGCGTCCGCAACTCGCTTCTGTATAGTTTCACGTTCAAGCTGAGCAAATACGATACAGATATTCAGCATGGCATTTCCCATTGGCGATGAAGTGTCAAACTTTTCCGTTGCAGATACGAACTGTACACCGTATTTGCCGAACATCTCTATCATTGCCGAAAAATCAAGTATCGAACGGCTTATGCGGTCAAGCTTATAAACAATGACCGTGTTTATCTCGCCGAGCCTTATATCGTTCATCATCTGAGCAAACTCGGGACGGTTCGTATCCTTGCCGCTGTAACCGCGGTCGATATACGTCCTGAAAGCTTCACCTCTTGCTTCGTACTCACAGAGCTCTATCTGCTGTTCTATGGAGATACTGTCCGCACGATCAACAGATTGTCTTGCATAGATAGCTACGATAATATCAGCTCCTTTCAGAACTGTCCGCTGCACTGCTTTGCCGCAGCACAAACACTGTATTTATTTTTCATCACCCTTTTTTACGTATTTTGAGAAAATACCGTACAGCTCCGCTTCCGCAGCTTTTAACTTTTTACGGTTATTTTTACAAGGTAAGAGATTTTCAACAGCCATGCTCCCCTTTTCCGTTATAACCATTTTAATCTGTGAATAATGACCTGATCTGCTTAACTCTGCAATAGAAATCGCCTCCGTTACATTCTATTGCAGCATCACTTGTCCGAATACTTAAAAACCATATTTTTTGATAATAGGATCATGCAGGAAAAAACGGCATTTCTGTGATAAGGTGGTATGTATCGTATTGAGCGCGATCATTTCTTTTTCAATGATCATATATAAAAAGACATACAAATATCGTGCAGCAAATATGAGTTCAAACATACGAAATAAATGAGTCACAAAAAGGTCTTGACTTTTTGCGGAGTATGATATAAAATAAATCCATTATATTTGATATATGGGGGTATATTTATGCCACATTCATCAGGCGGAGGTTCTCACGGAGGCAGCTCACACGGCGGTCACGGAGGCTCTCACAGCAGCAGCTCAAGAACAAGGACAAGCAGCAGACCATTCCACAATTCTCGCAGGTATGTATATTACCATCGTAATCAGCCGAGATACTTCTATGCAGGCTCGGATTTCAAACCCGGCTTCTCTTTCGCAACTGTATTTGCGATACTGATATACCTGCCTTTCCTATGGGTAAGTATATCAGGCATCATCAAGGCAGTACCGCACATACCCAAGTACAGCGACCACACTATAATCATCAAAGACGAAGCAGATGTCATTGATGACGAAAGCGGAGTAATGAAGGAACTGAAGGCTTTCCAAAAAAAAACAGATATCACACCTGCCGTTATCACTATTTATAACGATGACTGGAAAAACACCTATTCTTCACTTGAGGACTATGCATACAACAGGTATCTTTCCGAATTCAATGACGAGATGCACTGGCTCCTGATCTATTCTCAGCCGCAGGATAAAGCCAATCATTCCAGCGACTGGTACTGGGAAGGTATGCAGGGAGATAATACCGACAGCGTACTCAGAGAAAACGAAGCAGAAAGGTTCAATTCAGCTTTTCATTCCTATCTGTATGACAAAAATGATTTAGATGAGTCTCTGATAAGATCATTCAGTTATTTAACGGATACTATTTCCATGAAGCCTGATATGCACCAGCTCGGACCTATGCTTTTCATGCTGGGATTTGTATTGCTCCATGCATTTTTAATGTTTTATCCGTCTTTCAAGTACAGAAAGGCACAGCCTGCACCTCTTGATACCGACAGCAATACATACGGCGGAAGCGATTCATACGGCAGCAGAAATTCTTACGGAAACAGCTACACCTCCACACCATATTCATCAAACAACAGCAATATCAACATCAACAACAATGTCAGCAGAAACAATAATCCTAACCCTTTAGATCCACAAACTATACGCAGACAGCGTATAAACGAGTCCGGCAAGAATTACACTTATTCCGATTACAAGGCTGACAAAAAAGAGCGCGATGCAGAGTTCAATTCGTTTATCGACCAGTACAAACAGATGATGCCCGAAAACAGTAAGGACGAAAGCGATATGATGCCGTCACTCGACAGTTTCCCCGCAACATCGGCAACTTACGATAATGCTACAGACAACTCAGGCAGCACAGTTACCTGCCAGTACTGCGGAAACATATTTGCATCAAAATACAACAAATGTCCGTTCTGCAATGCAAGAAGATAAAAAAATGCACGCTTTACAGCGTGCATTTTTTATTAACCGTTTACTATCTTTTCTCTGTTGAAAAGCTTACCTATAAAGAATATTCCAAATAATGCAACCACAATATTTACTCCGAATGTTATGCCTGCATTTGTCCATGAATAATTAAGCTTGATTCCGTCCTGAAGCAGCTTTACTGAATTCCATACAGGAATAACATAGTTTGTTGTTCCAAGATTCTCAACGTGTGCTGCAAAGCTCTCTGTCGAGCACATAAGCGACGGTATCATTATCAATACCAGAAGCAGTGGTGAAAGTGTTGTTGCCTGCTTTGTATCCTTTGCCACTGTTGAGATTATGAGCAGTATTACTGCACATACGAATGAACCTGTTATAACTGCTCCTAACAGCACACTATAATCTGGTATGCTGTAACTTGTTTTTTCTGCTATCTTTAATGCATCGGCAAACTTTGGAAGTGAGATCGCCATTCCTATGAATGCAGAGCAGCTTGCGATTATTGCTACAACAAGTATCGATATCGATTTTCCTGCTGCAAGACTTTCTCTCTTGATAGGTGTTACAAGCAATGTATTGAGGAAGCCTTTTTCCTTATCACCTGCAATAGAGTTTGCTGCAAGGCTCATACAAACCATATACACTGCCATGAATACCATGAGCGGGATTATTCCACCAAGGAGATTTCTCAGCATTGATGCCTTGTCTATAAGGTCATAATCTGTATCAGTCGATTCATTGAATGTAAATATTCTCGGCTGCATAGTAGTAAACATCACCGTAGCTTTTGAATAAAGCTCCATTGATGACTTTTTGTCCGAATTATAGAACATATCTATATTCGACAGTGATGCTGAACCCGGTTCGTCCATTTTGAAGTCATCAGGGAATACCATGATCATGTCTGCTTCTTTGTTCTTGACCTGATCCTTGTATTTCTCAACATCGTTATCAGGTGCAGGCTTTATGCCAAGCTCGTCAAGTACTGTCTTGAATTCATCAGGTGCATTTACGCTGTAGGCAATGACTGTTTCATTTTTCTTAGGAGCTTTATCATCTGCCACATTTGACCATGTTGCCGACATGAGCATACCATAACCAAATACTATAGCAAAAGGAAGGATAAACATCTGAAGCAGTATTGCTTTATCACTGAAAAATGATTTTAATTCTTTTTTTGCAACTGTAATAATATCTCTCATGATCACACCTCATCTTTTCCGCCGTGAATGCTTGTATAAATGTCATAGAACGCATCTTCAAGAGAGCGTCCCTGCATGAGGTTTTCGAGAGTATCATCTGCAACTATTCTTCCGTCCATTATCATGGCTGCCCTGTCACAGACCTTCTCTACAAGATCAAACAAATGAGTTGAGATTATCATACATTTGCCTGCTTTTTTCATATTGAGTATGAACTCACGAACTACTCGTGATGCAATGATATCAAGTCCGTTTGTGGGCTCATCGAATATGATGAACTTCGGATCATGTATAACCGATATTACCAGTGAGACTTTCTGTCTCTGTCCCTGTGAGAGCTTTGATATCATAGTATCGGCATACTTGTTTATACCGAACTCTTCAAACAGCTCTTTTTTACGCTTTTCAGCCTTATCCTTAGGAACATGATAAAGCTCTGCAAAGAAATCATACATCAGATTTGGTGTCGATTTCATATCAGGCTTTAAGTCCGTAGTAAGGAATGCAAGCTCTGAACGTATCTTTTCGGGAGTCTTGACTGCACTGATATCGTTGTAAAGTGCATCGCCGCTGTCAGGCTTGATAAGTGTTGCAAGCATACGCATGGTAGTTGTCTTACCTGCGCCGTTTGGTCCAAGAAGTCCGAACACTTCTCCTGATCTTGCAGTAAAGCTTATTCCGTTTACTGCTACTTTTTTTCTCTCGCTAATGCCAAGTGTTTTCCGCTGTTTCTCGGAGATCGTAAAGGTCTTTACGAGATTTTGTGCTTTTAGTTCTTCCATTTTCTTCTCCTTATATCATATTTTTGATGATCCGATAACAAAATATACCGAATAAGTCAACTTTAATATTATAACACATATATCTTATTCAGTCAACTTTTTTTGCTCAAAATAACAATTATTTTCATATTAAATAAAAAAATACTTTCCATAAGCTCACACGACCATGTGAGCTTCGGAAAGTATCATTGCATATTTTTTAAGTACACTTATACAGTATATTTGCCCATATCGAGCCTTTTCTCAAATTCAAGCTGTGGAAGGGGCTTATCAAACAGATATCCCTGAGCCATATGGCAGCCATTCTGTCGGAGCAATTCAAGCTGTGCAGGAGTTTCAACACCTTCAACGATACATTCAAGTCCGAGCTCATTTGCCATAGCTACAACGTACTTGAACATGACACTTCTTGTGCTGTCCTGTGACTCTCCGTCCAGCGGGAGGAATATCTTATCCACCTTGATAACGTTCCACGGAACGACTCTGATAAGGTTAAGCGAAGAGTATCCCATACCAAAATCATCGACAGAAGTGCATATATTCTGCTCCTGCAATCCCACAACGACACGCTTGAGATCCTTGAATTCCACGTCAGTAGTCGTTTCGGTAAGCTCTATCTCTATGTATTCATGGGGTACATTATGACGGTCGATTATCTCGATCAATTCCTTAAGAAGTTCGGGATTTATCATGTGACGGCGTGAAAGGTTCACGGAAACGCGCACAGCCTGTCTTCCTTCATCGAGCCATTTGCGTATGTGACCGCACACCTTGTCCAGCATATAATAATCCAGCTTGCATATCTCGTTTGTCTCTTCAAGAACAGGGATAAATTCCATAGGCGGCACTATTTTTCCTTCATGGAACCAGCGGCAAAGTGCCTCTGCACCGCGTATCTCTCCCGTATCTATATTAATCTTGGGCTGATAGAATACAACGAACTCGTTATTCAACAGTGCCTCAGGGAATATGCTCTGGATACGTCTTGACCTTTCCTTGTCCGACATGAGCATATCCGAGAAGAATACGATATTGCCCTGTCCGCTGTTTCTTGCCACCTGATATGCATGCATTATCTTGCCCATAATATCGTTAGGCACACTTACAGTATATCCGTCAGGTATGCAGAACACGCCTGCACAGCATGAGAGACGTACTGTTCTGCCTTCTTTGTCAACAACAACTATAGACTCGTTAAGATAATCGAGAAGATCGGGCAGGTCGTTCTGATCGCAGATACAAACAAATGCGTCACCGCCAAGTCTTACAACGATACCGCTGTCTCCGACTATTTTCTCAACGAACTTATAATGATTGAAAAGCGCGGTATCTCCGCCTGCTCTGCCATAGTTTTCGTTTACTACGGCAAAATGCCTCAGATTATAGTTTACGGCTGCTTTTCCGTTAAAGTCGCCCTGATGTCCGTTCCATGTGAGATATCTGAAAAATGTCCTGATGTTTTTAAAGCCCATGTCATCATAAAATGCAAGCTTTTCTGCCATGATCTGCAAGCGGTTGCGGCATACATATATAACAACAGTCCGCATAACAAGGTCAACCTTGAACATTTCCTCTTCTGTCAGCGGTTCGACCTTATCTGTCATATATACTGTCATAGTAGTTATGGACATAAGCTTATTGACACAGCGTACTGTGTGGACAGGAGCTCCTTCTTCGCCCGTGTCATAGCTTATCATAGTTTCTCCATCGCCGCGCATTTCCTCAACAGGACTGCGATAATAATTAGTTACACCCTTAGATAGACGGAACATTGCTGCTATTTCATTCAGAATTTTTTCTATACGCGGAATATCAGGCTTATCATTTGAGTTCTGAGTCAATGATGCAAGCTGCTCATACAATTTGTAAAAGCGTAATTCGCGCTCTGAATCCATAACGCCCCTCCATTTCCTTTTTTTTGTCAAAAACATAATTTTTGCCTTTAATTAATTTTATTATATACTATAATCGCAAAAAATGCAATAGATAAAATATAAAAATGGTGGAAAATATGATTATTGTTATTTTAAAGTCAATATTTACCATATTTATATCATTAAGTTGTAATAAACAGAGATACGTGTTATAATAATAAATAATAAAGGAGGAAGCATATGACCCTACAGCAACTTAAATACATAATAATGATAGCGGAGACAGGCTCTATCACTATGGCGGCTGAACGCCTGTTTATCGCACAGCCCAGCCTTTCAAAATCCGTTGCGGAGCTTGAAAAGGAAATGGGCATAACTATATTCAACCGCAGCAACAGAGGTGTATATCTTTCCGAAGAGGGTACTAAATTCCTGTCATATGCGCGTCAGATAGTCGAGCAGGCAGAGCTTCTCGAAAGCGAATACAAAGCCGCTCCGCCGCCAAACAGAGCATTTGCGGTATCATCACAGCATTACGCTTTTGTAGTAAACGCCTTCGTTGAGCTTGTCCGCGAATACGGACGGGATAAGTACGAGTTCACTCTCCGCGAGTTGAAAACTGCCGAGATCATCGAGGACGTAAGGACTCACAGAAGTGATATCGGCGTACTTTTCCTCAGCAAGTTCAACCGTGAAGTTATCCGCCATATCCTGCAAAATGAGGAATTAAAGTTTGAGAAGCTCTTTACTGCAAAGCCACACGTTTTCGTCAGCAGGAGCAATCCCCTTGTGGGCAGAAAAAAAGTCACTCTCGACGACCTTAAAAGCTTTCCGCGTCTGACATACGATCAGGGCGTGAAAAACTCCTTCTATTTCGCAGAGGAGCTTCATATAACAGCTGAAAGCCCGAAAAATATCACTGTTTCGGACAGAGCCACCCTTTTCAACCTGCTTATCGGTCTGGACGGGTACACCATCTCATCAGGTATCCTCAGTTCTGATCTCAACGGCAGCAACATCGTTTCCATACCTCTCGAAAGCGATGAAACAATGGAGATAGGCTATATAATCACTACCGACAGACCTATGAATGAGCTTACTCACCGATATCTCGAACATCTGAAAGAATATATCGCAAACTATTCTGTCTGATATAGCTTTTAGCTATGGTACAGCATTTCTTTTTGATATTAACACATTTCCGACAGATATGATATAATATAAACATACCAAAACATATCGGAGGAATAGGAAATGAAAACAACTATAATAGGATACCCAAGAATAGGAAATCTTCGCGAACTCAAATTCGCAAGCGAGAAATACTTCCGCGGAGAGATCACTGCTACAGAACTTGAAGAAGCAGCAAAAGCTATACGTTTATACAATCTTAACTTACAGAAAAACAGCGGCGTTGATATCATTCCGTCAAACGACTTTTCATTCTATGACGGAGTCCTCGACACAGCATTTCTGCTGAACGCTGTACCTGAGAGATACACTTCTCTCGGACTTTCAAAGCTTGATACATATTTCGCAGCTGCAAGAGGCTATCAGGGTGAAAAGGGCGATGTAAAAGCATTTGCGATGAAGAAGTGGTACAATACCAATTATCATTACATGGTACCTGAGATAGATGATGCCACTGAAATAAAGCTTGTCGGCACAAAGCCCTTTGACCTTTTCAGTGAAGCACTGGATAACGGTGAAAAAACAAAGCCTGTCATCATCGGAGCTTATACATTCTTAAAGCTTGCAAGATACAAGGGCACCAAAACAGCCGTTGACTTCATTTCGCAGACAGCTGATGCATATTCGGCACTTCTTGCTAAATTCGGTGAGCTTGGTGCAGAATGGATACAGTTCGATGAGCCTTCACTTGTAAAGGACATGACAGCTGACGACATAAAGCTTTTCAACGAGCTTTACAATAAGATACTGCCAAATAAGGGCTCATTAAAGGTCATCGCACAGACCTATTTCGGCGATGTACGCGACTGCTGCAACTCACTTTGCAGCCTTGACTTTGACGGCATCGGTCTTGACTTTATCGAGGGCAAGAAGTCACTGGAGCTTGTTAAGAGCAACGGCTTCCCGAAGGGCAAGACTCTCTTTGCAGGCGTTGTAAACGGAAAGAATATCTGGCGCAACAACTACGCTTCAACACTTCTCATACTTGATGAGCTGAAAAAGCATACAGATGATATCGTTCTCAATACTTCATGCTCACTTCTTCACGTTCCTTGCACACTTGTAAACGAGACAAAGCTGGCTGAAAGCTACAAAAAGCATTTTGCATACGCAGAAGAAAAGCTCACAGAGCTTGCAGAGATAAAGAAGATAATTTCTTCCGACTCTCCTGCTGAAACAGTTGAATACCGCAATAATTCCGCACTTCACAGCGAGCCCAGATCAGGCAGGAACGATGCTGTAAGAAAGAAAGTTGCTGAATTATGCGAAAAGGACTTCATCAGACTTCCCGAATTTGCAGAACGTGAGAAGATACAGAAGGAAAGATTTGCACTTCCTCTCTTCCCTACTACAACTATCGGTTCTTTCCCACAGACTGCCGAGGTAAAATCCACACGTAACGCTCACAGAAAGGGCGAGATATCAGACAGCGAATACGAATTCTTCATCGAAAAGAAGATCGCTGAGTGTGTTGCACTTCAGGAAGAGATAGGTCTCGACGTTCTCGTTCACGGTGAATTCGAGAGAAACGACATGGTCGAGTATTTCGGTGAGTGCCTCGAAGGCTATATCTTCACCGAAAAGGCATGGGTACAGTCCTACGGTACACGCTGCGTAAAGCCGCCTGTAGTATGGGGCGATATCTCCAGAGCTAAGCCTATGACTGTAAGATGGTCTGTTTACGCTCAGAGCCTTACAAAGAAGCCTATGAAGGGAATGCTCACAGGTCCTGTTACTATACTCAACTGGTCATTCCCCCGTGAGGACATCTCCCTCAAGGAAAGCGCATTGCAGATCGCACTTGCTATCCGTGAAGAAGTTCTTGACCTTGAAGCAAACGGCATAAGCATAATACAGGTAGACGAAGCTGCTCTCCGTGAAAAGCTCCCACTCCGCAAGTCTGACTGGCATGAGGATTACCTCGACTGGGCTATCCCTGCATTCAGATATGTACACAGCGGTGTAAAGCCTGAAACACAGATACATACACATATGTGCTACAGCGAATTTGCCGATATCATCAAGGATATCGATGATATGGACGCAGATGTCATCACATTTGAAGCATCACGTTCAGACCTCACTATACTTGATGTGCTAAAAGAAAACAATTTCCGTACAGAAGTAGGTCCGGGAGTTTATGACATACATTCTCCTCGTGTACCTTCAAAGGAAGAGATAAAGGCTGCCATAGGCAAAATGAAGGAGCGTATCCCTGCTGAAAAGCTCTGGGTAAATCCTGACTGCGGACTCAAAACAAGAGGAAACGAGGAAACAGTTCCGAGCCTTAAAAATCTCGTTAACGCTGCGAAAGAGGCAAGAAATGAAAACTGCTGAATTATTTGAACAAAAGACCGTTTTTTCACTGGAAGTGTTTCCGCCCAAGCCTGATGCAGATGAAAGCGTCATATACCAGACTCTGGAAGAGCTTTCAGACATACAGCCTGATTTCATCAGTGTCACATACGGTGCAGGCGGCGGCAAAAACGGCTGCAAGACCATACAGATAGCATCTGATATACAGAACAGATACGGCGTGGAAAGCGTTGCTCATCTGCCATGCATAAACCTTAAAAAGGAACAGGCTGTAGAGATACTTGACAATATGCAGAAATGCGGTATCGAGAATATCCTCGCGCTCCGCGGCGACAGAACAGACGATGCTGCTCCTGCAGGGGATTTTGAACACGCAAGCGACCTTATAAAGTTCATCAAAGAAAACTACGACTTCAATATCATCGCAGCCTGCTATCCCGAGGTACACCCCGAAAGCACAGGTGCAGTGGACGATCTTAAATGGCTCAGATACAAGGTAGACTGCGGTGCTGACCACCTTATCTCACAGCTCTTCCTTGACAATCACAGCTTCTTTGATTTCCGTGAAAAGGCTTGTATTGCAGGTATAAATGCCCCGATCGAGGCAGGTATAATGCCTGTTACCAACAAGCGTCAGATAGAGCGCATGGTGAAGCTCTGCGGTGTTGAGCTGCCAAAGAAATTCGTCCGTGTACTTGAAAAGTACGAGCACAATGAAACAGCTCTCCGCGATGCAGGCATTGCCTATGCTATCGACCAGATAACCGAGCTTATCGCTGAGGGCGTTGACGGTATACACCTTTATACCATGAACAATCCCTACATCGCACATAAGATATTCGATGCAGTACAGTCGCTCATATCTGTGGGTTCGCTCAGCAGATAAGCACTGTATATCTCATAACTGACAACTACATCTCCTATTCAACCATAAAAAAGAGATCAGGCTCATAATGACCTGATCTCTTTTTGTATCCGTATAATTAGCCGTTGGCCTTTAGCCCTTAGCTGTTAGCAAATGTGTCGCCTTCGGCGAATAATTTAAATAATGTGAGCGTAAGCGAACTCCTTCGGCTAACGGCTCATGGCTAATGGCTAACGGCTTTCAACTTACTGATAATGCCTTCTTCTGTCCTTGTCGGGGTGTTTGCGGTAATACTCCTTCTTATCAACGTACATTATCTCATCTGCTTCGTGCATAGCTTTGCGGATATCATATTTTCCCGTGCAGAAAACCGTACCCACTGCAAAGCTCACATCTGATGTACTGTTTGCAAAGGCGCGGAGCTGTGCAGTACACTGATCCAGCTTTTCCTGCGTTATATCCGAACACAGAACTATGAACTCGTCACCGCCTGCACGGTATACATCATAGTCACTGTATGCGATCTTCAGCAATGCTGCTGCCCTGCTCAGTACTTTGTCACCTGCAATATGTCCCTCGGTGTCGTTTATGATCTTCAAGCCGTTGAGATCGGCAAATACCACACCCATTGTCTCAGGCAGCTTTACGGCTCCCGAAACGTATTTATCAACACGGTTGTTCATGGTGTTGCGGTTGTATACCTTTGTAAGTCCGTCAATACTGCTCTTTTCTTCAAGCTTTGAGATAAGCTGGTAATTGGCTATGACTGCGGCAAGCATAAATGAAGTAAGCCCCAGTATCTCCTTTATCTCGAACATCCTTGAAATATCGAAATCAGCCGCCCAGATAAAACCTACAAGCTTGCGGTTGAAGCGTATCTCATAAAGGATAATACTGGTGATACCATGCATCGTAAGCGACTCATACCATACAGGATCGCGCTCTTTAACGATACTGAGATCTTCAAGCAGCAGACAGTCGCTGCCGTCAAGATCTTTTTTCCACGCATTAGCCACCTCAAAAGGTGTACTACAGTTCATACTTTTAGCTATTCCCATAAGATAATTCTCATTGATGCCGCTTTCATTTATGAACGCACATTCCTGAGTTTTCTCATCTACCATATACAGTGAGCAAAGTCTTGAACCGCACAGCTTTCTCAGCTCTCCCATCGTATCAGCCAGCGATTTTATGAAATCCTGCGTCTCATGGAGCTTTATGCTTATATTTATAACTGCTTCGGATACATCTGATGAACGCATTGACATAGCAGTTGAGTCTATCTCCTTCGATCGGTTCATTATGAACAGTACATAAGCCGTTCTTTTTCCGTCCTTGTCAGGCCCTGCGTCTATACCCTCAGGAGGTGAGATAGGCAGATAAAAGCACTTGAGCCAGTAGCCGTGAGCATTTACATAGGAGTAAAGAGGTATATTTTCACTTCCGCATCTGTAACAGAACTGCTCGTGATTGACCTCAGAATAATACGCGCGCCAGGGAATACCGGGATAAAACTCAGGCGCATCGGGATTGCTCACAAGAACATTATGATTAGCATTATTCACCTGCATAATGCGAATTTCACCGAAACTTCCGTCAGGCATAATATCAAAAGAATATATGCTTACCAATCCGCTAAAGCTGTCAATGCCTTTCAGGTATTCCATGTCCACATCTCCTTTTCCGATAAATAATATCACTTTTTTACTTATTATATCACATTTTGGTTTTCTTTTCAAGCTATTTATATTAAAACAATTCCGGATCATTAATTTTTTCGGTTCATACCTCGCAGATTTTCGGCAAATTTTGCTGATTTATAAATAAAAATGTCTATTTTCTTAACATTATATCAAACCTTGACAATGGTATATAATTATGATATACTAATATCATAATTTTTGGTAAATCAGCAAAAATTTTGTTCGCTTTAAACATTTTAGCAAAGGGTGAGATAAATTGAAGTTAAAAAAAATATCGTTTATTCTGCTTATTTCAGCCGTAATGCTCAACATCTCGGGCTTAAAAACATACGCAGCCGAAAAAACTCAGGACGGCATAAAACTTGTCATATCTGCTGACAAAACAGACTATGACGAAGATGATAAAATAATCGCAAGTATTACCCTTGAAAACAACAGCGGCAATGATATAACAGATGTTACGCTTGAAGGCGCAGTCCCCGATAAATTTCACCTTTCGGACGAAAGCAATGCTATACGCAGAACGACTTACCTGATGTCGGGAGACTCTGTAAGCTATGAACTCGTTCTCCTCCCCGATAAAAAAGAAGTCAAAAAGGCAGACAAAAAAGAGGAAAAAGCTGTCGTCACCGAAAAAAACGAGGTGCAGGAATTAAAAAATCCCGAAGATCCCGCTTTGAACAGCGATGAAAAGAACAGCAGCAAGGATAATAAAAACGCTGTTTCAATGGCTGAGATAATCATAGTGGGCATATTGCTCCTTGCAGTCAGCGGTGCTGTGGTGGTGCTCATAAGCAAAGGCAAACACAAGGGCATTATGATACTTGTCTGCATAACAGCAGCAGGCTCTTTAGTTCCCGAATTAAAGGCAAAAGCCGTTGAGACAGAAAACTATAACTTATCGGTCAGCGAAACTGTAACTGTGGCAGGAAAAGAGTACGAACTGACCGCAGTGGTGAGATACACTATGGACAAAACCGATATGCAGGCTGCTGTCGAGGAGTATTACGAGGACAATTCCGAAGAAATAGTCTCCGTTGAAGCTGTTGAAGAAAATGATTCCGTTTTCAGTGAAAAAGAAGCAATCAAATTCATGTCGGAGAGAGGTTTTACCGAATATCCGCTGAAATACGATTACAGCATCGACGGAACTTATACCGATGAAACAGAAGCATCTGCGGAATCAGACGAAAAACACCCTATGTACATGACATATTTCATAGCCGAGGACGGTGCAGTATGGTCGGTATTCATCGTAGGCAGGACTATCGCTGCAAATCCTGCTTCATACAACCTTGAATCCGATCTTGAGTCACAGGTGCTTGTCTCTGAAACAGATACACTTACAAGCTATACGGAAATGGGCAACAAATTCTATCAAACAATACCGAAAGAATCCGCGGTCAAATTAAAGGTCGTGGATCAAATAACAAGCCAAAAACTTAATGATCTAACGTATGAGGAGGTAATCAATTAATGAAAAAAGATCTGATGAAAAGGTTTGTAACAACAGCAATGGCTTCCGTAATGATGTATTCGGTACTGCCCGTAAGTGCATCTGCCAAAGGAACAGACGGTTCAACTATCGTGGTATCCCTTGGCGATTCGTACTCGTCGGGCGAGGGTATCCCCGAATTCTACGGACAGAACAAGAAATGGGAGGAAAAGGTTTACGATGAGGACTGGCTTGCTCACAGATCAACAAAGAGCTGGCCGGGACTGCTCCAGATCCCGAATATCAGCGGTACACTGAGCAATTACAACGTAAAGGAGAAGAATTCTTCAAAGTGTAAATGGTACTTCGGTGCAGTATCAGGTGCAGAGACAAGACATTTCAGCAAGGAACGTCAGAAAAAAAGCACATACAAAAGGCTCTCCTTGTTCAAGACATTGAAGACTACATCATATCTGCCAAAGCAGCTCGATGTTTTCAACAAGGTCAGCGGAGATGTTGATTATGTTACTTTGACAGTCGGCGGAAACGATGTCAAATTTGAGGATATAATCACAACTTGTGCAACAGGAAGTACATATCTCCATTTCGGCAATGACAAGCTCAAGATCGAGAAAATGATGGACGATCTCTGGGCATCATTCGATACCACAAGAGCAAACATCAAGGGCGTATATACCGATATACAGTCCAAGGCAGGTGCTCAGGCTAATATCATCGTAGCAGGCTATCCAAAGCTTCTTGACAAGGACGGCAAGGGCGTTCTTATCAGCGAAAAGGAAGCCACTATAGTAAATCAGAACGTTACCAAGTTCAATAACGCTATCCGCAGCATCGTAAACGAATGCAGAGGACAGGGCATGAATATCCACTTCGTTGACGTTGAAGCTGAATTCGACAAGGACGGCGGACATCAGGCTTACTCCGACAATGCATGGATAAACAAGATAATCCTTGCAAAGCAGTCTGAGGATCTGGATCAGAGCGGTCTTGGAAGCTCATATTCAGTACATCCTAACGAGGAAGGCGCAAAGGCTTATGCAAGATGCGTAAACGCTAAGATCAGAGAGATTGAGAACAACAAGAACAAGAAGAATACCCGCAGCGTTACTACTGCTCCTGTTGTTACTGAGATAACAACTGAGGCAGCACTGACAACTGTAGTAACAACTGCTGCTGAAACAACAGTTGCAGCTGAAACTACTGCTGCGATAAGCGAAGAAAATATCGCTGTAACAGAGACAACTGCTGCCGAAGCTGAGATCACTACAGAAGCAGCTGAGCTTGTTAAAGAAGCAGGCTGATATATGACATTAAACTGTGCCTTTATAAAATAAGGGCACAGTTTTTTCATGTGGGATACTAAGTCAATTAAATCTGTAATCAACTATTTCAGAAGCGTGGGAATATATTTTGTTGTTAATTAACAAAATATTTGTTGACTTATGAATAAAAATGCGATATAATGATATAAACTCATAAATATATTACACGACTGAAAGAAGGCGGATAACAATGTATGTACAGGGTAAATGCTACAAATGCGGCGGATTTCTTGCTGTTGACGATACAGAGGACGCATCTGTCTGCCCGTTCTGCAATAAAGCTTTTATCGTAAAAAAGGCTATAGCCAGCTATAACGAAGCTGCACCTGATAGTGCCGATATCGTAAAAACCTCCTATACTTCTGACAGCGACTTCGTTGTTGAAAGAAGCGTTCTTATCCGCTATAATGGTTATACAAATAAGGATATACGAATACCTGACGGAATCTCAGTTATCGGAGAAATAGCTTTTCAAGGCATGAACAACATAGAGTCGGTGTTTATCCCCGAGGGTGTCGAGATAATAGGCGAAGGAGCTTTTTCTGGCTGCAAAAACCTGCATACTATCCATATTTCAGAGGGCGTTGAAACTATTGATATAGACGCATTTAACGGCTGTGTAAGTCTGAAGGACATAAAATTCCCCGACAGTGTCAAAAACATCGAAGCAGGTGCTCTTGCAGGCTGCACAAGTCTTGAATCCGTCAATATCCCGAAAGGTCTCGAACTTCTGCCGTGGAGGATATTTGAAGGCTGTACGAGCTTGAAATTCATCAGTATCCCGCCTAAAGTAAAGACTATTGAGGACTACGCCTTTGCTGAGTGTACAGGTCTGGAAAGCGTCAGCTTTGAAAGTATGCACCCTGACGGTGATCCCACAACAGGTCTTAAAAGAATAGGCATGAATGCTTTCAGGAACTGCACTGCTCTCATCAGCATAAATATCCCCGAAACACTTGAATATATCGGCAATCAGGCTTTCAGAGGCTGCTCGGGAATGAAAAAAATACTTATCCCCGACAGCGTAAAAGCCATATATCCCTACGCTTTTGCCGATTGTACAAGTCTTGAACAGGTCACCTTTGAAGGCGATACAGAGCTTTATAAAGGAAGCAATCCCTATAAATACGGAAAAAATCCTGCTACATTTTTCAACTGTCCGAAGCTCCTTAACGTTACCTACAGCAAGGTGCAGAAGAATTACTGGGCATTCCCTGCGTATTCCAAATCTCAGGAGCCTAAAAACATCGAAAACGGACTGTGCAGATACTGCGGCGGCGAATTCAAAGGCGTTTTTGATAAAGTATGCTCCGTATGCAAAGCACGCAAGGATTACTAAGCAGCAATAATATATCCCCTTAAACTCGCAAAGCCTGCCGTTTAAGGGGATTTTTGCTGTATCAAATTATTGCAGCATGAACGAAGCGGTTCACCAAACCGCTGGTAATGAACTATCTCGCGCTCACGCAAAAAGCGGATAGGGTCACGAACATCAGGATCATCTGCAAGACGAAGAATATTGTCGTATGTGGTGCGAGCTTTCTGTTCAGCTGCCATGTTCTCACTAAGATCGGTTATCACATCGCCTTTTGACTGGAAATACGCTGCCGTAAACGGAGTTCCCGAAGCTGCAACAGGGTATATTCCCGTAGTATGATCCACGAAATAAGTGTCAAAACCGCTTGCCTTAATCTCCTCCATAGAAAGATCCTTTGTAAGCTGATAAAGAATAGCCGATATCATTTCAAAATGCGCCAGCTCCTCAGTGCCCACATCAGTCAGCAATCCCTTGATCTCACCATAGGGCATGGCGTATCTCTGGTTAAGATATCTAAGCGATGCACTAAGCTCACCGTCAGGACCGCCAAGCTGCGATATAATTATCTTAGCGAGCTTTGCATTGGGAGTTTTAATATTTACGGGATATTGAAGTTTCTTCTCATACTGCCACATAGTTTATCTCCTTTCCCACGGCCACGGATCATCTATCCACGACCAATGCTGCATATCGTTGTTCTGTTCGGGAGTTAAAGGTCCGAAGCGTCTGTTGTACTCATCAATAGCGTTCTGACGAAGCTCCTTATACTTACTGAACATTGCAAGAGCACGCTGACAGTTGGGGTGGGTATCGAGATAGAGATTCAGCTCTTTAAGTGTAAAATCGTATTTTTTTATCTTATTAAGAAGTATTCTACGTTCATTCATATTTTGTCGCCACCTCCCGAAAAAGGCAGGTCAAGGTCAGGAAACATAGTTCCCCTGCTCAGAGCCTTGTCATCATCATAGGTCTCTCCCCACTGCTGAAATGGAACATATGCCATAGCAAGAGGAGTATTTCTCGGAAAGCGTGATATACCGCCGTTGCCATTGGTATCAGCTCTCATATTCACAGAACTCATAGAAGCTTCACGCTCACGGAGTATCATGCCTTCCATATCATCAAAAAGATCGAGTTTCATAGTTTAGTCCTCCTTTCCGCTGCGGAGAACCGTGCGAAGGTCCTCCGCACATTTCATAATATGAGATATGCGACAGCAGTGTTACAAAAAAGCCCGAAAGCATTTTCAGCTTTCAGGCTTTTTCACATATTCCGCATTACTTTTCAAAGGCTTTGTCCAATGCCCAGCTCTGCATCTCAAAGTACATTTTCCCCTTTATTTTTTCGTATTCTACCCACTCAAACACATGATCGCTCTCAACAGGCTCGCATACTTTTGAAATAAGCTTGCCGACATAATAAGTCTGTATCGGGTGAAAAAAGCCTATAGTCTCGTGGAAACAGTAGGTCTCAGCCGAACAAATCTTTCTCCCAACAGATACAGTATATCCAGCTTCTTCCATACATTCCCTTTCGATACACTGAATATGTGACTCGTCCTTTTCCAGACCGCCGCCAAGTAAGAACCAGCCTTTGGGAGTTTTCACAACTCCGACTTTATTACCGCAGACAGGAATGATATACGCTCCCTCCCTGTCATAGTACTCAGCATCTTCCTTTACACCGAAAACTTTATGCATATTATCACCTCTTTACAATACAAAAACCGCAGCATTGTGACGTTCATCAAAATGCCGCGGCATAATTTTTAACCCTTGACTGCTGCAAATGCACCGAAACCAAGAATTGTTGCAATTGTAATTATAATAGCTGCAAGTATAACTCCGAGAGTTACAGCAAGTATTGTCTTTTTGAAATCAACTTCGAGGAAGCTTGCTGCAAGAGTACCTGTCCATGCACCTGTACCCGGAAGTGGGATACCAACAAAGAGAAGCAGTGCCCAGAATATACCCTTTCCTGCTTTTTCATTGAGCTTTTCGCCGCCGCTGTGTCCCTTTTCAAGACACCATGTAAAAAACTTGCCGATACCAGGCTTGTCCTTGCCCCATTCAAGTATTTTTCTTGCAAAGAGATAAATAAACGGCACAGGGATCATATTTCCTATCATACAGATGATAACTGCATGATACCACTTTACTCCCATACCAACGCCCAGAGGGATACCGCCTCTCAGCTCCAGAATAGGCACCATGGATAACAGAAATGTAAAAATAAACTTTTTCATATCAGAACTCACTTTCTCTAATAATCACATACAGCTTATATTATCTCATATATTTCGGAAATAGTCAAGTATTTTCCAAAGATTTTTTCAAAGCTGTTGACTATCTCTGCACTTTAAGATATAATAGGTAATTGTAAAGCCGTAAGCTGTAAAAAAATGACGGCTCATAATACAATAAGGATTGATATAATGAAAAAAAGAAATATGGCAGCACTTGCTGCTTCAATAGCAATGTCCTTTTCATTTGCTTCCTGTTCATCTTCTTCCGTAGGACAGGCAAATATAAGCGACACAACAACTGCCGAGACCACCGCGGCTACAGAAGCTTCTTCCGCTGAAACCACCACATCTGCTGAAAAGTCTACAGAGTCAACACCTGGAGCTGCTGCCGTAAAGGGAAATATCTACGACTGCAAGGGCAATCTCCTTGCTTCTACGGCTGAGGACGGCAAACGCCGTATCTACGCCGATGCTTATGCAGTATCCTTTGCAAATATCCTTACTACCATGTCCGACGGATATGATGCAGCCTTTGAGGATATACTTACAACTCCTGCCGACGGCAATATGGGCAAGTCCATACAGCTCACCCTTGACGGCGATATCCAGAATCAGATATACAGCTACATGGAAAACAACAATATAGTCGGCGCAGCAGTAGTTCTCCGTACAGACGGCTCAATTATGGCGCAGGTGAACTACCCGTCATATGATCCCCGTACCATTGAAGATCAGAAGTACGATGAGGAGCTTGCATGGGGCGAAAACGGCAACAAGGCATTCTCCAACTATGAGCCGGGTTCGTGCTTCAAGATAATGTCAGAGGTCATCGCCGACAAGCATGGAGTATACTCCTTACACGATGACGGCACATGGGATTTCGGCAACGACCACCCTATCGTAAACTGGGATCACGAGACAAACAAGGCAAGCTACCCTATGGAGCGTTCTCTCAGCTCAGCATTTATAAATTCCAGCAATATCTTCTTTGCAAAAGCTTTCGATACTATCGGTGAAGAAGCTGTTCTCAGCGATCTTCAGACAATTTTCCACTTTGGCAAAGATGATGCATACGATATACACTGCGATTTCGGCGACCTGAGCAACAATATCGAGATAGAGGATATCGACGACCTGCGCAGAAGTGCATTCGGTCAGTCAAAGGTGCTCACCTGCCCTATCTTCCTTGCCGCCCTCGGCAGAGAAGCCGTATTCGGCGATATGGTAACACCTTTCGTACTGAAAGCAACTGTTGATCCTGCTGACGGCAGAACAAAGACAGGCGACGGCTCAAAGCCATATGACGTTATCGCTTCTATCCCTGTTGAATGTCGTGACAATCTTCTCAACGGTATGAGTGGTGTTGCCTCTGATGTAGGCGTATACGCAAACGGTAACTACAGCTTCTACGCAAAGACAGGTACAGCTGAGGGCTGGAGAGGCGATTACCTCTATATTACAGGCTGTGCAAAGAACAACAACGGCACAGGCTCGGAGAACTACGACAACTATGACAACTACGGCGAAACAGGTTCATATATCCTTGTAATGGAAGTACAAAATCCGCAGGCTCACGGCTTTGAATTCGCGTCTCAGTCCGCAGGACTTTACAGCGGTATCCTTAACATAGTTGCAGGAAATTAAATACGATCATTGTAACATCTTCCCTTTTGCAAATGCAGAAGGGAATTTTTTTATATTCTTTTTTAAAACGTATTGACGAAAAGAGAAAAAAAATGTATAATAAAAAAAGAGAGATTTCCCACTGATTTAAAGTGGAAAAAGCTAATATTTACAAGGACGGTAATCATAATGATTTTCAGGGGAAGATGGCTTATCCCACTGCTGGCTACAGCGGCTGCGGTACTGTCGTTTCCGTCCTGTTCAGCGGAAGTAGGAAAAGTTACGATCAACCGCGACTCTGATCCAAGCTCACAGCAGGAAAACATCGGGGCACAAGCCGCTACGACAACAGAGGAAACAACAACGACCACAACTACAACAACACTGGTATACAGAGGAAATATTTACGACACTAACTATAATCTCATAACATACGGCACATACGCCGACGAAAACCAAGATCAGCGTTTTTACGGCGAAGGCTGCGGTTATTCATTCAGCAATCTAATAAGTGCGGCATCGGCAGGCTTAGACGATGTTTTCGGCGACATTCTGCGTACAAATAATCCCACGCCCGTTGACGGGAAAGCTAACGTAGGACAGTCTATCCGCCTTACTGTAGACGCAAATGTGCAGAACGCACTTTCGACATATATGGCAAATATGGGCATGGCAGGCTCGATAGTAGTAATGAGGACAGACGGCTCGCTGCTGGCTGAGGTTTCATATCCCAACTATGATCCCGAGCTCTTCTTCTCAGATCCGTCATACGGCGACTGCCTTATGGGCGGTACTATTGCAAACAAGGCTTTCCAGAACGCTTCACCCGGCTCATGCTTCAAGATAATGTCAGAAGTCATCGCCGACAAGAACGGCATAACCACTCTTTACGATGACGGCACATGGGTAGACAGCGGTGCTACTATTGTAAACTGGGATCACGATACAGGCTATTATCCTGTTCCCGAGAGAACTCTGACATCTGCATTCGTAAATTCAAGCAATATATTCTTCGCAAAGGCATTCGATACACTCGGCGCAGAAAAGGTGCTTGCAGACCTTAATGATATATTCCATTTCTGCGATCCCATACAGTGCGATTTCGGACCGATCGAGAACAATATCGAGATATACTGCCTCGACGACCTGCGCAGAAGCGCGTTCGGACAGGCTTATGTCCAAACCTGCCCCATATACCTTGCAGCTCTCGGCAGAGAAGCTGTATTCGGCGATATGGTAAAGCCATTCATCATGCAGCAGGCAGTGGATACCAACGATCCGTACACCCAGACGGTCAAGGGAAGCACTCCTTACGAAGTCATCGGAAGTATCCCTGAGAACTGCCGCGGCAATCTCCTTGAGGGTATGCGCGGAGTTGCAGGCAATCTCGGACTTTATGTCCCCGAGAACTATGAATTTTACGCCAAAACAGGCACTGCCGAAACAGGTGCGGGAGATTACCTCTACATCACAGGCTGTCTGAAAAATATCTACGACCGCACAGGCGAAAAGATCACTTATTCAAACTATGATGAATACAAGACAAGCGGTTCATACATAATCGTTATGCAGCTGCAAAACCCTGCGGCTTTCGGATTTGATTTTGCCAGCCAGACAGGCTACCTTTATCAGGGCATAATCGACACCGTGCTTGCTTACTGATAATTAAGTCTCCCTATACAACAGGGAGTCACTCAACGTCTAACTATAGGGACGCCTTCTCTTGCAAGGCGTCCCTTACTTTTATGCTGAATTTATTGGGCTGTCGATGACGCAAGCCCCTACAGCGGAACGCCGAGGGAGGAGTTCCCTACAATTGTCTAAAACTCTATATGAGTGTCACGGTCATATACATGGAGATTTCTATTGTTAAAAGTTCATACCCCCCCGTTAAAAGATAATTATTTCTTTAAATAGTGAGAGCACTGATATTTTCAAACGTCTAATAAGTGAAAGGCTGAAATGTGCAGTTTATCTGCCTGTCATTTTTAAGAGGAGGTCTTACTATGAAAAAACGTAGATTATTATCGTTTATCTCTGCGCTGACTTTAAGTCTGACATCATTGTCATTTGCTCCTGCATATGCTGTTGCGGAGGAAAAAGCCGCTGCTTCGGCATCATCGACATCGGACAACAAGTTTGACGCTGAAAAATTCTATGTAGTTGTAGGTACTTATGAAAATAAGTACACACAGCTAAAATACGTATATCCTAAATCAAACACTGAATATACAGGCGACAAGGTAGTATGGGAAAATGCGCCTGCCGATCTTTCATACGGAGATGTACTCGTATCTGACGGTAACGAAAAAAAGACACTGGTTTATTCTGCGCCTGATAATCCTGTCTATGCAATGGCAAGCTACTATAAGCTCGATGACTCGGCAGTTCTGAACAAGGTCGGAAACTGCGCTGACCTCATGGACTCAAAGGAACTGACAGTAACCAGCGCAATGTATGACGGTTCGGGACACTGGAGCATTCATCTTAACGACGCAGACGGACAAGAGTATTATTACGGTTACAATTTTTACGCCTCGACCTTAGGTGTTGATCTCGGCAGCAGCAAGACAGGCGATAAGTATCAGTTCGCATTCAATGACGGAAAGCTCGTTGTACCGCTGTCAAAGAAAAATGATGCTGAAGCTTCTGCATCTGAGAATGATAAAACCCAGAGCAAGTCATACTGGATATTCTACAAGGATATAGACACAAAAGAGATTGACGAAACCGTTGCCGAAAAGGTACACGATTACACCTATTCGCTGTACGAACAGGGCTTAGGCGGTACAGAGGTCGAAAAGAAGGTTGCTGATTATTCTCAGGAAATAAGGCTTGGACTCCTCAAAGAAGCATATAAGGAAGCTTCTGCAAAGATAGTAAAGGAGCTTGGAATTGAGGGTACAGAAGTATTCTGCTCAAATTATACTGCTACGATAGTATGCAAGCTTACCGATGAGCAGTACGCAAAGGCTCAGAAGTCCGAAAACATCGAGCAGATCACAATGTTCAACGACTTTACTCTCGAACCTCAGACAGAACTTACCGACAAAAACAGCATTATCGAATTCTTTACCACAGACAGTGAAGGCAAGCCGCTCCTGGGCGATGATGTAAAGATCGACGCTGTACTTAACAGCGGCAAAAACAAAGATACAGACTATCTTATCATATACGGACTTTCCGACAAGAAGGAGATATCTCCGATAGTAAAAAAGCTGAATACAGACAGCCGTTTTTCATGGGGCACACCTATCGATATTTTCAGCGGCGGCATATTCTATACTACAACCACAAAACTGCCTGTAAAAAACAATGTACAGCTCATATTATTTGTAAATGATACTCTCCCGGGATTTACAGGCTACGATATCGCAAGATATTCCGAGGAAGTGGGCTTTGATGCAAGACCGTATATAATTAGCCGAGGCGATACCAACGGCGACTGTAGTATTGATGCCGTTGATGCTTCAAATATCCTCTCGGCTTATGCAAAACTCCAGACATCAAACGACTATTCGCTCACCGCAGACGAGATAAAGAAAATGGACGTTGACGGAAACGACAAAGTCGATGCAGTTGACGCATCTTTAGTATTATCCTATTACACAGACATCGCTACAGGCGGCAGCAGTATGCTTAAAGACTTCGTAGAAGAACATTACTTCACATTCGGCTAACGGCTAATGGCTAACGGCTATGATCCGTTTCTCCCCCTCGGAGCTTGCTCTGAGGGGTAACTTATTGCAGCTATGTAAAAAAAGCTCGTTTTTTTCTTTACAAAAGGTCCGAAACGTAGTATAATAAGAAAGTAATATCTTAATTCAACGGAGGAATTCATTATGTATATAACTTGTCTTGACCTTGAAGGAGTTCTCGTTCCAGAGATATGGATAGCTTTTGCAGAAGCAAGCGGTATCCCCGAACTGAAAAAGACTACCCGTGACGAGCCCGATTACGATAAGCTTATGAAATGGCGTATCGGCGTTCTCAAGGAGCACGGTCTCGGACTCAAGGAAATTCAGGACACTATCGCTAAAATAGACCCAATGCCGGGTGCAAGGGAGTTCCTCGACTCTCTCCGCGAGCTTGGTCAGGTAATAATCATCAGCGATACTTTCACACAGTTTGCTGCACCTCTTATGAAGAAGCTGGGCTGGCCTACTATTTTCTGCAACAGCCTTGAAGTAGCAGACAACGGCGAG
The DNA here is from genome assembly GCF_900108555.1 of Ruminococcus flavefaciens. Lineage (GTDB taxonomy): Bacteria > Bacillota > Clostridia > Oscillospirales > Ruminococcaceae > Ruminococcus > Ruminococcus flavefaciens_P. The sequence goes on from NZ_FNWV01000001.1 coordinate 476,052, forward strand.
ATAACAGGCTTCAAGATGCGCTGTGAGAAATCAAAGCTCACAACAGTAAAGGCTCTTCAGTCCATAGGCTATGACACTATCGCAAGCGGCGACAGCTACAACGACCTCGGCATGATAGAGGCAAGCAAGGCAGGCTTCTTGTTCAGAAGCACTGAGCAGATAAAGAAGGACCACCCTGAGTTTCCTGCTTTTGAGACATATGACGAGCTTCTTGATGCTATCAAGAAGGTAATGGCTGACTGATACACACAAGGGCGGTACTTTCCGCCCCATAAAACCAAGTCTTTAGAATGTTAAACTGGAGGTATTAAAATGAGCTACAGCTTTAATGCAGAAAAAGTTACCAATGAAGTAGTACAGTGGGTACGCGACCTGTTTGAAAAGACAGCTACTCCCCAGACCAATGCCGTTATCGGTATATCAGGCGGTAAGGACAGCTCTGTTGCAGCTGCTGTCTGTGCAAAGGCTCTCGGCAAGGACAGGGTTATCGGAGTCCTCATGCCTCAGGGCGAACAGGCTGATATCGCATACAGCCGTCTGCTGGTAGACACTCTCGGTATAAAGAGCTACACTATCAATATCGGTGATACTGTAAGCACATTCATGGGCGAACTGAAAAAGCACCTTGAGCCTTCAAATCAGGCTATCGTAAATACTCCTGCACGTATCAGAATGACTACTCTCTATGCCATCGCAGCTTGTCATAACGGCAGAGTTGTAAATACCTGCAATATGTCTGAGGACTGGGTAGGCTATTCGACTAAATTCGGCGATGCCGCAGGAGATTTCTCTCCCCTTTCCGACCTTACTGTAACAGAGGTCTTACAGGTAGGAGAGTATCTCGGACTTCCCAATGAGCTGGTTCACAAAGTGCCTATTGACGGTCTTTGCGGAAAGACAGACGAGGAAAACCTCGGCTTCACATACGCTATGCTGGACAGATATATCCGCGGACTTGATGACCTCAGTTCAGAGCCTGCAATAAAGGAGAAGATAGACAGACTTCACAAAGCAAATCTCCATAAGCTACAGCTCATGCCGAAATTTGAGTTCAAGCCATAAGCCATATACAAATATAAGCCATAGTATTTCCACTTTTGGGATACTATGGCTTTTTTTCTATTAGTAAGTAGTGAGTAGTGATTAGAAAGTAGAAAGTAGATTGTAGGGACGACCATTGATCGTCCGAGCCTTACGTTGCAAATAACACGAACGAAACGTAGGGGCTGCCTGCGGCAGTCCGCAAATTACGAGCATACTCCGAAAAAGCATCTGATACAGCAAAAAAGAATATCAGCATATCACTATACCGATTTAAAATCGCTAAAGCAGATTGTTTCAGCATTGTCCAAGTGATAATGTGATATTGTCTAACAGCTAAATAACACTTGCTTCATTACAACACCCCACATATAAATAGTGCTGTAAGCGATGTACAAGTAAGGACTCTGTTAAAAGTAAGCGAGCTTGCAAGCGTCAACGTAGTTAGCCAGCGCGGGCTCCGCGCCGAGCTTGCAAGCGACAACGTGGCAAGGGTGCAGCGTCACGCTGCAAAAAAACACCCCGCCCATTATTACGGACGGGGGTGATTGTAGAAGTCATTTTATGAAGCAAGTGTTTTGTTGAGACTGATAACCTTATGGCGAATCTTCTGCCACCTTTCATTATCGAGCTCACCTTTGAGTCCAAATCTGTAGACCTTATCCTCATGTACTACATTTACATAGTAAAGGTTCTCACAGCCTGCAAAAGCGAACTTACCTATCTCTTCCAGAGATGAATGGATAGTCAGGTCACTGAGATTACGGCAGCCCCTGAACGCATACCACCCGAGATGCATGGTACTCTCAGGTATTTCAATACTTCTGAGGTTTTTACAGCCGCTGAAAGCTGTATCTGAAATGACATGAACAGTATCGGGAACGAGAATTCTGACAAGATTTGTGCAGTCGCAGAACGCCCCTTCGTCGATTATCCCTACATTATCGGGAATGAAGATCTCAGTAACGCCTTTTTCGTCCTTGTACCTTTTAAGTACGCCTCTTCTGATCTTGTAATTCATTAAATTTCTCCTTAATTGAATCTAACAGCGATCCATAATCCCCTGAACTCTTTTAGTTCATAATTATTATAGCACAAAAACGATAAAATGTCAATATACTGTCATTTCGATTTACTGTAATTCGTTAGAGTTGTACAAAAAAACTCTCCCCTCTTTGCGGGGAGAGTATATTTCAACTATTGGTTTAAGCGACTGTTGAACATGGTTTAGCTTAATTTATTCTATAGATTTAAGTGACTCTGCCATATTGATCTTTTCCAATTTAAGTTCCATAAACAGGTCAACGATAAAGGTGAAAAGAAATGTAAGAATTATGCTGTATATAAAGCTTTTCGGCAGTATCCTCACGCTGAAATCCACCATATCAACTCTTATCTGCGCCATAACGAAGCGATGAACGAATATGCCAAGGACAAGTCCTATTGCCGTACCGATAGCGGTAAGGGCGATATTCTCACGGAGCACATATGACGAAGTCTCGCGCCTGAAAAAGCCCAGCACCTTTATGGTAGCTATCTCGCGGACACGCTCGGTGATGTTGATGTTCGTGAGATTGTAGAGTACGATAAACGCCAGACCTGCCGCACAGATAATAACAACAAGAACTATATAGTCAAGGCTGCTCATCATCTTGCTCAGTCTTTCTTTAAGGGTATCAAACACCATAACAGCGGTTATATTGCTGCTTTTTGAAAGTGACGCGGAAGTTTTTGAAGCGTCCGCACCGCTTTTGAAGTTAAACAATGAATAGTTTACGGGGAGCTTTTCACCAAGCTGCTGTTCCATAGTATCTTTGCCCATGAACACAAGATTGTAAACGTGATTTTCAAAGACTCCGCTTACCTTTACTTCGAGCTCGCGCATATTTTCATCGCGCAGCTTCATGGTATCGCCCACCTTGAAGCCGTAACGCTCCGCGATACTGTGACTTACTACAGCCTCACCCTCAGCAGGCGGTGCAAGAGTACTTCCGTCCATGCCTTTGAATATGAAGTATCTGTCCATATCCTCAAAGCTTTCGGCGGCGTTGACTGTAACGCTCTTTACCTTTTTCCCGTAGAGCAGGTCCCATGTTCCCGTATACAGCATAGTGTAGTCGGAGGTGTTTTCTGCAAGGACATTTTTCAGTTCTTCGGGGATATCATCGCCAACATTCCTGAGAGATGCCGAACCGTCCGCCACCTGTATGTCACCATACTGCATTTCCGCAAAGCCTGCAATGGAGTCCTTGATTCCGAAGCCTGTCACCAGCAGGGCTGTACAGCCGCCGATACCCAGTATCATCATAAAGAAACGCTTTTTGTATCTGAAAATGTTTCGTATGGAGACTTTATGCAGGAACTTCATACGCTTCCAGATAAAGCCGATATACTCAAGAAATACGCGCTTTCCTGCTTTCGGAGCTTTAGGGCGCATGAGCCCTGCGGCAGTTTCAGAAAGCTCCATTCGGCAGCTGAACCATGTTGTGCCGACTGAACATATCAGCGATACTGCCAGCGCGATAAGAGCGAGCTTTTGGTCAAAGAGGTAATGCATGGGCAGTTTAAGGTACATAAGCTCGTAAGTCGTCCAGATTATTTTCGGGAAGAGATATGTTCCTGCTCCGTAGCCCAGTACACAGCCAATGAGGGCTGCAAGTCCCGAATAGAACATGAACTTGCCCATTATAGTGCCCTCAGAGTAGCCCAAAGCCTTGAATACGCCTATCTGAGTACGCTGCTCCTCTACCATTCGGCTCATTGTAGTCATGCACACCAGAGCTGCCACAAGAATGAAGAACACAGGGAATATCCTTGCCACCTGCGCCACTATCTCGGAGTCGTTCTCGAAGCAGGCGTAACCGATATTGGTATTTCTGTCAAGGACATATATCTCGGGCTTTTTCAGCTTGGCAAGGTCGTTTTCACCATTTTTTATATCAGCCTCAGCGTCGGATATCTGCTTCTCATAGTCTGCAAGAGAGCTTTCATAGTCCGCAAGTCCGCTTTCGTATTCAGCAAGACCGCTGTTATACTGCTCCATACCCGAAGCGTACTGCTCGGGCATAACATCTTTTATCTGTTCAAGCTGTGCAAGCTGTTCATCGAGCTGAGATTTAGCATTGTCAAGGTCAGCTTTTGCGGAGTCCAGCTTTTCGCGTCCTTCCGTACGCTTGCTTTCAAGCTCGTTTTTTCCGTCATTGAGCTTGCTTTCTGCTTCGGAGTATATATCATCATACCGCAGGTCTGCACGGGACTGCGCTATGCTCTCCCACTGCTTGTCCCTGCCGTCCATGAAGCTGTCGTACTCATCGGAATATATGGTATAGTCCTGATCGAAGCGGATATAGGCTTCGGTATACACTTCAAGGTCAAAGGCTTCTTTCGGCAGGTAGATGAACGAGTTTATCTCGCCGTTTCCCACCGATGTCGTACCTCTTTCAAAATTGATGTACATTGACGACTCAGCAATTCCAACAACAGTAAATGTACTGCTTTTAAGCGCGTTTTTCACGCTGTCGGAGTTTTCATCGGAAAGAGTGAAAGTTGTTCCAACAGGAAATCTGTCCTTGTTCCTGTCAATAATACATTCATCGGGAGCCTGAGGCATTCTGCCCTCTGTAAGTCTTATGCCGTTTATATTCTCCGTGATGGAATGTGCTCTGAAAACATATTCGTTTGTACCTGCTGTAAGTATATCAAGAGTGTATGAGCCCTCAGCCGCTCTCACATCGGGACGGCTCTTAAAGTCCGCGATATCCTCTTCCTGCCAGCCAAGTGAAGAGATAAGGCGATAATCGTAGAGCTGCTTCTCTTCGAGAAATCTGTTGACTGTATCCACCATTGCAGGAGTTGTTATCCTTACTCCCGTAAAGAAGCCTACTCCGAGAGCGATAATAGCCATGATTGCAAAAAATCTTCCGAAGGTTCCCCGTATTTCGCGGAGAGTTGTCTTTCTTACTGCCGAACCCATAGCGTCACCACTCTATATCTTCGATATCAACAATATTCTCGTTCATACGAACACTTGACACCGTTCCGTTCTTGACCTTTATGATACGGTCAGCCATTGGAGTAAGTGCCTGATTATGGGTTATGACCACAACAGTCATGCCGTTTTTGCGGCAGGTGTCCTGTAATAGCTTCAGTACAGCCTTTCCAGTTTCGTAGTCGAGAGCTCCCGTAGGCTCATCACACAGCAGGAGCTTGGGATTTTTCGCAAGAGCACGGGCAATAGCCACTCTCTGCTGCTCACCGCCCGAAAGCTGTGCAGGGAAATTAGCCTTGCGCTCGGCAAGTCCAACCTGTTCAAGTACTTTTCCTGCGTCAAGAGGATCGCGGCATATCTGGGCAGCAAGCTCCACATTTTCAAGAGCAGTAAGGTTCTGCACAAGGTTGTAGAACTGGAAAACAAATCCCACATCATAGCGTCTGTAAGCAGTCAGCTTCCTTTTGTTCAGCGCGGATATCTCCGTACCGTCAAGGAATACGCTTCCCGAAGTAAGTGTGTCCATGCCGCCGAGGATATTGAGTATAGTAGTCTTTCCTGCGCCAGATGCACCGACTATTACGCAGAACTCCCCTTTGTTTATCTCAAAATTTACGTCGCTGAGAGCGTTTATCTCTAACTCGCCTGTCTTATAAGTCTTTCTGACATTTTTAAACTCAACGTAAGAACTCATATTTGACCTTTCTTTTTCACTGAAATAGTAAGCCTCTCAGAGCCGCGTAAGGCAATGACCGCCTATATACGGTCATTGAGGCTTAATTAATTATATCACATATCAACGCTCATGTAAAGCTAATAAAGTGCCGAAGCTTTGTTAAATCAATTTACATCATATTTTCACCATATTCATAAAAATATCTGTTTACAATCCGCAGATTATTGTGTATAATATATATACAATAAATTTAGAAAGGGGTAAAGCCTTATGAAGCTATTCAAACGGATCTTTTCTGCAACAGCCGCAGCAGCTGTTTTATCATCAATGATAACTGTCATGCCTGCGGCAGAGGTGGCTGCGGCAACTGTAGTAACAGTTTCACCATATGATGTCTATGACATAAACGGAGGAAAATTCGAAGGCTGGGGCACTTCTCTCTGCTGGTGGGCAAACAGAGTCGGCTACTCCGATACTCTGGCACAGAAGGCAGCAGATACATTTTTCAGTCCCGACGGACTTGGACTCAACATCGCACGTTTCAACATAGGCGGCGGCGATGATCCCTCCCATACTCACATAACGCGAACAGACTCCAATATGCCCGGCTATACGAAGTACAATAACGGCAATGTGACCTACGACTGGACAGCCGACTCCAATCAGCGCAATGTGCTGCAAAGATGTATCAAAGCCGCAGGCGACGACATGATAGTGGAGATGTTCTCCAACTCTCCGCCATATTATATGACCAACAGCGGATGCAGCTCAGGTGCAAAGGACTCGGCTAAGAACAATCTCCGCGATGATAAGTACACGGATTTTGCGGAGTACCTCGCTGAGGTAACTGCCCACTACGAAAATGAATGGGGCATACACGTACAGAGCATAACGCCCATGAATGAACCGTACACCAACTACTGGGGCGCATACAGCAACAAGCAGGAGGGCTGCCACTTCGATCAGGGCAAGTCTATGGACACTATTTATCAGGAGCTTTCAAAGTCCCTGAAAAAGCGCGGGCTCAACGATATCATAATAAGTGCGAACGATGAGTCCGTCATTGATACTGCAATAAGCTCGTGGAACAATATGTCCGCAGCAACAAGAGCACTTATCGGACGTATCGACACCCACACCTACGGCGGAAGCAAACGTGCAGAGCTTAAAGAGACTGCCATAAAGGCAGGCAGAAACCTGTGGATGAGCGAGGTGGACGGCGGTTCCACAGCAGGAACAAATGCAGGCGAAATGGGTGCAGGACTTTGGCTGGCAGACCGCATAACCCTTGACCTCAACGAGCTGAATTCCTCGGCATGGATACTCTGGCAGGTCATCGACAACCACATCTCATCAGTGGGTATGAACGGCAACAAGGACAAAGGCATGGTCAATACTCAGGGCGGCTACTGGGGACTTGCCGTTGCAGACCATGACAACAACAATATTATCCTTACAAAAAAATACTACTCTATGGGACAGTTCTCACGCTATATCCGTCCCGGCATGACAATGCTGAAATCCAGCAACAACTGCGTCACAGCCTTTGACAAGGAGAACAACAAGCTTGTCATAGTTGCCACAAATGACGGTTCATCGGACAAGCAGATAGTTTTCGACCTTTCGGGCTTCGATACAGTCGGCACTAAGGCTCAGCCCATACGTACAAGCAATTCCGAGTCATGGAAGTCGCTTAATACTATCGACCTCAAGGGCAATGCTCTTGAAGTTACCCTCGCAAAGCAGTCAGTAACTACTTACATCATCGAGGGAGTCAAAGGCGGTGCGGCTCTTACCGATCAGATAGCGATATCTTCGTCCATGCTCAGCGGCTCGGACTCATGGAACAGCGACTCCTCAACAAGCTATGCAAAGGCATTTGACGGCAGTACAGCCACTTACTTCGACGGTGTCAGCAACGGCTGGGTGCAGGCAGATTTAGGCGAGCTCTATGACATTACAGCTCTGGGTTATGCTCCGAGAGGCGGCTATGAGTACCGTATGACAGACGGCAGGTTCCTTGCATCTCAGGACGGTACTAACTGGTCGGAGATATACGTTGTAAAGGACAAGCCCTCATCGGGTATGCACTACGTAACAGCACTTTCAGGCGATACCACAGCCCGTTATATACGCTATGAAGTCCCCGCGGGAGCACCCAAGAACGAGTACAACAAGGACAGCGCGTACTGCGCAAATATCGCCGAGATAGCTCTGTTCGGAGTTCCTCACGGACAAAGCTCCACACGTCCGAAGTACGATAAGCTTGAACCTGTTTCGGGTACGGGAAGCGGCTCATGGAAGGACACTGCTTCCGTAACATTTGAAAAGGCTTACGACGGCAATATGAATACTTACTTTGACGGACTTGAAGGCGGCTATGTACAGCTCGACCTTGGAAAGGTCTGCAATATCGGCACTATCGCATACTGTCCGAGAAGCGGCTACGAAGCTCGAATGATAGGCGGCTTTTTCAGCGTATCCACTGACGGTATCAACTGGAAAAAGGTCTATACAATTGAAAATAAGCCCACCTTCAAGATGAATTATACCGACGAATTTGAAAATCTTTCCGCAAGATATATCCGTTACGAAGTACCAACAGGCGCACCCACAAGTCCACTCAATAATGACGATGTGTACCTGTGCAACGTGGCTGAGATAGCAGTTTACGGACTGACCAGCACCGTGGTCAAAGGCGATGTGAACAACGACGCATCTGTAAATGTTGCCGACCTTGTAATGCTGCAAAAATTCCTTCTCGGCGCTGAAAAGGAAATAACCGCGGACAATGCAGACATGAACCACGATTATACAGTAGATGTATTCGACCTTGTTTTGCTCCGCAAGCTCCTCATAAGTCAATAAGCATAAAAAAGGCACTCGATTGAGTGCCTTTTTTATTTTACTTCTGAGCATTGTATTATTACCTGCTAAGATAAAATCAATTCGGAATTCAGAATGCGGAATGCGGAATAAAATGTGTCGGCTTACGCCTACGAATTAAAGAATTATTTTGATCATGTTTGCCGAATGGCAAACACCTATAATTCCTAATTCCGAATTCCTAATTCCGAATTATAAATCATATTTTTGCTTCGCAATATTATGATTTAGCTGCTTATAGCTACAGCTACTATCCATATTATCAGGTAATGGAGGGGATAAAAGCCGTAGAAGAACCACTTCGCCAGCGTGGGGTGCTTGCCCTTTCTGCCGTTATAGAATACAGTCATACACAGATAAGCCAGAATGAACATGAGCATCATTACTGCTATCTGAATGATAAGCCTGTCAGTTGGCACCTTGCCGAGACTGAACAGATTAGGCAGGAAATGCAGGCACATAAGTATCATATAAGCTATGCACCTTGCCTTTGGCTTCTCGCGGAAGATGTGCAGGAACAGTATGAACAGAACTCCGAAAGCCATCCAGTCGGACCGTATAAGCAATGTCATACCGTCACAGAGTATCACCAGCAATATCCTCTGCCAGAGCTTGTATCTGCTCTCCCAAGCCATAATAGCAAGGAGTCCGAAAAACAATGTAAATATAACATTGGTATGCCACCAGCCACTGAACTTTTGGCAGCACAGCAAGTCAAAGGGCTGAGTTATACAGGCGAATATCAGAAGCCTTTTCGCGTACTTTTTCCTGTCGTGAGTGTACTTGTAGCCGTCTGCGATAAAAAAGAACATAACAGGCGGACAGAACAGCGAAGTGTATATAACTATGTACTCCCACATAGGGAGAGTATAGTATGCTTTGACATCACCGTACTTATACTGCACTGCCCAGCCGATAAGATGTCCCCAGAACATGATGAAAATAGCAAGGCATTTCATCATGTCACGGTTGAATATTTTGTATTTGGGTTTTGTATTTTCTGTCATATAATAATTCCTTTATTTATTTTTCCGAATAGTCCGAGAATGTTACCTTGTAATCGTAATTTATACCGTCATATACCGTATACCTTGAAAAAACTACCGAACACCTGTCAAATCTCGTGCTGCACTCATTTCCGTTATAAGCCCATACTATACCGTCAGTACTTACGGACTTTATTTCAGCAATGACATCATAGGGATTTTTGTCACGCTGCTCCCTTACCCAGTGACCGTCTTTGGTCTCGTAGAATATATCTCCCGAGGTTATTGTAAACGTTTCATCGAACTCGCCCTCACCGAGGGAATGTCCGTCCTCTCCCCAGCCGCTGTAGTGGGAATATACCGCCATTTTACAGCTTGGTTCTGCTTTTTCATCGTGTCCATTTTTGCCGCAGCCTGCCGAAAATACAGTCAGAACTGCCGCAAAGAAAATGGATATCGTTTGTTTTTTATGCATTTGATCATACCTTTACATTCGGATTTGTATACTGCCCGTGCTTTTTAGTCGCACCTTTCCGGAACTGTATGGCAAACTGAGGACAATGGTGCAGACAGCGGAAGCAAAGTGCGCATCTGTCTCTTACCCACACAGGCTTGCCGTCACGCATTTTTATAGCGTTTACGGGACATTTCTTCGCACACAGACCGCAGCCGTTGCAGTTATCGTCAACGGTAAGATTTTTCGTACTTCTCACCTTTGCGAACACTCTGTCCGTTAAGGGATATATAGCATAAGGAGTCCTCAGCCGTGTGAAATTGCCTTTCTTTTTGTGGAGTATCATGGCGATAGTCCTGTCGATATTGACCTCAGCCTTTTCATTCTGCTTTGCAACCTTTTCGGGATCGGAAAGGTCAAAGGTAACAGTCCAGTTATCGGGCATTTTGATGTTGTAGGCAGCACTTAGCCTTATGCCCTTTTCTCTCAGTATATGGCGAGTTTCCTCCGCGCTGCACCCGGGAGTAGTACCATAGGTGGAAGCCACGAAGATATAATGGCTGCCTCTTCTGTGAAGCTTCAAATTTCTCAGGAAAGCCCTTACAGGTATGGGCAGTGCCCACCAGTGAGTAGGAGTTACTATGCCTAAGCACTCGTCCTCTTTCAGGGTTATATCATAGCATTTTTCTTCGATTGATACCGCCCTGTCGCCAAGTGCGTCAGCGATACGCTCTGCGGCATATTTACTGTTGCCTGTAGCTGAAAAATAAACGATCATACCCTCATTCCCCTTTTATGTCAGATATTATCAGTAGTTTTCTTTTCTTACCTCGAAATAGCTCTGCGGGTGGAAGCATACAGGACATACCTCGGGAGCTTCCGTGCCTACTACGATATGTCCGCAGTTCCTGCACTCCCACATAGTTACGCCGCTCTTTTTGAATACTTCCATAGCCTCGATGTTATGGAGCAGCGCACGGTATCTCTCCTCATGATGCTTTTCGATAGCTCCTACGCCGCGGAACTGCTCGGCAAGGTCGTGGAAGCCCTCTTCGTCTGCTTCACTTGCCATTCTCTCATACATATCCGTCCACTCGTGGTTCTCGCCGTCAGCAGCCTGATTGAGGTTCTCCACGGTAGTACCTATGCCGCCCAGAGCCTTGAACCAGAGCTTAGCGTGTTCCTTTTCGTTCTCGGCAGTTTGCAGGAACAGTGCAGCTATCTGCTCATAGCCGTTCTTCTTTGCAACAGAAGCAAAGTAGGTGTACTTGTTTCTTGCCTGAGACTCTCCTGCAAAGGCTTCGAGGAGATTTTTCTCGGTCTTTGTGCCTGCGTACTTATTTCCGCTGCTCTTGGCAGGTGCGGAGCTTATCAGCTCGAACTGGTCTGCACCCACGCCGCAGATAGGACATTCAAAGTCAGCAGGTACTTCATCGCCGATATACTCATAGCCGCATACGGTACATCTCCATACAGTCTCGCCGCTTTCGTTCTTTCCTACGGGTACTGCGTCATTTTTAGGTGCTCCTGTCAACTTTTCAAAATCTGCCTTTCCGTGCTTGCATACAGGACAGACAAAGTCGTCGGGAAGCTCCTCGCCCACATATTCATATCCGCAGATAACACATCTCCAGATAGTCTGACCATCGGAAGTAGTTCCAACAGCTTCGGGCTTTGGCTTGATATTGCTCTGGTAGTATTCATATGTAGCGGAAGGAGCATCGCTGAGCACTTCCATATCCGTAACATCTGCAATGAACATGGTATGTGTACCTAAGTCTATGCTGTGCCATACGGAACATGACAAGAATGCATTAGTGCCCTTCGTTACTATCAATGTGCCGTTTTCTGCGCGTTTGCAGTCGGAAAAGCCCGCGAATTTATCCACATCTCGTCCGGACTGAAAGCCGAAGTGCTTGAAGAGTCCGAAATCAGCATCTGTACTGATGACAGAAGCGGTGAATTTGCCTGTTTCAAGTATCATATCGTGAGTAAAATTAGTTTTTGCCACTGTCAGGCTCACTCTGTTGGGAGACGAAGTCACCTGCGTCAAAGTATTTGTGATACAGCCGTTATCCCTGCCGCTGCTGTTTGCGGTAACGACGAAAAGTCCGTAGCTTATTTTATACATTGCTTTCTTGTCCATGACAGATACCTCCAATTGTTTCGTATATTGATAAAGTGATATGTATTTCATATCTTATACTAATTTTACCAAAGACTTTAACGATAATCAAGTATATTTTGTTAATATTTTGCCTTCTTGACTTTTTCAGTCAATGTGGTATAATATTTGTAAAAGGGAGCTTGTGAACAGGCTGAGAGGGAGTTGTTAACTCCGACCTTACCTGATTTGGATAATGCCAACGTAGGGAAATACTTATGTGATGTAGGTGTGTCTCTGTGCAGGCACACCTTTTTTGCAGCGTGAGCGCAGAGCCTGCGCTCCCTAAGTCGTCCGTGTATCATCAAAAGGGCAATTGCTTCTCGACACGGGGAGTATCATCGGAATTGACGGGCGACCAATGGTCGTTCCCTACAATCTACTCTCTACTCACTTGCGGGCTGTCGAGGACGCCAGCCCCTACATTCACAACTCTCAACTCTTAACTCTCAACTTGCAAAGCTTCGCTTTGCAGCGTGACATCGGGGGCACCACCTTGTCTCGCTATACAAAATTAATGCTGGGACGTAAAGTCCGAAATTACTGCAAAGGAGAAATGCAAATGAAAACAGCATTAACTATCGCAGGAAGCGATTCCTGCGGAGGCGCCGGCATTCAGGCGGACATGAAGACCATGACCATGAATGGTGTTTTTGCCATGAGCGCAATAACTGCTCTCACCGCGCAGAACACGACCGGCGTAACAGGTATTATGGAGGTATCGCCTGAATTTTTAGCCATGCAGCTTGACGCTGTATTTACGGACATTCGTCCCGATGCAGTAAAGACAGGCATGGTATCCTCCGACAAACTTATCCGCACCATAGCTGAAAAGCTCCGCGGATACAAGGCTGAGAACATAGTTGTGGATCCTGTTATGGTCGCAACAAGCGGTTCAAAGCTCATAGCTGACGAAGCTGTAGAGACTCTGAAAAGTGAGCTTCTCCCCATTGCATCAGTCGTTACTCCAAATATCCCCGAAGCGGAGATACTTGCGGATATGAAGATATCCTCACAGGAGGACATGGTAAAGGCTGCAAAAGTCATAGGCGAGAAGTACGGCTGCGCAGTGCTGTGCAAGGGCGGTCACAGTCTCAACGACGCAAACGACCTGCTCTGGGACAATGGCAGCACCGCATGGTTCAAGGGAAAGCGTATCGACAATCCCAACACTCACGGTACGGGCTGTACACTTTCAAGTGCTATCGCTTCAAATCTTGCAAAGGGCTTCACTCTCGAAAAGTCAGTGGAACGCGCAAAGGACTACATCTCGGGCGCACTGGCTGCAATGCTCGATCTCGGAAAGGGCAGCGGTCCTATGAACCACGCTTTCGCTCTTACGGGTGAATTTGCAAAGGAAGCTTGATCCAAATCAAAAATAATTTATCGGAGGAAATAAAAATGAAGAATTACCACACACAGATGGAAGCGGCTAAAAATGGCATGATCACTCCCGAAATGGAAATAGTCGCTAAGAAGGAATATATAGACGCTGAGGAGCTCCGCGCTCTCGTTGCAAAGGGCGAGGTTTGTATCCCATGCAACGTAAACCACAAGTCCATATCTCCCGAGGGTATCGGTACAAAAATGCGTACAAAGATAAACGTTAACCTCGGCATCTCAGGCGATGCAAAGAACTATGACATCGAAATGGAAAAGGTGGATATGGCTCTCAAATTCGGCGCAGAGGCTATCATGGACCTTTCAAACTACGGCAAGACAAACACCTTCCGCAAGGCTCTTATCGAAAAATCACCTGCTATGATAGGTACTGTTCCGATGTACGATGCTATCGGCTATCTTGAAAAAGACCTTCTGGAAATCACTGCCGAGGACTTTCTCAGAGTTGTCCGCGCTCACGCAGAAGAGGGCGTAGACTTCATGACTATACACGCAGGCATCAATCGCCGTGCAGTTGAAGCTTTCCGCAGAGACAAGCGTAAAATGAACATCGTTTCACGCGGCGGCTCACTTCTCTTTGCATGGATGATGATGACAGGCAACGAAAACCCATTCTACGAGCACTATGACGAGGTCCTCGATATACTCCGCGAGTATGACTGCACTATCTCTCTCGGTGACGCGCTCCGTCCGGGCTGTATAGACGACGCTACAGACGCAGGTCAGATTTCAGAGCTTATCGAGCTTGGCGCACTCACAGAAAGAGCCTGGGCTAAGGACGTTCAGGTAATGGTAGAAGGTCCGGGACATATGGCAATGAACGAGATAGCTGCAAATATGAAGATACAGAAGCGTATCTGCCACAATGCTCCTTTCTACGTACTGGGACCTCTCGTAACTGATATCTTCCCGGGATATGACCACATCACTTCTGCTATCGGCGGTGCTATCGCTGCTGCAAGCGGAGCTGACTTCCTCTGCTATGTAACTCCTGCCGAGCACCTGAGACTTCCTGATACGAACGATGTTAAGGAAGGCATCATCGCAAGCCTTATAGCTGCTCATGCTGCTGATATCGCAAAGGGTATCCCTCATGCCACAGACCGCGATAACGCTATGGCTGAGGCTCGTCACGAAGTTGACTGGGACAAGATGTTCGAGATAGCTGTTGACGGCGAAAAGGCTCGCGCATACTTCGAGAGCACTCCTCCTGCTGACAGACACACCTGCTCAATGTGCGGAAAGATGTGCGCTGTAAGAACTACAAATATGATACTCAACGGCGAAAAGGTAGAGTTCTGCACCGAAAAATAAGTCTTATATGTCAAAAACCGAGTCTGAAATAACAGGCTCGGTATTTTTTAGCCATGTGCCCTTATCCGTTAGCCTGTAGGGGCGGAGTAGATTGTAGGGGCGAGTGACCCTCGCCCGTAAATAATCCCCGAATGATGAATAGCCATGTGTAGGGGGCGATGCCCACATCGCCCTGTTCGGGTCTCGTTAGATTTCGTCGGGCTGATGTAGGCATCAGCCCCTACAGTGTGTCATTTGGAGTTTATGCGTAATTGGCTGACGCGCAATGCGCGTCCCTACAGTGCGCTCATTGTATTTATTGCATAAGGCTCGGGCTGTCGGGGACGCCAGCCCCTACAGGCTAACGGCTAATGGCTCGGGAGCCCGAGGGCGGGCTCCCCTACACTAACCACTATGCACTAAGAACAAAATGCGCTGTTCGTTTTTGTTGGATATGCACTGCTAATAGCTATGGAGCATAAAAATCGAAGTTTTTACTTGATTATTATTTTCAGATGTGGTATAATGTAATTTATAGTATCGGCTTTTTCAGCTGACTAAAGCATTAATAAGGGAAAAAGCCGCTTTCAGTGAGAGTTTCTGCAAACTTTTGCGTCTAAATTATGTAGTATATTTCGGAGTATCAGTCTCCGCAGAAAGGAAATACAGGCATGAAAAAAGTTATAATCATCGGTGCGGGACCTGCAGGTCTTACAGCCGCATATGAGCTTCTTAAAGACGGTTCGGGAGAGTACGAAGTTACTGTCCTCGAGGAAACAAACGCTATCGGAGGTATCTCCAAAACCGTAAATTACAAGGGCAACCGCATGGACATGGGTGGTCACCGTTTCTTCTCAAAGATACCCGAGGTAAACGCATGGTGGAGCAATATGCTCCCTGTACAGGGTTCACCTTCATCTGACGATAAATACCTCAAGAGACACGTAAACGTTGAGGCAGGCGGTCCCGATCCTCAGAAGGAAAACCGCGTAATGCTCAAGAGACACAGAGTTTCACGTATCCTCTTCAATGACAAATTCTATGATTATCCTGTATCTCTCAAGCCTGAGACTATCAAGAACTTCGGCTTCTTCACAACTCTTAAAGTCGGTTTCAGCTATCTCAAAGCCGCTATACACAAGCGTCCCGAGAACAACCTTGAAAACTTCTACATCAACTGCTTCGGTAAGGAGCTCTACTCAATGTTCTTTGAGTATTACACCGAGAACCTCTGGGGCAGACATCCAAGCGAGATCGACGCTTCATGGGGTGCTCAGCGTACAAAGGGACTTTCTATCGTAGGCATCATCAAGGACTTCTTCGGCAAGCTCTTCAAGGTAAAGAACCGTAAGGTAAATACCTCACTTATCGAGGAATTCAAGTATCCTAAGCTCGGTCCGGGACAGCTCTGGGAAGTTACTGCCGACGAGGTAAAGAAGCTGGGCGGTACTATCATCATGGAAGCAGGAGTTAAGAAGCTCCACAAGGACGCAAACAACATCCTTACAGGTGTTACTTACGTCAAGGACGGTCAGGAGATCACTCTCGAAGGCGACTGCGTTATCTCATCTATGCCTGTCAAGGACCTTGTTGCAGGTATGAACGATGTTCCCGAAGATGCAGCACGTATCGCAGCAGGGCTCCCATACCGTGACTATATGACACTCGGTGTTCTCGTTCCGAAGCTCAAGCTCAAGAACAAGACTAATATGAAAACAGTGGGCAATATCGTGCCGGACTGCTGGGTATACGTTCAGGACAGACGTGTAAAAATGGGACGTTTCCAGATCTACAACAACTGGTCACCTTACATGGTAAAGGACCTCGGTCATACTGTATGGGTAGGTCTTGAATACTTCGTAACAGAGGGCGACAAATTCTGGAACATGACTGAAGAGCAGTTCTCTGATTTCTGCGTAAAGGAAATGGTAAAGCTCGGTCTTATCGACAGCGCAGACGAGGTTATCGACACACATATGGAAAAGGTAAAGAAGGCTTATCCTGCTTACTTCGACACATACGAGGAAATGGACAAGCTCATCAGCTACCTCGATACTATCCCGAACCTCTACTGTGTAGGACGTAACGGTCAGCACAGATACAACAATATCGACCACTCTATGGTTACTTCATTCGAGGCTGTAAAGGCTATCAAGAGCGGCAGCACAGACAAGACTGCTATCTGGAACGTCAATACAGAAAAGGAATACCACGAGGAGAAGCAGAAGTAATGGACGAGATAAAGCAGATATTCCGCGATAAGCAGTTCAAAAAGCTGTTTGTCGGCGATACGGACAATACTCTGATACAGTTTTTCCGCTATCTTTTCGTCGGCGGACTGGCTTTCGTCGTAGATTTTGCATTGTCATACATTCTGTTCAGATTTGCTTTCGGCGAGCAGAAGGAATACGGCTGGGTAGCCAATTCCCTTTCGTTCATCGCAGGTCTTGCAGTAAACTATCTCATAAGCACCTTATGGATATTCAAGAATTCAAAGGTCGAGAACAAGCTTGTGGAGTTTCTGAGCTTCGCAGCTATCGGTGTTGTCGGACTTCTCATCACTATCGGCATCACAAAGCTTTTCGAGGTATGGATCGGCGATAAGACGAGCCTCTTCCAGATCATAGCAAAGGTAGTTTCAACAGCAGTTTCGTTCCTCTGGAATTTCTTCGCAAGAAAGATACTGCTCTATACCAAAAAAGATAATAAATAACAGTTCGGGCAGCTTATGCTGCCCGTTCACGTATTGTGAGGTAATACAATGGATAAAGAGATCGAGACAACACTTCCCGATACCGATGATACCGCAGCAGCTGAGATACCCGTGGCCGAAACTGCCGATATGACAGAAGTACAGCCTGAAATCACAGAAAATGTCATTGACCTTACTGAGGAAGCAGTCCCACCTGCCGATGACGTTCCCACAGAAGCTCCTGCTGAAAATCAAGCTGCCGTTTCTGATACGATTACAGAAGATACTGCTGAGAAAAAGCATAAGAAGAAAAAGCTCCTTGCGGATACCCTGCTCTTTGCATCAACATTTTTTGTATTCGTATGCGCTGTTATGGCAGCCGTATATTATATAGTTTTCGCAGCAAGATATGAATTCCACGCAGACTGTACCGACACTATACTGTGGGCAAACGCCTCTGTGGAAAGCGGAAAGCTTTACGATCCCAGCTTCACTTACGCCTGCTTCCTGCCCTTCAGCACAAGTACTCTTATGATACCGCTGATAAAGATATTCGGCTTATGCATGACCGCTCATGTAGGCGGTATGCTTTGCTTTTTCATTCTCCTTACCTTCTTTATGCTGCTTATGATGAGAGAGATAACAGGCAGCACTCCCGCAGGCTTTATGGGTACGGCAATTTTCCTCTCCATTACCCTTGCAACGCCAAAGCTGAGAGAGATATTCTGGGGACATACTATCTACTATTCTCTCGGCATACTCTTCCTTGTTATAGGAGCTTTTCTCTATTCAAGGCTCTTGTCTGTTGGAAGCATGGAGTTCAAACTGAAAAAAGAGGGCAAAAACGCAAAAGGTGCTTCACTGCACAAGCTGCTCATATTCCTGTGTCTGTGTGTATTCATGCTGCTTACGGGAATGGACGGCATAACAGGCTTTACTCTGTTCGCACTCCCCTTTGCAGGTGCAATATTCATTGAACAGTTCATCAACAAGAAATACAGCATTTTAAGCGGCAGGACAGCTCTTGTTACTTTCCGTGCCCTTGTTTTCATCATAATGGCAGTTGTGGGTAATCTCATAAACAACCTGCTTCTCGGAAACCTACAGGCACGTTATCAGGACGCAAACTCGGAGTTTTCGGAAATGAGCTCATGGACAGCCCATGTTCAGAAGCTGCCCCTTGCATGGCTGAGACTGCTGGGCGTTGAGGATATGCCCGATATTATGTTCACGGATAAACAGGGTATCCCCAACATTATATATATCATCTCCGCTCTTATGCTGACTGTGCTCCCTATCGCCGCTACTTTCTGCTATAAAAAATACGGCAGTGACCGCAAAGGCAGAATGATGCGCATATGGGTATGGATGCACTGGGCTGTGACAGCTGTAGTGCTTATGGGCTATATATGCGGAGTCCTTGCTGTTGCAGACTGGAGACTCACTCCAGTGGTAGGTACTTCCCTTATCCTGAGCATACTGTTCGTATGCCGGGCTGTCTCTGCAAAGGCTGACTGTTCAAGGTTAGTATCACTGCTCATTATACCTGTATTCGCCGCAGGCACTCTCAGCGTGTCAAATGTTATGAAGATGCCAAAGGACGGCTACAAGCAGAACACATGGTACCAGCTCTCGGGCTATCTGTACGACCACGGTCTGACAAAGGGCTATTCATCTTTCTGGAACGCAAACTCAGTTACCCTTATATCAGGCGGAAAAGTAAAGGTAAGCGATGTATACATCGACGAAACAGGCGTGTCAAGGCGCAGATATCAGTCATCAACAAAATGGTATGAGGACGATCCCTTACAGCAGAAGTACTTCTTGATACTTGAGGGAAGAGAAAGAAACGATTTCATGTCGTCCGAAGCCTATAAAAACGATATTCCGCAGTATTCATTCGTTACCGAGATCAACTCCACAAAATACACGATACTGGTCTACGATCACAACATAGTATAAAAATAAAGGACACTTGAGGTAAGCCCCAAAGTGTCCTTTTGTTTGTAATGATATACTGATATTATTCAGCAAGCTTCTGATTGATAGCGTTTACAAGCTCGTCAGCGTTTACGCCGTGTACCATTGCAGCTTCTTCGATAGTCTCGCCCTGAGATGCAGGACATCCGAGGCAGTGCATACCGATGCTGAAAAGAATTGGTGATACGTCTGTATCAAGCTGGAGAAGTTCGCCGATCTTTGTATCCTTAGTAACCTGTGCCATAGTTTTGACCTCCGTAAAATTCACTTAAAGGGGCTTGACAAATGTCCACTCCTTTGTTATAATATTATCATACTCTTTGACATTTGTCAATGAGCTTCACTAAACTTTTACAAAGCGAGGTAGTTTGTCAATGTATCAGGGCAGCAATAAATCAGCTTTACTTTCACAAAAGCTTATTTCCGAAGCACTTTTAAAACTTCTTGAAGAAAAGTCTTTCAATGACATAAGCGTAAGCGACCTTTGCCGTGAAGCTCAGGTATCACGCCAGACATTCTATTCTCTTTTCGGTACGAAGGAAAACGTAATATTATACGAACTCAGCCATAACTGCTGCTTTCTTCCCGAAGAAAATGCAACTTCATGTCATTCCGCTATATTCCGCAGCTTTTGTGAGGGCTACAGCCGTTATATCGTGGATAAACGCCACATAATATCACTGCTCGTACGCAACGACATGATACATTTCCTCTACGATGTGCAGTACAAGTCGCTCATGGACTGTAAATACTTCATCAGCGATGTAGCCGATGAAAAAAGAGTATTCATAGTCGATTTCATAGCCAGCGGCATGAACAGCATCGCAAAGAACTACATACTCACAGGTGCAAAAACCGATGTGGACTTCCTCAAAAAGCTTATGTTCAGCCTCTACGGCGGACTTTACTTCAAAAACGCCAGCAACGAAACAGCATGAAAAAAGGGACTTTTTTAAGTCCCTTTTCTTATTATACAGTCTGCTCTGTATTTTGGATATTTGTCATACCGTTTACGAGCTCTACAACTCTGTCGCCGTAAGCTGCACACTTATGGGAATGAGTTACCTGTAGTATAGTTATTCCCTTTTCCTTGTTTATTTTCGAGAATAAATTCATTATCTCAGCACCTGCTACCGTATCAAGGTTTCCAGTCGGCTCGTCGGCAAGTATTATCTCTGGATTTCCGATGACTGCCCTTGCGATGGCAACACGCTGCTGCTGACCACCCGAGAGCTGTGCAGGCTTTGCCTTGCGCTTCTCAGTAAGACCTGTTATTTTCAGTATCTCGTCAAGCTGAGCCTTCATCTCAGACTTGCTCTTTCCCTTTACGCTTGACGGAAGCAGGATATTATCCTCAACGTTAAGGTTCTGCACAAGATTGTAGAACTGGAAGATAAAGCCTATCTTTTCAAGTCTCAGCTTTGACATCTCCTTTTCCTTCATCTTTGAGATATCATTTCCGCATATGGAGATACTTCCTTCAAACCTTCTGTCAAGTCCGCCGATAAGGTACAGGAGCGTAGATTTACCGCTTCCCGAAGCTCCCATAAGAGACACGAACTCACCCTTTTCAACGTTCAGAGTAGCTCCCGAAAGCACCTTTGTCAGCGACTCGCCTTTTCCGAATGTTTTATATACATTGTTAACTTCTATAAGATTAGCCATTATACATTCTCCTTTATTCGTATTTGAGCTGTGAAACTATATCCATTTTCCTGAGTGCTCTTATCGGGAAGAGTGAAACAAGTGTAAAGACTGCACACAGGATAAGTGCATACTTGATGCAGGCAGCTACGGATATCTCAAGAGGTATGAACATCTCAAGCTGCTCCATGATACCCATGAATATATGTGACATGAATATTCCTATGGGGACTGCTGCAACAAGTGCGATAAACGCAGCAATAAAGCTTTCCATAAGGAACATCTTTGACAGCTTCTTACGAGGCATTGCTACAGAAGTCATTACCGCACATTCACGCTTACGTCCTTCAAGTCCTATGAGCTGGTTGCTGACTACACCGATAAAGGTAAGACCTATACCGATACAGATAAGAAGCGTCAGTATCATATTCAGCGATGCACGTTCAGTAGCAAGATACTGATCGAATTCCTCGTGAGTATATATCTCGTTTATATAATCGGCAGAATGATCCTTTATGGTATCCTTTAACGCCTTTGCGTCATTTCCTGTAACAATGAGGTTTGACGGATGATCACCGAAAAGCTCCTTATAGTGCTTCTCAGAGATGACTACGCTCGTTCCCGAGCCTGCATAGTAATCGTATTCTATCTTTCCTGCTATCTTCAGCTCTTCCTCAACAGGGAGATATCCGTCCGAATTGAAGTTTATTTTTATCGTATCGCCTGTTTTGAGCCCATACTTTTTCATAAGCACCTTGTCGAGCAATACTTCTCCGTCGCCGACACTTTCAGGATCTTCCGAAAAAGCATCAAGCAGCTCATATCCGCCGTCACGCCAGCCATATACGGCTATCTGAGTCTCTTTCTCATCATCGTTTATCTTTGCGTTGTCCCATGTCATGTAGACAAGCTCTGATCTGTCAACGCCGTCAAGGTCCTTGACGTATGAAAGGTATGAAGCTTTTGAACCTCCTATCATCGCTATAACATCGCTCTTGAAAACACTGTGGTTATACACAGCAGAAATAGAATTTGTAAATATATAAATGACCATTGCAAGTGATGCTGCTGTTACACAGAGAACAGAGCTTCCGACTGTACATTTCTTCGCACCTGCTTCAACAGCTGCAAGTCTTGCAATAGGAAAACCGAACTTCTCAAAAAGCTTTTCCAGCAGCCTTGCCGCAAAACGGTAAATGTAATTGTAAAGCAGTCCTACTGCGGCGATGAAGCACACAAAGCATATCATACCGCCCCAGAAATGATCCTTGAAGAAGTACGCTGCGGCAGATACTGCAAGCAAGCCAAATCCTATGTATGTACCTGTTCTGCTTGGACGATACTCAGTATCCTTTGTATCAAAGATGATATCACGGATAGGTGTCTTTACTGCCTTTATTACTTCCTTTATGGGGCAGAGACACTCTACTATCATTGCACCGAGAATAACGCCGATAATGACTAAAAGCTTTGCCTTTGGCACATCGGGGTGTATCGTATCCTCTCCGTTTGAACTGAAAGTGAACATGGAGTCAAAGAACGGCTGTTTTGAATATGAATAAAGCACGACACCGATCACACTGCCGATAAGTCCGTAGAGGATATTCTCGAAAAGGAGAGCGATCGTAGTGATGCGCGAGGATATTCCGAGACTTCGGAAAGTACCGACTACCGACATCTTGTCAACGATCATACGCTCGCAGACGGAAACTGTTACGAATATTACAAGGAGCATACAGATAGCAAAGAGAACAAGGAACATTCTTGTTATAGAGCCTATCTGCTCGTTGAGCTCTTCATTGTCGAAGAAGTTATCAACTTCAGCTGTAGGGTACTTTTTCTTGAAGAAATCCTCTGCTTCCTTTACCTCCGAATCCTTTTTCACATCGACGAAAGCCATCATTATCTCTGGCTCATCAGCTATTACAAGGTCTTTCATGTCATCAAGACTGATAGCTACCCTGTTGGCAACATCAAAGATACCCTGCTTCTTTTCAACACTGCTTACAGTGAACTCTACAGGTATATCCCTTTCACCGTGAAGAACTATCTTATCGCCCTTTTTGTAGCCGTATTCCTTGGAAAATTCCTCGGAGATAGCAGCCTTTTTGCCGCCGAGATCAAGAGTATCCTTGACAAGCTTCATCTTCTTTGCCTGATCTGCGTCGATAGCAAATATATTTACCTGCTTACGGCGGACATAGGATATATCCATATCAAGATGTCTGTCAAAATAACAGCTGCCGCCGCTGAGATACATGATATCACATTCGGGAGCTCCGTCAGCAAAGCCTTCCTCGATAGGAGACTTTGTTGATATCATAATGTCGGTATTGCCTGCCATATTGGCAAACATACTCTTTACCATTTTATCAAGTGAGCCGCTCATGTCAAAACAGAGCATAGCCGTAAAGCTGCACACTGCGATACAGATCAGAAGCAGGATAGTTCTGAGCTTATGTGCCCATATATTCTTTAATGTATGTTTAAATATCAGTCTCATCGCTTACCACCTGCTTACCCTTTCCTCGGGAGCAACGTACATTCCGTCGCCCTCCTTCAAGCCGTACACCTCATTGAACTTTTTGTTCGATGCAAGTACAGCATTAACACGAGTCTCAGCAGGACTGTGCTCATCAAGTTCAAGTGCTTTTATGCCGTCAGAGTCTACCATAAGGGTAGCCCAGCTTTTAGCGTAGCTCTCAAAGAGCTTTTTAAGCTCGTCCTTGTCGTCGATGAGATTAGTTACACATTCAACACCGCTGAGGTCGGCATAGTTCTCACCGTTTGTAAGCTCTCCGTCAACATGGAACACTTCCATGATAGTGTATCTGCTGTAATACTCGGCAAGCTTATCCGCGCGTTCTTCAAGTATCTGCTTATCCTTTTCGCCCAGCCAGTCGGGGTTGTAAATGCCGTCAGGATCGTAATTGATACAGTTAGAGTCAAATGCATGACCTATCTCGTGTCCTATAACTGCACCAAGTGCGCCGAGATTTTCAGCACGGCTGCCATTGGGATCAAACATCGGCTTCTGCATTATAGCAACAGTGATATTGATAGAATTTGATATCTGATACTGCGCATTGACCTCAGTAGCGAGCATAGTTGACTTTGTTTTGTCAACTTCCTCTGACAGTTCTTTTATAGTATCGGCTGTTTTCTTTTTTCTGATATTATTTGCAGTCTCATACAGGTTCTTTCCGATAAGCTCAGCGTCCTTAACATCTACCTTATGGGGCTCGGGAGCAGTGATAAGGATTATGTTGCGGAGCTTTTTCAGCAGTGCCTTTCTTGTGTCGGCTGTAAGCCAGTCAGCATTGTTTATAAGCTCGTCATAGCTGTCTATGATATCGTCAAAAAGCTCATGGATACCCTTATCAAGCTCGGGAGTATAAAATCTCTCCGCATACACCTCGCTTATCTGCGAAGCAAGGTTAGCCTGCACAATAGTCGCAGCCTGATCTTCCTTAGTTTCCTTGCTTTCGGGAGCATACTCCTTCAGTATCTTATTGCTGTCGGAAATAAATTCACGTCTGTCATAAAGATAAGTTGTAAATATATATGTTTTCCACTTCTCCAGATTTTCATCTGTTATAAGAGAATTTATAGCTTTCAGCTGTTCGGGATCACAAATATAGATACCGTCCGTGCTGTTTTTTACATCTCCTAAGAACATTTCCACAGCAGAACCGTCAAGATTTGACATTATGCTGTCAAGTTCTTCAAAGGTAGACATCGGTATCTTTGAGATATTTTCAAGAGTCTCCTTTGTCTCAAAATCCGTATGATGAGCTATTTCGAGACCGAGATACACCATTTGCCTGCCCTTTTCATCGGCTTCTTCATAGTCATCGCCCATAACTCTGTGCATATCTCTTGCTATATTGTTAGCTTCCTTGCACTTTTCGGAATTATCGTTTATATCTTCAAGGCTCGTCTCAATAAAAGATTTTACAGGTGTAAGATACAGAGAATTCCTTGAACTGTCCCTAAAATCATTCATGACCTCAAAACCGAATAAAGAGCTTGCTTCGCTGTTGCGCACCAGTTCGCCCCACATAGCGAAAAGCTCCTGTATGTTATCGGCTGCGAGTATCTTTTCGCAGTTGTCCATTGCTTCTTTATATACAGAACCGTCGTCCTTATATTCCTTTGCCTGCTGATAAAGGTCATGGATAAGCTGTTCATTTGTACCCTTAGCGTATTTCTCGCTGCTTTCGCCTATCTCCTTTATCATATCGGGGATTATATCTCTGTTATCCTCGTCCTCAAAGCCCGACATATAGCTCTCGCCGTATGGTATCTCAGCGTTCATGAGCTGATCGTAGTTGACATAGCCGTAAAAATCGTCCTCAGCTCTGGGCTTCACCTTTTTACTGTCTTTGACGCTGTCAGCGTCTTTCTTTTCATCGCTTTCCCCTACGGCAGTTTTGGTGTCATCGCTTTCGCTGCTATTCGATGATGAACAGCCTGCACAGCTTACCGCAAGCATACCCGCAAGAAGAAACGAAAAGACTCTAAGCTGTTTCTTCATTTTCGTCCTCCAATAATTACTATGGCATATAAAAAACAAATACCACGATATATATTATACATTTAACGGAAATTCTTGTCAATTAAATAATTCTTAAATAAGTCTTAACTACAAATAAGAATATTGCTTTTCATAAAAAAACGGAGCTGTAAAAGCTCCGCTTTATATATTATTTTTTAACCTCACCGCAATATACTGCGATAGCCTTTGCTGCAAACTCTGCCGTGCCCTTGCCGCCTGCACTGTTGATATTGTCTCTGAACTCACTGTCAGCCGCGTACATCTTGCCAAGTCCGCTGAGTATCTCATTGGTACAGGTGTAAAAATGCTCGGTTATAAAGCCTTGCAGCTTCTTCACCATTGCCTGCGCATCATCGCTTTCGGGACTGCCCTCTTTAAGCTTTCCGAACTCGGCAAAAAGCTGCATGAAGTCCTCCATTACCTGCTGATTTTCCTCGTCCGAACGCTTTTTCTGTGAGAACTCCTCATAAGCCTTGGTATTGCCCCACTTTTCCTTTGCGCGTTGTGTATATTCGTCGATTTTTGATGTGTCAAATGCAGTAAAATCCACTGCTCTCACTCCTATCACTTTAATTCTCCGAGCGAAGCTGATGAGATCGTCAAGCCGTTTCCTTTTCAGTTCAAGGAGCTCTATCTGCTGCTCAAGAGCCTGCTTACGGTCAAAATCGGGACTGCTCACTATGCGCACTATATCTTTGAGCGGAAACTCCAGTTCGCGAAAAAGCAATATCTGCTGAAGCCTTTCCAGTGCCGTATCGTCATACAGCCTGTATCCGCCCTCGGTATGTGACGCAGGGGGCAGCAGCCCTATCTCATCGTAATATCGCAGAGTGCGTATACTCACTCCCGTCAGCTCACTGACCTGCTTGACTGTCATCATCTTATCCACTCCTCTCGTGTGATCTCAGTATAGACCATGACGTAACGTGAGAGTCAATAGTATTTTTCAACTTTGTAGGAACTCACAAAAAAACGCTTATGATTTGTACATATCGCCTTATCTGATTTTTATATCGGCAGTCGAAAACAGCACCGCTTTTCCTGATATCTTCACCCTGTCTCCGCAGGCTGTACAGTTAAGTACTCCTGTACGCAATGATGCCTGAAATGCTGTTATAGAGTCCCTGCCGAGTCTCCTGCACCAGTAGGGGGCTATCATGCAGTGCGCCGAGCCTGTAACGGGATCCTCGGGTATACCGTATTTCGGAGCAAAAACTCTTGATACACAGTCGTATTCACTGCCCTTTGCTGTCACAGCTATACACGCACAGTCAAGCAGTGAGAGCAATTCGAGGTCAGGCTGCAAATACCGTACCTCGTCTTCATCACGCAGCACGAACATGATATCTCGGTCACAGTATGCGGCAAGCGGTATCGCCCCTAAAGCTTCTATCATGCTGTCGGTTATTTCAACGTGTTCAAGAGCGTATGCAGGAAAGTCCATTTCAATAAGCTCTCCCCTGCGGCTGACATCAATTCTGCCTTTTGCAGTCTCAAATACTATACTCTCGCTGTCCTTTTCATAAAAGCCGAACAGCACAAATGCAGCACCGAGAGTAGCATGACCGCAGAAGTCAACCTCACCCTTGGGCGCGAACCAGCGCAGCCTGTATGAGTTCCCGTCCTTTACGGCAAAGGCAGTCTCCGAGAGATTATTTTCAGAGGCTATGTCCTGCATCAGCTTATCATCGGGGAAGCTGTCCGCAACACAGACAGCCGCAGGATTACCGCCGAACAGCTTATCCGTAAAAGCGTCAACTATATACTGTTTCATTTTATCCCCTCTTCTTTATCGGGTGACGTACAACTGTCCTAAGCTTTTCGGGAGCAGTCTTTCTTGGGTCTGAAAGGTATATCTCATGGTGCTGACGCTGAGGAGTTATGTCAATATCATAACCCATAGACTCCGCGTAGCTGTCCATAAGGGTAACAGTTGCAGGCTCGTCGTCGTATGAGCCCATGTGCATACACTGAACGCAGAGCCCCTCCTCCACGGTAATGAACTCAACTTTAGAAAAGTCCGTTTTTTTCTTCACTGTTGCCTGCTCCACAGCCCAGTCAAAGTCCGCCTTTGTGACAAAATCGGGAAGTCTTATCATAGCTGTCCACTTTAGTTTGCTCTTGCAGCTGTAGTCGATACCGACTCTGCCCTCCTGCTCCCACAAGCCCTCAAGTGGCGGCACAACATAGTCGAAATAGCCGTCGATACGGTAGTCGGTCTTTTTGCTCATCTTTATTGTATAGGCGATACCGTACAGCAGCTCTAAAGCCTGCTTGTACTCGCCGCCCTCTTCGTTGGGATCGCCTTTTCCGCGGACTGCGATGAAGTTCATTGACGGTATCTCAATTATCTGAGGCTGATTTTTCGGCATATAGTATTCCTTGTATTCCTTTTTGTAATCAAAAGCCATGACTATGCTCCTTTCAGAAATATATACTGATTATATCACAGCTGACAGTTCTGTGTCAAACAAATGAAAAAGCATAAACTACGATTGACCTTGACCTGCAATAATGGTATAATAATATCATCAATACGGATTTGAGGTATTTTCATGGAAAAAAATGAGTTGATAAGAGACCTGCGTGAGCTTACGGAAGCAGAAATGTCCGAGGCGGAATTTCTGCGTTCAGTTGAGAATAACATGATACCCATGCAGCAGTTCTTTACATATTACAAGTGCGCAATTATGGAGATAGAGACTAAATTCCGCGTACTCAACGAGCAGTTCTCACTGAACGGCGAAAGCAATCCCATAGAGTTCATACAGTCGAGGATAAAGAGCTACGGAAGCATATTCCGAAAGCTGCTTTCAAGGCATATACCGCGGAATATCGAAGCTATCGAAAACAATATCAGTGATATCGCAGGAATACGTGTGGTATGCTCCTTCGTGCAGGATATCTACAGACTGGCAGACTGCTTTTTGCAGCAGGACGACATCACCCTTATCGAGAAAAAGGACTACATAGAAAAGCCTAAGGCAAACGGCTACAGAAGCCTGCATCTTATCGTAGCTGTGCCCATATTCCTTGAAAATGAAAAGCGTCTCGTCAGAGCCGAGGTACAGCTGAGAACTATCGCTATGGACTTCTGGGCAAGTCTCGAACACAAGCTCCGCTACAAGAAAAATCTTCCGCCGTTCAAGCTCAATCTCCTTGCTGACGAGCTGAAAAAATGCGCAGACCAGAGTGCAGAATGGGACGGACGTATGCAGGATATCAAAAATATAATAGAAAGTGACTGAAATACTGACCACTCTCATGATATGAGAGTGGTCTTTTTGGTAATATGCAATACAAAATAACAAAAATCGTTATATTTTACACTATTTTTTCAAAAATGCAGTTGCAATCTGCTCATTTTTGTGCTATATTATACACAATAAGTGGTTATCAACATCAAAGAGTTATTTATTTAACACAATAAATCATAGATGTTATACCAAAGATAAAAGAAATTGCATTTCAGGGGAATTATTAAAACAAGGAGGATCTTAATTATGAAACAACGTATTGTGTCAGCTATCGTAGCTGTCATGACTGCCGCCGCATCACTTGGCATCACTGCGCCGCAGAAAGCTTCTGCCGTTACCTTTACAGGAAACGAGTGGACAGGAAAAAACGGTGCTGAAGATGTATTTCAGGTGAACCGCGAAGCCGCATCGTGCAACCCTGTGCCCTATCAGTCCACAGAAGCTGCCGTAACCGCAGTATGGGACTATAACGCGCGGGAGGAGTCGGAGTATTTGCAGATGCTCACAGGAAAGAACGAGGACTGGGATCTTGTAGTAGTGCAGAACTCTCAGCAGGCAAGCTCGCACATCAATGCAGGCTGCTTCAAGCCCGAATATCAGCCCTCATCAGAACACGGCTGGAAAACGGTACAGCTGCCAAAAAGCTGGACAAGACAGGGCTTCGACTACTCTATCTACACCAATATCAACGAGCCGTGGCAGGCTAAGTACGACAGCAATGTACCTGCGCCTCAGGCTCCCACGAACTATAATCCTGTAGGACTTTACCGCAAGAAGTTCACTGTTGACAGCGAAATGCGCAAATCAGGCAGAAGAGTTTATATCGAGTTTGACGGCGTAGAGTCAGCATACTATGTATATGTAAACGGTACTGCCGTAGGCTACAGCGAGGATACATTCAGCCCTCACCGCTTCGATATCACAGACCTGCTTACTGACGGTGAGAATACACTTGCAGTAGAGGTACATAAATTCTGTGACGGTACATGGTTCGAGGATCAGGATATGATCTACGACGGCGGTATCTTCCGCGATGTTTTCCTCGTAAGTACTCCCGATGTACAGATAAGAGACTATACCGTCCGCACAGACCTTGACGATACTTTCACTAACGCTTCACTTGAAATATCCCTTGATATGAGCAACCGCTCAGGCAATGCCAAAAACGGCTGGAGCGTTATCGCCGAAGCCTATGACGAGGACGGAAACAATATCCTCAGCGGTGCTTCCGCGAAAATAAATGACCTTGCTGCATCGACAGGAAAGGTCTATACAATAAAAACAGACGTTACAGCTCCTAAGCTTTGGTCTGCTGAAAAGCCGAATATCTATGCCCTTGTGCTGAAACTCTGCGACGATAAGGGCGAAGTGCAGGAGATACTCTCCTCACAGCTGGGCTTCCGTGAGATAAACTTCACAAGGGCTGAGGTAAACGGCTCATATCAGGTAACTACAAAGCAGTGGCAGCCTATAACCATCAACGGCAAGCGTCTGCTCCTCAAGGGCGTAAACAGACACGATACAGACCCGTTCTACGGAAAGGCTGTACCTCAGGAAACTATCCGCGAGGACGTTTCCCTTATGAAAAAGAACAACATCAATGCTATAAGGACCTCTCACTACAGCAACGATTCATACCTCTACTGGCTCTGCAACAAGTACGGTATGTACGTTATGGGCGAGACCAATATGGAGTGCCACGCACTTCAGGACGGCAAGAACAACAACACAAAGGCTCTGTTCTATGAGCTTGCTATGGACAGAACAGAGACCGCATACAAGCGTCTGAAAAACAATCCTGCTATAGTTGCATGGTCTATCGGAAACGAAATGGGCTATACAGGCAATGCAGGAGACGCAGGCGGAATGTTCCGCGATATGATATGGTACTTCAAGAAGAACGATCCCACAAGACCTGTACACAGTGAAGGTCAGGGCTTCGGCATGGGCGTTGACATGGGAAGCAATATGTACCCCGGCTCTAACGTTATCGGAAACAACGCAGGCAAGGGCAAGATGCCTTATGTTATGTGCGAATACGACCACGCTATGGGCAACTCAGTAGGTGCGCTCAAGGAATACTGGGACGTTATAAGAAGCGCAGACAATATGCTGGGCGGCTTCATCTGGGACTGGGTAGACCAGTCAAGAGCTGTTGCTCTCCCGAATAACAGCTGGGATTACTACTCGGAGTCCTACGCTCAGAAGAACCTTTACTCCGAAGAGATAAAGGGCAAATACTACGGATACGGCGGAGACTGGGGCGACTGGCCAAACGATAACAGCTTCTGTGAAAACGGTCTTATAAGCCCTGACAGAAATCCACAGCCCGAGCTTGCGGAAGTAAAGTATCAGTATCAGAATTTCTGGTTCAGCGCAGATGCATCTCAGCTGGCAAATAAAGAGATAAGCGTATACAACGAGAATAATTTCGCAGACCTCAGTGATTTCGATGTTTCATGGTCGCTCCTCAAAAACGGCGTAAGCATCGAGAGAGGCGATATTACAGACGCACAGGCTGCTCCCCTTTCAAAGAGCACTCTTAAAGTACCGTTCACAATACCTAAGAATATCCTTGCAGGTGACGAGCTGTACCTCGATATCTCAGTAAAGGTACGCAATGGTTCAGACCTTCTCCCCGCAGGCACTGAGATATCATATGCTCAGTTCCCAATAACAGCTACAGGCAAGGTAGCCAAGTACGATACAGGCAGCGATGCTGTTACTGTAGTCGATACTCCCGACTGCTATGTTCCTACAGGAAAGGGCTTCAACTTTGCTATCGACAAGTCAACAGGTCTTATGAAGTCTTATACGATCAATGGTGAGATACTTATCTCAGACGGACCTGCTCCCAACTTCTGGCGCGGCAACGTTGAAAACGATACAGGCTGGGGCGCAAAGGGCTCATTTGATGCAGGCTGGAAGAACGCAATGAAGGGCGCACGCTGTGACAAGATAGACATACTTGACGGCGACAACGGCGAGAAGGTAGTTGTATCTCATCTCACACTCCCCAACGCAGGCAATACCAAGGTGGATATCACCTATACTATCCACTGCAACGGCAGCGTAACAGTAAACTTCAATGTCAACGCAGCAGGTGCAGGTCTTGGCAACTTCATACGTGTAGGCTCTATAATGAAGCTCCCCGAGGGCGCAGAGGAAGTAAGCTGGTACGGCAATGGTCCTGTTGAAACATTCAATGACAGAAAGACCAACGGCAGAATGGGCGTTTGGACCAACACAGTTTCCGAGATGTTCTACCCTTATCTGAAGGCTGACGACTGCGGCAACCTTACCGATGTCAAGTGGATCTCAGTAA
Organism: Ruminococcus flavefaciens; assembly: GCF_900108555.1. Taxonomy (GTDB): domain Bacteria; phylum Bacillota; class Clostridia; order Oscillospirales; family Ruminococcaceae; genus Ruminococcus; species Ruminococcus flavefaciens_P. The sequence continues at coordinate 508,397 of NZ_FNWV01000001.1, forward strand.
AGAACATCAGCAAGGAATCAAGTCTGCTTATCGCAGCTGACGGAACAGTGGAAGCAAGTGCGCTCCATTTCACTCCCGAGGATCTCCAGAATGCAGACCACCCATACAAGCTTAAACCGAGAAGCGAGACCATGCTCAGCGTTGACTACGGCTCAATGGGTACAGGAAGTGCTACCTGCGGACAGGCTACACTTGAAAAATACCGTCTCCCCTCAGGCAGACAGTACAGCTGGTCATACACTATCATGCCCATAGCTTCATCATGCACTGCCAGCACTATATCCGATACCGCTGCAAAGCTCCGCTCAAACGGCACAGTGATACAGGATAAGAGCAATAATGCTTTACAAGTGCCTATAAGCTCAGGTGCTAAGCTCACAAATTCAGCTGACGGAAACTATGTATCTGGTGCAGTTACAATACCTTCATGCAGCAAGCTCGAAAGCACACTTGAAGGCAAAAACTCCTTTACAGTTGAGGCAAATGTAGTTCCTACAGGCTCGCAGCAGTACAATATGTTTGCAAGCAAGGGCGACTACTCATTCGGTCTCAGAGCAGAACCTTCCGTACTCTATTTCTTCATCTACTCAGGCGGAGAATGGAACAGCGTAAGTGCTGAGATAGGTTCGGACTGGCTCGGCAAAAAGCATCAGGTTGCAGGTATTTACGATGCGGAAAACAATATGCTGAGAGTATACTGCGACGGCAAGATGCTTGCTGAAAAGGCAGGCGGCTCAGCAGGTGTTGCTCATTCGGGCTATCCGCTGACTCTTGGTGCCTGCCCCGAAACAGGAAGAAATTCACAGGCAAACTTCTACGAAATGAGAGTATACAGCAAGGCTCTTACAGCTTCCGAACTCTCCTCACAGAACACAGCTTCTCCTGCTTATGCTGCCGACAGCGAATATGTACAGCTCTGGCTCGACTTCGACAATATCGCAGAAGCACCTCAGGATATCCCTGATGAAGATATACTCTACGGCGATGCAGACTGCGACGGCGAAGTTGCAATGAATGATATAGTTCTTATAATGCAGTCACTGGCTAATCCTAACAGATATGGTCTCACAGGTACTGACGAGCACCACATCACCGAACAGGGTCAGCTCAATGCAGACGTTTACGAAAACGGCAAGAGCGGCATAACAAACAATGACGCTATGCAGATACAGAAGTATCTCCTCGGACTTGTAAAGTCCCTCGAACCATAACGAAATAATCACCTCTCCTATACAGCCAAGCCCGAAAGCGGCCTCGGAAACGCTTTCGGGCTTGGTTTATTTCATTACATAAAATAATAATATCAGAATTGTTATAGAAAATTCATGATAAAGTCATATCCGTATGCTATATTATTATCATGGAAAAAATACTGAAAGGAGCAATTATATGACCAAACGCAAAGCTATTATTATATCAGCAAGCTTTATATTGCTTTTCATCGTTATTTTCTTTGCATTAGTGTTAAGCGTCAACAGAAAACCGCTCCCCGCAGGTACAGTGGATAAAGCAGTGATACAGCCTATTTCATCAGAAATATACACTCAGCATGACTACGATGACGCTGTGGAATGTATAAAGGATTATTTCCCTAAATTTAAAAACTGCGAGCTCAGAGAGCTCAGATATCAGGGAGATGGCAGAGAGAGCCATAAAGAAAGCAGTACGGGTTTTCAGACAATGGTCATTGTTTCGGATTTTTACGCTAAGGATCTTCCGATACTGTATTGGTCGGACGCTTCATGGAATTATGGCAATATGTATAAAGGCTGGAGCTGGATCCTACAACGCAGCACAGATGACTCGCCATGGTTTATCCGTACTTGCGGATACGGCTGATACAATTTATATCATATCATAAGTTTACTATAAATCAGTCCATTTTGCTATAAATTTTCAGGGTAAAAAGTTATAATAATGCCATAAGAGAATAAACCTCACATTTAAGGAGGAATAAACATGAAGAATTACAAAGCTTTATCTTTTATCGCAGCTCTTGCAATGATGGTTTCAGCAGCAGGCTGCGGAGATAAAAACGAAAACACTGATAACGCAAAAGCACCTGAAACTACAGCATCTGCCGAGACAACTACAGAGGCTGCTTCCAATGAGACCGAAGTGCCAGAGATAGATGGCTACGACCTGCTCTGGAACGATGAATTCAACGCTGATGCACTTGACGAAAGCAAGTGGAACTACGAGCCCCACGAACCGGGCTGGACCAATGAAGAGTTACAGGAATACACTACCTCAACAGATAACGTATTTATCCGTGACGGCAAGCTGGTCATCAAGGCTATCAAGTCCGAAAAGGACGGCAAGGACTACTACACATCAGGTAAGGTAACAGGTCAGAACAAGACCGATTTCACTTACGGTAAAGTAGTCGTAAGTGCTAAAGTCCCTGAAGGACAGGGCTTATGGCCTGCTATATGGATGATGCCAAAGGACGAGAGCTACTACGGACAGTGGCCTAAGTGCGGCGAAATAGATATTATGGAAGTACTCGGAAATAACGTAAGCACTGCATACGGTACTCTCCATTACGGCGAACCTCACGGCGAAAAGCAGGGCACATGGAACCTTACAGGTCAGACATACGCTGACAGCTTCCATGAATTCTCTGTAGAATGGGAGCCGGGTGAGATACGCTGGTATATCGACGGCAATCTTTACAATACAGTAAACGACTGGTTCACAGCAGTTCAGGGCGAGGACGAAAAGCCTTATCCTGCACCATTCGATCAGCCGTTCTTCGTTCAGATGAACCTGGCAGTAGGCGGAACATGGCCGGGTAACCCTGACGAAACTACAAACTTTGACAACGCAGAGTTCGAGATAGACTACGTAAGAGTTTATCAGAAGCCCGAATACGACACAAATGTTAAAAAGCCCGAAAAGACCTACCGTGAGCCACTTGAGGACGGCAACTACATCTACAACGGCGATTTCTCAGAGGCAGAGGATCTCACTGATGATGTAAACTGGAAGTTCCTGCTCTTCAACGGCGGTGAGGGTGCAGCTGAGATAAAGGATAACATGATAGTTATCACCTCAGAAAAGGAAGGCACAGAGGACTACTCTGTACAGCTGGTACAGCCTGATATCCCGATGATAAAGGGCAAGAAGTACAAGCTCTCTTTCGACGCATATGCAGATGAGGAAAGAGAGATCATCACCTGCGTTTCTGCTCCCGAAGCAGGCTGGATAAGATATTTCGAGGATACAAAGCTTACTGTAACTCCCGAAAAGCAGACATTTACCTATGAATTCGAGATGAAGGAAAAGGACGATCCAAAGGGACGTCTTGAGTACAATCTCGGTCACAGAGGTTCAACTGCTACAGTTTATATTTCAAATGTAAGAATCGAAGAGATAGCTTGACCTCTATCATGACCAGTTAAATCTGATCAAAAACATCTTCGTTCCTATACCAAAAAAGCTCCCTTTATGGGAGCTTTTGCTTTTTATTCTGTTATCTCATATCCGTTATATTCGCTGAATACCTTATATATATCAGGATAGTGGAGCTTTGTCCTGAGCGGTTTCAGTTCGAGATCGGTAAAGCAATGCGAAGAACTGCCCTCGACACAGATTTCCCCTGTTTTCCTGCTTATAAGTTTATATTCAATGTGAAGCGTTGTACCGTTAAACTTTACGATTTTAGGGTATACTGCAAATGGCTCATCAAAACTAAGGGGACGCTTGTACCTGCACTCTACAGAGAGCACAGGCATATATACTCCCATAGCTTCTATTTGCTCAAAAGGCATTCCTGCTTCGTTGAGGAAGTGTATTCTTGTCTCCTCGAATATCCTTATATAGTTTGAATGGTGCACCACACCCATTTTATCTGTCTCATAGTAATAAACATTTCTTTCATATGGTCTGATATTATTCATATACATCATTCCTTTCATCATATTTAAGTCATCGTGTGAACTACTCGTTGCTATTTCTGAACTTTTATGATATAATCTTTATATCATCATCAGGAGGTGGAAAATGAAGATAAAAAAACTTCTCAGCAGTATCCTCAGTACAAACGCTGCATTCGTTATACTTCTGCTATTTCAGATCGCATTTCTGATGCTTGCTGTAGCAAGTCTCGGAACACGTTTTTACTTTGTATACTTCATACTTATTATCCTTGACATAATCCTTGCTATATATATCACCAACAAGAACGAACCTATCGCCTATCGTTTCGCATGGATTGTAATTATCAGTATTTTCCCTCTTATGGGCGGTATATCCTATCTCTTCATAAAGCTTTCACAGCAATTTCCAAAATCCCTTGATATGCGAAATCAAGTGCAGACAAAGGAACTGCTTGTTCAGGATAATGACATAATGAACGAGCTGTCTGCCATGTGCCCCGATGCACTCAATCTTGCAAGATATGTTTCGGACTATGGTATGTACCCCGTTTACAGAAATCTTAATGCGGAGTATTTTCCTCTTGGCGAGGTACAGTTTGAAAGACTCGTTGAGGAAATAGAGTCCGCAAAACACTTCATATTCCTTGAATTTTTTATAATCACCGAGGGATATATGTTTGACACCTTATCGGAACTTCTCATTAAGAAAGCTGCTGAGGGATTGGACGTAAGGCTTATGTATGACGGCATCGGCACAGGTATGCTCAACTCTGTCAAGCCATTCCGCAACCTTGCAGATCAAGGCATAAAGTGTAAGGTGTTCAATCCTTTCCGCCCTATGATATCATCGGTGCAGAACAACCGAGACCACAGAAAGATCGTTATTATCGACGGTCATACAGCCTTTAACGGCGGTACGAATATCGCCGATGAATACATCAACCGCAAGGAGCGTTTCGGACACTGGAAAGACACAGGCATCATGATACGCGGACAGGCAGTGTGGAATTATACAGTCATGTTCCTACAGCTCTGGGAAAAGGCTGAAAACAGCGAATTGCAGAAATTCAGTCCGCAAATTCCCCCGTATCTTTCCATGCTGAAAGATGACGGTTTTGTGCAGCCGTTTTCCGATTCACCACTTGATGAAGAACCTGTGGGAAAGCGCGTATATCTTGAGCTTATTAATAATGCCCGTGAGTACGTCTGCATTACAACGCCCTATCTTATCCTCGATGAGGAGATGACAAATGCTCTCGGATTTGCCGCTAAGAAAGGCGTAGATGTAAGGATAATCACTCCGCATATCCCCGACAAATGGTATGTCCACATGATAGCATGGAACAACTACGCACAGCTTACTGCACTCGGAGTAAAGATATATGAATACACTCCCGGGTTTATCCATGCCAAGACCTGCGTTGCAGACGGCAAGACTGCACTTATAGGTACTATCAATTTCGACTACAGAAGCTTCTACCTGCACTTTGAATGTGGAAGCGTATTGTATGAGTGTTCCGTAATAAAGGAAATGGTACGGGATTTCAATGAAACTGCCGAGCTTTCACAGCTTATAACTATGGAGGACTGCAACAGCCGTTCAGTGTTCAAAAAAATCGCAGGAGCTATACTAAATATGTTCGCTCCGCTGCTTTGATAACGTACGCCCCGATATATGACCGCGGTATTTGTATATAAGCTTTACATGAGATATTGAGGAAGAACCCTTTTGAAAAAGGGTTCTTCCTCAAACTCCTTCCCTAAAACTTTCGTTTTTGTTTTTCCCTCTATAGGGCGCGATCTGTAATTTACAGGTCTTTTTTTATTATGTACGCGCCCTATAGAGGGAAAAACCAGATAAAAGTCTTTGGAAGGGGGTTCGGGGGATAACCTTTCCTCAGAAAGGTTTCCCCCGATATTCCCGTATAAAGTTTCTATACGATTGCCGCAGTTATATCGGGGAGTTTTGTCATCATATCAGTCGTGTCTGAGGTAGCGTGAAGTTCTCTTACGCTTTTTCCTCTCGTACATTATTTCATCAGCCTGTGTTATCAGGTTGAAAAGTGAAGTTTCGTCATTGACCTCGGTAACTATAGTGCCTATACTTGCATCAAGCTCGTAAGGCTTATGGATCAGTCTATTCATGTTTTTAAGCTGAACATTGAAAACGCTTTCAAGTGCGTCAATATCCTCATCACAGGCGTTGTCGCCGAAAATAATGAACTCATCACCGCCGAAACGTGCGCATATCCTGCCGCCGCGGCAACACTCCTTTATAACGTTTGCAAGCTGCTGGAGAGCGAAATCTCCCTCTTTATGACCGTAATTGTCATTTACGGGCTTCAGACCGTCCATATCTATGAAAGAGATAAGGAATTTACTATTAGTGCCCTGACTCTTTTTCAGCATCTCATCAGCTGCTCTGATAAATCCGTTTCTGTTATAGATGTTGCAGAGCGGATCAATAACATAAAGGCGGTCAAGCTCCTTTATCATGCTGTTCATATGCAAAAGCTTGCGGATATTTTCGATAGAGTTGCTTATATTAAGCATGAGCGTATGGCAAAGCAGGCTCTTCGTGGGGAAGCTGCTGTTTACAAATATGTAGTATCCCAGACAGTTCTCACGGAAGTGGAGCGGCATAAAGTAACTTATATTTCCGCCGTTTTTCAGCGGAACAGGGTGCATATCCGCAGTCGGGAACTCCTTTACAGGCAGGTTCGTTCCGTCTTCCAGTACCAGCGGAGCACTCATCTTCGTGGTATACCCCTTTGAACCATTACTTTCAGATGCGACCTCGTCCCAGTTCGTGCATAAACATATACAAAATCTGTCGCATTTTATATCACGTATAAAGCAGGCAACAGTACGCAGATTGCTGTCAAGATCGTCCTTTTCGGCAAGCTCTGTCGTCATGCGGTTAAGGAGAGATATATCTCCCCTGCATTTATTGAGCAGCTTATATGCAGATGTCCTGAATTCATCAAGATCATTGAGCTTTTTACTTTTACAGCCGCAGCTCTCATTGAATACAGGAACAGCCTCAAAGACAGTATCGTCATCGTGTTCTTCGCCTTTTGCTACCTTGACAAGTATCTCGCAGGCTTTATATCCTGCCTCTTCGAGAGGACGTGATACTGTTGTCAGCGCAGGTACATGATGCTGAGCGTTATAGGTGTTGTCAAAACCTGTTACGATGATATCATTCGGAACATTATAACCGAAATTGCCCAGTTCTTCAATAGCGGCAAGTGCCATTGCGTCATTGGCACATATTATAGCCTGCGGACGCGGCATTCCCGAGCTTATGAACTGATCTACGCCCTTTTTGCCGTCAGCAGCTCTGAATTCTCCGAGATAAACACGGTCATTATCCACAGGGATAGAATGAGCGTCCATAGAGTCATAGAAAGCGTTAAGCCTTGCAGAAGCCTCGGGATTTGCAATAGGACCTGATATGTAATTTACCAGCGTTACCTTATGCTCATCGAGGATATGATCCACAAGTGAACGCATAGCTTTGTAATTGTCTATGCTTATGTTATAGAATTCGGGATAGTCGTCACAGTCGAGGACAGTTACGGGGATACCCGAGTCTTTTACTTTTGAAGTGATCTTTTCCTTTTCGAGAGGATCACTGATAGTATTGGTAAGAAGTATCATTCCGTCAAACTTCTTATAATTGATAAGATTGAAAATGTTGTATTCGCCTATATCAAATTTTCTGCTGGAGAGGACTCCGCTGAATGAACAAAAACAGGAAATATTAGCTCTGTACCTTTTGGCACATTTTTTTATACCTTCTAAAACAGCGTTCTGATACTCTTCATCGATTCCCGCAACAATAACAGCTATTTCAATTGGTCTATCCATTATTGCACCCCTTTTTGTAAATAAGTTGAATATTAAACCGAGATCTGTAATACTATATTATAACATAAATATCGGAAAATATCAATATCTCAGGCAAAAAATATTCATATTTTATAAAAAATGCTGTGATCACCTGCTGCCGCTCCGATAAAGGAGTATTTATTTTTATCATTGAGAAAAATATCGCGGAAAACTCTCATAAGAAAGCTTTCCGCGATAATATTGTTTATAAAGCTTTTATCTCACTTTGAAATGAGCTGTCTGCGGAATTTTATAAGGTCATAGATATCTATTATCTCGTCCCTATTCAGATCAGCCGCAGCAAACTGCTGCTTGTTGAATGAAGCTGCTCCAAGCAGATATTTCTGCATGAGAACAAGGTCAGCCACACTGAATTCGCCGTCAAGATTTACGTCACCTTCAATATCCTCAACAGGTATAGCTACAGCTATACGGTCGATAGACGGACCATTGCCGCTGGCGTTGTAAAGCTTGACAGTGTTATTGCCTGCTTTCAGAGTGACCTTGGTATCAACAGCCGCAATACCCGACCAGTCGTTCTTGTTTGCATAAAGTCCGTCCAGTCTGCCTGCGTTTGTGCCGTTTACATCTACGCTGAGGCTTCTTCTCTCGCCCGATACATAGTAGATACGGAGAGTGTACTCCCCTGCCTTGTCAACATTTACGTTCTCGAATGTGACTGCATTGTTAGCTCCGCCGCCGATGTAGCCTACGTATGCGCTGCCGGAGCTGTACTTGCCGTCCTTGCCAGAGGTGATTCTCGCATTGCCTGATATATTAGCCTTCTCAGCTTCGTAGAATTTGAAATTGCTGTACGGAGTCGTAAGCTTCATGCCGCTCTTGGTTATCTTCATTGCAAAACCGCCGTTTGCCAGAAGCTGCTGCTCGATAACGCTGTCTTTAGTAAGGTCCTCGATTATCCTGACCTCTATCTCACTGCCGTCCTTGTTATCGCCGAAGAGATAAGCGGTATATGTTCCGTCATCGTCAATGAGCTTGGAAAGCTTTACTGTGACCTTTCTTGCCGACAGCGTGGAAGCTCCTACGTACCAGTCGCTGCCGCTTCTTCTTGCTGTAACATTGAACTGCATTGGATAGCCGTCAAGTACTTTCATATCGTCCCATGCAACGGGAACATCATTGAGAAACGGCAGAGCCTTGTTGCCCTGATAGGTGTATACAGAATGTGCGAAGTGCTGTATGCCGGACTCGATAGTTACAACGTCGGCAAGTGCAAAGCCTGCTGTAGCCTTTATGCCGTATATCGGTATACCTGTAGGTGTGAAGTCTGCCGAGCCTACTACATTTCTTGTGAATGTATATGACACGCGGTTAGCCAGTGCAGGAGCGTCAAACCACTTATAATACTCTGTTCCGTTTACAGCCTCATATGAGACTATATTAGGATATGTTCTGCTTTCGCCGCGTGGAATGGTACAGCCGTGGAAGAGCACCATGAGATGATTTTCAGCAGCTATCTTTGCGCAGAGGTTCATCTGCTTCATGGTCTCCTGAGTGTCGCTCTCGTAGTAGTCTACCTTGACTCCGCTTACTCCAAGACCTCTTATGCGCTTGAACTCACGTACTATAGTTGCTTCATCAAGGAGCGAATAATATGGATATGCAGGATTTCCCTTGCTGTCCTTATAGCCTGAATGTCCCTTGTTGTTAACGCCGTACCAGAGATAGATGCCTATGCCTTTCTCTGCGCCGTACTCGCAAAGCTCCTTGACCTTAGCTTCACTGTCGTCCCAGAGAGCCCAGCCAAAGTCGAGACATACGAAGTCCCAGCCGTTATCAGCCGCAAAGTCGATATAGTCCTTCTGAGTATGATATTCCACAGGTGAATCGCCGCCGCTGCTCCACCATGACCATGCTGTTTTACCCGGTTTTATCCAGCTTGTATCCTCTATTACCGAGGGAGGATTAAGGTTGAGTACAAGGTCGCTGGAGGACATCTGGTCAAGGCTGTCGCCGATAACTACCGCTCTCCACGGAGTATGAAAAGCACTGCCCATTGTTATGCCGCTGACCTTTACGCCGCCCTTGAATCGCAGGCTGTGATAATCGCCGATGAACTGCAAAGAGCCTGCACAGTAAGGATCGTCCTCATTGAAAACGCTTGCCTCTGTGACAGTTACCCAGTACTTATCGTTGATAACGCCTGTATACGGGCAGGAATAGGTAGCATTCGTCTCGTTTGCCCTGTCTCTTGGGAGCTCGACCATGTCCCACTCATAGGTGGCGTTTGGCCAGTTGCCCCAGAACTTGCTCTTGCTCGGGAAGATGACCTGACTGGTCTCCTCCTTTATGGAAGCACCGTGGTCAAGGGCATATCTGAAGCCCATGCCGTCATCATAAACACGGAAATAGACTGTAAGAGTGGAGCTGCCCTTTTTCAGCGGAAATGATATTTCCTTGTAGTTGTCTCGTATTTTAGAATGTTTGCCGTAAGGCATGGAGTAGGTCTCGTCATGCTCCACGATCGCAGCTGCAGGAGCTGTCTGCGAAAAGCCCGATGACAGATCCTCGGTAGTAGTAACAAGTCCCAGCTTTGAGGGCTCGATGACTGTGCCCCATGTACCGTTGCTCTGCTTTCTTACAGAGTAGTAATAGCTGCCTCTGCTGTCTTTCCAGAATTTTGTTACCAGAGTACCGTCGGGAGAAACAGTTTCGTACTCGGGAATGCTTGTAAGGACTGTGCCGTCACGGGCTGTAGCATTTTCCTGCTCGGGAACAGCCTCGCCCTCGGTTATGGTATCCTCCTCAAATGTGTAAAGATACAGCGGATCATTTGGAAGTGATGCTGCCTGCTGTGCAGTAAGTGCGTAGCCGTAAAGTGCCACATCGTCCACGCAGGCTTTTATATCGTTATCGGAATACACCGAATGTCCGATAGAATTATAGATATAAGACGGCAGGACTCCCTCACTGAAAAGGCTGCTCATGGTATCAGTAAGAGTATCCGCATCACTTATGCTTTGTAATTTGCCGTCAATGTAGAATTCAGCCTTATTCTTTGAATATACAGCCGTAAGCTCATGCCATTTTCCACTGTCGGGAGCAGACTGAACATCGAATATAGCTCTGTGCTTGTCGTCGTTCTCGGTAGTCGTTCCCTTTCCCACGAATATACTTGTTCTGAAAGCTTTCTTGTCTTTTAGGTCAATTGATATATCGGGAGAAGAATAGCTGGGTGCTGCACCTGCTCCGAAGGGTACGGGTGAGAACTGATAAAGCCTTGTGTAGTTCTCAGCATAACTGTCCAGCTTATACTTCAATGAGAAGCTGAAACCGTTCTCACACCCCTTGCCGAACATTGCAGGGAGCTGCAGCCAGCCGCTGCCGAAGGAGTCGCCGTGCAGGTCCAGCACATCTGACTTCAGGGTACTGTCATACACTACCGCTGCACTGCCGCCCTTGATAACGGCATCGCCTGCGGCAGAGCCCTTATTGGCTGCGACTGCATTTGAATAGTTTAATGCTGTGTTTGCTGCGGTGGTCCGCGGTATTATCTGTACCGACGGCTGTATCAGTACACATAATGCCGCAGCTGTACTGATAGTTTTTCGGATCAAGTTTTTCCTCATTTTAATACCCTCTTTCTATATTATTAAATTACCACTTTACAGTATAAAGTGTATAATTTTATTATTATCCCATTCTATATTTTGTCCATTTTATATATTATACCTCTATTTTTTCCCTATTTCAACCCCGATAACACAGATAAGGTGGATATTTTGCCAAAAATACAGTCTTTACACCATTTTACAGATATGGTAAAATATCAGAGAGGTGATAAAATGGATATTTCTTACATACATGAACCTACAGACCTCCAGTGCGGTCAGGCTGTACTTGCTATGGTACTGAAAAAAACTCCCGAATACATATGTGAATACCTTGATAATGACCGTGAAACAGACCTGAAAGAGATGAAGCGCACCTTCCGCGACCATGGTGTTTACATATCCGATGAACGTAAACAGGCTGAGGATAATTCCCAACTGCCGCCACTTTGTCTGCTGAGCCTTGAAACTCCGCGCTGCTGGCACTGGTCGCTGTACTGCGAAGGTACTTTCTACGATCCCGAACATGGTGTGCTCGATGATTTCCCCGAATGTAAACGCAAGTACTTCTGGGAGTTGAGATATGACCGTATTTAACATCGAAAAACCGTTGTTTTTCATAAAAAAATGCTCTTTCAGCCTGTAATAATATTTATTGACAGAGTTCGTCAAAAGTGGTACAATAATTGTATATAAAATCAGGAGGCAACAACAGTGAATATAAAGAAAAACACTACTTTACTCATAATGGCAGCTGCACTTTCAGCTTTTACAGGCTGTAATGAAACAAAAAAGGCAGTTGAACCGCCGCCGAGTCTGCTTGAAGTGAATTCTGCTCCGTCCGATGTGACCTTTGACTGGCAGCAGCCTTTTAAAACGATCATCAGCAGCTTCAAAAGCTCTGAAAACTATTCGGACGACTCAATGTTTGATCTTTGTGACCTTACAGGCGATGATATCCCCGAGCTTGTGATATCACCTTCTTCGGAAGCTGCTTCACAGTGCGATGTATATATGCTCATCGGCAGCACTGCCGACCTTATTGCCACTACGGGAGCTTACGGTACTTTCCAGTACATACCGTCGCAGACTGCTATTGGCTTCTCCTATGACGGAGAAAGCTTCTCTACAGGTGAATATCTCACCTTCAAGGAAGGAAGCTTCAACAAAGAGTTCGATTTCTACAACAATTCGGGAAGTGCTTCTTCGGGCACTACCATTCGCTATGAAATAAACAGCAATGAGGTAACTCTTGCAAAGTATGAGGAATACCTCCACCTTTACCGCGATTTCGTCACAGCAGAGGTGGGCAGAAAATACACTATGGGCGACAATGCTGTTGACTACGCTCTGAATAATACCGAGTGCTGGAACACTGTTATGAAGGACGACCAGAAGTCAGTATACAAGGAAAAGCTGTCGTCGATACTTGCCGAGTCCGAACTCAATGATGCTGCATTTGAGATAGTTGACCTCGACGTAAACGGAGTCCCTGAGGTAGTCGTATCCACAGGTATCCTCGATGACTCAAAGGTATGTGTATTCTACCTTGAAGAGGACGGCATCAAGGAACTTGATACCACCTGCGATACCGACGGCGGCATACACTTTGATGTAACTTCAAAGATATTCTATGCTACTGATTTTGACGGAAAGGTACAGTGCTGGTCTCTTGCAGGCTCTGATGTTTCAAACTTCAAGCCTTCTGACAGTACTATGCTCTGCGGAAGAAAATATCCGCTTACAGCTGAAAATATCGACAAAGCCTTTGCTTAATGAGGTAAAAAATGGCTAAATCAAAATATATATACACCTGTAATCAGTGCGGCTACGAAAGCACAAAATGGAACGGAAAATGTCCCTCCTGCGGAGCTTGGAACAGCTTCGAGGAGGACATCGCCGATACTGCTCCTGTTGGTATGCGTTCATCGGCATCAAACGGAGCTGCTCCCGACCTTTCCGACAATATCCTCGAACTTGAGGATATCGGTGCAGACAGCGATGTCCGCTATGATACAGGTATCGGAGAGCTTAACAGAGTCCTCGGCGGAGGTCTTGTAAAAGGCTCTCTTGTTCTTCTCGGAGGAGAACCGGGTATCGGTAAGAGTACCATACTCCTCCAGATATGCCAGTTTCTCGGTGAGGAACATTCCGTACTCTACGTTTCGGGAGAAGAGTCAGCAAGGCAGATAAAGCTCCGCGCAAAGAGGCTCGGAGTCGATACGGAAAACCTTTACATACTCACAGCAACAGACGCTGAGGCAATATCTCAGACTATCGCTTCAAGTGCTCCCGATATCGCTATAATAGACTCCATACAGACTATGAGCATAAGCCATATCACATCAAGTCCCGGAAGTCTCACACAGGTAAGAGAATGTACCAACCTGTTCATGCATACCGCCAAAAATCAGGAGATACCGATAATCATCGTTGGTCACGTAAACAAGGACGGTGCTATTGCAGGTCCAAAGGTAATGGAGCATATCGTTGACGCTGTGCTTTATTTCGAGGGCGAAAGGCATCAGAGCTACCGTATACTCCGCGCTGTTAAGAACCGTTTCGGCTCTACTAACGAGATAGGTGTATTCGAGATGCTTGACAAGGGACTGCGTGAGGTATCAAATCCGTCGCAGATGCTCCTTGAAGGTCGTCCCCATAACGTATCGGGAACCTGCGTAGCCTGTGTCATGGAGGGCAGCCGCCCTATACTTGCGGAGGTGCAGGCACTTGCCGCAAAGACCAGCTATTCTGCTCCGCGCCGTATGGTCACGGGATTTGACTTCAACAGGCTAAATATAATAATCGCCGTACTTGAAAAACGTCTCGGCATATTCATGGGCGGACTGGACGTTTACCTCAATATCGTCGGCGGCTTCAAGCTTGACGAGCCCGCAGGCGACCTGCCCGTAGCAATGGCTCTGTACTCAGGCATAATGGATAAGCAGATAGACGAGCAGCTCATAGCTTTCGGTGAGATAGGTCTTGGCGGAGAGATACGCTCGGTATCACATATAGTACAGCGTATACGCGAGGCTGAACGCATGGGCTTTACCACCTGTGTAGTGCCGAAGCAGTCCATGTCGGCTATAGACCCAAAGGACTATAATATAAATATTATCCCTGCAAGTACACTGAAACAGGCTTTTGCCGTTATAAAATAATGTATTCCAACCACCAACTGATACTATTTAGGAGGATCTTATGAGACTTGACGGCTTCGGATTATTCGTTGAAGATATGGGAAAAATGATACGTTTTTACCGCGATGTACTTGGCTTTGAGATAAAAGAAGCCGAAGATACCTCCAACGTATATCTCATTAAGGACGGAACTCTGTTCCTGCTCTACGGCAGAAATGATTTTGAAAAGATGACCAGCCGAAAGTACGAATACATCAAAGGCATGAACGGTCATTCCGAAATAGCTTTGTATGTGGACACGTTTGAAGAAGTGGACATCGAATACAAAAAGGCTGTTGAAAAAGGCGCAGTATCAGTATTAGAACCCACTACAGAGCCGTGGGGACAGCGTACCTGCTACATTGCCGATCCCGAAGGCAATTTGATCGAGATCGGTTCATTCAATAAGCCATTTGAGCGATAAATATATAAAAAAACCGAAAGCATTGCTTTCGGTTTTTTATTATCACTTGGTTGACGGTGTAAGGTCTTTTACCTTGCCGAGGAGAAACTCCTGTATGCGGAGTGCATCGTTGGAAGTAATGCCCTTGCTGCTCTTGTCAACATCGCCGTTTGCTTCACCCTGCTCGGTGATATGGTTTTTATCAGTACCCTTTATGCCGAACTTGTCAGGATTTGCAAGTGACTGCATGATAAGTACAACATCAGACATATCTATCTCGCCGTCACAGTTTACATCGCCGTACTTCTTAGCTGCTACAGCCGGTGTTGAAGAAGTTGTGGCAGTAGTCGTAGTTGTTACAGGCTTAGCAGTAGTCGTTGTTGTGCTTGTTGAAGGCTCTGAACTGCCCTTGTAAAGATCCTTTGGCAGCTCTGAAAGCGTGATACAGAAATCGCTCTTGTAAAGCTCCTTGAATGTATCGGGATCCTGATACTCCTTACCACAGAGGAAGTGTGCCTGCTCAGAATCATACCACGGACAGAAGTACAGCCAGTAAGCGTGTTCTACCTGCATATTGTTAAGGCTCGGGCAGGAGTCGTTCTCAGGCATTGATACCATTTTATTGCCGTTAACGAATTTATTCAGAGTATAGAATATACCTGCCTCAGCGTCCTCGTTAGGAGTTCCCTGCTGTTTGCCGTCGTGGCGGTTGTACTGGCAGTTGTACTTATCGAAGCCTACGATATCCACCTTGTCATCGCCTGAGTACCACTTTGCGGAGTTGTCAGACCATGCATAGAGGTTCTGCTCCCAGATAAGATTGTGGAGCCCGTACTCGTTTGTGAGAGTATCCTGCAAGAAGTTCCAGAGCTTGTTGTATACAACTGCGCCTTCCTTGGACCACCAGAACCATGCTCCCGAACCGTCGATAGGATCATCGGTATGGCTGGGATTTCCCTCAGCTTCATGGAAAGGACGGAATATTACAGGTACACCTGCGTCCTGAAGCTTTTTCAGCTCAGCTGCAAGATTTTTCATGCAGAGCTGGAAGTAATCGTACTCCATAGTCCCCTTTACCATGCAGTTTGCAGTTACGAAGTCAGTATTCTGAGTATAAGTTGTCTTTGCGAAGTCAAGAGGCTCACCGAGAGTGTAGTCAGCCTTTACAGTCGGAACATTTACGTGCCATGAAGCTGTGCATATCCCGTTTTTCTTTGTAGCCCAGTCGATCATACGCTGTGCAACGCCGTCGTCCCATGCATAGCAGGGGCAGTAGCTTCCGAAATCAAAGCCGCGTATAGCAGGCTCTTCGCCTGTAAGCTCCTTGATGTATCTTACTTCATAGTTATAGTCGTTATATGTGTAATTGCGGTTCTGAGTGCTGTAGGTATAGACCTGTCCGTCTGGACCTGTGCAGTGCCACGGAAACTTCTCGCCCTGCTCGGTCTTGTCCCAGCTCTCCTGATCGATAACGTACTCAACGCCGTCCTGATCTACACACTTGTTTGCATTTGCGTCATAGCGGATAGTAGTTTCAACAGCGTGACCGCCGCCGTATATCTCCTGCTGTCCCGAAAGGATATGCTTACCGTAAACGCTCTTGAGATACTTCATAAGAGCCTTTGTCTCGGGAGTAGCCTTAGCGTCCACAGTAGTGCCGCTTGCCTTTGAAAGATCTGGGAACTGTGCATTATCCACCGTTACCTTATCAATAGCCATATAGCCGTACTCGCTTATGAACTCGATAGTATTTACGCCCTTGTTCATACGCACCATTCCGAAATCATAGTCTATCCACTTGTCCGAATAAGCAGCCTGTGTCGTGTACTTAACTCCGTTGATCTTTACAGCCTGCTGTCTGCCGCCCTCATTGAGTATCTGTGCTCCGCGGACAACGATAGAATACATTCCGTCCTCGGGAACAGTTACCTCAAATGATGCAGGCTGAGCTGTGAGATAATAGAAACCTTCGCCTGAGTATCCCGGTATCTCTGTCTGATAGATAGATGTCCACAGGTCTGCACCCTTCATCTTTTCGCCCTCGATAGTGTAAGGGAAAGCTGTAGCAGCAGCTGCCTCACCTGCTGCGATAGCATTGAAAAGACCTGTTGAACTGCACTGTACAGCTGCCATGACTCCCGCAGCAGCAAGTGCGATCACTTTTCTTAACTTGCTTTTCATGTTATATATCCTCCTTTTATTGGAAAACTCCAATAATTCTTTAATCTTATTATACTTTCTTTTAAGCTCAATGTCAACACTTTATCTATCTTTAAATGTAAAAAATCTGTTATAATTTAAGCTGAAAGCTTAAATTATGAAAAAAGGAACCTGATGGGGGGAGGTTCCTTTTTCCATTGTATCATTTATTTGGAGCCCGATCATATTATGATTCGGGGAGAGTGGGTATGAGATGCAGGAGATACTTCTGTATAGCCAGTGCATCACCGTTGGTTATTCCGTTGCCTCTTTGGTTAACATCTGCATTTGTAAGGTTTTCGGGAGCTATCCGGTACTTGTTCGGATTTGCAAGACTCTGCATGATAAGAACGATATCAGACATATCTATCTCGCCGTCGCCGTTTGCATCACCTGCCACACCGTTGTTATTTGGCAGTGCAGTTGATGTAGATGTTGTCATTGAAGTTGTAGTTGTAGTAGTTGCTGCGGAAGATGTAGTCTGTACAGGATTTGATGTACCGTTTGCGTAAGGATCGGGAGTTGAAGTCTGCTTAACTCCGCTGCTCATATGATAACCAATGTTCTTGTACGCACTGCCTGATGCTGTTTCAGCAAAGCCGCCTGTCTTTGGTGAGCCGTCAGCATTTCTCCATGCCTTGTGGAAATCAGTCCCCATAGCAGCAACGTTAAGTGTCATAAAGTCACTGTCCGCAGGAGTAATGATATCGCCCAGCTTTGCACCGTTAGTCATAACAGTATTTGACTTTGCAAAGTAGTACTTGCTGTTGTAGTAAATTGAGTTGGTCATATTTCCGACGAACTTATCATTTGAGACTTTAATGCCTGCCGCATTTGTCTTTGAGACCTTGCCGGTATTGATGTATGACATCATACCATTAAAGGTCGCAGATGTATCGCAGCGGTATACCATATAATTAGCCTTGCCCTTGCCGCCGATACCGTTATTGTATGCGGTGCAGTTCTTCATATCGCCGAATTTCGGGTTATTATTGTCTGTAAAGCCGCAGTTGAGGTTCTCGAATGCAAGGCAGTTCTCAACGATATGGCGTGTGCCAACACCGCCGCCGCCAAGCTTGAAGCCGTTGCCGTCACAGTCGCCGTAGCCCTTGCCGCTCTCTGTGAAACCGTTGCGGAATGCAATACAGTTCTTTATTGTTACAACGCCTATAGGACCTGTAGCTTCCTTAGCGTATAAGTCCCAGCCGTCATCAGAGTTGCAGTATGAGATACAGCCGTCAAATACATTGCCCTCGCCGCAGGTAAGCTTTGCAGCAAAGCCGTCTGCATTCTCCATTGTGGCATCATCGCAGTTATTGCGCGAGGTACAGTTCTTGACGAGATTGTTGCTTGGCCACTGTGATACGCTTGTATATGAGCTGTTATACCTCGATATCTGGAGTCCTGTATCCTGATTGCCGTCAAATATCATCATTTCGATAATATTGTTATCGCCTGAAAGGAGCATACCGTTATCCCCTGCATTTGCTATCTCAAAGCCGTAGAAGTGCCAGTATGAACCGTCAAGAACAAATCCTCGGTTTGCACCGTCAACAGCCTGTCCTGTAAAGTCGAACTTTACTTCAGCATTTGGATAAGCAGCAATAGTCTTGTATGCGCCTGCCTTGCCTGAGTTGCTTTCCTCTATCATGATAGTTGAGGTATATTTGTATGTACCTGCAAGAAGATATATAGTGCCGCCTGCGGGTACTGATTTTATAGCTGTAAGAACGTCTGTAGGTGAGTTTGCAGACTTACCGTCACCGCCGCCATTTGGTGAAGCGAAGATGATATTTCCGCCTGCTACGGGAGTTACCACAGGAGCAGACGTAGTAGTCGTTGAAGCTGCCTGTGAAACTGTGGTAGTGGTAGTAGTTATATCTGTAGCTACAGGCTGAGTAACAGTTGTAGTCGTTACTACAGGCGCAGGAGCATTATCCTCCTTGAAGCCGCTGCCGATAGCTGTTACGCTGTCCTTATATGCCACAAGTGCGGATTTAAGTCCCTGATTGACTGCATAGCTCTCATCGTCCACAGCATTGTTGAACTGCCATTTGAAGTCGCCGCCGTCAACTCGTCCTGCCTTTGATGTGACTATGGAAGGCACATCATTGGCATTATCGGGAGTATAGCTGTACATCACACTTGATGTATCGAAGTTGTTATATGAAGTTCCGCCGCTCTTTGCCTTTACGTCAGAACCTATCTTCTCTGTTCTTGAAGAAGCCTCATATGCGTCGAAATCAGTATTATTCTGCTGATATGTGGTATAAGCCTTCTGTCCTGTCATAATATTGCCGAAGGACTTTATAACGCCGCCTGCTTCACCTGAGAATGTACCGCCTGTGATATCGTCAGAGCCCTGCATGGAAATAAGCATAGGATACTTGCAGTTTCTGAAATAGTTGTTCTCAACGAAGCATGAAGCCCCCATTGTTACGCCTACACCGTACTTTGCATTGCCGTCGAAATAGTTGTTGTAGCAATGTACAGAGCAGGTCCTTATTCTGGGATGGCGTGAGTCTGAGTGGTCATACCAGTTGTGGTGGTATGTGATATAATTATCTGTCGACTCAGACTTCATACCCTGCAAGTTGCACTTGCCGTTGTCCCAGAAGTGGTTATAGGAATGAGTTATATATGTAGATGTCTTGGTATCAAGTGCTCCGTCGCCCTTTACCTGATCTGCATCGGAGCCTGCATCGCCATAGAAGAAATCGCAGTTATGCACCCATACGTGGTTATTATTCTGCTGTAATCCGCAGTTGTCGCCCTCGTTGCTGTTGCAGTTCATAAAGCCGAGGTTTCTCACCTCAACGTTTGAACAGTTTTTCATAACGAGTCCGAAGCCGTTAAGAGTTGCATCATTTCCTATTCCCTCAACGGTACAGCCTGCTGTGACCGTATCCAGCATGAGATCGCCTTTAGTGAGAACCGAGGGATCTGTTATATTACCGATGAAGCGTATATTCAGCGGTCTTGATTCTTTTCCTTTTTTGTAGCCTGTAATGATGTTCTGAACGCCTGTAAGAGTCTCTGCTCCCTTACCAGTAGCATCAATACTTGCCGTAACACTGTCCTTATTGGAGTTTGTAACATATACAACGACAGCATTGCTCTTGAGTGTGCCGTCTGCATTGTATGCACCGTTAGCATTGCCGCCTACGAAAGCGAAGCCGCTTCTGTCGTGTGCATAGGCATTTGCCTTAGTCTCGGCAGCCTTTGAACTATCCTCCCTGCCGCCTATAACAGGTACTATTTTAATAGTATGACTTCCTGCCTTGAGACCTACTGCATCAGCTCTCATGTAGCCGCTGTACTGTCTTATGAGCATACTGTCTATCTGAGTGCCGTCAACATAGACATTGTAGCCCGATGCGCCCGATACCGATGACCATGTGGCATAAACGCCCTCGCCGTAGCCTTTGCTGCTGAGCACCTTCACACTGCTATCAGCCGCATACACGGTCATTACAGAAACATCTGCGCCAAAGTCAAATACATTGGCTGTTGTACCGACTGCTGCGGACACTGTCATAACAGCCGCAGCTGCTACAGATACCGCTCTCCTTTTAAGGTCAGTTTTTTTCATAGCAAATCCCTCCAGATTTTTAATATCCTCTGAACAGTATGCCTATCGCATACCTTTTTCTCACTGTCTATATTATATGCCTCCCATGCCACTATTTCAATGACATATAATACTTATTAGATGATATTTTGTGCTATAAGTATATATAGTCTCACACAATCCGTCAATTATCATCTCATATGGTAGTAATTTTGCTATTTATATCTTATATACAGTAATAAAAGTAGAGTATCTCTTAATAAAAAGTTCATAATATTTTTCTGAAAAAATGTGAGAGATTATTTATCCTGATCCGTCTAAGTAATAGAAAGCATGAAAAATTTACAAAGGAGGTATTATTTATGCTATTCAAAAAAATATTATCAATCACACTTGCAGCTGCAATGTCAGCATCAATGATTTCAGCTGCACCTACGATCACAAGTACATCAGTAGCTGTAGCCGCTGATACAGCACAGGAAGCCTATATGGCAAAGTGTATGCTCTGTCATAAGGAAGTGCCAAAAAGCGAAATACACATTGCTTCAAACGGCTGTTCCGCTTGTTATGACTGCTATCCCGCTGCTTCATGCTGCTTCCCGACAATAACAACCAGCACAAGCGGTATTATAACTGCTATCGACAACGATTCGTTAACTCTCGACAAGGCAGGAAAATTCTTCTTCAATGCTCCCCTTGAATTACAGCACCTCACAAACAAGCTCGGTCACAAACCCAAAGTCGGTGAAAAACTGAATATGGAATATACATATGTGGATAATCCCGAGCATACAGACGATCATTATATCATAACTTTCAAAAGCGCAAGCACAGAAAACGATTCCGCTGTAACTGTGGAGGATAATGAAGTTCACGGTATTGCAGGCGTTTTCGACCATGCAGAGGACGGTTATCTCTATTTCATCAACAACGAAAAATATCCATATGGCGAATCACTGGCAGCAGCCGTCAATTCGCTCAGTAAGGGCAATATAATAAATGTTACCCTTTCATCTTCGGATACTATTATAAGTGTAGAAAAGACAATTGAAGGCACAACTACAGCAACAAGCGTCCAGACATCAATAACGACAACGACCACCTGCATTAACACGACATTGCCTGCTACTACAACCTACTGGAAACAATATGCTCTTTCCCTGATCCCTCCTGAAAAAACCGAATACAATATCGGTGAAGAGCTTGATTTCACAGGCGGAAGCGCATACGGAACCGTATATGATTCTCTCGGAATGCTCGGAGATACTTTCCCACAGCCAATAGATTCAAAGTATTTCAAGGTAGACTCATCTGAATTTGACAACACAAAGCCGGGTACTTATACTATCTACGTAACATACGGCGAAGGCGAAGGAATGGCTAAGCAATCATTTAAGGTAACTGTCCGCGGAGCTGTTACTTCTCAGCCCGTAACAACTGCTACGATCACAACTACGTTAACAGCTCCGGTAACAAGCGTCAAAGAATATGACCGCACATCGTTCAGAGGTACTTTCGACAGCTATGTTGATTGTGGTAGCTATAAGGAGCTTTATCTCAGCGGCGGTATAAAATACACTTTAAGTTCTCTCCGTCTCGAAGGCGGTCTTTCCGATGAAAAAGTCACAGAAATACTAAAGAGCCTCAATAAGGGCGATAATATAATAGTAACTGCTAATCAAAGCTATATGGCTGTAAACTATCTCTATGATATTTTCAGCATTGATCTATATTCTGTTACAACTCACTATAACCCGAGCCCTACCACAACAGCTAATGTATCTTACCCTTACGGCGGTACAAATAACGATGTTCCCGACCATTCAACAACATATACAGAACCTGAACTCTGGATGTACGGTACAGGCGTTGACCACTTCAACGAGATAAAGACTATCCCAACAAAGACTATCTACGACGAGGGCGAGTCACTCGATCTGAGCGGTCTTGCTATCAGTGCTTACCACAGCGTAAACAGACATTCAAACAAGGGCAATTTTGAGGTTTTAAGGACCGATTACTTATGGGATATCACAAACATTTATCCCGAATACATCAAGATAGAGTCACTTGACGGAAAGACTTCTGTTTCAGCCGATGAGTTCAGCACACTCAAGGGCGGTGCTTATATCGTAAAGATAGGTACAGACGGCAGCTTCAAGTGCAATGTAGAAGGTGAATCATCCGACCGCACTGTTTATGACACACAATCAGTTGAATTCTCTTTTATAGTCTACATCAATTCAGCTGATAAGTCAGCTAAGCTCGTTAAGATCAGCAACGCTGAGGTCACAGACTTCACTATCGGTTCAGAAAACGGATTTGTTATAAGCAAGATCGGCTCTTACACTATTAACAACAGAGAAAGTATGCTCGGAAGCAGCAGTGCTGACTTAGATCTCCGCAAGGGCGATATAGTTTCAGGCGATATCTATGTTGATCCTGATAACAATACTATCATTCGCGGCGAACTTGAAGTAAGCAAATACACAGGTGATATCGGTGATGCCAATGGGGACAGCTCACTTGATATGGGCGATGTCGTACTTATAATGCAGTCTCTCGCAAATCCTAACAAGTACGGCGAAAACGGTACTGACGAAAACCACATCACAAAGAGAGGATCTGCTCTCGGCGATATTAACGGCGGCGGTCTCTCAACTCAGGACGCACTTGCAATACAGCGCATACTCCTCGGTCTTGATTAAAAATAACGCAGCACAAATAACATTCAGCAGCGAAAGCAGCTGCAACTGCAAAACATGATATAGTTAACAAGGCTCTCCTGTACGGAGAGCCTTGTTTATGTCCGCATGACGCAAAAAAGCTCCGCATATAGCGGAGCTTTTCAATTCTTAGAAAAGATCAAAATTGCCGAATATGTTATCGTCGATAACGTAATATACCTTGTTGATCTCAGGTCTTACGTATACAACAACGCTCTTAGCAGACTTTACTCCGGCAACAGCCTTTGCTTTATCAATGAGGTCTGTACCTGCAACTTCAGCACCATTGTACTGAATGAATACCTTTCTCTCCTCAGCTGTTTCCTTCTTTGCAGCAGGCTTCTTAGCAGCTGGAGCCTTCTTCTCAGCAGGCTTCTTTGCAGCAGCTTTCTTCTCTGCTGGCTTCTTAGCAGCTGGAGCCTTCTTCTCAGCAGGCTTCTTTGCAGCAGCCTTTTTCTCAGCTGGCTTCTTTGCAGCAGCAGCCTTCTTCTCCTCTACAGGAGCAGCTGTCTCAACTACTTTTGTTTCTGCAGTCTTCTTCTCCGGCATGATAATATCCTCCTTAGAATTACTTGTTTACAGCGTTCTTGAATGCCTGACCAGCCTTGAAAGCAGGAGCCTTTGAAGCTGGAGCCGTCATCATCTTCTTTGTCTGAGGATTGATTACCTGCTTCTCCTTACGGTCACGTACTTCAAATGTTCCAAAGCCTACGATTGAAACCTTCTCTCCGCTTGCGAGAGCATCTGTAATTGTTGAGATGATAGCGTTTACAGCAGTCTCTGCATTCTTCTTTGTGAAGTCTGCCTTGTCGGCAACTGCACTGATTAATTCGGTCTTTGTCATAATTTTATCCTCCATAAATAAGATTTTACAATTGAATTATATACCCTTTGTGATGATTTGTCAAGGAATTCGTAAAAAAATGACAAATCTACCTATATTTGGCTGTATACCGCCCCATTTTTATTCAATTCCGCCATAGAATTTGCCTATTTTCCGTTGAGAACTGCCTTGTTAAGCATTTATCATTTTACTTTTTGTATATTATATCTAAAATATTCCGAAATATACACTGAAATCAGCCCTTTGAAGGTAAAAAAATCAACGTTTTCAGCACTGACTTTCTAAACTTTTTGTGAACTCGCGCTAAAATACAGGTTTTTCAACATATTTATAAGAATAAATTGAAGAAGCTCCCCCGAAAAGAGTATAAAAATGCCATAGTATCTCTGAGGCTCAGAAATACTATGGCTTGTTATTTTAGTCTGCGATAAGCTTACCATTTGCGTCAATGTCAATGTCGATAACATCGCCTGCTGACAGATTGCCGCCTATGATACGCTTTGCTGCAAGAGTCTCAACGTTTCGCTGTATAAATCTTCTCAGCGGTCTTGCTCCGAAATTCGGATCGTAACCACATTCAACGATATAGTTCTTAGCCGCATCGCTTACATTTATACGTATGTGCTTGTCGTCAAGACGCTTCTGAAGGTCTGTAAGCATAAGGTCAACTATCTTGATTATCTCAGTCTTAGCCAGCGGCTTGTAGAAGATTATCTCATCAAGACGGTTAAGGAACTCAGGTCTGAACTGAGTTTTCAGCAGTCCTTCCACCTGCGAACGTGCTTCATCGGTTATTTCGCCGTTTTCGTCTATGCCCTCAAGGATATACGGTGAACCGAGGTTTGAAGTGAGTATGATTATGGTATTCTTGAAGTCAACTGTTCTGCCCTGTGAATCGGTGATACGTCCGTCGTCAAGAACTTGCAGGAGTATATTGAACACATCGGGGTGAGCCTTTTCTATCTCATCAAAGAGTACAACAGAATAAGGCTTTCTGCGGACTGCTTCCGTGAGCTGACCGCCCTCATCGTAACCAACATAGCCTGGAGGCGCACCAATAAGTCTGCTTACGCTGAATTTCTCCATGTATTCGCTCATGTCGATACGGATAATATTTCTCTCGTCATCGAAGAGTATCTCTGAAAGTGCCTTTGCAAGCTCTGTCTTACCCACACCTGTAGGTCCGAGGAAGAGGAATGAGCCGATAGGTCTGTCAGGAGCCTGTATGCCTGCGCGTGAACGCAGGATAGCTTCGCTTACCTTTGTAACAGCCTCGTCCTGTCCGATAACTCTCTTGTGAAGAAGACCTTCAAGTCCAAGTATCTTTTCCTTTTCGCCCTCCATGAGCTTTGATACAGGGATACCTGTCCAGCGGCATACTATCTTTGCTATCTCGTCCTCAGTTACCTTGTCACGGAGAAGTCTGCCGTTCTCCACATCATGTTCAGCCTGCTTTTCAAGCTCTTCCAACTGCTTCTGGAGCTGTGGGAGCTTGCCGTATTTCAGCTCGGCAGCCTTGTTGAGGTCGTATTCACGCTCTGCCTTATCTATCTCGCCGCCTGTCTTTTCTATCTCCTCACGGAGCTTCTGAACAGCGGAGATATCGTTCTTTTCGTTCTCCCACTTTGCCTTCATGCTGTTGAACTTCTCACGTAGCTCTGCAAGCTCTTTCTGTATCTCTTCAAGATGCTCCTGAGAGATATTGTCGCTCTCCTTTGTCAGCGCAGCTTCTTCAATTTCAAGCTGTACTATCTTACGTGAGATCACATCGAGCTCAGTAGGCATAGAGTCCATTTCTGTACGGATAGTTGCGCAGGCTTCATCAATGAGGTCGATAGCCTTATCGGGCAGGAAACGGTCTGTAATATAACGATTAGAGAGTACAGCTGCCGAGATAAGTGCATTATCGCTTATCTTAACGCCGTGGAACACTTCATAACGCTCTTTGAGTCCACGAAGTATGGAGATAGTATCCTCAACGCTTGGCTCGTCCACCATAACAGGCTGGAAACGACGCTCCAGTGCAGGGTCTTTCTCGATGTACTGGCGGTACTCATTAAGTGTTGTAGCACCGATACAATGCAGCTCACCTCTTGCAAGCATAGGCTTCAAAAGGTTGCCTGCGTCCATAGCACCGTCTGTCTTGCCTGCACCAACGATAGTGTGAAGCTCATCAATAAAGAGCAGTATCTGTCCGTTGCTGTTCTTTATCTCATTGAGGACAGCTTTCAGACGCTCCTCAAACTCGCCTCTGTACTTTGCTCCTGCGACGAGAGCTCCCATGTCAAGTGAGAACACCTTGCGGTCTTTAAGGCTGTCTGGCACATCGCCTGCCACGATACGCAGGGCAAGTCCCTCAGCAATGGCAGTTTTTCCGACACCCGGCTCACCAATGAGCACAGGGTTGTTTTTCGTTTTTCTTGAGAGTATGCGGATAACGTTTCGTATCTCGCTGTCACGTCCGATAACGGGATCAAGCTTGTTTCTCCTCGCAAGTCCAACGAGCTCCTGACCGTATTTTGTAAGGACATCGTATGTGTCCTCAGGATTTTCACTGGTAACTCTTGTATTTCCTCTGACGGACATAAGTGCGCTGAGGAAGCTGTCACGGGTAATATTAAAGGTGCCGAGCAGCTGAGATACATCTCTGTCCTTGCTGTCTATAAGCGCAAGCATGAGGTGCTCAACAGAAACAAATTCGTCCTTCATATTTGAAGCGATGCCCTCAGCAGATGTGAGAACTCTGTCGCACTCAGCCGAAATTCCGATATTACTGCTTCTGCCGCTGCCTGTTACCTTTGGCAGTCCGTTCATCTTCTTCTCGACTTCGGAGTCGAAGATATCCTCGTCAATATTCATCTTTTTAAGAAGCTGCGGTATAAGTCCGTTCTCCTGCCGAACAAGTCCTGCAAGAAGATGAATAGGTTCGATCACTGAGTTTGAGAGCATTACAGCAATGCTCTGTGCCTTTCTCACAGCGTCTATGGATTTCTGAGTCAATTTCTCTGCATTCATATTTATTCCTCCATTCACATTTTCTTTCTTATCAACAAATCATTTTCTTCACTAAATAATATACCTGCCCAGCAGTGCCCGATAATTCTTTTCAAGTATGGGCGCATTTTCGCCGAATTCACTCGGAGATGCAAAATAGACTTTCACTGCATGGTCGAGATCCTTGATGTACTCGCCTATTGCTTCGCCCACCTGCTCGCCTGACAGCTTTCCTGTATTTATAAGGCTTCGTGAAAAGCTTCCGTCACCTATCTCACAGCTGTACTTATTTATACCAAGCTGCTTCAAATATGAGTTTTCAAGCTTTGCACGATACGCAAAAAAGCTGTGGAACATATCTATAAGCGCAGCACTCTGCGTCCTTATATTCACTCTCAGCGTACCTATATAGTCCGACGGTGAGCGTTCAAGCTCCACCTTATAATTGATAGTAGGTCGGTACTTGTATTCCAGTGCCGTCCGCACTGTCATAAGCGACGGTGAACGCTGCTCCTGTATGCGAAAGCTGCTGCTCACAAGCTCTGCCACCTGTTCAAAGATCTCCCTCATACGCATCTCGGGGGTAACACAGGAAAGGTGCTCGGCAAGTATCTGATTTATAAGATTTGAGCGGCTCGTTCCCATTCGGTAAGCCTGTTCGTCCACGGCTTTTATAACATCGTCCATAAGAACGAGACTGTATACACTTTTTTTCACGGGTACATCACTTCCCTTCTTCATTACATATATACTATCACGGATTATAGAATTTGTCAAGCGGATTATATAATCTTTCACGCAAATTTCACAATGCAAAAAAAAATCCGCTCAGAGGGAGCGGATATTCGACTCAAACGATTTCTCGTTTAGCACTGTGAGTCGAGCCATAGACGATAAGTTAAAACAAATTATTGAGAATAGAAAACATGAAAAAATTACAAATGAAAGGGGTTAGTTTTATTACTTGACAAAACTATTTCTATGGCGTGCAAGTGAACTAATACTCAATATCAAGCACATGAGAGGGGAGGGTACTTGATGTTGAATACCAATAATCTTCATTTGCTGTATTTATTATATTGCATTATCACGTACTTTACAATATACATTTGTCTACAAAAATATAATAATGTGTACTTTTGCTCTTTTTTTCATATTTTTTCAAGTTAATTTTATGTAAATAAGTATTTATATATTACATATTTACATTTACTTTATAATAATTCTTTTATTTTGTCGTAAATAAGTTTAGTCCTTCTTCTATGGTGAAAGTCTCGGTATCTTCACCGTTTATTACAACATAGAATGTGTTCCCTGCTGTTATTTCAGGTGCGAGCATCATAAGACTTCTGAACTCTGTATGCGGAACAAATGTAGCCATTTGCACATCATTGAGCACCATTTCAACGCTGCTGCCGCCCTCAACAGGATCAACGAGATCCATGATAACATAAGGTCTCTCGGAATATGTCGGCACAGATACCTGATTGCCTGCTGCGAATACGTATCCGCCTGTATAGCTGAATGTTCCCATAGCATAAATAGAACGCTTTTCTTCTTTATATCCGCCTGAGATCATAGTACAGCCGCCGTTTATATTTATAGTACCCTTGGATTTGATTCCGTTTGTACCACCCTTGATGTTTACTCTGCCGCCGTTGATCGTTATATCATCATGTACCATAATTCCCGACTTTGCAGACATGATATTATATGTACCGTTATCAACGATAACATCGTCATCACAGGATATACCGTGAGAATTGTTTGCAGTTATATACAGCTCACCGTTACCTTTAAGTCTGAGGGTATCATTTGAGAAGATAGCTCCGTCGTATATCTTGTTGTCGCCGCCGGAAGTAAGGAAATTCGCTGTTCCGTCCTTCACCTTGATAGTACACTTTTTAGCCTCATCAATAAGAATAACAGGTCCGTTTGAGTTTGCTATATCAACGCCGTTGAGCACTATCGTCACCTTATCTGTAGGAGACTCTGTATCAACGCAGATATATCCGTTGGTAAGGCTTCCTGTAAAGATATAATCGCCCTCAGATGTAATAGTTACTGCCGAGCCGTTCACCTTAACATTGCTGCCCTTTACATTTACCTCACTGCCGAGAGTTACCTCAGCAGTATATTTCATGTTATCTTCGATCGTTGTTGGTTCAGAGGAATTGTTAGTCGGTGCAGTTGGTGGCTGTGTAGCAGGCTGTGTACTCTGATTTTGCTCATTGCCGTTATTTTCACTGCTGCCCTCACCGCTGCCGCCTCCATTATTACCTCCATTATAGCCGCTGAAACCGCCGCCGTAATAGTTGTTCTGGAAGCCGCCCCACGCATTATTGCCATTGGGCTGTCCCCCGTTGTATGAACCGCCGTTATTTGGATTACTGTTACCCCAGAAGTTATTGTTATTATTCTGCGAATAATTATTTCCGTTCACTGGCGGTGCTGAATTACCGCCCTGAGGAGCATTGCCGTTGGGCATACCTCCCCCGTTATTGCCGTTCTGCGGCATATTCTGACCACCGTTGCTCTGCTGCTGTTTATTCTGCTGGCTGTCGCCCCAGTCAAGCTTCTTTTGTGAGTTCTTGGTGGTAGTTTCAGTATATACGGTCGGTCTCTGGTCTTTGTCAGACTCAGGTACTTCATCTTTTCCGCAGGATATAGTTGTTATCAGTGTTAAAAGTGCAGCAGCCGCTGCAATAAACCTTCTATATTTCATATCTGTATCTCCTTTTCCAAATATGCAAAATTTGTCAGACCTATAATTAGAGCCTGACAAATTCGCTGGAGAGGGTTTTAATTTTTTATATCAGCCTTCGTAGATCTTATCGTCATACTTGAAGAATACGAGGTTGATGGTCATATTGCCGTTAAGAGCACGGAGCTCATCAACGAACTTCTTCTGGTCGATATTGTCAAGAACATCAACGCTGTAGATAAGCTCAAAGAGTGTACCGAAGTTTGTTGTCTTAACTCTTCTGAGCTTGTGGTATGTAGTGTATCTGCCGAGTACAGGCTCAAATACGCCCTGATAGTCAAGGTTCTCGGGGATAGCGATCTTGAGAGTCATATGTCTCTTCTTGCAGCCGCCGAAGTCTGTCTCGCTGAGGATAAACATTACAACGCCGAGGATAATGAAGAATACGATAGCAAAGCCGATGTATCCTATTCCGCAGGCTGTACCTGCTGCCATTGCGAAGAAAATGTACGCAATATCTTTCGGGTCACCCGCAACGCTTCTGAATCGTACAAGTGTGAATGCACCTGCAAGGCTGAGTGCGCCTGCTGTTGTATTGATAAGTAAAAGGATAAGTGAAACGATAGTCGGAAGCATTATCATTGTCAGAACGTAGCTCTGAGAATAACCCTCTTTTCTATGAGTTACGATGTAGATAAGGCTTATGAGGAAACCTATCACAAGAGCTGCGCCAACGCAGAGGAAAAACTCTCCCGCTTTAATAGGTACCAATGAAGTGCTTGTGCCTAAAACCGAATCACTCGACTCATAGTACTTTGAAAGTACATTTCCGAAAAAACCGTGTTCAAACATAAATTATACGCTCCTGTTCATAATTACGTTATTATTAACCATTGAGATGCCTGATATATAGATCCTTCTTCCTGTTGTCTGCTGAGCACCCTCGATCTGAGTCTTAACAAAATTCTGGTATGCTCTGCCGTACTTTGAGAAGCTGGTCTTGAATATGCCCAGTTCAGACATCTTGCCTACCAGCCAGTCAGGAATAGCGTTTGAGACCTTAACTTCCATAAGTCTCTGGTCTGCGCCGATTATATAATTGCCGTAGCTCTCATAGTTCAATCCGAGATCATAGCGACGCTCAGTTATCTTTCTGTCAAATGTAAGACGGAAATCGTGATCGTGCTTTCCGAAGAAAGCCTCGCGCTGATAACTGATGTACTGCTTTGGTGCGATGGGGTAATTGTCAAGGAACACATCAAGCTCTCTGAAGACCTGCTCTGTTATGTACTTATCGAATGCAGGCTTTGTTCTGTCAGCGAAATACGCATCTGAATCTGCAAGAGTCATTGACACTCTTCTCTTTGTAACAATACCGCCGATCTTTTTCTTTATTTCAAGGAATACCTTGTCATCGGGCTTTGCAGGCGAATAGTAGCTGCGAAGTCTGATCTTTTCCTTGTAATAAGGCTTTGAGAGGGACTCTCTTATAAGATAATCGTCCGGAGTATCATAGTAGATATTGTAGATACCGTACTCCTTACCGCCTATACAGTAATCATCAGGATTCATATACTCCGATATGACCTCCATCAGTCCGTGATACTGATCCATATTAAGGAGAAATTTAATTTCTTTTCGAGCAAATGTATTGATTGCCATAACTGCCTCCATAACGGATACCTCCGCATGGAGTCTCACACTCCTTTCGTATCATTTGATTACATTATAGTAGCCGTTCCTTAAAATAGTCTTAAGTTTGCCACTAATTCACCAAATCTTCATCTCTATTCCACAAAAGGAGAATAAAAGCTGTTTTTCGCCTGTAATACGTCCTTTGCGATCACCATACAATGAATTTTTATTTTGGTTATAAGAATTGCCTTGCAGCCAAATAACAATATTTTGTTTATTATTGTTGAAATATACCATTATTTTGCCATAGGCGTATTGCATTTTTAAGTTAAATCACCCCTTTTGTATATAAAAACAGCAACAATTGAACAATAGTCCGCAATAATTGACATAAATGCCGTTATTTCGTTGTTTAGCCGCACATTACTGTTAATAATCTTTGTTAATTGTGAACTATTTTTTAACATCAAAGCTGCTTTCTGTACTTTGTCGGAGTCACTCCAACAGTTTTCTTGAACTGTCTCATAAAGTGCTCCTCATTGTCATAGCCGCACATGGCTGCCACCTGTGATACGGTACAGCCAGTCTCGCTGAGTATCTCCTTGGCTTTTTCGATCTTTCCGCTGATAACATCGGCTATGCAGGACACACCGAATGTCTCGCGGTAAAGGTGCTGGAAATAGGATCTCGACATATTTACATACGCTGCCATTGTATCAACGTTCCATTTCATCTGAGGATTGCGGTATATTTTTTCTCTCAGCTCTATGAGCAGCCCGTAATGAGGCTCGGAAGTCTGCACAGTCATATCTCTGTGAACTCCCGCATCGCTTATCTTTACGAGCAGTATCCTCATGAGACTGTCAAGCATTTTCAGCCTTCTTGCACCGATAGAATAATACTCCTCGGAAATATTCCGCATAAGTCCGCATATGAACTCTGTATCCGCAAACCTTACAGGACGGTCAAAGTCAAGTTCAAGAGAGTCCAGAAAATCTTTCTCGTCTCCTGCCTCAAAGCATATCCAGTCACATACCACAGCACATTCATCTGCCGAACATTCCAGAGTGCGCTCACCGCTGCACAGAAGAAGTGTATTTGCAGGAAGGTGCATATCCGCTCCGTCAATAACTACACGGCTTCTGCTCCTAATGAGCATGAGCATATACTCACCGTCAGCCTGCTTTTTCATCACAGTTCCGCTTTTATATATGGAGTTCCAGCCTGTACAGCGTATATTCACATTATCACTTCCCGTCAGCGATGAACCGCCATTCAATATCCTTCCAGTAGTCGCCTGCGTAATCTATGCCCACACGGGGCGCAGTCCTTATCTCGGGTCTGTATCCGTCGTCCTCGAACCATATCTCTTCATTGCCTTTGAGCAGCACACCGTTGAAGCTGCCGTCTATTTGCATTTTTTTGGTAAGCTTTGCAGGTCCGTCAAAACGCTCCCCTGCACGGAGAAGTACGCCCTGCGGCTGGTCCTTTTCGCCTGTTATGACATTCATGAGCCAGTGCATACCGTAGCAGAGATACACATAAATGACACCGCTCTCACCGTACAGCAGCTCGGTACGCTTTGTTCGCCCCTTTGCCGCATGGCAGCCCTTGTCCTCTTCGCCGCGGTAAGCCTCCATCTCAGCGATACGCTCTCGGAGCTCAGTGCCGTCGGGAAGTCTGTGAACCAGTATCTTCCCCACAAGGTCGGGAGCTACATCAAGTGCATCACGGTGGAAAAACTCCGCATCAAGTCTCTTGTTCATGCTCATACCCTCAGACTCTGTTCAAGCTCTGCGTCGGGCTTAACAAATGCGGTCTTGTAGTTGGTGAATATTACCTTTCCGGGCTTAGCTCCGGCAGGCTTCTTAACGAACTTGGCAAGACAGTAGTCAACGGGAACAAGTCCCGAATTTCTGCCGCTGCTGTTTACTGCCGCTATTATGGCAGCCTCCTCAATGGTCTTGTCTGGGGGAGTTGCTCCGTCAGTGAGTATAAGCACATGAGAGCCCGTAATAAGCTGTGTATGCAGCCATATGTCGGACTTTTCCGCAAATTTCAGACTGAGCTGGTCATTCTGCTTGTTGTTGCGTCCCACAAGTATGGTAAAACCATCGCTGGACTTGTATTCCACAGGCGGCAGAGCCTTTGGCGGCTTGGCTTTTCCGCCTGCATAGCGGACATAGCCCTGCTCACGCAGCTCAAGTCGAAGCTGTATGATATCGTTTTCAGAGGTCGCTCTTGTAAGCGAGTCGAACACGCTTTCAAGGTACTGAAGCTCTTCCTCGCCCTTTTGTATCTGCACTGCCAGCTTTTCCTCGGCAGTAACTGATTTCTTGTATTCGTTGTAGTAATGCTGAGCATTCTGTGCAGGAGTTTTCCTCACATCAAGCTCTATGGTCATCTGCGGACAGCTCTCATCGTAGAAATTCTCCACAGTTGCACTGCTGTCGCCTTTTTGAATACGATACATATTAGCCGAGATAAGGTCGCCGCAGAGCTTTGCGTGTTCTTTGTCAGCGCAGGCGTCGAGTTCCTCACGCTGGGCAGCGATACGCCTTGAAGTACGGTCAGTCAAATTCATCAGCAGCTTGAAAAGATCATTTGCGCGCTGTTTTGTACGCGCTGCCCTGTCGCGCTCGGAGTAGAAATAGTCCAGCAGCTCCGAGGCTGTGGGTATTTCCTTTGTGT
The DNA here is from genome assembly GCF_900108555.1 of Ruminococcus flavefaciens. GTDB lineage: Bacteria > Bacillota > Clostridia > Oscillospirales > Ruminococcaceae > Ruminococcus > Ruminococcus flavefaciens_P. Next base: position 542,693 of record NZ_FNWV01000001.1, read on the forward strand.
ACATAAGCGTTCCGAACTGTGAAAGGCGGATAAACGAGAAATCCTTCAGCTGTCCTTCCTTGTCGCTTGCCACCGAGAAGCAGCACTCGCCGTTCTCAAGCTGTCCCTTTGTACGCTTTATGACGAAAAGAAGCCTGTCAAGTTGGTCGCCGTCTATGGTATCGCTTTCGAGATGCGCTCCCCTGCCTGCAAAGAATGCCCACTCACGGGCGAGTATAGGCGATATGCCCTCGAATATGCGGATAAGAGCCTTTGAAAGCTCCTTTGGCTCGGTACTCCGCAGCCGCGAAACTATCTCCTCGGGCTCGGCTGTAAGGAAATTCAACCTGTCATCACGGGGCGGCATAGTGTACTTCATTCCCGGAAGCACAAGTCTCTCACGGGACATATCCTCGTCAACTCGCTTGATACTGTCGATGACCTTGCCCTCATGGCTGATGATGACAAGGTTTGAACAGCGTCCCATGATCTCGCAGGCAAGCGTCACTGTGACTACATCGCCAAGCTCGTTGACGCACTCGAAGTCAAAAAAGAGTATTCTTTCCAGTCCGTCCTGCCTGATATCAATGAGCTTACCGCTGCCGAGACGCTTCCTAAGAAGCATACAGAACATTGGCGGAGTCTGGGGATTATCCACAGTATTTTCAGTTATATGCACCCTCGCACTTCCTGCATTTGAGGAAATATACAGCTTTTTGCTGCCGCTTCTGGTACGTATGGAAATTATGACCTCCTCACGGGAGGGCTGATGTATCTTTTCGACTCTTCCGCCGATAAGTGGCAAAAGTTCGTTTCTGACTGCATATAAGAAAGCTCCGTCAAGAGCCATAAGATCATTCCTTTGCTATTTTTTATGTGCAGTTCCACTGCTTTCAACTGACTCAGCTATGAGCGTTGATAGTGTTATGTAAATTCAGCAGCATTTATTGCGAGTCATAATCTATCAGATATTGCGATAGACAAGCAACTCGAAATCTGCTTTTGTTGTTAATTGGTTTATCTGTGACAGCCTTTCCTGCTGCTCACGTCCTGTCCTGTAGTAATAGGGAGTCATGGAAAACAGTGCGTTTATATCCTCCTGACTGTCAAGATGCATCTCATAGGTCACACGCTTACGGCTCACAAGCTCGAATCCTTCAAGCTCATAGGGCTTGACTTCGTTTTTATACGGCGTATCATATATAGCCTGTTTAAGCTCCCAAAGATGCTCCTCTGAGGGTATAGCCATTATCATTATGCCGCCTTTTCTGAGGACTCTCTGAAACTCCTCGCCGCAGTACGGCGCAAATAATGTTACCAGCATATCGCATGAGCTGTCTGCGACAGGTATGTGAAAAACGCTTGCGACTGCAAGTTCTGCCGACTTGATGCGCTTTGAACAGTACTCGACCGCGGTTTTTGAGATATCAATACCGCAAATCAACGGTTCAACGCCCTTATCTTTCAGCTTATCAATTATTGCTGCTGTGTAATAGCCCTCACCGCAGCCTGCATCAATTATGACCGAGCCTTTGAGGTTATCACATACAGCTTCACACAGTGCATCACAAAGTGGCGAATAGTATCCCTTATTCAGAAAATCTCGCCTCGCCTGCACCATGAGCTTATTGTCACCGTGGACTGTCTTACCCATATGCTTCGAGAGCAGCAGATTTACATAGCCGCTCCTTGCCCTGTCAAAGCTGTGTCCCTTATCGCATACGTAGGAATTTCTCGAAAAATCAAGCTTTTTTCCGCACACGGGACATATGAATATACTCATATTCTCACCTCAGACGTACTCGCAGGGGTCCACAGAAGCTGCTGCGATCTCAATATCGAGCTGTGGGAATTTTTCCTCCAGTACGCGGCGGAGCTCCCATAAAACGATATTTTCCGTGTGGAAGTGACCGCAGTCAAGGACTGCTATATTACTGTTGTTTGCGTCTATCCATACGTCGTGCTTCACATCACCTGTTATCAGGGCATCGCAGCCCTTTTCCAAAGCTTCTCCCAGCATAGAGCCGCCCGAACCCGAGCAAAAAGCAATACGCTTTATTTCACCGGTTCTTTTGCTGAGACGAACGAACTCACAGCCGAATACCTCCTTACACACTTCTGCGAGCTGCTTTGCAGATACTTCCTGTTCAAGAGTTATTATCCAGCCGAGACTGTTCTCGCCGCCAAGCTCCTCAAAGAGCTCAGGATCGCCAACAGTTCCGAATTTCTCACTGAGCTTGCTCAGTATAACGCCATTAGTACCGCCCTTTGCTATGTCAAGATTGGTATGCATACAGATAGCCGCTATCTCACGCTCGATAAGCCTGAACACGGGATCATTCCGAGTTATTCTCTTTCGTGGCTCAAATATAACGGGGTGGTGAGAGATTACGAGCTCAGCCCCCTTCTCAAAGGCTTCATCTATTACCTTGTTGGTAATATCAAGGGAAAGCATTACCTTGCTGCACTTCATATCGTAATTTTCCACCAGAAGCCCCGAATTGTCCCATTTTTCCTGCAAACCGAAGGGGTAAAGGCTGTTGAGGAAACTGTATATATCCGATATCTCGGTAATGTCAGCTCCGCCTTCCATTTTTTGCGCCAGAGCCGCATAATGTTGACTGCCGTTTTTATCGCCTGCATTTTTCAGCGAAGCACTTATCTTTTCAAGCCTCGCCTTTTCGCGGCTGCGGTATTTCTTTCCCATCTCATCGTTATCGTCAAAAAAGCCGTACAAAGCATCGCTCTCCGTAAGCTGCTTCCAGTCAGCTGACCTTTCCGCAGTTATAATAACATATATCTTATCCTTATCCTCTACGGCATATTCCCCTGTTATCTCATACTGATATTCATAGAGCTTTTTGCGAAGAAGCTCTACTTTTGTCATTGGCTGTAGTATAAATCTGACATTTTCAGGCTTATCTGCTGTGGAATTACCGATTATCTCAGCGATAGTCTCGCCGCCCATGCCTGCAATAATGATATCGGACACACCGTTAAGGTCAACATTGTCAAGTCCGTCGGAGAGCACAAGCTCAACGCTGTCCTTTACTCCGTACTTTTCTACAGTATTACGCGCAGCTTCAAGCGGTCCTTCCTTAACATCGGAAGCGATGACCTTGCTGCACTTTCCGCTCTTTACCAGTTCAGCCGCGAGGTATGCGTGGTCTGTACCGACATCTACGGCGATGCCCTCGCCGCTGACAAGCTCTGCAATTTTTTTCAGTCTGTTATCAAGCATTTCTGCACCTCATAAACTCAAAAATAGCGCACTGCACGGCAGTACGCATAAACAAAACCAAGCACAGCCGTTTCCGACTGTGCTTTCGGTCTTATCAATTATGCTTCGTTCATCTTTGCAAAGCACTCGCTGCAATAAACAGCTCTTCCTTCCTTTGGCTCAAAAGGAACTTTTGCTTCGCCGCCGCATGAAGCGCAAGTTGCTGTGTACATAACGCGCTCAGCCTTGCCTGCGTTCTTTCTTGCATCACGACATGATTTGCATCTCTGTGGCTCATTTACGAAGCCTTTCTCTGCGTAAAATTCCTGTTCACCTGCGGAGAAAATAAACTCCTGACCGCACTCTTTGCAAACTAATGTCTTGTCTTCGTACATCTTAAATACCTCGCTTAATTATTTCTTCGACCACGGTTGGACTTCCACCCACATCTTTGTAAAACAACGCTCTCTGGCTTGAGCTACACGGTCATATTCAATTTATGTCGTGCATGACAGCACGTATCTTTTTTCTTGCACGCTGCATGGCATTGTCAACAGCTTTTTCGGTAATACCGAGCTTTTCAGCTGCACTCTTATAGCTTAATCCCTGTACGCACAGAGTAAGAACATTAAGCTCTGTCAATGACAGCACCGAGCAGATGTTTTTCCAGAGCTCAGAAAAAAATTCTTTATAAAAATAGATACTTTCTGGAGTTTCATCAACAGACAGTACATCTGCTGCCTCATCGTCATCGATACGCTCTGCAAAAGATGTATTCTTCACCGATCTTTTTGAAAGAGTCCTCATGCGATTAACGATGCATACCTCAGCAAATGTGCAGAACTTTACTCCCTTTTTAGGATCAAATGCCTCGATAGCTTTAAGGAGACTCAGCATACCTTCCTGATGCAGGTCATCGCTGTCAGTTTCGGCAGTAGCATATATCTCCGATTTAATAAAAATAAGTCTGGAATAGCGTGATATAAGGACAGCTGCTGCTGTTTTATCGGTCTTTCCAAGAACGGCAAGTTCCTCATCAGGTTTGCTGTTCAGTTCGTTTAAATTGAAATCCAAATCAAGCAAGATATCCACCCAACAATCTGCATTTTCCATACAAGTGTATTATTGCCGACTCCCCTCGGATCGCTCCGAAGGGAGATCGGTAATTCGTCATATTAGTTCTCAGGATCCTTAGCAGCTTCCTCTTCAGCAGCCTTTAAAAGCTCTGCCATATCAAAGTTGAAGCTTGCGCTCTTGTTGCCCTGTGCAGGCTTGTTCTGCTGCTGGTTCTGAGCAGGTGCCTGTGCAGGCTTATTATTGTTATTATTATTGTTATTGAAGTTATTATTGTTATTCTTGTTGTTATTATCCTTATTGAAACCGCCTACGTTAGCGAATGGATCGCTCTTCTTATCGCCTGTCTTAGCAGAAGGGAGATCTGAAAGGTCAGCTCTCGGAGCCTTTGAAGGTGAGAATTCAGCCTTTGGAGCTTCTGCCTTCTTTATAGTATTCTCGTCAGACTTTGCAGTATCAACAGTCTTGCGAGCTTCACCGATAAGGTTCTGAGCCTCGCCCATTCTGCTTGTGCACTGACCTGTAAGGTTATTGAGTACAGACTTGATATCAGCAAACTTGCTGTTTACGCTCTCAATCTCTGTAAGGAGCATCTCGCGTACAGTCTTGGACATTGAATTTACCTTATCAGCGTGTGCATTAGCCTCATTTATAGTATTTCTTGCCTGATCGTTAGCTTCCTTGATGCAAGTCTCAGCAGCAGCATTTGCAACTGCAACAGCCTTTTCAGCCTCGATATTTGCATCATCAAGTATCTGAGCAGCCTTGTCATTAGCTTCCTTAGTAACGTTCTCAGCGTCGATCTTAGCCTGATTCTGGATCTGGTTAACGTTCTTCTGAGCTTCTGCGAACATTGCGCCCATCATAGCGATAGGATTGCTTCCCTCTTCCTTGAGCTTAGCGATCTCGTCATTGAGAGACTTGATCTCAGCGTCCTTCTTATCAAGGTCAGCAAGCTTTCCGTTTTTCTCTGAAAGCTCCTTGTTCTTAGCATTGATATCCTCAGAGAGCTTAGTGATCTCCTGCTTGAGCTTAGCTATCTCACCGTCAGCAGCAGCACCTGTTGCAGCAGCTGCACCTGTAGAAGCAGCCTTCTGCTCTGCAGCCTTGAGACGATTTCTGAGATCTTCTATTTCCTTCTTAGCAGCTTCAAGTGCAGCTGTTGTCTGTGCATTAGCCTGTGAAGCGTTTCCGCCTGCTGCAGCCTTCTGCTCAGCAGCCTTGAGCTGTCCCTTAAGTGTTTCTATTTCCTTCTTAGCAGCCTCGAGAGCAGCAACAGATGCCTGTCCGCCGCCGGCAGCCTTGAGTTCAGCTATAGTTTTCTGAAGTTCTTCGTTTTCTCTTTTAGCGGTTCTGAGAGCATTGTTGGAGGTATTGAGCTTCTCCTGAAGGTTCTCGACCTGAGATAAAGCCTTTTTCAGCTCGTCAGAATTGGTTGCAGGTCCATTCTCCTTTAAAGCTTTATTTTCTTCCTCAAGGGCAACTATCTTTGAATTGAGTTCGTCAAGATATGTGATAACGTCCTCTTTCACAAAGCCTTTTTGACCTATTTTGGTTTCTCTTAATACTGTTGGTGTTGGTTCGCTCATGGTACACTCCATTCCCCTCGTTAAGAACGAGGTTAAAAATTTAAGGAACAAAAACCCGCACTCTGACACAGTGAAGCTCTTCTCATTGGTGATATTGCATATAAATAAGCCTTCACAGTATAAGAATACAGGTTCTGCCGATTTATGCCTTACATAAATTATAACATATTGCCTATATTATTTCAACTATTGAAATGTAGAAATTTTGGATTGATTTTAGTGCACTTTACTATAAAAAGCACTCAAAATATACCATCTGTACATTTTACAGTCATTCTTTTTAACTTTAACGGTAATAAATATATATTTATTTACAATTAAAAAATATAAAATGATAAAGAAATACAATTTTGACATAAAATTAGGCTTCCGCCCTGAAAATGACATATAATTTCAGAGCAGAAGCCTGTTACGCACTATGCTTTTACAGCAAATAATGACAGATAAGCGCAAGAATTGCTCCACTCAAAACATAGCAAATCAAGAATATCAGTATCTTTTTCTTTTCAGCACCGCGCTTTTCAAGTTCTTTTGCCTTTTCAATATCGTCAAGCGACTCGCCTTTCATAAAAGCTATTACCTCACGATATGTCTGAACATCGTTGTCCTTCTTGATCTGCTCCATTTTATGGAATGTCATAAATATGGCTGCCGTCAGTGCTCCTGCTAAGAAAAGTCCAATAAGCCGCCCGATCTCACCTCCCCAGTCAACAAGCAGCGTCACACCGAACATCAGCACGAGCATTTCAAAAAGTGCCAGATATTCAAGCTTTTTCAGCATCTTTCCGTCGTTCTTTGTAATAGTCTCTTTCATGGTATCAACATCTCCTTTGATAAGCTCATCGAGCGAAACGCCGAAGATATCTGCAAGTATAATGAGGCTGCGGACATCGGGATAGCACTTGTCGGTCTCCCAGTTGGATACAGTCTGACGGCTGACATACGCGCGTTCTGCCAGCATCTCCTGTGACCAGCCTTTTTCGTTCCTCAGCTTTTTTATTCTCTCATGCAGTTCCATAACATTTCACTCCTTTCGCAAGGGTACTCCCCTTGTCCGAACTCATCATAGCATTATGCGTGATACATATCAACCAAATCTGCTTTGCAGGAGCATTTTTTCTCTGCAAAATCTGTTTGACATGGCTATATATCGAAGTATTCACTATCTGCACTCAAATGCAGTGAAAAAAATTATTAAAAGATGGTCAAAGAATATCCGTCTTTATTACGAAGTTTTTACAATATATTTAAAATACAAGTATGTTTATTGAATTACTGTCCTATCGGTGATATAATTAGGTCAAACAAGATAATAAGCCAATAAAGGCTGAAAGGTAGTAATAATAATGAAAGCTTTTATAAAATCATTTATAGCCGTACTATTTACTGTAACAATGTGTGTATTCGGAAGCACGAACGCTTATGCATGGGCGAATAACGACTATTCGTTTATTATAGAGTACAAAAACGCTCCCGAAGGGACAGTTTTTGCGGACATACTGTTTAAAAATACAGAGGGTGACATATACGGCATCGGCAAAGACGGTGAAAGTCCATGTTCAAGTGTGAATATAAAATATTCCGAAGAAGAGACAAATGAAGGATATGTTGGCTACAACACCAGGAATATCAATGTTAAAGAACGTACTATAGAGCTTGATAAGGACTGCGGACTTGCAAAATATGACGACGGCTATACCAGCCTTATGTTTAGAAGAGCTCTTGCAACGGAATACACGACTTCCGATGGAGAATACAGACCTGTAACCATATTGCTCGGCACAAAAAAAGCCAAGAACACCGAGATAAGCAGCTATTACGGCAGCTTGAAAGTAGCATACTGCGACGAAAAAGGAAATGTGCTTATGGTCACGGAAGCGTATGAGCCCGAGATAACAGACGAGCCTGTCAACTATTATGTAAAGGCTGACGGTCAGTCTCTTAAATGCACCCTCGACCACGGAATAAATGTAGGCAAGGGAATTTCAGCTGTATTGATCGGCAGTGTAGTGATAAAAGCCCTGTTTTTAGTCATAGTAGGAGCTATCATATTGATAGTAGTACTGCATGACAGGAAACGCAGGAACGATCAGTATCCAGACAGATGATATAACGAACAAAAAAGCGGTCCGAATGGACCGCCTATATTTTTATTAGTTGCCAAGCATCTTGAAGATATCGTCAAGATCATAATCCTGACTTGAAGAAGGCTGTGCAGGTCTCTGCTGTGGAGCACCATAGCCAAAGCCGTCAATAAGAGGATTGTCGATAGGAATTATCTCCTCCTCAGGAGCTTCCTCGATAGGAGCATCAGCAACAGGAGCTGTATCATCATCGAAGCCTGCTGCGATAACTGTAATAGTCATCTCATCCTGCATATCTTCCTTGAATGCTGTACCGAAGATGAACTCAACACCCTCAGCAGCTGTATCTGTGATCATCTTTGTAGCTGCATCAACATCAGATGAAAGGATATCTTCTGACATTGCGATATTGATAAGGAGTCTCTTAGCACCCGAGATAGATGTTTCGAGAAGCGGGCTGGAGATAACTGCGTTTGCTGCATCTCTTGCCTTGTCCTTGCCTGTACCGTGACCGATAGCCATGTGAGCATAACCAGCGTCCTTCATGATAGTAGAAACGTCTGCGAAGTCGAGGTTGATGTAACCTTCCTCAACGATAAGATCAGAGATGCTCTTTACACCTGTCTTGAGAACGTCATCTGAAAGAGCGAAGCTCTGCATCATTGTAAGAGGCTTGTCAAGACCTACGAGAAGTCTCTCGTTAGGGATAACGATAAGAGAATCAACATACTTTCTAAGTTCTGCGATACCTCTTTCAGCCTGTGCCATTTTCTGCTCTCTCTCAAAGAGGAAAGGCTTTGTAACAACAGCAACTGTAAGGATATCCATTTCCTTAGCGATCTTAGCAACAACAGGAGCAGCACCTGTACCTGTTCCGCCGCCCATACCTGCTGTGATGAAGATCATATCAGCACCCTTGAGGTGTGTCTCGATCTCATCGCGGTTCTCTTCAGCACTGCGCTGACCGATCTCAGGCTTATTACCTGCGCCTCTGCCCTTTGTGAGCTTAGCACCGATCGGTATTCTTGTAGTAGCCTTTGACTTGTTGAGAGCCTTTGCATCTGTATTGATAGCGATATATTCTATATTATTAACGCCCGAATCTACCATGCAGTTTACAGCGTTTCCGCCGCCGCCGCCTACACCTATGACCTTTATATTAACATCGGGTTCGAGTGTTTCCTCATAATTGAAATCTGACATTTGAACTCCTCCTACTATTTATTATCCTTATAAATCATCAAATTTATATATTAACCTATAAATACACTTTATATTTTAGCATACTGAGTCTTTTTTTTCAAGAGTAAATAAAACATTTTTAAATTTCTGCGAATTTAACAATAACGAGCAGCATATTTTCAGCATTTTGTACATTTTTATTTCTTACCACTGCTGTGTTGCACCGTCATAATTGCCGTAATCTCCGCTGTTATCACTGTATCCGCCACCATTATCGTAGCCGTTATCGTTCTGCCACTGACTCCCGTCATCATAGCCGCTGTTGTAGTCGTAACCGTTATCCGTCCACTGGTTCTGTGCCTCTGTTTCGGGCTCAGGCTGAGTCGGTGCAGTTGTACTGTTTATGCGGTCAAAGTCGGCTTCCTGTTCGGGATTTCGTTCACCACTTCCTATTTCGTCTATAGGATTGCCGTATTCGTCTGTTTTAGGCTGTGTTGTCGGCTCTATGATACCGGGTGTGGAAGCAGGAGAATCGCTTGTTCTGAAGCTGCACTGATTTGAGCCTATCATTGTAAGATAGCCTTTTTTACCCTTTACGGTATCGTCGTTCATTACGTTCTTGGCAAGATTGAGCTTGTATTCAACATCGTTCCAGTTGCCCATTTTGAATATCATATCGTTCTTATACTGAACGATTATGGAATGTTCATCGCTCATATCAACTATGGATATATTGTCATCGCCCATTGATACCATTGTTTTTATAAGCTCGTGGAACGCCTCATTCTTATGCTCATTCTCCGAAGCAACAGGCTTTCCGGGAGTCAGCTGTGACGGCTCGAGTCCGCTTATCACAGGGAGCCCCTCCGTGATAAAATCGTTGCTGGCAAGTATCTTGCCCTTTTTGCTTACAATGAGCACTCCGCCTTCGTATTGTACATTGAATGCAGGGATACACCTTGTTACCGTTATCTCCAGTGATGAAGGAAAGTCTCTTTTCACCTTTGCAGTCTCAACATAAAGAAGCTCATCAAGTATCCTCTGCTCACTCTTTTTCAGATCGAGTCTGAGAAGATTATCTCCCTCTTTTATGCCTGATGCCACAACTATCTCCTCAGCGGAATACATATCGGATTCTCCCGAAACACGAATTTCGCTGATATTGAAAAGGAAAGTGTAGCTTATGGTTATTCCTGCGGTTATTGCCAGCAGAAGTCCAACAAGTCCGTAAACATTCATCATTCTTTTTCGCCGTCTGATACGTTTACGGCTGTTCTTTCTCTCGACACTTGTTTTCTCGACGTCTTTCATACTTTCTCCAGACTTTCCGCCTCAGACCCGACGCATATCTCCGCCGAGAAGTCTTACGGCTTCTTCAATTTTTTCATATCCTCTGTCGATATGACAGATCCGACTTATCTCGGAAGTCCCCATACCGCAAAGTGCAGCTATTATCATCGCTGCTCCTCCCCGAAGGTCGGTAGCCTGCACATTTGCACCGCGAAGCTTTTCAACTCCCTTTACAACTGCGACTTTGCCAAGCACCTGTATATCTGCTCCCATTTTTATAAGAGCATCTGTGTGACGATAGCGGCAGTCGAAGATATTCTCCTCGAAAATACTCGTTCCGTCAGCAACAGCAAGCGCAGCCATGAGTACAGCCTGTGCATCTGTAGGAAATCCGGGATGAGGCATAGTCCTTATCCTTTCCTTTACAGCGCGCAGGCGTGAACCGCTGCGCAGGTATATTTTATTTTCTGATGTATAAATGCTGCACCCCGTCTGTTCAAGCACCGAGAGGAACGGCTCTGTTTCGGGGACGCAGGCATTTGTAAGTATAAGCTCGCCATGTGTGGCTGCGACCATTGAAAGGTATGTCGCCGCAGCTATCCTGTCGGGCATTATTGTATATTCACAGCCGTGAAGCTGTTTTTTTCCTTTGATTATGATCCTGCTCTCGCCGTCGCCCTTTATGTCGGCTCCGCAGCTTCTCAGAAATCCGCAGAGATCACATATCTCAGGCTCACGGGCAGCATTGTTTATCACTGTTTCACCGTCAGCAGTAACTGCGCAAAGGATAATATTTTCCGTTGCCCCCACCGAAGGAAAAGCAAGCGATATCTTTGCACCCTTTGCTCTGCCGCCTACAGCCTTGCAGATTATGCTGCCGCCGCTTTCGGCAATATCGACACCCATTTTTTTAAGTGCCGCAAGGTGCATATCAATTGGGCGCGGACCAAGCTCACAGCCGCCCGGGACGCTTACAACACATTCCCCCGCTCTGCCAAGCATAGCACCCATGAAAATTATGGAAGAGCGCATCTCGCGCATAAGCTCCTCGGATATATGAGTCTTATCTACCACCTGCGAATTGATCACAGCCGTGTTATCCGAGAATGTACACCGACAGCCCACACAGTTCAGTATCCTTGAAGCTGCATACACATCGGTAAGCTTAGGACAGCTGTGCAGCGTACACTCGCCGCAGCAAAGCAGTGCAGCCGCCATTATGGGCAGTGAACTGTTTTTGCTTCCCTGCAGGGCAAGCTCTCCGCGCAGGCTTTTGCCGCCCGTTATTATGAATTTCTGCATTATACCACCTCACAGCATTTTCTGTATTGTATGCCTGAGGGCGGTAATGTGTTACAACTCATAATTTAACAGCTTTGCCGTTAAATCCAATTCGTAATTCATAATTCGTAATGCGTAATTAATTGTGTCGGCTTACGCCGACAGATCAAAGAATTATTTTGATCCCGTCCGCCGAATGGCGGACACCAATAATTACGAATTACGCATTAAGCATTAAGCATTATAGATCATAATTTAGCTAAGCTAATATTATGATCTAAGAAATCACTGAATGTTTCCGACATTTCATCGGGTATGAAAGCGTACATCATGTGCCCTTTATCGGACAGATGTACCTCTCCGCCGCATTTTTCGGCGTAGTCCATACCCACCTGTCTCCACGACACATTTTTTGCCAAAGTTTTCATATCACTTATGTAAAAGCAGCACGGACATTTCAGAACGCCTGTATTTTCGGCTTTCTGCGCATTTTCTGTCATGTGCATAGCTTCGTCGGTAAATTCGGGGTTAGCGATGTTCTTATAGAACATTTCCCTGTATATCTTCTTTTCCTCGTCATTAAGCTCGCTGCCGCTGAGAAGTCCCGAAACATTTTCAAGCTTGTTTTTAAACAGCTTTGTGATAAAACCGCCTTTAGCCACTTTTTGCAGCAGCTTCTGCTGCTTCTTTACCATGCCGCAGCGTTTTTCCTCGCTAACTTCTTTAGCCTGCAATACTGCCATAGTCGGTATGCCCATGTCCATGCTAAGTACAGCCTTAACTTCATCTGGATAGGTATTTGCCCAGTATACAGCCTCAAATCCCGAATAGGAATGTGCTGCGAGAACATACGGCGGCTCAATACCTGCTTTGAGAAGTGCCTCTCTGTCCTCGCTGACAAGGTTTTCGATAGTTCTCGGAGTTTTCGCACTGTCGCTGAAGCCGTAGCCTGCCTTTTCAATGACAGCAATGCGGTACTTCTTTGACATTCTGCGATATATCGGCTTATACTCAAACACAGGACAGGTAACGCCATTGCCCGCCATAAAAACTATGGTAACATCGCCGCTCCCCTCGCTGTACACATTGAGCTTTACGCCGTTTACTTCGACTTTTTCACCTGTGTTCATTTTTTGCTCTTTTCAATGAGTTTATCTACTACTGCAAGTATTCTGTCATTTGTATCCGCAAGGTGGAGCTTTGCAGCACTTTCGGACATTGACTTTACCTTCGCGCTGTCGCCGTAAAGCTTTTCTATCTCGGCTATCATGCGCTCATTTGTAACGTCCTTCTGCTCGATTACTACTGCCGCACCTGCATTGCCGAGAACCATTGCATTGTGGTACTGATGATTTCCCGCAACTATAGGCGAGGGTATCAGTATCGAAGCCTTTCCTGCTGCTTCAAGCTCAGCAAGTGTGGACGCACCCGAACGGCATATAACAAGGTCAGCCGCAGCAAGACAAACGTCCATATCATTTATATACTCGGTGATGCGAAGTCTGTCATTTTTGAGAGGTATGCCTGCTGCCTCCATAGCCTGTGGGAAAGAATCCTTTCCCATGCCGCCGTAGCCGTGGATATGATTGATGTCAAGTCCCTTGCCTACGTGCCACTTGATGACTTCTGTCATAGTCTCGTTTATACAGCCTGCACCGAGACTGCCGCCGAATGAAAGGATAGTGAAGCTGTCGTCCATGCCCAGCTTCTTTCGCGCTTCCTCGCGGCTCATTGTATTTATATTGCTTCTTACGGGAAGTCCCGTAACGCTGTACTCGAATTTGCTCTTGTCCATGAATTTAAGAGCTTCCTTGACAGTGAGCATAACATAGTCCACTTCCTTGGAAAGAAGCTTGTTTGTTACGCCCGGGTAAGCATTCTGCTCATGGATAGCCGTAGGTATGCCCATTCTTGCAGCCTTCCTGATAACAGGACCTGCTGCATAACCGCCTGTACCTATGGCGATATCGGGCTTGAAGCCCTCTATTATCTGCTTTGCCCTCCTGCCCGAGGTGACAAGATAAGCTACAGCCTTTGCATTTCTTCCGATATTTTCAAGGGATATCTTTCTCTGAAATCCTGCGACCTTGATTGTCTCAAGTCTGTATCCTGCTTTCGGGACAAGCTTTGACTCCATACCCTTAGGAGTTCCTGCAAAGAGGAATTCCGTATCGGGATATTTCTTCTTTATTATATCAGCTATTGCAAGTCCCGGATTTATATGACCGCCTGTTCCGCCGCAGGCAATGAGTACTCTCATGTTCATGCTCCTTTTAACTCAGCTTGTTCTTCTTTGACAGCTTTTTTCTTCTTTTTCGGTTTAGGCTTTTCGTCGGGATAATACCTGTGCTGAGATATATTCAGCATTATTCCCATTTCCGCCAGCTGCATAATAAGCGCAGTACCGCCGTAGCTGAAGAACGGAAGGCTGATACCCGTATTAGGTATAAGGTTGCTTACAACCGCTAAGTTGAGAACAGTCTGTATACCTATCTGTGTTGTGATACCAACAGCGATGAGCATACCAAATCTGTCCTTGCAGCGAACTGCAATGGAAAAGCCTTCTATAATAAGAAGGAAAAATACTATTATAATTGCAAGTGCTCCCACGAAACCGAGTTCCTCGCATACGATAGGGAAAACGAAGTCGTTTTTTGTCTCAGGGAGATAGAGGTACTTCTGACGTGAGTTTCCGAGACCGAGTCCGAAAAGTCCGCCTGAACCGATAGCGATTATGGAGTTTGCATTCTGCCATGTGTCGCCGAGCTTATCTGCAAAGGGATCTCTCCACGCTCTTAATCTGACGTTTACGTAACTGTCAGGTACCTGTGCCTGCCATGAGATATAAGCTATGGCAAGACCGAGAGCAGCTGCTCCGAAAGCGAGGAAGTGCTTTTTGTTTACACCGCCGCAAAGTATCATAGCTATAGCGATAGTGCTGATAAGAATGATACCTGAGATGTGCTTCTCAGCGGCTATGAGGACTACATAGACTCCGAGAATAACAGCGTACTTTACTATACCTGTTTTGAGGTCGTTCATCTTATCGCCGTCGCGCTCCATATTATAGGCAAAGAAGATGATAAGCGCAAGCTTCGCCACCTCTGAGGGCTGCAAGTTCAGCGGACCGATGTCGATCCAACGTTTTGCGCCCATTGAACCGCCTTCATCGTTACCGAAAATAAGTACGGCTATGAGAAGTATGATTCCCGCGAAATACAAAAGGCTTGCTATGTTGAATTTTTTAAGCACAGGGAGCTTTAAATTCTTTAAGTTATGATAATCCATCTTCATAAAGAAGATCATTGCGACAAAGCCTACTATGGCATTTTTCGCCTGTTTTTTTGCATAGTAAAGACCATCACCGCCGTGCTCGCTGTATGCCCACGCATAGCTTGCTGAGGACATCATTACGATACCGACAACAAGCAGTATCATAACGTATGCAAAGAACGAAAGGCTCAGGTCTCCTTTTCTTCCTCCCGAAAAGACATTCGGGAGCGAAACGCGCTTTTTCTTTTCAGTTTTGCTTGCTGCCATTTTTCCTCCTTAAAGTAGTGACTATAGCTGCCGTTAGTTAAGTGCCAGCAGAGTAATTATGCCCAATACTCCGAAAATCATGCCGAAAAGTGAAAAAGATATGACTATCTTGTATTCGCTGAATCCGCTCATTTCAAAGTGGTGGTGGATAGGAGTCATTTTGAATATACGTCTGCCCTCTCCGTATTTCTTCTTGGTGTACTTGAAGTAGGTTACCTGTATCATTACGGAAAGTGCTTCAAGGATATACACAAGAGCAACGAGGATAAGCAGCAGGTGCTTGTGGAGGATAAGTCCCACACCTGTTACGGCTGCACCGAGGAACATCGAGCCTGTATCGCCCATGAAGCATTTTGCAGGATTTAAGTTCCACAGCAAAAATCCGAGACAGCCGCCTGCAAGTGCCATAGTGAAGCAGGTCATCTCGTCTTTTTTGAGGATAGTGCAGCATACTGTGAATATGAGCATAGCCACAAATGTAACAGAGCCGCAAAGTCCGTCAACGCCGTCTGTGAGGTTTACCGCATTTGTAAGGTAAATTATCACAGCCATCATAAGTATATAATAGAATATTCCCAGTGAAGGAGACTTCCAGAAACCGAGGTCTATACGTGTCTCACCGTCACCGAAGAAGTGTATCACTGCAAGAAAGCCTACAGAGAATACAAGCTGCAAAGCTATTTTCTGCCACGGAGTAAGACCGTCATTTTTCTTTCTGGCAACCTTTGTGTAGTCGTCGATAAAACCGATGATACCGAATGCTGCGGAGAAAAGTATACAGCCCAGCATAAGATAGAACGGATAAAAGCTCTTTTTATCGGTAGTATCTATGCCCACTTTCCACCTGTATATCCAATAGCCTGCAATAGCAGTCAGCACAGTGGATATGATGAACATGAAACCGCCCATTGTGGGAGTTCCCTGCTTTTTCGCGTGCCACTTAGGTCCGTCAACAGTTTTTATGGGCTGACCGAATTTTATCTTATGCAGGAAAGGTACAAGGAATATACCCGAAACTCCTGCTATCACGAATGAAAGAAGTGCTGTGACAAGATTAATTATCCAGAAAGACATTTTAAAATAACAACTCCAGTTTTTTATTTATCGAGCAGTTTAAGACCTTCTGCAACCACTTCACGCTCGTCAAAGTGGATATGCTCCATGCCTGCAAGTATCTGATAATCCTCATGTCCCTTGCCGGCAAGTACTATTATATCACCTTTATCAGCAATTTTCAAGGCATGATATATAGCTTCACGTCTGTCGGTGACAACATCATAGTTCACCGTCATACCTTCGATGCCTGCAAGTATATCCTTTATGATAGCCTCAGGCTCTTCATTTCGCGGATTATCCGATGTTATTATGAGCTTGTCGGCGTATTTTGCCGCAGCTTTTGCCATTTTCGGACGCTTTGCCGCATCGCGGTTTCCGCCGCAGCCGAACAGGCATATAAGGTCGTTTTCGGTGTACTCCTTGACGCTTCTGAGGATATTCTCGATAGCATCGGGAGTATGTGCGTAATCGCAGATAACTGTGAAGTCACGCCCAGTAGGTATTACCTCACAGCGTCCCTTTACACCGTTGTATTCCCCAATTGCAGGGATTATATTGTCAATGCTGATACCTGCTTCAAGACATACCGCTATAGCAGCTGTGATATTTGAAACATTAAAAAGTCCCGGCATTCTTGTTTTTATAAGGTGTGATTTATCGCCGCAGCAGAACCAGAAGCTTGAACCTGTAGACTTTATCTTAATGCCGTCGGCATAGATGTCTGCATTTTCCTTTACGCTGAAGCTGAGTTTTCTGCACTTGACTTCACCGAAAAGTCTCTTTCCGTAGTCATCATCTGCATTTATAACAGCTGTATCACAGATATCGAAGAGCATTTTCTTTGCCTGATAATAGTCCTCCATATCCTTGTGATAGTCAAGATGATCCTGAGTAAGATTTGTGAATACCGCAGTTTCAAAGTGAGATGAGCCTATCCTGTACTGACAAAGACCGAACGAAGAAACCTCCATTACAACATACTCGCAGCCTGCATCAGCCATTTTTGCAAGGAGCTGCATGAAATCGTATGCCATAGGTGTAGTGTTGTCGGTATGGATCACTTCATCGCCTATCTCGTTCTGTATAGTTCCCACAAGACCTGTCTTGTGACCGTTTTTCATAAGGATATGCTTGATAACATTAGTTATAGTGGTCTTACCGTTAGTACCCGTAACGCCTATCATTTTCATTTTTCGCTCGGGGTGTCCGAACCATGCCGAACATATCTGACCGTAAAGCTTACGGGAATTATCCGTGATTATCTGCTTGTCGCCAAGTCCCAGATCACGTTCGCACACAACAGCCGCCGCGCCCTTTTCCAGCATCTCCGCAGCTGCCGTATGACCGTCGAAGCTTCCGCCCTTTACGCAGACAAAGAGGCTTCCCTCAGTTACCTTGCGTGTATCGTCGGTCACGGAACTTATTTCGGTATCGCCTATAGCTGTCACGGCGTTATTTTCAATAAGATCGCATAATTTCATTTCGTCTGCCTCCTGTCTTTTTCTTTGGGCATCATCAGTCGTTGAACGACTGTGCCTGGAATTCAAGTTCTATAGTAGTACCTTTAGCTACAACTGAATACGGATCTATGCTCTGACTCTTGACCGTTGCTCCCTCCTGCGTTGCAAGAGAGTTCTTCGCAACATAGTTAAGACCGAGTGCGCTAAGCACCTCGTTGGCAAGCTCAGGGCTATAATACGAAAGATCAGGCACGGTTACAGGCTCATAGGTATTTCCCTTTTCGGTATAAAGGTAGATACAGCCGTCCTTTGATATAGATGTTCCTGTTATAGGAGACTGCTCAACTACTTCGATACCGTTGCCTATCTTTTCATATTTTACGGTGCCGCCGCCAAGTCCCTGTATAGTCTTTATTGCATCATCTATAGATGCGCCCTTGAGGAGCGGTACCTTTACATTAAGGTTTTTAAGCTCAGTCTCATCATACTCAGGGCTCTTGTCAAGGTATCTGAGTACGTCTGTGAGGATATCCTGTGCGCATGGAACTGCACATTTGCTTCCGTAATACTGATTGTTAGCCTTATCAGGCATATCAGCCAATACAAGGAGTATCAGTTCGGGATCATCGGAAGGAGTAAAGCATAAATACGAAGCACCGTATTCATTAAGATTTTCGTCTTCCTTGCCGTATTCCTGAGCAACATTCTGTTTTATGGCACTGAAACGCTGTGAAGTACCCGATTTACCGCCAATTGAAAAGCCCATTATATCAACGTTGCCTTCTATATTGCCTATAACGACATTTCTCAGTGCATCTGCCATTGTTTTCGAGGACTCTTCCGATATTACCTGTCTTCTTACAGTTCTTTCGTTATTCAGAACGATGTTTCCGTCCTGATCTACTACCTTGTCAACAACATAGGGCTGAAGCAGATATCCACCGTTTACGACTGCACTGCAAGCGGTGATAAGCTCTAAAGGTGTAACTGTTTCACACTGTCCGAATGAAGCTTCGGCAAGGTCGATATTTATCATTTTTTCAAGAGTCGGAAGATCACCGCTTGCTTCATATGGAAGATCGATGCCTGTTGGTTCTCTGAAACCGAAAGCATCGAAGTAATACTGGAACTTCTCCATGCCGAGAGCCTGACCCAAAGCCATGAAAGCAGGGTTGCAGGACTTTGTAAGTGCCTCCTGGAACGACACGGGTCCGTGTCCGCCTGTGTCTACACTATGACAGGCGATCGGAAGCTTACGGTCGCCGTCCTGAAAATACTCTACGCCGTTGCAAACATGAGACCATGTATCGAAATCTATAGCTTTTTCTTCAACTACAGAGGCAGCTGTTATTATTTTGAATACCGAACCCGGCTCGTAACGCTCACTGATACACTTGTTGTTCCACTGACGCTCACGGGCTTCGGGAGTACATTCTTCAATATCCTTTTCTGTAGGATTTTCTATCTCTTTATCATATAATACTCTTTTGAGCAGCATATCGCTTGAAAGCTCGGTAGGATCGTTAAGATCAAAGCTTGGATATGTAGCCATACCCAGTATAGCACCCGTTTTCGGGTTCATCATTATAGCACATGATCTGTTCTTTACATCATGCTCCTCAGTCATCTCTTTGAGATGCTTTTCAAGGATATACTGTATTTCTCTGTCGATAGTAAGGTATACATCATCGCCGTCCTTAGGCTCAAAGGTCTTGGAGTATCTGTAGGGAAGCTCCTTACCGTTAGAGTCTTTGGCAGAAACAGTTCTTCCGTCAACGCCTGACAGGTACTTATTGTAATATGACTCTACACCGTATGCTATGTTTCCTCTGGTAAAGCCTATTACAGAGGCAGCAAGGTCATTCTGAGGATAGTAACGCTTTGTATCCTCGACACTTCCTACGGAAACAAAGCCCATATCATAGAAATAATCCAGTATCTCGTCAGCAACAGCCTTTTCCGTCTGGACCTTGAGCTCAGAGTATCTGCCTTCTGCGTCCATAGCTGTTTTGACTTTCTCAGCTGTTACATTCAGTTTCAGCGCAATAAAAGCGGCTGCCTTGTTCTTGAACTCCTCAGCAGACTCGGGAAGAACATTTATCTCCTGACCGTTCTCATCATACTCAGGAGTATATGTACCGTTTGCTTTATCTTCATTTCTCTTGTTTATGCGCTTCTGAAGACTTTCAAGGTCCTCTTTAAAGGCAGCAGGATCAATGAAGATCTTGTATACAGTCGCACTCTTTGCGAGAGTTATGCCCTTTGAATCATATATAGTACCTCTGTGTGCAGAGATGCTTATCGAACCGAAATGCTGGTCATTTGCCATATCCTGATACTTCTTGTTGTTAAGAACGGATATTTTGAAGAAGTTAGCTGCAACAGCTCCGAAAAGCAGACTGAAAGCAGCTGTCATAACTATTTTCGACCTGAAACGCATAGAGTTCGACGGATTTGTATTTATCACAGCAGAATTCTTCCTTTCCGCGAAAAATCGACTATAAATAAATAAGGCAGGGTTTTTGTGTGCCCCGCCCGTGAACATCTTTATTTCTTTTTTGGGATGTCCTTTTGTTTTGATACGACGAAGGATTTATCGCTATTCAAGCGTGGGACTGCCGCCCCCGGGCTCTCTTTCTCTCTAAGAGCCCAGGAACTGCAATTCCGATATTCCGATCACCCGCTGTATCTCCGTGTTCTACATATAACTTCGGCTTTTTATATTTTTATCGCCGATAGTGCTCATTAATTATACAGGCAGTCCTTGTGTTATATTTATATTGGACTTACCCTCTGAAATATTCCACGCATTTATCGAAAAAGGATTTTATTTTCGCTATCACACCTTTTTCCTGCTCCGGAATAGTCACGACATCACCTGTCTGTATCTTGATGTACTTTATCTGAGTAGAATCTATCTTCTGCATCTTCAGAACATTTTCCGCATATTCTTCTATATTCTTAGCGGACATCTTACTATCAAGTTCAGACTGGAGTCTTACATTTTCGGCTTCGGCTTCATCGAGCTTCTCGTTCATAGCGGATACCTTGTTGTACATGGTGTTCCGCTTGTCAAGCGAATAGATAACCGAGCCAAGCAGTGCGGCAGCCAGCAGCGATACGAATATTATCATAAGGACCGAACCGCTTTGAGCTTCGTTCTTTCTGATCTGTATCTCAGGCTTCTGCTCAGTATCCATCTTTACTGCGTCGTCCATATCGGTTGTCTCGTCCGAGTCGGCATCGTCGTAGCTTTCGTCGTTATAATAGCGTACAGTGTTTTCAGCCATTGCTTTCCGCACTCCTTTCTATTATTCTGAGCTTTGCGCTTCTGCTTCTGTTGTTTCTTTCGAGTTCCTTTTCTTTAGCCTCTAATGGCTTTCTGTTCACAAGTTTTCCCTGCGGCTTGTGTCCGCATACACATTGTGGGAAGTCAGGTGGACAAATGCAACCTCTGCACCATTCCGCAAATTTCTTTTTTACTATTCTGTCTTCAAGGGAATGGAAGGTTATAACTGCGAGCCGTCCGCCCGGTCTCAGGCTGTGGAATGCGTCCTCAAGCCCTTTTTCGAGGTGCTCGAATTCTCCGTTGACAGCGATCCTTATTGCCTGAAAGGTTTTTTTACAAGGGTTTTTATCACGCCTTGCCTTCTGAGGAACACTTTCTCTTATTATATCTGCAAGCTGTAATGTAGTCTCTATAGGAGCATTTTCTCTTGCTCTGATTATATTCGCAGCTATTTTTCGCGAGAATTTTTCTTCTCCGTACTCGAATATTATCCTTGCAAGCTCTGACTCGGAATAGGTATTGACAACATCTGCTGCACTCATACCCTCCTTGCTCATTCGCATATCGAGCGGAGCATCAGAGTGATAAGAGAAGCCTCTGCTTCCCTCGTCCAGCTGAAATGACGAAACGCCAAGATCCATAAGGATACCGTCGGCATAGTCTATATCAAGTTCATCGAGGACCGCCCTTATCTCCGAGTAGTTCCTGTGGAACACTCTGGCATTGCGAAACACCGACAGCCTTTCCGTTGCAACAGCAACTGCGTCGGGATCTCTGTCAAGAGCGATAAGTCTGCCCTTTTCATTCAGTCGGGCAGCGATTGCAGAGGAGTGACCAGCACCGCCTGCGGTACCGTCTACATAGATACCGTCGGGACGAATGTCAAGTCCTTCGATACATTCCTCAAGCATAACAGGTATGTGGCTGAATTCCATTAAACAAAACTCTCCTTAATCCGACAAAGTTCGGAAAACGAATACAAAAACGTTCGTATCAGAGGACAAGATCAGCAAGAACGTTGTTGATCTCTTCCTGAGAGATATTATTGTTGAATTCTTCCCACTTGGACTTGTTCCAAATCTCGGCTCTTCTGTTTGCACCGATAACAACGACTTCATCGGTGATGCCTGCATGATCTCTGAGCTGCTGTGTGATAAAGATACGTCCCTGTTTATCGGGGACCTGTTTATCAGCACCTGCAAGGAGCTTACGTCTTATGTCAGCACCCTGCTTGCCCGGGATCGAGTTAAGAGTCTCACAATAGTCCTGAAATGCCTCAGGTGAATATACGGCGATATAAGAGTCATCATGTCCCTGACAGAGAAAAAACTCAGGTCCGAGGATCTCACGCAGCTTTGTCGGGAAGCTCATACGGCCCTTCTGATCTATACTTGGGTAATAGGTACCACATAACAGATCTGCCATTTGAACTTCGCCTCGCTTTCGTACAACCTCTTAGGATCAGATCACCCTAATTTGGAAAATTTCACATCCAATCACCTTTTTTCACCCTAAACATATTTTATCATTAATTGGGTAGAAATTCAAGATGGAATATCTCACAAGTATAAACCCTAAAATCGGCTATTTTTTGTCGATTTTGTTTAAAGTTTAACTTACGGTTGCTTTAAAACGAAACAAACGTTTTTATATTCGTTAAATATTTTGTTTTGTTTTCACCTTTTTTCACCTTTTCGGGTAATTTTAAGGATTTTTTCACCACTCGGCTTCACCTTTTATCACCCAAAAAGAAATAATAAGTCTCCGAATATAAAATGCCGTAACACTTAGTATATCCAAAGACTTATTACTTTTGTTCTTAATCAGGCTGTTTTACGCCTTTTATCAATCATGTGTATATGTAAGATTGAATTTTGATGATTTAAGTCCCATCATCATTGAGAACGGATAGCCCTTTGCAGTAGTCTGTCCGTCGATATTTACATCTGTTACATAACCTGTCTCTTCAGAGTATACAGGCTGTATCCAGTTGTCGGGATCGTCGGAAAGTGTGATGTGGTAAGCTGTTTCCAGCTTCTTCTTCACCTCTGCGGCGTCCATATATTTTACTGTACCCCAGTGCGGATCAAACGCAGCATCATACTCGCTCGGTACGCTTCTCAGGTACGGGTAGTCTGCATAGAATACTTCATAGCAGTTTGCCGAACAGCCTCCGCTTGAAGCAGAGAATACTGTAAGAGCATAATTATCATCATAATAAAGAGCTTCGCCAAGTACTTCCTGACAAGCGTCAATAACTACCTGCGGCGGATTCGGCTTACCTCTTAGGTCTCTTGAATCGTCACCGTTATACTTTAAATAAGTATATACAGCAACTGCCTGAGCCTTGATAGCTTCGTAAGAGAAGCTTCCGCCGACCTCGCGGTTAACTATCTCGGATACGACCTTCAGGGTATCACCTGCGGGTTCGTGAGCGATAGTAAGCTCTTCGTCATCTGTCATTCCTGTATTCATCAGGTATGTTCCGGGATAATAGTGGAACAGGATATCCTGATAAGTCCAGCCCGCATAAGCGGCATAGAAATTAGCACCGTTCTGGCTCATGCCAACGCCGTGTCCCCAACCGTATGTAACGAATGCGAACTGTCCCGGCTGAGCGTCTATTGTAGGTCCTGGCTGAGAATCAGGGATATCACCCACAAATGCTCCCGAAGTTTTTATCTCGACAGCAGTCGGAGTTTTGCTCCTGCTCTTTGCAGAGTTCTTGGACAAGGTAGGAGTTCCCTTTTTCAGAGCACTCTTCTTCTTTTCCACTTCTTCCTCACGAGCCTTGCGCTCTTCCTCGGAAAGGCCTGCATAAGGATCGACAGCTTCGCCTACTTTAGCCATTTCAGGTGTTGCAAGCTCATAGCTTATAAGCGTGAGGCTTGAGTCATAATCGCTGATATCAGCTTTTTCCCAATCCTCAGGCATCTTCTGTTTTGGTTCTGCGATCTCCGCAGCTAATTCAGAAGCTGCTTCCGTAACAGCATCTGCTGCATCACTTACCTCTTCGGCAGTCACCGAAGTTTTCACTTCAGTTTCGGCACTTTCAGCGGTAGTCATACTTGTTGTCCCCGCGAATACTATTACTCCCGAGGCTGCAGCTGCTGCTCGTTTAAGCATTTTCTGCATTTTCATAACAATCTCCTTTAAATTATAAAGTCAGTTCACTGAGACTTTTCTTCATTTGCTGCTTTTTCGGCTTCTTCCTTGGAAGCCTTTTCTGCTTCTTCTTTCTTTTTCTTCAAATACTCCTCAGTGTGCTGTATAGTTGTCATGTCTCCTGCGACTTCGCCGTCTCTCAGTCTTCTTGCCACAACTATGAAACGTGAGTTATCATAGTCAGCGTAGCAGGTAGAAAGAGTCAGCAGCTTGTCGCCGTACTTTACATCGACACCTGTATCCAGAAGCTGTCCGCCACGGCAGTTGTCGATGTAGAACTTAAAGTCTTCTTCTGTATCAAAATCTTCCATATCCCAGTAATGGAAATCGGTAGCGTTATAGCTTCCGCTTGTTATGAGATATGCAAAGACGACGTATTCGTATTCCTTATAGTTCGAGCTCACCTCTATAAAGGGGTGCTGCTCATAGAATTCGGGATCGGGACGATATTTTCTCAACGATCCCATCATAGTTCCGTCATACCAGTTATGTCCGTAGATCACAAGATTATCAGACTGCTGACTTTCATCGCCGCCGAAGTTGTTGCGGTAATCCGCATAGAATGTTCCGCGGTCGTAATACTGTCTGAATATATCCTTTTCAAGATAATAGGAATTAGGCACCCACTCATCAGGTCCGTAATACGGATCGTTTGCAGCTACCTCACCGGGGTCTCTCAAGAACGGGTAATCGACCTGAGTTCCATCGATCTTTACCCAGCCCATAATGTCCTTGTTGAGACGCATCAGTGACTTGGTCCTCTCGCACACACCGTTAAGTGACGGCACGTAATCATAATTGTCTGCCCAATCGGCTGATAGCTTTTCGGCATTCGCCTCCGTTGCTGCTTCTGTCACAGTCTCGGGAACACTGTCAACTGTCGGAACAGATTTTTTGTCCTTGTTCAAATATAATGCAAACGCACCAAGTCCAACAGCCGCAGCGCAGCTTACGCAGGCTGTTATTGTTTTAGCGTTCTTGTTCATTGCTTATCACTTTCCTCCCTTTGGACCATAGGGAACGAATTTGGCATCTGGATCATAATGTTCGTCCGGATGGATCGAATAATATAATGTAGGCCACTTTATGTTAGGATTTGCCTCGCTGTGTTCAGTTCCCTTTTTAGGATCTTCTCCCTCTCTTACACGCCTTGCAAGAATTATAAGACGTCCTCTTTCATCGGGGAAGAAGGTGCTGCAGGTAGAAAGTGTAAGGAGCTGATCTCCGTACTCAACATCTACGTCGTTTGTGCGTATCGTCCTTCTCTTTGCTTCATTTACGAAATCGTAAAATTCCTTTTCGTCAGCAAAGTCAAGAGTATTCCAGCAGTCAAACCTCGTATCTGTATCGTCACTGTTATCAAGCATAAAAAATGCAAATATCTTATACTTGTATCTCTCATAATTGGAACTGAGATCAATTACAGGATGTGCTCCGTAATACGCCTCGTTCCTGAGATAATATTTTAAAAAGCCAAACATCTGATCGTCGTACATATCATGTCCGTAAAGGATCAGATTCTGCGAATTTTCATACCTTAAATATCCGTCCTCGCCTACATCATCGAAGTGATTTCTGTAGTCCATGAATATCTCACCAGCAATATTATCAGTGAGATCATATTTCTTGTCCAGATATTTTGAATTATCGTCTGCCTGTAAAACAGGGTTGTTGAGCGGTGTATCAGGGATACTGATAACACCTACTATATCATGGTTGATGTCCCAGAGCTTTTTAGCTCCGTCGAGCATACTGCCATATTTTTTTCTTTTATCTCCCTCGGGAGTAGTTACTTCTTCAATATCCGGCTCACGATCCTTATAGATATCGTATATATCCATTAATTCTGAAGTCTTGTGTTTACTTGACCAGAGATCGTAATAATAATCGCCAACAAGATATCCGCAGACACATATTGCGATTATTGAGCCGAGAAAAACGATCTTTCTTACGCACTCCAGCACACTGTCGCCTTTTTCGGGGAACAGTCCGCGAAGCCACTGCTTGAAAGTCTTTTTCTTCTTCTTTTTCTTCTTTTTTGCAGGCTTGACTGTCTCGTCAGGCACTGTACTCTTCTGAAAGCTTTGCTCGTCAATGCTCTCGCTTGTCTTTTTCAGCTGCTGTGCAGCCTCCTCCTCAGCCCGTTTTAGAGGAGCAAGCTGATCCTCAACAGTATTATTATGACCAACAGGAGTGAACACCATTGTATCCTCGGTATCATCAGCCTCAGCCTCTGTGAAAGTCTCAGCCGTTTCTTCGACAGCCGCAGCTGTTTCTTCCATCGTTGTATCTTCTTCCGAACTTTCAGTCACAGTTTCAGTGAAGTCCTCAACCTCCGCTGCGATACCGGTATCCACCTCTGAAAAATCCTCGGTAATTTCATCAGCAATCTCGCTCAATTCCTCTTGTACGGGTGTTTCAAGCTCATTGATGATGTCCGAGATATCGGGAGAAGCGTCAACTGCGGACTTTTCAGCCGCAGCAGCCGTTTCGGCAGCTGCTCTCTCAGCTTCAGCCTTTTCAAAAGCTATAGCCTGATCCAGCTCATCAAGGATATCCTCAGCTGTTGAGCTGTGCTTTTCCTTGGCGCGCATTATACGATCAGATATAGTTTCCGAGCGTTCGCTTTCCGATGTTTTATTATTGTCATAAGTCGTAGGCGCAACTTCTGCTTCGCCGTGTATCGACCTTCTGATAGCTTTTATCTTCTCAGCTCTGCGCTGAGCTTCTGAGCTTTCGTCGTTTAATCTATCGCTCATCAGTCTGTTTCCGCCTCCATCAGTACTTTTTCAATAGTGTCAAAGGCAAAAGCCGCTGTACACTTTCTTATATGCTCTCTGCTCATGTCACTGAGCTTCCAAAGCTCGGGCAGCCGTACAAATTGTCTGCCGCAGATATCGAAGCCAACATATACCGTTCCCACAGGTGTTTCAGCAGTTCCGCCCGATGGACCTGCGATCCCCGTTACGGAAACACACACATCTGCACCCGAACTTTTCTTTAGTCCTCTGACCATGTAAAGTGCAGTCTGTTCACTTACGACTCCGAAATCTTTGATCACCTCAGCAGGAACGTTAAGAAATTCTGTCTTTATTCTCTCCGAATAAGTACAGATCCCCAGTTCAAAAACTGCCGACGCGCCCGATACTGATGTTATAAGCTCCGAAAGGAGTCCGCCCGTACAGCTCTCCGCTGTAGCTATCTTCAGACCCTTCCGTTCTAATAATTTTACAACACTTTCAACTGTTTTGTCAAGTTTTTCGGTATTACATTCAGAAAATTTACTGCTTACCACTAAATTCACACGCTCTCTTTAGTCAACATTTCACAAAAATAAAGTGATTACTTTGTGAAAAACTTAAAAAATCAATCTCCAAAATTGAAGGTCTTCATCTCTGTATTTTCAACAGCCTTCTGTATGAGCGGCTCAAAATCAAAGCTGTTCTGAGCTTTTTCGATATCCGAAAGCTGAGGTCTTACCTTAGGGTGACGAGGGGTAAATACTGTACAGCAGTCCTCATAAGGCTGTACTGATGTATCAAATGTATCTATCTTGCGGGCTATCTCGATTATCTCTGTCTTGTCCATTCCGACACAGGGACGGAAAACAGGTATGCGGCATACCGCGTCGGTGCAAACCATAGCCGCCATTGTCTGACTTGCAACCTGTCCCACACTCTCACCTGTGATAAGTGCAAGGCAGTTGTCCTTTGCCGCGATGCGCTGAGCTATCTCCATCATGAGTCTCCTCATTATAATAGTAAAGAACTCCTCGGGACAGTGATCCTTGATAGCCTCCTGAAGCTCTGTGAACGGTACACAGTAGAATGCGATACCGCCGCAGTAGTCTGTGAGCTTCTGGCAGAGCTGCTCAACTTTAAGCTGTGCTCGGTCGGAAGTATAGGGAGGGCTTACATAGTGTATAGCCGCGATATGGATACCGCGCTTTGCCATCATATAGCCTGCAACGGGGCTGTCGATACCGCCCGAAAGAAGAAGCATAGCCTTTCCGCTGCTTCCTACGGGGAGTCCGCCTGCTCCCTTGATGTTCTCGGCGTGAACGAAAGCATTCTCGTCGCGTATCTCCACAGTTACCGTAACTTCGGGATTTTTAACATCAACAGTGAGGTGTGGGAACTTATCAAGAAGCTTGCCGCCCAGCTCCATGCATATCTCAGGTGACTTCATCGGGAAAGCCTTGTCCGAACGCTTTGCGTTGACCTTGAATGTCTTTGCGCAGCTCAGTACGTCCTCAAGATACTCATAGCTCTTATTGCAGATGTCATCGAAGTCCTTCTCACACACGCAGGCACGGCAGTATGTAGCGATACCGAATATCTTGCCCACTCTGTCGGCAACTTCACCGAGGTCGATGTCATCATCGAGAGGAGTTATGTATGTGGTAGACTGAGCACTGGTCATCTGGAAGTGACCGAGTGGCTTCAGTCTGCGCTTTATGTTCTTTATGAGCATATCCTCAAAGGTCTTTTTATTGAGACCTTTCAGTGCCATTTCACCGTATTTTACAAGTATTAACTCTTTCATATTTTTCTCCTATACTATTTAAATATATATTAACCTCTTATCTTTTCCATGCCCTCACTGAGTCCCTCGCAGAAGCTGTCAAGCTCCGCCTCGGTAGTCTCGGCAGTCATGCTGATACGCAGCGCACTGTCCGCACGTTTGTCCCTTATGCCGAACTGTCCGAGAACTCCGCTCTGCTGACCCTTTGAGCAAGCCGAGCCGCTTGAAACATATATCTCCCTGCTTTCAAGAAAGTGGAGCATTATCTCCGAGCGCTTGCCCACCGCCGATATATTCACCACATATGGCGAACCGTCCTCGGGAGAGTTCACCGTAACACCTTCTATACCGCTGAGCTTGTCAAGCAGATAGGCTTTAAGTCCGCTGACTTTTTCGTAACGCTCCGATATGGTTGGAGCAAGCTTCTTCACAGCCGCACCGAATGCCGCAATGAGCGGAACACTTTCAGTTCCCGAGCGTATGCCCTTTTCCTGCTTGCCGCCCGTAACTACGGGAAGCACACGGACTCCCTTTTTTATGTAGATCGCTCCAACACCCTTTGCACCGTGTATCTTGTGTCCGCTGAGGGATATGAGATCGGCACTGAGTGCGTTTGCTTTAACAGGTAGTTTCATGTAAGCCTGAACGCAGTCCGTATGAGTTATGATATCGGGAAATTTCCGCTTTACTGCGGAGAAAGTCTCCTTGACGGGCATAATATAGCCTGTTTCGTTATTGACGTACATCATGCTGATGAGGCAGGTATCGTCATCGCAGGCATTTACGAAATCAGCGGCATAGTATCTTCCGTCCTCACGAGGCGAAACACGCACCACATCAAAACCCTTTTTCTCAAGGTCGGCAGCAGTCTCCTCCACGGAAGCGTGTTCAACTGCTGATATAACTATCTTTTTACGCTTTCTTCCGTAAGCAGCCGAAGCTCCGCGGAGTGCGAGATTGTTGCTCTCGGTAGCTCCCGAAGTAAAAATTATACAGCCGCTTTCAACGCCTATTGAGTCGGCGATCGCCTTTCTTGCACCGTCCATGAGGAGCTGCGCATTGAGTCCCACACGGTGCAGCGACGACGGATTGCCGTAGTTATCGGTCATAGCTCCCACAGCAGCCTCTATAGCTTCTGCGCAGGGCTTGGTGGTAGCTGCATTGTCAAGGTAAACTTCCATTTCATGTTCCCTTCATTCGTTTATAGTTGCACTCTATATTATAACATATAATTCAAAAAATAGCAACACTCGCGCGGAGCGATCTGCCGCTTTCCACTTTTTAGCGCAAAATCGAAAATATATTCGTTTTTCTGTTGCTTTTTAAGTACTCTTATGATATAATAAATGTATCTATCTGCTTATAACTTGATAAGTCTTAAAATATGCTTGGAGGAATTATTATGCACTTACAGGAGAAAACTATATCCAGTGATGTTAAATACGAAGGACCTATCTTCACTATCACTCACGACACCGCAGAGCTTGAAAACGGCAAGACTGCTGTCAGAGACGTGCTCCACCACCACGGCGGCGTATGCGTGATACCAATAACAGAAAACAACGAGATATTCCTTGTTAAGCAGTTCCGCTATCCTTTTCAGACAGTAACAAGAGAAGTACCTGCGGGCAAGCTCGAAAAAGGCGAAGATCACGCCGTATGCGGCAGACGCGAGCTTCTCGAGGAAACAGGCTACACCTGCTCGGAATACGTCTACCTCGGTGAAATGCTGCCTACTCCTGCTTACAACAGTGAGGTAACATATATGTACCTTGCAAAGGGACTGACTTTCAGCAGCCAGAACCTTGATCCCGATGAATTTCTCGATGTTGAGCGCATACCTCTTTCGGAAGCCGTAAAGCAGGTCATGGACGGTACTATCCGTGACGGCAAAACACAGGTAACCATACTCAAAGCCGCACGTATACTGGGAATATAAAAAGACCCACCTCACGGTAGGTCTTTAAACAGTGCCATAGATCAAGCCTCTTCAGCTTCTTCAACATTTTCGTTTGCTTCCTCAGCTTCAAGGATAGCAAGCTGTCTTTCGTAAGCTTCGATAACGTTTTCCTCAAAAAGCTTTCTTGCGGAAGCTGATATCGGATGAACGATATCACGGAATACTCCGTTTTCGTCCTTTCTGCTGGGCATTGCCACGAAGAGTCTTTCATCTCCCTGTACCACCTTGATATCATGCACTGCGAGCATATCGTCGATAGTAACCGAAACTACCGCTCTGAGTCTGCCCTCAGACATGATCTTTCTAACCTTTACATCTGTAATTTCCATAGATTTTCCTCCTTAAACGTCTATGAACTCCTTGGTCTGACTGCTGATTTTCTTTATATCTCCCACATTACGCAGCAGTTAGTAAACCTATAAACTATTATAGCGTATATTTTGTAAAAATGCAAGCTAAATTTTGTTTTTATAAGGAAAAAATCTAATTATTTCAAGTCAAAGCGATGAAAACTTTGTGAAAAGCGCGTGACAGCGTTGTTTTGACCTCTCTGTAAACATCATGAGATCACAAATACTGTTAACATTTTCCGTTTTTCAGCACAAGAAAATATCAGTTCATCATAAATAATGGACTGTTTATATCTCCCGATACTATTCGGGCATATACTATTATAATATATAAGAAAGGTGATCATTTTGGATACCAATATTTTAAACGGTAAAAAGCACATTCATTTCATAGGCATAGGCGGTTCGGGTATGTACCCTCTTGCACAGATACTCCACTCTCAGGGCTACTACCTTACAGGCTCTGACAATAATGAGACCGAGACCCTTGATGCTGTAAGAAAAATGGGTATTCCCGTTTTCATAGGTCAGAGAGCAGAAAATATTGAGGGTGCTGACCTTATCGTACACACTGCCGCTATCATGGCTGACAACCCCGAGCTCGTAGCCGCAAGAGCAAGCGGAGTCCCTGTGCTTGAACGTGCAGACCTTCTCGGTATCGTAACCAGCTGGTACAGCAACGCTATCTGCGTTTCGGGTACTCACGGCAAGACCTCGACCACCTCAATGATAACACAGATACTTTACACAGCAGGCATCGACCTCTCGGCATATATTGGCGGAAAGCTCCCCTGCATCGGCGGAAGCGGCATTGCAGGCAAAAGCGATATCATGGTATGCGAGTCCTGCGAATTCGAGGATCACTTCCTTAAATTCTTCCCCGATATATCCGTAATACTCAACATCGACGCCGATCACCTTGATTACTTCGGCACACTTGAAAATATCATCAAGTCTTTCCATAAATTCAACGAGAACACTTCAAAGTGTATCATCGTAAACGGCTCTGACGCAAACTCAATGAAGTCACTTGAAGGCATTACAGGCAAAGAGATAATCACCTTCGGCAAGGACAGCTCCTGCGATTACTATCCCGAGAATGTAAAGCACGAAAACGGTCTCCTCACCACTTACGACGCTATGTACAAGGGCGAAAAGCTTGGCACTGTTACTCTTCACGTTGCAGGAATACACAATGTCCTCAACTCACTTGCAGCAGTTGCCGCTGCCCGTTATGTTGGCACTGATTTCAAGTTCATACAGAAAGGACTTGAGGACTTCCGCGGTGCTAAACGCCGTTTCGAGAAGCTCGGCTTTGAAAAGGGCATAACTGTAGTCGATGACTACGCTCACCACCCAACAGAGCTTGAAGCTACTCTCAATGCAGCTATGGAGATGAACTTCAACCACGTATGGGCTGTGTTCCAGCCTTTCACATTCTCACGTACAAAGCTACTGCTTGACGACTTTGCAAGAGTCTTACAGATACCCGACCACGCAGTCCTTACCGACATAATGGGAAGCCGCGAAAAAAACACCTACGGTATCTTCACCCGTCACCTTGCAGAAAAGATACCGAACTGCATATGGTTCCCGCAGGACGAGACAGCTGAATGGACAGACGAAAGAAAATATGCTAACTTTGAACAGATATGCGACTATGTATGCGATCACGCTGAGGAGGGCGACCTTGTCATAACTCTCGGCTGCGGTGACGCTTACAAGATCGCTAAGATGATACTGAAAAAGCTTTCGGAGGAATGATTATGCTCAAGGATAAGGAAATCGCTGTTTTCAACTACATCAAATCCCGTCTAAGCGACGGTATGTCACCTTCTGTAAGAGAGATAATGGACGCTATGGGCTTCAAGTCCACATCAACTGCCCACCGTTATATCGAGACTCTCGTCCGCAATGGGCTCATCGAGAAAACAGGCAACCTGAACCGCACCCTGCGCCTGCCAAACAGTGGTACTACTTCTGTTCCCGTTATGGGCACTGTCACAGCAGGCAAGCCTATCACAGCTGTTGAAGATATCACGGGATATATCGGCTTTGAAGCTCCGGGAGTTGATCCGCAGGACCTTTTTGCACTGAAAATACGCGGCGAGAGCATGATAAACGCAGGTATCCTCGACGGTGATATAGTTATCGTTCAGCGCGTGAATTACGCTGAAAACGGCGATATCGTAGTAGCCTTTATCGGCCGTGAGGAGGCTACTGTCAAGACCTTCTACAAGGAACGCGGACACTACCGTTTGCAGCCCGAAAACGATACTATGGAGCCTATCATCGTGGACGAAGTGGAAGTTCTCGGCAAAGTCATCGGCTTAAAGCGTTATTATTGAGCCCTTAGCCGTTAGCCGTCAGCTTGTAGGGGACGGCGTCCTCGACGTCCCTCAGACAGACGTTACTACGATAAATCGGAATTTTGCGCATAAGCGCAAAGTTGAGAGTTGAGAATTGAGAGTTGTGGTATCGCCTGCGGCGATACTATTTAAATAACGTGAGCGCAGCGAACACATTAACTCTCAACTCTACACTCTCAACTCTAAACTGAATCAAAATTTAGCAAAGCTAAATTCTGATTTATCTCAGACTCTCAACTAAACCAACTCCGAGGTAAAAAAACATGACACTAAACGAAATAATGGCACTTATTGACCGTTCTTTATTTGCCGAAATTGGATACACCGACGAACAAAACCGACAGAATATACGCAAGGTTTTCTGTGTATGGCACAAGGGCTTGGGCAGACATCTTATCTCCACGAATACAAGTTCGAGCCATGTAAAGAGCCTGATGAAAAACAATAACGTCTGCCTGTACTTCTCAGATGATACGACCTTCGAGGGCGTATGCCTGTACGGAAAAGCTGAGATACGCTCCGAAAGAGAATACAGAGAACTTCTCTGGAATGAGGGCGATGAAAAGTACTATCCCAAGGGCATAGATGATGAGGACTACTGCGTTCTGGAAATTATAGCCGAAAGCGGCAGATCTTACCGCTTTGACGGAAAAGGTGATCTTTCAAAGACAGAGATAGACTCATTTGACAGTGACAAAAAATACGAAAACGGATATTCAAAGTTCAGTGAAAAGAGTTGATAACAATGCAGGATAAGCAACAGAATAACGATCTTAACGACATACTGTCAGCCTTTAAGTCAGCTGCGTCCGACGACGAAAACTCTTCGGGACAGAAAATGAGCTCCGAGGAAGCTGCGGCAAAAGTCGAGGAAATGTTTGCCCAGGCAAGGGCTCAGAGTACAGGCAAAAAGAAAAAGCGCGGCAGTTCATCTGCCGAAGAAGCTCCAGCTTCTTTTGAATTGCCCGAGACAGCTCCAGAACCCTCGGAAGCCGCGGAAAAGAGCACAGGCATATTCACAGGCACAAAGGAAAAGAAAGAAAGTGCAAAAACAAAAGATGAGAGGTTACAATCTGATGTTGCCGCACTTTCCGCAGAGCTGACCGAGGGCAGGCTGAGT
The DNA here is from genome assembly GCF_900108555.1 of Ruminococcus flavefaciens. Lineage (GTDB taxonomy): Bacteria > Bacillota > Clostridia > Oscillospirales > Ruminococcaceae > Ruminococcus > Ruminococcus flavefaciens_P. The sequence continues at coordinate 577,225 of NZ_FNWV01000001.1, forward strand.
TCAGAAGAAGCCGAGAAAAAGATCTCCGAGATGCTGACTCTTGCAAGCTCGCAAAATCAGAAAAAAACAAAGAATTCAGCCTATTCGCCCAAAACAGTCGAAGTAATAGTCCTTACAGTCATTGCTGTTCTGCTTTTTGTTATTACAATGGACTCGGGACTACCGGGACCGCTTTCCCCTGTTGCTATCCTTATCCCTGCTCTTTTCGGAATAGGATACAGATATTTCAAGAAACAGCTGCCTATACGCAAAGCTGTTTCGGAAAGTATCCCGCATATCATAATATCAGCTGTATTTATGATAGGTGTCATTCTCGCCCTTATATAAGCTGAGAGTTATTATTGCCCCCCCTTAACAGCTCGATATTGATGGAGAAATATCCCGCTCTGTAATAACGTTCACACTATCAATACGCACTGACAACTTGTCACTAAAATAAAAATTTTTCAAAAACCTCTTCCATTTCTGCGAAAAATAGTGTATAATGTAAGTTGGTTTAAAATACGCCACAGAAAGGACGATACTATGCTTAATGAAGTTAAGGTAATCATCTGCGGAAAGGAATACAAGATAAAGACCGCAGAAGCACCTAATTACGTATTTGCTCTTGCAAGAGCACTTGAAACAAAGATCAACGAGATCACCGCAGCAAGCGGTTCTTCACCCTATGCTGCTTCAATAATGGTCGCTATGGCTCTCCTTGACGACCTCAACAAGGCTAATCAGCGTCTTGACAGTATCCGCGACCAGACTAAGGAATATGTTGACGAGGCAGGCAGAACACGTATCGAGCGTGACGCTGCACAGAAGGAGATCGAAGTACTCAAATCAAAGATAGTTCAGCTTGAGAATATGGTAAAGCTCAAGCAGCTCAGTGACAGCATTTAATGAATAAAGCCGAAATACTCGCCCCCGCAGGCAGCATGGAGACTTTACAGGCTGCTCTCAGATCGGGTGCAGACGCTGTATACATAGGCGGCAAGCGTTTTTCCGCCAGAAGCAGTGCTGCAAATTTCTCTGCGGAGGAAATAGCCGAAGCCGCAAGGCTCTGCCATAAGTACGGTGCAAAGCTGGATCTTGCGGTGAATACTATCATTTCCGATGAAGAAGCCGAAGAGTTCTGCGAATACATCAAAGCCGCTGCAAAAAGCGGAGTTGACGCGTTCATCGTTCAGGACTGGGGCTGTGCGGAGCTTATACGCCGCTGTGTTCCCGATGCCGTACTTCACGGCTCTACACAAATGTCGGTGCATACTGCCGAGGGAGCTTCCCTGCTCCGTGAGCTGGGCTATACAAGAGCAGTCCCTGCGCGAGAGCTTGACAAAGCTGCTATTTCACGCATCTGCAATGTGGGTATAGAGACCGAGATATTCGTACACGGTGCGCTGTGTATGTCAGTCTCGGGACAGTGCTATATGTCCGCCATGATAGGTTCGCGTTCCGCTAACCGCGGCTGCTGCGGACAGGCTTGCAGACTGCCGTTCTCGGCTGTGGGAAATAAGAGCAAAGCCGTATTGTCGCTGAAAGACCTATCTCTCCTGCCATATGCACAGGAGCTTGCCGAAATGGGCGTTGACTCATTCAAGATAGAGGGACGCATGAAACGCCCCGAATATGTAGCTTCGGCAGTACACGAACTCAAAGCTTCTCTTGACGGTGAAGCCCCCGATATGAAGCTTCTGCGCGGAGTTTTCTCACGAAGCGGCTTTACTGACGGCTACTATACCGCGCAGAGAACGGATATGTTCGGAGTACGCGAGAAGGACGATGTTATTTCCGCTCACGAGCTTATCCCAAAGATACACGAGCTTTATCGCTTTGAGCGCAAGGCTTTTACTGCTGATTTCCATGCAGTCATAAAGAATAACACACCTGTGTGCATCACCGCGAACTGCGGCGATATCTCGGTGAGTGCCGAGGGTGATATCCCTCAGCAGGCTATAAAACGCCCTACCGATATGGATATGCTCACAAAGCAGCTTTCAAAGCTTGGTGATACGGTATTCAGCTTCGGCAGACTTACTGCCGATATAGATGATGGACTTATAGTCCCCGCAGGCAAGCTCAACGAGCTGCGCCGCGAAGTGGCTGAAAAGCTCACAGAGCGCATTATATCTGCAAATACACCTGCTTATACCATAACAGACTACTTACCGCAGAAGCCTGAACGCTCCGCAGTCTGTATGTCAGAAAAGCTTCCTGTAAGGGCTTTCTGCCGAACAGTAAAACAGGCTGTCATTGCAGCCCCTCTTTCGGAATATGTAATTATCCCCGAAGAGCTGATAAATGATGAACTTCTCGGTGCCGTGGATACAGGAAAGATAATAGTTTCTCCTCCGCGCTTCATTGTCAATGAGGAAAAACTCGCAAACAGACTCACAGAGCTGAAAAGCAAGGGCTTGAACAGGCTTTACTGCCATACTCCCGATCATATCGCTATGGGCAGAAAGTCGGGATACAAGCTCCACGGAAGCTTCACACTGAATGTTTTCAACTCATTCAGTGCGGAATACCTTCACGGTCTCGGACTTGAGGACTGCATTTTCTCCGTAGAAGCTACCTTGCCGCAGATAGCCAATGTGTGTACATCTCTGCCGATCGGTGCGGCAGTATACGGCAGACTTCCACTTATGCTCACACGAAACTGCCCAATAAAGAATGAAGTGGGCTGCGGAAAATGCACAAAGAAGCTCATAGACCGCACAGGACGCGAGCTCACTGTAGCCTGCTCAAAGGACTATGTGGAGATACTCAACGCCGACAGACTCTCCATGCTCGACAGAACAGACGAGCTGAACAATATATCATTCGGAGTCGCTTATCTCTCAGATGAGGACGATGATATGATACGCTCTGTTCTCACAGGGCGAAAGCCGCAGGGAAACATCACCCGCGGACTATACTACAGAGGTATCTGAATATGAAACTCACCTTCAAAAAACTCGATCCAAAGGCTGTTATCCCCTCCCGTGCCACAGCAGGGAGCGCAGGTCTTGATCTTTGCGCCTGCCTCGATGAGCCTGTTACTCTCGAAGCAGGAGAGATAAAAATGATACCCATAGGTATCACTGCACAGCCTGACTGTGATGATATAGCACTGCTCATCTACCCACGCTCGGGACTTTCATCAAAATTCGGAGTCTCCCTCGCTAACTGCGTCGGTGTTGTTGACAGCGATTACCGCGGAGCATGGTTCGTTCCGCTCATAAACCACGGAAAAGCTCCGTTCACGGTCGAACACGGTATGCGTATCGCACAGGTGATCCCAACACGTATCTTAATGCCCGAGATAGAAGTCAGTGACGAACTCTCGGAGACTGAGCGCGGAAGCGGCGGCTTCGGCTCGTCAGGCATCTGATATATACTAAGTTTTACAAAAGATTGGAGATATTATTATGAAAAAAACTCTATATTTTCTGCTTCTTCTTATATGCGGCTGTATACTCGGCGGAATAATCGCAAGTGCGGCTTCGGGCTCATTTGCATGGCTTGGCTGGTCAAGAGGCATCACACTCGCTCCGAGTACATTTGCAACTGATCTTATCTCACTTACCTTCGGTTTTTCTGTAAATATCAGCGTTGCACAGGTCATCTGTATCATCGCAGCGATATATGCGTACATAAAGACCGCTCCGAAGGTGATCTCAGGCTGAAAAATATATCTGCTGTTGTCCTTTTCGACAGTTTTTCATCACCAGCGGACAGTTATGTCACCGTAATACACTAAATTTGTCGGGAAATGCTTTTTCTCGCCGAAAATTCTTGTACATATGTCCCATTGGTGATATAATATAATATGTGTATAACAAGAATTAATGCATTTTAAGGAGCTGCAAAATGTTTACAAAAGATATTGGCATTGACCTCGGAACTGCTAATACCCTCGTATATATGAGGGGAAAAGGTATAATAATAAGAGAGCCTTCAGTAGTTGCCGTAAATACAAGAACGGATAAATGCCGCTATGTCGGTAAGGAGGCAAAGGACGTCATCGGTCGTACTCCCGGTTCTATCGTTGCTGTCAGACCTCTGAAGGACGGCGTTATCGCCGATTTCGATATAGCTACCACAATGCTTCAGGAATTTATAAGAAAAGCCCTAAAGGGTACTCTTTTTACCAAAGCTAACGTTATCATATGTATACCTTCGGGCGTTACTGCCGTTGAAAGACGTGCTGTACGTGAGTCCTGCAAAAAGGCAGGCGCTAACAACGTACTCATTATCGAGGAGCCTATGGCTGCCGCTATCGGTGCAGGTCTCCCCACAAACGCTCCCGCAGGCAGCATGATAGTTGATATCGGCGGCGGTACGAGCGAAGTCGCTGTAATATCAATGGGCGGCATCGTTGCTTCACGCTCTGTAAGATGTGCAGGCGATGAGTTCGATGCAGCTATCATCAACTATATCAAGAAAAAGTATAATCTCCTTATAGGCGAAAGAACTGCCGAGAACATCAAGCTGGATATCGGCTCTGCTTTCCCAAGTGAGAAGGAAGAAGCTCAGGAGATAAAGGGAAGAAATCTTCTCAACGGTCTCCCTGAGAATATAACAGTTACTTCTGCCGAGATACGTGACGCTCTCGTTGAGCCTCTTTCAAGAGTCATCGACGCTATAAAGTCCACTCTTGAAGAAACTCCTCCCGAGCTTTCGGCAGATATAATCGACCACGGCATTACTCTCGCAGGCGGCGGAGCACTTCTCCGCGGTCTGGACAAGCTCATAAACCGCGAAACAGGTATGCCCGTTTATATCGCAGAGTATCCTCTTGACTGCGTTGCAGAGGGTACAGGCAAGATACTGGAAAATATCAGCGATTATCAGGACGCTCTCACCGAAAACGTCAAGTACTATTAAGGAGGAGCTTCATGCGTGAATTCTTTAAAAGCACCAGATGTAAGGTCCTGCTTGCTTTTCTCGCTTTCCTTATTGGTATAATGATCTATGCCGTCACAAGAGGCGGCTATTCCATTTCGGGAGCTTCCTTTATAAATACGATCACAAAGCCTTTCCGTGCAGCCTCCAACAGGATAAGCATGAAAATGGAGAATACTGTCGATAAGCTCTCAAACGCCGACAAGTACTATGAGGAGAACGAACGCCTCAAGAAACAGATAGGCGAGCTCAACGCTCAGCTTACCGAGTATGACGCTATAAAGGCAGAGGTCGAAGAGCTCCGCAAATTCGTTACCATAAAGGAAAAGAATGAGGATTATCAGCTTTCTCAGCCCTGCGGCGTTCTGGGATATGTTACCAATGATCCTTTCAAGTCCTTTACTATCGACAAGGGCTCTGAGGACGGTATCCTTGTGAACTGCCCTGTTGTTACCGCAGAGGGACTTGTGGGAATAACAGTTGAGGTGTCAAAGCACGTTTCCACTGTTAGAACTATCCTTTCTCCCGACCTTTCCGTAGCAGCTGTTGCTTCTTCTTCAAATGCCGATCAGGGCATAATCGAGGGCAATATACTCTCATCTGAGAACGGTCAGACAAAGCTTATCCACGTTCCGAAAAAGAATAAGCTCAAACGCGGCGACCTTATGATTACTACAGGTACAAGCGGACTTTTCCCCAAGGATTACCCTATCGGTACTATCCTTGATATCGGTCTCGACTCTAACGGACTTTCCGTATGTGCAGATATACAGCCATGTGTGGACGTTACAAGACTTACCTCAGTCATCGTTATAACCGATTTCAGCGGTAAATTCCATGAGGACGAGGACGAAGACGATAACAAAAAGTCAGAGGATAAGGCTGATAAGGACGAGGGAAAAGCCCATGAGGATTAAAACTACCCGTCAGCAGCATATCCTGCGCATAAAAACAACGCTGCGCTGGCTGCTGTATTACCTGCTTATCTTCCTGAGCTTTATCATAATGACCTCGGGAACGCTCTATAAGCCCATACTCCTTGTGCCCCTTGCCATAGCTATCTCTATCAACAACAATATCTACGGTTCAGCGGCAACGGGAGCATTCTGCGGTTTCCTCATTGATATATGCTGCGGCAAGCTTTTCGGATATAATGCCGTTATACTTGCATTCTTCTGCATACTGACCAATCTTGTCTTTGAGCTTTACCTGAAAAACCGCTTCATCAATTATCTGATGATAACTGCTGTAGTATCATACATACAGTGCTGGCTGGATTATAAATTCTACTACCAAATATGGGATTACGAAAATGTAGGACGCATATTCGTGAGAGTTTCCCTTAGAGTCTGGGCATACACTGTAATATCAGCTTTCTTCATGTATCTCCTTGTAAAGCTTGTCAACAAGCTGCTCATGCCAAAGGAGCACCTTACTATCGAAGAAGCTATAAATACAAATATACAAAACGAAAACAAAAGATGAAATGCTTCGGACCGCACTTTAACTGTGCGGTCAAAACTATAAGGAGGCAGTTAATTGAAAGGATTTGCAGAAAACCTAAAATCCATGATCATTATCCTGCTGGTAGTCCTGCTCGCTCTGCTCAGTTCCCTGAGACTTATGAAAATACAGGTCGTAGGTGATAAGAATATCGCAGCTCCGAACCAGTACGAGCCCGGTACTCTTACCTATGCCAAAGGAGTAAAGGCTACCCGCGGAGAAATAATTGACTATGACGGCAATGTGATCGTTACAAACGACTCCAGAACAGACCTTGTCCTCAGAATGGCTTTCTTCCCTACCGACCTGAAAGAGGGCAATAAGATACTTCTCGGGATTTACCGCGCACTTGAGGAAAGAGGCTATAAATTCAAGGAAAGCATACCTGTATCCTTTACAAAGCCTTATGTTTTCACCTCAAAAGAGACAGATGAGCTTATCTCAGACCTTAACCTCAACGTTTATGCTACTGCCGAAAACTGTATCGACAAGCTCATATCCGATTACGAGATAGACGATAAGTATACCGACGAGGAAAAGCGTATCATCGCAGGTATGCGCTATCAGATGATAGATAAGGACTTCTCCTACAGCAATGACCTTCTCCTTGCTGAGGGAGTCGATGAAAAAACCGTCGTTGACCTTAAAGAGCTTGGCAACTTCTACCGCGGCATCGAAGCTGTTGACGCTTCCGAGAGAAAGATAGTCCGCGGAGATATCCTCCCCCATGAGATAGGTACTGTAGGTCCTATCTACGCTGAGGAATACGACGAACTGAAAAATAAGGGCTACAGCTACAACGATGTGCTCGGAAAGAGCGGTATCGAAGCCGCTATGGAGACCGAGCTGAGAGGTCTTAACGGACAGGAACAGATAGCTGTCAAGGACGGTGTGGTAAGAGATGTAAAGACTATATCCGATGCCACATCAGGCGAAACAGTCAAGCTCACCGTAAACGGTGCTTATCAGCTGAAACTCCAGAATATACTTGACAATTTCCTTACCAACACTTTCCCGTCTATAAATCCCAAGCCTTCAATACTCAAAGGCAACTGCGGTGCAATATGCGTTCTTGACGCTAAGACAGGTGCTGTAAGAGGAATGGCTACAGCTCCGACCTACAACCTCAAGGATTACACAGAAAACTATGACTACTTTTTGCAGGCTAAGGATACTCCCCTTGTTAACCGCTGCACATATGGTCTTTACCGTCCGGGTTCAACCTTCAAGACCATTACTGCTACAGCTGGTCTGAATGAAGGAGTCATCACAGGCGGCACTCCCCTTGTATGTCATCAGGGATATGATTTCTACGGAACATACTACTCCTGTACAGGCTATCACGGCAATATCACTGTCCGCCCTGCTATTGAGGTATCATGTAACTGCTTCTTCTATGAAGTATCAAGAATGTTAGGTATCGACAATATCACAAAGTACGCCAAGCTCTACGGACTCGGCTCACATACAGGCATCGAAACAGGTGACGCAGAGGGCTATCTCTGTAACCCGGAGACCTTTGCCGAGCACGGTCAGGAATGGTATATCGGTTACGTTATACAGGCAGGTATCGGTAACCAGGACTGTGGTATGACTCCGCTGCAAATGGCTGTAGTTGCAAATACTATCGCTAACCGCGGTGTAAGATATGAGCCATATCTGGTAGACAGCTACTACAAATACGGCACAGATACTCTTATCAAAAAGACCGAGCCTACTATTGCTCAGCAGATAGAGCTGAATACCCCCGACCTTTATGACTATATCATCGGCGGTATGATGGACGCTGCAAGAAGTATGCCTGCAAGATACTCTCTTACAGACTTAGGCTACGATGTTGCTATAAAGACAGGTACTCCTCAGACAGGTCGTAACCTCGATGAACAGAACTCATTCTTCATCGGCTTTGCTCCTGCTGACAATCCCGAAGTCGCTTTCGCAGGCGTTATCGAAAGCGGTGAGTATTCAAAGTATATGATACGCGACCTTCTCCTTGCTTATCAGGAGTGCTATGGTCTTAACGGTGTCAAGCCCTCGAAGCAGAAGCTCCCCGAGGAAGTACGTCCAGAGCTTACAACTACATCATCTACTACCTCAACTACCACTACTACGACTACCACAACTACTGTTGAAACTGTTATCGAGCCATACACAGAACCTCTTACTGATACTCCTGCTGAGCCGTGGACTCAGCCTGTTCAGCAGCAGCCGTGGACAGAATATCCTGCCGCTGTTCCAACAGAGACTACAGTGCCTTACGATCCTAATGCACTTTCTCCCGAAGCTTCACAGGATCCGAACTATCAATGATAATTTAAAACTTGTATTTTAAACTCAAAGGGACGATGCTATATCGTCCCTTTATTATTTTTTCAAATTTGCGGGACGTCGAGGACGCCGTCCCCTACAGTGCGCTCATGTTATCTATTACGCAAGACAGCCCCTACAACTGCTCTAAGTTCTAAAACATGAAAATGTATATTTTCCGACTAATTGTCAATAATATGGTCGGAGGTGTTAGTGTGAAGAAAAACGAACTGACCGATAAACATTACGCAAAAGGCTCTAAGGGCTTCTATGCCGCACTTGGTATAAGTGCTGTTATGATAGGTGCTGCCTGCCTTTTCGCTCACAAACAGGGTGACAAAATAGCCGATATGAAACCTGTCACAAACAAGCCTGCTGTCCATGAAGCAGCCGTTGACAGACAAGTTACAAACATACCAAAAGCCACGACTCCTGCTTACAGAGTCACTACCTCAGTGGTCACAATGCCGATTTTTACGGATGCTCCCACAGTGACCATACCTGCTGCCGAGATAAGCGTTGACGCTCCGCCCGCCGAACCCGTACAGGCAGAAGCAGATGAAACTGCCGCACAGAGCATGACAGACCTTAAACTCCCTGTGGCAGATATAAGTAATATCATCAACCCATTCAGCGGCGGCGAGCTTGTAAAAAATGAGACAACAGGCTCATGGCAGACTCACAACGGTGTGGATATAGCTGCCGAGGTAGGTGCAGAGGTCTATGCCGTAGCAGGCGGTGAGGTAACAGCTGTGAAGAATGACGCGCTGTGGGGAGTAACTCTCCTCCTCGACCACAAAAACGGATATACAACCAAATATTGCGGACTCAATGCCGACCTTGCCGTGCAGGAGGGCGATAAGCTAAATGGCGGTGATGTCATAGGAACTGTTGGCGGCTCTGCCGATATCGAAAGCTCACTTGCTCCGCATATCCACATCGAAATGACTCACAACGGCGCATTTATTGATCCATTGTCTTTACTGGGAAGTTAAAAAATGTCAGCTTATTATCATATAGAAGTATTATTCCTTTTTCAAATTATGAATTAACGAATAAATTTGCCGAGCCCATGAAAGGGATTCCAAAGGGACTGTGTTCCTTTGGCAGAGTCCAGAGACAGCGTCTCTGGTCGCTGTTCACAGCTTTTAAAGAACAGCGAAATAATACGAAGGCGCATCGCAAAGGGTGAATTCAAAAACAGTCCAGTGGACTGTTTTTGAAGAGGGAACGCCTTGCAAGAGAAGGCGTTCCCTACATTCGCCTAAATCATCGCTCTTACATATTGACTTTTGCGTGATACTGTGCTATAATCTGTTTTATTATCATAAAACGGAGGTATCAGTATGAAAGCTCTCATCATCAATTGCAGCCCCGTAAGAAACGGCGCAACTGCGGAGATAGTCCGCATAGTTACGGAGGAATTGTCAAAAAAATACACTGCCGAAAGCATATGCATAGACGACTATGATTTCAGCTTTTGCAAAGGCTGCAGGAGCTGCCATAAAACAGCTAAATGCGTTCAGCACGACGACATTGATGTAATTATGGATAAGTTCGGGAACGCCGATATCATCGTGTCTGTAGCTCCCTCCTACTGGGCTGATGTTCCTGCTCAGTTCAAGGCTTTCATTGACAGATGCACTCCGTGGTGCAATACACATGAGCCTCATGCAAAGCTCAGCAGCGGAAAAAAGGGCTATTCCATAGCACTCCGTACAGGTCCGAATATGAAAGAGTGCCAGCGAATAATAGGCACTATAGAGCACTTCTACGGTCATCTCGAAATAGACTGCTGCGGCAGTCTCGGGCTCTGCTCCATAGAGTACAAGGAAGCCGTTGAACCGAGAAAAGCTGAGATAACAGCCTTCTGCGATACTATATAAAAAGAAAAACCTGAGAACGCAAAGTCCTCAGGTTTTATATTTATGGAATTATTATGATCAAGCCTTGTTAACGCTTCCGAAGAGCTCCATCTTCTCCTTAACTTTAGCCTTGATAGCCTCAACACCTGGTGCGAGAAGCTTTCTTGGGTCAAAGCCCTTGCCCTGCTTGTCCTTGCCTGCTTCAACATATCCTCTTGTAGCCTCAGCAAATACGAGCTGACACTCTGTGTTTACGTTGATCTTAGCAACACCAAGAGAGATAGCCTTTGTGATCATATCGTCAGGGATACCTGTACCGCCGTGGAGTACGAGAGGCATATCACCTACTGTCTTGTTGATAGCTTCGAGAGTCTCAAAGCTGAGACCTTCCCAGTTTGCAGGATATACACCGTGGATATTACCGATACCTGCTGCGAGGAAGTCAACACCGAGGTCTGCGATCATCTTGCACTCAGCAGGATCTGCGCACTCGCCCTTACCGATAACGCCGTCTTCTTCACCACCGATAGCACCAACTTCTGCTTCGATTGAAAGACCAAGATTGTGAGCAGCATTTACGAGCTCAGTTGTCTTAGCAACGTTCTCGTCGATCGGGAAGTGTGAACCGTCAAACATGATTGATGTAAAGCCAGCCTTGATGCACTTGTAGCAAGCACCGTATGAGCCGTGGTCGAGGTGAAGTGCAACAGGAACTGTAATTCCGAGAGACTTGTCCATAGCTGCAACCATAGCTGCAACAGTCTCAAAACCGCACATATACTTACCAGCACCCTCTGAAACACCGAGGATAACAGGTGAATTGCACTCCTGAGCTGTCTGAAGGATAGCCTTAGTCCACTCAAGGTTGTTGATATTGAACTGACCTACTGCGTATTTGCCTGCTCTTGCTTTCTGGAGCATTTCTGTAGCTGAAGTTAACATAGATATAATTCCTCCTGAGAATTCATTTACGGGGATCTTGACCCCATCGTTAATATTATATCATAGGTTGCTGTGAATTGCAAGCGTTTCCATAAAATTTAGCAATAAAAGCCTATTTGACAAGTTTTTTAGCGGTTAGTGCATAGTTATCAGTTATTAGTGAGTAGTGAGTAGGATCGTAGGGGCTGGCGTCCTCGACAGCCCGAGCCTTACGCAATAACTAACATGAACGCGCTGTAGGGGCGAGTTCCGCTCGCCCGTTTAATAACTGTAAATGACAATATTTTTGTGCGATGATCATATTTACATATCATATATACAAACTCCACCCAAGGTGTATCTTTTTTGATATTCAATGGTTTTTAATTGAAAAAAGCCTGTTTTTGCCCTCTTATAGAAAAACATAAAAAGGGCGGAATGATCCGCCCTACTACTATCTACTCACTACTCTCTACTTTCTACTCACTAACTAAATAATCACCTGTAGAACACTGAGACATCTGTGTCATCTTTGTCCTCATTATCTTTGGAAATATCAGGAAAACTGTTTCCGTTAGCTGATGCAATATTATAGAAAGTGGAGCTCGTTTCTGCCAAATAATCATATAAGTATCCGAATACATATATTACGAAACAGATAATATAACTGAAAAACAATGAGACAAGTGTTAACACCAGCGAAAAGCCTTTCCGTTTGCTTATGGCGCAAACAGAAGAAATTATGCTGCCAATAACTGAGATCAAAAACATTGCTCCTGACACTATTTTAAGTTTTTTGCCTATATTGCGTAACATAAAATGCGCCCCCTTACAAGTATTATATATCCACAAGCGTACAATGTCAATATTATTTCCACAGCCGCCGCTGATTTTGTAAGGTTTGATAGATCGGAGAACTGTTTTTTGTACACTTATAATAATATATAAGATATATAATGTGAACAAAATGTGTATTATTTCTGAAACTAAATCTGAAACGTTTGGTGTGTATAGACGGATATCCGCCTGTTCTTAATATAAGGAAGGTTACAGGGATTGTTTCCCTTTTACTTGCTCAGTTGGGCAACAAGTGCTTTGAAAGCGTCGCCGCGCTCCTCGAAGTTCTTGAAAATGCCGTAGCTTGCAGCCGCAGGTGACATTACACAGCTCATACCCTCGGGAGTTATCTCCGCAGCAAGCTTTACTGCGTCCTCAAGGTGGTCTGCATAGTGTACGCGGTCTTTATTATTAAAGCTTCCGCATGACTGTATCATATCGAATACGCGCTTGCCAGAAGTCTCCATGCAGATGACACGGACATCGAAATCAGCGAGGAAATCCACAAGGGTAGTATAGTCGATACCTCTGTCCATGCCGCCGATGAGTATAGTTCCCACGCTTGGAACGCTCTGCAATGCAGATATAGCAGTTGCGCAGGCTGTAGAGATAGAGTCGTCATACCAGCGTATACCGCGGACAGTGTCCACATATTCAAGGCGGTGAGCCAACGGATCAAACGTGCGTACAGCCTTGTCGAAGTCTGCTTCGTCCACGAACTGACTGCAAACACCAAGTGCAATAGCGATGTTGTAATGATTATGAACGCCAAGAAGCTTTATATCATCAACAGGGATATTGTACTTCCTGCCGTTTTCATAGTTCACAACGCCGTCAGCAACGTATATATCAGCACAGCTGTCGGAGTTTGAAACGCGGATAACTTCCGTATTATCACAGCTCGGAGCTATGTCGCTGTTTATCCAGAGAAGGTCACCACTATGCTGGTGGAGATAAATATTCTTCTTTGCGTTGTAGTAATTCTCCATAGTACCGTAGTGGTCGAGGTGCTCCTCATAGAGATTGAGGAATACTGCATACCTCGGAGAAACTGTCATATATTCAAGCTGGTGGCAGGAAAGCTCACAGACCACAACAGTGTCCTGAGACATACCCTCAGCGATATCGAATACGGGGATACCGATATTTCCTGCGATACGGCAGTCAGCTCCCGACTCCTTCAGCACATGATATATGAGCGAAGTAACAGTGCTCTTGCCCTTTGTACCTGTAATGCCGACTATCTTTTCACGAAAGACCTCAAAGAACACCTGTGTTTCGCAGGTTATCTGACATCTAAGCTCACTGAGGGGCTTCTCGAGAACGATTCCGGGACTTTTGAACACCATGTCAAAATCGTCAAGGCACTGCTGATATTCCTTACCGCAGATAAGCTCTACACTGTCGGGAAGTCCGTTTGCCTCACGGTCAACGGGATTGAGGTCGGCTATTGTCAAAGAAGCCTGTTTTCCGTACTTTTCCAGTATCTTGTATGTGGACTTTCCCTCTCGTCCGAAACCGAGAATGCATATCTTTTTTCCGTCAGTATATTCTGTTATATATTCGCTGAATTTATTCACAGCAAACGCTCCATTTCCTTTGTCAGTATGTTTTTGAATTCCTCGGGCAGCAGGTTCTGCTCGTTGAATGAGCCGCAGCACTTCTCGTTGAGCATATCAATGGTCTCTGGGTGATAAAGTCCCCGTGACTTATATTCCTCAAACAGCATCGGAAGCTTCTCACCTTCCTGTTCAAGTTTGCGTATTGCCAGTGAAACAGCCAAATTGACCTCGTCGATACTTCCTACGCACTCAAAAGGCTTATGCTCTGACTGTCCGATAAGCTCGATGAAGTACTCCTTCATTTTCTCATCATTCAGCATATCCCTGCCGAATATGACATTAAGCGACCCAAGACTGAGGAACGGTGAGAGTATCAGGCATACGAAAAGGCATTTCGGGCACTCTCCGCACCATATATCGGGAGAAACCTTGCTTCCCAGGTTGCAGCTTCTGAATACGGGAAGATACTTCTTATGCGATACGAACATCTTAGCTATCTGGAATTCCGCAAGGGGACGCAGGAAACTGAAATAGTACTGTCCCGTGCGGAGATACTTCTCCTCATAGCTGTGGAAATCCTGCTCGAATTCAAAGCTCTTGGAATACTGATGATTTACGTCCTGACCTACAACTGTGCTCTCGTTGGCACTTGACTCGTTGGAAAGGACGATATATTTAAGTCCGTTGAGGTATGCTGTTATCTCAGCAGAAAAGGCAACTATGGACGAAAACGGCGTATGACCGTTGATGTAGCCCTTGTTGTTGAGCTCGATAAGTGAGCGGTCAAAGTGACGCTGTGAGATCATCAGTGCATCTTCGGAAAGACCTGCTGTAGTCACTGTATCGGCTATGGAACGGCGTTTGTTTATGGAGTAGCACCTGCACTTCATACCTGCATTAACAAGGGTTTCAAGTGTAAGTGCGGAGTCCTTTCCGCCTCCTATCGGCACAAGACAGCCTGAGGGCTTACGCTCTGACTCTTTCAGTGAGCTGTCAAAGCTTCCTGTGGGGACTATCTCCACAAAGCTTTCAAAATCGGCTTTGATACCGTTTACGAAGAAAAGCTCGCCAAGTCCGAGGAACCACAGCTTCTTCCACCACTGTATCTGCTCGCTGTCAAGCTCGCCGCACTCTACGCGGCACACAGGTGAACAGGCAGCTTTCCAATAGCTTACGGCTTCTGCCATACCAAGCGAAAAGACCAGCCTCTCGAATGTAAGGTCGCCCTTTACCGTCATATCCGCAGGCTTACGGAAAGTCCAGCCTGGGGTGAACTTAGCCAAGTTCGGGAACTCGAATTCATAGCTGACTTCTATAGTATCGGCAGTTTCCTCTATGCTGTATGACTTGTATACAAATACGGGAGCTTCCTCCCTGAATTGTTCATATTTACCCATTAAGTTCCTCCGAAAATAGCTTATTTCTGCTCTTCGGCAAGCTTTTTGTAATGTGCTTTCAAAAGGGCAAAGGTATCGTCCGACAGGTCATGCTCGACCTTGCAGGCATCTTCAGCTGCAACATCACGCTTAACACCGAGATATGTAAAAAACTCGGTAAGAACTGTATGACGATCGTATATGCGCTCAGCAACTATCCTTCCGCCGTCTGTGAGTCTGATGTGATTATCGTCATCAACGGCAACAAGTCCCTCGTCCTTCATCTTTTTGAGGATAATTGAGACTGTGGGGCGGGAATAGCCAAGGTAAGAGCAGATGTCAATAGCGTGGACATCAGGCTGCTTCTGTGAAAGGATCAGTATTGTTTCAAGGTAATTCTCAACTGCTTCGGTAATAGCCATTCGTATTCTCCTTATCTATATAAATATTATACTTCTGTCAACAATATACGGTTATTTTATTATAACACAAAAAATCGCATAAATCAACTTTTGCGGCGAAATATTTACACTTTTTCTGCACTCACAGCAAAGGGTGACGCCTGAAGTCATATGAAGTCTCGAAGCTGTCCCAGTCAGAGGCGGATATTTCCACGTTTTCGCGGACTATCGCCTCGATATCAGCGTCATATATCTCAGTTTCGGGCATGGGAAGTCTTGCTGCGTCTCCCGGATTCATATTTATGGTGGGATTGAGCACTTTTGCAAGCTCTGCGGCTACCTTGCTGTTGAGCAGTCCGAGAAGCATAAGCAGCTGATGCTCCTCTTCGGGAAATGCACTTGAGCCTGCAACGTTGAACATGAAGTTTTCATCATAATACCGCACTGAAAAAGCTCCGCTGGTTATCTGTGACCAGCTTATGGAAGGTCGGAAATTATAGCTGAGTCCCTGCGGACGTGAGCGGAGTTTCCCCTTTTCATCGCAGAAATGCTTTATCTCATAGCCGTCGTTCTCCCAGTTCACGACGAATTCGCGGTTGCCGTACCATTTTCTGTACTCGCCGCCCTTGTTGAGAAGATACCAACGCTTATTCTGACTTTTCATAAAAGCAATCCTGTTTACATCAACTTCATACCATCTCCGCAAAAATCGGTCATTATCTCCCGAGATAAGCCCTTCCCTTATATCAACAGAATTGCCGAGAGGTTCTCCGCTGAAAGCCTTTAGCATACATTGTCCCAGCCAGTAGGCACAGGGAGCGGACGGTATCCTCAGAAAGTCCGATGTATCGGCTTCAAATCGACAGCCGCAGTCCTCTGCGCTCAATGCTTCCTCAGCTTTTTTGCGCTGCTGTTCCATGCCGCCCTTGAAGTCAGTCAGCCGCAGATATACTCCCCTGCCGCTTTCAGCCGTATTTTTTATGGTAAAGGAGCATATTGGCACAGTGGCAGCTTCAAAGGCTGAATATTCAAAGTGGATAAGCGTCTGCAATGAGCAGTTTTCAAATATCCGTTTTCTAAGCTTTTCGTAGGATTGCAAGAAGAGCCATGTGGCAGGAGTCAGAAAACCCAGATATCCGCTGTTTTCAGCCATATCCATGCACCTTGCCATAAATGCCGAAAAGAGGTCAGCTCCGTAATCTCCGAAGTTTTTCCTGACATATCCCGACAATTTTTCATTCATGGCAGGCTTGCCGAGGTACGGCGGATTAGTGACAACAACTGCATATTTCTGCCCGAGAAGCTTACCAATAATTGCTGCCTTTTCACTGCCATTAGGAAGGTCATTTTCACAGTGGAGCGAGCCTATTGTATCACTTACTCCAGCAAAGTCATACACTTGCGGCAGCGCATCTGCGCCGTATCTATGAGCTTTTATGCGCAGAGCCGTCTCTGCAGCAGCTCTTGCACGTTCGTCGAGTTCAAGTCCGAAAAGGTTGTATTTCAGCACTTTTTCCGCAGCAATTTTTGCATCATATCCAAGCGAGATATACTGCTTAAAAAACACATCAAATGCGTATAGCAGCACATTGCCGCTGCCCATGCAGGGGTCTATGAGCTTTATCTCTTCAAGCGGTATCATTTCGTGCTGTTTAAGCTCGGCAGGAAAACTCAGTTCTCCGCTATTTACGGCATGACCGTGCTCCGCAAGATATCTCCCGAGAGTGTTATCCACCATGTACCGCACCACCCAGTCGGGGGTGAAGATCTGCGTCGCAGGAGCTATTTTCTCGGTACTGAGCCGCTTGCTCTTTTTAAGTCCCACAGTTATCTCATTTCTGTATGGCTCGTTGAAATACTGGTGGCACCAGCCGAGTACCGCGTCATCTCCTGCGAACACTTCACGGGGCAGACTCAGCAGCTCCGAAGCCGCTCCGCCGTCGGATAAAAGTGCGGACGGTACCGAAAGCTCACCGTAAAGCGAAAAAATACCGCCGTAATTATCCGCGAGCTGACTGCACTTTTCCTTAAAAAGTTCGCTGCGCAGCTTCTCCGGCTCAGCCATGATAGTTTCAACTGCACCGCGCTTTGCATAAAGCATTGCGCATAGGCGCATAAAGCCGCAATACGCCTGTTTTTCGCCGCATATTGCAAGGAGCTGTGAATACGTTCTCGCGGCTGTTTTTTTCAGTTGTTGATCGTTCATTTTCACATCTCCTCACAATTTCCAAAGGCGGACATAAAGTCCGCCTTTCGTTATTCAATATGAAGTCTTACAAAAAGTGCTTCAAATACTATTTTTCCGTTTTCACGGGAATACTGGCCTGTATACTCCTGTACGAAGCCGCATTTTTCAAGGACTCTGCCCGATGCTCCGTTATCTTTTGCATAAAAAGCCGTAAAATCATGTATTCCACGCTCATTATAAGCCCAGTCAAGGAGTCCGCGGACAGCTTCCGAAGCATAGCCCTTTCGCCAGAAACTGCGGTTGATATTGTAGCCTATCTCATGCGACTTGTCCTTTTCGTTCCATTCAAGGCTTATATCACCGATGACTTTATCAGTTTCTTTCAGAACTATGGCATACTTGTCATTATCGGCTATCCATTCCTCTATCCTCTGCCGAAGTTCCTCAACATTGTCATCGCAAGGATAAGGCATGAACCTGTTCACTTCAGGATCCGAACGCCATTCAAAGGCATCTTCCGCGTCGCTGATACTGAACGGACGTATCAGAAGTCTTTCGGTATTTATCACAGTGCTGCAAGCTTAGCGTACTGAGCCTTGAGAGCAGGATAGATCTCTCTGTAAAGCTGATAGTACTTCTCATACTCGGGAACGTTCTCAGGCTTAGGAGCCTGTACCTTGTCGGTCTTGATGATAGCTCCGCAAGCCTCGGGAACACTGCTGTAGATGCCTGCGCCAACGCTTGCAAGGATAGCAACACCAAGTGCAGGACCTTCCTTAGATGCAACAGTCTTAACGTTGCAGTTGTAAAGGTCAGCAAGCATACTTCTCCAGAGCGGTGATGATCCGCCGCCGCCGCAAGCCATCATGTCGCTTACGTTTACGTTCATCTCACGGAATACCTCAACGCAGTCACGGAGTGAATATGTAACGCCTTCCATTACTGCACGGAGCATATCCTTTCTCGTGTGGATAGCTGAAAGTCCGAAGAATACGCCTCTTGCATCAGGATCAAGGTGAGGTGTTCTCTCGCCCATGAGGTATGGGAGATAAAGGAGTCTGTTTGCGCCTACAGGAACTGTCTCAGCCTGCTTGTCCATGAGATAGTACTCGTCAACACCCATGAGCTTAGCTGTTTCCTTTTCTGTCATGCAGAAGTTGTCTCTGAACCATTTAAGTGAGAGACCTGCGCCCTGTGTAACACCCATAACGTGCCATGTATCAGGAACAGCAGCACAGCAGGTATGTACTCTGCCCTTCTTGTCGATAGATATATTTGAAGTATGTGCAAATACAACGCCAGATGTACCGATAGTTGTGAAAGCCTTTCCGTCCTCAACAACACCTGTACCAACAGCAGCTGCTGCATTGTCGCCTGCGCCGCCTACTACGATAGTGCCCTCACAGAGACCAAGTGTCTCAGCCATTTTCTTTGTAAGAGTACCTGTTACCTCACAGCTCTCGTGTACCTTGCCAAGCCAGCTCTTGTCTATCTCAAATGCGCTGAGAAGCTCATCCGACCACTTGCGGTTCGGAACGTCAAGAAGCTGCATACCTGAAGCATCTGATACCTCTGTAGCGTACTCGCCTGTAAGGATAAATCTGAGATAGTCCTTAGGAAGAAGGATATGAGCTACCTTTGAGTATACCTCGGGCTCATTGTTCTTTACCCAGAGTATCTTTGCAGCTGTCCAGCCTGTAAGAGCAGGATTTGCTGTTATCTCAACAAGCTTGTCTCTGCCTACGATACGGTTCATTTCCTCAACCTCGGCAGCAGTTCTCTGGTCGCACCAGATTATAGAACGGCGAAGCACGTTGTTATCCTTATCAAGCATTACAAGACCGTGCATCTGTCCTGAAATACCGATACCCTTAACGTCTTCCTTCTTAACTCCGCTCTTAGCCATTACAGCCTTGATAGTATCAACCATTGCGTTTGCCCAGTCCGCAGGCTCCTGCTCTGCATAGCCGTTCTTTGGCTGATACATAGGATATTCGATTGTTTTTGAAGCGATAACGCTTCCCTTTTCGTCAAAAATAACTGTTTTTGTACCGCTTGTACCGCAGTCAACTCCGATTATGTATGCCATATGTTTGCAACTCCTTTTATATATTTCAGGGACTCTGCCCTGCATTATTCTATAAATTATAATATCTTATGCGGGGAAATTTTTCAAGACCTTTTTTGCTCATTTTTTTACATTCTGCGCTTCTTTTGCGGACTTGTTCCAATATACTTTAAACGTAAGGCGCTGCAGGTATTTTTCACATATTTGCCCGCAACGCCTTTGATTTCTTATTAATTGAAAAGCTCTACCGAGATACGTCTTGAATTCACATCATAGAAGTCCTCAAGCTCTGCTACATAATAGCGGAAAACTATCTTGTTCTCGGCAACCGTTATCCTTTCTGGTGCAGCAACTTCTGTATTTTCAGTCTCTTCTGTCTGTTCTTCATCTTCGTTCTTCTTTACATCGCGGTAAACAGTTATGGACATTACGTCACCGCTCTGCGATACTCCGAGAGATTCAAGCTGTTCATCAGTAAGAGTATTGAGCATTACAGTGTGGCTCTTCTTTACGTTGAAAAGAGTGATACCTGTAGCAGCATCTACCTGCTCGCGGTTGAACTGTCTGAGACCGCCTGCACTGAGTTCATTGAAGTAAACTCTCTTGCCATGCTCGCCGTCTATCTCTTCAAGCAGCTCGGCAGAAGGTTCCTTGATATAGTATCTTCCGTCAGCTTCTCTTCCGATACCGTAGAAGTCAAGCTGTTCATCGGTAAGTGTATCCATAAAAACAGGATTTACATCAGAAGCTGTAAGACCTATAGCGAACTTACGGCTTGCTGAAAGATTTGTGAGCTGGAGCTTGTTATCGTAAGTATATCCAAGCTGTTCAAGCTCGGCATCTGTAACAGTTACCTCTATCTTATCGGAAATAGAATTGAGGTGCTCTGTGATCTGCTGGCGGTTCTCTGTTGACCAGCTTACCTGTATCTCGTCATCGGACGGTCTGTCGAGGAACACAACGCGCTCCATATTTTTAAGTGTGAATGTGGCGAAAGCATACTTTACATCGGCTGTATTAGGCTCAACGTAGATAGCTGTGCTTCCGTTTGAAGTATCGACGCTGTTAACTATCCTGTATCTGTAGTCGCCAGACGGTGAAACGCCGCTGCCTACCTCTGTCTCCTTGGCAGGAGATACAAAGAACGAGGTAAAAAGGAAGTATCCCAGTGCGCCGAAAATGTACATGAGAAGAATAATGGTGGCAAGAGCAGTCTTAACGCCCTCTCCTGCGCCCGAAAGCAGCAGTATCACTATTCCCACGACGATTATCGGGATTATAAGCCCCCATTCGCCGAAATACAGCAATACTACAGGCAGCATCGCAGGAAGTATTATAAAGCTTGATATTCGTGTGAGTATCTGATGTCTCGTATAGAGCATTATTATAAGTGCAGCAAGTGAGACACCTGTTATGGACAGGCACAGCGAAGTGCGCTGCTGTACGTGGATATCGTAAAATATCGAGTAATAGCAAAGCTTGCATACAAAATATGTATATATAACACTGACTATGGCTACGACTCTTTTAGTCCAGACATTTGCAAATATTTTTTTCATTATTGCCTCCGAATAATCATTATCTATATATAAAAGCGATGCGGCTAAAAGTCACACACAGTATATTATACCATTTTTATTCGCGAGATACAAGATGTTTTTTAAATTTTTTCTGAAAAACTTCTTCTTTACAAAAGTCCGCAATAATTGTATAATATATATAGCAAGATTTGAAAGGAAAAAATGAAATGATCGAAAAGCTCAGACAGCTGGACAGCAGGCAGCGCGTATTCATTGTCCTTACCTTAGCGGTAATGATATTGATATTCATATTCTCGGCACAGGACGCAGATGAGTCATCAAAAACCAGCAGCAAGTTCACAAAGTATGCTGTAAGGATATTTTACAGTGATTATGACAATCAGACTCCTGAGGTACAGAAGGAAATGTGGGACAAGACTTCGTTCATGATAAGAAAGGCTGCTCATTTTTCAATATATACCCTCCTCGGGCTCTGCGCTTCCTTTGCAGTGGGCAAAAGAAAGCTCTTCACAATGAAAAGCCTCGGAGTCGTATTATTCGGTTTCATGTATGCAGCTTCCGATGAGTTCCACCAGAAATTCGTAAATGGACGTTCATGCGAATTCCGCGATATGATGATAGATACAGGCGGAGTCACCTCAGGTATGCTGATATCGCTCGTAATTATGGGTATAATAGCGTTGATAGTGCGCAAACGCCGTAGAGTGAGCAGCAAGTAGATAGCAGAAAGCAATATGACTTACAGCTCGGGACGTCGAGGACGCCGTCCCCTACATAAATAACTGAAAAGCCCTGAAGAAGTCATGCTTCTTCAGGGCTTTGATCTTACTGCATTCCGCCTCTTACGTAGAAGTTATCCTGAATGATAAGAGCGCAGCCGCCGAGGAAATTGTTCTTTCCGTCTAATTTGCTGAGTACCACTCTGTCAGCGATCTCTTCACTTACAAGGCGTATCATCTCACGCTTGCAGTAGTCAAACTGCTTTTCGTTGAGCTTGAAGTTGTGAAGCACTATCCTCTTTGCAAAATGGCTGATAGCCAGATTGTTGATGAGAACAGTATACTTTGCGATAATATCGTCAACAAGTGCCTTGACAGGTTCTTCACCTCTCATAAGTGCCATAAATACGTTATCTGTATTGATAGCGGTCTTGTCACCCTCTGTAAGCTCGTACAGAACAGGTGTCTTGTCCTTGGAATATATCTCATAGAAAGCATTGAGCATAGCTGTTCTTGAAAGCTCTGCCTTTACAGAGCCGTTAGGATAGCCCTCATATGACTTTCCGTTCGGACAAACTATATATCTCTCGATAGTTGACGTATAAGATACATAATCTGCTGAAAGCTCATTCTTATTTATCATAGCAAGGTTTACCTGATTTCCGTTGTGAATGAACGCCTGATTGGTCTGATAACCGTTCTGCGTTCTGAAATCATTGCTTGCAAGAGCCATAAGTCCGATAGCATTTCCGCAGTGGATCTCGAAATTGAGTCCGCCCGAGAGCTTATCAATGAAATTGGTGAAGTCAAGTACACCGTCCTTGTAGAATATCTTCAGCTTGCCCCACATGGAAGGAACTACACCGACACCCAGTCCGAGTATCTTGTCCTTTGTAAGGGCACTGTTCTCGACCATTTCGTTGCTGGTCTTGATTATGTAGTTGATGATATCCTTACTTGTGGTCCTGTCATCAATGACCATGCTTGCCTTGTCCAGAACTTCCGAATTAAGGTTTGTAAGACCGATGCTTACCTCCTTCTCGTCAACTGTTGCACCGAGTGCAAAGCGGCTGTTGACATTGATGTCGATAAGTATCTTTCTTCTTCCCTTCTGAAGCTTCTCAGTATTTACAGGAGCTTCGCCTATCTCGACAAGTACGCCTTCCTCTATCATTTCGTTTGTAATGATAGTTACGGCAGCTCTTGTTATTTCAAGAGCACTTGCTACGTCAACTCTCGAAATAGGACCGGTCTCTCTGATCACTCTGAGAATCTGCATTCTGTTTCTTCTTTTCAGGTCAAGTTTACTGATTCCTCTTTTTTCCATACAACAACAACTCCATTTCTTAATTCGTTTCGGATTCTTCTTATCCTCACCTACAACCTACATTATCCCCTTGGAATTTCTTGCCGCCGTCAATTATAACTGCCCGTATAATTTTTTCTTTTTATTTTTAAACCAATCTTTTTTAACGTATTTATATTATAACACAATATTATTAAAATTCAAACCTTTTAACGCAATTATTTCTAAAATCAGCGTTTTTGACAAACTGATTATAGTATTTTTGTTAAATATTCCGTAGCTTTGACAACCAGCGGCAGTGTACCTACGGAAAGTATAGTACCAGCGGTAAAAATCTCCGATGCGTATACAGAATTTTTTCCATAACGAATGGAAAGAAGTGTGCACATTGCTGCCGGTGGAGCAGCTGCTGCAACCAGCACAGTCATGCGAACTTTGTCATCAAAATCGGAAAAAAGTGAAAGTGGTACTGCCAATATTAGTGGCATAACAAAAAGTTTTAAAAAACAAACATAGTACACTCTGTAATTTTTTAGTAGTTTCGGCACATCAGTTGCGGCTATTGTAACGCCCGAAACTATCATCGCCATAGGTGTATTTACATCTTTTATGAAGCTGAGTGCGCTTACTGCTGTATCGGGCAGCCTTATCTCAAAGAAGAATGTTATGAGTCCGAGGAATATGGAAATTATTGTCGGAGAATAAAATACCTTCACAACCTGTTTGAAGTCCTTTTCACCTGATACGAGTATAACTCCGTGTGTCCACACGATAAGGTTGAATACGGTAATAAATGCGGTAAGGTAGAATACTCCCTCATCGCCGAAAAGCGCATTCACAAGGGGTATGCCCATGAAGCCGCAGTTTGAATATACAGAAGAAAAGCGTTCTATCTCAAATTCCCTGCCCTCTTTCTTTCGCACAAGAAAATATGAGAATAATATCATTATCGTCATTGCAGCCAGCGATATAACGAATGTGAGCAGGAGATTTTTCGCCAGCTCCGCTTTATAAGGCTTCTGATACGACATGAATATGACCACGGGATTTACTACCTGAAGCACGAACTTTGAAAGGTCTTTGTTTGAAGTCTCGCTTATAAGTTTAGTTTTGGCACAAAGTACGCCGATACCTATAAGTATCAGCATGATTATCGTCTGATTAAGTATAGTAGATGACATTTTAGCCTCCGTATATGTATATATTTCAGACGGATCTATACTATGAATGAAAGCTGAGTCGTTCCGCTGTTTTTGCATTGACCGAATTATTTTACCATATTTCTTTGAATTAGTCAATAAAAAATCCGAAGCATTTCTGCTTCGGATCTTTCAGACTGTTTTATCAGCCGATATAATCAATTGAATTCGGAATTACCTTCCAGCCGTCTCCCTTGATCTTTACAACACAGATCTTTTCTGTATCGTGCTTCTTTTTGCCGTCTTCGTTTCTGTACTTTACTCTTACCTTGACTTCATAGCCCTTAGAAACGGTTATATCATCATCAGCATCATAGCGGTCGCACATATCCTCGAAATATTCCTGACAATCTTCGAGTTCTGACTTGCTGAGCTTTTTCTGTCTGATGATCTTCTCAAACTTTGGAGCTGTCTCTTCATCTTCCATGTCATCAAGTCTGTCCTCAACAGCTTCATTGAATGCTTCTACCATATCATCATACTTATCCTCGTCCTTTAAAGCATCGATAACTGTCTCAGGATATGAAAGTGAATAGAATGTCTTTCCGCCCTTCTTATCAGAAGCAGAGTTTACATACTTCTTTACAGTGCTCTTTACTCCGCCGCCAAAGATAAGACAGAGGATACAGATAATAAGGATAAGGATAACACCTAATGCAGCATATGCAGCACCCTTATTGTTCTTTAATCCGCCCGGGAGCTTTTCTGATATCTCGCCTGCAAGATCATCTACCTTTGCTGCGCCCTGCTTGATGCCGTCGCCTACCTTGTCAGCAACATCTCCTGCTTTTTCCTTGAGCTCTGCTGCTGTATCCTTAGCCTTTTCAGCAGTATTCTCAACTGTGTTCTGTACATTGTCGACTTCTTTTTCTACTGTTGCAGCTGCTTCTTTGACTTCTTCCGCACCTTTTGAAGCAGGACAGTCACAAGAGCCTCCCTCCGGGATCTGCTTACCGCAGTACTTACAAAATGCCATAACAAAACCTCCATAAACAAAAAATATTACAGAATATATTTTAGCATATTTCTCAGCATAATGTCAAGTGAAAGAATTTAATATTGCTATATACCAACGTTTTTCAGCATAATGCATAAAAGCGAACAGTCCCGTAACTCTGCAAATACCCGTCATTTTTCGGTTTCTTTTCCGCAGGTGACAAGATACGGTATTATCACAGCCAATGAAGGAAAAACTATCGGCACAAGCATTACTGTAAGGTCTGCATTTGACAGGTCACAGGCGTGGATACTGCTGTTGATGATATTGTAAAACTGCAAAAAAGGCGCATTAAGCAGCTTGTGGAGGGGATAATATTCAAAGCTGCTGCCTTTTGCGGAGATATACAGAAGTATCCAGCTTATGAGCGGCGGCAACGTAACAGCTCCGCCTGCTGCAAATATAGCCGCCTTATTTATGGTGCTGCCGTCCATTCTCGAAGCTTTCATATCAGCTTTGGCTTCTTTCACCGAAAAGTCGGCAAGAACAAATATCATTATCATAACAGTGCAGACAAGGCATATGAGCTTTATAAGAGTACTCCCCGAGGCTGCAAACGTAATATCAATGAAAAGGCACAGTATCTCACAAGCCGCCAGTCTCAGCAGAGCTTTAAGTATTTTCATAGCTTTTCCTTTCCGTGACATTATAAAAATCAAATTAACGGGCATAATATCCACGGAGGTGGTACTATGCCCGAAAATATCGAAAATGATGTTAAGATCTATATCCCAAGGAACACAGAACACAAAGGCAGTGAAACTGCCCCTCAGTCATCTTCCTTGCAGTCGGAGCAGCGTCCGTAAAAAACAGTCTGGGAATAATCTAACTCAAAGCCGTGCTCTTCTTCAATATGATGTGACAGCTCTGCAAGATGTTCGCAGTCAAGATGTATGAGCCTGCCGCAGCTAAGACATTTAAGGTGGAAATGGCTGCGGCACTGTTCATTATCCTCGATATACTGATAGCAGGCAGAGGTCTTGCCGTCAAAAGCGTACTTTCTGACAAGTCCCTGCTCAACAAGCTTATCAAGCTGCCTGTATATAGTTGCCACACCTACAGGGGAGCCCTCTGCGGACAAAAACGCGCTTATCTCCTGCACATTGGTATGCTTTTCCTTATTACTTATAAGATATTCCAGCAGCTTTTCCTTCTGCTTGGTGTTATATCCCGACTCTCTTTTCATCATTACCTCCGTCAGCGTGTGATTACCTTCCAGCCCTCATTATTGAGACTAACTACTATAACAGTCTCATCGCCTGCGTCCTCGTCGTTTTTCTTATAGTTGTATGTAACTTCGTAGCCTTCCTTTATATCAAGAGCCTCTTCTTTAATGTCAGGAACATATGGCGCACTGAGTTCAACAAAATAAGACTTTACACCTGAAACCTGCTTCTCACTGAGTTCTTTTGATTCCTTTACTCCTGCATATGTGTACTTATCATTGCTGTTTTTGTTTATTTCAGCCTGTGTGTCGTTGAATGTTTTCACAAGTTCATCGAATTCACCGCTCTGCTTCATAGCATCAAGTGCAGCATCAGGATACATATACGAATAGAACGCTTTTCCGCCGCCTTCAGAATTCATGGCATCAAAACATTCCTTTATTGCACTTTCATACGAATCGCTGTTCTGCTCAGTTACCTCTTTGCTTTTTATGTCTTTTTTCTTAGGCTCGCAGCCCGTAAAAATACAGGAAGCTGCTGTTAATGCAACCAGAATAGCTGCAAATCTTTTCATTTTGTTACCTCCGTTGCTATCATTCAATATTCATACAGATTATAGCACTATTTCTCCGCCTTGTCAACGTCAATGATAATAATAGCACAAATTTCAATTTTATTGATCAGAAGATTAAATTTGTAGGGGCGGACGCCCTCGTCCGCCCGAAACAGTAAGCAGATTTGAGCATTCGGGACGCCGAGGGCGGCGTCCCCTACAAAAACTCCTCGTTACATAACATTATATTTTGAAAATTGATTTCATCGTCACAAAAGCCGCACTATAAAGTGCGGCTTTTTATTATTTAAGTGCTACGCCTTTTGCCTCGTCGGCTTTATGGCATGAGCTGTCCCCTTTTTCGGCAAGCTCCGCTTCAAATGCAGCGAGAGCCATTATCAGTCGTGACGGGAACAGTCTGCCCTTATATTCACGGATAACTCTTTCATGGTCGCCGCTCCTGCGCATAAGGTCGGCAGCAAGCAGCACGTAATCGGGCTTATCTGCAAATTCCTGCTTATGCAGGTCGAATATTTTCAGCGCGGCTCTGCGGCACTCCGCAGCCTTTTCGCCGTCATTCTCGTCATCGTAGTACCACGCAGCATACAGACAAGCTTTCAGAGCTTCCTCATACACCTTGTTCTTTTCGCAGACAAGAGACATTTTCATAAACTTTTCAGCAAGTCCGCTGCCGCCCACATTCTTATACTTATCGCTTTCAAGGAACTCCTTCGTGAAACGCACGGGAATATCTATGGAAGCGTTGCAGTAGCCGCAGTGAGGGCACTCACTTACCCAGTATTTCAGATACGAACGATGTTCTTCATTGGGACGCATATCAAGGTCAGGCACACTTGTATCGGGGGCAAATTCAGCTACGACTGTCTGAGCAGATACTTCGCCGCAGACAGCACATTTTATTTCCTTTTCCTCGGTTCTGAAAGCCATACCTGTCTCTCCTTATTTCTGCTTGATACGGAAGCTGCTGTTGCGGAGCTGTGAAGCATCAAAGCCCTTTGGCTTGCGGTCCTCACGCTTTTTGTTGTTCGGTCTGCGCTCGGACTTCTGCTGCTTCTTCTCCTCCTCGTCGTTAAGGCGCATTGTAAGGGAGATACGGTTTCTCTTGAGGTCAACGTCAAGAACTCTTACCTTTACTACCTCGCCCACCTTTACGGCTTCGAGAGGGTGCTTGATGTAGCGGCTGCATATCTGAGAGATATGAACGAGTCCGTCCTCGTGTACGCCGATATCCACAAAGCAACCGAAATCTATGATATTGCGGACTGTACCAACAAGCTCCATACCAGGCTTCAAGTCCTTTATCTCCATGATGTCGCCGCTTCTGAGAAGAGGTGCGGGGAGCTCGTCACGAAGGTCACGTCCCGGCTTTTTAAGCTCGCCGATGATATCGGTAAGTGTAGGAACGCCTATGCCCAGATTTTTGCTGATATTTTCAAGACCTATGCTGTCAGCCTTTTCTGTAATACCCTCAGCTCCGCTGCCTGCGATATCTGCAAGAGTGAAGCCGCACTCGCTGAGCAGTGAAGAAGCTGCCTCATAGCTCTCGGGGTGAACAGCTGTATTGTCAAGAGGATTTTTTCCGTCACGCACTCTCAGGAAGCCTGCGCACTGCTCGAAAGCCTTCTTGCCCAGCTTCGGTACTTTAAGGAGCTCCTTACGGTCGGTAAATCTGCCGTTTTCCTCACGGTAAGTTACGATATTCTTTGCAACTGTTGCATTGATACCTGCAATATATGAAAGAAGTGAATGTGAAGCTGTATTAAGGTCAACTCCGACAGAGTTAACGCAGTCCTCGACAACGCCGCCGAGAGCCTCGCTCATTCTTGCCTGGGGCATATCGTGCTGATACTGTCCTACACCAATAGCCTTTGGATCTATCTTTACCAGCTCTGCAAGAGGATCCTGCAAACGGCGTGCAATTGAGATAGCACCTCTGATAGAAACATCATACTCGGGGAATTCCTCGGCTGCTACCTTAGATGCGGAGTATACGGAAGCTCCTGCCTCGCTGACTACCATGTAGCTTACGTCCTGCGGCACTTCCTTTGCTATCTCAGCGGCAAAGCTCTCTGTCTCGCGTGAAGCTGTACCGTTTCCGATAGAGATAACGTTTACGTTATATTTCTGGATAAATTCCTTTACCTTTTTCTTTGCAGCCTCAACAGCTCCTGCTGAGCCTACAGGATAGATGATAGCTGTGTCCAGTACCTTGCCTGTACCGTCGATAACTGCGGTCTTGCAGCCGTGTGCATATCCCGGGTCAAGTCCGAGGATAATACTGCTCTTGAGCGGTGGCTGGAGAAGCATCTGACGGAGATTTGCTGCGAATACCTTTATAGAGTCCTCGGCAGCCTTTGCACTCATCTCTGAGCGTATCTCACGCTCGATAGATGGGAATATAAGTCTCTTGTAGCTGTCTGCGGCAGCTGCTCTTACAAGCTCTCCGCAGGCATTGTTTGCCTTGATGTACTTGCCGAAGATAACATCTGTAGCCATTGTCTCGTCAAGAGTTACAGCTACCTTGAGGAAGCCCTCCTTCTCGCCTCTGTCAAGAGCGAGGACACGGTGGTTTGCAACCTTCGGGATAGCCTCGGAGTACTCGTAATAATTCATGTATACGCTCTCAGCCTCGGGATCGGAAGCCTTTGAAACAAGCTCTCCCTTTTCACCTGCAAGGGCACGGAGCTTCTTTCTGATATCGGCATCGTCGGAGATATCCTCTGCGATGATGTCCATAGCTCCCTGCAATGCAGTCTGAGCATCGGTGATCTTCTTCTCTTCGTCTATATAAGCCTCTGCTTCCTTCTCAGGCTCTGTGGAATTCTCCTGAGCCATGATAAGTACAGCAAGTGGTTCGAGTCCGTTTTCACGGGCAATGCTTGCACGGGTACGGCGCTTTGGCTTGAACGGACGATAGATGTCCTCTACCTCAACAAGTGTAACAGCTGCACTGATAGCAGCCTCTATCTCGGGAGTCATCTTCTCCTGCTCTGTAATGGCATTTGTTACCTCTTCCTTGCGCTTTTCAAGGTTGCGCAGATACATGAGCCTGTCATACAGCTCACGGAGTATCTGGTCATCGAGAGAGCCTGTGAGCTCCTTACGGTAACGTGCTATAAACGGTATGGTCTTATCGTCGTCGATAAGTGCGACTGTATTGTCTACCTGTTCCTGTTTAAGTCCGAATTCTTTTGCCAGTGTCTTGTTGATATCCATAATTGATCCTTTCATTTTACGATATAAGGACCGTCGGTACTGCCGCGGTCCTGTAGATCGTCATTTATTCATTTACTGTTTCTTCGTTTTCCTGCTGTGCAGGTGCTTCCTCGGCTGCTGTTACTGCTGCGACCTCGGCTGCAACTTCTGCTGCAGCCTCAAGACGCTCCTCGTTCCAGCGGTCAAGCCACGAAAACAGAGTTTTTGCTATATCCTTATGAACGTTTATGCTGTTCTTCTCCATGAGGATATCATGGCGCATATTATCGAACAGTCTGTGGGATATGCTGTCATATCCTGCCTTTTCCAGTTTCGATATCAGCTTCATGAATTTCTTCTCCGATACCATTGCCATATCTTCCTTGCCCGATATAAAACGTATGGGAAGCTTGGGATTTTTCAGCTGCCAGCCTGTCCCAGACTGAGAATTCCTCATTATCCACAGCATTTCCTGATAGCCATTGAGTGTGGGCTTGAAGTTGCAGAGCTGATCCTCATTAAATGCAAGTACCACATCGGGATCGCTGCATCTCCATGAATTTATTGGATCTTCAAAGAATTTTCCTAAGCAGTCATCAATAGTATCAAATATCTTCTCGCTTCTGAAACGGCTTCCCGGACGCTTTGACGCCACAGAGTTTATTGCTCTTGTTACAGGTGAAAACGGGCTGTAATACAGGCTTCCGAGGAGTACAAGACCGTCAATGCAGTCATCGTATCCCTTGATGAAGCACTTTGCGCCCGAAGCTCCCAAACCGCTTGCCACCATAAAAACAGGCGTATTCGGATACGCTGCTCTTATTCGCTTATTTATCTGGGCGATATCGCTTATAAAGCCTTCGCCGCCTTTTCTGAACATAAAGCCGATATCGTCAGCCTCCATTATGCTTCCGCCATGACCGCGGTTATCGTGTATCACTGTTATAAATCCCTGCTCGGCAAGGTAATCCATAAAGGGGTAATATCTCTCCTTGTGCTCATTCATACCGTGAACTATCTGAACAATGCCGTTTATATCTCCTGATGGCACTGCCAGTACAGCCGAGATCACAAGCTCATCAAAATCAGAAGTCAGTTGAAATTCCTTCAGATCAGCATTAAGCATAAAGTTCCTCCTGTCAAAAAACGGAAAAATAAAATAAGACTTACAATGAATATTATAGCATAGTTGCGAAAATAAATCAATAGCACGGTTTATACTGCGTAAATACGTTGTTTTACAGCTTTTGCGCTATCATTTGCCGACCTTTTTGCACAGCTCTTTAAGCTGTCGGCTGAGTGCAGGCGGTACTCCTCTCGGACCGCGGACTGCACCTGCTCCAAGCTCTTTCATTGCCGTCAGCGGCATATCGCTTTTATCAAAGCGGCATATAAGCTTCAGCTTCATTGCCTTTCTTATATGATAATCACCGTTATCGTATTTATACGGTATATCCACCTCTATAGCCTCACATTTATACATTATGGCAGATACAGGCGCAGCCATGTACATATAGATGATATCTCCCACTATTATGTTTGATGTCTGCTTCCAGAGTATCATACCGTCACGCTGAAAGTCCTGCTCAACATCGTACATGGAAGGAGATGCAGGTATGAGCCATTCCTTGTTATCAGTCCTGAGCCTTTTGCTGCCGCCGCTTTGCTTTATGAGCTCATAGCTCATATCCAGCAGCGAGAATAACTGCTCCTCGGCAACAGTGCCGTCAAGGAGCACTGTTATCCAGCTTTCCTTCTGCATATGGTAGGCAGGGTGTATGCCCTTCATAGCAAGCAGAGAGCCTGTCATAAGCGGACTGCACTTCACGTTTACGATATCATAGCTGATACCCTTTGTGAGTCCCAGCTTGCTGCCGTCTACGCACATGATTATGCCATACCACTTATCATTTGTCTCACAGCGGAATACTGCGCAGTCGGGAGTCTTTGCCCACAGGTATTCGGGCTTTGTGCCGTAACGCTCATTTGCATACTCAATGAGCCTGTCCTTCATCTTCTTTACCGTCATTATATTGCCTCCTGTCTGCGCATCTCATCGCGCAGGCATATGTAACAGGCATTGCATATCTCGCAGTCTCTTGCAGCTCTGTGCGCACCTGCTATCTCTATGCCGTAATGTGCCGCTACGGTAGTCTGACGGCGGTCGGGCAGAAGTGTAAGGACTTTTCTCGAAAACCTAAGCACATCAACAAAATCATTCTGCAAGTATATGCCATGGCATCTCAGCAGATTGTCATAGAGGAAGTTGATATCGAAATTAACGTTATAACCCATGAGCATATCGCTTCCTGCGAAATTGTAAAAGTCAAGTATGGCTGTTTTTATGTCAGGAGCATTTTCCACCATTGTATCATTTATCCCTGTCATTCCTGTTATGAACTCGGGGATATGCCGCTCGGGCTTCACAAAAGTGCTGAAAACAGCCGATTTTTTTCCGTTTCTGTAGCGGACCGCCGCTATTTCGATTATCTCGCAGGTCTCGGGATCAAGCCCCGTAGTCTCTATATCGACTACGCAGTAATCCTCGGGAAATTCTATACGGCTCTTGCCTTTTCTGCGTTTTATACTGCCCAAGCCAAAGCTCCTTTCACATACAATATCAGAATACATTATATTATAGATTTCCGAAAATGTCAAATCAGCAGTTACATTTGTCACTAATAAAGTGACATTTATCATCTTGATAATTTACTGTTTATGAGCTATAATCAGTATGTCATCTGATTAAGAAATCACACTCCTTATTTGATCAAAAGTTAAACCGCTCCCTGCACACAGGAAGCGGTAACTTTTTTATATCTCATTGATACTCATTTTTTAAAATTCTGTCAGACAAAACAATATATATCAGACAGCCTATACAAGCACCTATGGTATTATGCATTATATCATCGGACTCAAACAAGCCTCTGCCCGTATAATACTGCGTAAACTCGATCATTACCGACACAGCGAAGCCCGACAGAGCAGCTGCCTTGATGCTCTTGAATTTTTCAGACATGATCGGCAGCATAAAGCCAAGGGGAAGAAGCATTATGACATTTCCGCCTATCTGTCCGATCCAGTAGTGATAATCGCCGCTTCTGAACATGGTGCTCAATTCCCATAATGGTCTGAACACATGACGGCGCATACCGGGATCTCTGTCAATAAGCGTGACATTCATAACACAGTACAGATAAATAAGCATTGTAAATGCACACAATCCCTTTATCATAAGCTCAGAATAGCTGAGCTTTTTCAGTTTATCCATTATTTTCGTCATATATCCTCAGCCTTTCCAAGTTTTAATATCCTATACTATAGTATACCACATTTTTGGAAAATATGCAAGTACAAATAAAAAACTCGGGCAATCGCCCGAGTTTTCCTTACTTATTATAGCCGTTAGGATTGTTTTTCTGCCAGTTCCATGAATCACGGCACATATCTTCAAGTGTCTTTTCTGTTTTCCAGCCGAGGATCTTCAGAGCCTTGTCTGCATTTGCATAGCACTCTGCAAGATCTCCTTCTCTTCTCGGACCGTATACGTGATTTACCTTGATATCGTTTACCCTTTCAAAGGTATCAACTATCTCGGTAACGCTGTAAGGAGTACCTGTACCGAGGTTGAATATCTCCATGCACTTGTTGGCAAGGATATAGTCTATAGCCTTTACGTGTCCCTTTGCAAGGTCTACAACATGGATATAGTCACGGGTGCAGGTGCCGTCAGGTGTGGGATAATCATTGCCGAATATAGTAAGGCACTCTCTTCTTCCCACTGCCACCTGCGATACATAAGGCATGAGGTTGTTGGGTATCCCCTGGGGATCCTCGCCTATCATTCCCGACTCATGGGCACCGATAGGATTGAAATAGCGGAGAAGTATAACAGAAAGCTCTTTATCAGCCTTTGCTGCGTCCTCAAATATCTGCTCCATCATTGATTTTGTCCAGCCGTAAGGATTTGTACAAGCTCCGCGGGGCATTGTTTCAAAGTACGGAACGGGATTTGCTTCACCATATACAGTTGCAGATGAACTGAATATGATATTCTTGACGTTAAACTGCTCCATTGTTTCAAGCAATGAAAGAGTCGTGTCAATATTGTTGCGGTAATACATAACAGGCTTCTGTACAGACTCGCCAACAGCTTTAAGTCCTGCAAAATGAATGACTGCGTCTATCCTGTTTTCCTTGAAAACTTCCGAAAGCTTAGCATTGTCCTTGATATCGAGCTCATAGAGCTTTACGGACTTGCCTGTTATTTTTTCAACTCGTCTTATTGATTCTGCCGAGCTGTTTGAAAAATTGTCAGCTACAACTACATCGTAGCCTGCATTTAAAAGTTCAACTGCTGTATGTGAGCCGATATATCCTGCTCCCCCTGCTAATAAGATCGTTGCCATATCTTTGACCTCTTTCCCTTTTTATTATAAATGACCAAAGCTTCAATATACGAAGCCGAAAAACATTATTGAAAAGTATGCTCTGACTTTTTATTTATAGTTCAGACTTCTGCACGATTGCCGTACATCTTCTCATAGTAGTTCTGATACTCGCCAGAAATGATAGTCTCCCACCATTCACGATTTTCGAGATACCACTTTATTGTCTTTTTGATGCCGTCCTCGAATTTTGTCTCAGGAAGCCAGCCAAGCTCATTGTGAATTTTAGTCGGGTCGATCGCGTAGCGCATATCGTGTCCCTTTCTGTCCTCAACGTGTGTGATGAGGCTCTCGGGCTTGCCAAGTTCCTTGCAGATGAGTTTAACGATGTCGATGTTCTTCATCTCGTTGTGACCGCCAACGTTGTATACTTCACCGACCTTGCCTTTGTGGATAATAAGGTCGATAGCACGGCAGTGATCCTCAACATAGAGCCAGTCACGTACATTAAGTCCCTCGCCGTATACTGGGAGCGGCTTGTCTGCAAGTGCATTAGCTATCATAAGCGGGATAAGCTTCTCTGGGAAGTGATATGGTCCATAGTTGTTTGAACAACGTGAAATTGTCACAGGAAGTCCGTATGTACGATTGTACGCCATTACGAGCAGGTCTGCACCAGCCTTTGAGGAGCTGTACGGGCTGCTTGTATGGATAGGTGTTGTCTCTGTGAAGAAAAGGTCAGGTCTGTCAAGTGGAAGATCGCCGTATACTTCATCAGTGGATACCTGATGATAACGCTGTATTCCGTACTTGCGGCAAGCGTCCATGAGAACCTGTGTACCGAGGATATTAGTCTGGAGGAATATCTCAGGATTCTCGATAGAACGGTCAACGTGTGACTCCGCTGCAAAATTTACTACGATATCAGGCTTCTCTTCCTCGAAAAGCTTGTAGATTGCTTCTCTGTCGCATATATCTATCTTTACGAAACGGAAGTTAGGATTCTTCATAACAGGCTCAAGTGTTGAAAGATTGCCTGCATATGTGAGCTTATCAAGGCATACTATCCTGTAGTCAGGGTATGTATCAAGCATATGGAATACGAAATTTGAGCCTATAAATCCGGCTCCACCGGTAACAAATACATTCATTGCTTTATTCTCCTTATAATACATTTTTAAGATCTGCCGCTTGACAAAAATGTCCGCCATATGCAGATCACCATTCTCAAAAAACCTGTCCGCCTTAATCAATGTCAGGGCAATAACCGCCCGACGGCGTATTTAGTACACATTAATTATAACTGCTGACATAAAAAAATGCAAGCACAAAAATTGCTGTTTTTCAAGACCTGATGTATTTTTTGCACTTTCCACAAAAAACTGATATCTCTCCGCTAAAATATCATCACGTATAGTATCAATGCAAGCTTTCCGAGTAAAAATACAGCTTAATGCATATAAAAAGCCTCCTTATGATGTATAAGGAGGCTTTGAGCTGTTATTCAATTACTTAGCTGTCAACTATGACTATTCATCTTTTCTGCGAGTTTTTACAGCTACGGCTGTACCTGTAAATGTCATAAGCGCAGCTGCAAAAACTATAGCTCCGTATGTTTTAGCATAGCCCGTCTGCGGAAGAGTTGATGCAGATGTAGTGGCAGTTGTCTTTTCTGCCGTAGTCGAAGTAGTTTCCGTTGACGAAGTCGTTACCGTTGTTTCTGTTTCGGTGACAGTCGTTGTCACCGGCGGTTCTGTTATATCATCGGGTTTAGGTATCAGAATGCGTAGAGGTTTTATTAAATCTTCATTATAACTTGCCCAATAATAAAGATTTGCTGGAGCTACAAGATCAACATATAATGTTTCATCTTCTAAGAATCCATAATCCTTGACTTCCAGCTGATTAGAAACATCATAACACCATTTTTCAAAAGCATAGTTTACAATTTCAAATACTCTTATATTACTAAGATCAACAACCCCGTTAGTCGGATAATCAATATCGTCTCTAATTGCCCCTTCACTTGAGTATGCTGCAGTATATGTAGTCTCAAATTTTACACTTTGAACGGCGTTTGAACCTCTGAAATGCCCATTCTCATCAAAAATAGGTATATCGAGTTCCCAATGGTATCCTGTTTCAAGAGGAATGTCAGATCCTGGAAGAATAAAAGATATCGTAGTACTTGTATTAGTTGTATTCAAAGTTGTTTCAGTGGTGGTCGTAGTTGTCGTTGTGGTCGTAGTTGTCGTTGTAGTCGTCGTTGTCGTTGTAGTGGTGGTCGTAGTTGTAGTCGATGTAGTTGTAGTTGTACTTGTAGTGGTAGTCACGGCGGTAGTTTCAGGCGGTACATCATCAATAGGCACGAACTTATGTCCCGTTCTCTTTGCCCATTCTTCGACCTTTGATCCGGAATAGCTTATTATGGTAATCCCCGTTAAAAAATCGTCTACTGTAATACGTAAATCAGGATTCAGAATAGTTACTTCTTCGATTGAAGTATTTTCAAAAGCAGGATTATTAAAAAATGTAATGTTTTTCGGCAATACTATTTTCTTTAAGCTTAAACAGCCATAAAAAGTTCCACTGTTTATAGTCCAGCCTGTTGACGGTATATTAATGCTTTCAAGACTTGAACAATAACAAAAATCTCCACCTCCTAATGCAGTCGTATCAGGCAAATCAACTTTTTTCAGATTTGAGCAATAAGCAAATGTAAATCTTTCAAGTTTTTCTATAGAATCAGGAATTGAAACAGAAGTTATATCTTTGTTCTCATAAAACGCATAACCTGCTATCATGGTAACACTCTCAGGAATCTCAACATCTCCCGTACATGTTCTTCCATCAAGCAATATGTCTTTTTCAATTACAAGTGGGTTTTCTTTGCGTCTTTCTTCTAACCAAAGAGTACCTTCAAAATTATAACCTCCTATGTTTTCCAACGAAGATGATAAAGTAATATCTTCCAACTTAGCACATCTCTCAAAGACATCGTCCTCTATATACTTTACAGAGTCTGACATTTTCACCTTAGTCAGTTCTGTACAATCTATAAAAGCAGCACGTTTAATCCTTTCTACCGAATCAGGGATTGTCACTGAAGTAATATCACTTTTCCAAAACGCCGAGTCACCAATTACTCTTACTGTGTCCGGAATTATAACATCTCCTGAGCATTTTCGACCATCTATAAGAATATCATTTACAATAACAGGTTGTTCTTGTTTCTCAAGCCACGGAGTACCTCTAAATGACCAAACGTCAACATCTTTAACCGACGCAGGTATATCTATATTTTCAAGACTTGTACAATTGTCAAAAGCATCCGTCATTTCCGTTAAAGAATCAGGGAGATTTACCTTAGAAAGCTTTGTACAGTTCACAAAACCTTGTGTAATCTTTTTTACACCTTCTCCAATAAAAACTTCCGTAAGCTCAGGATAATCACGAAATCCATTAATAGCTGTAATACCTTCTTTAAAAATGATTTTTTTCACTTTATCCTTATAGATCAGCCATGGGGAAGACTCATTATTCATCACAATAAAATAATTTCTTTTAGCTTCAAAAACAAGTGTTTCTCCATCAAACGACCACATGATACCGTCGTACACTCCCCCTACAGGCTCTGTAAAAGCAGTTTCTTCTGTAACGGCATCTTCAGCACCTGCGGTCATTGCTGTTGTTACAGAAAGCGGCATTGTTACCATTAAACCTGACATTATCAAAGCCATAACTCGTTTAGTCCATTTTTTCATGCATATCACCCTTTCACTCAGAGCATTAATATATTATGATATGATCCATGTAAAAATATGATCTATATCATAATCCAATCATACCTCATACTTAATATTTTGTCAATATCTGCAATATATTGTTTACATATTATATTCTATATGCACAATTTCAGCATTGAAATATAGTAATAATGAGGTAATAATCAGCCATTCTTTTGGCAATATCATCAGGCTCAAATACATCAATGAATAATCTTTCAAACACTGCACAAAATATTCCCACAAACTTTTTTCGGAGGTTTTATTATGAAAGCAACAGGTATCGTAAGAAGAATAGATGATTTAGGCAGAGTCGTCATTCCAAAGGAAATACGGCGCACCATGCGTATACGCGAGGGCGACCCGCTTGAAATATACACAAACAGCGAAGGCGAAGTCATATTCCGCAAGTATTCTGCGGTAAGCGAAATGAGCGAAAATGCAGGATATGTTGCGGATATCATGCATAAGATAGCAGGCTGTCCCGTTATCATATTCGACAAGGATCACGTAGTTGCCACCGCAGGCGTACCGCGAAAGGAATTTGCTGAAAGACGGGTAACAGGTCAGCTTGAAGAGCTTATGGAGAACCGCGGACAATTCTTCTGTCCTGACGGAAGTACAAACAATTTCTTCCCTGCCGAGGGAGTCAGCAGGACTGCCATTGCAGCATTGCCTATCATTACAGCAGGCGATGTTTCGGGAGCTGTGGCATTTCTCACAAGTGAGAAATGCAAAGAAGTAACCGATCTGCAAAAGAGTCTTATAAACGCTTCCGCGCAGTTCCTCGCACGGCAGATAGAAGGATAAAGAAAAACAGCCAACGGTGATATTTTATCACTGTTGGCTGCTTTAGCAGTTTCTTTGCTGTTCATCAGCCTGAAAAGCTCATTTTCTATATGCGTTTTGAAGCAACATTTGACCATGCAGGATCATTAAAAAGCTCTCCGCCGTAACGGAATGCTTGCTTGCTGCCGTTCTTCAGATATGCGTCAAACCACTTTACGGCATACTTACTGTATACAGAAGGATCACTGCACACTGTTGTATGGATACCGCTTCTGACATTAGCATAGACAGCAGGTGCTTTGCAGGCGTTATAGGCAGGCTTGACATACAGCCATGACGGAACTATCAGATCTCTGTCTCCCGTTGCAAAGAACGTGGGAACACTCAGATCAGCAGCACTGGATCTGCTTGAATTTCCTGCGATAGAGAACACACAATCCACACGGTCGTCCAGATTTGCACAGTTAACACTGCTCATTCCGCCCTGAGAATGTCCCATTACGCCGACATGATCTTCGTCGATCTTACC
Source organism: Ruminococcus flavefaciens (assembly GCF_900108555.1). Classification (GTDB taxonomy): domain Bacteria; phylum Bacillota; class Clostridia; order Oscillospirales; family Ruminococcaceae; genus Ruminococcus; species Ruminococcus flavefaciens_P. The sequence goes on from NZ_FNWV01000001.1 coordinate 617,316, forward strand.
GTAGAATACACTGGCAGGATCATTATCTTCTGCAAGGATAAAGTCGATAGACCCCTTTTGTTCCTGACCGTTTCCTGCAAACAGCTCAGTATTTGCTACAACGATATACCCTTCGGCTGCGACCTGACTGAGAAATTCGTAATACATTGCAGGAGCACACATCGTTCCGTTTGCCCATACGATAACGGGAAGTTCCTGATCGCTCGTCAGCATGGACTCAGGGAACCACATCATGTTGCCCTTGTTTAGTGTTGACATATTTGCTGTACAAACAACACCGTTTTCATCTGTTACATAATACGAACCATACGGTGATTGCTCTGCATTTGCTATTACAGCAGAAGCTGCTGTCGGCACACACATGAACGCAGCCGCAAATACAGCAATAATTCGCTTTTTCAATTCCTTTTTCATGATAAACTATGATACCTGCCTTTCGTTATAAAATATCTATACCGCTTATGAAAGAGAAGCCATGACTGAATCGTTCTTTAAGAAACGAGCCTGCTGCTCCCCTGTCATAAATGATAAGCTATGATCTGTACTGCTTTTATTATCAGCAACGATTTATATAATAATATCATAATCATTGCACAATGTCAATATAATATAGATAAATACACAAATAATTCATAATCAAAACGGAAAGCTGTCATGCTCCGTATGTATTTCAGATATCATGCAAAAAGCTCCCTGAAAAACAGGGAGCTTATCATTATATATCCGTGACAAATGGTGTTAAGAGTATCATAAGCATACAGATCGGGCAGATGCACTTTATCATAACATTGTAGAGTATCTTTGAGCGGAAACGCTTTTCGCCTATCATTACCTCTTCTTCTATGTATTTTGTCTTTACTACATAACCTATGAGTATGCAGGTAAGGAAAGCAAGTACAGGCATCATTATATTGTTTGTGATGAAATCGAAGAAATCGAGTATCTGCATTCCGAAGATCTTTATTTCAGACCATGCGCTGTAGCCCAGTACCGAGAGCATACCGAGTATGAATGTAACAAAGATTACTATGACGCAGCTCTTTGTACGGCTGAAACCGAATTTCTCCATAACAACTGCTGTAACTGTCTCCATAAGTGATATAGATGAGGTAAGTGCGGCAAGAGTTACAAGTATGAAAAATGCTGCACCGATGAATTGTCCCGCAGGCATTGCTGCGAATACCTTTGGAAGCGTGTTGAACATAAGTCCCGGACCTGCATTGAGTGAAGTCCTGTCGCCGCCCGAGAAGATAAACACCGCAGGAACGATTATCATACCTGCAAGTACAGCGACAACAGTGTCGAATATCTCTATCTGACGCACAGAGCTTTCAAGCGAGTCCTCTTTTCGCATATAAGAGCCGTATGTGACCATGATACCCATTGCTATTGACATTGAGTAGAAAAGCTGTCCGCAGGCTGCCGCTATAGTCTGTAAGAATTTTGCAGGTGTGAAGCCATTAATATCGGGAAGCAGATAATACTTGAGACCTTCGCCTGCACCGTCAAGAGTAAGGGTGTAAACCGCTATACCTACGATAAGCAGGAGCAGCACAGGCATGAGGAACTTGCTTACCTTTTCGATGCCCTTTTCAACTCCGAGGAATACCGCAACAGATGTGAGCAGCAGGAATACTATGAAGAATACCGTGGGCTGTGTGAAATGGCTTATAAAGTTGCTGAAGAACGGGACGCTCTCTCCCGATGCCGTTATGTATTCGGCTGTTGAAGCCTCTTCGCCGCCGCCTGTAATGAATACAGACATATATTTCAGTACCCAGCCGCCTATAACGCAGTAATACGGCAGGATAAGCGCAGGTATCACAGCTGCAAGAAGTCCCAGAGGTGAGAAACGCTTGTCCACAGCCTTGTACGCGCCGATAACGCTTTTGCCTGTTCTTCTGCCGATAGCTATTTCGGTTAGCATGAGTGCAAAGCCGAAGGTTATGGCAAATACGATATACACAAGCAGAAATACTCCGCCGCCGTATTTAGCGGCAAGATACGGGAAACGCCAGATGTTTCCGAGTCCGACTGCCGAACCTGCCGCAGCAAGTATAAATCCTATCCTTGAACCGAAACCGCCTCTTTCGGAAGCCTTTTCATTGTTTTTCATAAGCATTGTCCTTTCAGTATCATTTAATAATGCAATTATATTATATCATCTTAATGCAGGGAGATCAATTAAGTAAGCTGAATAAAAGGGCTGTAATATAAGTGCTGTGCTTATACAGAAGTTTTACGTGAGCCATTGAGGAAAAACCTTTTGAAAAAGGGTTCTTCCTCAAACTCCTTTCCTAAAACTTTCGTTTTTGTTTTTTCCTTTATAGGGCGCGACCTGAATACTTGCAGGTCTTTTTTTCTCGTACGCGCCCTATAAAGGAAAAAAACAGATAAAAGTCTTTGGAAGGGGGTACGGGGGTGACTCCCCGCAGTGCGGGGAGATGTCACGCAGTGACAGAGGGGCGCGCCTCCGTCAGAGGAACCTTTCCTCAGAAAGGTTTCCCCCGATAATTCCATGTAAAGTTTCTATATGAGTATAACACTTATCAGAACGCCTTTTGGATATCCTTTATATTGCCGAGAAGAAGCATTGCATCTTCTGTATCCAGCAGCATATCAGGCATAGGCAGCACCAGCTGGTCTTTTTTCCTTACTGCGATCACGTTCAGATTGTGCTTCTTGCGTATATCCAGCTCGGCTATGGTCTTATTATTCCATATCTTTGGTACGCGGACTTCATAAATATTCAGGTCACGGTCAAGCTGGAACACATCGAGGATATCATCGGAAGCTTCCTTGGTCGCAAGTCTGACGGCAGTCTGTTTCTCGGGATATACCGTTTCGTCAGCTCCGTTGCGAAGCAGGAATTTCTCCTGTACATCGTTCTGAGCACGGGAAATGACCTTTTTAGCTCCTAAGTCTTTCAGCAAAGCTGTAGTTTCAAGTGAGTCCTGAAAGCTGTCGCTTATAGTGACGATACATACGTCAAAATCAGGTATACCGAGAGAACGCATAAACTCCGCATTGGTGCTGTCGCCTATCTGAGCATTTGTAACTAAAGGCAGTATCGCGTTTATACGCTCTTCTTCGCTGTCAACTGCCATTATCTCACATCTGAGCTGTGACATACGGTCTGCTATATGTATTCCGAACTGACCTGCGCCGATTATTAAAACTGATTTCATAATTTTACTCCTTTGTATCCATTATCCTACTGTGACTTTTTCCTGTGGAAGTCTCGAGACTTCGTTATTTGATGCGAATGCAGCATATATCAGTGTAAGACCGCCGACTCTTCCCGCAAACATAAGTATCATAAGAATAATATGTGACGGCAGAGAAAGCGAGGTCGTTATGCCAAGAGTTACTCCCGCAGTTCCCAGTGCAGAACCTGTTTCAAACAAACAGCTCATAAGGGGCAGTGACTCTATAAGACTTACCGCAATACCTGTCGAGAGGAAGAGTGTGGTATACATGAACAGTATAGCTCCTGCTGTACGTATTATATCCTCGGAAACACGCCTGTTAAAGCACTCTACATCGTTCTTTCGCTTGAATACGCTTAATGCGGCAAGGAACAGTACGGCTACCGTAGAGGTCTTCATACCTCCTGCCGTTGAACCCGAACAGCCGCCTATAAGCATAAGTACGGTCATAAGCATGGCACAAGGTTCACGCATCTGTGAAAGGTCGGCTGTGTTGAAGCCTGCCGTTCGTGCAGTTACTGACTGGAAAAACGAATGGAGCACACGCTCCTTGAAAGACTCAGCCGAATACTCTGCAAAGAAGAAAAATACAGCAGGCAGAAGTATGAGCAGTCCCGATGTTACAAGAACTATCTTTGTCTGTAAACGGTACTTATTGAAATGACAGCGGTGCTGAATTATATCGTCCCATGTAAGGAAGCCGATACCGCCTGTTATTATAAGAAGCATGACGACGATATTCACATATATATTGCCCCCGTATGAGGTCAGTGACGAGAAAGGCTCTCTGACTCCCATAAGGTCAAATCCTGCATTGCAGAACGCCGATACCGAATGAAACAGCGAATACCAGATGCCTTTTACAGCTCCGAAATCACGGCAGAATACGGGATATAGCAGTACCGCGCCTGTAAGCTCGAAGAGTGCAGTCATTTTCAGAATGAATTTTGTGAGACTGAGGATACCGCCCACCTGCGGTGCTGAAATAGAGTCCTGCATCATACCGCGGAAGCCAAGCCCTATCTTCCTGCCCGAAAGCCTTGTTATCATCAGACCTATGGTAATAACTCCCATGCCGCCTATCTGAATAAGTGCAAGTATCACAGCCTGACCGAATAAAGACCAGTGAGTTGCCGTATCCTTAACTATCAGACCTGTAACGCATGAAGCAGAAACTGCTGTGAACAGCGTGTCCTTAAAAGGGGTGACACTGCGGCTTTGTGATGATATGGGGAGCATGAGCAGAAGAGCTCCCGTAAGTATGAGTATAATAAATCCAACGCTTATTACTCTGAATGAATTGTGATTGTTTTTCTTTTTCTTATCCTTTTTCATATGGTATCTCCGAATGATGAGCGAATAATATTCAATGTGTTATCAAACAACTCATATATTATAACACACAACGATAGATTATGCAATCCTGATATGCAAAAACAATACATTCCCACTCGGCTATTTTGCCACTAATGTCACCCGTGGTATAAAACAAAAAGTATTCCCTCCATAGCAGAGAGAATACTCCTTTTTATTTGAGATAGCTTTTAAGGTACTGTCCTGTATAGGACTTATCGCACTTTGCGACTTCCTCGGGCGTTCCCTGTGCAACGATCATTCCGCCGCCGTCACCGCCCTCAGGTCCCAGGTCGATGATATGGTCAGCTACCTTTATGACGTTAAGGTTATGCTCGATAACAAGCACGGTATTTCCCTGATCTGTCAGCTTTTGCAGTACATCTATGAGCTTGTGGACATCGGCTGTGTGAAGTCCAGTAGTAGGCTCGTCAAGGATATAGATAGTATTGCCTGTAGAACGTTTTGAAAGCTCCGTTGACAGCTTTACACGCTGAGCCTCACCGCCCGAAAGAGTAGTAGCAGGCTGACCTATTTTAATATAGCCAAGTCCAACTTCCTGCAAGGTTTTCAGCTTCCTTGCTATCTTCGGGATATGCTCGAAGAATTCCACACCCTCGTCAACGGTCATTTCAAGTACATCGTATATCGACTTTCCCTTGTAATGCACATCAAGAGTCTCGCGGTTGTACCTCTTCCCCTTGCAGACCTCGCATGGTACATAGATATCGGGCAGGAAGTGCATCTCTATCTTGATTATGCCGTCGCCCTCGCAGGCTTCGCAGCGTCCGCCTTTTACATTGAATGAGAAACGTCCGCTTGTGTAGCCATGAGCCTTAGCATCGGGAGTTTTTGCAAAAAGCTCACGGATATCGCCGAATACTCCCGTATATGTTGCAGGATTTGAACGGGGAGTCCTGCCTATTGGCGACTGGTCGATGCATATGACCTTGTCGAGGTTCTCGATGCCGTCCATTTCCTTGAATAAGCCGCACTTTGTCTTTGCACGGTTCAGCTTTGCGGCAAGATGCTTGTATATTATCTCGTTTACAAGCGAGGATTTTCCAGAACCCGAAACGCCTGTTACGCAGACAAGCTCGCCGAGAGGTATCTGCACATCGACATTGCGGAGATTATGCTCGGAAGCTCCCTTTACCGTAAGGAATTTGCCGTTTCCGCTCCTGCGCTTCTTCGGCACTTCTATTTTCTTTTTGCCGCTGAGGTACTGTCCTGTAATGGAGTTTTTGCATTTCAGCAGCTTGTCCACAGTTCCTGCAAATACCACTTCTCCGCCGTGTATGCCTGCTCCGGGACCGATATCAACGATATAGTCCGCAGACAGCATGGTATCGTCATCATGCTCTACTACGATAAGGGTATTGCCTAAGTCGCGCAGCCTTTTCAAAGTTGCGATGAGCTTGTCGTTATCGCGCTGATGCAGTCCGATACTGGGTTCATCGAGGATATAGAGCACTCCAACAAGTGACGAGCCAATCTGTGTTGCAAGTCTTATACGCTGGCTCTCACCGCCCGACAGAGTACCCGAAGAACGGGAAAGTGTAAGGTATTCAAGTCCTACGCTGCCGAGGAAGCCGAGACGCTCCTTTATTTCCTTGATTATGCGCTCGCCTACATAGCTGTCATGCTCGGAAAGCTTCAGCTCGTTGAAGAATTTTAGTCCGTCCTTTACCGAAAGATCGGTAAGCTCACTGATATTTTTTTCGCCAACTGTAACTGCAAGATATTCGTCCCGAAGTCTCTTTCCCTTGCAGACAGGACAGCTCACCTCGCTCATGTACTCCTCTATCTCATTCTTTGACCATTCACTGGAAGTCTCCTTGTATCGGCGTTCAAGGTTATTGATAACGCCCTCGAAGGGTGAGCGGTAGCTTCCGCCGCCAAGTGAGTTGGGACGTTTCAGCTCCAGAGTCTCGTCGCCTGTACCGTACAGGAAAAGGTCAAGCTGTTCCTTTTTAAGCTCCTTTACTGGAACATCAAGAGGTACACCGTACTGCTTCGATATAGCGCGGTAATACATCATTGAGATAGAAGTCTCGTCAAGACTGTTCCAGCCCGAAGCGTTTATAGCTCCGTCCTCGATAGAAAGCTCTTTATTAGGTACAACAAGATCGGGATCAATATGTCTGAAAACTCCAAGTCCCGTACACTTTGGGCAAGCTCCCACGGGATTATTGAACGAGAACATAACGGGTTCGAGCTCGCCTATGCTTATATTATGCTCGGGGCAGGCGTAGTTCTGGGAGAAAAGTATCTCCTCGCCGCCGATAACATCAGCAATTGCAAGTCCGCCTGTGAGACTGAATATAGTTTCAAGGCTGTCGGCGATACGGGACTCTATCCCCTCTTTTATAACTATACGGTCAACGATTATCTCGATATTGTGCTTCTTGTTCTTGTCCAGCTTTATCTCTTCCGTGAGCTCGTACATTATGCCGTCAACGCGGACACGGACAAATCCCGATTTTCTCGCGCTTTCAAGCTCCTTCGCGTACTGTCCCTTCCTGTTCCTTACAATAGGAGCAAGAAGCTGGAGCTTAGTGCCTACAGGAAGTGCCATAAGGGTATCAACTATCTGATCAACGGTCTGCTGTGTTATGACTCTGCCGCAGACAGGACAATGCGGAACGCCTATCCTTGCGTAGAGAAGTCGGAGATAGTCGTATATCTCGGTAACAGTTCCCACTGTTGAACGTGGATTTTTCGATGTTGTTTTCTGGTCTATGGAGATAGCGGGAGAAAGTCCCTCGATGCTGTCAACATCGGGCTTTTCCATTTGTCCGAGGAACATTCTTGCGTATGATGAAAGGCTCTCGACGTAGCGGCGCTGACCGTCGGCGTAGATAGTATCAAAGGCAAGGGAGGATTTTCCCGAGCCTGAAAGTCCCGTCATAACGATAAGACGGTCGCGCGGCAGTTCAAGGTCTATATTTTTAAGATTATTGGCTCTTGCGCCTTTAATTATAATTTTATCGGTCATATGGTACTCCTCAAAATACTACAGATGTTTTCATTTGCGTACAAGTAGTATTATAACACACTTATTATAAAAAATAAAGATATCGAACATATTTTCTTCTTTTAACATAAATATTTTTATTTCCCACCTTGATTTGTTCATAATATAACTATATAATGAAAAGTAACAATAACAAAGGGATATTAAAAGAGCTCCATGAGGAGCATATCATTGACAAAGGAGGTGTAGATGTGGTATACGTATGTGACGCTTGCGGCTGGGAATACGATGAAGAGAAGGGCTCTCCCGAAAACGGTATAGCTCCCGGCACAAAGTTTGAAGATCTTCCCGATGATTTTGAATGTCCTCTCTGCGGAGTAAGCAAAGAGATGTTCTCTGAACAATAAAAATAAGCTCCCGGAGAGGTGTCCCCTCTGCCTAAATCGCGGCATAAAATTACCGAGCCAATACTTTCAGGCTCGGTAATTCACTTTTTCCGCTAAGAGAAGCTGACCAATACGGGAGCTTTTAACTTATAACCCCATTTCAATTTCGGAACGCCGAGGGCGGCGTTCCCTACAAAAAAAGAAGCGATCATAAGATCGCTTCTTTTTTATTATGATTCGTATTTAGGTTCGCAGGTAAGGTTGATACCAAGTCTCTTGAAGATACGCTCGTCAACTGCCGAAAGGATAACAGTTGAATGTACCTCACAGCCGCGGAGCTTTGATATCTGCTCCATAGCCTTCTTGGCGTTTTCATCTGTATTTGCGCAGATAGAAAGTGCTATAAGAGTTTCATCGGTATGCATTCTCGGGTTGTTGTTGCCGAGGTGATTTACCTTTAATGCCATGATAGGCTCAATTACGTTAGGAGACATAAGGAGTATATCATCATCTATCTTAGCAAAATGCTTCAGTGCATTTATGAGAAGTGCTGATACTGCACCGAGAAGATTTGAAGTGCGGCCTGTAAGTATAGTACCGTCGGGAAGCTCCATTGCTGCCGCAGGTCCTTCTGTTTCCTTTTCCTTTTCAAGAGCTGCCAAAACAACTTTTCTGTCCTCAACAGTTACGCTTGCCTGCTTCATAAGGAGTTCAAGCTTCATTACCTCGTCATTTGAGATGAGTCCCTTACGGTAGTCACACATACCTGTATAATAGCGGCGAACTATCTCCTGCTTTGCAGCTTCGCTGACAGCTTCATCGTCAACGATACAGTTTCCAGCCATATTAACGCCCATATCCGTAGGTGATTTGTATGGAGATTCGCCGAGGATAGTTTCAAACATTGCATTGAGCACGGGGAATATCTCCACATCACGGTTGTAGTTTACGGTGGTCTTGCCGTAAGCTTCAAGGTGGAAAGGATCTATCATATTAACATCGTTAAGGTCTGCTGTTGCAGCCTCATAAGCGATATTTACAGGGTGACGGAGAGGAAGGTTCCATATTGGGAAAGTCTCGAACTTTGCATATCCTGCATTTACACCTCTCTTGTGCTCATGGTAGAGCTGTGAAAGACAGGTAGCCATTTTACCGCTTCCCGGTCCGGGAGCTGTTATAACGACGAGTTTGCGGCTCGTTACGATATAATCATTTTTGCCGTATCCCTCATCACTGATGATATACCGGAGATTTGAAGGATAGCCCTTGATGCTGTAATGGTGGTATACCTTTATGCCGAGGGCTTCAAGTCTCTTCTGAAAAGCGTCTGCTGTAGGCTGACCATCATAACGGGTAAGGACAACACTGCTCACATAAAGTCCGATCTTTGTGAAAACATTGAAAAGACGGATAACATCTACATCGTATGTTATACCGAGGTCGCCTCTGACCTTGTTCTTTTCGATATCGTCAGAGTTTATGACGATAACTATCTCTGCATCTTCTTTAAGCTGAAGAAGCATCTGTAACTTACTGTCGGGCTTAAATCCAGGAAGTACTCTCGAAGCATGGAAATCATCGAAAAGCTTGCCTCCGAATTCAAGATAGAGCTTATCACCAAACTGTGATATTCGCTGTCTGATGTGTTCAGACTGTGTTTTGAGGTATTTTTCGTTATCAAATCCGATTTTAAAACTCATTTACTTATTCCTCCCGTTAAAATATCATAACTTATTATATATCAAACCTTTTCAAATTTCAAGTACCAAACCGAAAAAAACTAAAATCAGTAACAATTCATGGTAAAATCATTGCAAATCCAAACATTTTAGGCATATTTTGTAAATTTTTAGTTAAAAGCTTGCCTGCATATATATAATGTGTTATAATAAGTATGGTCTTCTATGGGGAAGGAGGATTCTATGAATCTACAAGCTATCACAGTAACTAACTTGATAGGTGTAACGATACTCTTCGTACTTCTTATCAGCAGTTATCTCGTTCGTCAGCGCAAACAGCTGAGTGACAGAGTTTTTTCTGCTATGATAGGTATTACAATAGCAGCTTGTTTAGGCGAAACTGTTGCCTTCTGGGTAGACGGCAAGACTTTTACAGGTGCAACTGCCATTACTTCCGTCACAAATACAGTTCTTTACGCCATGAATATATCTCTTTCATTCATGTGGTGTGTTTACGTTGATCTAAGGCTATATAAACAGAAAAGCCGATTAAAAAAATACTATACTCGTCTTGCAATACCATCGGTATTACTTATTCTCGCACTTATCCCTAACCTCAAATGGGGTTATCTTTTCACAATTGATGAAAACAACGTATATCATCGTCAGCCACTGGGATATATCTACTTTTTCAGCGTTTTCCTTTATCTCGGTCTCAGCGTAGCCGTAAGGTACAGATACTACAAGGGTTCGCAGAAAGCCAGATTTTTCCCGATATGGATGTTTATAACTCCCATAATAATAGGTTCGACGACACAGCTCCTGTTCTACGGCATATCCCTTGTATGGTGTTCCATAGCGATAGCTCTCGCAGGAACATATATGAGTTTACAGAACGAGCTTTCCTACATTGATCCTCTTACACAGCTTTACAACCGTAATTATCTCGACCATATCCTGTCCGATATATCGTGCAGAGGTGCTCAGGTTGGCGGTATAATGATAGATATCGACTTCTTCAAGAGCATAAATGATATGTACGGTCATTCAACAGGAGATAAGGCTCTTATCAATGCCGCAGAGATAATACGCAGCGCAAAGCCGTCAAAGAGCGTAGCCGTTCGTTTTGCAGGTGATGAATTCATCATCATATCCGAAGCTGACAGCGAATTTGATCTGCTCAATATCGAAAAGAGCATCAGAAATCAGCTAAGCAAATTCAATTCCGAGGACAGAAGCGATTATCAGCTGTCTTTCTCAATAGGAAAAAGCCTTTTCAGCGGTACAGACACTATCGACAAGTTCCTCAACGAAATGGACGATAATATGTACACGGAGAAAAGGAAGAAGCATTGCCGCTCAACTGCCTGAAAATCTTGCTTCGGGCTCTTGACAAGCTAAAAAAGATGTGGTATGATAAACAGGTAAATACTGTGAACGAATAAAACCTGTACAGTGCCCGATACAGAGAGTTCCCGTTCGGTGCAAGGGAATGACGGCGTACAGAGACTTACATTCGGGAGTTGCCGCATTGAAGCTTTTCAGTAGGTGCGGACGGGCAGCCCGTTACAGCTTCTCGAGTTCCGTATATACGGAAAAATCGGGGTGGTACCGCGAGTAACTTCGCCCCCGGACAGTTTATGCTGTTCGGGGGCTTTTATTTTTCGGAGAGGAGTGAACGCCATGAAAAAAGCAATCGGATATCTCAGCCTTTCGCTGGCTGTATTCCTCGTTTCGCTTTTATTTATGTATATCGGCTTCATGAGCCCTGCAAAAAACGGCGCTGACTCCCCTTTTATACGCATGACTGTGTGCACTGTGCTGTGTTTTTGCTTCACATCGCTGTTCACAAGGTATATCCACCCGTTTTCGGGGCTTGCAGGTCTTGACAGTGCAAATCTCAACCTGGGATTTACCATAGCCATACTCCTTGCAGTATTCGTGGAATTCGTCACATTCGGCAATACTACCGTTGAGCCCTACTTGGACACACTTGTGCAGAAGAACACAGGCAGCTTCGGCGAAAACTTCTACGGATACATTAAATATATATTTATGGGCGATCAGCTCCTTGTGGCAGTCCGTACCTTCATACACTCCGCTTTCCTCGGTCTGCTGAAAGCCATAATGAAACACGCGGACTGAGCAATGTACGCGAAAGGTCGTGATATACATGAAAACGCCCGACGTTTTCATTGCTTATGCATATAACACTGTAAACTTATTCAAAGGCGGTGAAATATGAAAACATATACCATAATCGGAGGAGTCAACGGTGTTGGCAAAAGCAGCTTTACAGGCGTTCTCGTCCGTAAGACCGATGATCTCGGCTTAATAATCGACACCGACAAGCTAAATGCTGAATTTGACGGAGACCGAATCGAAGGCGGCAAAAAAGCAATAAAACTTATGGAAGAATGTCTTGAAAAGGGGCTAAGCTTTACACAGGAGACTACTCTTTCGGAAGTCAGGACACTGAAAACCATTCGCCGCGCTATAGAACTTGATTATCACATAAAACTGTATTATATAGGCGTAAACAGCTGCGAAGAAAGCCTGCTGAGAATAGCAAACCGAGTACGCAAGGGCGGTCACGATATCCCTGCTGAGGACGTACACCGCAGATACGAAAAGCGTTTCAACGACCTTGCTGCTGTGCTGCCATATTGCAGTGAAGCTGAATTCTGGGATAACGAAAACGGATTCGTCAATGTGGGCGAATACAAAAACGGTAATCTCGTAATATATGGCAATGAGCCGCCTGAATGGCTCTTAAAGCTGAAAACCATGCTCGAAGAAAAAGAAATTTGATTATTTTATTCTTTACGGTAATTGCTTATGAAAAAACGGAAAAAGGAAATCGGACTTCTTATACTGCTTTTCAGCAGTATATCTGCGTTATTATTTTTTATAGCTGTTTTAATGGAACGATATAACGAATTATGGTTTACATTCACACCTCTTTTGATGATACCGTTTTTTCTGCTGATAAATATTGCAGAAGAAAAACTGGCTGATAAAAAATCTGAAAGCAAAGCTTTAAAAAGTGCTTCCGAACCTGAATCCGTTATAAGGCAGCAGATTCTTGAAAACTATGAAAAAAACGCTTTTCGTGAAATCACCGGCGAAAATATGAAATCTGATTTAAAAACTATAAGTCGATGGAAATTCGCTCCGAGATGGCTTTTTATGTCTTTTTCAGTGCTGATATTCATTCCGTTTGCATTATGGATATATAAAGATGACCATGATTTTATATCAGAAATTCTACTTATTTTTACAAGTGGAATCGCTATTTTATGCTTTGTAATGGCAATAATTCATTTCAGCGGTTTTTATGTGAAACTGTTTATAAAACGGGCTGACGAAAAACTTCCTATGATAGAGCGTTCTTATATGGGAGGCAACATGATCTGCACCAAAGAATGTGATTTTAACATTGGAATAGATTACTGTGTATACATCAATATGTCTGAAACAGGTTATTTCAGCATTTCTGATATATACAATGCCGTACTTACAAGAAAGCGCACAAAAAAATATGACCGTTACAGTTTTTACGGCGGTGAAAAAAACGAGTTATATGTGTGTATTTCTTTAAAGAACCAAAAGCATACATATGATATTCACGGGAACGAATTACAGCTCGAATATCTCTGTGACGAACTCATGCGCCGCGGAGTTAAAATAATAAAAAATAATTTAAAGGAGAAATAAATAATGACTACTTTTGAAGAACTCAAGCGCAGAGGACTCCTTGCGCAGCTCACTGACGAAAAGGAAATAGAGGAGCTTGTCAACGCAGGCAAGGCTACTTTCTATATTGGCTTCGACCCAACAGCCGATTCACTCCACGTTGGTCACTTCATGGCACTCTGCCTTATGAAGCGTCTCCAGATGGCAGGCAATAAGCCTATCGTGCTCATCGGCGGCGGTACAGCTATGATCGGTGATCCCTCGGGCAAGACCGATATGCGTAAGATGATGACTCCAGAGACTATCCAGCACAACGTTGACTGCTTCAAGAAGCAGATGAGCCGCTTTATCGACTTCTCTGAGGATAAGGCTATCGTTGTCAACAACGCTGACTGGCTCATGAACCTCAACTACATCGAAGTACTCCGCGAGGTTGGCGCACATTTCAGCGTAAACCGTATGCTCACAGCAGAGTGCTACAAGCAGAGACTTGAGCGCGGACTCTCTTTCCTCGAATTCAACTACATGATAATGCAGAGCTACGACTTCTACCAGCTCTTCCAGAAATACGGCTGCAATATGCAGTTCGGCGGCGATGACCAGTGGAGCAATATGCTTGGCGGTACAGAGCTTATCCGCCGTAAGCTGGGCAAGGACGCTTACGCTATGACTATCACTCTTCTCCTCAACTCAGAGGGCAAGAAGATGGGCAAGACCGAAAAGGGCGCAGTATGGCTCGATCCCGAAAAGACTTCTCCTTACGACTTCTTCCAGTACTGGAGAAATGTTGACGACGCTGACGTTATCAAGTGCCTCAAAATGCTCACATTCGTTCCTGTAGAGCAGATCGAGGAAATGGAAAAGACTATGGAAGGCGCACAGTTCAACGCTGCTAAGGAGCTTCTCGCTTACGAGCTCACAAAGCTTGTCCACGGTGAAGAAGAAGCTGAAAAGGCAAAGGCTGCTGCAAAGGCTCTCTTCGGCGGAAGCGGTTCAAACGAGAATATGCCTGTTGCAGAGATAGACTCCGCTGACCTTACAGACGGTGCTATCGGACTTCTCAGTCTCCTTGTAAAGTCTGAGCTTGCTCCTTCTATCTCCGAAGCAAGACGTCTCGTTCAGCAGGGCGGCATCACAGTCAACGATGTGAAGAAAACTGATCCTAAGGAAATGATAAAGCTTGAAGGCGAAGTTATTGTCCGCAAAGGCAAGAAAGCTTTCAAGAAAGTTATAGCAAAATAATTACATAAATCCCCTATAATTGATTAAACGATACAGCATAAAATAATACTGGTTGTATTATTAAAAATCAGCTATACACCATCAAAAAATTTTTTTGAACTATCTATTGACAAGTTCAAAAAAACATCGTATAATAAGAAAAAATCATCATTATTTTGCGTTATAAGTTAGGGGGAATTTATATGGCAAAATTTAAAAGACATGGTTTTACACTTATTGAACTTATCGTTGTCATTGCGATAATTGCTGTTTTGGCTGCAATTCTTGTACCCTCTGTAATGGGCTACGTAAGAAAATCAAAACGTACAGCGGATATTTCAAGTGCTAAAACGATATTTGATGCCGTAATGACTGTAATTGCTGATGATGAAGATGCTACACTATCCTACACTAAGAACAATACTTCTGCTCAAAAAACTGTAAAATACAACGGAACAACAAAGACATATACGCTCTATACAGTATGCACGAAAGACGGTGCTGCCAATGCAGGCGGCAATCATTCACTCTGGAGCGGCGGAAGTACCGATGCTCAATTATTCCAGGACTCACTCAATTCATTGACCGGTGAGGGAAAAACACCTATAAAATACACAATGTCTCAGGCAGGAAAGCCGCTCAACCGCTGGTTTGTCTGCTATCGTGACGGAGATCCGCTGAACACCGAGATATGGGTGGGCGACGGATCATCAAACACACCAATGTACAGGCTGTGGCCTGATACAGATGCCGACTACAACTAAGCAAAAATAATGATGTAAGCCCTGTGTACATAAGTACACAGGGCTTTTTTTCAACTGTAATTATAAAAAGTCATAAACGCTGATGAACTGTATCCGCAGTCTGCAAAGCGTTTTTCAGCGTCTTCGGCAGATATAGCACTTCTTATAGTAGCTGAGGTCTTGGCGTAGACCTTTCTTTCATCTTCTGTCATTTCGGCTTTATTTTTATTCAGAACGAGCATATTGTAATTTGTTTTCAGGTCTACCATTCCGTCAGCCACCAGATATTCTTCAAGCTGCGACTTCAGATAGTAGTAATCCACATCTCCGCTTTTGCAGATAAATACTATCTGAGACGGCGTATACGAATTACAGCCTGCATAGCTTCCGCCGTTATAGTCCATTACCTTTTTCTTGCCCCTGAAAACCTTTACTCTTGTATTGTTTTCGGGATAATTGGTCTGCTCACAGTAGTTTATGAGATAATCCTCACCAACTCCGTTCACTACCTGATAAGTATATGTAGGGTAGTCCTGAACAGCGCAGCCAAAGAAAAAGATACATAAAAAAGGCAGAAAAACAAAATATGCTTTTTTCAGCCTCAAAACATATCCCCCCAGTTATGTAATATGCATACACGGATATGCATATATCGTTATTTCAAGCATACAGCCGTATGAAAAGCTTTTAAGCTCGGTCTGCTCATTTGCTACATAAGACATAATGTGCTGAAATCCTTTATAGTAGTTGCCATTTCAAATCCGTAGTATAATGCAGCAAGAACTATAAAGCCTATGCCGTATTTTATTGCTGTGATTATGAGCATATTCATAGGTTTGATGCCGCCTTCAGCCTTTATGGAAGAAGCAGGTCTGCCGCCGGTCTTATGTTTTTTCAGCGAATTCATGGCAAACCTGAAATACAGCCAGTTGGCAAACAAACAGAATAAAGCTCTTACGCCAATATCCGCCACGAGGCATATATCGCTCACAGCCTGTATCATGCTTTTGTTGTTCGAGATAAAGCTTGCGAGGCTGTCGGGAAATTCCTCGATATACAGAAGAAGATCTGCGGGAAGATTTAGAAGTACTCCCAGTACAGCAGCCAGTATAGCCCAGCCCCACATCTTTCTGTTTGCAAAATACAGTGTCGGGAATATCAGACTGAAAAAGTTGAACGAAGGCTTTGTACCGTCGTCCTTCATACGCTTGAATTTTGGAAGATAGTATATGGTGCTCGGTCCGACGAAATCCGTGACCTCCTGCATAGATGCACCGCCCATATCCTCATCGGGATCAAGCCCGAGATACTTTATGGGATCAAGAAACGCTTCCTGATCTGCCGAAAAAGCAGCCTGTATATTATCATCGACCTTCTCAGGTTCATTCTCATTCATTGAAACGATAGAAATATCATTTATTTCCGCACCGCATCGCTGACAGTTATTGTCAGTTACCCTGTTGGGGAAATTGCAGACGGGACACACTTTGTAAAGCGGCTTTTTCTGTACCGTTCTTTCCCATTTTCTGCCAGTAGAATGATATTCTTCATTGGCACATCTGCTCTCAGCAGTATAACAGCTTCTATGGTGAGGCGTACCACATTCAGGACAAACAACTATATCGTCATCATCTGTGAAGATTTCTCCGCAAACGGGACATTTTTCGCCTTTGTAATCCATATTCTGCCTCCTTTGCAAATACATACAATTAACTATTTTATATTATACCACTTCTTATTATCAAAAATCAAGTATTTTGCAACAATATAATGGCGGATATAACAAAATTTGAAAAAAATGCAAAATACTATGGTAATTTATTTTTAATTGTGTTATAATATGTTGTATAGCTTTTTAGGATTGGAGTGTAAGCTTGATGATATATAAACGGTCAGAGTTGGGCGATAATATAGGATTTACCACTATTATTGACGATAAATTCAAGTCCAGTTCCCTCGCAGTCTATTTTCTCACTGAACTGAGCGAAAAGACCGCAGCCGTGAATAACCTCGGAATAAGTATCCTTACCGTATCAAGCCGTCAGTACAACACATACGCCTTACTGTGTGAAAAGCTTTCCGAGCTTTACGGTGCAGGTCTTGGCTCTATAGCAAGAAAAAAGGGCGATGCGCAAATACTTGGACTGAAAGCTTCATGGCTCGATAACAAGTATGCTATCGACGGCGAAGATATATGCGGCGAAATGCGTCAGCTGATACACGGCTGTCTTTTTGAGCCAAATGTCAGCAATTGTGCATTTGATGCCGATTCGTTTAATATAGTAAAAAAAGACCTCATCGACAGGATAGACGGTGAGCTCAACCAGAAGCGCAGCTACGCCATTTCTCAGGCTGCAAAGGTAGCTTTCCGCGGAGAGCCTGCGGAGTGTACAGGCTACGGAAGCCGTGAAGCCGCCTCAAATGCATCTCCCGAGGACGCATACCGCGCCTATGAGGAGCTTCTGAAAACTGCGCAGATAGAGATATACTACGTTTCTCCACATGAGGACAGCTCCTTCGCGGAAATGTTCACCGAAAGCTTCGGAATGATAGAAAGAGCTCCGCGAAAAGTAAGTATACGCAATCACAGTCCTCTTAAACCCGAGCCAGAGCACGTTTCCGAGGAATTCGACGTTAATCAGTGCAAAATGGTGCTTGCTTTCAAAACAGACTCTGATGATAAGTATGCACTGAAAATGCTCAGCATAATCTACGGCGAAATGCCTTTCTCAAAGCTTTTCCTCAATGTCAGGGAAAAACTGAGCCTGTGTTACTACTGCGTAAGCACTTCTGTTTCCGCAAAGGGCACTTTCTTCGTGGACAGCGGCATAGAACGCTGTAACATAGACAAAGCCCGTGATGAGATACTCGCTCAGCTGGAAGAGATAAAAAACGGCAATATCACCGATGAGGAGATAGAAAGTTCACTTATGGCACTCGATAATGCTGTATTGCAGATAGGCGATACTGCCTCATCGTATATAAACTGGTTTTTCGACTGTTTCAGCGATGGAAAGCTCATAACTCCCGAGGAACACTTCCGCGAGTTCAGGGCTGTCACAAAGGAAAGGATAGTACAGGCTGCAAACTCTCTGAAGCTCGATACCGTATATCTCATGCTTGATAAGGAGGTGCAGGAATGAATAAAGAGATCCTTACAAGCTCGCGCACAGGCGACAGCTGTATACACGTAAAGCACAAAAGCGGACTTGATATATATATATGCGAAATGAAAGGCTTCAGCAGTATAGAAGCTCTGTTCGGTACAAAGTACGGCTCTGTGAACACTATGTTCAAGACTGCCGCCGACAAGGATTATACAACTGTTCCCGAGGGAATAGCGCACTTCCTCGAACACAAGCTCTTTGAGAACGAGGACTGCGGAGTTTTCGAGCTTTATGCTAAAACAGGCGCATCAGGCAACGCTTTTACGTCCTTTGACAAGACCTGCTACCTGTTCAGCTGCTCAAAGAACTACGAAGAAAACCTGAAAATACTGCTTGATTTCGTACAAAAACCCTACTTCACAAAGGAAAACGTTGACAAGGAAATGGGCATCATCGGTCAGGAGATAAAAATGACCAATGACAATCCCGAATGGCGTGTATTCTTCAATATGCTCAGAGGAATGTACCACGCTCACCCCGTAAAGATAGACATTGCAGGCACTGTTGAGAGCATATCCCATATAGATGCAGACCTGCTTTACAAGTGCTATGATACGTTCTATAATCTGAACAATATGGTGCTTTCCATTGCAGGAAATATCAGTGCGGACAAGGTACTCGAGATATGCGATGACTGTCTCCGCCCATGTACCGACAAGGGACTGGAAACCGTTTTCCCCGATGAGCCTGCCGAGATAGTGCAGTCAGAGGTGCATGAAAAACAGCCCGTAGGTGCTTCTATCTTCAATTTAGGCTACAAATGCACTGCAAAAAGCGGTAATGAACGTCTTAAAGACATAGCTGCGGCTTCCACCGCAACTTCCCTGCTGTCAGATCCTGCTCTGCCCATGTGCGAGAGACTTCTCAAGGAAGAGATAATAAACTCCACATTCGGCGGCGAAGTATTCTACGGCGATAATTACTTCACAGCTATATTCTCGGGAGAGTCGGATTCCCCCGAAGCCATAAGAGAAGCACTCTTTGACGAGATCGACCGCCTTATAAATGAGGGCATAAACGAGAAGGACTTCCAGAGAATAAAGAAATCCTCATACGGTATGATGATCTGCGAGCTCAACAACGTTGAAGCTGTTGCGAACCTCATGCTCAACGCTCATATAGACGGTGTAGGTCCGTATGATGCTATAGAAGTGCTGTCGGAAATGACAAGCAGCGATGTTATCGATTTTATGCGCAGAGAAATGCGCCGTGACAGGTGTGTACTGTCCATAATAGAAAAGGAGGCATAATTTTAATGTCAACAGAAACGCTTTTAGAACCAAACGAAATACAATTCCCCGAGCTGGGCTGGAAATTCCACATTGATCCTACCGCATTCAGTATCGGAAATATGCACATTCAATGGTACGGTATCCTTATTACCTTAGGTCTTATCCTTGCTCTTGTATACGCACTGCCGAGAATGAAACGCTTCGGACTCGACGCAGACAGAACTATCGACGCTATCATCGGCGGCGTTATCGGCGGTATAGTCGGAGCTCGTTTATACTATGTCCTTATGCGCTGGGACGAATACAAAGGCAACTGGGGAGACATATTAAATACCAGAAACGGCGGACTTGCCATATACGGCGGTATCATAGGCGCGCTGCTGGTAGGTCTTACAATATGTAAGATACGAAAAGTCAAAATGCTACCTATGCTGGATATAACCGTTATCGGTTTCCTTATCGGACAAGGTATCGGACGCTGGGGCAACTTCATAAATCAGGAAGCTTTCGGAACCAACACAAGCTCATTCCTCGGCATGACAG
Organism: Ruminococcus flavefaciens; assembly: GCF_900108555.1. Lineage (GTDB taxonomy): Bacteria > Bacillota > Clostridia > Oscillospirales > Ruminococcaceae > Ruminococcus > Ruminococcus flavefaciens_P. The sequence goes on from NZ_FNWV01000001.1 coordinate 637,522, forward strand.
GCGGTACTATACAGCGTACTATCAGCAGCGAGATGCAGATAGGCGGCGACCTTTATCAGGAAGGCGTGAATATGCTGTGGGAAAAGCCTGTACACCCCTGCTTCTTATACGAGTCATTATGGTGTCTGCTTGGATTTGTTATCCTTTCATTCTGGTCAAAGCGCAGAAAGTATGACGGACAGCTTTTCCTCATGTACCTTGCATGGTACGGAGCTGAGCGTTTCGTAGTTGAGGGACTCCGCACAGACAGCCTTATGCTCGGAAATATCCGCGTATCACAGGCACTTTCAGCTGTAATATTTGTCGTATCCGTAATACTCCAGATCATATTCTATGCAAAGGGAAAGCGCGATCCCGAAAGCATGGTGCTTTACGCAAGTACAGAAGAATCTCACCGCCTTATCGAAGAATCACGCCGCAAGAGCATGGGCATCAAGGGTGCTGACGCTAAAACAGGCGATGATGATGACGATGATCTCGACATCTTCAACGATGATGACGACGACTTCGACGAAAGTGAACTCGATAACGACGATGATGATGATGACGATGATATCCTCGAAGATGATGACGAGGAAGATGATGACGAGGAAGATGATGACGAGGAAGATGAGGACTCTGACGCAAAAACAGAGGACAATAAAGATAATAATGAGGACTAAAAGTCCAATAGCCATAAGGAGGACAAAAAAATGGCACAGTTAATAGACGGAAAGGCAGTTTCCGCAGCAGTAAAGGCTGAGGTCGCTGAAGAAACAGCCAAGCTCAAAGATGAAAAGGGACTCAAGGTAGGTCTTGCAGTCGTTATCGTTGGAAACGATCCTGCATCGAGAGTTTATGTCAATAACAAAAAGAAGGCTTGTGAGGCTGTAGGCTTCCAGTCATACGAGTACGCTCTTGACGAGTCAACTACGCAGGAACAGCTCCTTGACCTTGTAAACGTACTTAACCGCGACGACAGAGTAAACGGTATACTTGTACAGCTCCCTCTGCCAAAGCATATCGACGAAAAGGCAGTTATCAACGCTATCTCACCCGATAAGGACGTTGACGCTTTCCACCCTATCAACGTAGGCAAGATAATGATAGGCGAATATTCATTCCTGCCATGTACTCCCGCAGGCGTTATGCGCCTTATCGAGAGCACAGGCACTGACATCACAGGCAAGCAGTGCGTAGTTATCGGCAGAAGCAACATCGTAGGCAAGCCGCAGGCAATGCTTCTTCTCCAGAAAAACGGCACTGTTACTATCTGCCACTCAAAGACCAAGAACCTCAAGGAAATATGCCTCGGTGCTGATATCCTCGTAGTCGCTATCGGACGCGCTAACTTCGTTACAGGCGATATGATAAAGGAAGGCGCAGTAGTTATCGACGTAGGCATGAACCGCCTCGACAACGGCAAGCTCTGCGGCGACGTTGAGTTCGAGTCCGCAGAGAAGAAGGCTTCTTTCATCACTCCCGTACCCGGCGGCGTAGGTCCTATGACTATCGCTATGCTCATGAAAAATACGCTCACAGCTGCTAAACAGCAGGCAGGGATTGAATAATTGTAGGGGAGCCCGCCCTCGGGCTCCCGTTAATGCGTAATTCTTAATGCGTAATGCGTAATTATTTCACGGCATAAATAACAAAAACCTCAGCATCTCTGCTGAGGTTTGTTTTTATGTTATGGAGTCCATGTCATATTCACACCAATAATTGTCCAGTCATTTCTGTTATCAAAGCTAAAAACGATGCTTCTTTCCTCGTCGGTGAAAACAGTTGATGTTTCTGTATAAAAGAATCCATTTTCACCTTTTTTGTAAGTCGGTTCGCCGCTGTTTGCGGTAAGTTCATCTGCTGTAAGATTATAAGGGAAAGCAAATTCAAAACCATTGCAGTATTCCCCGTTTTTCTTATCAAGTTTGCTGCCATCATAGCTTATATAACAGAGAACACAGTCTTTCATCGGTGTTCCTTCCTCTTTAAGATTGCAGAAATATAAATGGCAATCTGCTTCAGAATTTCCTAAATATACGGTATATTCAATTGCACAGCCAGCCTCGTGCGGATCACCGTGAAAGCTTTCTTTCCACACCTTATCGTAATTGTCCTTTGGTTCTAAGCCTGCGTCAAGGAAATCCTGTAATGTTGACACACCGAGCGTCATAAGCTTTCCATTATACTTAAAACTCATGTTGGTGAAATCAACGTATTTATCGCTGAGCTCTGTTGGTACAGCAGGCTCTGTTACAGCTTCTGTAGTTATCTCCTCGGTAGTTGTTATTTCCTCAGTTGCAGCTGCTTCTGTTACTTCTTCTGTTGCTTCTGCAACTGTAGTAGCTTCGGTAGTCTTTTCGGTTTTATTGTCGCTCTTTTCGCTTTCGCCGCAGGCTGTAAGACTGAGCATAGCCACGAGAGCAGCTGCTAATATCTGCTTTTTCATCAATATTTCTCCTTTGTTGTTTTAACGGGCGGATAATATCCGCCCTACACCGATATGCGTATATCGTGTTTTGCCAGTCCTCATTATAGCACCGACCGCACTTTCAGTCAATAAAACCGCCGCAAATTCAACGTTTTGATTATATATTATAAAACAGTGCAGGAATATTTGTTGATGTCGTTAATCAATTATTGCGGCATGGCAATTATTGCGGCGCAGAGCCATTGCCCTACGCAACACATAAAATTGATCCAATTACTATGATATCGTTATTTCACGGACTGCCAAAGGCAGCCCCTACAAATTATCATTCTTAATTCGTCCGCGTAAGCGGACACCATAATTACGCATTACGAATTACGCATTACGAATTAACGGGAGCCCGAGGGCGGGCTCCCCTACAAGCTAACGGCTCGGGCGCACACTGTGCGCCCCTACTAATCACTAATCACTAATAACTAATAACTAAAAAGCAGCAGTTTACTGCAAATTGCTACATTATTCCAAAGCTATTGACAATTAATCGTCAAACGTGTAAAATAGTAATGTATGAGTTTAAATATTGCTATTTTTCGTAGATTATTAGAATATATACAAACCGAAAATAGGGGCAAAAGATTTTACAAAGGGTGGTTTATTTGGTTTTCAGCAGCTTGGAATTTATTTTCATTTTCCTGCCTGTTTTTATGATAGCCTATGCGGCATCAAAAAAAGAATACAGAAATTTCGTGGTATTAGCAGGAAGCATTTTTGCAGGGTATAGGCTCTTCCACACTCTCGGCTACACAAAACCCTGGCAGATAGCTCTCTTTGCATTCGCTGTGCTTTTCTATTTCTGGAAAGCGAACTCGACATCTCGGATAGAATACCAAAATCTTATAATTTTCACGGGAAGCGTCATATTCTACAGCTTCGGCGTACAAAAGCCCGTTTACATTTTCCTCTTTCTGCTGACGACTTTGCTCAACTTTATCGTCGGACAGTTTATCGAAAACAGCCGCCATGCCAAAAAGGCATGGCTGTTCTTTGGTGTATTATTCAACTTCTGGTGGCTCATATTCTTCAAGTACTGGTCATTCGGCACAGAGAATATAAATCATCTCTTCCACCAGAACCTTACCGTAAAGGATATTATCCTGCCTATAGGAATTAGCTTCTATACCTTCCAGAACGTATCATATATAGCCGATGTGTTCAAGGGCAAGGCAAAGGCAGAAAAAAGCCTAATAAATTACGGCGCGTACATAAGTATGTTCCCACAGCTCATCGCAGGTCCTATCGTTACTTATGACCATGTGGCAAAGGAACTCAAAAACCGCCGCCACTCCATGCAAAAGGTGGAGGACGGTCTCAAGACATTTACCATAGGACTTGGCTATAAAGTCCTCATCGCCAATCAGATAGGCGGACTCTGGAGCGATATCTCCATGATAGGCTATGAGAGTATTTCCTCAAAGCTTGCATGGCTGGGTATATTTGCCTACTCGTTCCAGCTTTATTTCGATTTTTGCGGATATTCCCTCATGGCAATAGGTCTCGGCAAGATAATGGGCTTTGATCTGCCCCGAAACTTCGACCACCCATACCTCTCCCTCACTATGACCGAGTTCTGGAGAAGGTGGCACATGACCCTCGGTACATGGTTCAAGGATTACATATATATCCCACTGGGCGGAAACCGTAAGGGCACATCAGCCATGATAAGGAATACCTTTATCGTATGGCTGTTTACAGGTCTCTGGCACGGTGCAAGCTGGAACTTCGTATTATGGGGACTTGTTCTCTTTGTGATCATCATGACCGAAAAACAGTGGACAGGCAAAGTACTAAACAAGATAAAGCCTCTCGGCCATGCCTATATGTTTCTTGTGATACCGCTTACATGGCTCATTTTTGCCATTACGGACTTCCATGAGCTGGGCATTTACTTCAAGAGACTTCTTCCATTCCTGCCGCAAAAGACCTATGCAGTACTTGACAAAGACTATATCAAGTACTGGGGAATTTACTGGAAATACTTCCTTGCAGGCTTTATCTTCTCTACCACACTTCCTCAGAAGCTATACAAAAAGATGAAAAATTCCCCGTTCACTGCAATTATCCTTCTGGCAGTATTCTGGGCATCTGTCTACTGTATGTACAGAGGACTCGATGATCCGTTCATGTATTTCAGATTTTAAGGAGAGACTATTGTGAATAGATTCAGACAATGTATATATACGCTTATACTGCTCCTTACCTGCTTTGTGGCTTCACCGTTCATATATAAGCAGATATGGAACAACAGTAAAGTCAAGGCTTCAAAGACAACGATAAAAACTCCCGTTGCCGCAGCACAGCCTGCTCAGACTACTCCTGCCGACCCGAATGCAGAAACTCAGCCAACATCTGAGGGGGAGACTGCCACTGCAAACGCAGAACAGCCCTCAGAACCTGCAACTGCACAGGCACAGTTCACACAGAGCGGTCCCGAGTATTTCGATGATGCACTCTTTATAGGCGATTCACGTACAGTTGGCCTCCGCGACTACGGTACGCTGAAAAATGCCGATTACTTCTGCGATATCGGACTTTCCGCATATCAGATAGACAAGACCTCCGTAAACGGCAAGACCGTGTGGACAGTACTCAACGAAAAGAAATATGCAAAGATATACGTTATGCTCGGCATAAACGAAGTCGGAAACGATATCGAATACACTGTCTCGGCATACAGAAAGCTTGTTGACGGCATAAAGGAAGTACAGCCCGATGCGGTGATCTACATTCAGGCAAATCTTCACGTTACCGCAGCATACGAAAACAACATTATCAATAACGAGCGCATAAATATGCTCAACAGCCGTCTTGAAGAAATGGCTGACAACAGCAGGGTATTCTTCCTTAACGCAAACTGTATTTTTGATGATGAATACGGCGCACTCCCTGGCGACAGTTCAAGCGACGGAGTACATTTTCTTGCTAAATACTATTCACAGTGGTGCGACTGGCTCTGTCAGAATACTGTATCAAAGGGCGGCAGCTCCGCACCTGCAGCGACTGCTGCACAACAGCCTGCCGAAACAGCCACATATACATCTGAACCTGCTGAAACAGAGGCTGAGACAACTACAGAAAACAAAAAACCTCAGAACGAGGAATTCTCAAATATGTAATGGCGGTATCTCCGCTTAATATAAGGGATATGAAAGGAGCATTATCATGGCAGAACTCAAAACAGGCTACAAGGGCAGAACTATTTACAATTCAACGTTCACTATTCTTGATTTCCTCGGCGGAGGCGGTCAGGGCAACGTCTACAGAGTAGAGTGCAACGGCAAGCAAATGGCACTTAAATGGTACCACAAATCCACCGTTGAAAAAATGAAAAACCCTGAGGAATTCTACGAAAACCTCAAGGCAAACATAAAAAAGGGTGCTCCCACAAAGGCTTTCTTATGGCCCGAGGAGCTTTCCGAATGGATAGACGGCAGCTTTGGCTATATAATGCCTCTTCGTCCACAGGGATATGAGGAGCTTACACGTTTCCTGCTGTGGGACCCGAAAACTCGCCGCATGAAAGCAAGCTTCGCAAACATAACCGCTCGCTGCAATGCCGCTATCAATATCATCGAGGGCTTCCGTGCTCTCCATAATGACGGCTACAGCTATCAGGATCTTAACAACGGCAACTTCTTTATTGATCCGCAGAACGGCGACGTGCTCATATGTGACAACGACAACGTTTCCGAACGCGGAGTAAACTTCGGTATCGCAGGCAAACAGCGTTATATGGCACCTGAGGTAGTCCTCGGCGGTGCTCCCGACAAGCGTTCTGACCGTTTCTCACTTGCCGTAATACTCTTCCGTATGCTCTTCATCGAGCACCCACTTGAGGGCAAGTACTCGACTCCCCCGTGTATGACTCCCGAGCTTGAAAAGAAGTTCTACGGAAGCGACCCTGTTTTCGTACTTGATCCCGAGGACGACCGCAATGCTGCAAACAATCAGCTCAACACAAATACTCTCCGCTTCTGGAAGATATATCCCGAATATATCCGCGACCTGTTCATACAGTCCTTTGGCAAAAGCTCGGTAAAACCGCCTTATGACCGTGTTATCGAAATGACATGGCTGGACGCTTTCGTAAAGCTGAGAAGCGAGACTGTTCCCTGCCCTCACTGCGGCAAGGAGACATTCATAACACCAAAATATTCCGTAAGCTGTATGTACTGCGGCGGTCAGCTCACCTGCACAGAGAGCATAAAGTTCAAGCGTTTTGAGCTTCCTGCATTCGGCGGAGCTAAGCTCTATGAGGGTATGACAGGTGAGACCGACGGTGATTTCCACAAGATAATCGGCGAGGTGGTCCGCAATAAGAAGGACCCCAGCAAGCACGCTCTCCGCAATCTCACTCAGGAGACATGGAGCGTAAAGCTTCCCGACAATACCGTAAAGACTGTTGACCCTAACGGCATAATGCCTATAAATAAAGGCTTCGTCCTCACTATCGGAAGAAGCGAGGGTACAGTAGAATAAACAAAAAACCGAAACAGTAAAGCTGTTTCGGTTTTTTTGTAGGGGACGCTGCCCTCGGCGTCCCACATCTTTCCGTTAAATTTGTCGGGCTGATGTGGACATCAGCTCCTACGATTTATGATACATTTTACTGTACCAATGATAATTGGTATGGGAGCGGCTATTATCAACAAAAGTCCTGCTTTTTCAAGGATACTCATATCCATGAATATTCTCCCGGAAATGAATATCACCGTTGGACTGTCTGCGCCGCCGATAATACCTATGCTTTCGGGCTCATCAGAAGTGAGCGTCCTTATTATCCCAAGTATCACACGTATATTAACGAGCAGCCCAACTGCAAGGAAGATGATGCCTGTTAATATAAAAGCTTTTCCTTTTTTCGATTTCATGGTTCTGACCGTCTCAATTCTCTGAAAAATGCACGGACTGCCAAAGGCAGCCCCTACAATCTTAGTTCTTAGCTCTAAGTTCTTAGTTCTTAATTCTTAGTTCTATTCTTCTTCCTCGTCATCTTCATCATCGTCAACGGGAAGAACTTCGATAATTACCTTTTCCACAGTCTGCTCATTCATTTCTGCAACTGTAATGCGGAAGATACCGCTTTCGGCAGTCTCTCCTGCTTCCGGGATATGCTCCATAACATCTGTTACCCAACCGCCCACGGAAGTATAGTCCGTAGTTATCATATCCTCGTCAAGGTCGAGCATTTCAAGCATATCGCTTATGCTCATATCTCCTGCAACCTCGTACTTATCAGGAGCAAGCATCATAATATTTGTCTCTATCTCGTCGTCCTCATCGTATATCTCACCGACAAGCTCCTCGATGATATCCTCAAGGGTAACTATGCCCTTAGTTCCGCCATACTGGTCGATAACTACCGCAAGATGTACCTTTGAACGCTGCATATCGCGCATTGCCTCGCTTATGAGCTTTGAGTCCGCAATATGAGGAACTTCCTGTATTATGGGCTTGATATCGTTTCCGCCCTCTACCAGCATCTTGAAGAACGCCTTGTTTGTGATGATACCCACTACGTTATCAAGGCTCTTTTCATAAACAGGGAGACGCGAGTACATTTCCCTGCTGAAAAGCTCCTTTATCTCATCGATAGTCGCACCGAGCTCCACTCCCACGACCTTTACACGGGGAATGAGTATCTCATTGACATTTATTTCATCGAATTCAAGGGCGCTCTTTACAAGCTCGCTCTCCTGCTCCTCGATAACGCCCTGCTCCTCTATCTCATCTATCATATATTTCAGCTCTTCCTCGGTAACGCTGGGAGCTTTATCTTCCTTGGAGACAAGTGAAGAAAGCTTGTTGAGCAGCCATACGAATGGCTTGAACACCGTTACAAGGAATGAAAGTGCAGGAGCAAATGCAAGTGCAAGCTTTTCCGCATTTTTCTTTGCATAGGATTTCGGCAAAACTTCACAGAATACAAGCACAAGTACTGTGATGACTATAGTGGATACTGCCGCACCCTTGCTTCCCATAAGCTTTATAAATACGATAGTGCTGACCGATGAAGTTGCGATATTGACGATATTGTTGCCGATAAGCACCGCCGTAAGGACTTCATCGAAGCGATTTGCAAGCCTCAGGGCTTTTTTGGCTTTTTTATTACCCTGAGCCTCATAGTTTTTCAGTCTCAGCTTGTTGACGCTTGAAAAAGCTGTTTCAGTGCCCGAAAACAGAGCTGAAAATATCATCATCGCAACGACAAGAACTATCTTCCATATATCTGAACTGTCCATAATTTTCCTTTCCTTATATATAATGTTTTTATTATATCATATATATAAGAATAATGCAAGGGCGCGGAGTTAAAAATACCTAATAAATTATTTTAGACGCGAAAAAGGGTGCAGAGTCACGCTGCTTATATCATATAATAATTAAAAAGGTAAGGGCACGGCATAAAATTACATGATAAATCCCCAAAACGTAAAACGAAATTTGCTGCATACATTTTTAACACAAATTGTTGACTTTTTATACGTTTTTTGTTATAATATAAAATAGCTGGACAAAAAAATAAATATTAAATACTAACTTGGGGGAGAAAAGTATCGTTTTTAACATTGTTTTTTGCTCAGTTTTCATTAACCAAAATATTTAATAAGGAGAATGTAAAAAAATGAAGAAAGTAACTAAACCATTAATAGGTATTTTCGTAACACTTGTAATGCTCATTACAATTTTACCTATGTCCGCTTTCGCAGCTTCTTACAGCATAAACTATTGGGAGCATTCAGAGCCGACTCGTACACTTTCATCCGGTTGCAGCGGAGATGATGTAAAGTGGTTACAGTGTGCTATAAACAGCCTTGTTAGTATGGGGGATGACAGCAGTATCCCAAGTCGTCTTAATACTTCAAAATTAGATGTTGACGGTGCTTTTGGAAATGCAACAAGGACAGCAGTTTTAGCATTCCAGAGAAAGTATGGTTTAACAGCAGATGGTTATTTTGGAACTAATTCTCGTAATAAGATGAAGGTAGTACTTCATCCTGCTCCTTCTTCTTCGTCATCATCTTCATCATCTTCATCATCTTCATCTTCGTCATCATCATCATCTTCTTCATCAACTACTACTATTAATGTTGAAAAGACAATAGACGATGGAATTTATTACATTCGTAACATGAATAGTAACAAGTACATGGATGTTAGAGGCGGTTGGACTCATAATGGTGCAGAGATCATTCAGTATTCATTCCATGGTGATTCAAACCAGCAGTTTAGAATCAAGTATGAAGGCAGAAATATAGGCTATAAGATCACTCCAATGAATTCTCAGGGCAGACGCTTTGATCTTCGCAGTTATAATGAATCAAGAGATGACGGAACTTCTTTGATGATATACGATAATTCAAATTCTTATACAGAACAAAGCTTCACTATCAAATATTCAAAAAACGGAAGTGTTGAAATTGGTTCTGCAAACAGCAATGGTAACAAAGTACTTGAAGTAGTTAATTCATCTTACGATGATTGTGCAATTATACAGACTTGGGGCAGAAGTGATTCAAGAAATAACGATAACTGGTTTTTAGAGCCGGCTAATGTTTTTTACTGTGCTGATGCTCCTGATATGTTTAAAGATGAAACATCATCTAAAAATGATTTAAAAGCTGCTCAAAAAACTGTAGACTATTTCCATGAGTTAGGCTATCAGGGCAGCAGACAGGATCTTCCACAAATTAATGACGTAAAAAGCTTAGCAAAGACTGCTGAAGTATTAATATTCCACGGACATGGCTCAAATAGTTCGTTCCCGTTATTTGATGGCAAGAAAAATGGAACAGACTCTTTTTACTGGATCGATAAAAATAATATAAAAGATATTCTCCCTAAAGGAACTGCATCTCATATTTCATTAGTTTATTTCGGTTCCTGCCATAGTGCTGATAATGACGGTTCTACAACTAATCTTGTAGATATCGCAGTAAGTCAGGGTGTTAAATGCGCAATCGGATTTAAGAATAATGTCGCAGGCTGCGGACAGTATATAAGAGATGTAATGGAAACTATCAAAAATCATCCTGACTATACAATAAGACAGGCACTTACTGAAACCAGTAACAGTCTGTCATGGAGATTTGAAATGGATAAAGAGAGTTCTCCAGCAAATCCGAATAATATTTATATAAGAGGCGATTTAAACCTCCGTTTAGGCAAAAAGTACTAATATATAATTTCAATACAAAATTAAAGGTGAATTATAATCTATAGTAGAATAAACAATCTCCCCCTTTAAAATGATCTGATCCCCTTGGTGTTACACATGACAAAACAATGTGTAAGCACTGAGGGGATTTTTTTATATTTTGCGTGATGCGTGATAACTGCGGCTGCAGTCACGCTGCTTACACATTTAACACAATAGGGGCTGAATTGTGATAGAATTTACACATAAAATTCTCAAAAACAATACATTAATCGCATTTTTATTTCACATAGGCTGAATATAATATAATCAAAGCTTGAGGGAAACCTCAAAAAAAAATGAAAAGGAAAGTGAATAATATGAGTGAGTATAATTACAATTATAATAACAACAATAATAATACAGAGGAGAACGGAAGCAATTACAACGGCTTCAGTACCGACAGCGGCAATAACAACAAGCCTCCGAAAAAGCGCACAGGTCTGAAAACAGCAGCCTTCATCATGGCTATGGCTATCGTATCAGGCGGTTCTATACAGGCTTACCGTTATTTTTCACATGACAGCCTTTCAACAACAGCTGTTGTTGATGACGCTGATGCAGACGATACAAGCTCAACAAAGAATTCCACTATGACTAAGCTTGCCGCTCAGAACATCAGCATAATCGAACCTGTTGAGTCAGACGGCAAGGCACTCTCAAACGAAGAGATCGTAAAGAAGGTCCTTCCTTCCGTAGTTGGTGTTGAGTCTTCATTTGAAGTGGAAATGCAGTCTCAGATGTCTATCCCTAATGACTTCTTTGATTTCGGCGGATTTGGCGGTTTCGGCGGCTTCGGTGATTACGATTACAGCGAGTCCGAGCCTCAGACAAGGACATACAAGGGTACAGGTACAGGTGTAGTTGTATCAGAAAACGGCTATATCGTTACAAATGCTCATGTAATATATGATGACGAATACAAGGCAGGTCGTGCAAAGGAAGTAAATATACTTATTAATGACGAAACATATGAAGCAGAGATCATCGGTTACGATGTAGACTGCGACCTTGCAGTTCTCAAAATAGAGGCAACAGGTCTTACAGCTGCTGAATTCGGCAACAGCGACGACCTCCAGCTTGGTGAATCAGTTATCGCTATCGGCAACCCTCTCGGCTTTGAGCTTAAAAATACTGTTACAGGCGGTATGATATCAGGTCTTGACCGTGACATCACTATCAACGACAAGGCTATGAACCTTATCCAGACTGATGCAGCTATAAACTCAGGTAACTCAGGCGGTCCGCTTATCAACAAGTACGGTCAGGTAATCGGTATCAACTCTTCAAAGATGTCATCTTCATACTCTTCATCAGGTGCATCTATCGAAGGTATCGGTTTCGCTATCCCTTCAAATGCAACAGCAACTATCATTGACGACATTATGAAGTACGGTTATGTTACAGGCAAGCCGCAACTCGGTATCACCTGCAAGGGCATCGACGAGTCAGACGCTGAATTGTACAATCTGCCATTAGGTGTTATCGTAAAAGCCGTAAACGAAGGCAGTGCTGCTGAAAAGGCTGGCATTGAAGTCGGCGATATCATCACCAAGGCTGACGGTGAAAAGGTAACTACTTCCGAAGAACTTATTGCAAAGAAGAACAAGCACACCGCAGGAGAAAAGTTCGAGCTCACTATTATGAGAAACGGCGTTGAAAAGACCATTGTAGTAACTCTTGACGAGCAGGCACACGAATCTGCAAATGAAGATAAGAATAACAGCAAGAACGAAGAAAAAGAAGAGAAAGAGTCCAAGAAAAATGCCGAGGTAGAAGAAGAGGCAGAGGACGAAGATGAAGACGAGGACGAGGAAGAAGAAGAGCCCACAACAAAGAGCAAAAAGTCAAACAAATCACAGAAGGGCTCAGATATATTTGACTAAGAGTTTTTCATAATATTCTTCCTTCATTATACACAAAAAATAAGCTCCCCTGAAAACGGGGAGCTTATTGCATTTCATATTACTTTCTGAAAGCTGCGATAGACTGCTCTATCTTAGCCATTTTTTCCTCTGCCTTTGCAAGCTTTGCCTTTTCAGCGTCTATGAGCTGTGCAGGAGCCTTTGCGATAAAGCCCTGATTATTCAGCTTTCCGCTGAGGAAGTCTATATCCTTCTGTACCTTAGCCTTTTCCTTTTCAAGACGTGCTATTTCCTTCTCCTTGTCAACAAGCTCGTCCATAGGAATGAAGATACGAGCGGAGTCGGTAACGGCATTTGCCGAATCAGGGATATCGAACTTGTCACCTGTCTCAACTGCGGAAGCAGAAGCAAGCTTCTCGAAGAATACTGCGCATGAGTTGAAGAGCTCCTTGTCGGCAGTCTCAATGAAGAGCTTAGCCTTTACTGACGGAGGTACGTTCATTTCTGTACGTGTATTTCTTATAGCCTTGATAGCTGAAATTATCTTCTCGAACGCCTTTTCCTCTGCGCCAAAGTCGATAGAAGCATCGTATGTTGGGTAGGTTTCGAGGATTATCATTGACTTCTCGTTTGTGAGGACCTGCCATATCTCCTCAGTAATGAACGGCATGAATGGGTGGAGAAGCTTCAGCATACCCTGCATTGCCCATACAAGAACTGCCTGAGCCTTTGCCATTGTCTCGCCGCCTGCCTGTATTCTCGGCTTTGTGAGCTCGATGTACCAGTCGCAGTAAACGTCCCAGATAAAGTCATATATCTTCTGTGAAGCAACGCCAAGCTCATATCTGTCAAGGTTCTCGCCTACTTCCTTAGCAAGCTGATTGAACTTGTTAACGAGCCACTTGTCCTCTAATTCAAGCTCGGCAGGGAGTCCCTTGAACTCGAAGTCCTCGGGAAGATTCATCATAATGAAACGTGAAGCGTTCCAGAGCTTGTTTGCGAAGTTACGTGCAGCCTTTACCTTATCGTCGATATAACGCATATCGTTTCCCGGTGAGTTACCTGTAGCAAGCATAAATCTGAGTGCATCGGCACCATACTCGTTGATAACTTCGAGCGGATCGATACCGTTGCCGAGAGACTTGGACATCTTGCGTCCCTGCGCATCACGTACAAGACCGTGGATAAGAACTGTATCAAATGGTACCTTGCCCATGTTCTCCAGACCGCTGAACATCATTCTGATTACCCAGAAGAAGATGATGTCATAGCCTGTTACGAGAGTATTTGTTGGGTAGAAGTACTTTAAATCCTCTGTATTCTCAGGCCAGCCAAGTGTTGAGAACGGCCAGAGTGCAGAGCTGAACCATGTATCGAGAGTATCGGGATCCTGTCTCATTGGCTTGCCGCACTTAGGACAAACTGCGCTGCTCTCCTTTGTTACAACCATTTCACCGCAGGCATCGCAGTAGAATGCAGGTATCTGATGTCCCCACCATATCTGACGGGAGATACACCAGTCCTTGATATTTTCCAGCCAGTGGAAATATATCTTGTCAAAACGCTCGGGAACGAACTTTGTATCGCCGTTCTTTACAGCTGCTATAGCAGGCTCTGCAAGAGGCTTCATCTTAACGAACCACTGTGTTGAAACCTTTGGCTCAACTGTAGTGCCGCAGCGGTAGCAAGTACCTACATTATGGCTGTATTCCTCTATTTTAACGAGTGCGCCTTCATTTTCAAGGTCCTCTACTATCTTCTTTCTTGCCTCATATCTGTCCATGCCTGCATACTCGGGGTAATCGTCAACGATAGTTGCATCGTCGTTCATTACATTGATAACAGGAAGATCATGACGGAGACCTACCTCAAAGTCGTTAGGGTCATGTGCAGGAGTTATCTTAACTACGCCTGTACCAAAGTCCATTTCAACGTAATCATCAGCAACGATAGGTATTTCGCGGTGAACCAGCGGAAGGATAACTGTCTTGCCTACAAGGTCAGTGTAACGCTCGTCCTTTGGATTTACAGCAACAGCTGTATCACCGAGGAGAGTTTCGGGACGTGTTGTAGCAAGCTCTAAATATCCGTCGCTGTCTTTGATCTTGTAGCGGAGATGCCAGAAATGACCTGCCTGATCTTCGTAAGTTACCTCAGCATCTGAAAGTGATGTGCGGCATTTAGGGCACCAGTTGATTATACGCTCACCTCTGTAGATGAGACCTTTTTCGTAGTACTTGATGAATACTTCCTTTACAGCCTTTGAGCAGCCCTCGTCCATAGTGAAACGCTCTCTTGACCAGTCGCATGAAGAACCGAGCTTTTTGAGCTGTTCAACGATACGTCCGCCGTACTGCTTTTTCCATTCCCATGCGCGCTTCATAAAGCCCTCTCTGCCGAGGTCCTCCTTTGTAACGCCTTCCTTGCGCATAGCTTCAACTATCTTAGCCTCTGTAGCAATAGCAGCATGGTCAGTACCCGGGAGCCACAGTGCGCTGTAGCCGCTCATTCTCTTCCAGCGGATAAGGATATCCTGTAATGTTTCATCAAGGGCGTGTCCCATGTGGAGCTGTCCAGTGATGTTCGGAGGAGGGATAACTATAGTGTATGGTGTTTTCTTCGGGTCAGCCTCAGCACGGAAGCAGCCCTTTTCATTCCAAGCGGCATAGATACGATCCTCAAAGTCTTTTGGATTATATGCCTTAGCAAGTTCCTTTGCCATTTCGATCAATTCTCCTTTAAAAATCATTTTTTCGTTCATGAGTTGAGAGTTGAAAGTGGAGAGTTGAAAGTTATTGTATCTGCTTACGCAGATTTATTTAAATATTCCGTCTTTGACGGCACCATAACTCTCAATTCTCAACTCTGAACTCTCAACTTACAATAAATAAAAAAGTCCGTCCCGAACCTTACGGCTCAGGGCGAACGATTGTCCGTGTTACCACCTGAATTCGGGAATACTCTCCCGCACTCTGCGAGGTCTGCAAACCTCTTCCCCTGTAACGTGAGGATCACGCCGCATACTACTGAGCACAAGCCGTTGGCACGCGAAGCTCCGAAGCTACTTCCGCAGGTCCGTCATACTGCCTTACACCATACGGCAGCTCTCTGAAAATCGGGGATCCTGAGTACTCCTCTTCATCATCGCCTTTGAATACTTTCTTATTATACACGATAAATTCACGTTTGTCAAGGGTAAAAGTGGTTAGTTGTTAGTAGGGGCGCACAGTGTGCACCCGTGTGCCCGTAACAATTATGTATGCCATAACTATGCGTAGGGGCTGGCGCAGCTAACAGCTGCACGTACCCTCTGTTGGAAGTCATTGACGTCACACTTAACACTATATATCATACATGATATAATACTTTTGAGGCAGGGTGAAATACTCGCCCCCTCTCTCTCATTATTTAAAGAAACAGCCGACTTGTGTGAGAGCAGGTTAGCTGTTTCTTTTTTTATTCACTCACGGACTGCCAAAGGCAGCCCCTACACTCTACTTTCTACTCACTACTCTCTGCTCACTAACAACTAAGCAATAACCACTAACAACTAATCACTAACTGCTAAATAATTGCAAAAAACTGGCTCTCACCCCTTGCACTTAGTCCAAAACTGTGATATAATATATATATCTATGTTTGAAAGGAATTTTAGCTATGATAATATTTGATGAACTCAGAGTCGAAATGACAGGCTACCGCGCTGAAATGAAGGAGCTTGCAGACGTTCTGAATATAGAAAATGCCAAAAAAAGAGTCGCAGAACTCGGTGAAGAAACAGCTAAGGAAGGCTTCTGGGACGACCTCGAAAATTCCCAGAAGGTACTGAAAGAGCAGAAGTCTCTTGAAAGAAAGATAGAAAAGTTCAACATACTCAATAACAGTCTTGAAGATCTTATTACTCTTATCGAGCTTTCTATAGAAGCCGATGACGAAAGCGACATCGAAGAAATAAAGAAAGAGTGCGAAGCTTTCAAGACAAAGCTTGAGGACGAAAAGCTTTCAACTCTCCTCACAGGCGAGTATGACAACGCAAACGCTATCCTCACCTTCCATGCAGGTGCAGGCGGAACAGAGGCTCAGGACTGGGCAGAAATGCTCTATCGTATGTACAACCGCTGGGCTGAGCGTCACGAGTTCAAGGTAGAACTGCTGGACTATCTCGACGGTGATGAAGCTGGTATGAAGTCCGCTTCTATCCTTATCGAAGGCGAAAATGCTTACGGCTATATGAAGTCGGAGTCGGGCGTTCACAGACTTGTCCGCGTATCTCCTTTCGATGCGCAGGGACGCAGACACACATCATTCGCTGCACTTGAAGTAATGCCCGAACTCGATGACTCTATCGAAGTTGATATCCGTCCTGAGGATATCGAAATGGAAGTTTACCGTTCAAGCGGTGCAGGCGGACAGAAGGTAAACAAGACCAGCTCGGCTGTACGTCTTATCCATAAGCCTACAGGTATCGTTGTATCATGCCAAACTCAGCGAAGCCAGTACCAGAACAAGGACTACGCTATGAAGATGCTCCGTTCAAAGCTTATCGAGATCAAGGAGCGTGAGCACCTCGAAAAGATCGAGGATATCAAGGGCGTTCAGAACCAGATCGCATGGGGCTCACAGATACGTTCCTATGTATTCATGCCCTATACTCTCGTAAAGGACACACGTACAGGCTTTGAAAACGGCAATATTCAGGCTGTTATGGACGGTGACATAGACGGCTTCATAAATGCATATCTGAAATCGCTCTCACACGGTACTCTTGAAAAGTAAGTTTAGAGTTAGCGACACTCTACCCTTTGTAAGCACAAATCATAATAACAATACCCCCGAAACCTTTTAGTGTTTTTCGGGGGTTTTATCTTTTGATCTGTCGCCGCAGGCGACACAACAACTCTCAACTTTAAACTCTCAATTCTCAACTCAGAATACACTTGTAAAGTGCGGTGTTTCGCCGCTTTTCAGCATTTCAAGCATATCACGGAGCTCTGCAAGCTCCGCTGTCATTTCGTCCTCTTCGTTCTCCGCAAGATGAACTATCCGCGAGCACAGGCGGTCTATCTCCACAAGCTTGTCGTATTTCAGCAATACAGAAGCCTTTTCGCGGAAGCTCTCCCAATTCGCGTTCATTTTCCTTGCATTAACAGCCGCTTTGTGATTATCGCCGTTTTCAGCAAGATCATAAATAATATCAATTTCACTTAGCATATCATCGCAGCTGCGATTTACCCATATGCTCGAAAAAACGCTTATCCCCACAAGCAGAAGAAGTATTGCCGCACTTATCTTAACTCTCGTCATTATTCTCACCTATCCTCAGCTTTTTCGGCAGACTCCCCTGCTTATCCGCAACGAAACAGTTTCCGCTGTCATCAGCCGTCATAATAAATACATCTTCGATCGACAGCCCGTTCTTTTTCAGTACAGCTTCAACTGTACTCCGTGCAAGTTTCAATGACTCCATAGCCTGTGGGATATATCTTCCGTCGGATATTATCAGCACAGGCGGATCTAAGTTTTCCGCAGCGATCTTCATATCGGTTCGTGTGGGAGTATCCTCGGCAGGCTTTTTCATTACGGAGATGCTTCCCGTAGTTTCTACAATTGCGTACTGCACCTCGCTCAGATCAAATATATCCTTGCCGCGAAGTGCCATAAGCAGATCATCGGAGGAAAACCTCAGCTCACGGAGTATATCTCGCTCGATACAGCCGCCGCGTACCACTATTTTAGGGCTGCCCGATATAAGCCTTCTAAGCTTTGGAAATTTAAGGCTGAAGCACGACACTATGACTTCAAAGCAGACCAGTGCGAGAATAGGAGTTACGCCCACAACTACAGGGATATTCACATCTTCGATAGGCAGCGTTGCAATATTTGAGACAAGGATAGTGATGACCAGTTCCGAGGGCTGAAGCTCACCGAGCTGACGCTTTCCCATGAGCCTTACGGCGAAAATTACCAGAATATACAGCATCACCGAACGTATAAGAACAACACACATGAAAACAGCTCCTTTCGGGGTATTATCCCACAAAAGGAGCTTATTATTCTAATAATGATCGAATTAGGAAAATATGATCTTCATTCATACTTATCATGTAACTCAGTTAGCTATTAGCCAATGTGTCTCCTTCGGCTAACGGCTCATGGCTAACAGCTCATGGCTGTACATTTTTCTTCCCTGTTTACAGTATTCTTAAAAAATTATTCTTCTCCAAAACGCGCATTGTACTCCTGATAAGCCTTCACGATTATGTCCGCACAAAGCTCATCTCCGAGCACCGCACTGTTCAGACAAAGCTCATACTGATCCTTGTCCTGCCATGTCTTTCCGGTATTTACGTTATAGAAAGTTTCGCGGCGTTTATCTGCCTTTTTCATAATGTTTTCAGCCTTATTCTCGCTGACATCGTACTCCTCGATCGCACGTTTTATACGAGACTCTGAGTCAGCATAAATATAAACACTGAAACAGCCCTTTTCTTCAAGGATATAATTTCCGCATCTGCCAACAAGCACGAAGCTCTTCTCGTTTTCGGCTATCTCATTGATGATACGGCTCTCCATAAGGAACACCTTATCGGAAAGCGGAAGATTTTCCTCCATAGTTCTTGCAGGATTAGCGGATAAAAGAAGCGAATAAAGAAAACTTGTCGGGACATTTTCCTCAGCGTTTTCAAGGTATTCAGGGGCGATACCGCATCTTTGAGCAGTCATTTCCAGTATCTGTCGGTTATAGCAATTGATACCAAGTTTATCAGCAGCAAGCTTACCGATGATACTACCTCCGCTTCCGTACTGTCGTTCAATTGTAATGATAGTTTTTTTCATCGGATAATACTCCCCTCATGTTAATTTATTAATAGATTGATAATATTACTACAGATATATTATACCACATCTTGCACATATTTCAAGTTTAACAATGACAAATATTGTATATTTAGTGAAATTCTATGTTTTTAACAATTTATGTACCGGTTAATTGTGCATTTTTAAAATCAAAAACCTCCCGTCGGTTAGCACAACGGGAGGTAATTATTCTTTACTGCTCTACTGATGAGTCACTATCAGTTATTTTTCAAATCAAACGCAGCCCTGAGCCTTCATTGCCTCAGCAACCTTGAGGAAGCCTGCAATGTTAGCACCAGCCATGTAGTTGCCAGCCATGCCGTACTCCTTAGCAGCCTCATCGCAAGCCTTGAAGATAGACTTCATGATGCCGTGGAGCTTCTCGTCAACTTCTTCAAATGTCCAGCTGAGTCTCTCGCTGTTCTGGCTCATTTCAAGACCAGATGTAGCAACACCGCCGGCATTAGCTGCCTTAGCAGGACCATAAAGAACGCCGTTTGAAAGGTATGTCTCGATAGCCTCTGGAGTTGAAGGCATATTAGCACCCTCAGCTACAGCGTAACCGCCGTTAGCAACGATTGCCTTAGCACCGTCAGCGTTGATCTCGTTCTGTGTAGCGCATGGAAGAGCGATGTCGAGCTTGATATCGCCAGCGTTGCACTTGAGTGTCCAAACGCTGCCCTCGTGATACTCAGCATTCTTGTGTGAAGTTCTTGAAGCGTACTCCTTGATTCTGCCGCGCTCAACCTCCTTGATCTGCTTAACAAGATCAAGCTCGATTCCGTCTGGATCGTAGATATAACCGTTAGAGTCAGAAACTGTAACTACCTTAGCACCGTACTGTGTAGCCTTCTCTGTAGCATAGATAGCAACGTTACCTGAACCTGAGATAACAACTGTCTGACCCTTGAAGCTCTTGCCGTTAGCCTGGAGCATTTCGTTTGTGAAGTAGCAGAGACCGTAACCTGTAGCCTCTTTTCTTGCGAGTGAACCGCCGTATGTAAGGCCCTTACCTGTGAGAACGCCAACGAACTCGTTGCGGATCCTCTTGTACTGACCGAACATGAAGCCGATCTCTCTTGCGCCTGTTCCGATATCACCAGCAGGAACGTCGCAGTCTGCGCCGATGTGCTTGCAGAGCTCTGTCATGAAGCTCTGGCAGAAACGCATGATCTCTCCGTCGCTCTTGCCCTTAGGGTCGAAGTCGGAACCGCCCTTACCGCCGCCCATAGGGAGTGTTGTAAGGCTGTTCTTGAATACCTGCTCGAAACCAAGGAACTTGATGATTCCGAGATATACTGATGGGTGAAGTCTGATACCGCCCTTGTAAGGTCCGATAGCAGAGTTGAACTGTACTCTGAAACCTCTGTTAACCTGTACCTTGCCGTTGTCGTCAACCCAAGGAACACGGAATATGATCTGTCTCTCAGGCTCTACGATTCTATCGAAAACGCCTGCGTCAATAAGGTCCTGTCTCTTTTCAGCAACAGGCTGAAGAGTCTCAAGAACCTCTGTAACAGCCTGGATAAACTCAGGCTCGCCTGGATTTCTTTTCTTAACTGTTTCTAATAAATCGATGAGATACTGATTTTTTAACGCCATTGTTAAAAAACCTCCTTTAATAAATTCTGCGTATTCCGCAGTTCATTTTAAATTATAGCACTATCGTACAGATTTTGCAATACTTTATTACAGTGAATTTATAAATTCGGCTGTTTTTAGATTTATCGTAGAATTATCGCCGCACCATTTGTATGTTTTGCACAACAAGCTTGCAGTTTTTCTCTTTTTTTGCCAATAATTGGTTTATCCAATTATATTTTTATAAGGCTATTTTACATTTCTTATTGATTTTTCGATATATTTATTGTATAATACTTATTGAAGCTTGTTGCTTTTTATGTAATTCCCAAAGGGGGCGTTTATTCTATGCTTAAAGCGATCTGCTCCTCTAAAGATCTTACCAATAACAGCTATTACAGCTGTGTCAGCGATATCATCGACTGTCAGCAGCTCAATAAGCTGAAAAATATAACTCATCATGTCTCGACCACACGTTTCCAGCACTGTGTCAACGTATCCTATTACAGCTATATAGTTTGCAGGAAATTCAGGCTCAATGCACGTTCAGCCGCAAGAGCGGGACTTCTTCACGATCTTTTCTACTATGACCGCAAGGAGTACAACTCTTCAAGGCAGAAATGGCAGGCTTCTCACAGCAAGCACCATTCCATGCAGGCTTCTTCAAATGCATCTGAGCTTACCGACATAACCATGCTTGAAAAGGATATGATCGAAAAGCATATGTGGCCTTTGACAAGACCAAAGCCAAGCTATAAAGAGACATACGTAATAACAATCATCGACAAATATTGTGCTGTCCTTGAATTCTGCGTACCAAACGTACAAAAGATCATACACAGGAAAGTGCGATAACTATATTTCAGGAGGTATCCCTACAATGAAGATCGAAACCAAATGCCTGCACGCAGGCTACACACCAAAGAATACCGAGCCGAGAGTTGTGCCGATAGTTCAAAGCACAACTTACGTCTATGACTCAACAGATGACGTAGCAGCAGTATTCGATGATCCTACCAAGAGCCTTATCTATTCACGTTTTGAAAATCCTACAGTAATGGCTGTCGAGGAAAAGATAAACGCACTTGAAGGCGGCGTAGGTGCAATGTGTACATCAAGCGGTCAGGCTGCATCTCTGCTTTCACTGCTCAACATCTTAAAGGCAGGCGACAGCTTTATTTCAGCAGCTACTATCTACGGCGGTACTGTAAACCTCTTTGCATATACACTCAAAAAGCTTGGCATCGAGTGCATTTTCGTTGACGCAGATGCTCCTGAGGACGAGATAAGAGCCGCATTCAAGCCAAATACAAAGGCTGTATTCGGTGAAACTCTTGCAAATCCTGCTCTTGCAGTATTCGATATAGAGAAATTCGCAAAGATAGCTCACGAGAACAACGTTCCTCTCATTATCGATAACACCTTCCCTACTCCGATCCTTTGCAGACCTTTCGAGCACGGTGCTGATATCATCGTTCACTCAACTACAAAGTATATGGACGGTCATGCTGTACAGGGCGGCGGCGTTATCGTTGATTCAGGCAACTTCGACTGGACAAACGGCAAATTCCCAGAGTTCACAGAGCCTGATGAGAGCTACCACGGTACTATCTATACAAAGGCTTACGGCAAGGCTGCATACATTATAAAAGCAAGAATGCAGCTCATGAGAGACTTCGGCTGCTATCCGTCAGCTCAGTCCGCTTTCTACCTCAACCTCGGTCTTGAGACACTTCCTATCCGTATGAAACAGTATTGCGAGAACGCTCTTACAGTTGCTCAGTTCCTTGAGAGCAATGACAAGGTAGAGTCTGTAAACTACCCTGCTCTCAAGAGCAATAAGTACTATGACCTTGCTCAGAAGTACCTCCCCGACGGTACAAGCGGCGTTATCTCATTCGTTATCAAGGGCGGCAGAAATACCGCAGTTAAGTTTATGGACTCCCTGAAGCTTGCTTCCAATGAAGTTCACGTTGCTGATATCCGCACCTGTGTACTTCACCCTGCAAGTGCTACTCATCGTCAGCTCACAGATGAACAGCTTGTTGCCTGCGGCATAAACGGCGGTCTTATCAGACTTTCCGTAGGTCTTGAAAATGTCGAGGATATCCTCGATGACCTCAAACAGGCTTTTGCAGCTATCTGAGACTTCTTTTGAGTTTCCGAAAAGGAGTTTATATGAAAACACTGATAATTTATTCATCACAGACAGGATTCACACAAAGATATGCAGAATGGATAGCCGATGAACTCAGGGCAGAGATACTGTCAATAAAAAAAGCCATAAAAAAAGAAGACTCTTATTTCAAAGACTATGATGCTATCATCTACGGCGGCTGGGTATCTGTCGAAAAGATAAACCGCGCCGAATGGTTCACAAGCAGAATAGAGAGCTGGAAAGAAAAGAAATTAGCTATTTTCGGAGTTGGCGCAAGCCCTGCGTTTTATTCGGGCGTTGACAAGCTTCTTGAAAAAGCACTGACCGACGATCAGAAAAAGTACGCAAGGGCTTTTTACTGCCAGGGCGGACTTGATTATGATAAAATGTCTCTCGGCTCAAAAATGCTTATGAAAACCTTTGCAGCTATGCTTAAAAGCAAGAAAACAAAGGATGAGGATGAAAAAGCAATGATCGAAGCTATTTCGGAATCTCATGATTTTTCAAATCCGAAGTATATTGAACCGATAGTTGCTTATATGAAAAAATAAGCTAAGCTCCTCCGATATCTCGGAGGAGCTTTTTGCACCTTGTATTGTGGTTCATATATTAAAACAGCACATAAAAATATGCGCTTTATTGTTATTTTTCACGATTTTTTTCTTAATTAGTACATTTTCCCCTCGTTGAAACGATTATATATATGTAATTCAAATAAATCGGCTTATATATTGCTCAAAAATATTCTCAGAGCATTGTTCAATATATGTTTTTTCTCTCCTTTTAGTGTGTTCATAAAGAAAGCGGACGTTTCCTCGTGCTGAAGAAACGTCCGTTTTCTTTTATATGCTTCAAATTTTCTATTTACCTTGCAAAATTTCTTTTATATTTATATTATATAATAACAGATACTTATACAGTTTTTTATCATTATTCATGTTAATTAGTTTTTAAATTTGCTTTATTTTAAATAAATATTTACTTCTTATACACAAAATACTTGACAGACTTTCTTTTCCTTAGTATAATACTAATATCATGATATAGGAGGTAAAAACATGATAACAAAAAAACTTATTTCTCTGCTTGTAGCAGCGACAACTGCAATGACGTCTTTGTCATTGAGTTTTGTCCCGGTACACGCAGAAACACAAGCAGATGCTGCAGATGCATCAAACGATTCTGATACGGATATCAATACCGGCGGTATTTTGGGAGACTTGATGTCAGATCAGTTTAAGGAAATATCAAACGAACAAACCGAGGCTCATAACAGCGATTATTCCATTTATAAAATAGAATATGATGCTAATATGGAAAATCTTATCGTTGACTACACAGCCAAAAATGACAGTACAATTTTTATTGGCTTTTTCAACGATGAAGGTACACAGCTTTATACCTCATTGAACGTTGACGCTCCTGCCGAAAAAAAAACGCAGGTAATTGCAGAAAAACCTGAAGGGCTTCCTGAATATTATCTTATCAAGGCATTCATGGTAAGCAAATTCTGTGAACCACTAACAGAAACCTGCACTTATGACAAGTGTACAAAAGCTGTTCAGGATATTATCTCTAAAACAGCTGATCAATTTGATGATAAAAAAGTACTTCGTTTTAACGAAAATGATAACAATAATTTTCTTGTTACAAAAGATGAGTATGAAATAATCAATGCTGACGGTGAAAAAGATGTATTTAAGGAACAGATCGATGAAAGCAGATTCTCTTTTGAAAATATCGACAAGATAAAAGGTCTTTCTGAAGGTCAGACAGTTTTGATATATACTTCGAAGAATCCATTACTTTTCATAGTAGATAGTATAGAAATAAATGGTTCTGATGCGATCATTACCAAAAAGTCAGCAAAGATGGAAGATATTATAAGTCTTGTAAGATTTGACAGTTCAAATTATAAAGGCGATTTGAAAGTAACATACGATAAAACTGATGAAGATCAATTTGAAGAACCTGAAATTCTTGATCTTGATGATTCTGATAAAGAAAACTTTCATCCACAGACAGCGGAAAATGGTGTTATGCGCAAACCTGCGCCTACTGTTTCAAGTAGTATGCCGAAAATAAGCAAAAAAGTTGTTTTCGATTTCGGAGCTCTGTCCATAGATAAAGAAAAAGGGAACACAGAGGGAAGTATTTCAGCTGGTGGATTTATAGAAGTTGGTTTTGAAATGGATATGGAAGTATATTACTCAAATGATACTTCTTCTTTGAGAGGTACATACAGAGAATACATTGAGGCAGGCTTCCATGAAGAGGCAAGTGTAACCAAAAAAATAGGCAACATAGAAGTTAGTATATTCCCTATTTCATTTTCAATAACTCCTCAGGTCCATGTAACAATAGAAGGAAAAGCAAACTTTGTGTTTTCAAACACGTATGATATGGAAATTGAAGATTACGAGATAAAATGTGAGCCTCGTGGACTTGAAACATCTTTTGAAGGTTCTGCTGAAATCGAAGTATCGGTAGGATTGGATATAGGAATCAATTTTATATCATCGTTAGTTTTGCATTTTGGCGTTGAACCTGAAGTAGGCGTGAAATTTGCTATAGCAGGCACAGATGATATGAACAATGATTATACACGGCATAATTGTGTGAATTGTTTTTCGATAACAGGCTCAACCTTTTTCAGATTAACTTTCCATTTGACTATCTGTGGAATAGAATTATTAAATGATGACCGCAGAATTGAAGCGGAAAAAGAAAACGACATCGAGCCTTTTTCATGGCATATTTCAGATGGTGTATTGTACAAAGGTCCTTGCGAGAATTTGAGTCATAAAGTTCTCCTTAATGTGTATGAACATGATCCCGAAAGTGCTTTTGACAGTACAAAACCTATGTTCATACCTTCCGACAATGCTAAAATATTTATTGAGTTAGGCGGAAGTTTAAAGCCTTGCAGCGACGACGGTGGCTTTAGAGTTGTGACTGATAAAGACGGAAAAGCTGCGATATGGGTAAAAGACTCCGATCTTCTTGATGACAGCACAGCTATAGTAGCTCAAAAGAAAGAAAACCAAATTGGAAAAGTCTATACAAGTAAACAATGGAATCCACAGTTTAATGGAGCAGCTACATTAAATATTTATATTACTGAAGATAATACTGATACATTACATATGGGATTGCCTTCTGACGAAAACTGCGGTGCTGTTAAAAGAATAATTCAGGGCAAAGATGGCAAAGAAGAATACGAATATTATGATGTTAAATTTACAGTTAGTGAGACAGGCGACTGTATAGTTAGTGGTTCCGGCTGGTGTTCTATGGATAGACTAATTGAAAAATTGAAAGATTATAATATTGACCATCTTGAGAAACTGTCAATTTGGCCCGGTGCTCATGTTAGAGGAAAAATAGGAAAATATCCTGTAAAATATTTTGAAGTATACGGCGGATATGATGCAGCTTTAGCTCAATATGAAAATGATGATACTTTCCCAGACTCGTTTTTTGAAAATAATCCAACTTTGATCGAAGCAGATATTCATGGTTATAAAACTATAGGCGATAGTGCTTTTAAAAACTGTTATAAATTAGAAAAAGTTAATGCGCCAGATATCGTATATATTTACTCTGAAGCTTTTAAAAATTCAGGAATCAAATCCTTTGATTGTCCATTTAGTTTAAAAAGAATCTATACTGATGCATTTTATAAATGTAAAAATCTGACAAAAGTAATATTAAATCCAGGGCTTGAAGAGATTGGTTTTGGGGCTTTTGATCAAACTTCTATTAAAAGTATCATACTTCCCGATTCATTAAAATCAATAGGAAACATTGCTTTTGCTTATTGCAATAAGCTTGAAACAATTGAAATCAATACAACTGATAAATGCGCTTATGGTCCCGAAGTTTTTAGCGGATGTAAAAATTTGAAGAATGTTATTTTGGCAGATACTGTCAAAGAAATCAGTTATGGTGAATTTAGAGAGTGTAATATTGAAAATATTCATTTGCCTAAGAATCTCGAAAAAATTGGTGATTTTGCATTTGATGGAACGACATTTGGTTCACTGACTTTGCCTTATACAGTAACAGAGATAGGCAATAGAGCATTTAGCTTTTTGAATTTATCACATTTAAAATTACCTTCAAATTTAATAAAAATCGGAGATTACGCGTTTGAGGAATCAAAATTATCTGTTCTCAATCTTCCACATAATTTACAATCAATTGGAGAAATGGCATTTGAAGGTTGTGCTAATTTAAGGAAAGTTAATATACCTGACAGCGTAACTCAGATTGAAGAATATGCATTTGAAAATTCAGGGCTTACTTCAATAAATATACCTAAGGGCATTAAAACTATTGAAGCAGGAGTGTTCAAATCAACGAAAATAGAAGACGTAACTATTCCCGAGAATGTATCAGAAATAAATTATGATGCTTTTGGCAATTACTACCGTGGTACAAATAACTTACAGAAGATAACTATTCTAAATTCTAATTGTAAAATTGGTACTGATTTATCAGGAGAATTAGAACGCAGACGATCAATGTTTACTAATGGCACTGTAGTCTATGGTTATAAAAATTCAACAGCTCAAAAATACGTTGAAGAAATTAACTCAAATAATCTCACTGAAACTGTCGACGGTGTTAGCAAGAAAATTGAACTGCATTTCATAGCATTACAAAATCCAACTACTACAACAACCACTACAACTGCACCTGTTACAACAACTACAACACAGGTCACTGCTGTAATAACAAATAAAATCACTCCTGAAATAAAATGCATAATGATCGCAGTCAAGAGTATAGAAACTGTAGGCAGCACAGCCGCAAAGCTCCTTGCAAAAGACAATGTTGGATTCATCGATCAGAAAACATCTGACAAGGAAGGCGATGTTTCATTCAGCTACGTTCCGAATAAGGACGAAAAATGGTCATTTGTATTTATCACAGAAGCTGTAGATAACATTATCACAGAGATATACGGCGAGCCTGATAATTGGACTACTGTTACAAAGGATATAACTTTATCAGACGTTAAGGGCGATGCCAACGGCGACTGGGATGTAGATATGTCAGATATCGTACTTATCATGCAGGCACTTGCAAATCCGAATAAATATGGCGTAAACGGTACAGATCCATCACATATTACTGAAAACGGATTTAAGTATGCAGATGTAGACGGTGGCGGTCTAACAAATCAGGACGCTCTCAAGATCCAGCTTTATCTTTTAAATAAGATCAGTTCATTAGACTAAAAAGCTCCGATCAAATGTGACGTTATTCCTGTCAAACAGACAGAAGTAATAGCAAAACATAAAGCGATCTGCGCAAATTGTGCAGATCGCTTTTTTGTTACTTATTCTCTTTTTTATTTTTGCACCTTTTAGTGTGTTCATAAAGAAAGCGGACGTTTCCTCGTGCTGAAGAAATGTCCGTTTTCTTTTTAAGTGGAGCATAGGGGACTTGAACCCCTGACCCCCACACTGCCAGAATAGAATGATTTAATTTCATTATGTTGCTTATAATCAGCAATCCCTGATATTTAGCCATTTTCAAACAGCAGCTATTCCATGATTTGTATCAAATACATATCTAATTTTATTGCAATAACGGAAATATAACGGAAACGGTTTTGCAGTAAGAATTCCCGGATTTTCACATTACCTTCACATTATCTAATATTATCATTCATACCATTTTGCACACAGTTTCGGCTGTGAAGATTTTGAGCTTCAGAAAAATAGTTTGCGTGAAAAAAGTGGTAAGAGCAGTACTTTCATTTACCGTGCGATTGTTGAAGGAGATATAATGCGAAGCTATGGTTTTTACTACCATTCTACTTTTATCTTCGTTTTTGAGTAATGGTTTTCAGGAATTGCATATTCGTATTCAACATTTATGTCATTTTTATCGTAATTTAGGTACTGATATTTACAGTGACAGCGAACATAATATGCTGACCAATGTGCTCAATTATTTCTATCAGAATCGTTCAGGTGCAGATATCGAGTCAAAATATATCACATCGGGTGAAAAAGATAAACTCGCACACGCAGGCGTTCATAAGACAGATATGGGCTATGTTCAGAATAAATGGAAAAATGAATATCTGTCAGACTATGGAAATACTACGGACAAAATCCAAGTCTGTACATTTATCCTGTTGACTTTCACGCAAAAGTATGATATAATTTTAACGAAGTTTAAGACAGGAGATGTGTCAATGGATAAGATCAACGATATAATCAGTCAGATCGACAGCTATGTATGGGGACTTCCCCTTATTATTCTCATTATGGCATGCGGCGTGATACTGTCTGTGAGACTGGGATTCCTGCAGGTGCGCAAGCTTGGCAAGGCACTCAAATACATGGTCAGGAACGAAGAAGGCGGAAGCGGCGAGGTATCCAGCTTTGCAGCCCTTTGTACAGCCCTTTCGGCTACAGTTGGAACAGGCAATATCGTCGGCGTCGCCACGGCTATCGCGGCAGGCGGAGCAGGCGCTCTGTTCTGGATGGAGCTTGCTGCCTTTCTTGGTATGGCCACTAAATACGCTGAGGGACTTCTCGCAGTAAAGTACCGCGTCAGGGACGAAAACGGCAATATCCTCGGCGGACCTTTCTACTACATAGAGAACGGTCTCGGAAAGAAGTGGAAATGGCTGGGCAAGACCTTCGCACTTTTCGGACTTCTTGCAGGTATCATGGGTATAGGTACTATAACTCAGATAAACGGCATAACCTCTGCGGCAAATACCTTCTTTGACCCGGAGCAGAGCCATACAGTGACTATACTCGGCATGGAATACACATGGACTACAGTTATCGCAGGTGCTCTCATAACGCTGCTTACCGCGCTTATCGTAATCGGAGGTATAAAGCGTATCGCAACGGTCTCTGAGGTTGTCGTGCCTGTTATGATAGTAGCATATGCAGGCTGCTGTCTTACTATTATTTTCTGCCATATAACAGAGATACCCACGGCATTATCATCTATCATCAAAGGCGCATTCAGCCTTAAAGCTGCCGCAGGCGGTGCGGCTGGAACTGTAATGATGTACGCTATGAAAAGTGGTGTTGCAAGAGGTATCTTCTCAAACGAAGCAGGCCTCGGATCTGCACCTATTGCAGCCGCTGCCGCCAAAACCAACGAGCCTGTACGTCAAGGTCTTGTTACTATGACAGGCACATTCATCGACACTATCATTGTCTGTACAATGACCGGTCTCGCCATAATCATGTCAGGAAGCCACAATACCTCTGAACTTAAAGGCGTTATGATAACTATGGATGCATTTGACTACGGGCTGCCGTTCAGCGAGAGAATATCCTCGTTCATACTCATGTCCTGTCTTGCAGTGTTTGCGTTTACCACCATACTCGGCTGGAACTATTATTCGGAGCGATGCCTTTCTTATCTGACAGGCGCTAACAAAAAGATAACAGGAATATATCGCTGGGTGTACATCGCCGCTGTTTTCATAGGTCCTTACCTTGCTGTTGAAGCAGTCTGGAATCTGGCGGACATATTCAACGGTCTTATGGCAATACCTAATGTTGTAGCGATAATCCTGCTCTCGGGAGTAATATCCTCCGAGACAAAAGATTACTTAACAAGACTAAAAGCAGGAAAAGTAAAGGAATAAAAAAGAGACCTCACAGATGATTTCGGCTGTGAGGTCTCTTTTTAAGTCATATCCGCACGGGGATAATTTTTGTATGGCTTGTATCAGCCATTAACTGAATTTGATGCGTAGCCTCTGGCAACGCATTCAACAGAAGCATAGAACGATTTCAGATCAATACATAAGTACACTCGTCCCATATCTACGCCTCCCATAAAATGATATCTTCTGTTTGTATCAACAATTCTATCACGAAACAAATGTTCTGTCAATAGTCTGAAAACATTTTCTAAAAACTTCATCATCCTCCACAATGAATACGAACATATTTTCGGCTAGATAACCAAAACGCTATCCCAACTGAGTTATATGAGCATAGAACAAAAGGAAAACCGCCCGTGAAGGGCGGCAATGAGTTGAAGTTTTAGGGAATTGATGACGATATGAAGCGTAGATGCATGAATACATTCTTTCAATTTGATAGAGCGTATTTTTGTTGTTTTGGTATTGTAATAATTGGCTAAATGCGTTATAATGTTATTAGGACAGTTGTCCTTCGGTATGTAACAATAAGCATTAATGCGAAGGAGTGATATGTATGGTTTCAGAAGAGTTTAAATCTATTATTAATACGCTTGAAAACCAAGCTCAGCAAACTGAGAGTGAAATGGACTTTTTCGAGGCGGCTACTGAAGAGCAAATCTCTGACTTCGAAAAGAATAACAGTCTTTCTTTTCCTTCTAAATTCAGAGAGTGGTTGCTATTCTCTGACGGTGGTGAATGCTTTTTACCCGCTGGTGTTCAGTTCTATGGTGTTGCGCATAAGCCCCTTATTGATGTCAACAATCAGACTAGACCTGATGACAGTTATGTTGTGATTGGCGGAACACCGAATGGTGATCCTGTATTGATAAAAAAGGATTCAGAAACCATTTCAATTTATAATAAAGAGGAAGGTAAAATTGAAGAAGAGGAAGTATACGATGACTTCTTTGCATTCTTAAATGGTCTCTATGACTATCTCGGCATGGGAGAGTGATCCTATGGCAAGAGATAATGCTGCTTGTAACAGAGCAATCAGAAAAGCATGGGCGTGCGAGCGGGAACTTGTTCTTGCTGGAAAAGGCTCACGAAATTGGACACCAGAGCAACGAGAACAACTCATCACTAAAGGTAAGGTGTATGATGCCGATGGAAAAGCCTTTATTGGTCAGCATATGAAAAGCGTCAGCGGTTTCCCTGATAATCAAGGCGATGCAGATAATATTCAACTTCTCTCGCAAGAGGAACACCTTGAAGCACATAAGGGAGATTGGCATAATGTAACGAATTGGTATTATGATCCGGACACAAAGACGTTTTATGATTTTGATGTGTATGATTATAGCAAATTTCCTCCCGATGACTACATTAATTTTCACCCCGAAGAATACCGAATTTCACTTGATGTAGTTTCGGAAGAACCTTCGACGGAGGAATCAAAAGAAAATATAGAATCGGAAAAGAAGGTTGAGGAAACGTCACCCCCCAAGAAAACAAAGGTAATAGAAAACAATAGAGGTTCTGATAAAAGTAAAGTCGGTCCCCCCCTCCACCGAGTATAGACAAACACGACACTACTTTTGAAAAGGTAGCGCAATCACAGAAAACTGTGCCTAAGCCGCCAAAAAGAGAAAAGAAAGTCGTTAGAGTATTAAAAGCAGTAGGTAGATTTATTGTTGAGCATCCCGTTGAGTCAATCGAGATAGCAGGAGTCACAATTGGCGGTGCGGTAAAAATCGTTCACTCCATTAGTTCTAGCAGAAACAACGGTAGCAGTATAAGCCGAGAAAAAAGCTCCTCTTCTTCTGTTAAGTCTGATATTGTTACGCAGGTTGAAGAAATAATCGAGAAAGCAAGTCGCTCATCGCCTCGTGAACACAATGTTTCAGGATATGATCGTCAGCAAAATGGCAGGACTGTTCATGTCAATCCTTATAAACGTGGCGGGAAAAAAACAGATAAATGACAAAACTGCCAATTATATTATCAAGTATCGGCACTAAGCAAAAACGGCGTAGTGCCGTTCTTTGTTGCACTTATGCACCTTACGGCTATATTTGCACCCATTGGGTGCATTTTTCGTGTATGTGTTAAATTAAATCAAAATAGCAATAGCAATAGACCTTGTAGGCGGAATAGATGGCTCCATTATCAGATGTATCAATTTCACATGTAATAAAATACTGCCCTTTACGGGCAGCTGATAGAACGTTTATCGTAAAAATAGGCTATCACTATTTCTACATAGGGATAGCCTATCATAGCATTTGAAAAACGCCTCATATAGTTGACTAGAATAATATTATAATCAACCGTCGAGCCTTTTCAAGATATCTTCGTATACTCTCTGAGTACAGTCTTCCAAGTATCCAGATGGATCTTCGAAGTATTCTTCGAGCCATTCCTCTATCAAGCCAGGATGTTCTGTCTCAATATATTTTTGAAGCTCACTGACACGAACTCGGTCACCAGGATTTTTCCTAATGGCATCACAGTAAGAGTGTAAATCTTCTGCATTGAGAAGGTACTCAAGTCTTGGTAAAATATCCCATGCTGTGAGATTCTCTCCACCACAAGCGTATATGAAGCAACGCTGTTCATTGGATATTATGTTTGAAGCATAACCCATATTTGTCCTAAGGCTAACTTCACCATCATCATCGACGTACATCCAAAGTTCATGTCTCACGGTATCAAGGACATATTTTATGTAGAGTTCAAAAAGAGCGTCCTTAATATCACGATCATATTCTTCAAAAAGATCGATCCATCTCTTTCTAGTTTTTACCCTCATTTTTTTCACTCCTTCCTTCTTTAACTCAAAAACGGAATCAGCCTGATCTGTTGGGTTTATTTGGTTCAACTCGATAGCAGCGCTTTTGTTCTCATTAAGCAATCTGTCAAAAAATTTTTGATAGATTCTTTTATTAGTTCGCACCCATTCATCAGATATTGTTTGTTTAGTATCTTTATCTGAAGATGTCGGCGAAACAAGCAACTGAGCGCTTCTCAAGGCTTGTTCTGTCTCTGAGGAAGTGTAATAGTCCGGATTAAAAATGAGAATATCAAGTATACATTGAATCATCCTAGTTTCAAAATTGAACGCAGATGATTCGCGCTTGAATACTGTTAAAAGTGCCAGATACAATGTTTGGCTAATTGGAGATTTGCAATTCTCGATTTTATTGACAGTTTGGCGTGTGACGCCTACTTCTTCACCGAGTTTTTGTGCGCTCCAACCTAGCATTGTCCGTAACAATCGGAGATGTTGTTGCAATTTATGGAGATCGTCCAAGCTTCTCGCCTCCCGTCTTTTGTATCTTTATCATACACCATGTCGCCTGAGATGTCAACAAAAATCAAGCAAAATGTCTGATTGCACATTATCAAAATTCTAAACGCGAAGAATATCGTGCATAATCTACAGATATATGTATGCAAATTATGCCAATTACGTGTAATGTTTTGCTTGTATTGGTTATACATTTTATTTTACTCTTGGCAAATCTTTCATAGGTCCGCTGTAAAATTCACTTGTTGCCTAGCCTTCTTTTACAACTTCTATGCAATTGATACTTATGATAGTTTTGTCAATTATGTAAGAACAGGCAAAAATAAAGACATTAAGCTTAGAACTCATTTTGCTGTTTCTTTCACTAAAGGCGAAGGTGATAAGAGTGATTACGATCGAAAAAAGAGCGTAAGAAATGCGTTTAATTCGCCTTTCCGTCCTTTTGTACTTGCTTCTACCTCTATAGGTCAGGAAGGTCTTGACTTTCATAATTACTGTCGCAGGATAGTCCATTGGAATCTTCCATCAAATCCTATAGATATTGAGCAAAGGGAAGGAAGGATCAATCGCTTTGAGTGTCTTGCTATCAGGCAGAATATCGCCAAAAGGTATAATGATATTCGCTTCAAAAAAGATGTTTGGAACGAAATGTTCAAAAAAGCTTGTTCTGAAGAAAAGAGTGCCAATGGTTCTGATCTGATACCATTCTGGGGACTAAAGAACACGGAAGAAATGGTGAAAATCGAACGTATAGTGCCTATGTATCCTTTCAGCAGAGATCAGAATAATTATGAAAGGCTTATAAAAATCCTTTCTCTTTACAGGCTTGCTCTCGGACAACCTCGACAGGAGGAATTGTTGGAGTATCTTATAAAAGGCGATATACTGTCGGATGAAGAGATCAATCAACTCTTTATCAACCTTAGTCCATTCTATAGAGAAGAGGAATAGTATCACATTAAGATAGATGATATAAGAAAGAAAATGCAGCTCTCAAAGGATAAGTTCGCTGCATTATGCGGAGTATCCTCTGCAACTATCTGCGCTGTCTGCAAACCTGACGGACATATCAGTATCAAGTCAGCCGAGAAGATAGCTAAAGGACTTAACACCCCTGTTCAGAAATTATTTGAACTTCATCTTGATACTGGAGGTTTGTCAGACAAAACTATACTCCACTACCATAAACTCATAAGCACAATTCTGGCACAGGCGACACGTGACAGGCTTATCCCCTTCAACATCGCCGACAGGAACCATATGAAAGCTCCTAAGCTGGAGCGTAAGGAAGCTGCTTTCCTTGATGATGAACAGGTAAGGCACGTTCTGGAGCTGCTTGAAAATGAGCCTATCAAGTGGAAAACGATTATGTATTTGCTTATTTACAGCGGTATCCGCAGAGGTGAACTGCTCGGACTAGAATGGAAAGATATAAATTTTGAAAAGAAGGTCATATCTATCCGACGGACAAGCCAGGCAGTAGATCATATGGGGATAATTACAAAGTCTCCTAAGAACGATACTTCATACCGCACGATTAAGCTGTCTGAGACAGTGTTAGTTCTGCTTCGTGATTATCAGCAGTATTGGCAGAAACGAAGAACCGAGCTTGATGATTACTGGCAGGACGAAATACAGATTACTCTTGCAGACGGCAGTACCCAAACAGTCCCCAACGACCGCTTGTTCACAAAGGTCGACTCAACGCCTATGAACCCATATAGTGTA
Organism: Ruminococcus flavefaciens; assembly: GCF_900108555.1. Lineage (GTDB taxonomy): Bacteria > Bacillota > Clostridia > Oscillospirales > Ruminococcaceae > Ruminococcus > Ruminococcus flavefaciens_P. The sequence goes on from NZ_FNWV01000001.1 coordinate 673,325, forward strand.
AGTGATTGGGTACGAAAATTCGTAAAGCGGAACAATCTACCGTATTTTACGCCGCATTCACTCCGGCATACCCATGCGACGCTTCTGATCGCTGAAGGAGTAAGTATCCCGACTGTCTCACGAAGGCTGGGACATTCCAGTATCGCTACGACAAGTAAGATATATATTCACGCTATCCAGTCCGCGGACGAGATCGCATCAAACGCCCTTGAGGATAAACTCAAGCTAGAAAAGCGCAAAGATAATGCAGACTAATGAATTGAGGCTCTCCGTAATAGAGAGCCTTATTTTTTTATTATGTGATTGCTTCAGCATTTGCCGTTACAATATGCGTTTCTTGATACACGTAACGGAAATCTTAACGGAAATCTACTATTTTCTTCTTTCTCAAAGCATAATAGCAAAAAACAAAGCCTATGTTTTCAGCTAAACATAGGCTTTTCTCATTGGTGGAGCATAGGGGACTTGAACCCCTGACCCCCACACTGCCAGTGTGATGCGCTCCCAACTGCGCTAATGCCCCGAATACGGATACATTATATCACATTAGCGGCAATTTGTCAATGCATACAGCATTTTCAGCGACATAAAAGCTTTCAGCTGTCAATAATAAAGTGCATATCCGTCAGCGGAGGAATTCTTCACTTCCTTTATCTGTTTTTTAATAATGTCGGGATCGTTTATCCACTCCAGCTCCGCAGCCTCTCCTGCCCACTTATCCTCCCTGCCGAGCTTGTATGCGGCAAGCCCGATAATGAGTGCGGCTTTGCTTTCATCAACCAGCTCCTCCCACTGTTTCAGAGTCGGCAGGAAGGGACTGTTCTCATTCTCAAATCCGAAATATATCTGCGGAACTATATAATCGCAGAAGCCCGCTTCACTTCCCCAACGTATGACATCGGCGTATTGAGTGCTGTAGTCCGCGTCAACATTCCCCTGCGGACTTATACCGAAAACAATCCTTGTGTCCTTCTCCTTGACCGTATCATACATGGCTTTTACAAAGCGGTTCACGTTATCGACACGCCACTGCGCAAGCTCTGTGCTTCCGCTTGCTTCAAAGGCTTCACGGTCGAACTCAGTATCAGTTGTGGGGTAGAAATAGTCGTCGATATGTACTCCGTCAACGTCGTAATTTTCTAGTATTTCGCTTACGGAGTTTTCGATTAGCTCCACCGTTTCGGGATAAGCAGGATCAAGATACCAGCGTCCGTTTACATTTTTCACATAGGGCTCACCTGCATTTATCCACTTCTTCACTATAAAGCTGTCAGGGACTTTTTCCATTTGCTCAGCCGTCTGTAGTCTCAAAGGATTTATCCATGCATGGACCGATATGCCGCGGTCATGTGCTTCTTCAAGGATTATCGCCAGCGGATCGTAGTCACCGTCAAGGTATGCGCCTTTCGGAAAAAGCTCCGAAACATAGTAGGCATCGCCATTCGGTCTGACATGGAAATACACCGTATTCACGCTGTCTGCTGCCGCGTCCTCCATTATCTTCGCCACACTTTTGCGGAAGCTTTCCTCGCTTTTTCCCTGCATATAATCAGGGAAACGGACATACGGCAGCCACATTCCCACCTGCTCCCTGTAATTCAGCGGCTCATATGCTTCATTTTCTGTTACGGGAGCTTTTGATTCGCTGCACTCCGTCCCGTGGTCTACAGTTTTTACAACTGTTGAGCAGCCTGCTGACAAAAGAAAAGCAGCTGCACAGGCAGCTGCGAAGAATTTCTTCATACATCTCACCTCACTGCATTATATGCAGTGCTCGGACAGGATATGCTCAGTTTTTTTCGTAATTCACTATGGTCATTCTGTCATTTATTACCTTGCTGTCGCCTGTGCGATGATATCCCATTTTTTCGTACAGATAGCAGTTCCCTGCCTCCTGCAATATGGTATCGAGAGCCCAGTTATCCCTGCCGTGAAGCTCCTCAGCAGCGATAATAGCTTTCTGAGCATAGCCCTTTCCGCGGTACTCCTTCATAATAAATACAGGTGAGATACGCTTGCGGCTGCCGTCCTTCATATCGACTACGCGGATAGCTCCCACAGCAGTTTCGCCGTCCATAATGAAGTAATAGTATGTAAATGGCTGTTTCAGACGCTCCTCCACTCTGCTCACTGGCTCGTTTGCAGGACTTGTTTCGTAGTCGCGGTACTTTTCCAGCAGCTCCGAAAAGGCTTCCACCTGCATTTTCCAGAGCTTTTCGCAGTCATTCACGCCGATACGTTCAAGCTTTATATTCATATTTCTTACTCCTGTTTTAAATAGTTGAGAGTTGCGGAACGCCGAGGGCGGCGTTCCCTACAATTCTTACTTACGGGCTGACGAATGACTCCCTACACTGTATTGAGATGTCAGCAGAGCTGACAGAGGGTACGTGCAGCTGTTAGTGCGCCAGTCCCTGCTTTAACTCTCAACTCTCAACTCTAAACTAAAAGAAAGGCTCCCGAAGAATACACCTCGGGAGCTTTGATATTATATCTGATTTGCAATAGGAGCAGCTGTATTATGCTCGCCGTAGCCTTCGTTCTTAACGACTTCAACGTTTCTGTAGCACTCCATACCTGTACCTGCTGGTATGAGCTTACCGATGATAACGTTCTCCTTAAGTCCCAGGAGTCGGTCGCTCTTACCTCTGATAGCAGCATCTGTGAGAGCCTTTGTAGTCTCCTGGAATGAAGCTGCTGACATGAAGCTGTCTGAATTTGAAGAAGCCTTTGTGATACCCTGAAGAACAGGACTTGTCTTTACAAGCTGTACATCGTACTCGCCTGCGTCGATACGAGCCTGGAGCTCTTCATTGATAACGTCGATCTCCTTGCTGTCAACAAGAGTGCCCGGAAGCAGATAGCTGCTGCCTGTTTCCTCTACCTTGATCTTGCGGAGCATCTGACGAACGATAACTTCGATATGCTTATCGTTGATATCAACACCCTGTAAACGGTAAACCTTCTGAACTTCATTGATGATGTAGTTCTGAACAGCCTGTGTACCGAGGATATTAAGGATATCAGCAGGGTAGATATTACCTTCGGTAAGTCTTGTACCCTTTTCTATAGACTCGCCTTCCTGAACTCTGATCTTGAGGTTGTATGGGATCATATAGCTCTCAGACTCGCCTGTCTCGTCATTTGAAACGATGATATTTCTTGTAGTCTTGATCTCTTCGATGTGAATCTTACCAGAAATTCTTGAAAGGATAGCAGCACCCTTAGGACGTCTGCTCTCGAAAAGTTCTTCAACTCGAGGAAGACCCTGTGTGATATCTTCAGCATCGGCAGAAGCAACACCACCGGTATGGAAGGTTCTCATGGTAAGCTGTGTACCTGGCTCACCGATAGACTGAGCAGCGATAACACCAACAGCTTCACCGACTGAAACGATATTGTTGAATGCAAGGTTTGCACCATAACACTTAGCACATACACCTGTTCTTGACTTACAAGTGAGGACAGAACGTATCTTTATTCTCTCGATGCCGCTGTCAACTATCTTCTTAGCGTCAGCGTCATTTATGAGCTTGTTGCGTGATACGATGAGCTCACCTGACTCGTCACGGAGGTCCTCGGCAAGGAATCTGCCAACAAGACGCTCATCGAACGGCTCAACGACTTCGTTGCCGTTCTTGATCTCGAATACTTCGATACCGTCTGTTGTTCCGCAGTCCTCCTCACGAATGATAACGTCCTGAGAAACGTCAACAAGACGACGTGTAAGGTAACCTGAGTCAGCGGTACGGAGAGCGGTATCGGCAAGTCCCTTTCTCGCGCCTCGTGAAGCGATAAAGTACTCCAAGATGTTAAGACCTTCACGGTAGTTAGCTCTGATCGGGATCTCGATAACGCCGCCTGATGTATTAGCGATAAGTCCACGCATACCTGCAAGCTGACGGATCTGTGAGATAGAACCACGGGCACCTGAGTCAGCCATCATCCAGATAGGATTGTATCTGTCGAAGTTTGCCTTCAGTGCGGCAGTAACTCTGTCGTTTGTATCAGTCCAGAGAGCAATGATCTTCTTTGACTTCTCCTGCTCGGAGATGTAACCGTACTCGTACTCGCTTGTGATCTCAGCAACTTCTGCATCAGCCTCAGCAAGGATAGTTTTCTTCTGTGGTGGGATAGAAGCGTCACATACAGCAACGGTAAGAGCTGCTCTTGTTGAATATTTATAACCGAGTGCCTTGATACGGTCAAGAACTTCGGAAGTAGTTGTTGTGCCGTGTATCTTTATACAGCGTTCGATGATATCTGAAAGCTGCTTCTTGCCAACGAGGAATGCAACTTCGAGATCGAACTGCTTATCTGAGTTTGTTCTGTCAACATAGCCCAGATTTTGTGGGATATTCTCGTTGAAGATAAGTCTGCCCACTGTAGCGTCGATGATCTTTGATACCTTCTTGTCGCCGATATCCTTGGTGATCTTTACCTTGATATTAGCGTGGAGCGATACATCATGCTCATTGTAAGCCATGAGAGCTTCGTTTACATCGCGGAATACCTTGCCCTCGCCTGGTTCGCCCGGCTTATCCATTGTAAGGTAGTAAGAACCGAGTACCATATCCTGTGAAGGAACGGCAACAGGCTTACCGTCAGAAGGCTTGAGCAGGTTGTTAGCAGCAAGCATAAGGAATCTTGCTTCTGCCTGAGCCTCAGCTGAAAGCGGAAGATGTACAGCCATCTGGTCACCGTCGAAGTCAGCGTTGAACGCAGAACATACCAGTGGGTGGAGCTTGATAGCACGACCCTCAACGAGGATAGGCTCGAATGCCTGGATACCGAGACGGTGAAGCGTGGGGGCACGGTTGAGCATTACAGGGTGATCCTTGATAACGTCCTCAAGTGCGTCCCATACCTTATTGTCAGCGCGCTCGATAAGCTTTCTCGCGCTCTTTATATTAGCGATAGCCTTTTTGTCAACGAGTCTCTTCAGTACGAAAGGCTTGAAGAGCTCGAGAGCCATTTCCTTAGGAAGACCGCACTGATACATTTTCAGCTCAGGTCCTACGACGATAACAGAACGTCCTGAGTAGTCAACACGCTTACCGAGAAGGTTCTGACGGAAACGTCCCTGCTTACCTTTAAGCATATCTGAAAGTGACTTGAGGGCACGGTTGCTCGGACCTGTAACAGGTCTGCCGTGTCTGCCGTTGTCGATAAGAGCGTCAACAGCTTCCTGGAGCATACGCTTTTCGTTTCTTACGATGATGTCAGGAGCATCGAGCTCTAACATTCTCTTGAGACGGTTGTTTCTGTTGATAACTCTTCTGTAGAGGTCGTTAAGGTCTGATGTAGCGTATCTGCCGCCGTCCAGCATGATCATAGGACGGATATCAGGCGGGATAACAGGAACAACGCTGAGTATCATCCACTCAGGCTTGTTTCCCGAGAGGCGGAATGCCTCGATTATCTGTAATCTCTTAAGGAGCTTTACCTTCTTCTGACCGCTTGGGAGTCCTACAAGCTCAGCCTTGAGGTCATCGGCAACGATCTCGAGATTGTTTCTCCAGTCGATGTCCTCCAGTTCTCTGAACTTCTGGCACTCTTCGCACTCACACTCTGTAGGCTTGTTGAAGCACTCTATCTTCTTGCCGCCGAGAGATACCTTACCCATTTCGATAAGTCTCTGCTTGTGAGTGTCATATCTTGCAGGGTCATACTCATTGAGGAGCTTTCTGATAGCCTCTGCACCCATTTCAGCCTTGAAGTCATCTCCGTACTTTTCGAGGTATGAGAGATACTCCTTCTCTGAGAGGAGCTGCTTCTTGATAAGCTCTGTGTTGCCCGGATCGGTAACGATATATTTTGTGAAGTAGAGAACCTCTTCCAGTCTCTTCTGAGATACCTCAAGCACCTGTCCTATTCTTGAAGGAGTGCCCTTGAAGTACCAGATATGAGAAACAGGAGCAGCCAGCTCGATGTGGCCCATTCTCTCTCTTCTTACTCTTGCTCTTGTGACCTCAACGCCGCAGCGGTCACATATCTTGCCTTTAAAGCGTATCTTCTTGAACTTTCCGCAGTGACACTCCCAGTCCTTTGTAGGTCCGAATATCCTTTCACAGAAAAGACCGTCACGCTCAGGCTTCTGAGTTCTGTAATTTATAGTTTCAGGTCTCTCAACTGCACCATAAGACCAGCTTCTGATCTGTTCAGGCGAAGCAAGACCGATCTTTATTGATTCAAAAGTTGTAAATTCCATGCTACCTCCTGCAAATTTACATTGACGCGGAGCGCGGCGTTAAAGCCGTGCCGCGTATTATATTTTCGGATGTATATTAGTCCTCATCGGAAGGATCGTCGATGTCGAAGCTGTCGAAGAGATCTCCTTCCTCTTCATCGTCGCCGAAATTGAAGTCATCGTCGTCCTCGCCCTCGTCGAAGCTGAACTCATCGTCCTTGTCAACGCTGTCGAAGTCGTCATCAAGATCACCGTTCTCGTCATCTTCAAAGCCGAATCCTGCGTCCTCCATATCGCTGTCTGAGTAGCTTGTGCTGTCAGCAGTATCCTCATCTGAGAATGACTCGCGTGAAGGCATCGGATCGTCGTCGTCGAAGTTCTGCTTGAGGTCGATCTCTTCCTGATTGATGTCGAGTACCTTGACATCGAGACAGAGAGACTGCATTTCCTTGATAAGTACCTTGAATGACTCAGGGATACCAGGAGTAGGAACGTTCTGTCCCTTAACGATAGCCTCGTATGTGTTTACACGACCGATAGTATCATCAGACTTGACAGTAAGGATCTCCTGGAGAGTATAAGCAGCACCGTAAGCTTCGAGTGCCCAAACTTCCATTTCTCCGAAACGCTGTCCGCCGAACTGAGCTTTACCGCCCAGAGGCTGCTGTGTAACAAGTGCATACGGACCGACTGAACGTGCGTGGATCTTATCATCAACGAGGTGGTGGAGCTTGAGGTAGTACATATAGCCCACAGTTACGCGGTTATCGAACTTTTCACCTGTACGTCCGTCATAGAGTGTGAATTTACAATCCTCTGTGAATTCAAGAGCATTTGGATTTATTACCTTATCCATAGCCTTGAGCTCAAACATATCTTCCTTGTGCTGCTGAGCCTTTTCATTAGCCATCTTGAAGCACTCACGGATATCATCTTCGTGTGCGCCGTCGAATACAGGAGTCATGATGTGCCAGCCAAGAGCCTTACAAGCCATACCGAGGTGTACTTCAAGTACCTGTCCGATGTTCATTCGTGAAGGAACGCCGAGAGGATTGAGCACGATGTCGAGAGGTGTACCGTCCGGAAGGAATGGCATATCCTCCTCAGGGAGTATACGTGAAACGACACCCTTGTTACCGTGACGGCCTGCCATCTTATCGCCGACAGTGATCTTACGCTTCTGAGCGATGTAACATACGACACGCATATTTACGCCTGCTGAGAGCTCGTCACAGTTGTCTCTTGTGAATACCTTAACATCAACGATAACGCCTGATTCACCGTGAGGTACTTTAAGTGAATTATCGCGGACTTCTCTTGCCTTCTCACCGAAGATAGCACGGAGGAGCCTTTCCTCGGCTGTAAGCTCTGTCTCACCCTTAGGTGTTACCTTACCAACGAGGATATCGCCTGAATTTACTTCAGAGCCGATGCGGATGATACCGTTCTCGTCGAGATTTGCAAGAGCATCATCACCAACATTGGGGATATCTCTTGTGATCTCTTCGGGTCCGAGCTTTGTATCACGGCACTCGATCTCGTATTCTTCTATATGAACTGATGTGAATACATCTTCTCTTACAAGACGCTCGTTAAGGAGTACAGCGTCCTCGTAGTTGTAACCTTCCCATGTCATGAAGCCGATGAGAGCATTCTTACCGAGAGAGATCTCGCCGTCTGCTGTAGCAGGACCGTCTGCGAGTACCTGTCCCTTCTTTACCTGCTCACCTGCCATAACGATAGGTCTCTGGTTAACACAAGTACCCTGGTTTGAACGCTTGAACTTGATAAGCTCGTACTTATGCTCAACACCGTCTGTGTCCACCATAGTGATCTTGTCAGCGTCAACATAGGTTACCTTGCCGTCGTATTCAGATACTACGCATACGCCCGAGTCAACAGCTGCCTTGTACTCCATACCTGTACCAACGAAAGGACGCTCTGTCTTGAGGAGCGGAACTGCCTGACGCTGCATGTTTGAACCCATGAGGGCACGGTTAGCGTCATCGTTCTCGAGGAACGGGATCATTGAAGTAGCGACTGAAACGACCATCTTAGGAGAAACGTCCATGTAGTCAACATTTTCTCTCGGACACTCGAGGATCTGCTCACGGTAACGTGCATTAACACGAGGTCTTGCAAACTTACCGTCATCTGTGATTGGCTCGTTCGCCTGAGCAACTACGAAGTTATCCTCCATATCGGCAGTCATGTAGATTACTTCATTTGTAACAACGCCTGTAGCCTTGTCGACTCTTCTGTAAGGAGCTTCGATAAAGCCGTATTCGTTTATTCTTGCGAAAGTAGCCAGATAGGAGATAAGTCCGATGTTAGGACCTTCAGGAGTCTCGATAGGACACATTCTTCCGTAGTGGCTGTAGTGAACGTCACGTACCTCAAATCCTGCACGGTCTCTTGAAAGACCACCTGGTCCGAGGGCTGAAAGACGTCTCTTATGAGTAAGCTCAGCAAGAGGGTTGTTCTGATCCATGAACTGTGAAAGCGGTGAAGAACAGAAGAACTCCTTCATAGCTGAAGAAATAGGTCTGATATTGATAAGAGTCTGTGGAGTAAGGGTATTCACGTCCTGAGTCTGGAGGTTCATTCTCTCACGGATACCGCGTTCCATTCTTGTATAACCGATGCGGAACTGATTCTGGAGAAGCTCACCAACGCTGCGGATACGTCTGTTTCCCAGGTGGTCGATATCATCAACAGTACCAACGCCCTCGCAGAGGTTGAGGAAGTAGCTGATAGAAGCCTTGATATCGTCAAGAGTGATATACTTAGGAGAAAGCTCATCAGCCTTCTTCTTTACAGTCTCTTCAAGCTCGTCTGCATCAGCGGCATTGTCGATGATGTCCTTGAGGACATTGAAGGATACCTTCTCGTTGATGCCGTACTTCTCGGCATCAAAGTCAACATAGCCCTTGATGTCTACCATACCGTTACCGATGACCTTAACGGTCTTTTCCACCATGCGGATAGAAGTCTCTCCGCGGTCGTCGGTGTAGTATTCCTTGGCTTCAACAGTTACGAATGCGCTGTAAACACCTGCCTGCTCGATCTCGCAAGCCTTGTCGTAGGTAAGAGTCTCACCTGCGTCTGCGAGTATCTCACCTGTCATCTCGTTGATGATAGGCTCTGCAAGAGTTCTGCCCGAAAGTCTTGAAGCTATACCCAGCTTCTTGTTGTACTTGTAACGTCCGAAACGGCAGAGGTCATATCTCTTAGCCTCGAAGAAGAGGTTGTTGAGGTGGCTTACTGCACTTTCGACCGTAGGAGGCTCACCCGGACGGAGCTTCTTATATACGTCGATAAGGGCATCTGAGCGGTTCTTTGTCTGATCCTTCTGGAGGATAGTCTGTCTGAGACGCTCATCGTCGCCGAATATCTCGAATATCTCTTCATCTGTACCCTCTTCGCCGAGAGCTCTGATGAATGTAGTGAGCGGTATTTTTCTGTTTTTATCTATACGAACGTAAACAACGTCGTTTGAATCCTGTTCATACTCCAGCCACGCACCGCGGTTAGGGATTATCTGTGAGCTGAAGAGGTCCTTACCTGTCTTATCCTTTGTGAAAGAGTAGTAAACACCCGGTGAACGGACGAGCTGAGATACGATAACACGCTCGGCACCGTTTATAACGAAGGTACCGCTGTCGGTCATAAGGGGGAAGTCACCCATATATATCTCGCTTTCGCTGACAGCACCCGTTTCCTTGTTTGCAAGTGTAGCGGTAGCTCTCATAGCGACCTGATAGGTAGCTCCTCTTGATTTACATTCTGCAAGAGAATACTTGGGAGTGTCGTCAAATCTGTAGTCCTTGAAGTTGAGGACAAGATTGCCGTTATAGTCGGTGATAGCGGTCATCTCGCGGAATACCTCGCGCAGACCTTCTTCCTTGAACCACTTATACGAGTTCTTCTGTACCTCGATAAGGTTCGGCATCTCCAGAGGCTCGGTAATCTTACCGAAGCTCATTCTGACATTCTTTCCCAGCTGCTTAGGTGTAACATTCACCATAGGCGGAACCTCCTTGTATTTTTTTACTGCCGTTCGTAAGCGACCGGCGCATGAGCGGCAGAAATTATTGTTTGTTATCGTATCCTATGAAAAAATTTTTTTCGCAAAAACTATTGACAAGCCTGTGCATAATGTGCTATAATATCTTGCAAAATAGCGAGACTATTCCATATTGATACATTATTACATTATAATACAGTTCCTGTCCAATGTCAAGGGACTATGAAAAGATTTATCGAAAGCACCTGATTTCACAAAAAACAGGTGCTTTTTTTGTGCATTTTTGTCTTTTCACTGACAGCCGTTCTACATAAAAAAGCTAAGAACTAATTTAGCCGCAATACTTATACAGAAGTTTCTATTAGTTTATCGGGGGAACCCTTTCTGAGGAAAGGTTCCTCTGACGGAGGCGCGCCCCTCTGTCACTGCGTGACATCTCCCCGCACTGCGGGGAGTCAACCCCGAACCCCTTTCCAAAGACTTTTATCTGATTTTTTTCCATATAGAGCGCGTATAGATAATAAAAAAGACCTGTAAGAATACAAGTCGCGCTCTATATGGAAAAAAATAAAAACAGAAGTTTTCGGGAGAGAGTTTGAGAGAACCCCTTTTTCAAAAGGGGTTCTCTCAATAATCAGTATAGAACTTTCTATATAAGCATCGCGGTTAAGTTCTCAGCTTTTTATCATGCCGCATCTACTCTTTCGACGATGTAGCCTTTTTCTTTCAGTATATCATCAACACCCTTATCGCCTGCAAAATGCGCACCGCCGACCATGAAGAAGTAATTATCGCCGTTTTTGAGGTATTCCTCAGCCTTTTCAGCCATACCTGCGTTGCGCTTGTAGAGGATAGTGTCCATATAGTCGGCATAATCATCTTCAAGCTCTTCGGGCATTTCATCTTCATCGTCCTCTTCATCGAGACCGTCTATATCGCCCGAAGCCCACGCATCGTACATTTCGGCAAACTGCTTTGTGAATTCCTTCATATCATCTGCCTTGTCTATAGTCTCGCATATCATATAGTCCGAAAGCTCATCGGAAAGAGAAGTAATAACGCTTGCCTGTATATCTATAGTCTCTATGTCAACGACCTTTTTGCCGTCCTCGTCTGCCATAGTTATAAATCTTGCGTCAACACCTGTTTCATCAATATTCCCGATGCTGAGAATACTTACAGACTCGACCTGCGTAGCCCAGAAGCCTGCGCTGTAGGTATCAAACATAGGGCTGTACATATTTTTTGCAGAGAGATAGTTCTTCATTTTCTCATAAGTCTCTTCCGAGATATGGTCTTTGACCGTAGTTCCGTCTGTATATACAAGTTTATTGTAGAAATCCTGGAGCTGCTCCATATCGTCCATGAGACTGTTTATATTCAGCTCAACAGCTACGCCGTCGCAGTTTTTGTAAACGTCCATGATGTAATCGGGAAGCGGAAAAGTATTGTCTGTGACAACATGGATAGTTCCCATCATGTAAAGCTCATTTCCTGTAGCAGGATCTGTTACCTTCCACATGGCAGGAGCGATATCAGTCGTGGATATATAATCGTTAATATCCGTTTCATCGCCTTTTGCCGCTTCTGTAGTCGGCTCTGCTGTTTCTGTCTCAGCCGCAGCCTCAGTGGTCTGTACCTCTGTCACCGCAGCAGTGGTTTCTTCCTGCTCCTTTTTGCTGTCTGTATTTTTCTTTGCGCATGAAAACGAGCCGACAGCGCATAAAAATGCAGCTGCGGCTGCGATAACACGTTTAGTTTTCATAAAAAATAATCCTTTCGCTTTTACATTAAAAGCCATCATCAATAAGGTCATAGTGAGCGTCAATTGCTTTCAGACAGAACTCCGTATCACTTGTTATAATGCCCTGCACCATTTTTTCATGACATTCCTGAAGCTTCATCTGCATACTGTGATCGGCAGTTATCAGAAAATCATCTATCCACCTCATATACACCTCTGATACAGCATTCATAAAGGTTATCCAGAAGCTGTTCTCGGTAGCGTAAATAAGCGAATAGTGGAAGTCTCTGTCCGCAAGCGAATTCTCACTTGTTCCCTCTGACTCCTTTAGTCTGTTTAGAGCTGCAACTATATTGAGCTTGTGCTCATTGCTGCATCCTCTTCCGATAAGATAACTGCAAACAGTCTTTTCCATGCTTCTTCTGAAAGAACATATCTCTTCTTTTGTAGTTCTGTTCATAAGCAGCATTACGTCCATAGCCTTAGCGATAGACTCTGAGATATTATCGGTAAGATAATTTCCCGAGCCCTGTTTTCCATTGACAATCCCAAGTATTTCAAGACCTCTGAGTGCCTCTCTGACAGTGTTTCTGCTGATCCCGAGTTTTTCCGAGATACTGCGTTCAGTCGGCAGCTTGTCCCCTACCTGCAGCATTCCGCCTCTGATAAGGTCAAGTATATAGTCGATCGTCTTGCGGTATTCACTGTTCCCCATAGCTCCTCCTTATATAAATATAATAATAAAGGTATATAAAAATTATAGCACATCTTTTTGATCAAGTCAACAGCATAAATGTAAATATTTTCCGATCCCCCTAATATCGGCACATTCGCAGAAAAAGACTATATGTATCACACCAAAGGAATTTTCCCTAAAAAAATCCTGTTTCGTGACAGCATATATACTTTTAATATGAGTGTCATATCCAAGAAGCCCCTGCTATAACGGCAGGGGCGTGAATATCACTTCTTGCTCTTTTTCTTTGTCTTCTTTTCAGGCTTCTTTTCGGACTTTTTCTCTGCTTTTCCGCTTTCATACTCAGCCATAGCCTCTGTGAGCACCTTTCTGCACTCAGGCAGCTTTTCCTTTTCATCATCGGGAAGCTCAGGGTACTCGGGCTTGCAAGCCTTCAAAGCGTCAAGGAGTATCTCGGTCACGAGATATCTTGTATACCACCTCTGATCGCCGGGGAGCACATACCACGGCGACTCCTTTGTGGAGGTCTTGTTTATCACATCGTTGAAGCATTTGAGATATGCGTCGTATTTGTCCCTTACTTTAAGGTCATCAGCGCGGAATTTCCAGTTTTTCTCGGGAAGCTCGATACGTTCAAGAAGCTGCGCAGTCTGTTCCTCTTTTGAAACATGGAGGAATATCTTAACAACGCGGTAGCTGTTCTCATAGAGATACTTCTCGAAATTGTTCACCTGCTCATAACGCTTCTCAAAGAAATCCTTCTTCGAGTCGTCAAGTACCCTTTCCGACATATGGTAGCCCTTCCATATATTCTCAGCCTGTACGGTAACAAGGTCCTCGTAATGGCTTCTGTTGAATATGGCTATCTCGCCCCTGCGGGGGATATTCTGGTGAATTCGCCAGAGATAGTCGTGAGCCAGTTCATCGGCAGTAGGTGCTTTGTAGTAATGTACCTTTACTCCCTGCGGATTGATGCCGCTGAAAACATTCTTTATAGTGGAGTCCTTTCCCGAAGCGTCCAACGCTTGGATAACGACGATAAGTCCTTCTCTTGCATCAGCATAGAACTTGTCCTGCAATGCAGCAAGCTCCAGCTTGTTTTCCTCATATTTTTTTATGATCTCTTCCTTATCAACATTATCCTCTTTGCTGTTTGTGGGGAGTTTCCTTATATCGGTCTTTTTACCTCCGATGATGTACTTTTCCGCCTTCATTGTGATTACCTCCGTTCATTTATGGGATCATTGCTTTATTTGTTTTGTATCATATTTCGGGCACTACAGGCGCAACAGTCATCATGCTGTAGACCATAAGGGAGTACAGCGCAGCCTGACTTGCCGCCATGAGCACACGTTTTTTTAGTTCGTCATTTATATTTATATCTCTTGCATAAGCAGTTGTCAGAAGCATGAAAGCATGGCAGCCCGGCTCGTCGCCGTCAAATCCCGAAAGATCGAACACCGCCTTATGCTGAGCAAGGAAGGCTTCGACATCGCTGACATCGCCGATTATCTCACTGCTGTCGAAATCAGCTATGGACATTGCTGCCAGCATCGCCAGTTCGTACCGCTTGCCGTATTTCTTTCCCTTTTTGAGCATACTGTCATAAAGCTCCTTGAATTTCGCGCACTTGTCCTCGGGTTTGCCGTCAGACATTGCCAGAACATGGGATACCGACTGCATACTGTTCTTTGCGTCACTGTGCTTGAGGAGCTTGTAGCTCGCTTCCATGTCCTCTATAAGGTCGTCGTCGGACTTCTCCGAAAATGCCAGCATGACCGCAAAAGCGATATTCTCCTTTGTGGTAAGGATACGGTGCTCTCTCTTCATTCTGTCGTATAGCTGCCTTCCGCGCTTGATATACTCCTCAGCCTTTTCGGCAGGGACTATCTTTGTAAAAAGCATGGACAGCAGAGCCAGATGCTCCGAATTCGCAAAATATTTCCGCATAGTATCATAGCATTGCATATACTGCTTCAATTCGCCGCGCGGATCATCGCTTACGGAAATAAGCGAAGCGATAAGCGGACGTATAGTACTGCGGAAGCTTGAAAGCATTTTGGGATCAGCCTTGATGAATGTCATGCTGGCTTTGTATTTTGCCAGGTCAAATTCCGCATCAGCAGCACAGAAAACACTTGCACATACAGGATAGAGTATATCCCTTTCAAGCGGACAAAGATCGGTAAACAGACCGAGATTGAGCAGATACTTGTCACAGAGTTTCTTGAGAAGCTCCTTCATGGCGCACCTCCCTAACATTTCATCTCAAAAATAATATATCAGAATATCATAAAAGTGTCAAAGCACTTTTTGCGCACAATTTATATTACAGATACGAACCATGTCAATTTATTACCATTGAAGCAGCAGCGTCCACAAAACCTGCATACTCCGTCATTTCAGACAGCTCCACCACAGGATATATGAAGCTTGATAAAACATTTTGGTATCTATATAAAAATATTATATCACACTTCTCAAACAATTTCAACCAAAATTATATAAAAAATCATTTTTTTTCGTACAAAAGCTACGATGAGCCGTAAGAAAAGAGCTGTACCATTGCAGTACAGCTCCTTCTGATTTGTCCCTTACAATAAATTTCTATCTCTTTGCGGAGTGCAGTTCCGCGCAAAAAGCGTCCTGAAAACAGAACAAGTGCTCATTCTGCCCATTCTGCCTTTTACACAGACAATTATATTATCGCCCCATTGATAAATCAAGACTTTTATTGCTATAGGGAGCATAATTTGGTCAAATAATGCGATATTTCGCTGATTTCCAATCATTATATTACCAAATCGCACATCTTACTCATTTCACTCCCATGAAATATCCGAGATAGTGACAGTATGCGCTCCTATCGCGGCAGCGTCGTCGATATTTCCGAGCTGGAACTTTATATCCGCTTTCATATCGCTTGGGAATACCACATCGAAGCTGTAATGCTTCTTTTCGGGAGTAAGCGTCAGCTTTTCGTCAAGATAACGGGTATACGCACTGTCCTCGGCAGTCAGCACCATACTACGCTGAGCGGTGGAGCTTATATCGAAGCTGACGGTGTGCTTTTCACCTGCCTTGACAGCCTGTCCTCTCAGCAGTCCCATAACAGCATATTCCAGTGAACCTGCATTTTTGATATCCACTACGGTGCAGCCCTCTTTATTTGCAACAGAAGCCTCTGCGCCCTCTATGTAATTGTCAAGCGGCAGAGAGCTCATTTCGGAAGGAACGAACTGAGAACCCGTTTTTTCGTAAACTCTTACGTAATCTATATTGAAGTGCTTTTCGCCGTCTGCAAAGGTATTAGGTTCGGCGTAGATACCGTCGATACCGTCAAAATGTCCGCCGACAGCGAAATTGAGGATAATATAGAAATTCTGGTCAAAGGGCGCAGGATAGCTGAAGCCGTCGGAATACCAGTCGGTCTGAGTGCTGTACAGGTTTCCGTCCACATACCAGCGTATCTCGCCGCGCTCCCACTCGATACTGTATGTGTGCCAGTTCTGAGTGCCGTCGCCCTCAGGGAATTTGTAGTCATTGGTGAGATAAGTATTGTTAGGCCATTGTCCGCCGAAATGGATAGTTCCGCATATCTTTTCGGGAGTGCTTCCCCAGCCCTCCATTATATCTATTTCGCCCGATGCAGCCCAGCCGCCGTAGGCACTGTCCTCGGGGAGCATCCATATAGCAGGCCACAGGGACTTTCCCGAGTCGCATCTCGCCCTTACTTCAATTCTACCGCCGCAGGTCGAGAACTTGTGAGCGGTATTGATACGGGCAGATGTATAATCATACGTTCCCTGCACCTCATCGGCAAGTCTTTCTTTTCTTGCGGCAATGGTAAGGACACCGTCCTTGACGGTGGTATTCTTGTCGGTATAGAACTCCTGCTCGTTGTTGCCCCAGCCGTTGGTCACGTAGTTACCGTTGTCGTCAAGCTTCCAGTTGCCCAGCTCATAGGACCATTTATCCATATCCAGCGAATTGCCGCTGAATTCATCGCTCCATATGAGTTTGTAGCCGTCCTCGGGAGCAGCTTCCGCACCATTTCCCAGCAGGAAACCGCTTAGTCTTTTCAGCTCCGACTCGGAAGCACCGCCCTTCCTCGCACTTACCATATCGAATATATCAACAATGCCGTCATTATTATAGTCCATGACAGCAGTACCGTCAGCACATACCGAGACAGGAACAGCCGCCGCAAATACCAGCGCAGCTGCCAACGCTTTGATACACTTCATAAATACCGCCTCCTGTTTTGAAAGATAGTTTTTATGCCATAATTCTATCATTTATAACAGACTGTGTCAAGCATTAAAACCGTTTTTTATGTGCAAAAGGAACATTTTTTCAATTCGGCGCACCGTTTTTTAATTGCATTTCGGCGACTTTTCAGTATTTCACTTGCAATACAAAAAACGCCATGATATAATGTAATGTGTCCGCAATGACCGCCTGACGGCGTTTATTGCCGCGAACCAAGTTCGGCAAGCGCAGTTTTTTATAAAAATGCGCTTCAAAATTTTTGATGTCAAGCTCATTTTGCCTTAAAGGCAGATGCAGAATGATATATACATAAGCTTATATTTCGTTCGCTTGCAGTGAACTTTAACGAAAATAAGATACAATTACGGAGGATAAGATCATGAAAAAGGTAATTTCATCTATAGCAGTATGCTCATTAGCTGTCTGTGCTCTTGCTTCATGCGGAAGCAAAAAATCAGAGAAAGCAGCTGAATCTGCTGACATAACAGGTAAATGGTCCATCGATTCACTCGAAGACGATACCTTGCAGAACGGCGGCATCATCTTCCAGGACGGCAAGGGTTCTGTTTACACAGACAGCTCAAAAATACTCCACTTCAACGATGAAGGTCTTGAGCTCGGCAACGGCGAGTCAGATTCCACAGTTATCTCAAAAGAATACTTCAAGGAAGAGGGAAAGAAATTAACAGTAGATCTTTCGGGAATGGAATTGCTTGTAATGACCAAGCTTGATGACACAGAAGGATATGACGGAACATATTCACTTGAAGGCGGACTCTTATATGAGGAGCTCTCCGCTGAAATGTCAGATGGTGCCGAGAAAAAGCCCGAGTCCGTTGATATCTCTCTTAAATTCGACGGTGAAAGCAGCGAAATGCTCTTCAACGATCTCTTCAATTACGAAATAAAGGACGGCAAGCTTTCATTTTCAGGCTACTCCGCAATAATGGGCATCACAAGCGATGACGGTCCTTACGATTATAAGATAGACGGCGACAAGCTGTCTATCACAAGTCAGAAAAAAACTGAAACATTCACAAGAGTAAAATAAAACAGTCATCAAAAAGCTGCCGTAAAGGCAGCTTTTCTTGATTTAACCCAAAGGAGGCAATTATGGCAAATATTATCGAGATATCAGACCTTTCAGCACCCGAACTCGCACCATACAGGAACACATCTGAAAAAGCACTTATCGCTTCGGGCATTTTCGTTGCCGAGAGCCCGAATGTTATCCGAACTGCATTAAATTTTGGCTTTACCCCGATTTCGCTGCTTATGGAACGTAAATATATAAATATACAAGCTGCCGATATTATTGAACTATGTGGAAACATTCCTGTTTATACTGCTCTATCGCAGGTGCTTACAGAGCTGACAGGATTTAAAATGACACAGGGCGTACTTTGCGCCATGTGCCGCAGGGCTCTGCCCTCACCTGCGGGCATACTCGCAGGTGCTGAGCGCATCGCGGTGCTGGAAGATATAATGAACCAGACAAACATAGGCGCGATCTTCCGCTCAGCTGCGGCACTCGGCTTCGATGCAGTGCTGCTCACTCCCTCTTGCAGCGATCCCCTTTTCCGCCGTTCGATACGTGTCAGCATGGGTACAGTATTTCAGATTCCCTGGACTTATCTTGAAAACGAGCCGCCATACTACATAAATACATTAAAGGAGTACGGCTTCGCAGCAGCCGCAATGGCTCTGAGAAATGACACAGTTAGGATAGACGATGCAAAGCTCGCCTCAGAAAAAAAGCTGGCAGTCATTCTCGGAACAGAAGGAAGCGGTCTGAAAGCGGAAACAATTTCAGCCTGCGACTATACAATTAAGATACCGATGCAGCACGGTGTAGACTCGTTAAACGTCGCAGCAGCCAGTGCTGTTGCCTTCTGGCAGTTAAGCAAAAAGTGATAATCTTCACATTGCGGAAAAAATTTTGAAATAATCTGTACAAAAACTATTGAATTTTTCTATAACTTGTGGTATAATATGGTTGTAAGTTTATCGGAGAACGGTAAACGCCTCCCCGTTTTCCGTGAAAAAAGGAGGAATTCAAATGGTCTTAAAAAGGCTGCTGGCTGCGGCTGCCTCCTTCCTTTTGGTCGGAAGCACTGCCAAATTCCCCACTACCATCGTTGTGGCGGCGGATGCAGAAGACGAGTATCTGTGCCGAGATTATCACGACTTCTCAGGCGACCAGCACTACATGGACAAGTACAACACTGCAACTTCCCAACATTTCCAGATCATCTGGGGAAATGACGATCAGACAGGTCTAATCAATGACACGTTCATCAAGCTCAACCTCGATCAACTTGAAAAATACCGCGAAATCTATACAACAGAGCTTGGCATGAATGACTCCTCTGAATCCGTTTTCACCCCCGACGGGAAAAAGTACAAGACCAACATTTATCTTACAAGAACGGGGCTTCCCGATTTCGAGGAGGGCTGGGCATACATGAGTGCCGAACCATTCACAGGATTTGCCTACATTTTCTGTGATCCTGCCGCAATGACGCAGGAGGACGGTACCGACTCAGCATCTCTCCCTCACGAATACGGACACGTTCTTACCTATCACTCAAAAGGCTGGACCGACCAGACTATCACAGGTCCCTGGTGGGAAGCAGTCGCAAACTGGTTCAAGGAGCAGTATTTCGATACCCTTGAAACTCCTACAACGCATTTTTTCCTTCCCTATCTCAGAAATATGAATCTAACTATCCCCCATGGAAGAATGTACTATGAGGCGTGGATATTCCTCCAGTATCTTTCCGAAAATCCTGACAATTTTGACGTTCTGGGCAAGGACTTTATCATGCGGCTTCAGACCGAAGCTAAACCAAACGAATACCCATTCGATACTATCGAAAGACTTTCCGGCTGTGATATGAAGGAGCTTATCGGTAGTTTCGCAAAACACATGGCTACCCTCGATTTCAAAAACAAGGAGCTGTACAACGAAGCCCTCAGCAAATCCCTCGAAGATCCCTTTGTATGGCAGCTCATATACACTCAGCCCGAGCCTGCTCCCGATAAAGAGAACTGTTACATAGTTCCCGAGGAAAAAGCTCCTATGCAGACAGGTCTGAATGTTATACCACTGAATATCGAAGGCAAACGTGTGTCCGTCACACTCCGCGGCATCTCCGACGCTGAAGAAGCCGACTGGCGTGCTTGTCTCGTTACGGAAAAGAAGGACGGAACAACTTATTATTCTACACTCTTCTCGGAAGGTACAAAGACCATTGCCCTCGACGGCACAGAGACAGCTCTTTACCTTACTGTAGCAGCTACTCCCGATGAAATTATCCCGAACAATTTCTATGACAAGGCTGAAAGCGGAGACGAATACTCATACACAAAAAGCGACTATAAACGCCGCTATCCCTACGAATTTGATATCAAGGGAGCTTCACCTATGTACCGTGATATCAAGAAAAGTATTGAAGGACATAAACACCCCAACGGCGGCGGCTTTGTTGCCGAGACTGTTGAGATAGACGACTCCGTTTACGTCGGACAGGACGCAATGGTGCTCGGAAACTCGGTCATCACAGACAATGTTGTTATCACAGACCACGCCGTAGTCAATAATGCCACTATTTCCGATAATGCAAGAATAAGCGATTATGCCTGTGTTTACGGATTTTGGTGGGCTACACCAACTATAAGCGGAAACGCTAAGATCGGCGAGAATGCCGTTGTTACCGCAGGTGCTTCTGTATCGGGGAATGCCCGTGTAATGGGCAATGCCTACCTCCTCGATGAATACTCCGTGACTGATAACGCTACCGTAAAGGGTACTGCTTATTGCTACGGAAAGGGAGTTGCCTCAGGTCAGGCTATACTCGACGGTGATTTCTACAATGAAAGCTCTGTTTCACACGGCGCAGCCTTTGGCTGGCTCGAATCAGACGAATACAACGAAAAGCTCCCGTATACTGACGGTCTGTATGCAGGATATGAATTTGACCGCAAGAGCAACGTATTTGCCTACGATACATACGGTGCTACGAACGGCATAATCAGAAATGCACCTCTCTGGCAGGAGCACCGCGCTACTGCGGACGGAGTAATAACCTTCAACGGAGAAAACCAGTACATCATCTGCGATAAGACTCTTGTGGACTACAAGAATATGGAGATATGCACTTCTGTTCTCTGGCGCGGCGGCAATGCCGATCAGCGTGTTTTTGATTTTGGAAACGGTACTTCAATGTACTTCACACCTGCAAACAAGGACGGCAGACCTGAGTTCGGCATCGGAGATACAAAGATAGTATCAAGGACCGAGTTTGAAAAGGGCGCATGGTATATTGTCCGCGTTATAATCAGCGATAATACCGCAAAGCTCATAATAAACGGAAAAACTATAGGAAGCGAAAAGCTTACCACACTTCCCGAGCAGACGTTCAGTCCGCTCACACGCTGCTATATAGCGCGCGGTCATTCGGGCAACTACTTCAATGGATCTATGGATTATTTCCGCGTATATTTCCATGAAGCAGACGAACCCGAATACTACTACACAGGAAAAGAGATACTGCTTTCTGAGCCTACACTTTTAGGCGATGCAAACTGCGACGGTATCGTTGACGACGAAGATGTCAGCCTTATAATGAAGGCTGTTGCATTTCCTTCAAGCTACGGCGTAAAGGGCACTAACCCGGCACATATTACTGTACAGGGACTGTCAAACGCTGACGTTTACGAGCCAGGCGGCGGACTTACAAATCAGGACGCTCGCTCAATAAGCAGATACATCGAAGGCGTTATCAAATCACTTCCGGAAAACTAATAAAAAAACTAATAAAAGCAAACAGGCTGCAAGTACATTTGCAGCCTGTCTTTTTTATATTACATCTCTATCATGGCTTTGAATTTTTTATCCTTGCAGCTCAGCTTCAACGCGAAGCCGTTCTGCACTGCGGCAGCCTCTGCAATTGATAGTCCCAGACCGCTGCTGCTCTTGTCGCTTCGAGCCTTATCGCCCTTTACAAAAGGCATTTTCAGCTCTTTAGTATCTATATCCTCGGCAGTATCGTTCTCTATGACGAATTCCTTTTTGCTTACAGTTATTTTCACAGAACCGTCATTGCGAGTGTACTTCACTGCATTGGATATAAGATTATCAACGGCAAGCGAAAGGGAGTCCTCATCGGCATTTACCTCACCGCTGCCCTCAATAGAAATTTCAATGCCGCGCTCTTCAAAAGCGTCTTTGTATTTCTCTGCACATTTCTCCGCAAGGGCTTTTATATCGACTTTCTTTTTGTTCAGTTTCTTTTTCTGTTCTGTTTCGCTTAGTTTCAGCGTTTTAGCGATTATATCATCGGTATAGGACACGTTGTTCATAATAGAACTGAGATATTGCAGCTCTTTTGCATCACCGCTGTCCTTGCGCATCTCCATAAGGTTCTCGGCATATCCGCCTATTACCGCAAGAGGAGTTTTCAGATCGTGCGCAAGATTGTTCGTGAGGGCTCTCTGATAGTCCTCAAAGGCGTACTGTGCCTTGTTCTTGACATTCCTGCTCCAGCAGCGCAGAAATGCGATGAATGTCAGGAACAGGAAGAATACCGTTACGAAGAAAATGTACATTTTTATTATAGAACGAGTCCATACATTGACTTTGTAATCCATGAAAAGGGTACATTTTTCGCCGTTAAAGAATACATTTCTGTGAATGATAGATTCATTTACCACAAACCTGTAATCACTTTCATAATTATACCCCTCACCATGATTATTGTAATTGTCATTTATTTCTTTATCCACCTTGCTCTTTTCAACGCCCCATATATTCTCAAATCCACAGCTCGGATATTCCGTTTTAACAATATCAGTATCCGAATATTTATCCGCATAGAACTCCATAAGCTCGAAGCCTTCTGCATCAGCATTTATTACTATCACTTCCGCATTACGAAAATGTTCTTCCAGACTTTCATAATCTTCTTCATCTTTTCTTATTTCATAGATCTTAATTTCATGAGGGATCATTTTATGCTCATCAATATTAATATACGCACTTATTATATCATATGAATAATAATGATCGTCGGAATATTCCCCCTGAATATGGTCGTTGACAAGCTTATCCACCTCGGGAATGTTGACTTCGGCAGGATCACAGTATAACCAGCAAATATCATCAGGTTTATCACCGAACCTGACAACACACCACATCTTTGCCGAATTTGTAGCTATAACATTTCCGCTGCTGTCAATAAGAGCTGATACTGCAATGCCGTTCTTATCGGTCATTGATGAAGCACCTCCTATAAACGGAAGTGTCAGTTCTTCATAAAGTACGTCATAAAAAGTACCAAACCCCATTTTCATAGATATGCCATTTATTTTATCTCCGAATTTTCCCGACTTTTCCTCATTGAACTGAATTGATTGTATCAGCTGGCTTTCAAAACGGCTCTGCTGCTTCTGTGCCTGCTCGCAGGCTAAATATTCTATGCCTAAATTGAGCAAAGCGGCAAAAGCCACAGTCAGTATAACGGGAAGTATCATCGCCTTTGCGAACATTTTTCCTAATGTTGTGCGTTTGGGTCTGCGTTTGAAAAGTCCTTTTTTCATTTTGTTCACTCCTTTGTAAGCTTATACCCCCGTCCCACAAGAGTCTTTATCTGCGCACCTGCGCTGCCGAGGGCTTTTCTAAGCTTTTTTATATGATTGTCCACTACGCGGTCGCTGCCGAAATAATCATAGCCCCATATCCTGTCAAGTAGAGTATCACGGGTGACTACCCAGTTCTCATGCTCTAAAAGATAGCGTAGTATAGCAAATTCTTTAGGCGGAAGCTCCACTTCTGTCCCCTCAGCAAAGCAGCGGAGTGTCATTGTGTCAAGGCTTATACCGCCGCAGTTCAGCACCTTGCTGTCGTCATTGCTGCCTGCACGGCGGACAAGTGCTTCACATTTGCTGTAGAGTACAGAGAGCAAGAATGGTTTAACGATATAGTCATCACAGCCAAGGTCATAGCCGTAGAGGATATCCTCTTCCCTTCCCCTTGCAGTTATAAAAATCACGGGTATATCGCTCCTCATGCGCAGCTGTCTGCACAGCGTAAAGCCGTCTGTTTCGGGCAGCATGATATCCAGCAGAACAAGCTCATAGTCCATATCATCGCTTCTGATGATATCAAAGGCTTCGCCTCCGCTGTTTACCGCAGATACTTCCGTACCTTTTGTATTGAAGTAGTTTTTGATGACCTCACATATTTCGGTGTCGTCCTCTATAAGCAGAATTTTTTTCATAAGATGCGCGCTCCTTATTACTTTAACTGTATTATAAGACTGCGATGTGTCTTTTGTGTATCCTTTTATTGTCTTTTGTGTAGCTTATTTCTATTTCATTATATACACACCATGCAAAACTGTCAAATTTCTCTCCAATGAAAATATGTAAAGAGCAAAAAACGATCAATGAATGTAATTTCAGGCAAAAAATGTCTTGTAATAGCCAAATATTTGTAATATAATAATGTCAGAAAGTTAAAAAAGACTTTCTTCAGCAGTCTCATTGAAAGCAGCTGACGACAGAGAAAAATACACGATGGCACTTCATGTGTAGGCGCATATGAAGCTATAAACAGCTCATAGCTACGGAACTGTATGTCATCGTAAGCGGTACTACAGACCTGAAAAAACATTTCGGAAAATGGGAGTGCGCAGGTCTTTTTTACGGCACATTTTGACCGCTTTTTTCAAAGTCGGAGCTTAAAGGTGCAATGTTTGGCTGCTGTGCAGATTTCGTATTCTCCTTGCTGTGATCTGTCCATGTGTCACGAGAGAAGCGAAAAATGCGGCAATTCTCCATCTGAACTGCCGATGATCTGCACATACTATGGAAAAACCTTACAACAGATCCAAAACTGATTATTACTCTACAATTTTGTACCCCCCCCTCCCTGAACCCTACCTTTTCCATACTAAAAACAAATAAAAAGACCGCTGGATCTCTTGTATACAGCAATAAATGTGATGTGTACCTGATAGATTCAGCGATCGGGAATTGGCGGGTTCTTCACTGCACCGCAAAAGTATTACAGAGAGATGAACATTTTATCCGCATATTCCTTAGGAGTCTGCACCTTCTCAGGATTACCGTTTATCATTGAACATACCACTCTTAACAGTTACAGGACAAAATATAAATGGTGAAAAAATGATAATGGTTTATAAGATTTGCTCTCTGAAAAGCTTTTATAATTGCAAAGGACGGAATATCAGAAAATAAGGCATCTGATATTTACGGCAGCGGAAAGATCGTGATGATTTATCCTGCGATACTTTCCGTCTCCGTATCGGGAAATTCTTTCCCATCTTAGTACACGCTTGACCCACCTCTCTGAATAATAGATAAGAAAGCCCCTATATGACCGAGGGGGCTTTCTTATTTATACAGCTCACGATAACCGTAATGCTTATATAGTAGATTTTATACTGATTATTGAGAGAACCCCTTTGTCACTGCGTGACATCTCCCCGCACTGTGGGAAGTCACTTTCAAACTCTCTCCCGAAAACTTCTGGTTTTATTTTTTCTCAGATAGGGCACACCGTTAAATAAACAAGCTTTGTAATAATTTGGTGTGTGCCCTACCTGAGAAAAAATCAGCTAAAAAGTCTTTGGAAAGGGGTTCGGGGGATAACCTTTCCTCAGAAAGGGTTCCCCCGATAAATTAATATAAACTGCTATATAAGAACCACAGCTACGTGAGCTGGTTATTATCCTACATACTTTATGTACATTTCACTTGGCTGTACTTCGCTGTCAACAGTTATTGTATTTGTACCGCTGTAGGTAGGTATAGCAGTATGAGTGTCCGCAAGTGATATGGTATCACCTGCTCCGAGGAAAGAATCCCCGAGATCGACAGTTACAGTCTGTGTCTGACCTCTGCTGCTGATATTTACGGGCAGGCTCACGTTATACTTCTCCCACGCACTATAGCCGTTCATATCACACGGAACAGCACCTGTTGTTGTAAACTCCTCAGCTTCAACGTCGGAGTCCACTATCATAAAACGATGATATGCAGGTTTGGAATATGACAATGATTCGTAATAAGCTTTATGAATTAAACCAACTTTGCAATCATGGTCAAGAGTGAATGTAATTTCATTATGGAAATAGTTTGGATACGGCGCACCGTCAGAGATTGTTTTTGTCTTGGAAGAAATACCACTTGGCAAAATATCTCTTTTCTGTATAATTACTGTATTGTTTTCTTCAACTAATGCGAACCATTCATTACCTTGATTACCCGTATAATTGAAATTGTCATCCACACAGCCAGTATAATCCTGTATACCAGTAGCGAGAGCAGGATTAAAGAAGCGGTTATTACCCCAAGTGTCAATCATAACTTTATAAGTGCCAGCTTTAAGAGTAGCATAGTAATTACAGAACTCATATCTTATAGGTCTTACGTCACAAGGTAATGCATAGTAATATTCCAACCTTCTTGATTGAGAATAGTTTAGACTTATCCATTGTTCATTATTTGTGACAAAAGTTCCGTTGCCAGGGATTGATTTCTGTGTGTAAGCAGAACAGCCAGTAAACACTGGAGTTACTGTACCAGGAGCTTTATATAATCCAGGCGCTATCTTAATGTCGTTATATGAAGAATTAAACATTCTTACCGAATAATCGGTATTAGGTTTAACATCTATTAAAAACGATTTACAACGCTTATTTAACCAAGACGCTTCTTGTCCGTATAAATTATACCTTCCATATTGGTCAAGACCACAAAACAGTCCTTGTGATTGTGCGGTTGAATCAGGAGTGTCGTGGCGAGTTGTAGTTCCTTGTGTTATCTCGGCATCAAACAATGTCGCAGAAGCATCGTAAGAGGTTGGTATTGTCGAACCTTCTACAAGCATAATATCACCTATATGAGAAGGCAATATCTCAGCATCTCCATTGTGTTTAAACAGAATCATCATTTTAGTTGCATCGCCAGTGTTAAATGTATAACCATCACTACTCTGCCAACCAGTAGTGCTAACTAAAGTACCCATCGAGCCATTCGGAATAGCCTCAAGGCGTGGTTTAAGATAGTTCTTCCCCAGCTTTCCAACTCCGCCTGCTGCTCCTGTTATGCTCCAGTCGAGCAGAGATGCTCCGTCAGAACGGAAACGAAGCGGAAGTGCCCTTGTGAGCTCACGTTCACCGAAATTGATCTTTCTTGAAGCAATAAGCTTTTTCAGATCATCGGCGGCAGCTCCTCTGTTTGCAAATAATATCTCGCGCAGGCTCGAATCATTCTCTGTTCGTCGGATCATACGCTTCACCCGTTGCCTGATTTACCCATTTTCCGTCGCCGCCGAAACCGTAAAGATCGCCCGTGCTTATCTCCCATGCAATTGTCCCCTGTGAGATAAGTCTGCCGTCAACTCCGTTTTCAGCAGGGAGATCGTTCTTTGTATCGACTGCAAGCTCTGCGATAACAAGTGATCTCTCACCATTGAAACTCATAAACTTTTCTTTTAAAATTGTAAGCATTATCTTGCCTCCTGAAAAATTATTTTTGAAAGTACTTTCATAAAGGGGCTGAAAAACCCGTTTTTTCAACGGAAAACCATTGAATATCGGAAAAATTTTTTTTAAAAATCCGGATAATGCGCCGCGATGTTAGCACATGATAACAGATTTTTTCGCTATTCTACGCCATATTCATCATATTATGATATAAATTCGGTACAATAATATAGCTGCGGTTATTGATTTTCTCTATAATAAGTGGTATAATTGATAAAGCAATAACAATGTAACTTTACGATCAAAAAGAATGGAGTTCTGAAAATGCTTGAACTGAAAAATATTTCCTTCAGTGCTGAAGACAACGGCTCAAATATTGAAATTATCAGAAATATTTCCCATACTATCGGTGACAACAAATTCGTTGTAATAACAGGTCCTAACGGCGGCGGTAAATCTACTCTCGCAAAGATAATTGCAGGTATCGTGCCGAATACAGGAGGTCAGATCATTTTTGACGGTGTTGATATTACCGAAAAAAACATCACCGAACGTGCAAGACTGGGTATCGGATTTGCTTTTCAGCAGCCTGTCCGCTTTAAGGGACTGACTGTTATCGACCTGCTCAGGATCGCCGCAGGCAAGACACTGTCCGTATCAGATGCCTGCAACTACCTTTCGGAAGTAGGTCTTTGTGCAAAAGACTATATCGACCGTGAGATCAATGCTTCCCTTTCGGGCGGTGAGCTTAAACGTATCGAAATAGCTACAGTCCTCGCAAGAGATGTAAAGCTTGCTATTTTTGACGAGCCCGAGGCAGGTATCGACCTCTGGAGCTTCAATAACCTTATCCGCATTTTTGAGAAAATGCGTCAGGAACGCCAAGGAAGAACTATCCTCGTTATCTCTCATCAGGAGCGTATCCTCAATATCGCTGACGAGATAATCGTTATATCTGACGGCAATATCTTAAAGCACGGCGACAAGGATATTATCCTCCCTGAGATCACAGGCACGGAAAACGCAACAAATATCTGTCATAAAATGGCGTAAGGAGGCAAGGATATGGAGCAGATAGATGCAGTTCAGAAAAGACTTTTTCAGGAGGTAGCCGATCTTCACGGTGTCCCCGAGGGAGCATATAACCTCCGTGCAAACGGCAAGGCATTAATGAGAAATACTACCGCAAATATCAACATACAGTCAAAAACTGATGTAAGCGGTATAGATATACGCATAAAATCAGGCACTAAAAACGAGAGTATCCATATTCCTGTTGTACTCAGCCAGAGCGGTATCAAGGAGGACGTTTACAACGACTTCTTCGTTGGCGATGACTGCGATGTTCTTATCGTAGCAGGCTGCGGTATCGACAACTGCGGCTCTCAGGACTCCGAGCACGACGGTATACACCGCTTCTTCATAGGCAAGAATTCAAAGGTGCGCTATGTTGAAAAGCATTACGGCTCAGGCGACGGCAGCGGTAAACGTATACTCAATCCTGTAACGGAAGTACACATGGACGAGGGCAGCACTATGGAAATGGAAATGGTGCAGATAAAGGGCGTTGACTCCACAAAGCGTACTACTATCGCAGAACTCAAGTCTGATGCAAAGCTTTTAGTCCGCGAGAGACTTATGACTCACGGTCAGCAGCAGGCTTTCAGTATCTATAAGGTAGACCTTAACGGCGACGGTTCAAGTGCTGATGTAGTTTCCCGTTCAGTTGCACGTGACGACTCTTACCAGAAGCTTGATCTGTGCATAAACGGCAGTGCAGCCTGCAGCGGTCATACGGAGTGCGACTCTATCATCATGGACAACGGCAGAATACTTGCAGTCCCCTCTCTTGAAGCAAACAGCGTTGACGCTGCACTTGTTCACGAGGCTGCTATCGGAAAGATCGCAGGCGAGCAGCTCATAAAGCTCATGACTCTCGGTCTTACAGAGGCTGAAGCCGAGGAACAGATAATAAACGGTTTCTTAAAGTAAAACCAAAAAGCCATAGCATTAATAGTGATGCTATGGCTTTTTGCAATTGTAAGGGCGGATAATATCCGCCTCTACAACGGGACGTCGAGGACGCCGTCCCCTACTATCGCCTAAACTTCTATATTAGCATTATGATCAATGCCATGGCTTTTTCTATTACATACAAGAAAAAGGGCGGATATATCCGCCCTTACTTTTTTAATCATGCACGGCACTTATGGCCTGATGCTGCTTCAAAATTGTACTTTACTATACCAAGATCAATTTTTGTCATCATACCTTTTTTGGCTGTAATAACAGCCTCGTCATTTTCAAGAGTAACAAAGAACTTCTGCTGATTAAGTGCGGTAGGTGCCATCATTGCTGCTACCATGCCATTTCTGAACCACGGCTGCATCTGATCTCCTCTGATATCACAGAGCTTCTCGATAGGCTTTGAACGATGCTTTGTTCCCTCATTTGCTCCGTAACCTATTGCGATAACGCATACGCGCTTTTCATCGTCAGGTATATCTACTCTGACCTTGCTTTTGCCGTATGTTCCTGCTACCCAACAGGTATTGAGTCCCATTTGCTGTGCTGCAAGTACTATCTTTTCGCCGTAGTATCCGCAGCGTTCATCGAGGTCTTCAAGTGATTTCTTTCCCGAGAGCACTATATAATTCCTTGCATTCTCGAATTTTCCGACGTGAGAAAGGAATGTGTTAAAACATTCGGGATCATCATACACTATCTGAAAACCCAGTCCGCCTTCTTCGTTGCACTCTTTGATCAGTATGTTGAGTTTCTCTTTAAGATCATCTGCTATTGGTTTATTGATAAATTGTCTTACACTGTGTCGTGCTTTGATCGCTTCTTTGATATCCATAATACACCTCGTTCCTGCAAAATTGCAGTTTTTATTATTCTAACACATTTTTTTATAAAATGCAATAGATTTTAGATGATATTACGGAAATAAATTCAAATATTTCGCAGAAATTCGCCTCAGAGTATCTGATATATCATATCCAGTGTATAAGCATACCTGTCATCGTCTGTATTACAGCCCACAACTACCGATATATATGTATCATCATCGTCCTCAAAGGCTGATATGAGACAGCTGCCTGCATTCTGGGTAGTTCCCGTCTTTACGCCTATGGCGTTCTCACAGTAATAGCTGCCGTTAATATCGAGGAGCTGGTTTGAATTCTGCCATGTGAATACCTTTCCTGCTGTAGAATAAACAGTCTTTTGCGGCAGCTTTACAATATCACAAAGCTCGGGCTCTGACATGACATATTCAGTGAGTTTAAGAAGGTCTGATACCGTTGTATACTGCTCATAATCGTCCCAGCCGTCAGGACTTACAAACGAGCTGTCCTCCATGCCTATTTTCTCTGCGAACTGTCCCATAAGTCCGCAGAAGCAGTTTATAGCTTCTGTATCGTTAAGGTCTGCATCAGGGAATACCTTTCTTGCCACCGAAACTGCCACCGTATGGGCTGCGTCATTTCCCGAAGCAAGGAACATTCCCGTTATAAGATCGCGGAGAGTAAGGCTGTCCCCCACTTCAAGACCTGCAAG
Organism: Ruminococcus flavefaciens; assembly: GCF_900108555.1. Lineage (GTDB taxonomy): Bacteria > Bacillota > Clostridia > Oscillospirales > Ruminococcaceae > Ruminococcus > Ruminococcus flavefaciens_P. The sequence goes on from NZ_FNWV01000001.1 coordinate 704,330, forward strand.
GCTGGAATTTTCATTTACGTATGCAAGCTCAGAGCCTGCTGTGAATACCTCGTCCATATCAGCATACTGCATGGCAACTGAGGCTGTAAGCAGCTTTGTAAGGCTTGCGGGAGCTGTTTCTTCATATATGTTATTGCTGTATATCAGCTCGCCATTTTTCATGGAATATATGGCAGAAGCCTTGCAGTAGGGCAGATATTCCGTATCAAACTCGTATTTATTCTCCGATGCGGTCTGATGTCCTGTTTTTTCAGCCTCTTCGGTAGGTGCGTTATTATCTGCCGACTCTTTGACCTCTGTTATTTCCACAGCAGCCTCGCTGTTATTATCATTTTCCTTTGGCTCAGCATTGCCTTTTAGCGATAATATCACAATAAGCAGGATATCTATCATAAGTACCGAGAGAAGTATTATGAGGAGCTTTTTACTGTGTTCCTTTATCCAGTCGATTATTTTTACTGACAATAATATCCACCTTTCTTTTGATAATAAAAGATAATTCCATATAGAATAATCGTTATGTCAGCAAAAAAACTGACATTGTATTTCCTGTTTCAAGATGATAAGTCCACATCTATATATTTGAATTATTTCAGCATATATTTCAAGAGATTTTCCCGAACAAAAGCAGACCCGAAAAAACTTTTTAGGTCTGCTTTCTTATTATCAGCTGTGTATTCTGAAAGTTTTGGGTGCGAACTTATAGACAAGCAGGCAGGCTGCTATGATATACACCACACAGAAAATAATGGTAAGGATACCGAAAAGAAGTGTAGGAACGTGTAAATATATCATAAAGTAGCACACAAGATATGTCACCATAGTTATCAAACGGTATGTGCCATTCTTTATCTCTGTACCTGCATTATAAGGCTGGAGAAGATAGTATATGGTAAGATAATGCACGGAGAAGAATATACTCAGTGCACATATTGAAACAATAATGACTCCGTAGTTTACAGGATTATCAGTTCCGCCTGACAGGTAAAGCAGCAATGCGAGCCCGATGCCGCCGACTACCGCAGGAAGAAGATTTACCTTGATTATCTCACGCAGTCGTATACGGAACAATGTGAGTATGGACTTGGGCTCCTTATAGAAAGGATAGGTGAGCAGACTGTGGTCGCAGTTTACAAAAAGTGCCTGTGTGAACTGCATACCGCGGTTCACTGCATACATAACAAATACGAAATACGGGAGAGAATTGCTTATATACTTGTTTATCCCCTTTGCTTCCTTTGGAACCAAAATGCAGACGATACACATTAGTATAAGTACGATCGACAGAGCAAATGTTACCTTTATGGAGCTTTCCCACAATATCTTTTTATGACGCTTTACAAAAAGCTCATTGAGGTATTCAAATCCGCTCTTGTCACTGGTAATACCGGTATCGGCACTGATATTCTTCTGTGTGTTCTTCCGGAAATTCTGTTGCTTAACTGCCTTTGAGTCCATTTGAGATACGAACTCGGCATTGAGTATCTCCTTGTTAAGTGCGCGGTATTCTTTGAACTTCAATATATACGGCAGGGCGATAACTGCTGCTGCTATGACTGCCGCCATTACAGCGTAGGATACCGTAAGAGGTATCATATAGCCGAATACAGGCAGAATGTAAAGTCCCATTATGAACGCGATGCCAAGCAGCATGGTCAATACATTGAGCTTTGCCTTTGTCGCAAGCTTTTTGCCCTTTTTGAAGCGTATCATCTCTATGGGACATACTGCTGTCTTGGCTGCGATACCAAATACCGAAATCATCAGACATTCCCACAGAGCCATACCGTTATCGAGTCCGATAAAAATTGCAACCACAGTAAAGCCGATAAAATGCCTTGCGAGATTGAAGAAGTAATTGACAAGAGTGAAGCTCTTAGCGTCCATACCAAGCTGTATCATCGCATAATACTTGTGCTTCTCGGGAGTGAACATATAGTTATTCACAAATGCCCCCGCAATGGTAAGCGGTACAAGCAAGTGCAGGAAAAATCTCGGTGAGTCCGCCCTGTTTATCTCAAACACGCCGCACCAGACCGTAACTGCAAAAAAGAAATAAGCGATCTTGAATGCAAACATCGTAAAGAACTGCCAGAGAATAGATATGATATAGGCAAATACCTTGAAGCCTGTCATACTGTAGACATCAGGCGGAAAGATCTTCTTTATGAGCGGTATCTGTCTGAAACCGTGAAGGATAGCGTTGACACGGTATGTATTTTTCAGCTTGAAGGAAATAAGCAGGGTTTTAAGCATTGTTATCCTCCCTCAGTGCTGCGATTATCTTGTCCTTGAATTCGTTATTGTCAAGGTCTGACTTGTATACGGGTTCAAGTACACCGTGATTGAGAAGCACTATCTCATCGCAGAGATCAAGTGCAAGATCCATGATATGAGTCGAAAGAATAGTTATCTTATTACCTTTAAGTGTGCGGAGAAGCTGCTTCATCTCTTCGGCAACTACTACGTCAAGGGAGGTAAGCGGCTCATCGAGCAGAAGTATATTGGGCTGTGCTATGAAGTTTATGAGCATCTGCATCTTGTTTTTCATACCGTGAGAATAGTCCTTGAGGAGCTTGTCGCGGTCAATTCGGTCGATACCCATATAGTCGAAATATACGTCAAGGGGTTTCAAGTCGTGTATCTTGTCCGAATGTATCTCTGTAAAAAACTTCAGAAACTCACGTCCTGTAAGGAATTCGGGAACTGTGGGAGTAGAAAGCACATATCCTATATCCTCGGGGACAAGGTCTCTGCCGCCTGTATCCGTAAGAAGCGTATATTTTCCCGAATCAGAAGTGATATCACCGTTTATGCAGTTGAAAAGAGTAGTCTTTCCTGCTCCGTTCCTGCCGAGAAGTCCGTATATCTTGCCTGATTCAAAAGTGAATGTTATATCTCTTAGTACTTGTTTGTCGTCATATTTTTTCGATAGATCTTCAATAGAAAAGCGCATAATAAAGCCTCCGTTTATTTGTGTTCAATACACACTCCAATATAAATTATAGCAGTTTGCAGCACTTTAGTCAATAAGAAAAAATGATTACATATGTCACTGAATAAATTATTCCTGTCATCTTGAAAATACACGGAAGATATTGTAAAATATAATCAATGAAAGCCAATGGGGAGGCAGTATTATGATAATACACTTTTATGAGGTCAGGAATTGCACATATGATATGGTGCAAGGGATCCCTGCGATCTTCGCTCCCGAGGGAGTCGATACAGAGACATTGCAGAGACATTTCTTCATACAGGCATTGGACGGAAGATGGTTCCACTACCTTACACGTGAGGAATACTACTATCTTATGTCGTTCAGCGGGAGCGATGAGGTGGTCTTCAGCTTCGACAAGCCTGTAATGAACTATTATCCGCCTAATTATATGCCATACGCTCAGAACAGCGTTCAGGACGAGAACAAAGCAAATACCATGTGCGGTATATCCTTAGGACTTATAGGTCTGGGATTTATTGTCTCATCTGTGGCACCTGCTCTGACATTTCCGTGCTGGATAGCGGCTCTTGTGCTTATGATAATAGTCCGCGTTAATTATCCGCAGAATACATTCGGAAAAGTGCTTATGATAATCTACATCGTATTCGGCGTACTTTTCTTTATCGGAATACTTCTCGCAATGGCTGCCTGCGGAATGATAACAGGAGAGATACTGGACAGCTGCCACAATATCCCGGGATAACAAGGTTTTGGAGATGATATTATGACTTTGCACATTGACACTGACTGGGGTAAGATACCGCCCTATGCCATAATGATAATGCTGTCATTTGCAGCAGGTATCGGTTCTATGTTTTTTCTGAACGTAAAGAGCGGAGTCAGAAAACACATGGCAGGATATCTTTCCCTGCTCGCACCTTTTATGAGCATATTCTTCGGGCTGCTGCTCACGTATATAACTACTTTCGGAAAGGGCGTGGGACTTTCCTCTTTAGGCGGACTTTTCGGAATGTATGCAGCAGTTGTGACCATAGCACTTATAGGCAAAGACCGCCGCGAATTCATGTCAATGCTCACCAGCTGCACTCTCGTTGTGCCGCTGATGTACAGCATATCAAAGATAGGCTGTCTGTGCGCAGGCTGCTGCCGCGGAATAGCCTATCATGGAGCGTTCTGTATTGAGTACACAGGCAAAAGAACGGGAGATATCTGCGTATTCCCTGTACAACTTGCGGAAACTCTCCTGTTCTTCGCCATATTCGTTACGGGTATCATCTTATTTATGAAGAAAAAACAGAACACCGAGCTTTTCGTCATAATCGCATCTGTACTCGGCAAGGGCGGACTTGATTTCCTCCGCGCTTCTCACACGGATAAGATAATATCACTAAATCAGATACTCTGTATTGTTATTGCTGCCGTTGGGATAGTCGGCTATAAATACTTTAAAAAGTTGAGAGTTGAGAGTTGATGTGTTCGCTGTGCTCACATCAAGCAAACAAGCCCCGAGGCAAAGCCTCGGGGCTTGACTTTCATATAAACCAAACTCTGATAAAGGGAATTATTTTACCTGTGCTTTCGCTCGGGATATTTGCCGTAATAGCGCTTTTTATCCTCATACATTCTCTCATCTGCCGTTCTCATGGCTGCACGGATATCACCGCCATTGTCGTCACAGTAAAGACCAAGTGCAAAGCTGATATTATCGGGGTTTTCGGAGTCTTTCCTGAGCTTCTCCACACGCTCTTTAAGGACTCTTTCACAGACATCAATGGCGATAAGCATGAATTCATCGCCGCCTGCACGATATATCTCACACTCGGGGAAGGTCTCTTTCAACAGGGCTGCTGCTCCTTTCAGAAGCTTGTCGCCTTCCACATGACCTTCTTCATCATTTTTCTGCTTCAAACCGTTAAGATCGGCAAAGATTATGCCGAATTGCTGCGGTGAGGGCTCTCTTCCGGAAGTAATGTTGAAAACACGGTTGTTCATGGCGTTACGGTTATATATACCAGTAAGAAGATCAACGGAACTGAGTACCTCAAGCTTGTTGAGGAGCTGATAATTGGCTATCTCGGAAGCTATAAAGTAAGACGTTATCTCAAGGGTATCCTTGATCTTTGAAGTCTGTTCGATATCAAAATTTACCGCCCATATATATCCGAGAACCTCATTATTATGCTTCAGCGGGAATAATACTACGCTGTTAACACCTGCATTGTTAAGAGAAGCATACCATACAGGATTTCTTTCCTTTAACACCTGCATATCCTTTTCGTCCTGCACAATAAGGCACGAACTGCCTGCAATAGTATTTTTCCACGATTCAACAACATCAAAAAAGCCTTCTTTGATGTAAAAATCCATACGCCTTGTTCTGCTCTCGTCATAAACAGATTCAGCCAGCACGGAACATTCTCTCTCTTTGAAATCAGTCAGCAGTATACAGCATTGATCTGCACCGCATAGTTCTCTGATATCGCAAATGATCTCGTTCATAGTTTCAGTGAAGTTCTCGGTGCTTCTGAGCTTGATACAGGTCTTTATAACAGCAGAAGCTGTTTCAGCCGATGTATTTGCCATCATATCGGCATCGCTTTTTATAGTAAGCTCCTGAGAATATGAGCAGTACCCCATATTCGGATCATCTGATTTCAGCGGCATCATTACCATATTTATCCAGAAATCATATCTCTCAGGGTGGATATATGTATGCATTATCTTCTTTTTAACAGCACAGCTATAAACAGAGTCCTCAAAATTCAGGTCCTTTGGGATATACTTTTCATATAGACTATTTGGCACAAACTTGTTGTTAAGCATAGATGAAGAAGATACATGGTGGGGATCTTCTATCGACTCAACATAAGCCTTGTTTCCTGCAACTATTCTGATATCGCCATATCCGCCGTTCTCCAGCTTCTCTATAGAGATTATGCAGGTCATTGGTTCAAAATTATCAACATACTTTTGAAAGTCCATACTAACTCCTTTCTTAACTATTATTAAGATAAAGTTAATGTATCATTATGTTATATTATAGCATTTTTGTCGTAAAAAGTCCAGTGAATTTTATTTGAAAATACCAATAACTTATATGACTTAAACAACAGATTCAACTAAAAAGTCTGCATAATTTCATTTGATATATAAAAAAAGTATGTGTTTTCATAATAAAATACGAATAATATTTCTGTATAAAATCCACATTCGTTTTTGATTGTAATATATGCACAATGAGAAAGAAAAAAATTCGTCGGATTTACGATTGAAGGCAGTGATACATTATGGTATAATTTAAGTAACATATTACCAGAAGTCAAATTTACTGAAAAGGAGGGAAACGAAATGCAGCCAATACTTATTGTCGGGATAGCTCTGCTCGTACTGTTGATCCTTGTTTCTATGTTCTTTATTCACAAGAGCAAGCAAAGAGCTGATGAGGCTTATTATTCCGAACAGATCAGAAGAAATCAGGAGCGTCAGCGGCAGACCGAAGAAGCTGAACGTCAGAGACGTATGATGCAGCGTGAACGTGTGAGCAAAAATTGATATTGTATGAAAGACCGCTTTATAAAGCGGTCTTTTTCGGTATAGCTGCAAAAATGCCGTCCTCAAATGAGGACGGCATAAGCTTTATTCAGCTATAATATCTGCTATTTCCTGTGCAAGATATGGGTCATCGCATGAGAACCATAAGCTATTTGACAGGAAGTAATATGGGTATTCTTTATAGACATAGACATAATCAGCAGCTTCCAAACGCGGGTTTGCATTTTCGCCTGATGCCATATCTTTGAGTCCATAACCATCTGCACTGAAACGAATAGTTGTGCTGTTTTCTCCGCTTTGCACATGCATACCTATAAAATGATCAACTGTTCGTGTGGTAAAATCTACAAATCCGTTTTGTTCGGAAGGCATTTCTTCAAAGTCAGGTAACCGCCATTCCTTACTGTCAAGGAGAGAAGATATCTTCATCAGTTTATCGTCCGACAAATAATTTGTATATTGAACTAATTGTAAAGTGGCTTCCGTTTCTTCTCCGTACTGATCTTTAAATTTGTTATATAAGTCTACCTGATTATACGGAACATCTTCATTATTGACACGACAGCCCCAGCTTCCGTCATTCAGGAATGAGAAACTGATAAGCTCATCTCCCGAATTTTCACCAGACAGATAAGACTTTATCTTCTGTACTAATTCGGTATCATAAGCTCTATAGACCTGTCCCGTCTTTGAGCGAATGATCTCTCCCGAATCATTCTTTCTATATTCGGAAATTTCAGCTAATGTATACTCAGGAAGAGTCTGCAAGCTGACAATAAAATGCATTTTAGCATCTTCACTGTAAATAACTATGCTATCGTCAGCATTGATGTCAGCTTCATTGGTGATAGATTCATTCATGCTTTCTACTTCCCATTTGCAGGAATTTAATATATTGTATAATGCTTCTTTATCGTTATCTGTAAGATATATGTCCGTATCGTCTTTTACCTTCCAGTTGAAGAAGGCGAAATTATTTTTCGGTGCTGTTTCAACAGCAAAATCATCACCGAGTATCTCTCTTATCCTGCCTGCAAGCTCATCATAATTAATATCGTAAACCTTGATATTATCTCTTGTATGACCTTCATCTGTACATTTGTAATTGTAGTAACCTTCTAAATTACTTCCGTTATTAAACGTTTCAACGTGCATCGAATCATAAACAAGAATATTTGAATCCCTGCGCAGAGTGATATAAGCAAGTTCGTTGCCATTGAGGTATACAAAATCAAGTTTGTCCAAAGACTGGAAGTGGAACGGCATATCTTCAATAAACGGATCTCTGTCCTTTCTTTCCAGCGTCAGGCTGTTAAAGAGTTCGCCAAGCTGCTCACACTTATCCGAAGGTATTTTCCTGCCCTGAGTTACATACGCAAGATAGTCTTCGTCCGTAGTTACACTGATGTTTGTATGATCATCACTTGATACAGTTATTTCATGTGCAAAGAAATCATTGAACGGTACAGTTTCCTCAATTGCCTCTGTTGTTGGCTGCTTGGTTTCAGTGCCGAGTATTCCTTCAATAGTGGACTTGAAAAGATCATAGTCTATTTTCCATGCATTTACGGAGTAATCCTGTGCTGCCGCAACAAGTCTGCCGTCCTCGTCGGTATACTTACAGCAGCTGTATCGCAGTATACCCGTACCGTCTAACTCCTGTATATCTATACTTCTGATCTCGTTTCCGCTTTCATAGACAAAAGACGGTGCATTTTTAAAATCATCACCGGCAGCTTCTTCGTTATCTGCCTCTTTCAGCGACTGATTGATAGCAGATAATAAAACATCAGCGTCGGATATCTCTTCATAGTCGTAGTTATTCAGGAATCCGGCGATCTGTTCACGCTGCTCCTGTGTTATATCCTTGCCTCTGTAAAAATACACCTTGCCTTCTTCATCTGTCTCATTATCAATATATATTGTCTTTGGCTCTGAATTATAATGACAGAGCTGATACTCAAGCTCCGCAAAGTCACCGAAGGGAGCTGTCTTATTTGCGGTATCGGCATCTGTCATAGCCGACTCGCTGTTTCTGAAATGGTTGTACGCCAGCGCACCGCCGCCCAATCCGCCAATTACAAGTGCAGCGGCAGCTGCGACACTGAGAAATCTCTGCCACTTAGGTCGGCTGTATACTTCAACGCCGCTTACGACCTGTTCTGTTGTTTTTTCTGTCTGGTTTGATCTATCTTTGAATTTTCTTTCGCTCATACTGAATATCTTCTCCTTTTCCTTGAAATCACGAGGAGGATATTCTTCTGTGAGTCTGTCTATTACGCTCTGTTCTGCATTTTCCAGAAAATCGAGCTCGTTTCTTTCTATCATTAACTCACCTTCCCTTCACCGATATCCGAAAGCACATCTCTCAGCCTCTTCAATACACGGCTGAGCCTTTTTCTTACTGCATCTGCTTTCATTCCGACCATATCTGCTATTTCGTAAGAGGATTTTCCGTAATAATACTTCTGCATGATTATAGTCGAATCAGGTTCGCCGAGAGAATTTACCGCATCAAGAACTTCATGGGCGGTCTCCGCTCTTTCTGCGATCTCATCAACTCTCTCCGCAGACGGAATCTGTATGACATCATCGCCGTCAATAGATATCGTATCCGCCTTCCGTACATTAAGCTTACGGAACATATCTATCGAACGTCTCTTTGATATTGTTGCGACATAGCCTTTGATATTACCGCTATACTCCCTGTTGGGATCGTACTTCAAAAAAATATCCGAGAAAACATCACTGACACATTCGTCTATATCCTCCCTCGAAGCAAAACTTCTCAGACGGTTGAAAACTATAGTATAAACATAATTATAGTATTCATCGAATATAAGTCTGTGTGCCTTGTCAGGACTATTTTTTAAAAGCTCGCGCAGTTTTTCGTCAGTCATCTGATCCCTCCCCGCTTGTGTGATCTATTTTTTAAGCTGTTCAAATGCATTTGTCACGCTCTGTAATATATACTCGCAGTCCCGAAAACGACTGTGACGCTGTATGAAAAAAATTTTTTCCGTTATATTTTATCACAAAATATCGGATAAAACAACTCCTCTGCTAAAAAACGCCTGTTTTCCTCTATCAAATTGCACAAAAATAAAACTGACCATATGTCAGGGGACATAATACAACTGCAAATTGATGCGTACAAGTTGATTTTTTGCAGATTTTTAGCACAAATTATTGTATGCACAGCACAATCGTGATATAATTAGTATAGTAACAATATTGGGTTACAGGAGGATATTAAAATGAAAATTGGTTTTATTGGTGCCGGTAAAGTCGGGTTTTCACTCGGTAGATATTTCGTTGAAAACGGACTTACCGTATCCGGATATTACAGCCGTAATATCCAGTCACGAACGGAAGCTTCACGCTTCACAAGAACAAAGGCATTCGACGAGCTGGCTGATCTTTTAAACAGCAGCGATACGGTGTTCATAACCGTCCCCGATAGCGCTATCAGGGAAGTATATGAGCAGATAAGGGATATCGGCATAGCAGGAAAACTGATATGCCATTGCAGCGGTGCGATGTCTGCACTTGAAGCTTTCCCCGATATCGCAAGATACGGCGGCAGCGGCTGCTCTATACACCCGCTTTTCCCTGTCAGCAGCAAATACGACTCATACAGGGAATTCCATAATGCTTTCTTCTGCCTTGAAGGCAGCGAAGCTCATGTTATGCAGTGGAAAAAGATATTTGAGGACATGGGCAATCCCGTGAGAGTCATCTCAAGCAGCCACAAGCATGAATATCATGCAGCCTGCGCTGTTTCCAGCAATCTCGTATGCGCACTTGCGGAGGAAAGCGTTGATCTTCTCAAAAAGTGCGGTTTCAGCGAGAACGAAGCTTTAGCAGCTCTCCAGCCCCTTGTAATGAGCAATATCCGCCATATCTTCAAGGTAGGTCCTGCGGAAGCTCTTACAGGTCCTATTGAGCGAAATGATGTCCAGACAGTCCAGAAACATATCGAATGTCTTAACCAGGAAAGCGACAAGTCAATGTACAAGGCAGTTTCACGCAAGCTTGTTGAGGTCGCTCAGAAAAGACACCCTGACAGCGATTACAGAAAGATGAACAGGATACTTTTATAAATACACATAAAAATACAGCCCGAAAGCAGCTAATAAACTGCCTTCGGGCTTTTTATCAGTCTATTTTAAGTGTACGCTCGGTCATTCCCACTGCTACGCCCTGTGTGTTCGTTCCCACATGACAGGCGATGCTGCACGAAAGCGGACGGTATACTACCTTATATCCTACAAACTCAGCCTTGACCTTGTCAAACCACTGTTTCGCAGCACGTTTGTCCTCAAAAGTACCTGCCGCACCTATGCTCAGCTTGTCCTTGGGTATGCCTGCATACTTTTCAGCAATATCCTTGTGAACGGCTTCGAGCATTTTCTGCTCGGCACCTGCCATTCCCCTGACTCTCGCATATGCATCAAGCTTGCCGCCCTGTATTTTAAGTATGGGCTTCAGATTGAGCACAGTCGCAATAGCAGCACCTGCGGCGGTTATTCTGCCTGTCTTTGTTATGCGCTTGAGACTGTGGAGCGTTATATATATATCGTTCTGATACGCATTTTTTTCAAGCAGCTCCTTTATCTCGGCAGCATTCTTTCCTTTGTTCGCAAGATACTTAGCATCGTAAACAGAGTCAAGAAGGGTTACGGATATACGGTGATTGTCGATAACGACCACCTTTCCGTCATATTCTGCCGAAAGTGCCTTAGCTGTACTGCACGAACCGCTCAGACCGCTTGACATTGGGATATAGACAAGCTCGTCATACCCCTCGGAAAGTATTTTGTCCCACATTTCCGTCATTGCTCCCGGGGACGGCTGAGACGAAACAATATCCTTGTTTTCGTTCAGTGCCTTATAAAGTTCGTCATGGGTAAGTGTCACTTCCTCAAGATAATCCTTTCCGTCAATAATAACAGGCATTGGCAAAACATATATGCCGTATCGGCTGCCCTCCTCAAGTGATATACCACTGTTAGTGTCAGTCATGACCGCAGTTCTCATTCAGTTTTCCTCGTTTCCATCAGCTTTATACATCTCTGCACCAGCAGAGCAAATTTCCCATAGGTGATTATACCATTATACGCCGATATTGTCAATAGAACTCGGCTTGCGGACATAAAAAAGCTTCGGGCAATTACTTTGTCCGAAGCTCTTTCACTATCATCTCACCATGAGAGCTTATTGTCCTCTATCTTAGCGTCAAGAAGCTGGCAGTACAGATTTACGCCCTCTTTGTAATAATTGAAAGTACCTGATACCGTTATTTCACTGTCAAGAGCAGGATAATCATCGGGATATTTGTGCTCGCCGTCAAGTACGAACTCTATTCCCTGTGAGCAGCAGGCTGTAGCATCACTTATGAGCACAGCAAAGTACTCATTGCCTGTCTGATCGTCCTTGAAATATGAAAAAGGACCTTTTACACGTATTTTCTGTCCCATATAATTGTCAGGATTTGATACCATATCATAGACCTGTGCATAGACCATCTGTGAATTCAGCTCTGTCAGATCCACATCGTATCCGTTTACAGCAACAGCTGCTTCTGACTTTGCAGATGTATCAGCATCAGATGATGCGCTTTCTTTCTGTGCTCCGCAGGAACAAAGGCTCGCTGCTAAAAGCAGCGGTATAAATAAAGATCTTTTTAAAGACATCTTTTTACGCTCCTTATAAATTGATAATCAATTTCATTTTCAATCATATTATACCACTATATTTTCAAAAAATCAAGCCGCATAAAAACTTTTTTCCAGAAAAAAGGCTGCTGAAAGGAGAGCCCCTACGGTGAGATCGCGGCATAAAATTACCGAACCCATGATCACAGGCTCGGTAACCCACTTTTCCGTTAAGATGAAGTAACTGATAAGCAGCCCTCGTTATTACAGATTTTTGCTGAAAAACTCATCTATAAGCTCCACAAGCTCATCATTCGTACCGTTATACAGCTCCTTGACGATCATATCAACGAACTTTATGTATTCATCGTCGGGAATATCGTCACCGTATTTCTCCTCAAGCTCCTCACGCTTTGGATTAATGACTTCTTCCTTGTATTTCTTGTACTCAGGAGTATAGAAATAGCTGTTGTGACCATTCCTGCCCTCTTCGTCAAACACCTTGTATTCCACATTCGGGTTTGTTATCTCGCTCTTATGCGCAATAACGGAAGCTCCGTCATAGCCTATGACATCATCATCGTTTCCGTGGAGCACAAGCACAGGTATTCCAGACTTGTTTATGCCGTCAACTGCCGATATTGAGGAATTGCTGCCGAATTCCATTTTATTATACAGCCATACCACAGGATCAAGCAGCTTGCCCCAGAAGCCATATCTTACGCCGCAAGTCTCTGAAAGCTCTTCAAACGGTGTATTATAGCCAGACATAGTTATATCTGCTTTTACATCATGGTCAAAATTGAGCACGGCTGCCGCTGCATATCCGCCCCAGCTGTGTCCCAGCACAAATTTATCAAGTATATTTAGACGCGCATCGCTTTCCGCATAAGTAAGTGCGTTATCAAGGTCGAGGACCGACTGTGCAAGTCCTTTTGTACCCTCACCCTCGCTGTAGCCGCTTCCTGTAGCGTCATAGGCGAATACACGCCAGCCGCAGTCCACAAGCCGCGTAATAAGCGAGAGATACATCTCGTGACCGCTGCCTATGCCATGAGCGAATACGATAAGTCCCTTGTTGTTGTCCATGCCGTATATGTAGCCTTTGAGAGTATTGTCCCCCGACTTAAAGCTTACTTCTTCACGGGGATATTCATTCTCATAGTGGTCGTAGAACCATGTTGCAGCTTTGTTCCTGTCAGGATAATCGCCTCGTCCGAAGCTCTTCGACATTTCCTTTGACGTTATTATGTATGCTATTACAAAAGATATTATCAGAAATAAAAATAATGCTATGAATACTCTTTTCAGTACTTTTTTCATTGCTCTTTCCCCCTTGCTTTCTGTTAATTATACCACTTTGGATTTTTGATGTCAACAACCGCAAAGGACGGTATACATAATCATTGACATTATATGCCGAGTCTGCTAAAATAAATGTATCTTATTTTTTATGGAGGTAACATATGAAAAACACAGTAACAAAATTAGTAACGGCTTTTCTTTCTGCTTCTGTATTGATGATATCATCTGCTGCTCACGCATTTGCTGCATATGAGCTCGGTGATGTCAATAACAACGGATTTGCAGACGCAGTAGACGCATCGCTCATTCTGTCGGAATACGCAAGCAGCGCGACTGAGAAAGGCGGAAGCTTCACGACTGAACAGAGAAAAGCCGCTGATGTCAACCATGATGATCATGTTGATGCAGTTGATGCTTCACATATCCTTGCATACTACGCATACAAGTCCACAAGCGGTACTCTCGACCTTGAAACTTACGTAAACGATCCCCCTACGACTACTAAGGCTGTAACCACAACCACTACAACAACGACTACGACCGCTGTTACCACCACGGTAACTGCTGTATCTGTAGATTACAGCGAGGATATCATAGGCTTCTGGGAGCTTGTTCCCGATGACGAAGATGATACCGACAAAATGGGTCTCTTCTTTGCTAAAGACGGTACAGGCGGAGTATACGAAATTTCCTCCGATATGTTCCGTTTCGACGGAGATGATTTCATTTTATCCGATACAGTTGTCCCCTCACCGCTCTTCTCTGATGATAACGGCAAGATCGTGATCAACGACAGTAAAGAAAATATTATCGAAATGGAAAGGATAAAAAGTACAAACGGATATCTCGGAACATACCACTTCTATGGCGGTAAGTTATACGACATTCTGATAAACGGCTTCAAGCTTGACCGCAAATCAGAAGTAAATCCTATTTATGCTATACTTGACTTCTACGAAAACGGTCAGAGCAAGATAGTTTTCAAAAATTACTACTCTTATGATCTGAACGGAAACAGAATTGAATTATCAGAAAATGAAAACCTTATGGTACTGTTTAATGGTCCGGGTACAATAAAGATCGAGGGAGATAAAATGTCTGTTACGGACGGCAATGAAGAAGTGCTCTTTACAAGAGTAAAATTCCCTTCAGATGAAAGCCTGCTTTATTAAATATGTTTATCTGCTGCGGTAACTATGAATGTTACCGCAGTGTTTCTTTGTTCATTCAAACAGCGAGTTTACAAAATAGCAACATATCGTCGTTTTCTACAAGTCTACACCCTATTTTTCTACAGCAATATAGACAACATTGCGGAATTTTTTTAAGGCAGTATAACGAATAAAATTAATAAACTGTAACATTTCAAAAAAAGGGGTTTACAAATCCCCCTATTACAGGTATTATAATAACATAATTTTTTATTTTATAGGGGGCTTTTTTATGAAACTTTTTTCAATGTTAGGAGCAATTTACGACGACATCACGACAGGTGCAAATTCCTACATCTACGATGAGGATTATGACTGCTTATATCTGCCTGTCAGCAAAGAGTTTGTCAACCAGATCTTAGGAAGAAAGTGTGAGCAGTGCGGAGTTCTTGTTTTCACTATGGACAGCAACTTCTGGTATTCGGTTGACAGCGTTCTCATCGACGAAGATGAGACACCAAGGGATCTGAGAGAAGAAATCAATGAATACGTTGAAGACCT
This sequence comes from Ruminococcus flavefaciens, assembly GCF_900108555.1. Classification (GTDB taxonomy): domain Bacteria; phylum Bacillota; class Clostridia; order Oscillospirales; family Ruminococcaceae; genus Ruminococcus; species Ruminococcus flavefaciens_P. The sequence continues at coordinate 719,518 of NZ_FNWV01000001.1, forward strand.
CGAGTTAGGTCATCAGTATCAGGCACTCAGCTGTGCTATCTCAAACGTATTCTGCAAGATCTGACAACGCAAAGGACCGCCTTTTATAGGCGGTCCTTTTTCTCTTCTGATACATCAACATTATTCTCACATAAGAAAGAGCAGTCCAAACGGACTGCTCTTTCTGTATATTCGGTAATAAATTACTTCATAGCCTCTTCAACAGCAACTGCGCAAGCAACTGTTGCACCAACCATCGGGTTGTTGCCCATACCGATAAGTCCCATCATCTCAACGTGAGCAGGAACAGATGAAGAACCTGCGAACTGAGCGTCAGAGTGCATACGGCCGAGTGTATCTGTCATACCGTATGAAGCAGGGCCTGCTGCCATGTTGTCTGGGTGGAGTGTACGTCCTGTACCGCCGCCTGAAGCAACTGAGAAATACTTCTTGCCAGCGTCAACGCGCTCCTTCTTGTATGTACCTGCAACCGGGTGCTGGAAACGTGTTGGGTTTGTTGAGTTACCTGTGATAGATACGTCAACGTTTTCCTTCCACATGATAGCAACGCCTTCTCTTACATCGTTTGCACCGTAGCAGTTAACCTTTGCACGGAGACCATCTGAGTAAGCCTTGCGGAATACTTCCTTAACTTCGCCTGTAGCGTAGTCCATTTCTGTCTCAATGTATGTAAAGCCGTTGATACGAGCAATGATCTGAGCAGCGTCCTTACCGAGACCGTTAAGGATTACGCGGAGTGGCTTCTGACGAACCTTGTTTGCCTTCTCAGCGATACCGATAGCACCTTCAGCAGCAGCGAATGACTCGTGACCTGCGAGGAATGCGAAACACTCTGTATCTTCTTCGAGAAGCATCTTACCGAGGTTACCGTGACCAAGACCAACCTTACGCTGATCTGCAACAGAACCAGGGATACAGAAAGCCTGGAGACCTTCACCGATAGCTGCAGCAGCGTCAGCAGCTCTCTTGCAGCCCTTCTTTATAGCGATAGCGCAGCCTACTGTGTAAGCCCACTTTGCATTTTCAAAACAAATTGGCTGGATACCCTCTACGAGCTTGTAGATGTCGAGTCCCTTAGCCTTGCATACGTCAGCACACTCTTCGATAGAGCTGATGCCATATTCTTTAAGAACAGCGAGAATCTGCTTCTCACGTCTCTCATATGATTCAAATAAAGCCATTTTTACAAGTCCTCCTTAGTCTTTTCTTGGATCAACGATCTTAACTGCGTCAGCAACTCTGCCGTACTGGCCCTGAGCCTTTTCAAATGCAGTGTTTGCGTCATCGCCTGCCTTGATAAAGTCCATCATCTTACCAAAGTTGATAAACTTGTAGCCGATGATCTCGTCGTCCTCATTAAGAGCAAGACCTGTGATATATCCGTCTGTGAGTTCAAGATAACGTGGTCCCTTCTTGAGAGTACCGTATGTAGTACCGATCTGTGAACGGAGTCCCTTACCAAGATCCTCAAGACCTGCACCGATAACGAGACCGCCCTCAGAGAATGCAGACTGTGAACGTCCGTATACGATCTGGAGGAAGAGCTCTCTCATAGCTGTGTTTATAGCATCACAAACGAGGTCTGTGTTAAGAGCTTCAAGAATTGTTCTGCCCGGGAGGATCTCAGCAGCCATAGCAGCGGAGTGAGTCATACCTGAGCATCCGATAGTCTCAACGAGAGCTTCCTGGATAACACCTTCCTTAACGTTAAGTGTGAGCTTGCAGGTACCCTGCTGAGGTGCACACCAACCGATACCGTGTGTAAATCCGGAAATATCCTTTATCTCCTTAGCCTTTACCCATTTTGCTTCCTCAGGTATCGGAGCTGCGCCGTGAGCAACGCCCTGTGCGATAGGGCACATTGTTTCAACTTCGTGCGAATAAATCATTATAAATACTCCTTTCGGTTTTTAGACAGCCGAATAAACTGCCCTTGCATACAGTAAACATTATACTACATTTCATTAGGTTAATCAAGAAAAAAGCTCAAAAATAACCCCCATTATTGTTAGTATATAATAACAATAATGCAGACTTTTTATCCTTTCTGCGTTGATTTTATGCCGAAAAAGTTATATAATTATTCCACTGATACATATTAAGGAGCTGTTTTTATGAAATACGATCATGCTGAAAAAGCCTGTCAGCTTTTTGCAGACGGACTCAACTGTGCTCAGTCTGTCCTTGTGGCTTTCTGCGATGTTACAGGACTTGACAGAGAGCTTGCTGTAAAGCTTTCCTCCTCATTCGGCGGCGGAATGGGACGTATGCGCGAGGTCTGCGGTACCTGCTCTGCCATGTTTATGATAGCAGGTATAGTTTACGGTCCGGGCGAAAGCTTCTCACACGAGGATAAATCGGAGCATTACAAGAGGATACAGTATCTCGCTTCTCAGTTCAAAGAGGCGCATGATACCATTATCTGCCGCGAACTGCTGAAAGGACTGGCTGTCACAAGCACTCCCGAGCCGGAGAAAAGAACAGAGGAATATTACAAGGTGCGCCCTTGTGTAAGGTTCGTTCGTACTGCTGCTGAAATAATGGACAAATATTTATCTGAAAACCCACCTGCAAACGGCTAATTTTCGACAATATAACATTTTTGTGCATATAGTCACAAATTGCTCTCCTATGGCGTATTTTACAAAAATTGCGCTTTCACGCTCAAAAGTTTTTACCCTCTTCCTTTCCACCAAATAAAGCCGAAAATACAGCAATGTTTGTGATTTTTTCCTGTACAGGCTATTTTTTACAATTTATTTATTGAAATTTGTATTGATTTGGTGTATACTATTCTATAATAGATTTTTATGAGTAAAAACTCACCCGAAGGGAAGTGACTTTTTATATGACCTTCCGAAACAGTTCGGAGATCCTGCGTGAGTTTATAGAAGATCATCAGCATTTATTTGACAAAACACACGAAAAGACGATATATATAATCGGTCTTAGCAGTTGCCTTTTTACACATATTTCCTATTTGATCATGTTTTATATGCTTAATATCAAGGAAATGATGTACTTCAATATTGGCAGCATCGCATTTTATTTAGCTACTTTGATTTTTGTACCGATATTAAAAAATGAAAAAAGCCTTTTGATCTATCTATCTGACATCGAGATCATAGCTCATGCTACATACGCCACACATCTTCTCGGCTGGAAGCCCGATTTTGCAATGTTCCTGCTGCTGATAATCCCTGCAACCTTTCTTACTCAGAGCAGACGGTTCTATATACCTTTTATCATCACCTTCATTTCAATGGGTACATATCTTTATTTGAAATTGACAGTTACAGATGATACCGTATTTAAATATGTTCTTGAAGACGCAGGTACTCTCAGAGCCATGCATATGACTAATGTTTTCATATGTGTATTTATAATGGTTTTTTCTTCTGCGATATTTATGCTTCATCGTGAATATATGGAGTTCAAGCTCATCAATCAGCGTGAAACGTTCAAAAATCTCGCTTCTATCGACCCTCTTACACAGCTTTACAACCGCCGTGCTATGAACGAGAACATAAGGACTATCCGCAGAGAGTGTCCTACTCCTTCTACAAGCTATGTTATCGGTATCGGTGATATCGACAACTTCAAGCGGATAAACGACACCTACGGACACGATATAGGCGATAAGGTACTGGTCTATGTTGCAAATCTCTTCATAAGCCTTATCCCAAAGGGAGGATACGCTGCCCGCTGGGGCGGTGAGGAATTCCTCTTCGTTATCCCCGAAGCTACGATAAAAGACGGTGTTGAGTTCACGGAAAAGATACATAAGTCTCTGAGAGCTCATATTTTCGAGATAGAGGACTGTGAATTCGGCGTTACCATGACATTCGGCGTTAACACGGGAATACAGACAGATAAGATAGACAGCGTTATCACAAAAGCCGATAAACGCCTTTATAAAGGCAAAAACAACGGCAAGAACCATACAGAGTTCACTGATTAAAAAACGGAAGGCAGGATACCTTCCGTTTTTGTTTTTTTCAGATATATTTAACGCCGAGAGATGTGAGCTTATCTCTCATTTTCTTATGCTTTGCATCGGAGAAACGGCAGCCTGTGCTCTTTTCGATTATACTTACGGTGAGTCCTGCCTTGACTGCTCCCTTTGCCGTAGCTCCTACACAGCCGCACTCGTCAAGTCCGCAAAGAACTACCTCTTTATAGCCCTGAGACTTCATGTGCTCCCTGAATTTTGAAGCTGTAAAGGTATCGGGAAGATTTTTCTCGAAATACAAGTCTGTTACCTTATCCATTCCCTTATAAAGCTCCGCGCCCTCTGTTCCCTTTATTGAGAAGCCGATGAACCACTTATTTGTGAATATATTCGGGAACATCTGCGCAATATAGATAACATCATCGCCGTTTGCATGAAATTCATTTATGCTCCTGTTCACTTCTGCGGTAAGCTTGTCGGTATCATAGCTGAATTTCTTCATTCTCTTGTCCCAGAGATAATCATTCTGCATATCAATTACGATAAGTGCCTTTTTGTCTGCCATTTTCAGTCCCTCATTTCAATGTTTGTTAAAAATATTATATCGCATTTTACCGCCAATGTCAAGCAAAAAGGACTCCTTTCGGAGTCCTTTTTTATGAGAGGTATTAAAAATTGGATATTACTTTTCAGCCTTTTCGGGAAGTGAAGGAATAAGCTTTAACAGGTATCTCTGTATTGATACTGCGTCATTTGTTGTAACTCCGTCACCTGTGTTGTAAACATCTGCGTTCTTTGAGCCCTTATCGGTGATATGGCTATTGTCTGAACCTGTAAGTCCGTACTTATTTGGATTTGCAAGGCTCTGCATGATGAGTACTGCGTCTGAGAGGTCAACTTCATTATCGCAGTTAGCATCGCCGTATTTAACATCGGCAGGTGTACCTGATGTTGTTACTGTTGTTGAAGCAGCAGTTGAAGTTGTAGTTGTTGCCTTTGATGTTGTTGTAGTTGCTGAAGTTGTGGTCGTAGTTGTTGTATCAGGCTTTACTGTAGGTGTTTCGCCCTGTGCATACTCATATATTACCTGTATGCTCTTGTAATCAACTGCGATAACATCTTCTACGGAAGCTTCGCTCTTTTCGGAAGCGTCCCACCACTTCTGGAGCTCTATCTTGCCGTCAGCAACAGTTGCCTTGAGCTCCTCAACTACCTTGTCAGCGCCCTCACCTGTTTCCTTGTTGAGTATGCCGTCAAACTTGACTGTAGCCGTGGAATTGCCCAGATTAAGGCTGTAGCTCTTGTATGTCCAGAAGTTCTCGCCTGCGTCTGAAACTGCGTTTATACATACTGCGCAGCCTGCTGTTCCCCAGCCTGAACCTGCACTTGAAGTAACATTGCCGTTGATGATTATCTTTGAAAGGTGCTTTGCGTCCTCGATAGGCACTACAACATAGCCCTTGTCATTTGTAAGCTTCTTTATATCTGTGTATTCTTTTGTTACTGTCTCTGTCTTTGTCTCTTCAAAGGTCTTGAGTCCGTCAAAAGCGTCTGCCTTATCGGAAACTACTACCATAGCAGCAGAGAAAGCAGGGAGCTCTACATTTACCTTGTTATCCTTTACGTCCTTAACGATGTCGATGAGCTTTATCTGCTCGTCATCGCCATAAATGGCGTAAACAGCTGCCGACTTGTACTTGTTGTCTGTGTTTTTAAGGTCGATAACTGCATTTTCAGCTTCCTTGAGGTCCTTGTTTGTGACCATTACAGTTACCTGTGAGTCGTCCTTTGCATTTACAGCAGCATATGTGCTGGACTTTGAAACGTCCTCACTCTTGGCAGGGACAAGTGTATCGCCAAAGCTTCCGCCCTTGCCGTCATAGTTTGTGTAAAGGTTGATGCCCGAAACGATGAACGGCTCGCCGCCCCAGAGTGATGCGAAGTAAACGCCCTGATCCGCATAGCAGCCAAGTGCCTCGACCTCAGCGATAGTGCCCGAAGCATCATTTCCGCCGCCGAAGTTGTACTCGGAGATACCGAGCTTTGTGCCCGGGTAGTACTTGTCGATGGAAGCCTGTATAGTCGGGAGTATCGGTACATTCTGCATACACCACTGACCTATCCAGCTGTTCTCGGAGAAGCCTTCCTCATAGAGAGTGCGTACAGACTGAAGTCTGTCCTCAATGCCGTTTCTTGCAGACTCTGAGTAGTAGTGGATATCAAGTACATCAAGGAGTCTCGTGCCTGTCTCCTCGGAAGCCTTTTTCATCTGGTCAAGATAGCAGTCAAGATACCAGTGATAGTTATTTGCAGCCTTTACTTCCTCCCACTCGGTATGTGCATCGTCGTCATCGAGGTGGTCGAAAGCTGTATAGCCGTAGAGAGCAGGTCCGAACACCTCTGCATCTGGATCAAGCTTCTTTACATTTCTTGCCATTTCTATGGACTTTTCACCAAGCTCCTTGATAGTTACAGGCTCGGGGTGCATTCTGCTGTGTGTGTCGTTCCAGAGTACAGGCTCATTGTCAAGGCTGTAGCCCTGAATACCTGTCTCAGACTTTGAATTGCCCAGCTTCTTGATGATGTAGTTCACATACTCGTCCATGTATACTACTCCGTCCGTAAGATCCGGAGTATCTGCAAAAGCAGCGTCCTTTGTGAGAACTACCTTGTTCCAGCGTTTTGAAGGAGCTTTCTCCTCCTCCGTTACCGTGCCGTTCTTATCTGCTGAAACATAGCCTGCAAGCTGCAGTGTTGTGAGCTTGTAGCCCACATTGTTCTTTGCTGCGTCCTTTGAGAGTACCTGAACGCAGTCAGCGGGATCATCTGATTCCGAGAGATTTGTGTCCGAGCTGTGCTTCCAGTCAGAACCTGCGTTGGAAGCGTTTGTCTCCCAGTTGTATGCTGTCATACGGTTGCCGCCCTGACGGACAGCATAGGTTTTCACGTCCTTTAGATTAGTGGTGTATTGATTCACGCCATAGATAAGGGGAGATATCTCTTTTCTTTCACCCTTGAGATCGACTGTGATATTCATATCATAGCCGCCTGCTGCATTTGCGGTACTGTTAGAGATACCGCTCATGGGAGCAGTAACTGCGCAGCCTGATACGACACAGGCTGCAAGAAACGCTGCTGTCTTTTTCATGTTTTTTCCTCCTGTTTTTAACCATGCCTAAACGGTCTTTTTAACAGCTTATGCTGTTATCGCCTATAGCTCGCCTTCCTTCCACCACGGCACCTGCGGTACTATCTCGTCCTGTTCACCGTTCTCACGTCTGAAAGCTCCGCGCTCCCATAATTCAACATTGGGATCCATGTATTTCAGATAGTTGGTAATGGTCTTAGCCAGTACCAGTATAAGTGTAAGTGAAGTATGATGTGTGTAGCCGTAGAGTATGACAGGCTGGTCATTAATATCGGCAGAAACGCGCCAGACAAGTCCGAAACGGTCGAGCCTGTCGATGATGTGCTGGACCTTTTCCGACGGTATGTCCAGTTTTTCCGATATCATCGCTACCGAGAACATCTTGTTCCTTACGCTTGCTCCGAGATAGCTTATTATACTTATTGCATCATCGTCGGCAAGTGTATTGAACAGCCTTACCATATTTGTGGTGTCACCGAAGTAGGAATTAACGCCCTTTTCGGGTATCTCAAGGAAACAGAAGTACCTGAGATCGGTATTCAGCCGTGAGAGTGCTAATTCACGGTCTGTTTTAAGTCCTGCAAAGGTCTCGTGCTCAAAGCTTGTGCGCAGCCTGCCCACTGTATCTTTATTGGGGTTGCAGGCGCAAAGCGCAGTATACATCATTTTCATGAAAAGCTCTGAACGCTTTTCTTCGGGAACAGAACGCATCTCGTCATCTATGAGCTGTTCTATATCCCTCTCGCTGTCCATGACCTTTACACCGAAAAGAGAATCAAGTGAGATGTTAAGCTCCTTTGCAAGCCGCGGAAGGAGCTCACCGTCGGGATAACTTGAATTCTCCCATTTTGATACTGCCTGCGGCGAAACATTCAGCCGTGCCGCAAGCTGTTCCTGAGTCAGCCCTAAAGCTTTTCTGCGTTTTACAAGGTTTGTTCGGAAAGTGCTGTTTTTATCCATTTTCATCTCACCTTTTCGTTTCTATAATCATTCTACCACAACTTCAGGTAGATTACAAGCGAATATAAATAGATTAAATACAACCAACGGTTGATTTTTGCTGTTCATTAAACTACTCCGCACTATTTACAAGGACTTTTCTGAGTTTTATCATATCAAAAACATCGGTGTTTCCGCTGAGATCAAGGTCTGAAAGAGGCAGGTCGTCCTCACTTATGGATTCTTTTCCCAGAAGATATCTGCTCATTTTCACAAGATCGGATACGCCGACCTCGCCGTCCGTATTCATATCTCCCATACTGTATTCACACACAGGCGTTACATTGCTCTGAAAGCTGTGAAGCGAAGTAGGTTTGCAGATCTTCCAGCTTGCGTGTGCTCCTCCTGCTTTTTTCATCTCTGCGTCCGATCTCATGAACCAGTCATAGGATATACTGCTGCTGTCGATATCGTCCCATGTTGTGTCAATGTGGAAATAATGGCAGCCAAGCTTTACGATATTCCACGAGTGTATACCGTTCTGTACAAAGCAAGTCTCTATGCCTGCATCATGGCAGAGAAGATTTAATATCCTTGCATATCCCTCACATACCGTTGTTTCATTCATGAACACAGATGCATCGTTGTGGTTTTTTCTGCTTGTCTCATCACCCGGATCGTATTCTGTGTTCCTGCATATCCAATCGTGCAGTGCCCTGACTTTTTCAACATCTGTCATATCATCTGTGATATTCTCGGCAACTACCTTTCTTACCTGTGCCGTGACGTACTGATCTACAAATCCCACATTATCAGATGAGGCGAAATGCTCGAAAATGAACTCCTTGTACTCGGGAACAAAATCCCCTGTCTTACTGTCAAAGGCAGGCTTAGAGTTTATGTTCATAAGCTTGGGGCAATTGTCAAAAGAAGCATCGGAAGTCACCTCAGCGTCTGTAAGGTCAATGTTTTCAAGCTCGGGGCAATTGTAAATGCTGAGATCACTAAGGGCTATACTGCCCGAAAAGCTTATTTCTTCAAGGGCATTACAGTCACTGAAAGCGCGTGAGTCTACCTCGGAGTTATTGAGCTTCACGCTTTTCAGCGATCTGCAATTTGCAAACGCACTTCTGCCGATGACCGACGGCTTATCGTAATCCACCTCGCTTAAATTTGTATTGGAAAATGCATAAGATCCCACCTTAACTCTCTTGTACTCCGTGGGCATATTCACCTTTTCCAGAGCTGTGCAGTCTTTAAATGCATCGCTGGTAAATTCAAGGGTGTTTACACTGTCGGCAAATCCGATGATCTTCAGCTTTTCGTTCCCCTCAAAGCATATCTCACTTGCATCGGTAACATAAGGCAGATAAAGATCTTCTACATTGGAATCAGCAATATAATAACTATAAAATTCGACATCAGGATATGTGACCGACTTTACAAACGGATGATCACTCCATACGATATCACATTCTCTGACTTTCATCTCTTCAAAATATTCAGGTATCACTACATTTTCCTTATTGCCCTTATATTCGTGCAAATCAGCATATTCGCCGTAAAATCCTGATATAGTAGCTTCCCATTCATCTGAAACGAGCCTGTTTCCGCCGCCATAGTAATATATGGGAGGTGTATCTGCTGCATATCCTGATAAGCTCCCCGTACTTCCGACAGTCGGTACAAGTGTAAGCATCAATGCTCCTGCGGTTATTGCTGTATGTTTTATTTTATTCATTGCTATCCTCATTTCCAAAAAATTTTATATATTAATAATAGCACAAAATGCCATGGATTTCATTATATTTTTATTAAGCAGTCTTTACTTTTGCCGTTTTTTCTGCTATTATATAGTTATCAATCACAAGGAGTGTTCAAAATGGCAGAAAAAACCGAAAAAGCCGTAAAGTATCATAAAAGCTTTTACAGCTGTTCCGCATCTGTACTCTGTGCCTTTGCCGATGACGCAGGCTTGGACATGGAACAGGCAAAAGCCGCAGCTGCGCCATTTGCAGGCGGAAAAATGATAAAATGCGGTGCTGTAATGGCGGCAGAATATGTTCTCGCAATGAAGTACGGTAAAGATACAGACAAGATAAGCGAATTTGAAAAAGAGTTCATTTCACGCAACAAGTCTGCGATCTGCCGCGAATTAAAAAGCGGTCTGCGCACTTGCAGAGGCTGCGTTACAGATTCCGCCGAGATACTTGAAGAAATGCTCAGCAACAGCTGAAAACGCTATTGATTTTTTTCACGCAAAGTGATATAATTCTTTTGTTATAAATCATCAGAGAGGAAGAAATACTGTATGAATATGAACTTCAAATGCAAGCTTCCTATCCCTGCCGAGGTCAAAGCACAGTACCCCGTTTCGGAGGAGCTTGAAAAGGTAATAGAAGCAAGAAACAAGCAGATCGCCGATGTTATAAGCGGAAAGTCCGACAAGATGCTCCTTATCATCGGACCTTGCTCCGCTGATATCGAGGAAAGCGTTCTCGATTACATCTGCCGTCTGAGAAAGTTGCAGGAAAAGGTAGAGGATAAGATACTCATCGTGCCACGCATCTACACAAACAAGCCAAGAACTACAGGAAAGGGCTACAAGGGAATGCTGCATCAGCCCGACCCAAGCAAAGAGCCTGATATGTACAAGGGCATAGTTGCAATACGTGAAATGCACCTCCGCGCAATACAGGAAACAGGCTTTACCTGCGCTGACGAGATGCTCTACCCCGAAAATCACCGTTATCTCAACGATCTCCTCGGATATGTGGCTGTGGGAGCTCGTTCCGTTGAAAATCAGCAGCACCGTCTTACTGCCAGCGGTCTCAATATACCTGTAGGCATGAAAAACCCTGTAAGCGGCAGTATACCTGTACTTATGAACTCTATCGAGGCTGCACAGTCAGGTCACACCTTCCTGTACCGCGGCTGGGAAGTAAGCACAAAGGGCAATCCCCTTGCACATTCCATACTCAGAGGTTTTGAGAACAATTACGGTCAGCATATGCCTAATTATCACTATGAGGACTTACAGCTCCTCTTTGATATGTATCAGCAGAAGGGCTTTGAAAATCCTGCCGTTATAGTTGATACCAACCACTGCAACTCAGGCAAGCACCCCCTCGAACAGCCAAGAATAGTCAAGGAAGTCATCAGCAGCTGCCGCTATAACAGCGATATCCGCAAGCTTGTAAAAGGCTTCATGGTCGAAAGCTACATCGAGGACGGCTCACAGAAGATAGATGAGCATATCTACGGCAAATCTATCACCGATCCTTGTCTCGGCTGGGAAAAGACCGAAAAAATGATACTTGATATCGCAGACAGACTGTGATAAGAAAAGCTGCCTTTAAAGGCAGCTTTTCTTATCGACTCGGTTTACAGCCATTTTTTCTTTCTGAAAAATATCAGGCTCACGATAACTATTATAACACTTATCAGTATAACTATGGGATATGACGCTTTGAATTCAAGCTCGGGCATATATTTGAAGTTCATTCCGTACCAGCCTGCAATGAGAGTAAGCGGCATAAAAATAGTCGTTACAATGGTAAGTATGGTCATTATGCGATTCTGCTTTATATCCAGCTGGGACTGATAAAGCTCGCGTATCTGCGCGGTATAGTCTCTCAGAGCTGCGGTAGTATTATGGAGACGCGCGATACGCTGAGTAAAGAGGCGGAAATATCTCAGGTTTTCGTGTGCAAAGAAGTTATTCTCATTTTCCTCAAGCTCCTGTCCGAGATCCTCAAGCTGTTCGTAGTGTATCCTCATATCGCGGAGATCGCTTCTTATCTCACTTAAACGCTTGGGATAATTATCCTCTTCTCCTGCAAGGATCTTATCCTCCATTTCGTCGAGCTCAGCATCGTATTTTGCAAGAATACCCTGATCTATATAGATTATCTGCTCTAAGAAATCATAGATGAACCTTTCAAGGGACGGGTTAGTCCAACGCTTGCTTTTTACGATTTCTTTGATTATCTCCTCAACAGTACCGCTGTCATCAATGAACACTATTCCCTTTTCGTCCAGAGCAAAAGCGAAATTATTCTTTTTTTCCGCAATATTATGCCTGTCGGGAATAGAAAATGTACCTGTAAGTGAATCATAGTTCACTTCCGCCTTTGTACTGTGTATCTCTGAGGTACTCACTTCAAGGTCAATGCCCATATCAAATTTTGAACTGTTGCCGAGCCATTCCTCAGTCGAAAGCACCGCAACATACTTTGCCTTTGAGTCCTTTGGTCTTAAATTCTTGCATTTTTCAAGAGTATCCTTAATAAGATAAAACATAGTATTCTCCCTTTGTATCACGAACGTTTTTTTCATTATATCACACAAGTACACACAAATCAATATCACCGAAAAATAAATACCTGTAAAGCCTCTTTCCCTCAGCTTTACAGGTATTTTTCATTTTTTAGAACAGCCGCCGCATTTAGCACAGTTACCGCAGCAGCTTCCGCTTTTTGCATTCTTCACCGTTGCCCTTACCGCAAAGACAAGAGCCGCAGCTATAAGTACTATAAGGACAATATCAGCTATATTCATTCAGCTCACTCCTATCGCTATAAGTACAGCACGTATTATAAGTGTTACCACCCACGCAACTCCGCACTGCCATACTACCACTGCCAGAGCATATTTTTTGCCAAGCTCCCTCTTTACAGCTGCAATAGCCGCAACACATGGAGTATAAAGCAGTGAAAATACCAGCAGACAGCCTGCGGAAAGAGATGTCATTGCAGCACCAACGCTGCCCGAATACAGTATCTCAAGTGTGGAAACTACGCTTTCCTTAGCCATAAATCCGCTTATAAGCGCAACAAGTATGCGCCAGTCGCCAAGTCCAACAGGGCTCATTACAGGTGCGAATATACCTGCTATGCCTGCAAGTATGCTGTCCCCTGCATCGCTTACCATATTCAGATGAGTGTCAAAGCTCTGCAAGAACCATACAACAACTGTAGCAATGAGTATTACCGTGAAAGCCCTCTGCAAAAAATCCTTCGCCTTTTCCCAGAGAAGCTGCGCAACGTTCTTTGCGGCAGGAAGTCTGTAGTTAGGAAGCTCCATTACAAAAGGAACAGCTTCGCCGCGGAACAAAGTGCCCTTGAAGAGATAAGCGGCAAGTATTCCCGTAACTATACCGAGAAGATAAAGTCCGACCATTATGAAACCGCCTCGTTTTGGGAAGAAAGCATTTACGAAAAACGCATATATAGGCAGTTTTGCGGTACAGCTCATAAACGGCGTGAGGAGTATGGTCATCTTTCGGTCACGCTCACTGGGAAGAGTCCTTGTGGACATTACAGCAGGCACTGAACAGCCGAAACCGATAAGCAGCGGAACTATACTTCTTCCCGAAAGTCCCACCTTTCGCAGGAGCTTGTCCATAAAGAAGGCTACTCGCGCGATATAGCCGCTGTCCTCAAGCATTGACAGGAAGAAGAACAGCGTTACTATTACAGGCAGAAAGCTGAGAACGCTTCCCACACCTGCAAAAATACCGTCTATAACAAGATCGTGTATGACTGTATTTACGTGTGCATGGACAAGAGCTTTATCGGTAAGCTCCGTGGCCTTATCTACGCCCATTTCAAAAAGATCCTGTAAGAATGCTCCGATAACATTGAAGGTCAGGAAGAAAACAAGTCCCATAATAAGGATAAACGCAGGTATGGCAGTATATTTGCCCGTTAGTACCTTGTCTATCCTGCGGCTGCGGATATGCTCCTTGCTCTCCGCAGGCTTGTTTACGGTGTCGTCGCAGAGCCTGTGTATAAATCTGAACCTCATGTCTGCTATAGCGGAGCTTCTGTCGAGACCGCGCTCCTTTTCCATCTGAGAGACTATGTGCTCCATAGTCTCGATCTCATTCTGGTCAAGGTCAAGCTTTTCTATTACAAGAGGATCGTCCTCAATGACCTTGCTGGTGACAAATCTCAGCGGCATTCCTATTGCCTCAACATGATCCTCGATAAGGTGGGATATGCCGTGCAGGCAGCGGTGTACTGCACCGCCGTTCTCGGTCTTGTCGCAGAAATCATATCTCAGCGGTCTTTCCTGATAATACGCAACGTGCATCGCGTGTTCAACAAGCTCCTCGATACCCTTGTTTTTAGCTGCGGAAATAGGCACAACAGGTACTCCCAGACGCTTTTCCATATGGTTTATGTCGATACTTCCGCCGTTTGAGGTCAGCTCGTCCATCATATTCAGTGCAACTACCATAGGTATGTTCATTTCGAGGAGCTGCATTGTAAGATAGAGATTTCGCTCTATATTGGTAACATCTACGATATTGATTATAGCGTGAGGCTTCTCATTAAGTACGAAATTACGCGAAACTATCTCCTCACTGCTATACGGCGACATTGAATATATACCCGGCAGGTCTGTGATAAGTGTATCGTCATGGCCTATGATAGAGCCGTCCTTGCGGTCAACGGTAACACCCGGGAAGTTGCCTACGTGCTGCTTTGAACCCGTTAAACGGTTGAAAAGTGTGGTCTTGCCGCAGTTCTGATTGCCAACAAGTGCAAAACGTATCACTGTGCCCTTTTCCAGCGGTACACCGTCACCTTTAGCGTGGAAGCGTCCGCCCTCACCAAGTCCCGGGTGCTCGGTCTTTTGTTTTTTCTTCTTTTCCCTGACTTCTTCTTTTTTGTCAGTGACAGGACAGACTTCGATCTCGTCTGCGTCAGCAAGACGGAGAGTAAGCTCATACCCGTGAAGTCTCAGCTCCATAGGATCACCCATAGGTGCGTATTTTACAAGAGTCACCTCTGCTCCCGGGATAAGTCCCATATCAAGAAAATGCTGTCTCAGCGCACCTTCTCCGCCGACCTTTTCAACTCTGACGGTCTCTCCTATTTTTATGTTTTTAAGCGTTTCCATAACCTGCTCCTAAACCTGTAAAGATCATATTTTTTTCTATTATATCGCAAAGGATATATCAAATCAATTCTTTCAGAAGCCCCATTATCATTGTTAAAATAAAAAAATATTTCCGAATATGTCTGATTAAACTATTCTGATACGATTTGTATTTATGTGAGCGTAATTACTACTACCACATTAGCAAGCCCTCGGAAACTTTTCGCAGTTCACTCCCCCCATCGCTGCGGAAAATGTTTCTTTGATTTAATCATATCCTCGGAAAACAGGTACAGGTTTCTGTGCCTGTTTTGCTTTTATATGGTAAATACTGCGTTAAACCTTGTATCATCGAGGGTTAGTTTAAACAAACCCTGCTTTATTCATTAGGGTTAGTTCTCACTAACCTTTATACTTATAATATCACTTGCATAATCTTTTGTCAATAGCTTAAACAACATTAAAACACTTTTTGTAAGCATAAACAAATAAATTAGTTTTCTCTAACTTATTTTGGATATTATTCGTTTTTTCCCAAAACATTGCATTATTCGCCGATACATGATATAATACATATGATACGTATTTTATTCATAGAGATCGGAGTTTTTCATATATGAATATCCTAAAAAAAGCAGCAGCTGTTTTGTCTGCCGCAGTTTTTTCAGCCATGTTCATGCCTTTTAAGCCGCAGGTCGCCGCAGCCGATAGCTATATCGCTACTGCGCCGTTCAGTCTCGAAAAAGGCGTTCTCACTCTGGACAGCGGCGAAAAATGGTATAAAGTAAACGAATTTGAAAACGGGAATGACTACATCATAACAGTAAAAGGCTCTGACGATAAAGAGCTTATGCTGACTGCTTCAAATGACGATATAAGCGAATATATCTGGCATTATTACAGAAGCACTATGGTGACCAGCACTGCTCCCGAGTACACTACCCTCATCTCTCGTTCATTCTCCCTTGCCTGCCACGAGAACGAGCTGTATACTGTATCAAACTGGTGGTCATCAGGCGAAATGGCGTGGGAGTATCATAACGGCAATCTCTGCTACAAAGAGGACGGAAGCGTTTCTTATCTAAAATACAGTGAAGGAAGCGATGTTCCCTTTACCTGTACCCATAATGCCGCAGAAGCTGCCGAAGTAAGCCTGTATTCAAACAGCGAATACCTGAGCCGCTGCATTGCGGAGCACCCTTCCGCAGAAAGCTATGTTATCGAGGGAAGCGGTTATGCTGCACCTGTATTTACAGCAAAGCTTTACTCAGATGATATCGTTGTCGATAACGTGAAGTGGTTCATTAACGGAAAAGAACAGTCCTGCGCAGAGCTTTCGTTCACCGCCGATGCTCTCAGAAATAAAAAAACAGGAGTTTACCGCGTAAACTGCCTTATCGAGGGACACGACGGCAATGATATCCATTACCGTGAAAAGTCGGCAGACGCAGCATTTATTGTTGCAAAGGGAGTTACGCCCGAGTCCTTTATGACTTTTTCAGATGTACACGAGCAGTACTTCTTTATCACCGATGCCATAGAAAGGATAATGGCGCAAACAGGCGGATACGTGCCTTCACTTGTCATATGCACTGGCGACCTTGTAAACGGACCGACTGCAAGCAAGGAGAAGATGCTTGACCGCTATTACCCTCAGATAGTATCATATCTCGGCGGACTTGATACAGTATTCGTATCAGGCAACCATGATTCGGGAGAAGCAGCTTCCATAATGTCAGACAAAGCAGGTCTTGGCTGTGAGAATGACCGTTCACCTTACGGCGGACAGATATTTAAAGGCACTTCCCAAGCCGCTGCTAAAAACGGCAAGAGCAGCCGTTTCGCAAAAGGTATCACGGTATACGGTCTTAACTTTGAAGCGTCTATCGAAGGAAGCGGCAATAATATCACTTACTCCTACGACAGAACGTTAGATAAGCTTGACAGCTTTCTGAAAAAGACTGCTGAGGATTATCACGGCGAACTTGTGGTCATATCGGCTCATTCGGGACTTCATGTACTGGGTGTTCAGCCTGAGTCAATGACTCGCTACGGAATTCAGATAAGCAAATGGATAGGCGAAAATCAGTACAATGTTGATAATTCCTATGAGCTGACTAAGCTTATAAACAGCTACGCCGAAAAATACAATATGGATATAATGTACCTATTCGGTCACGACCATTCCCGTCAGGAAAGCGAGCTTATCATGACAGACGGCGACAACATCACAAGCACTGTTGAATACAGCAGCAGAAGCTGCGATACTCAGCCGCTGAAATTCACCTATGCACATTCGGGCTATCTTTCCACTACCATAGGCTGTGCCGATGCCCATTTCAGCTTCGTATACCGCAACGGTGAAAACTACAGCTTTGACCTTATGAGCACTTACGATAATACGGTCAGACATACCGACATCAAGGCGAAAAATACATTCAAAGAGCCTGTTGTCACTGCTTCGGCATCAACAACTGTCACAACTAAGACAACAGCAGCAGGAACTTCCGCAAAAAAAGGGGCTAACAGCCCTGCTACAGGCGATAAATTCAGCATTATCGGCATTGCCGTCCCTGCGGCAGTACTTATGCTGATAAGCAGAAAGCGCAAAAGAATGACCGTTAAATGAAAAGCTCCCGAAAGCAGCTGATTACTGTTTTCGGGAGCTTTTTGCATATATTCTTAAAGCTTTCGCGCCAGTTGCAGGTCTAAGGTATCGGATATGACAAGCCTGCCGCCGTGAGCGTTTACGGCTTCTTTTATGCTTGAAAAGAACTCTTCCCTTACTCCTTTTTCAATGGCGATGTGGTCTGAGTAAGTGCCGAGGAGCTGAATGTACTCATCAGCAGTAAAAACACGTTCACGATAAAACAGATGAAACTGAATATCGGTGAAGCCGTATTTGCCTGATATATTTGCGGTTTTCTCGGACTGCTCTGCCGTATACTCGGCGGCAGTACCGCGCTTCTTCTCGGGATAATAGCTGTAGTAGTATTTATCATAGACATCTTCTATTGCCTGTGCAAGTGCGTTATCTTTTTTGCTTATGCAGGGGTGATTGGCAAAACGTGCAAATGCTCCGCCCTGTCTGAGCATGGAGAATACCTTTCGGTAGCCTGTCTCCTCGGGTATCCAGTGGAATGCAGTTGCGGAGAATACAAGGTCATAGGTATTTTCGGAAAAAGTCATATCTTCAAATTTTCCTGTCATAACAGTCAGATTCGGGTATCCCTTAAAGTTTTCCCTCAAAAGTTCGGACAAATTCTCACCGTATTCTACTGCTGTGAGGTCACAACCCGTATCAAGCACAGGCTTTGTAGCCTGACCGCTGCCGCTTCCTACCTCGACAGCACGGCTGTTTTTATCAATATGTACATAGCCGAATATCTTCTGATATAATTCACCGACATATCCCGGACGCATCTTATCATATGCTGATGAAACACTGTCAAAAGTACGTTTAAGCTCATTTTCTGCTGTCATTGCAATGCACCTCCGTATAACAACATAGGATAATCATTATATAACATATCATACCAAAAGTCAAGCAACGAGATTATACGCTAAATATTAACATCAAAAATATTAAATACAGTAATTATTTCCACATATATTGCATTTTGTGTTTATGTGTGCTATAATAAATGTAGCACATTAATTATATCATAGCGTTTTACTTATATGGTATAATGAACGCAAAAGCATTCATTATAATTGATTTAAAAGCCCTTGCAGATACGCAAATCCGAGATTTGCTCCCTGCATATCGGGCAATTATATCATAACGCTTCGCTTATATGATATAATGAACGCAAAAGCATTCATTATAATTGATTTAAAAGCCCTTGCAGATACGCAAATCCGAGATTTGCTCCCTGCATATCGGGCAATTATATCATAACGCTTCGCTTATATGATATAAATAATGCAATGTAAATGGGAATGCGGATTACGACAGGGAATCTATAAGACAGAAAAATGTTCCGGTAATAACGGTTCAATGAGGATGATTAATCTAAATTATCGGAGGAGAACATGAAAAACAGATCAAAGAAACGTACTGCTGCGGGAGTACTGTGTCTTGGTATGCTGTTGCAGTCAGCAGCATATCTCCCTGCAAACGCAGACAACAACGGTGCAGTGACCATAAATGAGGTATGCACCAAAAACACCACCTACCAGTCGGGTGACGGGAAATATTATGACTGGATCGAACTTTTCAACAGCGGAAAGTCAGAAGCAGACATCTCAGGCTGGGGACTTTCAGACAAGGAGCAGGAGCCTTACAGGTATACTTTCCCGAGCGGAACTCATATACCTGCAAACGGAAGGCTTGTTGTGTTCTGCGACACCGATGCCGCAGCCAGTGACAGCAAGACTGCTCCATTCGGATTATCTGCTTCGGGCGAAACTCTTGTACTTACAGACTCACAGGGCAAAACAGCTCAGACTCTTACAGTCGGCACACTTGCTTCGGATACTTCATATGGACAGTATCCCGACGGCAGCGGCGAATTCTACACACTGAGCTGTACACCAAACAAAGAAAACGCTGCTCCCGAAGGCAGTGCAGCTGTACGTCAGCCTGTGTTCTCACAGGAAAGCGGTTTTTATGATAGCAGCTTCTCTCTGAACCTTACCGCAGAAGAAGGCTGTACCATTTACTATACCACTGACGGCAGCGATCCCACAACAGAGTCTGAAAAGTACACAGCACCTATCACTGTCGAAGATATGTCGGATACTCAGAACCGCCTCAGCGCACGTACCGATATAACTCCGAACAAAGCGACAGCACCGCGAAACAGCGTTGACAAGGCAGCTTTGATACGCGCAATATCAGTTGACAGCGAAGGCCGTGCAAGCGAACCTGTAACAAAGACGTATTTTATAGGCAAAACAAATTCGGGATACTACAAGCAGATGAAGGTAGTATCATTAGTCACAGATCCTGACAACCTTTTCGATTACGAAAAAGGCATCTACTGTCTCGGAAAGGTGTTCTACGGCGACAAAAATCCAAACGATCCGCAGGAGGAGCAAAGACCCGAGGAGCACAAAGAGGCTGAGGGCGAAAGACCTGAGGATAACAAACCTGAGGAAAACAAGCCCGAGGAACATACAGGTCCCGAGGGCGGCAGACCCGGACGCAGCAGAGCTCCGCAAAACGGCAACATATGGGAAATGGAAGCCAATTATACTCAGAGAGGAAAAGAATGGGAACGTCCTGCTAACTTTACTCTCTTTGACGGCGGCGAAATGGTACTCCAGGAGAATGTGGGTATACGCATAAAGGGCAACTATTCAAGATGCCTTGCGCAGAAGAGCTTCAATATCTACACAAGACAGGATTACGGCTGTGCAGAGTTTGATTACGACTTCTTCTCGGGAAAGGCTACCAAAGCTAAAAACGGAAAGGCTATCAAAAAGTACGACGGACTCGTTCTCCGCAACGGCGGCAACGACAACGGTGCGGCTTTCTTCCGCGACAGCATAAACCAGAGCCTTATCACTGACAGAGCATTTGCTTATCAGGCTACTACAGAATGTGTCGTATTTATCGACGGCGAATTCTGGGGCACATACCAGATGATGGAAAAAATAAGCGACAGCTACCTCAGCTCTCACTACGGAGTTAAGAAAAGCGATATCGCTATGATAAAGAACGGCGAGCTTGAAGAGGGCAGCGAAAGTGACCTCAGTGACTGGCAGTCTCTTTGCAGCGGTGTTGCAAACGGCAGCATATCCTACGATGAATTCTGCCAGAAAGTGGATATACAGGGATTCATGGACTACTTTGCAGCTCAGATATACTGGGCTAATGCAGACTGGCCGAAGAGAAACTATACCGCATGGCGTTCAGATGCCATTGACGAGGAAAATCCATATGCTGACGGCAAGTGGAGAATGGTTCTCTTCGATACGGAATCAGGTCAGGGACTTTACGGTTCTTACGACAAGTCATTCTCAGCCGACTGCTACAGCCGCTTGAAACAGGACGGCAGCCAGCTTGCTAAAATGTTCACTGCTCTTTCGGGCAATGAAAAGTTCAGACTGGACTTTTCAAGAACTATGATGGATATGGCAAACTATAACTTCGTTCCCGAAAAAGTCAACGAAGTCATCAGCTATTACAAGAACAACTACAAGCAGCAGATCGCAGATACTTATGAGCGTTTCAACTCTGGAAGCTCGGGCAAATTCGAGAGCGAGCTCTCAACAGTTGCAAACTTCTACGCTCAGCGTTATTCCTATGCGGAGCGTACCACAAGATCGGCAATGAAGCTTTCTTCCGAGCCGCATAAGCTCACAGTAATAAACTCAGGCGATAAGGGTACCATAGATCTTAATACCCTCAAGCTCGGAAACATCGACCAGTGGAGCGGCAAATACCACTCCGATTACGACATCACTATCTCAGCAAATGCCAGCGGCGATGAGTCTTTCACACGCTGGAACATAAAGGGTGCGGAGATAATAAGCGGAGACAAGACTTCGGCAACTATCACGGTTAGACTCAGCTCAGATGCAACAATTGAAGCAGTTTACGGCGATTCGGAAGGTACTATTTCCGAAGAACCCGATGAAGAATATATTTTAGGCGACCTCAACAACGACGAAGTTGTGGACATCTATGATCTCAGCCAGATGAGAAAGGCAGTCGTTTCAGGCAGTGCAGAACACTTCGCAGCTGCCGATATCAACGGCGATAAAGCTATCACCAGCGATGACCTTACACTTCTCAAGAAGTACATCACAGGCGAGATAAAAGAATTTAAAAACTAAAACATAAAAACAGACCGTCTGTCATATGGCAGACGGTCTGTTTACATTTTCATGCAGAGATGATATAATAAATACTGAGGTGATAAATATGGAGTCATACAGAATTACTGCCGATCAGGCAAAAAAACAGCTTGTCACGGGCAATCAGAAATATATCGCAGCAAGAGAACTGAAAACCGATGTTTCACCCGAAACTCTGCTGAAATTCAGCCATACAGGTCAGCAGCCCTACGCTATCATCATTACCTGCTCGGATTCAAGAGTAGTACCTGAACTAATATTCTCCGCAGGTATCGGCGATCTTTTCGTTATCAGAGTTGCAGGAAATGTCATCGACTCTCACCAGCTGGGCAGCATAGAATATGCCGCTGAACATCTCGGTACAGGACTTATCGTTGTACTCGGTCACGACCACTGCGGTGCAGTTGACGCTGCTATGAACCATGAGCCTGAGGGCTATATAAAGTACATAACGGACGAGATAACAAAGGCTATAGGCGATGAAAAGGACGAATTCCGCGCCTGCTGCCTCAATGTTGAGCACAGCTGTGATATTATCGAGCACAGTCTGCAAATACAGAAAGATGAGAAAGAATACGGCTTAAAGGTGCTGGGGGCTATCTATCATCTTGAAAGCGGCGAGGTCGAATTCTTATGATATCTCTGACCGCTATGAGGTAATATAAATGAAAAGCATAACCATAATTGACGATGAGTTCTCTATCGGCGGTTTTACTTCGGGTAATGAGGGCATATGGACAAGAAACGCTCCCACCGATCCGCCTACAGCTGATTATATTTCCCTCAGCGGCAGCCTTGAAGTGCCGTTGATGCGGATAGTTCGCCCATATCAGGCGAGCGGCGATAGAGTTGAGATAGTCCATGCTGAACACGGCGGCATGGGAGTCATAAAGGATAACGTTCTCAAAAAGGTGGACGGTATCGTAACTGCCGAAAAAGGCATCGTTCTCAGCGTTCTCGCGGCGGACTGCGTTCCAATATATCTTATTGACAAAAAGGCGGCAGTCATCGGGCTTCTGCACTGCGGCTGGCGTTCGGCAGCAGGCTCACTTCTCCATAATGCCGTTCAGCGCATGAAGGAGCTTGGTGCTGCTCCTGCTGAGATACAGGTGATAACAGGACCTCATATCTGTGCTGAGTGCTATGAAGTGGGCGAAGAAGTCCGCAAAGTTTACGCCGAAGCATTCACGAAAAAACAGCTTGAAAAGATATTCGTTCTCAGGAATGATAAGCTGTATCTCCACCTGTCGGAAGCTGTACGTTCAAAAGCTGCGGCAGAAGGTATTCCTGATGAAAACTTCTCTGACATAAACTGCTGCACTTTCCATGACAAGTCATTATACTCATACAGACGTGGCGACAGAGGCAGACAGAATTCCGCATTTATTATGATGAAAGCATAATTTAAATGTTTAATGCGGCTGTGCCGCTTCTTTTTTTAGTATTTAACCTTCCGAATTCCTTGACTTTTCGGGAAATTTACGGTAAAATTAAACAGTAAATTGAGTATTGGACTCGGGGGTATTAAAATGAATATTATCAAAAAAACTGCTGCTTCATTTGCAGCTGCCGCAGCTATAGCTGTATCTTCTGTTATGCCTGCATCAGCTGCTGTAAGAGGTGACCTTAACAACGACGGCACTATCGACTCATTCGATGTGGTACTATGCCGCAGGAACATCATAACTATGTTCTCGGGCGGTCAGACTGACCTGCTTGCTGATATCGACGGCAACGGCTCTATACAGATAAACGACCTTGTACTGCTGCAAAAATACGTGCTTGGCACTATAAAGGAATTTCCGCAGACCACAACTGCCGTAACTACTACTACAACTTCTGCACCTGTTGTAACTACGACTGTCACAACTCCAAGCGGTGACAGCTACATGAAGAAAATGGCAGCTGATATACACATTCACGAGGAATCGTCCTCAACTGAGAAAAAGTCAGGCGTTGACTACGGAACGATTGAGAAGAAAACTTACTTCTCAAAGGACGCTCAGCGCGAAAAGAACCTCAATATCCTGCTCCCACCGGGATATGACAGCAGTCAGAAATACCCTGTAATGTATGTTTTCCACGGTATATTCGGCTCTGAGGACTCCATGCTCGATGACAGCATGAAGATACAGACAATGCTCGGAAACCTTGTTGCTTCGGGCGAAGCTGAAAAAATGATAATCGTTTTCCCGCAGATGTTCACCACAAAGGAAAATATCTTCCCTGCATTCACAAATGAGTCCTCACGGGCATACGATGCTATCCGCGAGGATCTCGAAAACAGCATCATGCCGTTTATGAAGGAGAATTACCCTATAAAGGAAGGCAGGGAGAATACAGCCGTTACAGGCTTCTCAATGGGCGGCAGAGAGGCTCTCTATGTGGGAGTCACAAGACCTCAGCTCTACGGCTATGTGGGCGGAGTATGCCCTGCTCCTGGTATATTCCCTACTGTTGACGGAAATATGACTCACGAGGGCTGTATGTCTCCAAGTGAATTCTGTTTCGGTTCAGCTCCGAGCCCATATGTTTTAATGATAACCTGCACAAGATTTGACGGTACTGTAGGAGACGCTCCCGACAGCTACCATGACGCGCTCACTCAAAACGGCGTGGAACATATCTGGCATCAGCTAACTGACGGCGACCACGGTGCAATATCCGTAAGAGCGCATATGTATAATTTCCTCAGATATGTATTCAAAGCTAAATAATGCTGTTACTTATATAAAAGCTAAGCCCCGAGGCATCGCCTCGGGGCTTGTTCATTCTATTATCGTACTCGCCGAATTTTTTTCTTAATTGTTGATCACTGTAAGTGCAGTAACTCCGCATCTCACTTGAGCGTACCGCTCAGGACATCGTAATTCTTCTGCATGAGCGAGATATAGCTTGCACCGTCCTTTATATCGTTTTGGGATACTGACTGGAGCGAATTGAGTTCGGCTATCTTTACACCGCTCTTTCCCGAGCTTGAAATAACTGCATTTGCTATATCCTTGTTTGAATTTTCAAGTATATAAACATTATCGCAGTCTAACTCCTTTACTTTGTCTGAAAGGAATTTGATAGTTTCAAAGCTTGCTTCGGATTCAGCGGAACAGCCGATAAATGCGGCAAAGTAATCAAGTCCGTAATCGTCTACAAAATAACGAAACGGAAATCTGTCAGCAAATATAAGCGTTTTTACGGAAGCACCGTCAACAAGTGCCTTGAAGCTGCTGTCAAGCTCATCAAGCTCTGAAACATAGCTTGCAAGGTTAGACTTATAATCAGCAGCATTTGCAGGATCTATTGTCTCAAGACCGCTCTCTATCTCTGTACAGAGCACCTTTGCATTTTTCAGTGAGAGCCATACGTGTTCGTCGTATTCGATCTCGTCCTCATCTTCCTCTTCGGACTCCTCTTCTTCCTCGCCCTGCATACCTTCTTTCAGCTCCTCAGCCTTTGCAAAATCGCCGAGAGCGTCCATAAGGTTAATGACCTTCATATCCTTGTTTACTGCGTTTTCGAGCGCATCTTCCACCCACTCGTCAGACTCGCCGCCTACATATACGAACAGATCACAGGTCGATATCTTCATTATATCATCAGCTGTGGGCTGGTAATTATGAAGATCTATACCGCTGTCAAGCAGATAGGAAATATCAACGTTTTCGGCATGGCTGCCGAGTATCTCCTTTGTCCAGTCATACTCGGGGAATATAGTGCATACGACCTTCAATGGCTCTGCATCAGTTTTTGTTTCCTTATTCTCTGTATTCGTTACAGACGCACCTGTCTCACTTTTTTCAGATGCTGCTTTACCATTAGCAGACGAACAGCCAGTAAATGCTGAAATAGCCAGCATTAAACTCATTGCTGTTAAAACCTTACTTTTCTTTGACATAAAATTTGACCTCCATTTTGAATAACTGACAGATTTGGTTATGCTTTGCCCTGAAAAGGCATAGCTGTCCTATAAAACTGGCGTTTTTCAGCTTAGGAGCTCAACCTTCAGCGATACAAGAGTATCATGCTCTGAATATACTCTGATAACTGCTTTTATAAGTGCCGCCACCGTAATGAGCAGCAGCATAAGCTTTATAACACCTGCTGCACCTGCATTTACCGTATGAAGCACATGACTGCACTCAGCAAGTTCGACGCAGACGGAGCAGTTCTCCCCCGAACATACGTGGTCGGTATGAACTGCTATATAACAAGCGGAGCTGAAAATAACAAAGCTGAATATGAGAAATGTCATAAATGAGAGTATTCTGTTTTTGTTATTCATCATGCTCACCTCAGCTTATCAAAATATAATATGATAATGATTATCATATTTGCACTATTAATTATAACTCTTATGACAGTCCATGTCAATGCATGGCTATGATTTTCTACGCCCTCTGCAAATTGATAATGTTTCTCATTTTGAAACTATTAAAAATGAACAATCCCCGCATTGAATACTTCATTTCATTTAGCTTATAAGCGCAAAAAAGAGTCCCCACAGATCGTGAGGACTCTTCTTGTTTTGTGTCATTCGCTGTTAGGATCAGTCAATTTTAGTTGTCTGTGGAACAGCGATCGTTGTTGTAGTTGTAGTTGTTGTCTTGGATTCAGCAGATGTTGCAGCCGCAGTTGTTGTAGTTGTAACAGGCTCATCATCGCTTTGTACATCTGCTTCAAGCTCAATTGACTCGATCACGTTATTCTTAACGAATTTCTCAAGTGATACAGGCTCAGTTATTGTTGAATAGTAAACATAGTATCTGAGAATGATCGAAGCGTCAACAGCGTCTACAGAACCGTCATTGTTTACATCAGCAGGAGCGATCTGGTCTTCCTTGAGGATACCTTCCTGATGTGTAGAAACAAGTGCGTACTGACGAAGAACTGCTGATGCGTCAACTGCATCTATTAATCCGTCCTTGTTTACATCACCGTAGTTTACGACAACAGGAACTGTTGTTGTTACAGTTGATGTAGTTGTTGGCTCAGATGTTGTTGTAGATGTTGAAGTTGAAGATGTAGTGGTTGGCTTAGATGTTGATGTAGTAGATGTTGTAGTTGGCTTAGATGTTGTTGTTGATGTTGATGTAGTAGATGTTGTGGTTGGCTTAGATGTTGATGTAGTAGATGTTGTAGTTGGCTTAGATGTTGTTGTTGATGTTGATGTAGTAGATGTTGTGGTTGGCTTAGATGTTGTTGAAGTAGATGTAGTAGTTGTTGTAGTTGGCTTAGATGTTGTTGTTGATGTTGATGTAGTAGATGTTGTAGTTGCCTTTGATGTTGTCGAAGATGTTGCAGTTGTTGTAGTTGTAGTAGTAGATGTTGTTGTATTTGTTGTAGTAGTTGTTGTTGCAACAAGTGGACCATTGCCTGTGAGGTTGTACTCACGTCCGCTGTAGTCCTTTACATCGCCCTTAGCTACAAGCTTAGCACCGTTCTTTACAGTGATGTTTGTATCAGGAGCAATAAGAACATCAACGTTCTCAGGGATAGTTACGTCAGATGCTATTGTGATATTACCGAAGAGTGAAAGCTCTGTCTTAGTGTTGAGCTGAGCAGCTTCCTCAACAGCTACCTTGACATCAGCATAAGTATTCTTATTGCTGAGCATTGCAGTTGCCTTTGGATTGATAGTGATAGCGTCTGTTACTTCACCGCAGGTATCACATCTCTGAACTGCAAGACCTTGCTGACCGTTCTTAGGAGCAGCTACAAGAGTGTAACCGCCTGTTGACTTGCACTCGTGCTCTTCAATGCTGCGTACCTTGATCTCTTCTGTTGTACCGTCTGAATAGTCAACGATAAGTGTACCGCTTGCGCCGACCTGACTTGTGCTTACTCTGATGATAGTATCACCGTCTACTGTAAGAACGCCGTTTTCATCGACCTTTGCGCCGTTGATATCAGCGAGTGTAAATGGATTGCTTACTGTTGTAGTTGTTGCACCTGTCTCAGAAGGAGCATTACGACGTATGTCTGCAACTATTCTTACATTTGCAGGGAGATCTCCATGTGTATGGAGTATGAGGTCTAACTCGTCCTCAAATGGGATAAGGTTCTGATTATATCTGTTGAGATAATCATTCAGTGAAGATGTAAAGTTATCTGCACCGAGAGATACACCGATATAACGATCTGTGAATTCGATATATCCGCTTCTTGTAGTTGTGCCGTTTCTGTATGCGTCGAAGAATATCTCACTTACAAGATTTCTTGCAGTATTTGTTGCTACTCTTCTTACAGGAATGTGCTGCTGACGTGCTACAGGTGTGATAATAACCTCGAATGGTATCGGGTTAGAACCTATAAATCCTACCTTGAAGCCCTTGAGGATATGCTCAACAGGGAGCTCGCTCAATGCGCCTGCATAGATCATACGGATAAAGTCTATACCCATGATCTCAGGATAATTCTGTACCATGTTGACTATAGTATCAACTACTGCATCGTTTCTTTCTGCTCTGATATATCTCTCATAGATAGACTTCCAGAGGTCAGGTAAATTAACCTGAATTGTTACGTACTGATTTGGTTTGAGTTCGCTGACCTTAACAGAAGGACCGCCATTTGCTGTGTAGATAGTCTGTTCCTTTGTTATAAGACCAAGTGAAGTGATATTGCCGTCTGTGTCAAGATTGCCGAAGTACAAAGTTGCCTTTGAACCCTGCTGTGCTCCCAGAATTGTGTTTTCAAGGTCGTAGATAGACTTGTCAGACACATTTTTAAGAGTGATCTTTACAGGATATGTCTTTCCGTAGTATGATAACTCAGGAAGCTCGATGGTCATTTTAAGTGCATTGCTTGAATATACGTGGAGATTTTCCTGTGATTTGAATGTAAGATTGAACGGTTCAGTACCATTCATTCCGCTGAATTCTGCGCTGAGTGTGTAATCACCCGGTTCATCGCCGCGTACTGCCCAGTTCTTTGTTACTACCTGATTAGGAGCAACACTGCCGATGCTTTCAGTAACGCTTCCGTCAACAAGTGTAAGTCCGGTAGGTACGTTAAGCTTAGCCTTGCAGTTTGTAAGAGTACCTGTACCCTTATTTGTTACGATAAGCTGTACGTCATAGAATTCCTTGAGCCACTTGCTCTGACCATAGATGAACAGATACATATCTTCATCTACTGTCTCCTCGTGGATAACGTGTGCATGGATCTCATCTACCCATACTACCTTCTTGTCGGTAATGAGTATCGGATCATGACCGTCTATCTCAAGGTATACATAGTTAACAGGCTCCCAGCCTTCATCGTACTCAACGATCTTGTTGATAACAACGCCTGCTGTGTCAAAATCAGCTTCGATAGCATACTGTACACAGTTGAAGTTGTCAGGATTTCTGAGGTCTATGCCTCTTTTTTCAACTTCTTCCTTGGTCATTGGCTTAACATGAAGCTCACCGTCGACATTAAGTTTTGGCTGAGTTGTTGTTGTAGATGTTGTGCTTGTTGTCAGAGTTGTTGTGGTTGTTGAAGTTGATATATTTGGTTTATTTGTGGTTGGCTGTGATGTAGTTAATGTAGTAGGTTTAACTGTTGTAATTGGCTTTGTTGTGGTTGTTGTTGGCTTTGTTGTGGTTGTTGTTGGTTTTGTTGTGGTTGTGGTTGGTTTTGTTGTAGTTGTGGTTGGTTTTGTTGTAGTTGTGGTTGGCTTTGTTGTAGTTGTGGTTGGCTTTGTTGTAGTTGTGGTTGGCTTTGTTGTAGTTGTAGTTGGCTTTGTTGTAGTTGTGGTTGGTTTTGTTGTAGTTGTAGTTTGTTTTGTTGTTGATGTAGTAGTTTTAGTTGTTGTAGTTGTTGAAGTTGTAGTAGGCTTCTTTGTTGTTGATGTTGAAGTCTTAGATGTAGTAGAAGTTGTCTTAGCTGTTGTTGTAGTAGTAGATGTAGTTGAAGAAGTTGTCTTCTTAGTAGTTGTAGTTGTTGTCATTGAAGTAGGAACGTTGTATACTACTTCGCCTGCGGTGTCAGTAGACAATGTACCGCCCATTACAGCTGTGAAGTACTCTGAAGGATTTGTGCCCTTATTGTACTTAGCATAGCCGTTTGTGATAGTACCTGTCTTGATAGCTTCGATACTTACCTTACCGCCTGTAAGCTTTTCGATAATGTCGATAGTCTTGTCAGCAGGAATATAGATATTTGCCAGCGGGCTGCTGATGTCAAGCTTGCCGCTTATAGCTATCTTAGTATTATTTGTGCAGTAGATACCATAGTTATCTGTACTTGATATCTTACCGCCTGTGATGTTGATAGTACCGTTGTTTGACTTTGAGTAGATTCCGTAACCGTCATCTGCCTTTACAGCAGCACCGCTGAGGTTGATAACACCTGAGTAAGAGCTGTCCATGTAAATGCCTGCGCGGTCATAATAACGATTGTTATTAGCAACAGCCTTCGACTCGAGAGTACCGCTTATAAGGTTAGTTGTGCCCTTGCTTGATCTGAGTGAAAGCGGATTAGATGTGTTTGAAATAACAGTTGCACCGTTAAGAGTAAAGTTACCGTTGCTGTTTACTCCTACTGTTGCGTAATTGTTCTTATCATTTCCGTAGAAAGTACCCGCAAGAAGTCTGAGTGTACCGTCTACATTGAACAGTTCATAGTTACCGGTAGCGTTCATAGTACCAGTCTGTGCCTTGCTGCTGTCTCTTACTGTAACTATACCGTTGCTGCCTATTCTTACTCTGTTGATGCTTACCTTGTGACCGTTGAGGTCGAGATCCAGCATTGTATTGCTGTAAATATCGCCTTCAACAGTTACATCGCAGTCAAGCTTGTACTTACCGGATGTAGGAAGACTGTCCGTCTTGCTCCATGTCTTTGTCTCAGCTTCTACGAATTTAAGGTTGTTGTCAGCAGCGTACTTCTCTGCATATGTTTCCTTATAACCAACAATAGTATCTACCTTGCTGTTTCTGAGGAAGTTGCCGTTAATGCTTGAAGCACTTGCAACGCTTGCAGGGATATAAACTGAAGTTACACCTGAATCGCTGAATATATCATTGTAGATGTATGTTACTGACTCAGGGATCTCAAATGATTTGAGTGATGTACAGCCGCGGAATGTATCGCTTCCGAAGTTTGTGACTGTAGCCGGAAGAACTGCTGATGTAAGGTTCTTACAATCTCTGAACAGGTTTGATGTGTATAAAGCCTTAACTGTGTCAGGGATAACGATAGACTTGAGACCTGTGCCATAGAATGCACCGCTCTCTATTCTCTCAACAGAAGCAGGGATAACGAGCTCTGTGATAGCTGCATCATTGTAGAATGCATTGCTGCCGATAGTCTTTAATGTATCAGGAAGCTTTATTCCTGTAAGAGCTGTACAGCCGTAGAATGCGTTGCTTCCGATAGTTTCAAGTCCTGATGAGAGCTTAACTGATTTAAGTGTTGCCAGATTGTAGAATGCACCTGTATTGATAGTCTTTACATTTGCAGGTATCTCGATAGATTCAAGCTTTGTGTTCTGGAAGCAATAGTTGCTGATAGCTTCAAGCTTTGAAGGTATCTTGATAGATGTTATTCCTGTGCCTGAGAAAGGAGACTGTCCGAGACTTTCAAGTGACTCAGGAAGCTCGATGCTTGTGATAGCAGTACAGTTGTTGAATGCACCGTTTCCGATAGTCTTTACAGAATCAGAGATCTTAACGTCCTTAAGTGCTGTGCAGTAGTTAAATGCATAATTTTCGATAGCAGTTAAAGTATCAGGAAGTGTTATAGATTCAAGTGCAGTACAGCTGCTGAACGCATAATTTCCGATAGTTTCAAGCTTTGAAGGGAACTTAACTGTCTTTAACTTCTTTGCACCGCTGAATGCATAATCACCGATAGCTGTCATGCTTGCAGGAAGCTCAACAGATTCAACTACTGAATTATTGAATGCATTTCCTGTAATTGTTTCTACACTCTCAGGAAGCTTTATTTCCTTAAATGCACTGCCGTAGAATGCATTTCTGTCAATTGTCTTAACACTGCCTGGGATATTGATCTCTGTAAGTGCGCTGCAATTATTGAAAGCATATTCAGGAATAGCTTCAAGCTTTGAAGGAAGCTTTACTGATGTCATCTTTGAAGCACCTGCATAAGCATTCGCAGGAAGCTCTGTACGTGAATCAGAATAAATGATGTTTGTAATGTTTGTATTAGCGAATGAGTTATTAAGTGTCTTTACAGAATCAGGGATAGTGATCTCTGTTATACCTGTTCCTGTGAAAGGAGTATACCCGATAGTTTCAAGATTCTTAGGAAGTTCGATCTTTGTGAGCTTGCCGCAGTTATTGAATGCATAGTTGCCAAGAGTTGTCAGAGACTCGGGAAGTGTCACACTTGAAAGTGCAGGACAATAAGAGAATGCATAATTTCCGATAGTCTTTACAGAATCAGGTAATGTAATGCTTTCAAGACCTTCACAGTAAGTAAATGCATTATCTCCGATAGATTCAAGCTTTGAAGGGAATACTATCTTCTTCAACTTCTTGCAGGCATAGAATGCACTGTTTGGAATTGCAGTCATATTTTCAGGAAGCTCGATCTCTTCGATAAGTGAATTGCTGAAAGCATTGTAGTCAAGTGTTTCGATATTATTTTCAAGCTTCAGCTTCTTTATA
The DNA here is from genome assembly GCF_900108555.1 of Ruminococcus flavefaciens. GTDB lineage: Bacteria > Bacillota > Clostridia > Oscillospirales > Ruminococcaceae > Ruminococcus > Ruminococcus flavefaciens_P. Next base: position 751,865 of record NZ_FNWV01000001.1, read on the forward strand.
CCGCTGCTTGCGAAAGCGCCTGAACCGATCTTTGTAACTGTGCTCGGTATAGTAATGCTCTCAAGTGCTGTACAACCGCTGAATGCATAGTTCGGAATAGCTGTAAGCTTTGAAGGAAGCTTTACTGATGTCATCTTTGTAGCACCTGCATAAGCATTCGCAGGAAGCTCTGTACGAGAATCAGAATATGTGATAGTCTCGATGTTTGAGCCTGAGAATGTACTGATATTCACATTCTTTACCGAATCAGGGATCTTGATCTCCTTGATTCCTGTATAGGCAAATACATTATAAGAAAGAGTTTCAAGCTTCTCAGGAAGTTCAAGCTTAGTAAGCTTTGAACAATTATAGAAAGCATTAGTGTCTATTTTTGTAAGAGAGCTTGGAAGCTTGACATCAGTAAGTGCGGTACAAGATTGGAAAGCATTACTTGGGATAGTTTCGATCTTTGAAGAAAGCTTTACTGATTCAAGTGAAGCTGCATAATAAAATGCACAGTTACTTAAAGATGTAACAGACTCGGGAAGCTCAATAGATGTAAGTCCTGAATAAGAGAATGCATTATTTCCAATGCTTTCTACTGTCTCAGGGACATCTATGCTCTTGAGAGCTGTACAGTTATAAAAAGCATACTGCGGGATAGCTGTAAGCTTTGAAGGAAGCTTAACTGATTTGAGGCTCCTTGAATTCTGGCACACTCCGTACGGAAGTGTTGTGAACTTATCATCAAATATAATGAATTCAATATTTGAATTATCAAATGCATAATTGCTTATCGTATCAACAGTAGAAGGTACAGTTAATTCCTTTATACTGCAGTTACTGAAAGCGTTTGAATTGAGAGTCTTTACACTGCTCGGTATAGTGAACTTTGTAAGACCTGTACAGTTGCTGAAAGCATAGCTCGGGATAGCTGTAAGCTTTGAAGGAAGCTTTACTGATGTCATCTTTGCAGCACCTGCATAAGCATTTGCAGGAAGTTCTGTACGAGAATCAGAGTATGTGATAGTCTCGATATTTGAACCATAGAATGAATTGCTAAGGCTCTTTACAGAATCAGGGATAGTTATTGCCTTTATTCCTGTGCTATAGAAAGCAGATGAACCTATAGTCTCTAATGTTTCCGGAAGCTCCAGACTTGTCAGGCTGCTGCAATACTGGAAAGCATATGTATATATTGACTTAAGACCACTTGGCAGCTTGACCTCTTTGAGAGAACTACAGCTCTGGAACGCATAGTTATCAATTGCTGTAACAGTTTCAGGTATCTTCACATCAGTAAGTGAAGAACAACCTGTAAACGTACTTCTTGGGATAATTGTAAGCTTTGAAGGAAGCTTTACAGACTTGAGTTTTGAAGAACCGTTGAATAAACCGGTGTTAAGCTGAGTAAACTTATCATCTATCTCAGCAGACTCAAGATTTGTATTTGCAAAAGCATTGGAATAGATCGTATCAACTGTGGAAGGTACCTTTATGCTCTTTATGCTGCTTCCTGCAAGAGCATATGAATCGATAGTTTTGATATTTGCAGGTATCTCAAAGCTTGTTATCTGAGTACAGCCTGTAAATACATAGTATGGCAGAGTTTCGAGCTTTGAAGGAAGCTTGGGATCCTTCATCTTAGCAGCACCGCCGTAAGCATAGCTAGGAATTGTTGCTGCATCATCCGGATATAGTATAGTTTCAATGTTTGAATCTGTGAATGTATTAGCCTGAACATATTTTACAGCAGCAGGTATCTTGATTTCCTTTATTGCTGTTCTGCCAAAGATATAATTGCCGAGTGTTGTAAAATTCTCAGGGATAGTAAGCTTTTCAAGAGCAGTACAGCCCTGGAAGCAATAGTCAGGTATATTTACAATCTTGCTTCCGAAATCTATTGAAGTAAGCTTTGAACAATCTTTGAGTACACCAGAGCTCCAGCTTGTTATGTTGTCAGGTATCTTAAAGCTTTCGATCTTTGTACCTGCAAGACAATATGAGCTAAGGAGAGTCATTGACTTAGGAATGTTTATTTCCTTTACTCCTGAATTATAAAATGCATAGCTGCCAATGAACGTTACAGTATCAGGAAGTGTTACCTTTTCAAGAGCTGTACAGCCGTAGAAAGCACTTGAAGCTACTGTGACAAGGTCTGATGGGAATGTTATGCTTGTTAACTTGGTACAGTCTCTGAATATCTCTGAACCACAGCTGATAGAATTGTCAGGATATGTTACTGTCTCAAACTTTGTATTTCTGAAAGCAGCCTGACCTATAGACTTCAAATTCTTAGGATACTTGAACTCTTTAAGACCTGAGGAATAGAATGCACTGTATCCGATAGTCTCAACAGTATCAGGAAGATCAATGCTTTCAAGTGAAGAACAGCCTGAGAACAAGCTATCTGCAATAACTTTAGTATTTGAAGGAAGCTTTACAGAAGTAAGCTTTGTACAACTTGCAAATGCGCTGCCTGAAATAGTTTCAACAGTATCAGGTATCTCAAGCTTTGTAAAGCCTGTACCGTTCAAAGCATTATATTCGATTTTAGTTATATTGTCAAGATTGATACTTGCAAGTTTTGAACAACCCTGACACATATAAGATGATAATACAGTGACCTTGCTTGGAAGCTTCAGTTCTGTCAGTGATGAGCAGTGCTGGAAAGCATAATTTCCAATAGCTGAAACAGTTTCGGGGATATCGATCGATGCAAGCGTATAACAATTTGCGAAAAATCCATATGGGATAGACTTCAAATTGCTCGGGAGCTTTGCTGACTTGAGATTTTTACAATTATAAAATACATAGTCGCCCCAAGTCTCAACTGTTGAAGGCATCTCTACCGACTCAAGAGATGAATTATTGAAGGCAGAAGTGCCGACAGATTTTACAGTCTCAGGGATAGAGACCGACTTTATCTTTGACCAGGCAAAAGCATAGTCATTTATAGCTGTTACCTTCTTGCCGTTTATCTCTGACTGGATAACAGCCTTTTCTGCTTCATAGTCACAGTAAGCAACCTCTGCGTGATCCTTATATACGTTGTAGTATATAAGATCCTTCATTACAACTTCATAATCCTTTGTTGAAGTGCCTGCTGTTGAAGAAGGATCAATAAGGACATATCCGTCAAAAGGAGTTCCCTTGAGGTAAGAGTCACTGTCTGTTTTGGCGGTATGGGAAACATTTGAATAATAGTCAGACTTTAATCTCGGAGTTGTAAAGTAAAAATAATGCTGAGGATAATTATTGTTTGAACAAATGTTTACATAATACACATCATTTGGCTTTGCATCGGCAGGTACTTCCAAATTCAAGGTTGCGTAAGTACCATTTTTACCTCTTTTTACAGTACCATCTGTTGCAGTGCTGCTGTTTGCGTATATACCATAAGTTTTTCTGCTGCTTGTAGGAGAATAGCTTGAATAACTTACGTACATACCTGCTGTTCCGTCTTCTTTTCCGCCCTCAACGCTTTTAAGTGTAAGACGGCTGTCCAGATCTACGAAAACAGTCGCGCTTGAGTAGTATTCCTCATTAGCGGCGAAGTTAGGATCATTGACCTTGATAGTCAGAGCTACTGTCGAACCTGGCTTTGCAACTGTATGGCTTAATGAAATTTCCGGATCAGGCTGAACCCTTTCTGATTCCGGTATAGTAGATGTTGTAGTAGAACTAACTGTCGCTTTTGTTGTCGTAGTAGTTGTTGTCGTAGTTGCTGAAGCTACAGCTGATGCAGCTGCCTTTGGTGCCGGAGGAGTTGTTGCGACAGGGCTTGTTGTGATTGTTGTGTTGTTGTTTGTCTCCATAATTTTATCAGATGTTATATTGATAATATCTGAAGCGGATATGGAACCGACCAGTGTTTTTTGTCCGATATCAGTGTTTGCTGCACCTGCTGAAAGGTTTGCAGGTATCTGCGTTGTGAGCATAGCAGACGCGGCAAGCACGGAAACGAACTTTTTGGTGATCTTCCCGGGATGTTTATGTCCCATTTCAATTACCTCCCTTATTAAAAATTAAATGAATGTAATTCACCACCATAATTATACCATGATGAGGGGAAAGGTCAATAGAAATGGAACTTTTGTAAACAAATTTTGGTAAAAGCTAACTAACTTGTAGCAATATTCAATGTCAAAACTACTAAAAGTAATAAAAAATTAGATTTGTCTTTGTTAAAAAAACAGTAACATATCGTGTAAAAAATATCGTCATCTATGTTATATATCATAATTTATTAATCAATATCACAAAAATGCTATGAGCAGCAGCCTCTCCCCTGCCTTATCTGTCTTGACATTAAAACTGTAATGTTGTATGATTTTAATATCATACCCACTGTGAAAATGCAGCTAAATTGCATTTCATACATTATTGTAAAACACGGAGGACAACATGAGAAACAGTATCCTTATTATAGATGATGATGCCGATCTTTCGTTCGTTATATCGGATATGCTTGAAGGCTACGGCTACAACGTTACCGCTGCCGAAACTGCCGAAGAAGCCTTTGAGCTTCTGAGCAAAGCAAGCTTTGATCTCATTCTACTTGACATCAATCTCCCCGATTCTACGGGATTTGAGATATGCAGCGAGCTTCGCAGGGTATCAGATGTGCCTGTTATCTTTGCAAGTGCCCGTACAAGTGAATCCGACAGGATAACAGGCTTCGACATAGGCGGAGACGACTACCTTCCAAAGCCCTATTCTATGGCTGAGCTTTTCTCGCGCATAAAAGCTCTCATGCGCAGAGCCTACGGAGACAGCGGCGAGAAAAAGTCCATATCCTTCGGCAATGTTAATGTTGATATCTCCGCACGTTCGGTCACTAAGAACGGTGCAGCCGTGGCACTGTCACTGAAAGAGTTCGACCTCCTCGCTTACCTGTGCGAACATATGGGAACGGCTGTATCAAAGGAAGCTCTGTTTTCAGCGGTATGGGGAGCTTTTTCCGCTGTAGAACCGTCAACTCTTGCAGTACATATACGCTGGCTCCGCGAAAAGCTTGAGGACGATCCTGCGTCACCGCGATACATTAAAACAGTCTATAAAGTTGGCTATATACTGGAGGTCGAATAATGAAAAGCAGGATAATCGGCATTACTCTTTTCTTCATAATGCTTATCGCAGGTGTTTCTGTATTTTTCGTGCATAACGAGAAACAAAATTACGACTCCGACTCAAACGGCGAGCTCATAGTCTCGCTGAACGAAGTGGAGCAGCTTATAAATATGGGTGAAACACAGAAAGCTGCCGAAAAAGCAGCCCTGCTCAAAGATACTATACGCCGTCAGGAAAAGCCTGTCCGTGAAAACTCCGGTACATTTATTATATGTATCATAGGCTGTATATTCGCGGTCACTGTTTTCGGATATGTGTATTTCTCCATACTCCGCCCCTTTGATAAGATGAAGGCTTTTGCCGAGAAAATAGCTCAGGGAAACTTTGATATCCCGCTGAAATACGAGCGTTCAAACTATTTCGGCAGCTTCACATGGGCTTTCGACAGTATGCGCCGTGAGATAACGAAAGCGCGAGCCTGCGAGCGCGAAGCCATAGACAATAACAAGACCGTTATCGCTACGCTTTCACATGATATAAAAACTCCTGTTTCTTCCATAAGAGCCTATGCAGAGGGACTTGACGCAAATCTTGACAGCTCTCCCGAAAAAAGGCGCAAATACTTATCGGTAATTATGCGCAAATGCGATGAAGTATCCAAGCTCACAAACGATCTGTTCCTGCACACGCTCTCCGACCTTGACAAGCTGAAAATACACCCAGAACAGCTGGAGCTGACTGAGTTTATGGAGAATACCGTAAAGGAAATAGCAGCCGAGCATGATGATATCAGCTTTATCCGTCCGAACTTCACAGCCGAGGTAAGTGCAGACAGGAACAGGCTAATGCAGATCACCGAGAACCTTATAAACAACGCAAGGAAATACGCTCATACCGATATAAATATATCTATGGAGCTTGAACAGCACGATGTGCTCATACGCTTCCGCGACTTCGGCAGCGGTATCCCCGACTCGGATATACCGTTCATATTCGGCAAGTTCTATCGCGGAAAGAATTCAGGCAATGAGCAGGGCTCAGGTCTCGGACTTTATATCGTAAAATACCTCACCGAAGCTCAGAACGGAGAGGTAAGCCTCAGGAACCTCCCCGATGGAGGTCTCGAAGTAACGATATCGCTCCCCTTGCTTAATTCGGGATCATCTTAAATACTTCTTAATAACTTTTGCTGTATAATCAAGACAGTAAAAGCGAAAGGAAAACGGATATGAAAAAATCTATTCTGACAGCAAAGTCACTTTCAAAGAGCTTTGCTCACAACGGCGAACAGGTCCACATACTGTCAGGCGTTGACCTGGATATATATGAAGGAGACTTTACCGTTATAATGGGAGCGTCGGGCTCGGGCAAATCCACTATGCTCTACGCTCTCAGCGGTATGGACAAGGCTACCGCAGGCTCTGTTATGTACGATGACCAAAACATCGTCCTCATGGGCGAGAAAGAGCTTGCAAAGCTGAGATACTCCGACTTTGGATTTATTTTCCAGCAGATGCACCTTGTAAGCAATCTGTCACTCTATGAAAACGTTGTAGTCTCAGGCTATCTCAACAAAAAGAATTCTCCTGCCGAGGTAAGAGAACGTGCAGACAAGCTTTTCAAGAGAATAGGCATAGACCACATAAAAACTCACCTTCCCTCACAAGTATCAGGCGGCGAACAGCAGAGATGCGCTATAGCAAGAGCCGTGATAAATCAACCAAAGCTCCTCTTTGCAGACGAGCCTACAGGCGCACTGAACCGCAAAAATACCACCGAAGTGCTTGACCTGCTCACAGACCTTAACAAAAACGGTCAGAGCATACTCATGGTAACACATGATATACGCGCTGCTGTAAGAGCATCACGGCTGCTTTACCTCTCGGACGGAAATATCATAGGCGAGCTCAATCTCAGCCCATATGGTCAGACCGAAGAAAAAAGCCGCGAAGCTCAGGTAAACGCATGGCTAAATTCACTTGAGTGGTGAGGTGAGAGCTATGGAGATAATCACCCTGCTGAAAGCAAATATACGCCGCAGAAAGGGCACATTCATAAGCATCGTCATTCTTATGTTCATCATCTCAATGGCACTGACGCTTATATTCAGTATCAGAAAAAGCTGCGATGACTCTCTTAATGATGCTTATTCCTGCGCAAAAAGCGCAGATGTCACCGTTATGCTCAAAGACGCGCTCCTCACAGATGAAATGAGGCAGAAGCTTGATAACGAAGCAATTATCGACCATTACACAGTAACACCTACCGCTGTTATTTCATACGGTATTGACTCACCCAAAGTAAGCAATAAGAATTCTTGTTTCTTTACTCCCCTTACTGAGGGTATCAAGCTTGTAAACGAAGAATGTAACGGCTATGCTGAAAAGATACCGCCGCTTTCAAAAGGTGAGATATACCTGAGCTACGGCTCGAAGAGCAAGTTCAAATGTAATATCGGAGACAAAGTCACCGCTCACACCATAAGCGGAGACTATGATCTCACTGTAAAGGGCTTTGTTGTTGAGCCTATGTTCGGTGCTATGGTGATAGGCTGGAAGTGGCAGTTCATATCACAGGAAGATTTTGATATGATAATGGCAGCAAATGCTGCCGAAAACAGTGACGACCACTGCGGCACGGGATATATAGTGCAGATATACAAGCCAGACGACTGTACACTTTCAGACGGCAAATTCCGCCGACAGGTAAATCTTGACACAGATATCATCTCAAATGCATGGGGTTCTATGACAAAAGATACATCAACGCACTATACCAACATCTACTCTGATATCATAATGGGCATACTGCTTGTGTTCATTCTTATCCTTGCCACAGTCGTTCTCATCGTTATGGGACACAGTATCTCAACGGGTATCGAAATGGATCATACCAATCTGGGAATACTGAAATCTCAGGGCTTCGGCAACTCCAAGATACGTATCTCCATACTGCTTCAATATCTTATCGCGGAAGTCATAGGCGGTGTCCTCGGAATATTCTGCGGACTCCCCCTCATAGGCATCATTACAAGTGTATTTGATACCATATCAGGCTGTATCACAGAAACACACCCTGCCCTGTGCAAAACGCTTCTTTATTTGCTTGCTATCATCGAGATAAGTGTAGTGTTTATTATCATCACAACTCACAAGGTATGCAAGATATCCCCTATCCGTGCTATATCAGGGGGCAGAAATGAAATATACTTCGACAGCCGCATAAAGCTTCCCATAAGTGCAAAGCTGCTTTCTCCAACACTTGCTGTTCGTCAGTTCACATCTGCAAAAAGAAGATACGCTGCTTCTGTGATAATTGCTGCGATACTTGTAAGCTTCATGCTCATGTCAAATGCTCTCAGCGCAGCAATAAATTCACGAAAAGCAGGAGAAACTATGGGTATCGAAGTCAAAGATGTAATTATTAACTTCAATGAGATGACACAAAAAGACCAAATAGATGACATCATGGAAACAGTCAAGGAGTATGATCCTATCCACAGAAGATATGTCTCATTAGGTACATATATTTCGTTGAACGGTGAAGAAATATACTGCCGTATGGATTTTTATCCCGAGGATATTATTACCACAAAAGGCAGAGCTCCTAAATATGATAACGAGATAGTTATAACCGAAATGGTGGCTGACGAGTTTGATCTTAAACTCGGCGACATAGTAAAAATAGCAAAATTCGATAACCACAAGGAGTTCGTCATCTGCGGAATATACCAGTCAATGGCTGACACAGGTATGAGTACTTCGATCACGGAAGAAGCAGGCGAAAGTCTCGGTCTCCATAAACGTACCGACTATTGCAGTATCATGCTTGAAGATGAAACCAAAGCGGAAGAGATAAAAACAGCTCTTGAAAATAAATACGGGGACACTCTGAAAGTAACTCTCGGCAAATCCGATGACGAAAACAAGCTTATAGAGTCAGCAATAGAAATAATGAGGCTGATAATCTACTCATTCTCAATGTTCTTTGCTCTGGTAGTCGTTTCAATGGTAAGCTCAAAGGCTTTCACCCAGGAAAAGACCGATATAGGCATATTCAAGTCACAGGGCTTCACTACAGGCAAGCTCAGGCTGCAATTTGCGGTAAGATTTCTTATTGTATCCATTCTCGGCGCACTGCTCGGAACTTTAATGTGCAGTCTGTTCATGAATAAGCTGCTCACTTTTCTGCTTAAAGGCATAGGTGTAACGAACTTCTATACACCTCTTACTCCTGCAAGTATCCTTATACCAGCCGCTGCTATATGCGTATGCTTCTTCCTTTTCGCACTTCTTGTATCACGAAAGATAAAAAAAGTCGGCATAAGACAGCTCATAACCGAATAACGAATACCAAAATAAACTATACATTAAAAATCTTTGGAGGCATAAAATATGGAAATTACAACGAAAAGCAGAAAATTAAAGATCACGTTACTGGTCTATATAATCATTTTCTATGGCACATGGACAATGTATACATTCCTGGTTTCACCGTTTCTTGAAGAACATTTCCAAAATGCGGCAGTATGTCAGATCATCAAGGAGTGTATCAAAAACCTTGTGTGGACGCTTCCTGCCATGCTTCTGGTACATCACTTCTCATCAGAGGTACATATCAAGCTCAAGGAAATGTTTACAACTAAAGTAAAATGGTTACACTATCTTCCTATCTTTGCATTCTTCACTGTATACATACTGACAAATCACTATATGATGCACCATTCTTTTAAGATAAGTCCCGATTTCGGAGCAGCAACTATCATCATTATCCTTTCCGTGGGACTGACCGAAGAAATGGTGTTCCGCGGCTGGCTGCTCAATGCAACCATAAGCAGCGATAAGAATAAGCAATGGCAGGCTATAGCGTTGAATTCGGTCATGTTCATGATGATACATTTCCCCACATGGATAAAGCATGATACTTTCGTTTCGGCGTTTACAGGTTTTGGATTTATTGAGTTAATTGCCTTAGGCGTAATATTAAGTTTGAGCTTTCTCAAAAGCAGAAACATTTTTATCCCCATACTGCTTCATATGTACTGGGATCTGCTTGTGATGATGCTTGAATGAGCACAATAAACTGATACAAATAAAAAGCAGGAGAGCTTTGATCAGCTCTCCTGTTTTTTATGTATATTATTATGCATATTCCTGAACAGGAAGCGGTGCAATGAAGAACGTATCATCACGCTTGATATTGCCTTCTTCCGTAAATATAGCTGCATTTGCGATCGGCGTACCGCCTAACCTTTCAACAATTACCTCCAAATCTCTAAGAGACTCGGGAGTACTGATAACGTTGTCGACAATGAGAACGCGCTTTCCGTCAAATGCTCTTGCTTCTTCTGCGGAAAGATAAAACTTTTTCTTTTTTTCCGACAGAAGCGATTTGACGGATACTTCTAAGGTATCCTCCATATAAAGCTTTACAGACTTATGAGCAATGATACAATCCTTTCCGCTCTGTCTTGAAAGCTCATATGCAAGCGGAGTACCCTTTGTCTCAGCACTGAATATCAGATCGAATTCAGGCATTCTCTCAAGAAGCCTCTTGGCGTTTTCTGCAATTATCTCAACCTCACCATAAAGTATAGAAGCTGCGATATCAAGCCTGTCAGCAGGAGCACATCTTTTAAGTTCATCATTGAGCTCTGCTATCTTGACCTCGTAGTATTCGGCAACAGCACCCTTCTTCAGTTCAAGATTTCTTACACGGATAGCCTTTGCTTCTCTCAAAAGCTTAGGACTCTGTTCCATGAACTCATATCCGCTTTCCAGAACGGTTTTCATTATATCACGTTCAATTTTCAGAGGTATGCCAAGCTCGATGCATTTGTCAATGAGATCCTTGATCCATTCAAACCTAAGCGGATTAGCTCCGCCCACTTCTCCGCCGATTATTACCCATGTATAGTCCTTGCCGAATGTATTGACAAGTTCATCAAGGTGGACAGGTTCTATATATTCAAGCACAGGCTGATATACAACACAAGCAGTGATCCTGTAATCCTTGGTTTTTTCAATAAGATCGGTAATACGTCCTGTACACGCATTACGGTCAACTGTACAGGAAATAATGACATTTCTCATATCAGTATCCACAGGTATGGGACTGAGGTCAATTCCGCTGGGACGTTTTGTAACAAGCTGGAATGTATCAACAAATCTTCTCTGTCTGCGCTTTATATTACTTGCAGCAATGATCTGCTGAAGAACATTTTCCTGCCACTCAGGCTTCCAGCAGCCAAAATCCGACATATATGTAAGGAACCAGTCGATAGGATTTTCATTTTCGATATTGAAGAGCTCAGGGATATCATTTCCCTCTTCGTCCTTTGTCATTTTATAGAAACCGCGGAATATCTGCTTCTTGTAATCCTCAGTAATGCCAAAATGATCTACTACGCATTTTGTAAAGCAGTACTTGCAGCCGATAGGACATCCAATAACTGGAGAATACACCTTCGTATTCAGGTGTGTATCATAGTTGATATCTTTAAGTATACGTTTAAGCGCAAGCTGATGACCGTCATAGTAAGCATGAAGCATCTGTATCTGGCTCAGATATTCCTGATGCATATTCCTATACTCTTCAAGTTCTTCCTGTACTGAGTACATATTCACCTTCAGCTTCGTATAATTAAAGCCGCTGAAATTACAGATAAGTATATTCAACAGCCTGTTTACGACCTCAGGTCTTTCGAGCATTGTGATAATACCCGCTGACGGAGCGTCAGTATAATAGTCTTCAATTCTCAGCATAAAACATCTTGCCCCTCAATATTTATTTCTTTCCACGATTTTTTTGCCGAAAGCAGCTGTAAACTGCATTCAGAGCGTTGATCCTATCTGTCTTTTCCTATGCTGCGCGATATCCTTTATGCCGAAATGAATTTAAAAAGTACATATGATATGCTCTGTGCATATGATACTTCATAAGTCGCAGAGATATGCATAATGCGATTATAATGGCTGCTTATCATAGAACGGCACATTAAAAGTAAACGCATACGACAGAAAAATTATAATCAAACTTACGGTTTATTATTTTAGATCTGCCTGTAATTAAATATCATAAAATAACTGTTGATCATATCATGCTAAAAAGAATACCGATGAAATCAAAAACGATTAGTAAATATTCCCCACATTTATCCCTGTTTACCATAATAAAACAAAGTGGGAGTTTTGAAAAAATAGTAAAAAAAAGTATCAGAAAAATTATTAAAAGTAATATTATAAAAAGGTAAAAATTAAGCTTTTGAAGATTTTTTCAATATAAGGAAATACTATTTATATTATATACTATATGCACAATTTCGTCAAGTATAATTTTATCCTTATATTGATAAACAAAAGCTGGTTTTTTGCAAATTTTAAGCATTTTCTAATATTTTTTCTTCAGTATTATAAAATAAATATATCAAACATCAATAATAATTATTATTTATTACCAATTCATTTAATTATATATATTTTATTATTTAAAATGTATTGACAGCAGAAGTTTTTAATGTTAAAATTTGGACTGAGTTGCAAAATATGCATATAATATAAACTATCAAATTAACAAATAGAGGTGAAACACCATGCATAATGCTGTTATAGCAATAGATTCATTCAAAGGAAGTCTCACTTCTCTTGAAGCAGGCAAAGCCGCAGCAGAAGGGATACACCGTATTTTTCCCGACGCAGATACTGTGATCGTGCCCGTTGCCGACGGCGGTGAAGGTACTGTTGACGCACTCGTATCAGGTCTGAACGGAAAGTTCATTGAAACCGACGTATGTGATCCTCTCGGAAGGCGTATCACAGCTAAATACGGTATACTCCCCGACAATACTGCTGTTATCGAAATGGCAGCTGCTTCGGGACTGACGCTGCTTTCGGAAAGCGAACGCGATCCCATGTATACAACTACATACGGCACAGGCGAGATGATACTTGACGCTGTCAGACGAGGCTGCCGCAATTTTATCATAGGTATAGGCGGAAGTGCCACAAATGACGGCGGTATCGGCTGCTTGCAGGCACTGGGATTTGGTATGCTCGACAGCAATGGACAGCAGGTAAGCTATGGCGCAAACGGACTTTCACAGCTCGCCCGTATCACTGACGACAATGCAGTCCGTGAACTGAAAGAGTGCAGCTTTCATGTTGCCTGTGATGTTACAAATCCGCTTTGCGGCACTAACGGCTGCAGCGAAGTATTTGCTCCGCAAAAGGGCGCGGACAAAAACAGCATCAGCCTTATGGACGGCTATCTCAGCAGATATGCCGAGCTTACTAAAACGTACTGTCCTTCTGCTTCGCCGTATACAGCAGGTGCAGGCGCGGCAGGCGGACTTGGCTTCGCACTGATGTATTATCTGAACGCAGAGCTGCAATCAGGTGTTGACCTTGTTATACGCGAAACAAAGCTGGAAGATATCATAAAAGGCGCTGATATCGTTATCACAGGTGAAGGCTGTCTCGACAGTCAGACCGCTATGGGAAAAGCTCCCATAGGTATTGCCAAGATAGCAAAGAAGTACGGCAAGCCTGTCATAGCTTTCTGCGGCTCGGTACGCGAAGGTGCAGAGCTGTGCAACGCAAGCGGAATTGATGCATACTTCCCTGTTCTGCGCGGTATATGTACACTTGAGCAGGCTATGAGAAAAGAGACTGCCTATAAAAACCTTGCCCACACGTCAGAGCAGGTTTTCAGGACCATAAAGCTTTTCAGCTGACAAAAATACCCGTAATACATGAAAACAGTCACAAGATCACTTATGGTCCTGTGACTGTTTTATTATTATGATCTATAAGATCAGGCTTAACATTTTGACCTTATTTTACAAGTGCCATTACCTTCTCATAAGCCGGCTTAGGCTGATAGCCGTTAGAGAAGAGAAGTGGATTCTGCTCTCTTCTCCAGCTTACGCTGTCCTGAGTACCCCAGATAGTAACAGCAGGTATCTTATCTGCGTTCTGCATAGCAAGCTTGAATATCTTCTCATAGAGATTAGCCTGTTCCTGAGTATTTGTACAAGTGATATCAAGCTCAGTGATCTGAACTTCAAGACCTGTGCTGAGGAACTTCTTGAGAGCTGTCTCATAAGTATTAGCATCAGGATAATTTGTAGCAAGATGTGACTGCATACCGATACCGTCAATGTAGCCAAGCTGCTTGAGCTTCATAGCCATATTGTAGATATCGTTTGTCTTTGCAGGGATATACTCATTATAGTCGTTGAGATAGAGCTTGCATCCTGCAGGAGCATACTGTCTTGCATACTTGAATGCGTTGATAACGAAGCTGTCATCACCATATACTCTTACCCAGTTAGAGTTGCTTGCAGGTCTCATTCCGCCGCCGTCGTTGAGGAAGAGCTCGTTACATACATCGTATGAGTAAACCTCAAGGCTTGGATACTGCTGCTTGAGAGCTGCGAATGTGTTCTTTATCATGCTCTCAAGACGCTGGTTCATGATATCCTTTGATACGTATGCGCCGTTCTGTGAGAAGTTCTCACGGAAGAACCAGTCAGGAGTCTGGCTGTACCAAACGAATGTATGACCACGAAGTGCGATACCATTCTGCTCACAGAACTTCAGAGTCTGAGCAGCTCTGTTGAGGCTGATCTGAGTATTTACATTGTTGCCTCTCTGCTGACAAGCTGACTGATCGAGAATGCTGTCCGGCTTGAGCTCGTTCTCGGGAGTAATAGAATTGTAGTGCTTCTTGATGAAGTCTGCACCGCTGTTAAGCTCGTTAGGGCTTACAGATGTACCGATCTTGAAGTAGCTTGCAAATGCGCCCTTGAGGCTGTCCTTTGAACCTGCATTGTTGTTCTGCTGCTGGTTGTTATTGTTATTGTTGTTGTTATTGTTGTTGTTATTATTCTGGTTCCACTGATTATTATTGTTCCAGTCGTTGTTTACAACGCCGTTCCACTGATTATTGTTCTGGTTATTCCAGTCCCAACCCTGATTCTGGTTCTG
>NZ_FNWV01000012.1:0-667 GCF_900108555.1 Ruminococcus flavefaciens
ACGAGATGTGGAACCAGAACGGTCAGGGACAGGCATCAATGAATCCCGGTGCAGGTTCTTTCACCTGCTCATGGAGCAACATTGAGAACTTCCTCGCACGTATGGGTAAGAACTACGACAGCCAGAAGAAGAATTACAAGGCTTTCGGCAACATCGTTCTCACTTATGATGTAGAATACACACCAAGAGGAAATTCTTATATGTGCGTTTACGGATGGACAAGAAATCCTCTTATGGAATACTATATCGTAGAAGGCTGGGGCGACTGGAGACCACCCGGAAATGACGGAGAAAATAAGGGTACAGTAACTCTTAACGGCAATACATACGATATCCGCAAGTCAATGCGTTACAACCAGCCATCACTTGACGGTACAGCAACATTCCCACAGTACTGGAGCGTTCGTACAACAAGTGGTTCAGCTAACAATCAGACTAACTACATGAAGGGTACTATCGACGTATCCAAGCACTTCGAGGCTTGGGAAAAGGCAGGTCTCGATATGTCAGGTACACTTTACGAGGTATCTCTTAACATCGAAGGTTACAGATCAAACGGTTCTGCAAACGTTAAGAGCGTAACTGTTACAGAAGGTGCAGGCGGCGGTGGCGGTCAGCAGCAGAGCAACGACTGGAACCAGAATAACAACCAGCAGCAGAACCAGAA
>NZ_FNWV01000012.1:852-85260 GCF_900108555.1 Ruminococcus flavefaciens
AACGACTGGAACAACTGGGGACAGCAGAACCAGAACAACGACTGGAACAATTGGGGTCAGAATAATGACTGGAATAACTGGAACAATCAGAACCAGAACAACACATGGGACTGGAACAACCAGAACAATAACCAGTGGAACGGCTTTGTAAATAACGATTGGAACAACCAGAATCAGAATAACTGGGACTGGAATAATCAGAATCAGAATAACGACTGGAATAACCAGAATAACTGGAACCAGAACAATGATTGGAATAATAACAATCAGTGGAACCAGAACAATGACTGGAACAACTGGGGACAGAATAACGACTGGAACAACTGGAACAATCAGAACCAGAACAACACATGGGACTGGAACAACCAGAACAATAACCAGTGGAACGGCGTTGTAAATAACGATTGGAACAATAATAACTGGGATTGGAATAACCAGAACAACTGGAACCAGAATAACGACTGGAACAATAACAACCAGTGGAACCAGAATAACGACTGGAACAACTGGGGACAGCAGAACCAGAACAATGGCTGGGACTGGAATAACCAGAACAACAATAACTGGAACCAGAACAACGACTGGAACAATAATAACCAGTGGAATCAGAATAATGACTGGAACAATCAGCAGCAGAACAACGATTGGAACAACTGGAACAATAACCAGAATCAGGGCTGGGATTGGAACAATCAGAACAACAACCAGTGGAATGGTGTTGTAAACAATGACTGGAACCAGAACAACAACTGGAACAACTGGGGACAGCAGAACCAGAACAACGACTGGAACAACCAGAACAATAACCAGAATCAGGGCAATAACAACAGTGCATCTACAGGCAGCTTCAACAGCAACGCTACAATGGCAGATGACTTCAGAACAGGCTCATCACGTTACTTTATAGCTTCTGACGGCTGGACAAACGGCGATCCTTTCGACTGCGGCTGGTATAAGTCACAGACTGCTTTCAGAAACGGCGCACTTGAACTTTCTATCGGTAAGGACAACACAGGCAAGTACCACTATGCAGGTGCTGAGTACAGAACTAACGATTTCTACGGCTTTGGTTACTACGAGACATCTATGCAGGCTATGAAGAATACAGGTGTAAACTCATCATTCTTTACATATACAGGTCCTTCAGACAATAATCCTTGGGATGAGATCGATATCGAGATCCTCGGTAAGGATACTACAAAAGTCCAGTTCAACTACTATACAAACGGACAGGGAAATCACGAGAAGATGTACGACCTCGGTTTCGACTCTTCACAGGGCTTCCATACATTCGGCTTTGACTGGCAGCGTGACCACATAACATGGTATGTTGACGGTAAGGCTGTATACACAGCTTATGATAACATTCCTCAGACACCAGGTAAGATCATGATGAATGCATGGCCCGGTACAGGTGTTGATGAGTGGCTTGGTCACTACGACGGAAAGACACCTCTCACAGCACGTTATCAGTGGGCTACATACAACAAGCAGTAATCGCTTATAAATGCCAAATAGGTGTTTGCCTATAAAAAAGACCGCGTTTCTTAATTTAAACGCGGTCTTTTTGTTATGTCAAGTAATTATTATGTGAGGCAATTCAGGCAAGCCTTAAATTGCCCTCTCAAGATATATGCTGTTTTCACTTTCACTTGAAAAAGTAAACCCATGTTTTTTATAGAACTTCTGAGCATTTGTGTTATACTTTAATACTTCAAGCTTCATTGTTTTCATATCGTTTTCTTTTGCTGTAAGTATAGCCTTATTCAATAATTTGCTGCCGTATCCTTCGTTTCTGTACTGAGGTCCGACTGCGATAAATGAGATAAATGCAGTCTGAGTCGTATGGTCATTTGCATAAAGTGAAAAGAAACCGATATGCTTCGTATTTGTCTGTAAGCGGTATACGATGCCGTTAGCGGCTATCTTTTCGGAAACGGAATCCACATATGCCTCTTCGCCCTGAAGCGGCGGCAGTCCGTCATTGAATTCCAGTAAGGTACTTTTTATTCTGTTATGATCTTTAATGCGGATAAAAGAAATGTCATCTGAGTATGGTTTGCCCTTAAATTGAATGTTGTTTTTCATAGTTTTCTCCTTGTGTAGTATGATGTATTTTATGATAGAAAGCTTATTATCCTTTAAATATCAATTGAAAAAATGATATATCAAAGGAAAGCTTTTTATGTGTGTGTTACTGAAAAAATAAAATAGATCGTAGTGTGAATTTGGAAAGTATTATTTGAAAAATGACATTCTTTTTATAATAAATGAATTTGAAAGCCATGGGTATTGCGTTACAATGGCTTTATTCTGCATATCCCTTAAAATTTATCCGCCTTTAAAGTATTATTTCTTTTCGGCTTCTTTGTATTTGCCGTCGGCAAGTGCCTTTATTGTCTCTTCTGTGATGTCGTTATCCTGACCGAGAACATAGTACTTGCCTGATGTACGCTCCTTAACGGTCTTTTCGTAGTTATCCTTATCAGTCTTTTCACCGTTGAGGTAATATACCAGCTCTACGTTTTCATCGTTTTTCTTGCTGTTTTCATTGTTGCCGTAGGTAAATGCCTCTTCAAACTTGAAAACGTTGGAGAATGTGTAAACGCTTCCTGATGTATAGCTCGGACCGTCAAACTTGGTGGAGACCTCGCCGTTTTCGTCGTTGAAAAGCACAGTACCGTCAGCACCGAAAGTGCCTACAGGTACAGGGCAGCCGTTCCATGCATAGATATCAACGTATGGTGCATAATGATATCCGCCTGACACGAAAAGCTCTGGAACACCGTCGCCTGTTATATCCATGAGCGAGAAGTGGTTATCATCGTTTTCCTTCTTATATTTAAGGTAGTCGTTGAGGATAGAGCAGTAAGCTTCCTTCCAGTCCTTAGCCTGTCCGAGAGCTGCATTGATGACATCATCATCGAAGCTGTGATCCATACCTACAGACTTTATAACGCCGTTGATGAAGTGGTTATACTCTTCTGTGTACTCGTCCTCTGTAACTTCCTTGCCGTTTACCATAGCGGTATTATCTGTGAGCTGATATGTGTAAACGTTAGGGAGCTTCTCGTTTTTGAGGCGATAGAGCTGGACAGTCTGGATATGCTCAGCATCGTTGTATCTGTATGTAACGAGGAGACTTTTGTTCATTACGTAGCAGAGGTCTGCACAGTTTTCGATCTTTTCAAATTCTGTGTAGTCGGTATCGTTAAGGGATTTGAGAAGATAAGTCTTGTTGCCCATAGGACCGTAGGAAATGATGAGCTCGGGTATCTGGTCGTCATTTATATCATAGATAGTGAAACGTGCTGTATCATCATAGTCAGAGGATTTCTTGAAATCCTCAAGCTCCTGACGGTAAAGCTTGTCCCAGCTTACATCTTCCATTTCTGTTACATCTATGGATTCGCCTTCAACAGGATCCTCATAGGAAGTATCTATATGCATATCGTCAAAGTCTGTGGTGGGCTCGGAAGCATCACTGCTTGATGCAGCAGTGGTAGTATTTGTATTTGAAGCTGTATTGCCGCCGCTTTCCTTTTCATTTTTTGAGCTGCATCCGCAGAGAAGCGCAGCTGCAAATAAAAGAGCTGTTAGCTTTTTCATATTTTGACCTCCATATTTTTATTATCTGTCAAAGCTGTTCAGATAAAATATAATGAGTGTTTATATCTATTATATCACATAATTGTTATTCTGTCATCTCTCTTATTGCTATTTTTGCAGACTAAGATGAAATACGTGTGAAAACTGGCTGAAAAAATGATAATATCATACATACCGCTGTAAATGTTGTTTTTATAGGTATATTATGGTATAATCATATGGTGAGAAATTTTTTTAATATTTAAAGACTTTTTAAACTTCGGTATGATATTATAATAACAGTAAAAAACAAATAACAACAGCGGAGGATAGTAGGAAATGTTCTTTAAGATGCTGAAAAAAGACCTTAAATGCAAAAAAGGTCTGAATGTGATACTGTTTATTTTCATAACTGTGGCATCAGTGCTGGTATTTGCAGGCTCTGTGGAGATATTCTCTTATCTTACAGGTGAAAAGAGAATGGCGGAAATGTGCAATACCTGTTCTTTGGAAATGATGGTGCCTGCCAAAACTGCTGCCAGCGATGAAAAGATCAGGCAGATCGAGAGTATCCTTGACGGATACAAAGATGTGGAGAAGTATCATTCCTGTGATATGACGAAGATAGATATGCTCAGGATAGATTTCCCCCGTATCGAGGAGGACGAGACTAACAGCTTTTTCAAGTGGCGGGCATATTTTATGAAGCTGCCGCGTGAATTCGATCTTCTGTACGATACAAATGATGAACCGTTTTATCTTAAAAGCGGCACTATAGCCTGTCCTGTGGATTTCAGCACAAGCATAGGACTGCGAGTGGGCGATAAGGTGAAGTTCACAACATCTATGGGAGATGTATATGAGCTTGAGGTAGCCTGTTTCTTCAAGGAAAGCGGCTTCCCGGGCAGAAGGCGTATAATCGTTGCAGATGAGGATTATGATATACTTACCAAGGATGAAGTAATAAAAATTAAGGATTATGGTCTGTATATGAAGGATTGTAATTCCGTTAAAATGGATGAATTGCATAATACACTGAAAGCAGAAGATATGATCTGTCCTATGTATATGAAATATGATAATACGGACGATGATGTTATCATGCAGGCTATCGTCTCGGTATTTGTAGTGATAATCAGTGTTTTCCTTATCGCTATCATATTTATGACTATCAGATTTACTATGATAGCCGACTTGAAGAGCGAGGAAAAGGAAATAGGCATGATGAAGGCTCTGGGAGTCGATTCCTTCAGCTTCAGGTGGCTGTTTGCTGCGAAATACATTGCCTTTGCCATAATAGGCGGTGCAATAGGCATAGCCGCAGGTATACCGCTTTCGGGATATGTTGTCAATCTCTTTAATGCAAATGTAATACTTCCTCAGAGGTATGAGACTGTTATCATCGGTATTGTGGCAGTACTGGCTATCATAGCCATGATGATAGGCTTCTCGCTCATGGTCATGCGCAGGATAAACAAGATATCGGTAATAGACTCGATACACGGTGAGAACCGCGGTGAGCGTTTCGGCAAGGGCTTTCCGCTGTTCCTGCACAAGAGAAAGAAGATGTCAGTGCCGTTTTTCCTTGCCATTACAGATATACTCGGACGCTTCAAGAGATACATTTTCCTGATAATCGCCTATACTCTTGGTGCGGCTATAATACTGCTCTGCTACAATGTGCGAAACAGTATCATTTCAAAAGAATATATGAAGCTCTTCCTGTGTCATACTATCGACTTTGATGTGCGTATAAGAGGCGAGTTCAGGGAAGAACTGGATAAACGCTCAGAGGCTGAGGGTAAGAATTATGATGTGCTTTTAAATGAAATGTTCAAGGAAAACGGATTCCCTGCATATATTGATACACTTAATTATTCGTGGGGCACTCTTCTTGACAGCAAAGGAAATAAAAAAGAGAATTTTGACGTATTATGGGGCGACGGAGAGATAGAGAAGCTCAGATACCGTGACGGCGGCAAGATGCCTCAGCTGGAAAATGAAGCAGCTATGAGCTATTTTACCGCAAAGAAACTGGGCATGAAGCTTGGCGATGTTATTGATATGAGCATACATGAAGAAAGCGAGGACGGTATCAACAGCGAAGATGTAAAAAGACAGCTTGTTATCACTGCTTTCTTTGACTATAGTGAGGCAGGGAATCCTGCTATTATTATGGGTAAGGATTACCGAAAGGGAGAAAAAATATACTCCAAGAACTGGATCGGTTATGTTATTGATGCTCCCGAAAGCCAGAAAGCAGGTATTGTAAAGCAGATGAAGCAATGCTTCGGCGATGATACAATAAGAACATGGCAGGAAAGCCTGAAGCAAGATATGCTGGCGGAATATGACAGGCTCTTTGCTCTGCTTGAATATGTACTTGGCGGTGCGGTCATCTTTGTTCTTATACTTATAACTTATCTTTATTCTACTGTATTCGTTACGGAGGAGACTCCTGAGATAGCTCTGCTGAAAAGCTCGGGATTTACCGACGGTGCAATAAAAAAATGGCATCTTCTGCGAATGGCGGTTCTTGTCGTATTCTCTGTTGTGCTGGCAGAGGTTTTGTTCAGGACTCTCGGTCAGCTGCTTATGACAAAGTTCATGGCGAGCTATGAGATGACAGGAGTCAACTTCCTGCTTGAGATACCTGTAAGCTTCATTATCATACCGCTCATAATTCTCGGTGTGGTACTTCTGACGGTATCAGTCACACTCAAGGGAATACGCAATATCGGCATATGGAAAATTTCAGAGGAATAAGGGAGAGCATTATGGAAAAGGTTTTATCCGTAAAGGAACTTTGTAAGACTTATATAATAAAGGAATACAGCAACAATGTACTTAGAAATGTCAGCTTTGACCTCAATAAAGGCGATTTCGTATCTATTATGGGACCAAGCGGCAGCGGCAAATCAACGCTGCTGTACACAGTCAGCGGTATGGACGCAATGACATCGGGCTCTGTGGACTTCGGCGGAAAGGATCTTGGCTCAATGGGCAGAAAAGAGCTCTCAAAGCTGAGACTCAATGAAATGGGATTTATCTTTCAGCAGATGTATATGATGAAGAAGCTGTGCGTTTTCGATAATATCGTGCTTCCTGCATATCAGGCGGGAACTCCCCGCGATGTTGCTAATAAAAAAGCCGAGGAGCTCATGCGCAGACTTGGCATAATCGAGATAGCCGAGAATGAGGTGAACGAAGTATCTGGCGGACAGCTCCAGAGAGCCTGCCTGTGCAGAGCACTTATCAATTCGCCTAAGATGATATTTGCCGATGAGCCTACAGGCGCACTGAATTCAAAAGCTGCCGCAGACGTTATGAAAGAGATATCAGCTGCAAACCGTGAGGGCACTACTATTATGATGGTAACTCACAGCGTAAGAGTAGCAGCTATGAGCGATAAGGTGCTCTACCTTATTGACGGCGATATACAGGGCGAAATGGACCTCGGTAAGCTTATAGATGAGGGTGAGCTCCCCACAAGAGAGCGCAAGCTGAAAAACTGGCTCATGGAGCAGGGCTGGTAAGGGGGATAGTATGAGAAGCAGAAAAATTGCAGCTGTCTGCGCTGTACTCTTATCGGCAATGATGCTGAGCGGCTGCGGACGAGTTACTTATGATGATTTTGATATTCCTGAAAGCGGCGAAAGCCAGCTTGTGCCTGTTGAAAACGTCTTTTCCGAAAAGCACTATGCAGGCGTAGCTCCTACAAAAGAGGAAACAAAGGAAGTTTATGAGTCGGCTGACGGACTGTGCAGGATAGAGCAGAAGGACAGCTATTATGATGTTACTCTTGACTATGAAAAGGGAAGCTATAAGGACGTAGGAGCTGCCTACGCGGAGGCTATACTCCTTGCGCGTCCTGATTATGTCGAGTATCTGGAACAGTACCTCTACGAAAATATCAATTCGGTTGCAAATGATTCAAATGAGGAATACGAGGAGATAGAAAAGCGCACAACAGCTATCTACACGTCTCTCGATGAAGATTACAGACAGGAGCTTGAAGGCTTTGCAGAGGGATTGAGCGGAGATGTTAATGAATTCAAAAAGAACGGCGTACTTAGTCATGATGAGGTAATACTAATGGAATTGATACCCGATGTACTCAGGGGTACAGCTTGCAGTGCAATAACTGCAAACGGCAGTACAACAGCTTCGGGAGAGCGTATTACCTGCCGTGTGCTTGAATGGCAGCTCGGAAGCGAAAATCAGATATGTCAGGCGCACACTCTTGTACACTATAAAAACGGCGAAAAGAGCTTTACATCTGTTACTTATATGGGATTTTTCCCTATACTTAGCGCAGTTAATAAAGAAGGCGTATTTCTTGGTGAGCTTGATGTGGGCAGTGCCGGATCAGAATATACATATGAGAACAAGACAAGCTATACCTATGCTATGAGGTATGCACTTGAAAATATGGGCAGCGCAAGAGAGTGTGCAGAGTATTTGGCAGAGAATTCAAAGAGATATCCTTTCTGTGTAAATATACTTGCTACGGATAAAAAAGATGCTTTTATCGCAGAGCTTGTGGTTACTGATGAGGAAAAAGATGGAGAGACTGTTTTGCGTGAGGGCGATACAAAGCTCAACGAAACAGTTGAATGGAGCGATCCGAATTATCTTTGCGCAGTCAATTCCTTTGCTGCTGAGGGAAATAACGATTATCTGACTTACAGTGAGGGCAATTTAATAAGGTGGAAGAGGTATGAACAGCTTTTCTGCGGACAGAAGGATATGACGCTGGATCATTTCAAGGAGCTTATGACCTGTGAAAAACTCAGTAAAGATCTGGTATGTATCCGCAGCGACAGTGTGGTGCATATGGTTATCGCTGACTATGCCACAAATACGCTTCAGGCGATACTTACGGGTAAAGACGGCGTTGCCGAAGAACCTGAATTTATCGACCTCGGAAGCTGGGAATAAAGGAGTATAAGATGACAGATATCCTTATCATTGAGGACGACCCCGAAATGGGGGAACTGGTAAGAGATTTTATGATAAATGAGGGCTTCTCGGTTAAGCTTTGCGCTGATGCCGAGACAGCCCTTGCGCTGCTTGAAGGGGAAGAGTGCAGAGTAGTCCTTCTGGACGTTATGCTGCCGAAAATGAACGGATATGAGACCTGTACCGCCATACGAAGTATAAGGGATACACATATTCTCATGATGAGTGCGCTCACCGATGAGGAGAGCAAGCTTCTCGGGTATGAGACAGGAGCTGACGACTATATCGACAAGCCTTTTTCGGTAAGGGTGCTTACTGCGAAGATAAGGGCACTTATGAAGAGAGGAAATGTCGAAAGCAGCAGTACGGGGATACTGCAAAGCTGCGGTGTGGAGCTGGATACGGTATCACGCCGTGTAACATCGGGCGGAAAAGAGCTGAAGCTCAATGTGAAGGAATTTGAGCTTTTGCAGTATCTCATGGAGCATGAGGGAGAAGCTGTCAGCAAGGACGAGCTGTTCAACGCAGTCTGGGGGTACGACTGCTTTACAGAGCAGAGCACAGTAAGTGTACATATACGCTGGCTCAGGGAAAAAATCGAGAATGATCCGAATTCTCCCGAGATAATACAGACCGTCTGGAAGGTCGGCTACAGATTTGGAGCGAGCCGATGAAAAAGATAATGATAATACTTATTATTGTTCTTGCGGCTGTAGCTTTGGGGTTCAATATAGGGTGCAGAAAGCTTATGTCCGCTGAGATAAGCAGCAGAAACATAGCTGTTAACAGGATAAATTCCGAGCTTTCGGCAATGATAGCCGAGAGCAGTGAGGACGCAGAAAGCCTGATCTCATCTAATATGGATAAATGGAGAGCCGAATTCGGCGATGACCTGCCTGATGATATAAGCTTCATTCCTGTTCAGAGTGACGGGAATGAAGTATTTTATGCATCTGTTGACAAGAGCAGGGCTTTGTGTTCCTTGTATAATGATAAAGGTGAAATAACAGGCTTTATTGAATACTGCTACATTGAAGATGACATAGGTCATGTGCTTCTGGTTGGAAATATCGTTATTATAGTCAGCTTTTTGATAATACTCGTCCACGCGCTGTATATGTGGTTTGCAGTCATAGTCCCGTTCAGACGGCTGGCGGATTATCCCGAGCGGCTGGCTCGGCTTCGTGATATACAGAAGCTGCCCGAAAGCAGGAGCAGGTACTTCGGTCGGTATATATGGGGTATGAATATGCTGTCCGATGTGCTTACGTCAAGCACTAAGCGTATAAATGAGCTTGAAGGACAGAGACGCACTCTTGTTTCGTCGGTCGCACACGGAGTAAAGACTCCAGTGTCGAATATACGTCTTTACACCGATGCGGTAAGGACCGGGCTTTACTCATCTGACCATGATATGACTGTGAATATTGCGGATAAAATTGACAAAAATACTGAGAAGATAGAAGCCATTGCGGCTGAACTTCTCAGATCATCTTCCTCATCGGCAGCGGTCACCGATCTTGAAATAAACCGTTTCTCCGTTATGGAGCTTGCTGAGCTTGTAAGGAATGAGTATAAAGACAGAATGGCTATGAAAAGGATACCTTTTGAAGTCGAGTGCAGCAGCCGCTCTGTAATGGAAAGCGATAAATATGCTCTTTACCGTACTATAAGCCAAATACTTGAAAATGCTGTGAAGTATGGTGACGGTAAGGGCATAAAGGTGACATTCACAAAGCAGGACGACGGTTTCGGCATATCTGTAAGGAACAGCGGCGAGCTGCTGCCCGAAAAGGAGCTGCCTTATATATTCAGAAGCTACTGGAGGGGTTCAAATGCTTCCGATAAAGAAGGCAGCGGTATAGGTATGTATGTTGCCAATGAAACTGTAAAGGCTCTTGGCGGCAGAGTTTATGTCAGACGGCTCGAAGAGACTTCCGAAATGGAATTCGTCATTTATATTGAAAATACATGATATAGTTTTTATGCCCGTAAGCGGTTGAGGTAACTGCTTGCGGGCTTTTATATGCTCTTTTTTTTGCGACAATAGTGCAAGTTGGACATTGAGAGGCTCTGAAATGGCAGATGCGATTGTGCAAGTATACAAATCGTTGTAAAAATCATAATATTGTATTGACAAACAATATTATACGACGTATAATATTGCCAGAAAGCAAATATTGCAAACCATAAAATACTATATGGAAAGGAGAAAGTATATGGGTTTTACAATTAATGCAGGATTGCTTGACGCTATGGTGCTTTCCATAGTTCAGCGCAATGACACCTACGGGTATGAGATAACGCAGTATCTGCGAAAGGCTGTGGATATATCAGAATCCACACTTTATCCTGTACTCAGACGATTGCAGAAAGGCGATATGCTTGAAACATATGATAAGGAGTATATGGGAAGAAATCGCCGATATTACCGTCTAACGGTGCAAGGGAAAACTTCTCTGGAGGAATACAGGGAAGAATGGCGCAATCACAAAAAGAAGATCGACAGTATTTTAATGGATGAGGGAGCTGAAGAGAATGAACAAGCTTGAATTTCTTACAAAATTGAGAAACTGCCTGGAAAAAGGCGGTATGAATTCCGATGATATAAATGATGCCCTTACTTACTACGAAGAGGTATTTCTCGACGCAGGGTTCGGTAAGGAAGAGGAGACAGCTGCATCAATGGGTTCACCAGAAGAGGTGGCTGTGAATATTCTCCGTGAGAGCGGTATAGAGATAAGCGGTCCTGAGGCTTTTGATCCTCAGCCTGCACCTGCATTCGCAGCAGGTCCGATGCCGGGACCTATGCCCCAGTATCAGTATCCGTATCAGGGTGCACCTGTACAGCAGAAGTCAGGTAACTGGGGACTAAAAATATTCCTTGCAGTAATAACATTCCCGATATGGCTTCCAATACTTATAGCTGTTGTTTCAGTATTATTTGCATTGATCGTCACAGCATTCTCTATCGTATTTGCATTTGTCGTAGCAGGTATCGCATTGATCATAGGCGGTATCGCAGCAGTGTTTGAAGTGCCAAGCATAGGACTTATGCTTCTTGGTGCAGGTCTCATCTTAACAGGATTAGTGTTGCTTCTCTGCAAGCCTGTTTTAAACAAAGCAATACCTGCAATGGGCAGAGGTATAAAGAGCGTATGTAACTGGATTGGCGGTCTTTTCAAAAAAGGGGGAAAAGTAAATGAATGAGAATATGAATATGGATATGAACATGGGTACACCATATGTTCAGACACAACAGGCTCCTCAGAAGAAGAGCTCGGGCGGCGGACTTGTATGGCTGGTATTGGTAGTTGTTGGTATTATCCTGCTTGTTATCGGTGTCATTATTTATAATGTGAACGACAGGGATAAGTACTTCAAGTTAAAGGACATTCATCAGACATTCAACTCTGAAACAGTTACAAAGGTAGATCTGGACATACCTTTCGGCGACCTGAATATTACAAAGAGCAATGACAAGATGATACATATTGATGCTGAAAATATCCCTGACGAATTTGATGCAAAAGTAGAGGGAACAACTTTTAAAACTTCATGTGTAAAGAAGAGAATCGGCTTTATCACTATGCCAAGCTTCCACCTGTGGGGGGATAACAATGCTACTTTAAATATAGCTCTCCCTGAAAAGGTTTACGCAAGCTTCATTCTTAATATGGGCGCAGGTGAGACAACAGCTTCGGATATAGAATGCGGCAAATTCAAGATAGACTGCGGTGCAGGAGAGGTAACATTTACAGATGTTACTTGTGATAACGGCGAGATCGACTGCGGAGCAGGACAGGTCAACATAAATGACATGGACTGCAAGGAAAAGCTGGATATCGACGGCGGAGCAGGAGATATCAATGTTATCAACAGCACACTCGGCGGTCTTGATTTAGATCAGGGCGTTGGACAGTTTGAGTTCAAGGGTACTATCAACGGAAATATAGACGCTGACGGCGGTGTTGGAGAGATGACATTCAGACTTACAAACCCTGAGACAGATTTCTCAAAGAACGGCGGAAAGTACAAAATGGATATAGATCATGGCATTGGCTCAGTAGATGTTTACTACAATGAGAGATAACAGCTATGCTTGATCATACTGAAATAAAAATAGGCGACAGGGTTCATCATCGGCTTTTCGGAGACGGTACGGTAACGGATACGCTCCCTATCGGTGATGATACTGTTGTCACAATTGAGTTTGACAGCGGAAGCAGGAAAAAGCTCTGCGCTGTTATCTCAGCACTTGAACGTGCAGAAGAAAAAGACGAGCCCAAAGAGCCATGATATAGAATAAATAAAGCCACAGCTAAGTTAAGCTGTGGCTTTTTAGTATATTGATCAGTAGGGGACGGCGTCCCCGACGTCCCGAAGCTTTGACCGCGGTGTAACGCTGCAAAAAAGTACTCCCACAACTTTAGCCGTGGGAGTACTTTCCAAATATCATTTATATGAGGAATGTGAAAGCTTGGTTTATTGTCACAGATCAAGAAGTCTGCGCTGGATAGTACTTGCGTCGTTTAAATTAAGTCCGTCGCAGTCGCCTTCAACATCAGCATTGTACATAGCTGAGTCTGTGAGCTGGTATTTATCGGGATTAGCAAGGTACTGCATAATAAGCACTGCATCAGCCATATCTACCTCGCCGTCACCGTTAACGTCACCGCTGCGTGAAGTATTCATATCCCAAAGGGCGCCCATATTACTGTCATAGTTATATGAACCGCCTGAGTTTGAATTGCTTTCGCCTGTCTTGATAAGCACATACATCTGAGTTATCATGATATCATAGACATCGCCGCTTGTGCCATTATTATTGAAATCACAGTTTGATGTGATATTGTTCCATACACGGGAAGGAAGGTCGCTCTGTGAAGCATTTCTTCCGTTAAGGATATCACCGAAGTAAATATCGGAAGCTTCATAGTCCTTTCGGTCGATCACTCCGTCAAGGTTGATATCGGGAGCTGATCTTCTTCCTGCCGCTACGTCCTTGCAGTATTCATCAAAGCAGCTGTTGAACTTCTGGGTATTGAATGTGAAGAGATATTCTTCTATGCCCGTAGTCTCGCAGTATTCCTCGAAATATCTCTCGGGACTGTAGTATTTTGAATACGGCTCGGGAATAATGCTGTTATAATAGCTTGCTTCTGCATATTCCGTGCGGAACGGTGTATATTCGAGCAGACACCATACGAAGTAGTTTTCAAGCCAGTTGTCATGGGTGATCGCTTCGGCTTCACTGCGAAGCTCATTGCATCGCTGAACAGTAGTCTCAGGTCTTTCCCATGGTATGAATTCTCCGCTGTCCTGCTTGGATTTGCTTAAATTAGTGGTGCAGACGAAATAGTCGATATAATCGTTTATATCAAAGAGCCCGTCAGCATTTACATCAAGGTCGATGCGGTTGTTTCTGTATGCGGCAGATATGAGCGGATAACCTGCCATAAGGTGGTCGCTCTCGCTGAATACTGCCGATACGAACATATCAGATGCAAAAGGAGCATATGTGCCGTTTACCGTTTCGCGGTAAGGTTGACTTTCATTACTGAAAAATTCAGGCTTTGCACCTTCCTTGATAAGGAAATATCTTATAAATTCTGTATAACTGAGCCATGAAGGAGTATCGTTCTCCTCATCGTCTATCTTGGAGACACCATATTTTCTGCATTTTTTCGCAACCGTATCAGATACCTCATAATAATTGCTGTAGCAGAACAGATCATAGCAGTCTCTCATATTGAAAAATCCGTCATCGTTGATATCGACGATCTCAAAATTTGCTTCGATATCTGCGAATACATCGCTCTCGCCCGAATACATTCTTGTATACGGTAGCTTGTATTCGGCGGCTGAAGCCATCGGAATGGCATTTCCTCCCATTACAAAGGCGGAGGTGAATGCGCCGAGATGCTTCATATAATAGGTCTTTTCTTCGTTTGTGATAGTATATTCAGCAGCTGAATTGCTGCCTGTATTCGTTGTAACGCTGCTGTGGTCGGAACGGCTTGCAGTTGTGCTGCGAGATCTTGCTCCCAGTGCAGTAAGAGCCTGACCCGAAGTTACCGTAGTTGTCTTTGCAGCCGCTGTTCTGACCGTTGTGACTGCGCTGACGTTTACAGTTGTTGCACTTGCTGTTTCGCCGTTCCCGATAGCAGTAGTGACCGGCTGGTTTTCACCATTGCCGACCGTTGTCGTAACGATCGCAGGCTCGTCACGAAAATCATTTTCGCTTAGTTTAGAGCGGTTGTCGAGATGTGCCCATAAACCTACTGCCATTCCGCAAGCCGCAGCTGCGGCGGACAGTCTGAATACAACAGGATATCTCTTTTTCCGCTGCATTTCCTGAGCGGAGATGACCTCAGCCTGCATAAGAAATTCATTTTTGTGCTTGGTCTCAGGAAATCTGAATGATTCCTGAACAGCTTTTTTCATTCTTTTATTCAAGCTTCAGCCCTCCGATCCTTTAAAATCTTTTTTCAGACGTGTGAGTATCTGCTTAATCATGCGGCTCATCTTGAACCGTGATACCCCGTATAGCTCGCTCAGCACGCCTATTGGCACTTCATTTACGTAACGCAGCAGGATTATCTCCTGTTCCTCGGCCGTTAATTTTTTGATGGCGTTGCCGAGTGCCACATTTGTAAGAATGAAGTCCTCATAATCTTTTCCGTCGCTCATATCTTCCGAAAGCTCTTCAGTTTTCTTCCGATGATAGGCATCTGCACACAGATTACCTGCGATAGTGTACAGATAGTGGAGCTCCTTACCCATATCGTGGTAATGAGAGCTTTCAAGAAAACGGAGAAAGGTCTCTTGTGTCAGATCTTCAGCTTTATCCCGGTCGTGAATCTTGTAGTAACAGTAGCGGAATATCTTATCGTATTGATCTTTTATGTCCACTGACACGCTGAAACCTCCCTTCACTAATGTATAACTGTTCAGACAGCAGGAATGTGCAAAGAAAATTGTAAACAATCTATTAACTTTTTGTGAACAAATTCTGCCGTAAAATAATCATTGCCTGTCCGCCGAATGTGATATGCGGCGAAACTGCCTGAAAGCCGTTATTGAGTACACATACTTATTATAATATCATTATAACATATGGGCGGAAATAAAGCAATAACAGGGAGAGATATTTCCTGTGAAAAATCAACTTCATCGGTTATTTATTCGGTTGAAAAAACGGTTTTTATATGGTAAAATTATAAAAATTCAAAAGGAGAGAAGAAAATGCGTAAAATAATATCTGTTATAGCAGCTGCGGCTGTTTGTCTTACGGGAATTGGTCGTACAAATAAAAAAGCCTGCGCACTGGGTGAGCAGGGAACTGAAAAGATCAGTATCATGGCTATCGGCGACTCCATAACCGACGGCTACGGAGTTACAGGCTCTTACAGGAAGTACCTGTACAATGAACTGACTAAAAAGGGATATTCCGTTGATATGGTAGGCTCAAAGGGGAATAACTTCACGGCGGAGTTTACCGACAGCGAAACAGGGGAGAGCTTCACTTATGATGATGATAATACAGGCTACAGCGGCTACGCTATAAAGGAGTACCCGGGCAGAAACGGTATCCTTGAAACGCTGAAGTCTACGGACTGTCTTGCGAAGTGCGAGCCTGATATCGTTATATTGCAGATAGGTACTAACGATGTTATCGACAACCACGACATGGATAATGCGCCAAAAAGGTTACAGGAGCTTATTGAGTATATCATGGAGAATATCCCAGAAAGTTCCTCGCTTTTTGTGACTACTATTCCAGATGTTGACCCTAACCGCAGCGGTGTTTACGACTGGTTCGGCAATTACCGTCATTCCGCGGACTGGCAGACCAATTATCCCGATGATGTGGCAGAGGAAAATATACATAAGACTCTTCTTGCTTATAATGCAAACGTAACAAGTGTTGTGCAGAAAATGAGAAGCGTAAAGATACTCAGCAGCTGGGATATGGAAAAAGATGCTCAGAGTCCCGATGAAAGCTCGTTGAAAGGTCCTCAGCTGCGCAACGCCGATGTTGCAAGCGTTATCACAGATGTGAAAACTCAGCTCATGGACGGAGTTCACCCGAATAATAAGGGCTACAAGCTTATGGGAGAGTACTGGGCGGAGCTTATTGACTCGTATCTGAAAAATACTCCGACAGTTCAGCAGCCTGACGAGAGCAATTATAATGTATCCGACCTTGTTAAGCTCCAGAAGTACATTCTTGGTGCTTCGGCAGAAACGAACAGCGACATAACACTTGAAAAATATGATATCAACAAAGACGAAACGATTGATGTATTCGATGTTGCTGCTCTTAGAAAGATATTAGTAAAAGAAACTTCCTAATAGAAGTTGAGAGTTGAGAGTTGTGGTGTTGCCTACGGAGATATTATTTAAATATGTGAGCAAATCGGTTTTTAGTATCTTTCTATACAGTAGCAGATCTCGCCTTCGGGAGTAAGTCCCTGCTGTCTGAATCTTTCAACATTATCTGTAGTATGCATTGCGGATTTTTCCAGTACCCGTCCTGATTTGGTATTTTCGGCGCGGTGATAGGCTTCGAGCTTCCGGAAATCTGTCCTTTTGAATACGTTTTCGATGACTGCGGAAAGTGCTTCTCCTGCATAACCTCTGCCCTGAAAGGCAGTTCCTATGCAGTATTCTATCTCAGCAGCACGAAGCTCCTCATATACTCGGCAAAACGCTATTTG
The DNA here is from genome assembly GCF_900108555.1 of Ruminococcus flavefaciens. Taxonomy (GTDB): domain Bacteria; phylum Bacillota; class Clostridia; order Oscillospirales; family Ruminococcaceae; genus Ruminococcus; species Ruminococcus flavefaciens_P. The sequence continues at coordinate 18,126 of NZ_FNWV01000012.1, forward strand.
TCCGATGTTTTCACCGCTTGCTTTTTCAATAACTGCCCAGCGGTAAAAGCTGTCGGACTCATATCCGCTGATATATTTTTCAAGAAGTACCTTTGCTTCTTCGATCTCCTTGTAAACAGGCTCGCCGTATTCTATCTGTACAGAGGGCACAGATGCCCAGTTCTTGTGCATGGTCTCAAGGTCATAAGGCTCAAATCTGCGGAGCAGAAGCCGTGGAGTATCTATGGTAAATGTTCCCGAGTGTATCATTTTCGTTTCTCCTTTTTATATAGTATCTTTTTTCAGCAGCTCTGAAAGTGCAGCTTCAAAGGCTTTATCCTGCTCGGCAGTACGCTTGGAAAGCCCCTTTGTGCGCCCACCGCTTCTGCGTATTTTGGCGGATACGGCGCGAAACGAGAGAAGTCCCGAAATATTTTCCTCGGTATACTGTTTTCCGTCCTGATTTATGACTACAGCTCTTTTGCTGAGACACATTGCCGCAAGTCCGTAGTCCTGAGTTATGGCGATATCGCCCTCGGTCACAAGGTTTACGAGGCGAAAATCCGCACTGTCCGCACCTTTGTCAACTATTATGGTCTCTGCGCCTTCACGATAAATAGAGTGAGCTGTATCACATATGATAGTGCATGGGACACAGTACTTTACTGCCAGTCTGACGGCTATATCCGTTACGGGACAGCCGTCTGCATCTATGAATATCTTCATTTCTGCTCCTTTTTTATGCGTACAAAGTACGACTCGTCATTTTCGTGGTGTATGTATCCTCCGTTTTTCTGCATTACCTTTAATGATGCAGGATTGCTCTTTCTAACGCGGAGGTATATCTCGTCCTCTGGGATAGTCTTTTTGGCTTCTTCGATAATGAGTTTCAGTCCCTCGGTGGCATAGCCTTTTCCGCGGTATTCAGGGGATATATAGTAGCCTATATGTCCTGCACCCTCGATAAGAGAGTCGCAGAGGTGCTGCCGCAGCTGAAATTCTCCGACTATATCATCATCGTGCCACAGAAAATATGTTGTTGCAGGTACATAGCCGTCGGGGAGTCTCTCACCGTAAGAATTTGCTATAAGAGTATCCAGAGCGTCATCAAAGTCAGTACGGCTTATATTGGGATAATCGTTGATAAATCCGTTTTCATCGGCAGGAATATCGCGCACGAAAAGGTATTCTTTCTCAATGTCGGCTTTATTTGCATTTTTTAAATAAAACATCTTGCTCCTCCTTTTTCTTGAATTATACTACATTTCAGCAGTTTTTTCAATATCGTACAATAACTTATTGCAAAAGCGACACAAATGTGATATAATGCTTTTTAGGAAGGATTTTAAGTTAAAATAAAAAAATATGTATTTTTGTGTAGCAAAATGTAATGATGCTTCGATTATTATTACAGAAACGTTCAGACAGAGCAAAAAAGTATTGAAAGAGGAGAATTAAAAATGAAAAAGAGAATATTAACTATCATGGCTTTTGCAGCTATGCTTTCATTGGCATCTTGCGGAAAGGTCGTTGAGGGACAGATAAGCACAGATACCAAAACAACAACTAAAGCGGCTGTAACTGCTTCCACAACAGCTGTTACAACTACAGAGGAAAAGCAGGATACAACGACTACTGTTGCAGTAACAAGTGCAGCTACAGAAGAAAACGCAACAGAAGCTGCTCAGAATACATATACTGAAACTGCAACAGAAGCTCAGCAGCAGGCAGTTCCCGCAGGCGGTGGAGATCAGGCTTCAAATCAGCCTGCACCTCAGCAGGCAAACGGAGTATCAAGCGATACTGCTCCTACACCTAACGATTACAACTACGGACCTGCACCTGTACAGTATAGCTATGACGGTCTGACTTATATTCAGGGCGTGCTCATAGCAAATAAGAGCTACAGCCTGCCTTCCGACTTCAATCCCGGACTTGATGCGACCTGCCAGAATCAGTTCTACAAGCTCCAGAACGCAGCTGCACAGCAGGGACTGAATATATGGCTCTCATCAGGCTTCCGTTCCTATGACTATCAGGCTCAGATATACAACAATTACGTTGCCCGTGACGGACAGGCTGCGGCAGATACATATTCCGCAAGAGCAGGCTATTCCGAGCACCAGACAGGTCTTGCCATAGACGTTAACCAGATAGATGACAGCTTTGCAGGCACTCCCGAGGCTATATGGCTCGAAAATCACTGCCATGAATACGGCTTTATCCTCCGCTACCCACAGGGCAAGCAGGGAATTACAGGCTATCAGTACGAATCATGGCATATCCGCTATGTAGGAACAGATATGTCCTATCCTATCCACGCAAGCGGTCTCACACTTGAAGAATATTTCGGTATCGACTCTTACTATCACTGATAAAGCAAAAGCTCCCGATCAAACGGGAGCTTTTTTCGATTTTTTTCAATATCACTGAGAGTTTTCGCTTTTTCATACGTCTAATAATGTAATTTAGTTTTTCATTCACGAAGCTTTGTATATCTGCACAAATAACGCTCAGTTCTCTTGTGTATTATTACGAGGGGGGACAGAATTGGTCTGCTGATTTATTTCGGCATTATGTTCAACCGCTGAGCACAATATGCCTTTTTTGCCTATTTTGTGTAGAAAATGCGGATATTTCGTTGACATGGGAAATACGTGATGTTATACTGTTAATATGGAAACTGTTCCATAAAATGATCTAATTATGAAAGGGGTAATTCGCTATGGAAAACATGAAAAAATTCACCAAAGTTACCGCAGGTGTCCTGAGCTTTGCACTGGCTCTCGGAGCTGTAAGCGGTATTCCTCAGAAAGGAATTTATCCGACATTCTCAGCTTCTGCCGAAGATGAAAACAGACCGGATCCGCTTGAGGGAATGGATAAATATGAATATGAACTCAAAGATGTTTATATTTATAACGTAGAATACGATGAACCTGCGAGCTTTAAGGTCGTTCTCAAAACAGACGGCTACTATTCAACATGGTCATATTCCAATGTGCTCGAATTTGGGATAGATCCTGTTTTCGGTGAGCTGTCAGACTCGAACAGGGCTATGCTCGATAAGCTTGCTCCCGGTACAATTGCCACGATCAAATTCACATCAAGTGAGGACTATCCTGCGCTGCGTCTTACAGATGAGGAACCGAACGAAAGAGACGACCGCAGCAGATATTGGGTAAATGATATCACTCAGGTAAAAGCCCCGGGTATCAACTATTACGGTGATATCAACGATGACGGAGTGATCGACTCCTTTGACCTTATCGGCTACAGAAAATATATCAGCGATCCCGAAAAAAATCCTCTTTCAAAGGAGCTTTTCCTTAACGCGGATATAGACCAGAACGATGTTGTGGACGAAGCTGATCTCCAGCTGGTATCCGATTACATACTCGGAAAGATAGACAAGTTCTACGGAGCTACTATGATCGGCAGTGTACGTCTTACCGATCAGGTAGATATAAAAGCATCTGAGGGCAAAGTTACTGACGAAACATTTGCAAAGGCAGAGATGAAGTTCGGCATAGATCTTCTCAAAAAAGCCTTTGATCCTACTAAGGAAGGTGAAGAAAATCTCCTTATCTCACCTCTTTCCATATCATCAGCCCTTGCTATGACTGCAAATGGTGCTGACAAAAAGACATTGGAACAGATGGAAGCCGTACTCGGAAACGGTATGACTCTCGATGAACTCAACGAGTATATGGCTTACTATGTTGCAAATCTTCCCGATGAACAGAAGCAGAAGCTCCTTGTTGCCAATTCTATATGGTTCAGAGATGATCCTACATTCAAGGTACTGGACGAGTTCCTTGAAAAGAACAAGAAATATTACAACTCTGAGGTATATAAGTCAAAGTTTGACGATTCTACAGTAAACGATGTAAACAGCTGGGTAAGCGAAAATACCAAAGGCATGATACCAACTCTTCTTAAAAAGGGCGACCTTGACCCTACAGATAAAGAGACAGCAATGATGATGCTCATTAATACCCTTTACTTTGAAGCAGAGTGGCAGTCACCTTACGACAGTTCTTATGATGGAAAGTTCACCGATCTCAACGGCGTTGAGCACGACATAATGAAAATGTCCAGCGAAGAAAGCGAGTATTTCGACCTCGGCGACGCAGACGCTTTCAAGAAGCCTTATATGGGCGGCGAGTACAGCTTTGTAGGTATTCTTCCGAGAGAAAAGAATATCGTTGACTATGTAAACGATCTCGATGCTGAAAAGCTTATGGAAGACCTGAAGGAATGCGAAGATCCAAGCAAGATCGAGCTTCACGTTACAATGCCTAAGTTCAAGTACAATTACAGCCAAAAGCTCAAGGACATTCTCATTGATATCGGTATGGGAGAGGCTTTTGACGATAAACTTGCTGACTTCTCAAAGATAAACGATCTTACAGTTGAAGGCGCAGCTCCTCTTTATATAGGCGATGTTCTTCACAAGACAAAGATCGAGGTAACAGAAAAGGGCACAAAGGCTGCTGCTGTAACAGCTGTACTGATGATGAAGGCAACTGCTTTTGAGCCTAAGAGGATAATACATATCGACCTCAACAGACCTTTCGTATACATGATCGTTGACAAGAACAACGTACCTGTATTTATCGGTGCTGCAACACAGCTCGAAGAAGCATAAAGCTGTACACAATACGCAGAAAACATGATAACATATATAAAATACCGTCGGGACGATGTTCTCGGCGGTATTTTTTGCTTTTTCGCTCTCAATGATGTATAATGTGATTATTGCATTTAACTGCGTTCAAGGCTGAACATTAATTAAAATAAAAAAATAATTCTGAACCTGTTACGTTTATATCCCAAAGGGAGAATAGATATTATGAAAGCCAACACGATGCATCTTAAAGCTTTACATAAGAGGTGATCCATATGACACATGAAGAGTATAAAAAAGCTTCGGACCGATCAAAGGAAGAAGCACAGCGTATAGTATTCAAAGAGTATTTCAACTATGTATACACCATAGTTTTCAGCCGTCTGCGCAGCTGCGCAAGCCGTGAGGACATTGAAGAATGTGTAGGAGATGTTTTTGCTGATGTTTACATACATTATGACAACAGCAAGGCAGTAGGCGAAGATATCTCAGGTTTTATCGGAACAGTTGCCCGTAATAAGGCTGCCGATATGTACAGGAAGCTGACACGAAAAAGATTTACGTTTGTTTCTGTTGATGACGAGGACGTACCCGAACAGGAAGCTCCCGAAAATACAGAAGCAGACTATGAGAAAAAAGAACTAAGAACCAGCCTTATGAACTGTATATCACTTCTCGGCGAACCCGATTCAACTATTATAATGCAAAAATATTTCTTCATGCGAAGCTCACAGGAGATAGCAGACAAAGTGTCATTGACTCCCGAAGCTGTAAGAATGAGATGCAGCCGCGCTTTAAAAAAGCTCAGGGAAAAACTCACCGCTATGAACATATCACTTTAAAGGAGGTACAGTTATGAACGATAAGGAGTTTGATCTTACAATGCTTGAAAATGCAGACAATGAAACAATAAAACAAATCGCTGAAAACTGTCCTGCTTCCGATGAAGAAATGGAGAGGATGTTCGCTATGAGCAGAAAGATATATAATGAAAGAACCAGAGAAAGTAATAATAAAGATAATATCGAAGTATCAGGCGTAGAGCAGTACAGAAAGCCTGTATGGCAGAAATTCACAGCTGTTGCGGCTGCACTGGTACTCACAGGCGGCGTTGTTGCAGGCGGAATGTATTTTATGAAGAACAAGAACAACTTCAATACTAACGATCCTGTCCCTGTAGTAACAGATCCTGCAACAAGCCCGTCAACTCAGCCTGCTTCACCTGTTGAGGAGGGCTGCCCTTTCGGAGATATATCCAATGATAAGGTGCGTGTAACATATGCCGCTATCTCACCCGGAGTTGTTGACGTAAAACAGGATTTCGTAAAGCAGCTTGCTGAAAACTTCAACAAGGGCAAATGGACAGAATTATCCGATGCACCTCAGTTTATGGGAGAATATTCAACTATTTTCATCTATAACAACGGAAACCCATATCAAGTCGACTGCTGTCTTTACAACACCGAAAACGACAAGGGCGCATATATAAAATTCAATGACGGCAAAGACTTAAAATATTACAAGGGTGATGAATTTGTTGTAAAAGCGGTTCAGGGACTTTACTCTTATGACTTCGATATGAATGAAGTGATAAAGCTTGACGAATCAGACTATGATGACCTTATCCATAAGGTATGGGCAGATCAGAAAACTCAGGCAAATACCGAAGAAGTAACACTTCCTGATGTTAAAAACATGAAAGATGAGCTTGCAAAGGCACATCTCAAGGATATGGGACTGAATGTTGAAATAGTAAAGAGTGCAGATATTACAGTAAATCCGGGTTATGTAATAAAATCAGAACCTGACGCAGGAACAAAACTTGCCGCAGGTTCAACTGTTAAAATTTACGTAAGCACAGATGATACTTCCGAAGCAGCAAATACCGACAATAACACAGCTTCAGCAGTCAATACAGAAAATTCAGAGCTTATCGCTAAGGCACAGAATTTCTATGAGGAAGCTATTAAGGCAGACTGTAAATTCGGACGTTCAGCTCCGCAGTACTTCAATATTGATACTATGAACTGCTTTTCAACAGCAGAAGGCCGCACACTTTCCTATGTATATGATATAACTCTTGAGGAATTACGCGCTCAGTATCATGAAACTTTCAGTGACAGATATGCCGAGAACGATGCGACAATAGACAAATGGTATTCAGTAAATGACGGTAAGTTATGCTGGCTCACAGGCAACCCCGGTGTTGACCTTTACCTTGAAAGTGCAAAGGTAACAGAAGTACAGCGTCAGACAGACGAAGAGATATTCTTTACAGTTGAAAGACATTACAGTGATTTCCGTCACGTTGATATCGACGGCAGCTTTGAGCCATACACAGAAACAGATGATTTTTCAGTAGTTATCCAGCCTGACGGCTCATGGAAGGTGGGCAAATTCCATAATCCTCAGCCAAACTGATATATGTTTTCAGTTTTACTCCTCCTTAAAGTTAAATTTATATAGACGTTTTTATGACGAAAGAAGCCCCTTTTCATAAGGGGCTTCTTTATATCAATATATCCATTTCTGTCGGGGCGGGGACTTCAAACAGCTCCTCAAACTTAGCCGCAAGCCCGTCGTCGATAAAATAAGCGTCACTGCGTCCGTTCTGCACTTCTGCGTTGCGCTTTTCGATACGACTTTTCCACTCGTCATCATCAACAGTTATATAGTGAAATTCGCAGATGATGCCGTGTTTGCGGTAAAACTCACGGGCAAAGTCGCGTTCGGACTTCTTCCAGAAGCCCCAGTCAAGTATAACATCAGTTCCCGCAGATACTATCTCTGCGGACTTTTTATAGAGATATTTCTGAGTGCGCATGACATATTCGTCATGCTTATCACCTGTTTCACCGCCGAGAATATCCAGCATAAGCTCATCGATAGAGAGTATAACTCCGCCAAGCTCGTCTTTGAGTTTGCGAGCGTATGTGCTTTTGCCGCTGCATATCCTGCCGCAGGTCATTATAATTTTAGCCATTATTCTTTTCCTTTTTTATTATTTTTGTAAAACCGTGACCGCTGCGCTCGTGGGGGTGCGACTTAAAGCCGCATTTCAGATAGAATTCGTCTTTATTCTTGGCACTCATAAGCTGAAAATAAGACCACCAGCCCTCTTTCAGCTGACTGCGGATATAGTCCTCGATATATTCCAGAAGCGATCTTCCTATACCTTCTCCCTGATACTCGGGAGCAACTATAAGGTCTTTGAGGAAAAATGCCATTCCGCCGTCGCCGATAAGTCTTGCCATAGCGATGACCTCTTCACCGTTCTTTACAGCGAATGTAACGTAGCTGTTTTTCAGCGAAGTTTCTACAAGCTCGCGTTCCGGCTCTCCCCAGCCTGCTAAACTGAAAAGCCTTATAAAGTCGTCGGCGCAGAGTGTGTTCAGTGAGATATCATATTTCATGTTTTTTTCCTCCTTACAGAATAAAGTATATCACAACTCGGTGTTTTTTTCAATATTGTGCTTAGCTCTGCTATAAAGTTATTCAAAATATTGACAAAACCTTTATGAAGTGGTATAATAAATTTGTATGTATCACACTGATTGTTTACGGTATCAGGTATTAGTGTGACAGCATTTTATAAAATATTTTATGTGCGGAGCAAACGCGCTTTATTTCACTTAGGGGTGAGGAAATGGCAGGAATTACAACCAAGCTTCTTTATCAGAGCTGCGATACGTTTTTGCAGGCAGGTCTGAAAAAGAAGGATCAGATAAACGAAGATCAACTCAAGCTCATAAATGAGAATTCGGATAAGGGGCTTCTCAGCGTGAGATGGGAGAAAACTGCAACAAGAAATGTGCTGAAATACAACGTTACCAATATGACCGCCCTTTCGGAATATGTCAAGCAGACTATGACACAGGATAAGTATTTCGGTATCATCAGTCAGTTCCAGAAGATACTGGAGCACTGCGTTGACATAGGTCTGCCTGTGGACAATATACTGCTAAGTGATCCTAAGAATGTTTTCTACAATGTTGAAAAGCAGAAGCTTTACGTGGCATATCTTCCGCTTGTGAATAACGGCTATAAATGTGCGAATACCGCAAAATTCCTTATGAAGGTAAACAAAAATGCAAGCTTTACCGTTACAAACGGTGCTGTTATGCAGAAGTACAACTACTTCCTTGACGAATATGTTAATAATCCCAAGAACAAAAGCGGCTTCATCTCGCCTACACAGCTCTATAAGATGCTCCATGATGTGCTTATGCTGCCTGATGTGAAGGAAGAGGAAAAGCCTCAGCCGGCTGCGGCTGAGAAAGCAGGAGCAGCAGCTGATGACGATGACGGAGATCATACTATCCTTGTGAGCCGCAAGCGCGTTTCGGAGTGTCCTGCATTCCTGAAAGATGAAAATAACAGGGAGATACCTATCGACCATTTCCCGTTTACCATAGGTCGCCGTGCAGGCAATGACCTTGCTCTTACGGACAAGGGCACTGTTTCAAAGGTTCACGCTGTAATAAGCTATGAAAACGGTACTTTCTATGTAGAAGATAAAGAGTCTGCAAACGGTACTTTCCTCAACAGCTATGCCGAGAACGGCGAGCGAATAATAAAGGAAAAGATCAGCAGCGGCGATGTTATATATATATGCGATATCCCTTTCGTATTCAATGTCAATGATACGGATTCGGCTACGGTTTTAGTGGGCGATAAGGGAACAGATGCGAAAAAGTCTTCTCAGCAGAAGGCAAATATGAAAAAGCTTGCCTATATCATCAACTCCTCAAGCAAGGAGAGGATACCTGTTTTCGTTTATCCTTTCACCTGTGCGGAATTGTCGGGCATGATAGTGGGACGGGATAATACCAAGAACAGACACAGCATTTTTATTGAAAATATCTCCTGCCAGTCCCTGAGCGTTGAGGGCGATGAGGTGGATGTAGGCGACAGGATAAGCGTCTTTTCGGGCTGTAATTTCCTGTACCACGGCATAGGCTATACATTCTTTGAAGAAAGCTGACGGTGAGGCAGCATGGAATACTTTTTTTCTTATGTGACTACCGAGGGGGCTGTAAGAAAGGTCAATCAGGATTCGCTTTTTATCTCGGAGGCTGAGTATGACGGCGAGAAGATATTCTTCGGAGCTGTCTGCGACGGCGTAGGCGGTCTTTCGGCAGGCGAAAAGGCAAGCGGTTATGTCTGCAAGCGCATAAACGAATGGTTTGCAGCTGATTTTGCGGAGCTTATGAGAAATTCCGCTTCAATACTAAAAATAAGAGAGTCCCTTGACGACAGGCTTCATGAGCTTAATGAGCGTATAAACGATTATGCGGACAGACATTCCTCGGATATGGCTACTACATTTACGGGGCTGCTCATACTTCCTAAGTTCGGGAACGTTCTCACTGCCCATGTGGGTGATACCCGTCTGTACAAGATAACCAATGATGAGATAGAGGTACTCACCTCCGACCACTCTGTAGTGGCTCAGGAGGTAAGGGACGGTATCATCACTCAGGAAATGGCTGAGAAGGACCCGAGACAGAACCAGCTCACAAACTGTATCGGTGCAGGTCTTGATGATACTTCATACGATTACAGCATATCTCCCTACAGCAAGGGCGATGTGTATATGCTGTGTTCGGACGGGTTCAGAAAAAAGATATCATCTGAGGAGATACACAAGGCACTTAGTCCCTCTGCAAACAAAGACGAGAAAACTATGAAGTCAAATCTTGAAAAGCTGAAGGATCAGGTCATACAGCGCGGAGAAAAAGACAATATCACCGCCCTAATGGTAAAACTCTGCTGAAAGCGAGGAGATCTATTTGCTAAATAAAGGCTTTGTCCTTGAAAACAGATATAAGATCGTCAATGTTGCGGGCAAAGGCGGTACTTCGGTCGTTTACCGTGCTGTCGATCTGAAGGCAAATAATGCTCAGCGTGCCGTCAAGGAGGTCATGAAGACCAACGGCACAGATGCTTACAATGCAAGGCAGGAGTCTCTGCTTATCAAGGAATTCTATGAAAAGGACGCTAAAAACTCCTTTTTCCCTAATATAATCGAGATCATCGACAACGATCCCGACGCGCTGTATATAGTTCAGGACTATATCAACGGCGTTTCTATGGAAAAGCTCCTTGCATACGGACCTTTCCGACATAAGACCATGCTGAGATACTCAAAGGATATCTGCCGTGTTATGTCATTTATCCACAAGTGCGGTCTTATACACAGCGATATGAAGCCCGATAATATCATGGTCGTAAGAAATGAGGAGGACTTTGAAAACTCACGCAGACCTGATAAGTTCGGACGGCTGAAATTTATAGATTTCGGTTCTGTTATCGAAAGGCGAAGCGGTGCGTTTGCCTATACGCCTGCTTATGCTTCGCCTGAGCAGTTCTATGAGCAGGAGCTTGACGAACAGACCGATATCTTTAATATAGGTGCTACCATGTACCATATGCTCACAGGCAAAAAGCCCAAAAACGTTTCGGCAAACGGCGAATTCGTAAGCTCTGCTGAGCGATTTGTGTTCGACAAGGGCACTAATGCAGGTCTTGTGAGAATAATACGCAAGTGCGTGAACGAGGATAAGTCAAAGAGATACCGCTCCTGCGATGAGCTTTATGAAGAGCTTGAAAGGACCGATAATCACACATATCTTCGTGCGACAAGCATAGTTGCCGGACTTGCTGTGCTATGCCTTGGTATATCACTGTTTGCAAATATAATGGCAAATAAGAGCAGGAGCGAGGATTTCAACAAGCTCGTTGAAAAGGCAGAGAATACAGGTGAGTATTACGCAAGGTCGGAAGCCTTTGAGGACGTTATAAATGCCGACGGCTCTTACGCGGACGCTTATCTCAAGCTTATCGAGCTCTATAAGAATGATATGGTATTTGACGCAAAAGAGGCGGAGCAGATACTCGCACTTATAAATGAGAATATCAATCAGCTCAAACAGTCACCTCAGTATGAGGAGATCGCCTATGAGCTCGGAATACTTTACTGGTATTATTATTTTTACGGCAATGAAGGAGACAGCTCTGAGCAGAACGGAAGTATATCAGGCAAGATAGCTTCCGTAAAATGGTTCAGAGAAGCTCAGACCTCCGATTTCAAGCGCAGTGAGCCCGACAAATACGAGATAGCTCAGGTATACTGCACTATCGGTGATTTCTATTCTCAGACTCAGAAAAAGGAAAATGAACTGCTCAAAAAGAATTACTCGGAGGATCTGTGGAAGAGCATGAACGATCTGAATAAGCTTGTTGATGAGGCAAATGCAGGTTCTGAGATAATAATACTCGAAACTTATAAGACTCTTTTAAATCTGGAAAATTCAAATATGAGCGATTTTGCCAAGTCAGGCATATCATATGATGAACAGAAGGCTTTTCTTGAAGATATCAGGAATAAGACCGAAAAACTCAATGCCGCTGATGACTCGGCTGCGGAAGCAAAGGAGTATATACTTAATTACTACGACGGAGTCATCGAGAGCATAAACGGTTCTGAATAAAGGGAGGCAGTATATGACATCTTTTGAATGGCAGATCATCTCTCAGATATTTCTTGGGATCGGCATTGTGCTCCTGCTTACAGCTTTTATGCTGGCGGCAAGATTCAAGGTCATCTCAAATACGGTATCCGAGATAAGATCGAGAAAAAGCCCGGCAGAACCTGCGGACAAAGTTCATTCTGCGGCAATGAGCATACGCACTTTGAACGAGAACGCTGATGCTCTCGGTCCTGCCGATGAAGAGCTCGACAGCAGCATGATAACTGTTGTTGTTGGCAAGAAAAAACAGGAAGAGATAAGCGATACCATAGTTGTGGGAAACAATAAGGATAAAGAAAACGATTTCAGGATAATAAGGAATATAATCGTCATTAACGCCGATCCCGATGTTATTGACGGTAACAGGAGAAATAAATGAAGCTTGTAAACTCTGTCATAGGTCTCGCCGCAGCTATGGCTGTGCTGCCGTCATGTGTGTGCTTTTGTGCGGAAGCGGAGTATGAAGCTCCCTCTGATATAGAAGTGAGCGTGGGCAGCTGCGAGATAGACAGGTCTCAGCTCAGCGGAGATACTATCGTTGAGTTACCTGTCAGTATAAACAATAACTGTGGTTTCGTGTCACTTAATGTACTGTTTGAACTCGACAGCAGACTGAGTTTTGCAGGTGATTATGAAGCAGCAGCAAAAGCAAAGAAGCTTACGGGAGTCAATATCTATAATTGCTATGACTCGGGAAATACTATCTCTGCCTGTTTTGAGGTCTCGGGCAGGAGCAGGTTTACCGACAACGGCGAGATAGGTGCTCTCAGAGTCAGTATACCTGAAAATACCCCTGCGGGTGAATACGGCATATCAATGCCTGACAGTGCAGGAGAATTTGAGGTAATGATATTTACTTATAACAGTAATGATGCTATGTTCGGAAGAGAGTGCTTTTCTGCTCTTAACGGCGGAAGCATAATCATTACGGACAAATATCATGAAGATCAGTCAGACAGCGGCAGTAATGAAGAAGAAAACAATGCTCAGCAGCCTGCGGCAGAAGCAGAGGATACGGGAGAAAAAGCTTCTGCTGTTACAACTGCGGAGAGCACAACAACTGTAACTTCTTCAACAAGTACTGCTTTCAAGACCACATCTACAGTCAGCTCAACAAGCAGCGACAGATCATCTGAGACACAAACAACTGCTGCTGTTACTTCTTCTGTGGAGACAAGTTCTGCTGATGAGGTGAAGAGTGATCTGAAAAAAGGAAGAAACAGAAATATGTTTGCTCCTGTACTTGCAGCTTCGCTGCTCGTGATCGGAGCGGCAGTGGTTTTTGTTGTTAAAAAGGGAGGGAAGTCAAAGTGAATAACGGTATCTTTGATTTTAAAAAGAAAATAGCTTTTACGGCAGCTCTCGTTATTATTGCAAATTCTTTCGGCACTTTGCCTGCTTCGGCAGCTGTATCTTCTATAGGTACACTGAAAAGTGATTCTGTAGATCTTTCAGACGACAGCGACGGAAAGAAAAAAGAAGTTGCGCAGGTAGAAAAAACAGATGCTGTCACTACTTCAACTTCGACTGCAACTACAACTACAACAACTACTACCAGTACAACTACCACTTCTACTACCACAACTTCTACTACAACAACGTCTACAACTTCTACTACTACAACTACTACTCAACAGAACACTAAAACTTATACTGTTGTTGTCAACGGAGGTATACCCGAAGCAGATTTTTATGTCATGGCAAAGAGAATGTTTGCCAAGAGTACGCCTGTCTGTGAGTACAACGGTACGAACGGCGGTACTATAACTGTAAACAGCGGTGAAGTTCCGTCAGCTGAAAAGGTAAGCATCGAAAAAACGGAATACAGAAGAAAGTCAGCTTCGGGAAATTCGCTTGAATATGACGCTTATTATAAGGCAGAGGTGGCGGCTGATGTTGTAAATGTCACTATCTCGGGCATACCTGAGGACGGTTTTTGCAAATACGGCTCTGAGATCACTGTAAAGCCGAATGATGAATATACTCTCATCGAAAGTGATGAGGCAAGGATAGTAACTGTGGAGCGTCCGATCTCTTTCAAATCGGAAAATATCGGAAATGATGAATACAGACTCTCTTTCGGAGGGGCAAGCTATATCATCTCGCCAAGATTTTTCAGTATCACTATCTCCGGCAATTATAAGGTGTTCAGAGGAGACAAGGAGACAGGCGAAAGAAGATTTAAGTGGAAGGAAATAAATGATCTCAGGATAGAAGCCAAGGATAAACAGGCTCTTTCCATATATGACGGTTCAAAATCCAAGGATTTCAAGGTGGAGAATGATTTCTTCAAGATGAGCGATCTCCTTACTTTTGAACAGTTCAGATACAGCAATAACGCGCAGTTCGTTGTTACGGGCGTAAACTGGAATGTATGTGTAAAAAGTACATTTGACGGAGCAAGTGACAGAGAGACAACACGTTACTTCCATGTTGAAAAGGGAAACGACGGTACGTATTTCTTCCGTGTTCCCTACCTTGAGCTTGGAAACTATTACCTTGACGGATATGAGTACTTTGGTCATCATGATGTAGATCTTGGAAAGATGTACTCTGATATCAGCGGTGAAAACGCAGTTGGTTATTGCAAGATACCGTATTTCCCGGGCGAAAACGAGATCGAACTGAAATACAAAAAGTTCACTAAGTTCGGAAGCTACACCTTCGCACCTTCTCAGGATATATCTCTCAGAAGCGGCAGCTGCTTCTCCATCGACAGCGATACGCCGATAAAGACTCTTATGACTTTGCCTGCTTCATTTGACAGCAGTGTTATAAGTTATGATTACTTCAAGGGAAATGATGTTTCTGGTCTGCACTCTTCAAAGTTTTCTATAGACGCAGATGAAAGAGAATTCAAGCTCACTTCCAAAGTCATCAAAGATCCTGTATTTATCCTCGTTAAGAACATTATCAAGGACGCTGACGGACTTAGCAGCGGAATTGACGACAGTATCTGTTTCTACAACGACAAAAATGCACCGACTGTTTCCGATACTGAGGAACATGATGAGAACAAATGGTACGGAAAAGAAGGTGCGGTATTTACTCTTGATATCCATGACAGAGAGGAATGCCCGATACCCGAGAATGATACCGTATTCTATGAGGAAAAGGAAATACGTGATGTATACGAGAAGTTCATAAACGCTCCTACTGTAAACAAGCAGGAGATAGCTTCCGTTATCGTAGGTGATTACAGGTTTGACAGACCTGAGGGCGGCTGGAGCGATGCCATAACAGGCTATCTTGAAAATGCGGCAGTAAGAAGTGCCGAGAAAGAGCTTGTTGAACTTTTAAGTACTATTGATCTTTCGGAAGTAAACGCATCAAAGTATTCAGATCAGGGGGACAGCTATAACTACTATAAAAAGATCATCAGGAACGGCGTATGCGATGAGCTGAAGAAGTATTATTCCGCAAAGCTCACTGAGCTGTCAAAGAATGAGGACGCTGCTGATGAGGCTGCGGAGATCGCTGTGGCGGCTGCAAAGCTGGAAAATCATGTCAGTGCTTATGAAAAAGCTTTGGCAGGTGCAAAGAATACTCACAAGACAGTACCTTCTCTTACATTTGATACACAGTCGCAGACTTTCAAGGTAACTTTAAAGCCTGCCGATGAATACAAGAATACTCTGATACAGGACAGCGTTGATGTATACGCCGTTGATAACAGCGGCAATTCAGGCATTGGCACTGAAAAGATGTATACGATCAATGTCCGTATGGATTGTGCGCCTCCTGTTATCTCAGCTGAGTCCTTAGAGGTGATAAATGCTGTACCTATAGCAGTTGCTGACGGCGAAATGAACTACGTCGTAAAAGAGGGCACTATCATCAATGCGGCAGTAAATGATATTTACGGCGATTCTGAAGGCTCGGGAGTAAAGGGTGCAGAGTGGTATGTCGGCGATGACAGCGGTTCTGCAAAGCGTATGTTGCGCAATGATGACGGAAAAAGCTTCGGTATGATGATAGATAAACATGATATCGAAGGCAAAAACCTCAAGAGCTCATTCAGCATCAAAGCTGCTGATAATGTGGATAACAGTGCTGTTCTCAGTTCAGATACAGGGGATAAAAAGATCAATCTCATATTTGATACCGAAAGACCTTTAAGCAGTATCACTGATGCTTCCGATGTATCAAAGGTGCATACTCAGGAGATAAGAGACGGAGAAAACACTGTCATCAAAAAATGGTACGGCAGTTATGAGGATATCAAGCTGAATTTATATGCGGCTGATGTGAATCCTGATAAATGCTCGGGAATATACAGGATATTTGTGGAAGTAAACGGCGTAAGCTATCCGCTGCTCATCTCGGAAAACAATATCGACATCAAGCTCCTCAAAGAAGGAAAATACTATATTTCCTTTGAAAAAGGCGAAGAGCAGGACAGCTTTGATGTATACCTGAAATGTGCCGCAGACAGTAAATACAAGGTGCAGATATGCAGCGGCATACACAGGCTCGGAAGAGAAGAGGACGGAAGATACAATAATTCGCCTGAGAGCGGAAGTATCCGTGTCAAGTTCTTTGTAAGGGATAATGCAGATCTTGAAAGCGAGGTATCTGAGGAGAGAGTATACATTGACCTTGATGCTCCCACTGTTGCAGGTGCTGATACAAACGGTACGGATATACTGCGCAGAGACAGAGCTTTCAGATTTGAAGCTTTCTCTGACGGTGAGGCTGTGATAAGAGTAAGAGTCGATGACAGATCGCCAAGCTCGGGTATCTCAGAGGTAAAGGCTCATCTCTTTGATAAGGACGGAAATCCTGTCGGAGATGCTGTCAGCGCACGCCGTTCGGGCGATGCATGGGAACTGAGAGTGCCTGTGAACTTCAAGGGCTTTGCAAAGATCACTGCATGGGATAATGTGGGCAAGAGCTCACTGATCGCAGAGACTTTAGGCATCGTTACCGAAAACAGTGATAAACATTCAGAGGAAGATCATGTATCCATAGTTCTTCCACCGACAAGTCATAAGGATAAAAACGGTTTGCCGCTTTATAATTCCGATGTCCATGCACAGCTTACGGTACGTGATTCGTTCTCGGGTATAGCTGATGTATTTACAAGCGTTTCGGGTGAAGCTGAAACAAGACTTGGCATAAACAGGAACGGTGATCCCGAGGATACTGATGCGGATGCATGGAATATAAACAGGGACAAGTCGGAAAATAATCTTGTTACCGAGGTAACAAGAGATATGGTTATTTCGGGCAATTCAAACGGAAGCAGTATCTCTCTGAGAATGAACGACAGAGCAGGAAATCCCAACTATGACGATACAGCATGGGAGACATTCAGCATTGATACTGTCAAGCCTGTGATAAGGGTAGCATTTGCTGACGGAAACAACTCGTCAGACAGTGAATACAAGAATATTTTCAAGTCAGGCAGAAAAGCTGTCATAACTGTTACAGAGCGCAATTTCGATCCTTCACTTGCTGAGGTCATGCTCAATGGTCAGAGATTGCAGTCTACGTGGACTCTCTCAGGCGGTACTGAGGGAACAGATACAGCACAGTACAGTGCAGAGGTGTCTGTTGAAAATGACGGCAAATACAAGCTTACTGTCAATTGCAGAGACATGGGCGACCTTAAAGCTGATCCTTATGAATCGGGAGAGTTCATAATTGACGGTACCGCACCTGTTCTGAACGTAAGCTTTGACAAGGGAGCAGAAAATCAGCATTATTTTAACAGTAATGTTACCGCTACGTTAAGGATAAAAGAGGAAAACTTTGATCCGAACAGGATAAAAATAACAGGTACTTATGATAACAGGACAAGTGATTTCCCGAAGGCTTCGGAGTGGGCAAAGGTCGGAAGTGATTATGTTTCGACTATTAAATTTGAGCAGAACGGAGATTACGAGCTGAGTATCTCAGGCAGAGACAAGGCAGGAAATTCATTTGATACATATAGCGGAAGCTTCTGCGTAGATACCAAAAAGCCTACAGTAAGCTTTGATAGTATCAGCAGATCAAATAACAGCAAGGAAATACGTCCGAGTATCCGTTTCGATGATCCTAATATCAAAAAGGAGACCATAAAGGTTGAGCTTGAGGGTGCAAACAGAGGCAAGGTCACTAATATTCGCGGTGAGCTTACCGAAAAGAACGGCGGATATGAGTACGTTTTTGACAATATCCCAAACAAGCCCGAATATGATGATATCTATACCATCAAGGCAACTGCCGAGGATAATGCTTCAAATAAGATAGAAAAGAAATTCAGATTTTCAGTCAACAGATTTGGTTCGACATTTACCCTCGCAAAGGATACAGCAGAGCTTAACGGCGGATATATCTCAAGTCCGAAGGACATTATCATCACTGAGTATAATGCAGACAAACACGCAAAACAGGACACAGTCCTTATCACAAAGGATTCGGAAATGCTGGAGCTCAGGGAAGGTATTGATTATACCGTTGAAGTTAAGGGCGGTGTTGATGAATGGACAAGATATATCTATAATATCTTCTCGCGTAATTTTGACAGTGATGCAAGATATACTGTTTCTATCCATTCATACGATGAAGCAGGCAACGTTAATATAAGCGACTCTGACAAGAAGAATGCGGAGGTATCATTCTGTGTCGATAAGACAAAGCCTCTCTGTATACCTATCAATATCGCTGATAACAGGACATATAAGGGCGAGAGCTATACTGCACGTCTTTCTGTTTCAGATAATATCGTTTTGAAGAATATCCGCGTTTATGTTGACGGTGTGTCTGTAAATACAAGGCTGAACGATGATGAGTGCTCATTCAATATCTCGAATTCAAGCAGTGCCCGTGAGGTATGCGTTGTTCTTACGGATATGGCAGGAAATGAGGAGGAGTATCACTATAAGAACATACTCGTTACCACCAATATTTTCAGATTGCTTTTCCGTAAAACATGGTTCAAGATAACAGGAGGCGTATTACTGCTTCTGGCAGGTGCATCAGCTGTGTTCATCAGAAAACGCAAGAAAAGACTTCTTTAACAGCAATAAAACGGTCCTTGATGCAATATCAGGACCGTTTTCGTTTTTTTTGCTTGACATATTCACCTACAGATGTTATAATATGAAACGGAGTATTTTCCCGACAGTTCGTTTGCGCCATCCTGTCGTTAAACAAAACCAGGGCATCTGTGAGTGCAGAGGGAACTGCGCTCTTTTTACGAAACAGGTGCGTCTGCTCATGGCAGACGCTTTTTATTTTATAAGGCGGCGTTATGATGCGCCCGACGTATATCCATGAGGTGATATTATGTACAGACTGAAAACTTCTGCGGAATTTGACAGTGCTCATTTCCTTGCAGGCTATAACGGAAAATGCGCAAATATTCACGGACACCGCTGGAAAATAGAGGTGGTCGTTAAAAGCAGCGAGCTTGCTGCCGACGGAGAAAAACGCGGAATGGTAGTAGATTTCGCCGATTTTAAAAAGGCAGTGCGCACTCTTGCAAAAAGCTTTGACCATGTGCTTATTTACGAAAAGGGTTCGCTGAAAGCTGCGACTCTTGCGGCACTCAATGACGAGGATTTCCGACTTATCGAGGTGGATTTCCGTCCCACAGCCGAGAATTTTGCAAAGCATTTCTACGGGATACTCAAAGCAGAGGGACTCCCTATGGAGAGCGTTGTTGTATACGAAACACCTGAGAATTGTGCGTGTTATGAGGAGGAAAACTGATGCTTCCTGTAGTTGAAAAATTTATAAGTATTAACGGTGAGGGAGCTCATGCAGGTGAGCTTGCTGCTTTTATACGTTTCAGAGGCTGCAATCTCTGCTGCTCTTACTGCGATACCGTATGGGCAAACTGCGAGTCTGCTCCTGCGGACTACGAGACACCCGAGGAGATAGCTGAGTGGGTGGCTGAAAAAGGCGTTGAAAACGTTACTCTTACAGGCGGAGAGCCGCTTATGCAAAAGGAATGTGATGCGGTGGCTGAGCTGCTTATGAAGCAGGGCTGCCGTGTTGAGATAGAGACAAACGGAAGTATATACCTCGGCAGACTGGCTGATGCGGAGTATCGTCCCGTGTTCACTATGGACTACAAGCTGCCGTCAAGCGGTATGGAAGAGTTTATGTGCAGGGATAATTTCCGCCTTCTCGGTGAGCATGATACAGTTAAATTCGTATCGGGCAGCAAGGAGGATCTTGAAAGAGCTGCGGAGATAATAGAGGAATACGGGCTTGTGGGACGCTGTCATGTATATATCAGTCCCGTTTTCGGTGAGATAGATCCTGCGGATATAGTCACATTCATGGAAGAGCGTAAAATGAACGGTGTAAGGCTTCAGCTCCAGCTGCATAAGTTTATCTGGGAGCCTTCAAGGAGGGGCGTATAATGGACAGAGAAGCAATAGAATATCATGTTCTCGGAATACTCAAGGCAATAGGCGAAGACCCCGAGCGAGAGGGACTTAAAGAAACTCCTGCCCGTGTTGCCCGTATGCTTGAGGAAGTACTTGAGGGAACTGCCTATACAAATCATCAGATAGCGGAAATGTTCGGAAAGACCTTTGAAGCGGATTATGATGCCGATATGGACAGTGCTGTTGTTATGAAGGATATAACCGTTTTCAGCTACTGCGAGCATCATATCGCTCTCATGTATGATATGAGCGTGAATGTTGCGTATATCCCTCACGGTAAAGTACTTGGACTCAGCAAGATAGCACGTATCTGTGATATGGCTGCAAAGCGTCTGCAATTGCAGGAAAGACTTGGCAGAGATATTGCTGAGATAATTTCCGAAGCAGCAGGCACTCCCGATGTTGGCGTAATGATACGCGGAAGCCACAGCTGCATGACTGCAAGAGGTATCCGAAATCCCAACGCAAAGACAGTAACAGGTACTTTTATGGGAGCATTCCGCGACAGTGCAGAACTGAAAGACCTTGTTAAATTCGACTGAGGAGGATACTATGAAAGCTTTGGTATTATTTAGCGGCGGAGTTGACAGCACTACCTGTCTCGCTATCGCAGTTGATAAATATGGTGCTGATAATGTGCTGGCACTTTCACTTTATTACGGTCAGAAGCACAGCCGTGAGCTTGAAGCTGCGCGCAAGATAGCATCTCATTACGGTGTAAGACATAAGGAGCTTGACCTCGCGCTCATTTTTGCAGACAGCGACTGTACGCTGCTTAAAGGTTCAAGCGGAGATATCCCCAAGGAGAGCTACGCCGAGCAGCTTGAAAAGACTGACGGCAAGCCTGTTTCCACATATGTTCCGTTCAGAAACGGACTTTTCCTTGCATCTGCGGCAAGTATAGCCCTTTCAAACGGCTGTACGGAGATATACTACGGTGCTCACAGCGATGATGCGGCAGGCAATGCCTATCCCGATTGCAGCAGCGACTTCAACGATGCTATAAACCGCGCTATCTATCTCGGAAGCGGCTGCGAGCTTAAAGTTGTTGCTCCGTTTATAGGCATAAACAAGGCACAGGTAGTGGCTGAGGGACTGAAACTCGGTGTGCCCTATGAGCTCACATGGAGCTGCTATGAGGGCGGAGATAAGCCATGCGGAGTCTGCGGCACCTGCCGTGACAGGATAGCTGCATTTGAGGCAAACGGTATCCACGACCCTGCTATGAAAGGAGAATAATATGAGCGGCAGAAGCGAAAACGAAAAGGGAAGCATTACTCTTCTCGGTAATAACAACACAAAGTATTCCTCGGATTACGACCCGTCTGTGCTTGAAACATTCCCTAACAAGCACCCTGACAATGACTATTTCGTAAAGTTCAACTGTCCTGAGTTCACGAGCCTTTGTCCTATTACAGGACAGCCTGACTTTGCGGCAATATATATATCATACATTCCCGATAAGGTAATGGTGGAGAGCAAGTCGCTGAAGCTCTATCTTTTCAGCTTTCGCAATCACGGCGACTTCCATGAGGACTGCGTTAATATAATCATGAAAGACCTTATAAAGCTCATGTCTCCGAAATATATCGAGGTATGGGGAAAATTCCTGCCTCGCGGCGGTATTTCCATTGACCCGTATTGCAATTATGGCAAGCCCGGTACTAAGTGGGAGGAGCTTGCATGGGACAGACTTTCTCATCACGACCTCTATCCCGAAAGCATAAATAACAGATGATACACAAACAGCCGCCCATCGGTCAAATGGACGGCTGTTTGCTATATTTTGGAGGTGGAGGAATTGTTACAGCGGACGAAATCGAGGCATTCGCTGACAGGTATAGGCTTTGAGAAATAATATCCCTGTATATAGTCTATACCGAGCTTGGAAAGCTTTTCAAGCTGAGGCTGTTCCTCGACTCCTTCGGCAACTATCTGCATACCAAGACGCTTTATCATATCTGTTACCGATTCAAACATTATTCTTGCTTTTTCGCTTTTGAAATATGCGTTGACCATAGTTCGGTCGAATTTTACGATATCAACGGGCATATTTAATATGTAGTTCAGGTTCGATTCACCTGTACCGAAATCGTCAAGGGAGAAGGAGCAGCCGTATTTGCGGAGATACTCCATATTTTCAAGAAGTATGTCCTTTTGCTTTATCGCGCCCGACTCGGTTATCTCAAGGTTTATCTTTTTTGCGTCAATGCCGTATCTATGCATTATCCTGAAAAATTTCGGTGCGAGATCGGGGTTCTCGCATTGGACTACCGAAAGATTGACCTCGATGTATTGCAGACCTATAGAGGTTATATCGTGGTCGTGTATCAGTTTGCATACGAGCTCGAATACTCTTTCGCCTATCTGTTCGATCTGTCCCGACATTTCAGCGATAGGAATGAATTTGTTCGGCATTATGATACTGCCGTCGTTGCTTCGCATACGCACAAGAGCTTCTGCGGATACAAACTTCTGCTCCTGAACCGAATATATAGGCTGGAGAAATATCTCGAACCTTTCTTCACTGAGTGCGGATTTTATCTCGTTCTGCATGGAACGGAAATTCTCCATATTGAGGATAGCGTCCTTGTCGATAACAAAGCAGTCGTCATGGCTTTCGCTTACGATATTTGAATAATAACGGTATGCCATACCGAATTCAGCAATATTCTTGAAAAGCTTCAATGAAGGGACAGTGATAAAATGCGGATTTGGGAACTGATTATCAGACCAGCCTGCTTCAAATCTCTTCTTTATTTCTATCATCTTCTTATCAAGCGTACCGTCATCAGGGAAAGCGACGATAAGGTCGTTGGCTATTCCTCGGAATACCTTGTCATTTGACAGCTTTTTAAGGTAGTTTGATATTTCCAGCAGCAGATCTTCCGAAACTATGTTTTTTTCCATATCTTCGTTGTTTATGATAATGAATGATTGGTCCAGCTTGTTATTGTCGAAAAGCTGTTTTATGTATTCATATAGCATCTGGATACGATATGTTCCGAGATTTCGGTCTATACCCGAATCAGGATTTTCCATTTTCGCAAAGAGTATGGTTATTCCGAGAGCCATTGAAAGGCTTACAAGAAGCAGTTCGCGGTTGAAAAGCTGTATGGTAGCACCTGCGGTCTCAAGTACCATCCATAGCATAGCTGCGTGACTGCGGTAGGGGTTCATCTGTTTATTGAAGAAAAGTATCATTATGATAGAACCGATTATATATAAAGGTGCAACGATGAATGTGTATATTACAGCAGGACCGTAGCTGTATACTTCATTATCCTTATTTATGCAGTATATCGGCAGCATGAATGGTATGATGCTGAGTATGAATGTGGCAACGAAGAAAATGCGCCGCAGCTTTTTTTGTTTTCGCAGCTTTACGATATCATAGCATATATAATTGAAGGAAAGATAACTTGTCCATATTACAAAGAAAAGATATATTTTACAGAATATCGCAGCCTGTTCCGGGGGTGCATTTATTATGGCATCTATTGAACACAGATCAGCTATGACACAGAAAGTCGTTACCAGAACCAGCTGGCGATATATCCACATACTTTCAAGTATAACGCTTTGCCTTTTAAATGAGTAGTAGCATATAAGCAGAAGGATTATCAAAGCACAGAATTGTATTTGCATACTTTGAACCATTGAACCCCTCCTTTTCTTGATGTTATTTGCTATATATATGTATTATATCACGAAAAAACTATTAAGTTTGCATAATTATTATAATTTACTGTTAATGTTGTATTGCATAGTTTTATAAATGAACAAAAAGCAGCATAAACGAAACGGAAATGCGTTTATGCTGCTTTGCAATTATTTTTTTTTATTGTTATCCATTTCGAGCAGCTTTTCAAGTTCTATCGGGCGTGAATAGTAATATCCCTGTAAGCTGTGTACATGATAATTCAGCAGGATATGTCTCATTGCTGCTGTCTCTATTCCTTCTACGCAGACCTTTGCTCCGTATGTTGAGGATACTTCTGCAAAAGTCTTGATAAATGTGCGCTCTTTCAGATCATCTTCTATCTTCATAACGAAGCTTCTGTCGATCTTTATAACATCGAATGGCAGTTCTTTTACTATCTCCATTGATGAGAAGCCAGTTCCGAAGTCGTCAAGTGCTATCAGTACGCCTCTTCCGCGAAGATTTACGATTATGTTTTTAAGCATATCCATGTTGAGAAGCCTGCATCGCTCCGTTATCTCAAGGCAGAGATGCTCGGGAGGGAAGTTGGTATCCTCAAGGGTATCGAATACCATATCGAGGAAATTCGTTTTCTCAAGCTGAGTATATGAAAGATTGACATTTATTATAAAGTCTGGGTACTTTTTCATAAGCTCTTTTGCGCCAAGTATAGCGGTTTTCAGTATCCACTGACCAAGCTTGAAGAAAAGGGGATCCTTTTCAAGTATAGGAATGAAGTGATCGGGCGGTACTATGCCGTATTCATCATTCTTCCACCTGAGAAGTGCCTCTGCGCCGATTATCTTTTCCGATACAGCATCGACAACAGGCTGATACAGCAGGTAAAAGCCCTGATAATCCTGCATGATAGAAGCTCTTATTACATGGAGCTTTTCTATCCTTTGCTTGTTCTCGTCGTTGAGGTCATTGTAGAATTCAACAAGATCGCCCTGCCTGCGAACCTTTGATTCGCCGTATGCGAAGTTAAGGCAGGCATATACGGTCTGAACATCTATCAGGAAATTATCTACCGTAAGCAGACCTGCGTTCAGATCAAGGATAATGTATTTGTCATCAACGAAAAAGCCCTGTCTGAAATGTGTGCGCAGTTTATCGTATCTGTCATTCATTTCTTCAACTGAAAGAGTGGATATAACTGCGAATTTAGTTCCATCAAGTCGATAGATGCTTTCTGACTTATTGGTGTTATCAAACATATATCTTCCGAATTTTTGAAGAACGAGATTGCCGAAGTGATATCCGTATACCTCGTTGATCTCGGAGAATTTGCCTATACCTATCATGCATATGCGCATCTTTATATTCTTGACCATATTTGTTTCCAGATCCTCAAAAAAGCTGTACTGATTTTTCAGACCTGTAAGCGGATCAATATGTCCGTGTACACCGTGGTTTCGTATCGAGCCGCAGAAAAACTCGGGTATCTCGTTGGAATCTCTGATAACTACGCCGCGGCAGGTGCAGAGAACATAGTCGCCGTTGAGCTTTCTTGCTTTGTACTGCATATCATGGCCTAAGGCATTTCCCGAGAAGATGGAAGCTATTCCCGAATGGTATATCTCAACATCATCAGGGTGGATATGCTTTTCCCATATACCGCCTGCGCCGAGCATATATTCGGAAGGCAGACCAAAGATCTTTACAGCAGCCTTTGACCAGCGTGAGTAATCATGCTTCATGTCGCATACATAGACGTAAGTGTCCTCAGCTACAACGGAAAAGGCATCAAAAAGGGCATCGAGCTTCTTTTTCCTTTCAATAGGTATTGGTGCATCGAGACTGTCAGGACCGTGCATATGAGGCTTAACAGCTCCTTCTTTGAGCCATTTTTTGTTTTCGTACATCATTGTGTCAGCACGTTCAAAAACATCGGTAAACATTCTATCGTGCTGAGGATTGTAAACAGCCATGCCGCTTGCCACAATAGGTCCTTCATTTTTTCTCTGATTATCTATAACACGATTGTGTAACTCTTCAAGAAGAGAGGTTCGGTTTTCAAAGTCTGAGCTTCTGAGAAATACCACGAATTCATCGCCGCCCACTCTGAAAACAGGGCTGTGAGAGAAGATATCGCATATTAGCTTGCATGAAGCCTTTATGTACTCATCGCCTGCCTTGTGACCGAGAGAATCATTTATTCGTTTAAGGTCGTTGATATCGCATACAACGATAGCAAAGGGCAGGTAGTCAAGACCGTTGTCGATATTGTTCTGTACGGTCTTTTCAAGCTCGTAGAAAGCGTTTTTGTTCTTTATTCCTGTAAGCTCATCGCGGCGAGCCATTTCATTGGCGATTTTCAGTGCTTTAAGCTGTTCACGCTCTTTTTTTAGCTCATCTTCGATATTTTCAACGCCGATAATGAAATGCGAATGATTGCTTGACAGCATGATAGTTAAACGTGTATGCACAGGTTCGCCGTTTGAGATCACACGACATTCGATGATATACTGCTTTTTATCTTTCAGTTCATCTTTGAGATTTTCTTTGGTCAGCGACCTCATAACGCTTTTCTGGTCAAGGCGATAGAAATTCTTGTTTATCATTGCAGACAGATCGTCAAAGAACATCTGACCTTCTTTTATTACGCATATCGTGCCTGTTTTTTTATCAAACGAAAACTCTGTGAATTTTTCTGTTTCTGCGTCGATATACAGCAATACATCATAATATGAGGCAAGAGATTCGGATATACGTGTGTATATCTCGCGCTCGTGCTCTGCCTGCTGCAATCTTTCGCGGTCACGGACTCTGTCGTCGATATTGATGACACCGAGTATAAAGAAATCCTCGTCATCGTTCAGTCCGCGAATGAGTCTGATAGTGTGATAAACAGGCTGTCCGTCTATCATAAGGCGGTATTCTATACTTTGCATCGAGCCCTTTTTCACATCGGAAAGGAGCTTTTCTTTTTGGAAGCCCTCCATGAAAATGTGCTTGTCCTCTTCATAGACGACTTTATCAGCATCACGGATTATATTCTTGAAAAAGTCCTCGCCGCCTTGTTCTATGTGCAGAGAATGGAACTCGGGATCTACGGAATACCATTGATACTCGTTTGTGATAGCATTGACATAGTAAACGCTAGAATAGTCGACAAGGAGAGCTTCAGCTATTTTATTGAATATTTTATCATTGCTGAACATACAAAAACCCCCCACAATGTATATTTAGTTAAATAAAATCAATTGATGACAATAATATCGTATTTTATCCCTTATATTATAACATTTTTATCATATATAGTCAATGATAATATGTGAATAATTTATAAATTGTGCATTTGAAAAAGCCCTCACAGCATTGCTGTGAGGGCTGAAGTCATATCGTTATGGTGAATGTGAGCTTTCCGTTTTCGTAGAGTGCGGTAATGCTTCCTCCCATTTCGCTGAGCAGATACCGCGCTATATGAAGCCCGAGACCTGTTGAACCGCGGGCTGTTTCTACGGTATAGAAACGGTCAAAGAGCTGTTCTGCCTGCACAGCAGTTATTTCATCGGCAGTGTTTGAGAAGGTTATAACACCTGCATCGTCAAGGCGTATATCAAGGTCGCCTTTGCTGTATTTCACCGCATTATTGAGAATATTTGAGAATACACGGGACATTGACTCCTTATTGACACGGCGTATTATTTTTTCATCGGTGATATCTATGGAAGGTGTTATGCTGTTTTGCGTAAGAACAGGATAAAAGCTGCTGATGCTCTCTGCAAGGAGCTGATTGATATAGACATCTTCAAGCTCGGGAGCTTCGTCCTTCGATACTATCATGGAGTAGCAGAAAAGCTCCTCTGTTAGCTTCTGCATGGCTTCCGTGCGCTCTGAGATTATGTCCATATATCTGTGGAGCTTCTGTGTATCGTCGGTCTTTTTTGCGATATCAAGGTATCCGCGTATAGTTGTAAGGGGAGTGCGCAGGTCGTGGGATATATTGGTGATGGAGTTTTTCAGCTCGTTGTTGCCGTTGATGTATGAGAGCTGTTCCTTGCGGAGTATGGAGAGCTGAGTATTTATGCTGTCGGCAAGATGCTTTATGTCCTTGTCGCTGCTTGTAACATAGACAGGATTATTGGTATCGTTTTTCAGTCTGTCAGCAAACTGCTCGGATATTTCCCGTGCTGACTTTTTCAGCGTATATATCTTTGCAATTAGCAGTATTATAACTACTGCGGCGCATAACAGACATAATACCATTTTTTGCCTCCTGTTTATTTGAGATCGGTCCTGCGGAATATGGCCATTCCTCCAAGTATAAATACTATGGTTATCAGTACTGAATAGAATATATGTGTCCACGGGTTTTTATCAGGTGTCAACAGAATCGTAAGCTGACTCAGAGGACTTATGTCATTAATGGTTTTCAGCCACTTTATATCCTGGAATTCCTCTGCCATAACAGAAAAGAACAGAAGAGGGTACATAAGGATTATGGGCAGAACTCCGCCTGCATTGCTTTTGACAGTCATAGCTATAAATGTGGTTATGGCAGATATTGCAATATTCGCTAAAAGGCAGACCATAACATTCTTTGTAAAGGCGGATATATCAAGATCCTTTGTGCCTATGAAGCAGATGTTACAAATGACGGAAGTTATTATATAAAGTATCAATGGCAGACAGAATATGAGTATCTCAGTTATCTGGTTTGCAAGGTAAATATCGTTTCTTTTGTGACCTACGGTAAGCTTGTTGCGTATGGTATTGTTTGAATAATCACGGCTTATGAACAGTCCGCCTACTGCCGACATCATCATTACCATGAGTACCCCCATTTCAAACATACCGAACCATGTAAGGTCATCTTTTAGATGACACGCAACGGTTTCGACTACGCCGAGAACTGCGCCCAATACAATACAGCATTTGACATCAAATCTGTATTTCATCAGGCTTATGTTTACTTTTAAGAGCTTATTCATTGCTGCCACCTCCTACAAGTGATATAAAGAAGCTTTCAAGGCTCTCATCGTGCTCGGATACGGAGAGTATCTCGCATTTTTCTTCCCACAGGCTGAAAGCAAGCTTGGTTATATTCGGTGAAGCAAAGACATCGGCTGTCTCGTTGTCGATTATCTTATATTCTATGCCCATTCCGTCAAGAGTTCTTGCGAGGACGGAAGTATCGGTGACTTTCATTCGCACACACTTGCGGCACTCGTTTTCAAGCTCCTCGGCACTCATTTCGCGGATAAGCTGTCCGCCGTTGATGAAGCCGTAGTGAGTAGCTATTTTTGAAAGCTCGTCAAGGATATGGCTGGATATGAGTATGGTTATATGCTTTTCGCGGTTGAGTTTGAGTATAAGCTCACGCATCTCGATTATTCCCTGTGGGTCGAGACCGTTTATGGGCTCGTCAAGTACAAGAAAATCGGGATTTCCGCAGAGTGCAACGGCTATTCCGAGACGCTGACGCATACCGAGGGAAAAATCCTTTGCTTTTTTCTTTCCCGTATCTTTAAGACCTACAAGCTCAAGAAGCGCGTCCGTACTTTTAAGACTGGGAACGCCCATTATCTTATGCTGTATCTCAAGATTTTGTTTAGCTGTGAGATAAGGGTAGATAGAGGGAGTCTCTACAACTGCTCCCATTCGCTTTCTTGTGTCGGATATGGCACTGTCTGTATTTTTTACTCCGTAAAGCTCGAATGTGCCGTCAGTGGGCGGCTGAAGTCCGCATATCGTGCGTATGAGCGTAGTTTTTCCTGCGCCGTTTCTGCCTACAAATCCGTATATAGAACCCTTTGGCACGTTCATGGTAAGTCCGTCAAGTGCTTTGAAGTCTTTGTACTTTTTTGAAATGGCATTTGTTTTTAGTACATAGTCCATATAAGAACCTCCTTTTTTCTTTCTGAGACCATTATAGCATCAAATGGTTAAGAAAACGGTTAAGGAATGAGTTAAGATATGGTTAACATTTCAGCATGAAGCCTATGCCCCATACGGCTGATATGTAGTCGGTATCGGATACGGCTTTCAGCTTCCTGCGGAGATTATGAACGTGTATTTTCAGCGAGTCCTCGGTGCAGTCGGGAGTATCATCGCTTATCTTATCAAGTATAGTGAGCTTTGCGACTACCTGTCCTTCGTTCTGCATGAGAAGCTTCAATATAGCGTATTCGGTTCTTGTGAGCTTTATATCCTTCTGACCGTATTTTACGGTGTGAGAGTCGGTATCGAGCTGCAATTCTCCGCATCTTATCACGCCTTCCGATAAACTGCGGCTTTTGCGGAGCTGTACGGTTATCCTTGCAAGGAGCTCATCAATATCAAATGGCTTTGTGATGTAGTCGGCAGCACCGCCGAGAAGCAGCCCGACTTTATCAGAAGTGGCTGTTTTTGCACTGATTACGATAACAGGGATACCGTTTATATTGCGCAGCAGCTCTTCGCCGCTGAGTCCCGGGAGCATAAGATCAAGAAGTATAAGGTCGGGCTTTCTTCCTGACAGGAGCAGCAGTGCTTCTGTACCCGAATACGCCTTTGATACAGTGTAGCCCTCGCTTTGCAGGACTTCACAGAGCATATCATTTATATGTGTATCATCATCTATTATCATTATTTTTGCCATAGTGCTGTCCACCTTTTTCCTTTTTCATATTATTATAACATCTGCCGCTGATTTTTTCAAGTGGGAGCACTGTTGTATGAAGTGGATACTATTTTGCACAAAAGTATTGAAATAACTGGGAAAATGGTCTATAATAATAGAAGCACCATAACTATATTTTATTCTATTATTCAACAATGAGGAGGACGAAAAACATGAAAAGAGAGGGAAAAAACTATTCAGCAAGCTTACTGCTACGGTATCAGCGGCGGCGATGATGTTTTCACTGATACCTGCAAATGTATCGGCGGATACAGCTGATGCGGCGGCAGTACAGTGTGTCGGAACAAGCGATTTTGAGGACGGTATCGCCAAACCATGGAGAGTCTTGACTTATTCGGTGGCAGATGCTTCGTATGATGTTAAGGACGGTTCGTATAATATCAAGATACTCGGTCATGGAAACGGTGAGCGTTCAGATCTACAGTTCAGACACGAAAAAATACATCTCGAAGAGGGGCATACTTATAAAGTACACTGGGAGTTAGAGTCAACAGAAGAGGGCGAGCTCGATACATATATAGATTCTCTATATGACATGACAGATGATGATTTTGTTTATGACTCCGGTGATCTGATATGGCGGAATAATAAAGACTCATTCCCTGAAGCATGGACGGTGGTCAAGATCGAAAAGGGCAAAAATTCATTTGACTCAACATTTACAGCTAAAAAGACTATAGATGATGCAGTGTGGGGATTTGAATTTGCACGTTCATGGAAGTACGGGCAGTTTGGAGCTTTTCCTACTGATACTGTGCTCAAATTCGATAATATGTCCTTGGAATGTGTGACCTGTGGGGAGTGTACCGATAGTGACAAAATAACCTGCGGCTGGGATAAGGAGGACGAACTTGGCGTAGTTAATCCAAGAAGCGATGTAAGACTCAATCAGCTGGGATATTATCCTTATTCAGTGAAAAGAGCCGCATATGCAACAAGCACTGAAAAGAAGAGCATGGACTTTCAGGTGCTTGATGAAAAAGGAAATGAAGTTTACAAGGGCAAGACACAGCCTCTCGGATTTGATACGGAGGCGGAAGAATACTGTCAGATAATTGATTTTTCCGAGGTGACGGCTCAGGGAAAATATACTATCCGTGTGGACGATGCCGAAAATACTTATACTAATAAGAAAACAGGCAGGAGCTATGAAAAATTCATCAGCCATGAATTTACTATAGGAAATAACATATATAAAAGTGTCCTCAGTGATACAATGAATTCTTTATATCAGTCACGTTCGGGCATAGATATCGAGGAGAAGTATATCACCTCATGTGATGACGAAAAGAATAAGGCAAAGCTTGCACATAAGGATTTCTATTGGGCTGATGAGGCGTATTTGCAGAAGGAATGGCATGAGTCTTACAGTTATTACTATCAATCGTCAGCTGATAAAAAAACACCGTTTAAAGTTTCGGGCGGCTGGTATACTGATGAATTTATGACAAAGGATATTGTTGCAGGAGCGAATACGGTATGGCTTCTCCAGAATATGTATGAAATGTCACTGAAAAACGGTACTGCTGATAAGTGGGCTGACGGCAAGACAATGAACGTCCCCGAAAACGAGACTACAGGTAAAGCTGCTCCTGATGTTCTTGATGAAGCAAGATATGAGCTTGAATTCATGTTCAAAATGATGGTAGATCCCGAAAAGGACAGCATATGGGGCGATAAATACGCAAATTTTGTATATCATAATGTAGAAAATGCTTATTTTTATGATTACAGAGAGACCTATAAAAATCCCGAAAAGTTAGAAAAAGTGCGTGTTGTCACTCCGCCGACTTATGCTGCAACATTTGATATGATAGCCTGTGCTGCTCAGGCTGCGCGTTTGTGGAAGGGCATAGACAAGGAATTTTCCGAGAAGTGTCTTGCAAATGCCAAGGCAGCGTGGGAGTCGATAATGGCTTACCGATAACAATGGGATGTTGCTTCTTATAGGAGTACGCGGTCCGAAAATGATACTGCATTTACCCCTGATCAAGGTATGGGCTCTCTCGATTACAGTGTAAGAGATGAGGCTTACTGGGCAGCCTGTGAGCTTTTTGCAACTACAGGTGATAAGGAGTACTATGATGCTCTCAGTGCTTATGAGGGGAAAAATGAAGAAATTGATACTGATGATGCATTTGGTATAACATCAGGCTTTTGCGCAACAGACTTTTATCAGTATTCATTAAATACCTTCGATGAGAAAAATACTGCCGATCTCGGAACACTGTCGCTTTATCTCAGCGATAATGTAAGTGCAGAGGATAAGCAGAAAATAAGCGTGAATATCAAGGCGGCTGCGAAGAATATCGTTGATACTGCTGCAAAGGATACGAAAAACAACTATATGGAAGCACCGTATAAACCATACTGCGGAGATTTTTATATCCCGTATGTCATGGATTTCTTTATAGGCTATGAATACGGTTCAAATGCGATCATGGCTGATAATGCGGTACTTCTTTCCTATGCTTATGATGCTACGGGAGATGAGACGTTCAGGAACTATGCCGAGAATGCACTGAATTACATCTTCGGAAGAAATGCTCTTGGTATATCCTATGTTACAGGCTACGGTTCATATCATGTAAATGATCCGGTAAGCTATTACTGGCTCAATGAGCTGAACAACAGTTACCCAAAAGCTCCCAACGGAGTAATGGTTTCCGGAGCAAACGGTCTGATAAGCGATTATTATTCAAAATCAACTCTTATTGAATATAACGAAAGAGGCGGTACGCAGAAGAAATATGCCGACTCTGTAGAGGCTTATTCCGTAAATGCTATGACTCCTCAATGGCAGGCAGCACTTGCATGGGATATGTCATTCTTTGAAGATAACGTAAAATCCGAGCCTTCGGCTGCAACAACTACTTCAACTACAATGACTTCTGTTACAACTACGACGACTGTATCATATGAAGTTCTGAAACCTACAAAGAGCGGCGACGCAAATTGTGATGATTCAGTTGACATGGGCGATGTTGTGCTCATAATGCAGTCACTTGCAAATCCTGACAAGTACGGTGTAGGCGGAAGCGACAAATACGCTCTTACGGAGCAGGGAAAAGTCAACGCTGACGTTGATAAATCATCAAAGGGAATTACAAATAATGACGCTCTCCGCATACAGGAATTCCTTCTCCATAAGGTCGGGGATTTAAGTAAATAAAAAATTTTTTAAACGGCTGTCCACTTGGGCAGCCGTGCTTCGTTTATACTATATAGAAAGACAGAGTACACATAATGGAATACCATTTGTATAAAACGCGCGATTTTTATATATCTGTAACACGAAAGAAAGACCGAATGAAGCGTCGATTGTCATTATGCATATAAATTGTTGAGCGATGTTATTCAATCCGCCAAAATGCTTGTATAACATATTGACACTTCAAAGAAAAGAGAGTAAAATATTTTATAACGGCTATCGTTATAAAATAAAGAATGGCAACAATTTTTTAACAATTTAATTTTAACATTTTAAAAGGAGGAATTTTCAAATGAAAATGAAAAAATTTCTTGCTGCTGTAAGCTCACTGGTAATGTTAGGCGCATTCACTGCTTGCGGAGATAGTTCGTCTAATGAAAGTACTAATAACAACAGCAACAACAACGCAGAAGCAACAACTAAGGCTGACGATGCTGCTACAGAGGCTGACGCAGGTGCTGACAACAACAATAGTGCAGCCGGAAAGACAGTAGGTATCGCAATGCCTACAAAGTCTCTTGAGCGTTGGAACCGTGACGGTGAGTACCTCAAGTCACAGTTCGAGGCAGCAGGCTATTCTGTTGAGCTGAAGTATTCAGACAACAACGATAACCAGCAGAACAACGATATCCAGGGAATGATCGCTGATAAGGTAGACCTTCTCCTTATCGCTGCTATCGACGGAAGCACACTTTCTCAGACACTTGCTGATGCAAAGGATGCAGGTATCCCTGTAATCGCTTATGACCGTCTTATCATGAACACAGACGCTGTTTCTTACTATGTATCATTCGATAACTACACAGTAGGTAAGCTCCAGGGCGAGTATGTTGTTGAGGCTCTTGACCTTGATAATGCTACAGGTCCTTTCAATATCGAGTTCACAGCAGGTGATCCTGCTGATAATAACGCAGGCTTCTTCTTCAACGGTGCATACGACGCAGTTAAGAAGTATATCGACGACGGAAAGCTCAATATCCCATCAGGCAAGAAGAAGTTCGAGCAGGTTGCTACAGCACAGTGGTCAACAGATACAGCTCTTGCTAATATGCAGAATACTCTTGCATCATATTACTCAGACGGCACACAGCTTGACGTTGCCCTCTGCTCAAATGACTCAACAGCTCTTGGTGTAGCTCAGGCTATCTCTTCAGACTATAACGGTAAGAATGTTCCTATCGTTACAGGTCAGGACGGCGATATCGCTAACCTCAAGAATATCGTTGACGGCAAGCAGTCAATGACTGTATATAAGAACGTAAGCGATGAAGCAGGCGTTACTCTTGAAGTATCAAAGGCTATCCTTTCAGGTCAGACACCTGATGCAAGCCTTCTTGACTCACTTTCTGCTGAGGCAACATATGATACATCATCATATGACAACGGTGTAAAGACTGTTCCTTCATACCTCCTCGTTCCTTATGTAATCACTAAGGATAACCTGGATAAGCTTGTAGACACAGGTCTCTATCAGTGGGATAGTGCTAACAAGTATCTGGAGTCAACAGCTTCCACGACCTGATAAACGAATAACGTAATAATACTTTCTGGGCGGGCTATGCCCGCCCCTTTTTCTAAATTTTCAGGTCATCTGCGAACGGTAAATAGCCATTTTCGCAGGGTGAAGGAGGGATATACTTGGCAGAATTTATACTTGAAATGAAAAAGATAACAAAGGAGTTTCCGGGTGTAAAAGCACTTGATAATGTTAATCTTCAAGTAAGACCGGGCGAGATCCACGCCCTTGTTGGTGAGAACGGTGCGGGTAAATCCACACTTATGAATGTTCTCAGCGGAACATATCCCTATGGTTCATATTCGGGAGATATAGTATATAACGGCGAGACCTGCCAGTTCAAGACACTGCATGACAGCGAGGAAAAGGGCATCGTTATCATACATCAGGAGCTTGCTCTTATCCCCGAGCTTTCCATTGGTGAGAATATGTTCCTTGGCAACGAGCAGAAGGGACACTTTGGTATCGACTGGGACAAGACTTACCATGAAGCAGGCGAGCATATGCGTCAGGTAGGTCTTAAAGAAGAGGCTACTACCCTTATAAAGGATATCGGTACAGGTAAACAGCAGCTGGTCGAGATCGCTAAGGCTCTCAGCAAGAACGTTAAGCTGCTCATACTTGATGAGCCTACTTCGTCACTTAATGAAGAAGATTCAAAAATGCTTCTCGATCTTTTATTAGGCTTTAAGAAAGAGGGCATGACTTCTATCATTATTTCCCATAAGCTCAATGAGATATCATATGTTGCGGATAAGATCACAGTTCTCCGTGACGGTTCTACTATCGAGACTATCGACAATGCAGAGCATAATATCGATGAAGCTCGTATCATTCGCGGAATGGTCGGACGTGAACTCAGCGACCGTTACCCGTCACGCGAGCATAATGTCAGCGATAAGATAGGCATGGAGGTTAGCGGCTGGACAGTTCATCATCCGCTTTATACCGAAAAGAAGGTAGTTGATAATGTATCATTCAATGTCCACCGCGGTGAGATCGTTGGTTTCTCAGGCTTGCAGGGTGCAGGACGTACCGAGCTTGCAATGTCTATTTTCGGAAGATCATACGGTTCAAGCATCAGCGGAAAGCTAAAAATAGACGGCAAGGACATGGAGCTTAAAAATGTCCGTTCCGCTATCGAAGCAGGACTTGCATACGTTACCGAGGACAGAAAGGGCAATGGTCTGATACTGTCTGAGAGTATTGCAAAAAATACTACTATGGCACGTCTTGAAAAGGTGTGCAGCAAGGGCATCATAAACGTTGACAAGGAGAATGCTGTTGCAGAGGATTACAAGGGAAGGCTCAAAACTAAGACTCCTTCCGTACAGCAGGCAGTAGGAAACCTTTCAGGCGGAAACCAGCAGAAGGTGCTGCTGGCAAAATGGATGTTTGCAGATCCTGAAGTTCTTATACTTGACGAACCTACAAGAGGTATCGACGTAGGTGCAAAGTATGAGATATACTGCATTATGAATGAACTTGTGGCACAGGGCAAATCAGTTGTTATGATATCTTCGGAAATGCCCGAGCTGCTTGGTATGTGTGATCGTATATATGTTATGAACGAAGGAAAAATGGTCGCAGAGATGCCTGCTTCTGAAGCTACGCAGGAAAAGATCATGTCTGCTATCCTTAGTTCCGACAAAAATTAATGATCGAAGGAGTGTAATATGAACGTTAAAACATTCATAAAGAAATACACCATGGTCATAGCCTTGGTCGTGGTATTTATATTTTTTGCCTGGTGGACGGAACAGAGACTTCTTTATCCCCAGAATCTTTCAAATCTTCTGATACAGAACGCATATGTTCTGGTGCTTGCCTGCGGTATGCTCATGTGTATCCTCACAGGCGGTAACATTGATCTTTCAGTTGGTTCAACGGTGTGCTTTATAGGTGCTATAGCCGCGCAAATGCTGACCAAACATAATCTTAATCCGATAGTTGTTATTTTACTCTGTCTTGTATTCTCATGCCTTATCGGTATGTGGCAGGGTTTCTGGATCGGATATGTACATATACCGCCGTTTATCTGTACTCTCGCAGGAATGTTCCTGTTCAGAGGTTTCGGACGTGCGATCCTTGAGTCAAAGACTATCGCTATCCCTCAGTCAGATGGCACTGTAGGCAAGAAATTCCTTGATATCTTTACTTCTTATATCGAAGTTCCCGGAGTAGATACCGCTGATAAAAAGTGGTCTGCTTTCATTCTGGGTATAATCATTGCAGTTGCTCTTATTGCAGTAACTGTTCTCAAGCGCGTAAAGAAGGCTAAGAAGGGCTACAAGCAGGAGTCTGCTATATCACAGTTCGGCAAGATACTCGTTATTGATGCTCTTGTACTTGCTTACACATGGAAGCTTTCACTTTACAAGGGTATCCCTGTAATGGCTATCTGGGTACTTGCAGTTGTAGGTATCTATGCGTTCATCACTTCCAAGACAGCATTCGGTCGTCATTTCTATGCTGTCGGCGGTAACGAAAAGGCTACAAAGCTTTCAGGTATCAATACAAAGATGGTTTACTTCATGGCATATACATCTATGTCAGTACTTGCAGGTCTTTCAGGTCTCCTCGTTGCAGCACGTGTTGGTTCTGTAAACGGTGATACAGGTAACTCATTTGAAATGGACGCTATCGGTTCATGCTTCATCGGCGGTGCTTCTGCATACGGCGGAAGCGGTACAGTCGGCGGAGTTATGGTAGGTGCTATACTCCTCGGTGTTATCAACCAGGGTATGTCAATCAAGGGACTTGACAACAACTGGCAGTATGTTGTCAAGGGCGGCGTTCTTCTCGTTGCTGTTATCTTTGACGTTGTTTCAAACAAGAAGACAGGTAAGGCAGGTTAAGAGGCTAATAATACGGCTCGGAGCAGTCATGGGGACTCCGGGCCGTAATCTGCATTTATGTGAAAGGGAATAATTATGAACGAAGTAAAATTTGACATTGAAAAGCGTTCAAAAGCTTATAAGTCCGCCGGACTGAGAATGATAGTAGCCTTTTATATCTGCTATCTTGCTTTCAAGATATCATCGGCTGAGGATACTTCCATGAGCAAGACATTGTGCTGGATAATAGGCGGTGTTTTTCTGGCAGCAGCCATAGCGTTTGTTATCTATTCGAGAAAACGTTTTCTTATTGATCTTGATGCAGCTAAGATCAAAGAAGATCATACAGCTGATGATGAAACCGTTGAGGCAGAAGCAGTTGAGGAAGAGGATAGTTCTGAA
Organism: Ruminococcus flavefaciens; assembly: GCF_900108555.1. GTDB lineage: Bacteria > Bacillota > Clostridia > Oscillospirales > Ruminococcaceae > Ruminococcus > Ruminococcus flavefaciens_P. Next base: position 56,951 of record NZ_FNWV01000012.1, read on the forward strand.
ATCGATGAAGCCGAGAGCAAAACTGTCTGAAAGGGGAAAGTCTTATGGGCATGGCTGAGGTAAAAAAGCTTTACAGCGAATATATCGCGCAGGTACAAGAGCTTGAAAGCAAGAAGAAAATAGGTGACGGTCTTTTCGGTATGGGGAAAAAGATCTCAGATGATCCTTGCCATGACGCTTTTGCGGAAAAGCTTGAAGCAGAGCTTAAAAGCTTCGGGAGCGGCAGCCCCTCTTCGGCTGAGATACGTGAAGTACTGGGATATATCTATCATGTGCCCTCGGAACTTAATGAGTCACTGAGTGCTTACTGGATGATGAACGCAGTTCACGGATTTACTACAGAGCTTATCGGAATGCTCGATAAGACAGATGCGGAAGAACTTATGCATCAGTATGAAAAAGATGTTCCGAAAAGGCAGCGCTTCCCCGTACAGAAGCAGGTGTTTTCAGCACTGAAAAAAGCCGCAAAGTAAATACTTAATTATCCTTTATAGTAATGAAAAAAGCCCCTTTTCAAAAGGGGCTTTTGTTTATATGACCTTTACGCAGTTTCTTCCTGCTGATTTTGCTTCGTATACCGCTTTGTCCATACGGTCAAATGCGTTTCCGAAGTCGTCATTTATATCTATCTGTGTGATACCGATACTACAGGTTATGTGTCCGACATTTTCAAAATCTGTTTCGGCGACCTGATTTCTCAGCTTTTCGGCAAAGTTGAAGCTGTTTTCTGCATCGGCATCATAAAGTACAACAACGAATTCTTCTCCGCCCCAGCGTCCCAGTACTGCGCCGCGAGCCTTTATGATATCTAAGATAGTATTAACGAAACGAACGAGAGTTGCATCTCCGACAGAATGACCGAATCTGTCGTTTACGCTCTTGAAATAGTCAATATCTATCATCATAATGGAAGTATTCTGCTGCTTCCTTTTTTTGCTTTCAATGGCGTTGCGTATCTCGGTCTCGATACGTCCGTGGTTGTATACGGAAGTAAGAGTGTCCTTTGAAGCAAGTTCCTCGTATTTTTTCAGCGTGGACATAAGCTCGACTGTATTATCGTGAATATCCTGTACCATGAATACAAATCTGAAATCCTCGTCATTGTTGGTTTCGGCACGGGAGAAAATAAGCTTTACCCATATGTACTTTCCTTCAAGATTCATCATAAGACAATCATATGATGAGGTCTTGCCCGGAGCGAGGTTCTTCTTGAGGTATTCGGGGGAAGTCCTTTGAAGGAACAGAGCCTGATCGTCAGGCCATATCATATTAACGATCATCATGCGCCATTCGGAATATTTAAGCTGCTGATTCATTACTTCATCGGATAACTCCGTAACGCTGATACTGTTTGTTGTATCCTGTACGATATCCACGTACATTGAGAAAAGATATGTATTCTGAATGGATTTGACCTTATTGTTTGTAAGAGTTTCGTCAACGTACTGGCTTCCGTCGAGTTCATCAAGGATAAAGATATATATGTCTTCCTGAGCTGTAGGATATATCGTCATCTGTATAACATGAGGCACGCCGTGACATTCGATATTTAATCTTTTGCTGTATTTGCCGATGAATTTTCCCGATGTAGGGATAAAGACATGATAATCCTCCACAACACCTGTTGAACTGTTGTTGAAGTGATACCATAGTTTGGCAATGAGGTCCTTATATAGTCCCTGTTCTTCTATGAAATCAACGAACACACCTTTTCGGACAATGGTTTTGTATCTATCATTTTTTCCGTCGACTACAATGATAGAGTCAACTTCCTCAGTCACAAAAGCAACTACATTTTCAAGAGTACAGTTTTCAAAATCTATAGTCCCCACAATGAGTCCCCCCAAGATGAAAATTTATTCAGGGATAAAATTTAAGCCCTGTTTGGTTCACAGATCAATTTTGAAAAAGAATCTTATTATCGATTCTATATAGCATCATAATCATATTTTATCACATAATTGCAAAGAATTTGATAACATTTTGTGAATTAAACAGGATAATGGAATTATTTGTAGCTTTATACAATCCGACAGGCGATAGATTGGTGAATATGCTGTAATTAATTGCTGCCTGCGCGTTACATATGCTCTTTGATATGCTGAAAAAAGCATAGTTCAGAGCCGTTTTACATCTGACACATTTGTGATATATGAGAGTCAGTCAAAGTACGCACATTTGCACATAATAAACTATTGACAATGATATTTGTTTCGGTTATAATGTGAAAGTAAGGAGCTGATAGAATGCACGGTGTTACAACTGAAAAGGCTGTTAAAAATCAGATCGCTTCCGCCAAAATGGAAGGTCTGGGCTTTAGCAAGGAAGCGGTTGAATTGATAAAAAAGTATGCTGACAACAGACTTTCACACGATAAGCTTATAAAGATAGTTGCGCAGAAATGCGCAGAAAGGTCATAATGGCTGTATATAGCATTGAAGGGTGTCAGGACAGCTGCTACCCGGGGACGACTGTCCTCATCAATAAGCTTGAAATAAGAGAGCAGGAGCTTCTGTGTGAAGCGGAATCCATTATTGTTACATCTTGTTCTGCAAAGGCTGAAAAGGAGCTGGAATTCGTTGATGTGGATTTTGATTTCTACAAGGGGCTTCATAAGCTTATTTTCAGTGATCTGTACGATTGGGCAGGCACTGTACGTACTATAAACATCTCGAAAAAAGGCACGGTTTTCTGCGATCATAATGAGCTTGAAAGGCTTGGAAAGTTGAGATTTGATCGCCTGAAAGTGCAGGATCTCCTTTGCGGCATGGAATATGATGAATTCGTTTCTGAGATAGCGGAGCTGTATCACGAGCTGAATATGCTTCACCCTTTTCGTGAGGGGAACGGAAGAACGTTAAGGCTTTTCATCACATTGCTTGTCAGAAATGCCGATCATGATATCGACTTTGCATTATGTGATGCGGATATGCTTGCTATTGCAACGATAAAGGCTGCTCAGGGTGATACTTCACTGCTGAAAGCTGTCTTTGCGGAAATAATTGAAAAATGATCTCCCACAGTCTGTACCCACAGGGTATGGATATGTGGGATTTTTTTATTTTTTGACCTGTTTTTGAGTTGACTATATGATTTTCTATATACCTTTGACACTGAAAAATGACGACTCTGACTTATATCGCGTTTTGCCCTGTTTATAAGTTAAAAAGCCTGTTTAAACTATCGCATTTTATGGTACAAAAAGGTTGAAATTGACCAAAAAATTATTAGCAAGCAGTATTTTTTAAGTATAATATATATCTGGTATATTATACCAATTGATGTATTAATGAGGAATGACGAAAAATGCTTATGAACCGACTAATCGCAGGCGTACTAAGTGCAGTGATATGTACTGTAGCTGTTCTGCCAAATCAGGAATCATACCGTGCCGGTCACGAAGCAAAGGCAGCTAAAGAGAAAGCGAAAAATGCTTCAAGCGAATTTGATGTAAGATCAACAAACTCGCTGGGAAGCTTTCTCAAGGGTGAAGCTGCCAAAAACGACGTACCTGATCCACTTGCTGCAAACACCGAAGAATACCAGTTCCAGATTACATCTCTGGAATTTGACAGCGAGACAGGTCTGGTGCAGATAGCATCTACTCAATCTGCTGATGCTAAGATCGTAGTCTCGTTCATTGATGATGAGACTTCAAAAAATACTCTTAGTGTTGAAACTTCTGTTGGAGCAGGCAAGCTCATCAACAGCGGGGTCAAGGCTGATACCTCAAAGCTTCCGCAGTATTACGCTGTAAAGGCTCAGCTTTTTGACAAGATGAATCGACCTGTTGGAGAAGCATATACCCTCAGCAGGTACACAAAGGCTGTGCAGGATATCATTGCCACCGATATTACAGCCTTCGATGAGGAACAGGTAGTTAATCTCGACGAAGATGAAACTACAAACTTCCTTGTTCTAAGCGAAGATAACGGCTGGGGCAGATGGATACCGAAATCGCTTACAGATGTTACTGTGGGAGGAGGCAAAAAGCTTCTTAAGCACACATTCTATAAAATGGCTGGAATTGAAGATGTATATCTTCCTAAGACAGTTACAGTTATTTCAGATAATGCATTCAATTGCTGTGAAGGAATACAGAATGTTTACTATCCGAGTACAAGAGCAGACTGGGAAAAAAATGTTACTGTCGGCGTAAATAATGAGTCAATTGACGGTAAGGTAAGATTCCTTGGTGAAGATTACTTTACAACTACAACAAGCAAAACCACTACATCAACCACTTCATCTACTACCACTACAACCACCACAACAAGTACAACTACTGAAACTACATCTTCGACTACATCAACTGCTACAGAAACTACGACTGAGATCACAGAGACTTCGACCACAACTTCCACAACATCTGAGACTACAGAAACAACAACTACGACCACATCTACATCAACAACATCTACCACCACATCAACTACAACAAGTACACCTGTTACAACAACTGAGCCTGATATCGAATTGGGCGACGCATCGGGTGACGGAAAGGTCGATGCAGTTGACGCCTGCATTATCCTTTTGATATATGCAAAGAATTCAACTTCACAGACAGTTCCGCTGACCGATAAACAGAAGGAAGCATATGACGTAAATGGGGACGGCAAAATAGATGCCCTTGATGCATCTTACATTCTCTGCTACTATGTATATGTTTCAATTGCTAAGGGTGACATTATCTCCTTAAAGGAATTCATCTTTGGTGAATAACTTCAAAAAGCCGTATTCGTGAAGAATACGGCTTTTCCTTTAATAAAATGCTGACATTTTATTGCAATAATATACTTATCATGTTATAATAAGCTTGACAGTCAAAAAACTGAAAAGGAGTGATATTATGGAAAATACATTCAGCATAAAAAGTATCTTTAAACGTACTGCCGCAGTCATATGCAGTGCTGCAATGCTGATGACTATGGGAAGCTTCGCAAAGAGCGGAACTTCTCATGCAGCCAGGGCTTCGGTCACAGTTTCGGACGAGATAGGTCTTGTTGGAGATCTGTTCTGTATTTCGGACGAAAAAAATGCAGACCATGCGGAACTGCAATGGGCGACTACTCTATCGGCTGACAGCTTTACGCTGTATCGTTCAACAGATCCCGAAAATGATTTCGTATCCGTTTATGAGGGCAGCGGAACTTCATATGAGGACGATGATATGGTGACGGGAACGACTTACTATTATCAGCTCGGAGTCAAGTCTAAGGGTAAAGAAGTGTACTCCTCGGTGAAGTCGCTTACTCCCTGTGTTCTTCCGTCGGGACTCAGCACCTACGACAATCAGAAGGGCAGCAATCTCGTCTATGATACCAGCGGTTATAAAGTAGGGAATACCTACTATAGCTACTCGCTGAAAAAGCATAACGGCAAGGACGATATCTATCTTGCCGAGACTACATCAAGTGACGGCAAACGCTTCGGGAATGAGCGCAATGTAGCTGACAGTTCGCAGAATTCTGCGCTGGAAAGCTGCAAGATAGAGTCTGTGCATATAGATTATATACCGCAGAAAAACAAGGTGGTAGTATGGGCGCACTGGGAAAAGCCAAGCGGTTACAGCGACGGAAAAGCACTTGTTATCACAGGTACACCGGGCGGACAATTCACAGTTCATCATGTATACAATCCTCTTGGCATACAGGTGCGCGATATGGCTATATTCTTCGATGATGACGGAGCAGGCTATCTGATAGCTGCCGCCAACAAAGAAGGACAGGGAGCAAATGCCACCATGTATATTTTCCGCATGAACGATGACTACAGCGATGTTACGGAAGTCGTGACAACACTTTTTGAGGATCAGTATCGTGAATTCCCTAACCTTATCAAGAAGGACGGATACTACTTCCTGTTTACTTCTCAGGCAGCAGGCTGGTATCCAAGCAGCGGAGCCTACAGCGTTACAAAAGACCTGAAAGGCAAGTGGAGCGAGCTTCGCAGTATCGGTAATACATCAACTTTTTCATCGCAGTCGGGCTGGATAGTGAATATGCAGGATAAGAACTACCTCATGCACGCATACCGCTGGCTGAGAGCTTCGTCCACAAGCGGAACTACCCTTTGTCCGCTGTATTTTGACAATGGCTTTGCATTCTATGATTATTGTCCGTATTTTAAGTACAATACATCAACAGGTGAGCTTTACCCTGTACAGCAGGGGGAGCTTCTCTCTCAGGACAGACCTGCTTCATCATCACTTGCAGCCAAAAGCGGAAACTCTCCTGCCAAAGCCTTTGACGGCTCGTATCAAAGCTCATTCACAGCTATCGGCGATTATAAGAAATGGCCTTTCTATTTGCAGGTAGATCTTGAAAGAGTGTGCGAACTCTCAAATATCCAGACTTCGTGGTATATCTGCAAGGGCTCTGAGGGCTACTACACTTACACAGTTGAGGGAAGTCTTGACGGTGTGAACTGGACGAAGCTTCTCGACCACACTGATAAGAACAGCGAGGTCGTAAGCAAGACATACGGCTTTAACAGTGATATGCTTTCGGGCAAGGCACGGTATGTGCGTCTTAATGTACAGAATGCAACGCTCCAGAACAATCCCAACAATAACTGGTATACACCTACGGTATATGAGGTCAAGGTGTTCGGAACTCCTGTAGGCTCAGCTGAAAAAGCCAAGCCCTATGTTGATATTGATTTTGAGAACGGTACGGGAAATCTTTCGCTTAACGGCGGAGCTTCCGTAAAACAGGACTCTCAGAAAGGAAAGGTACTGTACCTTGACGGCAGCGATGATACATACGGAGAATTTCCTCTGGGTATGCTTGACGGCTGCCGCGATTATACCGTGAGCATGGACATAAAGTCTGAGTCAGAGGGTAATTTCTTTACCTTTGCCGCAGGAAAAAATGATGAGAAGTATGTATTTTTCAGAGTGGCAAAGGAGCTGTTCAGATTTGCTGCAACTACAGACTCATGGCGTGACGAAACAGAGCTTATCTATGACCTTGACGGTACGCAGTGGCATAACTATACACTTGTTGTGAGCGGTGCGGATACAAAGCTGTATTTAGACGGCAGGGAAGTGCTGCACACAACGGAAACACACGGTCAGATAGCTGATATGGGTTCGGGAACGAGCTGTTATCTCGGAAAGTCTTACTATTCCGATGACAGCTGTTTCAAGGGAAGTATCGACAACATAAAGATATATAAATGCGCACTTACCGAGTCGGAGATCGGCGGAGCAGAAGCGGTCATCGGCGATGTAAACGGAGACGGAGAATTCACAGTTGCCGATCTTGTAACTATGCAGAAATTTCTTCTCGGAAGCGGCGAACTTGCAAACTGGAAAAACGGTGATCTATGTCAGGATAACGTGATCGATGTTTTTGACTTGTGCTTTATGCGTAAGCTGATAACAGGCTGATATAATGTCAAAAATGCACTTTATGCAAGACATGAAAACGGCAGCGGGGAATATCCTCGCTGCCGTTTTGGGTAATATAAGTTTTTAGTATGCGATCGTAATACAGTTTTCAGGTTATTGCGTCAACACCCAAGCCGTTAGCTACGGAAATATCAAGTCCGTACCTTGCAACATTATCAAGTGAAAGTGCCTTGAATTCTTCCGAAGTTACATAGATCACAAGACGCTTCGGGTCGTTCATGTACTCATATCTGATACCCTGCTTATCGAGCTGCTTTACGGCTTCATTGGCTATGTACCTGTAATAAGCCTTTTCAGCTTCGTCATTTGCGATACGGTTTTCTTTCATCAATTCGTTGATATCGAGTCTGAGCTCTTCCTCAAGGAATTCTCCGTCAACGATATACTTTGAAAGGAGCTCTTCACCGAAGTATTCAACTCTGTCCTCATACCATTCCTGAGTCCATTTCATGCCGTTTGGAGCACCTGTTGTGTAGACCATTTCGCCGTATTTCAGTGTAGGGCCGTATCCCATAAGATCACGGAGCTTTGTCATGTACTCACTGTTATTAGCGTTTGCGTACTCCGATAATTTTTTGCCTTTATATACAAAGTTATAGTCAGGGCTCATTGAAAGCTTGAAGTTTATCGCGAGCACTTCATCACTTGGCTTGCGGAGCTTTTCATACAGGTTTGACATTACTTCCTTGCCGTTCCATTTAACATATATGGAGTCATAGAACATGATGTCATCATCGGATTTAGCCTCATAAGCTATCTGTGCAGCTTCCCGGCCGTTATTGCTGATACCGACACCGTTCTCACCTACATAGAAATACATTGTCTGCTCCATGCCTGTGAAATCACTTGGGGTATTAAGCGAGTTTTCTTCGTCTGCTTTCCAGCCAAATCTGAATGTGATACAGCCTGTGCTTCCTGTTTCGTAGTCGGAGAAGTCTATCTCAGCTGTTTCGTGGTAATAAAGGTCGTAACAGCCGATATTAGGGCTGATATCAAGTGTCCTCATATCTTCCTTTGTGAACTCTTTGGTGTACTCGCTTTTTTCACCGTTTATGAGTAGTCTCTCATCGTCGATTTTTTTATAGTTTTCGGTAGCCATGATGCTGTATTCGTGATGTCCTGAATTTGGATAGCCCTCGGAATCATAATCGGAATACTTCTGGCGTGATAAGATATCTCCCATAGCCATATCGACTGCGAGAACTTCGCCCTTTTCGCAGAAAGAATTGCAGTTCAGCACGAGCTTCTGAGTTGTAGAAGCAGCACTGCTTACGCTTTCATTTCCGATAAGATATTCGGAGTTGTCGATATCAGATGAATTGAGGTCAAGCAGCTTAGCCATATAAGTGTTATTCACATTTGGATAATCGGCAAGCAATGGATTACCTGTGAGTATATAAACGTGCTTGTCATCGAACCACTTTATCTGAGAAAGTTTGCCTTTTGTATAAATGTATAATTTGTCGTCAAATTCATAATATGCATTATCTGCATCTGTATCGGCATTTCTCATATCTGATTTGTTGATCTGAACATCTGTAAGCTTTTGATAAGCCAGGTAATCTTCTGAATAATGCGGACGATCATTTATTATCAAATCATAGGTCTTTCCTGAACCATCATTAAATATGTAGAAAAGTGAGAAAGTGTTATCGTACATCCAGTGACTGTTTATGGAGAACTGAACGAACTTTCCGTACTGAGTGAGCTGATCATAGGTAACTATCGTGTTTGCAAGGTCGTTTTCCTCGATATATTTTGTATATTCCTCATAGCTGTTGAAGCCTATTGTCGTAGGCTCGGAAGGAGTAATATCTTTTTCAAGGCTTACCTTTTCGCAGTCTAAAACATTGAGCAGACCTGTAAGATCAGCTTCGGTATCGAATGTTCTTACCTTGCAGTAATGACTGCTGTCAATGCTGAAAAATGCACTTATATCGTTTTTGCCGTTATCAAGGATAATGTACATATCATCAATAGTTTTTGCGACCTTGAAGCCCAGTCTGCTGTCAAAGTATTCCCTAAAGCTTGCCGAAGCATAATCTGAGTCATTCAGATAGTAGCATATCTGGTATTTCTTGCCCTTATAGTTCACATTATAAATTATGCCGATGTCCTCATAACTCATGCGCGGCATAAGAGTCATTCCGTTCAGCTGTATTTTTTCAGCACCGTATTTTTCTGTGAAATGATAGATATATCCCTCATTTTTGAAGCTTGCGAACATCTGCTTATAGCTGTCATGGTAGTGTTCATCATAATCCTTTAGATCATAATTGGCGATAGTAATGACAGCGTCATTAAGGCTTTTTACTCCGATAGGCTGAGTCACGGGAGTAAGGGGAGAGGTATCAGGCATTTCAAGTGAAGCAGTAAGCTTTGAGCCTTCGCCCTGAGTTACATATATCTTGCCAAGCTCAACGGACTTATCGCCATTTGTGCCCTTAACAGTTATCGCTGTTTCATAGTTCTCGGGATAGCGTAGGTCATCGGGAGTCCAGAAAATATAGCCGTTTTTGCCTATTTCATATGTTGTGCCCATATTTTTTATAGGTCCGCTTCCTGCTTTTGTATCCCAGTATGTGAAGTGACCGTCAGCGGCTTCGAGGGAAATATCATATTCGGGAGAATCAAATTCCAGTAAAATGCCGATACCCGACCAATTGCTCATAGCAGGATCGTAAGGAGTCCTTATTGATACGATATCGCCAAGAGAGGACTGTACATCGGACTGAGCACCGTATTCAGCGATATATCTGAGCTTTGCATCATCAGCACTTGCGCCGATAGCAATTGCCTTTTCACCTACATAGAAGCCGATTATTGTACTCATTCCAGAATATTTACTTGATGCATCATATGGATTTTTTTCATCATAGATCCAATAGAAATGGAAGTCTATGTTTCCCGAGCTGCCTATTTCATAATTGGAGAAATCTATCTCGGCAGTTTCGTGATGATATGAAGCATAGTCATCGTATTTACGGCTGATATCAAGGGATTTCATATCATCTTTTGTATACACTTTTTTGTATTCGCTTTTTTCTCCGTTTATGATAAGCGGGGAATTATCTATTTTCTTATATGTACCGAGATCGCAGGCGTTTATTCCGTATTCGGCGTGACCGGGAGTATCGAAAGTCGGATAGCCGCCGCATTCTTCATGATATGAGTAGCTGTCACCCATTGCAGCATCGACTTTGAGCGTTTCACCAGGCTTGCAGAAGGACTCATAGTTCAATACTATCCTCTGTGTAGGCAAAGGTTTACTGCTAACTGTAGAGTCGGTTATACCAAGCAGCATCTTCTGTATTGCCTGTGCATCGCCTACTGTAAGTCCGTCACCGTCCATATCCGCGTTTACCTTGCCCTGTGCAGTAAGGTGGCTTTCTGCTGTACCGCTTTCACCGTACTTGTTTGGATTTGCAAGAGCCTGCATAATGAGCACGATATCGGACATATCAACTTCTCCGTCGCAGTTGGCATCGCCTTTGACTGTAACAGCTGATGCAGTACTGTCGGCAGCATATGCAGCTATTCCGTCTGACAGTGAAGCTGATGCAAGGCAGGTCGCTGCAAGCATTATCGACATAAATTTCTTTTTCATAAGATCACCTCATACCTTTCATTTATAGAATTACGCTTTCGTAATCAAGCAGCTCTAAAAATGCGATAAGCTCATCTTTTGTGGTATATGCGGAAGTGTAAAAATAGTGTTCTTCGTCAATGAAAAATGCTGCGCTTACCTGACTTTGATCGCTTGAATAAATTATGCTATAGGTCTGATGTCCCACAACGACTTCATCATGTATCGATCGCTTAAATCGGTCGTAGAGATACTTTGGAACGTTGTATGGACTTTTTATAACAGAAGTATCGGCATATCTGAATGATACCTGATACGTATTTCCGTTGTAAACCACCTTGTACATGATACCTGTGTCTTCATATGCAGCATTCGGCAGAAGAATAACAGTATCTTTTTGCTCTAATTCGTCTGTATTATCTGTTACAGGACGATAAACAACACCGTCATTATTTAACCTGTCGAACATTTTTCGGTAGGCATTGCGATATTCCTCGGCATATGAGGAGACATCATTCTGCTTAATGGTATCTATAGCTTCGTCAGCACTATTAAAAATGATCGGCTGAGCATTAAAGCTCGGTTCGGGGTTAACAACTGATGAAGAAGTTGTTGCAACGCCGGGACCTTCTTGTATAATATCTGTAGTAGTAGAATTTGACGGTTTTTCCTTTTGTGCATCATCTGTGGTTGAAGTTGCAGGCTGTGTATGCGTAACAGTTACAGTCGTCTTAGTTGTTTTTGACGTTTTTATAGCTGTAGTCTTTGCAGTTGTCGGTGCAGTACTGCGATTTGTTGCTATAGGTGCAGCAATAGTTGTTGTTTGCACTTTATCTGCTGTTGCTGTAGTTTTTGAAGCAGTTACAGCTGTAGTAACAGTCACATTTTTACTGCTTGTCTGAGTTTCTGACTGCTCCTGCGTCGTGACCTCAGTAGTTACATTGTCAGCGTTGGTAGTCACGGTTATTATAGATTCGTCTATAGTTTCGGATACCATTGGGATAGAATTCATATTGCCAAAATGCTTCCAGCAGCTCAGTCCTATGCCAACGACCAGCACGAAGGCGGCTAAGACGGGGACAGTGCGCTTTATCAATAGTGTCCGTTTTTTCTTCTTCTCTTGATATTCGTCATATCTGGAAAGCAAGCTCTGATACATCTCATCATTATTCTTCATACTCAAAGCCACTCCTTTCCAATTCGGATCTTAACGCTTTTTTAGCGTTATACAGTAAAGCTTTTATCTGCCTGTCTGATTTTTTCATTATTATGGCAGCTTCACCATTGCTGAATCCTTCTAAATGGACAAGATACAGTACCTGACGGTATTCAAGTTTCAATCGGTGCAAAGCCTGATGCACCTTGCGTTTCTGTTCGGCTTTTATGTGATCGCTTTCGACGTTTTTTGCATCAGCAAGATATTCCTGTGATTCCAGCGGAACGACACTGAGCTTTTTGTGTTTTCTGAGATATTTAGCGGTAGTATTACGCCCTATAGCGTACAGCCATGTTTTGAAAGAGCTTTTTCCCGAGAACTTAGGACGCTTTGTCATAAGTTCAAAAAAAGTGTCCTCTGTCAGCTCCTCAGCCGTGTGAATATTCTGGACAAAGCTGTTCAGATAGAGCATGAGACCTGTTCTGTATTCGCATACTATCTCGCGCATTCCCTCATTGTCGCCCGCAAGGAAACGGCGGTAGCTACTTTCACCGTTATCCATACGGGAACCCTCCTCTCAGGGGTGGAATTTGATCCTTTACTTATTAGTACCATTTTTTACGGAAAAGTCAAAGCAGAAATAAAAATTATTTATTTTTAACTATTATATCATAGCTTATCATGCTTTACAATACATAAATGATGAACAAAAAACGGCACTTTCGATCATTCGAGAGTGCCGTTTTTATATTTTGATTTGTCCCTTACTTAAAACCCAAAAAGTAAATTTTAAAAATCAAAAAGTGCAGATCATTTTTTCTGATATTGCCTTAATTAATGTGACCTCAATACAGCCACTTTGATGTGAACGTATCCTGATAAGAGTCCTTGTTTTTTGGAAGGTCAAAGACAGATGTTTTAAGCTCATCAAGGTTCATCTTAGGCTCTATGCCGTATACGTGATAATCGAAATACTGTACCATTTTCTCGACGTCTTCTGCTATGACTGCGTGACCTGATTTATGGATATTTATAGCAAGATGATCGCTGAGCCCAACATAATCCCATACGTGCTTCATACCGAGGTAAGCCATCCATACTGACGGAGCATTTACCCAGTCTTCGCTCTCGCATGAGCCGATTATAAACAGATATCTGTTAGGATCACAGCAGAGAGATCCCAGCATATGCTGATCCATTGGGAACTGTTCGGCATTTCTGAACTCCATGAATCTTCCGTTGAACCAGCCCTGCTCGCCTGAAGCCTGTAAGCTTCCGAGGGGCTCGTTCTCCTTGTATGTATAAGATGAAGATCCGCCCTTGCTGGAGAAGTCATAGGTCTTTCCGACGGAGCTGTAGCGATACAGTGCCAGACCGCCTGCACCAGAGCATGAAGGAGCACACATCTTGATACGTGTATCAAATGCTCCGCAGACAGAAGCGGCTTTACCGTATCTTGAAACACCTGTAACGATAGAGCTGTCAGGATTGATGTTCAGTTCCTTTGCGGCTCCATTGTAAAGAGCGTCGAGTATCCTGCCGATTCCCCATGACCATGCCATAAGATCACCAGTCTGCTCGTCCCAGTTCCTTCCATAAGGATAGAGATCATAGAAAGCACCCTTATGCTGGTTGTTGTCCTGTGCAGTTCCCGGAGCGCTGAACATTCCGTCACTATCGTATGTGATCACTGCATAGCCATTTGAAGTTGCTGTGCTTTCAGAAATACCCTTGTGCATACCAAGAATAACAGGAGCTCCGCCTTCATGGCGAACATTCTTAGGAAGATTTATAACTGCCTTGAATGAAGCTGTCTTGCCTGTACTCTTGCGCTTAACGTTGATAGTCATGCTATTGCCGTTTATGCTGTAAGTAGTTTCGTCATCAGAGCCGTCTATCCACTTGCCATACATATAGTATTCATACATACAGCTTATTTCGCTCTGACGCTTCCACCAGTCGTCCGCAGACTCTACCTTTGAGCCGTCCATGAATATGAAAGGATCGGGAACGTCTTTTGAACTCTTTAATTGATTTACGGCAGGAAAGTCATAACTCTTAGGATATTCCTTCTGAGGAGATGAAGATGCCGTTACAGTCGGGAACTCTTTGATATTTCCGAGGATATAATCCGACAGGAGCTTTATGTCGTCCTTGTCGATATCCTTGTCGCCGTCGATATCTCCGCGGCTGAGAGCGTCCGAGTCGGGTTTTTCTGCAAGAGCAGCCTTTCTTATCCTTACAAGATCAAGAGAGTCGATAACTCCGTCTGAATTAACGTCTCCGCGTATGATCTCCGTATTGCTCGGTGTGGGCTCTGTGGGCTCTTCAGGAGTAGTTGTAACTGTGCCGTTTAGATATGGCTTGATCGTATCGAACCAGTATTTGCCCATTTTTTCATAGCCGCCTGCGTTGGGGTGAACTCCGTCCGCAAGGTCTTTCGTTCCGTCTATTACGCTGTGGATATCTGCAAATATAACGTTTTTGCTGCTGTATTCGTTTGCAACTTTCTTCACGAGTTCGTTATACTTTGCGATATCACCGTTTTTACTGCTGTTGTTGCCCCAGCCCGAATTGCCGAGGTCGGGAATTGTCGTCAGGAATATTTTTCCGTCAGTCGGCATTTTCTCTCTGAGATAGTCGAGAAGTGTGTGAAGATGCTCCTCCGAGTCAGTAACGTGTCCGTTATTGACATCGTTAGTACCGATCTGGAGCAGGATAATGTCGGGAGAATACTTTTTAATGTAATCTCCGCCCTGCATTGTTTCGAGGATACCATTCAGCTGTCCCATCCAGCCGCCTTGCATATTAACGATCGTATAGCCGCTGTAGCCTGCATGATTATCGTCATAAGTCACGCTCTTACCATTATAATTGAAGGCGGCACTGTCCTTTCCCTCAGGACCGACAAGGTCAACATTGCTGTATCCGTTCTGCTGAAGGAAGTAACTGAGGTACTTTCTGTAGCCTCCCTCATCAGCCATTCCGTAGGTTATGGAATCGCCGAGCGGCATTATTTTGATCTTATCGTATGCTGCTGAAGTATTTGATAATGAAAAGGGGAGCATGGAAGTGACGAATGAAGAAAATGCAAGAGTTATGGCAGTAAAGATCTTTACCAGCTTTAAAGAGATACTCTTTGAACTTTTTGAACATCTTTGCTTAGTCATTATTTCCCTCCTGATTATTTAATTAAATTTCCTCTCCGGATAATGGCTTGCACTTTGTGAAATTATGATCCCTCCTTAG
This sequence comes from Ruminococcus flavefaciens, assembly GCF_900108555.1. Classification (GTDB taxonomy): domain Bacteria; phylum Bacillota; class Clostridia; order Oscillospirales; family Ruminococcaceae; genus Ruminococcus; species Ruminococcus flavefaciens_P. The sequence continues at coordinate 72,356 of NZ_FNWV01000012.1, forward strand.
ACAAAACGCAAGGAATAATGCACAAAAATATATAAATTTATTTGTGTGTGCTGTAAGTTATCGCTGACTTTAATATACATTAAAATACATGGAAAGTAAAGATGATATGGCTATAAAAGCAACTTTTGGTCAAAAAACAGCAATAAATGATTACCCGTATAGCAATATGTTTACTGTATCTAAATAATAATGGTATTATAATGATTACTGTTGGTCAAAAAATGCTTCGGTGCAATTATTTTGACTATAATTATATATGTTACTTAATAAACATGATGCTTTTGTGCTAATGAGCGTAAAACAAAACAACGTATTTACGTTAAATAATAAGCACTGATGATCGTTTATTTAACATTAGTGCTAAAAATAAAGACTTAAACTTTATTTGGTATCGGGTAAATATGAGATTTCTGTTTTCGCTTTCTTACAATTGGAAAAATTTAACAAATATTTGGTTAAATAATAAAAATATATTTTTATATGCTACACTTTTATGTTATAATGTAAATATATATAATGAATGCTTTTTTACGAAATGCGAAAGGAGGAAACAAATATTGAAGCAAAGCGAGTACCGTGATCTTTTAGTAACTGATAAAAGTAAAGCTCAGCGCATTTTATTCGACGAATATCTCAACTACGTTTATACAATTGCATTCAACCGATTGCGAAGCTGCGGCAGCCTCGAAGATGTAGATGAATGTGTAAGTGACATTTTTAAAGATGTATTTGATTCATATGAATATAAACCAAATCAAAACGATGATATCAAGGGATTTATCTCAACTGTAGCGTTGAGGAGATCCGCAGCATACTACCATAAGCTTTGCAAAAACAAAAACAGCATTTCATTGGATGATGAGAATACCAATGCTTTTCCGTCAAATGAAAATATATCCGAATCCGCTGAAAAAGAAGAAATACGCCAAACGCTATTGAAACTTATAGACAGTCTCGGCGAACCCGATTCAACTATAATAATACAGAAGTATTACTACGGACGGAGCTCATTTGAAATATCAGGATTTGTTTCACTTTCACCTGCAATGATAAGAGTTCGCAACAGCAGGGCTTTGAAAAAGCTGCGCAGATTACTTTCGGACAATGAAATAGTGATTTGAAGGAGAGTTATTTATGAACAGGAAATTAGATCTTAGAATCCTTGAAAACTGTGATATGAAAACGCTTGAAGTACTTTCGCGTAAATACAAGGCAGTAGATGATAAAGAGGCTGAAAAGATATTCAGACGTATAGAAAATGATGCAGACTATTATGAGGACGTACAGGTACATAATATTGAGCCGTATCACCGTCCTGTGTGGAGAAAGGTATGTTCTGTTGCTCTGCCTTTGGCAGCAGCTGCAATAGTTGTAACGGGCGGTGTATATTTTAATTCTCAGCTGGAAAACTACAAAAATACAGATGATATTTCGGAAACCGATACTATGTCAGGCAGCGTTGAAAATTCATATGCGGCTATATCAGTAACCGATGATTATAAAGGTACTATTCTCGGTATCAGCAACTGGCATATTGAAAAAGAGGATATCTATGAATATGACAATTCTGTGAGGATCACATTCATAGACGATGATACAGGCAATGAATTTGCTTATTCTGAAATAAAATCAGGTGAAAAATATGCTTATCTCGTAGATCTTGATAATGACGGAACTGATGAGATGATCTGTAATCATATTAGGGCAGTAGTCTACGGAGAGAATAATAATCACGCTGCAGTGTACAGACTCAGAGACGGAATGCTTGAGGCAGGAAAAATTATTAATAATTATGAGCATATTTTAGAAGAACATGATATCAGTTTATCTTCTTATGTAGATTTTTCAGATGAATATTCTCCCGAAAAGAATAAGTTTATTTTTAAAAGCAGCTACATTGATACAGAGTATGAACTCGGAATAGAGGATTATTCATTCAGTCCCGCATTTCTCTATCCGTATTATATTAGGGATAATACCGGGTATTTGCTTGGCGTTAAAAATTGGCATATCAGTAAGGAAAGCGTTACTTCCGATATAGAGAATACTTATTTTATCAATGATGTTACAGGAGAGAAATTCGTAGAATTTACAGGATATAAAGATAAGACTTCCGTATTCCTTGCTGATCTTGAAAATGACTCTGCACCTGAGGTGGTATGTAATTATCAGTGGAGTGAAGATCAGGAGAACATGAATAATCATGTGAAGATATACAGGGTAAATAAAGGCGTATTGGAGTGTGGAGAGTTCCTTAATGATCTTGAAGCTTTTGAAAAAGCGGCAAATATCGAGCTGGATAGCTGTGATGATTTCACCGAATATTATAATACCGATAAGAACAAGATAATGCTGAAAAAACAGGGCGAAGATACTGAATACGAACTCGGTATCGAATACTATCATTTTAAACCCGTAGACCTGCAGGACACAGTACAAACAGGCATAGATACGGAATGATCGGATATTAGTTAAAGATGTATAAACATATCTCAGATAATGTTTTATCAACTACATAGTACATTTTCAAAGGAGGACACGCTTATGTAATTCACAAATTCAACTTACGTAAACACTGTATTTACTACAGCATTTTAATCAGAAAGGATCGATGATAAAATGAAGAACATTACACGCCATTTGTTAAGCATGACAGCTGCTGCGATGATCGGCGGAGCATCAGTACTTAACTGCGGACTTTCAGCTGCATTAGCAGCGTCTGAATACGAAGCAGTGCAATCCGATGATCTCGTCTCTGTCATAATCAGTCTCAGCGGAGAAGCTTTGCTTTCAGGAGAAGAAGCAGCAGAACAGGGAACGGATTTCCTTGATACTGCCGAGTCAGATGAAAAGGCTGAGGCGCTCCGTCAGATAAGCAGTGAAGCAGAAGCCTCACTCAGGACCCTCTATCCTGATCTTGAGGTTGGCTATCACTATAACGTTCTCATGAACGGCTTTTCGTGCAAGCTGCCTGAAAATCTTCTGGATCAAGCAAGGTCATGCCGCTGGGTAGAAAGCGTAACAAAGGTCAAGACTGTGAACACGATCAAGCCTCAGCTCTACACAGCACCCGAACTCAGCGAAGTCAACTATTTCGGAGAGACGACAGGTTACTACGGAGAGGGCGAGGTCATAGCTGTTCTGGACTCTGAATTTGATGTCACTCATAGTATGTTTGCTCCCATAGATGAAAAGGAGAACAAACTCACAAAGGACGATATAATCGCCGTATCAGATGATCTTAATGTAAAGATCGATCCCGATAAGGCATATATCAGCAGTAAGCTGCCGTATGTAATTGACTATGCCGATGATACACCGTATGAATACGCTGATATGAAGGAATATCACGGTACTCACGTTGCAGGTATTGCAGCAGGCGATAAGATAAGTGATGACAATGGCGCAGAACTCTCAGGTATTGCAAAAGACGCTCAGCTCGTAATGATGAAGGTATTCAAACAGATGCATTTTGATGAGATAAGCGGAATGTCTGTCAGTGCGGTTGATTCAGATGCAGTCCTTGCAGCTCTGGAAGATGCTGCAAAGCTCAAAGCTGATGTTATCAATCTCAGTTTCGGAAGTGCTTTGGCTGATCCTGAAAATGAGCCTTACAGGAATACTATTGCAGCCCTCGATAATGCAGGTATCGTAGTAGTTACAGCAGCAGGCAACGACAGCAATAACATTAACGGACATGGAGAGTACTGTGATATAGATACATCATCACCCGATACTCATACAATTGGCGAGCCGTCAGGATTTAAGGAGGCATTATGTGTTGCTTCCGCCAATAACTCTGTCTGCCGTGTTCCGTGTTTCATGATAGAAGGCATTGATGATGAGATCGCCTTCAATGAGTGCGACAACAGTAAACTCAGCGATTATCTGAGCGATGAGGTATATGAATATGTATACTGCGGCATTGGTGCGCCCGAGGATTTTGAGGGTAAAGATGTCGAAGGAAAGATAGCTCTTATCGACAGAGGAACTTTAAGCTTCGTGGAAAAGGCAGTCAATGCTCAGCAGGCAGGAGCTATTGCAATGGTCGTATGCAACAACATTGAAGAAGACAGCCTCGCTACAATGGCAATGGACGAATTTTACTTCCCGTCTGTGTTTATCTCAATGAATGACGGAAATAAGATGAAAGAGGCTGAGTCCAAAAAGATACGCTTGGACAGTACATTAAGCATAGCTACTCCGCTTGACGGCGGCATCAGCGAATTCAGCTCTTTCGGACCTGCAGAAGATCTTACGCTCAAGCCTGATATCGCAGGTATCGGCGGTGCAGTTTCATCTGCCGCATATGACAACAAGATAATGCAGCTTGACGGTACTTCTATGGCTTCACCATATGTTGCAGGCTGTGCTGCTGTATTCGATCAGTATCTCAGGAAAAACGGCTTGGAGCTCACAGGTGCTGAAAAGACAGCATTCATCAAGAATCTTATGATGAACTCTGCCGCACTTTTCTCAAACAGAGATGTATATGAGAGTCCGAGACGTCAGGGCGCAGGACTTGTGAATATGAAAAATGCGCTGAATGACAGAGTTATCCTCACGGGCAAGGACGGTCTTGCCAAGGTGGAATTGAAGGATAATATCACGGATAAATTCAGTTTTGATATTGATATCAATAACTTCACCGATCAGGACGTTGAATTCAAGGAAGCAAAGCTGGTACTGACAGCTGAGGACGGTGCTGGGGCTGAAGGGGACGAATCAGGACAGCTTTCAATCAGCGGAGCAAGCAATATCGGTGTCACAGCTGATCTTTCATCTCTTCTGAAGGCAAAAGCACAGGAAAGCAGAAAAGTAACAGTCAGCGCACAGCTTTCAGCTGACGATATTAAAGCACACAGCGCAAACTTTCCCAACGGTTTCTTTGTTGAGGGATATCTCATACTCAGCGGTGCAGAAAACTGCTGCGATATCTCTGTCCCTGTACTGGGATTTTACGGAGACTGGGCACAGGTGCCGATCTTCCATAATGGTACAAAGGACCTTGAACCTTATGTCTTTTATACACAGACAGGTGACGGAACATTACCTGCTTCTGATTCGTTTGCAGCTAATGTTGAAGCTTTATACAAGCTGCTCGGAAGACTTCCTGCTGAGGCGGCAGATGAAGTAGCCATGTCACCGTTTGCAATTCAGCATTATTTTGATGATGAATACAATGCTACACTCGCAGAGTGCAAGAATGAAAGCATATATCTCTCTCCTGATAAGGACGGAATGGCTGAACAGCTTGAAATATCCTATTCTCTGCTGAGAGCTGCAAACACTTCAGGCATTAAGATCTATGATAAGGACAACAAGTTGGTATCAGAATCAGATGACGACTCTCTGCTGCCTCCGTATATGCCGATAATCTATTTTTCCGAAACTAAGATCGGAGATCTTGCAGACGGCACATACAAGGGCGTGATTGAAGGATATATCAACTATGAAGGTGCAGATAAGAACCCACAGAAATATGAAGTTCCTATCGTGATAGATAAAACAGCACCTGTACTTGAACTCAAAACAAAGGAAGAAAAAGGCAGAAAACTTCTTGAGATAACTTCCACAGATAAGAATATTGACGGACTTTATATAATGGGCAAGGGCAATGGAGGAATTGCAGGGGAGTATACGGCAGAAAGCCCGAAGCTCACAGAGATGAAAGACATCGACCGTACATTAAGCGCAATTTATATCCCGAGTTATGGTACACCTGAGGAATTCAGAAATCCTGTAAGATCAGACTCTCTCATTATAAATGCGATCATGGGAACAGCTGACGCATATGAAAAGGATATCATTGAGTCGTATGACTTCTCGGATATCCTTCCTGCATACAAATATGTTGGCGAAGACGGAAGTGTTTCTGTTACATACGATGTTACAGACCTTGATGAGTATCTTGTAGCAGCTATGGACAAGGCGTTCAATACTACCGAGATCATGTCGGACGGCCGTGATATCACACATCTTAAAACAGGATTATGGTGGGCAAAGAACGGCGGAGAAAACGATGTTTACTATGATTTCCTGAACAGCAATGCAGGAAATATCTATTATCAGAGCGGTGCTCCCGAGAAGAGCTTTACATTTGAACAGAAGGGCGATTCTGTTACTATGAAGATCTCCGACGAAAAATCATCAGAGACACGAACAGGAAAAATATCCTTTACAGATAAGAAAAATGCAGTGATCGCATGGAATGACGGCGTTACCGAGAAGATGTACTTTGCAGGCTCCGACGGTATTGGCATTGCCGATCACATCACTACACCCGAAATGAAAGCTATCGTAACTGCATACCACAATGCACACAGCAAGAGCAAGGCTGAATCAGCTGAGGTAACATACGATAAAGACGGAATGGGTATCGTACGTCTTATGGATAAGGACGGCAGCGTTATCGCTGAGTATTCCTCTTTCGACAGATTTGAGAATACAGCAGTTGATCCTGACGGCAAGCCTGTTAAATTTGTGTACATCAGAAATGGCTTATATCGTGTGACACAGGATATTGATCTCAGTTCAAAGCACTATTATGTCATCTTCAAAAAAGACGGCAAAGCAATTGTATACTCTGCTGAAGAAGGCGAAGAATGGAACTGCACAGCAGAATACAATGATACTTCTATAATCTGCAACAAGGGCAAGGACGATGAAGCGACTTTAAATGTTACATACGATAGTCTCACAAAATTATCTGTAACATTTGATGACGGAAGCAAGTATAAACTTACATATGAGCCGAATTACAGTGCTGATGATGTTAAGATATATACAATAGCAGATATGGAAAAAATGGCGGCAGACTACTGCGAACGTATATCGGGAATTCGTCCTGAGATCGCATTTGCATCATTTGATGAAAATAACAAATACATGATACAGTTCATGGACGGTCAGGGCTTCACAGTTGATCCTATCGGCGGAGAAAGCTTTGACATGAACGGAAACAAGATAGACCTTACGGCTCTTCCCGAGATAAAGGATCTCTTTACTCCGGGCCTCTGGAGCTGCAGTACAGATGACGGTCTGAAATACTACAGCATAGACGGCAAGGGCAATATCACAGTTATCAATACTGAGGACGGTTCTGAGGAGAAGATCAAGTATAACTGGATCGGCTTAAAGACAGTAGAACTTACCTCAAGTGATAAGACAGAAGTAGCTGCCGTAGCAGTTCTTTCCGATACTGAGATAACACTTACAAGATCGTCTGCTCAGCCGGATGTGCTGACATATGTCGGTGAAAAAACTATAGACCAGATCAAATGCTATAGTGATAAGCAGCTTGCAGATATGGCAGCAGCTGACCGCAGCAAAAAAGCAGGCAAGAATGTTAAGGTATCCAATACAGCAAGCTCAGCAGACGGCACAGTTGTCATAGATCTTGATGACGGTTCTGAGTACAAAATAGATCGTTTCACAGGTACAGGCACTGATGAAAAGGGCAATGCTGTAGATCTTCCTCAGACAGGAATGAACTCTCTCGGCTTAGCTGCAGCAAAAGCCGCAGCAGGTATCCTTATAATCCTTGGCGCAGCAGCAATGTATGTTTCAGGCGTATTCCGCAGAAAAAAAGACTGCTGATAAGCGTTAATCAACACAAAGCTCCCAAACAGCATTTATTGTTGTTCGGGAGCTTTTCCTTTTTGAAAAGCATAAAGCTATAGAAATAATCTATAACTCAAATACTTGATATGATATTTGATTTATGGTATACTTAGTATGTAAATCGGAATACTAGAATATGATAACGGAGGTGAATTAATGAAAGTTTCAACCAAAGTAGAATGTGGAATTATAGCACTTATTGATATTGCCGTAAACTCGCAATATGAACGTGTAGTCAAAGTCAATGCCATTGCAGACAGAAACGATATTTCTGCTAAGTATCTTGAACAGATCATTCCTCTGCTAAAACAATCAAATATCATAAGCAGTGTAAAAGGAGCAGGCGGCGGTTACACTTTAACACGAGAGCCTTCAAAGATTACTCTTAATGAAATAGTAAACGCACTTGATAATTCGCTCCTTTCATTGACTGTTTTTAATGATAATCTGATATCTGAAGCCAATACTGCAATAAATGAATGTTTATGGAAGCCAATAAATGATTATTTTTGCAGTTTTTCCGAAAAACTCACATTAAAAGATCTGATAGACAGATTTAATGAGCTGAAAAGTTCAAGTTCTGATCTGATGTATTATATATGATCTTTTATAGAAAAACGGCAGCGTTAAGCTGCCGTTTTCATTTTATTTTCTTACTTTTTCAGCAAGGATATTTCTTACTGTGTGCTTCGGATCTTTTATGAGGATATATACTACCCATACAACCAGTGCAAGTGCAACTACCGATATGCCGAGGAAAGCATCATTGAGCATATCCTTTGCAGCAGGTTCAAAATACTCTGCGCCTACCTCTATATACTCAACGACTGCATCAACGAGCCACATGAGAGAAGCTCCCCAGAACATATAGAGCAGTACACCTGTTTTCAATTCTCTTGCTTTTGCACTTGAATACCATATAACAGTTGAAATAACTGCTGCGATAACCCATATATTATCGCCAGAATATCGCTGTTTATCATTCGCCTATATTCAATCTCAAACTCACTTGTGTCTGGAAAAGCAGGCTTGCGGTAATAAATACTCGTTGTTGTATCTTTGGATATAGTATCATTACCATGTGCTATTTCCCAGTTCACAGCAGATATAGTAACCTTATATTCTGAAAATAGATCTACATTGAAACGAAAAAAATCTGCTTTATGATTGAATTTTTTCATAATGTAGTCTACCGTTTTGTCATATGAATATGTAATAATTAGGATTTTAGACATACGCACCGCCTTTAATGTTAAATGCATTGACTCTGTTGGTTGTTAATGAGAATTTATATGCATGTTTAGCCATAATCCAAATTGGTTTTAGAGAAAGAAACACTGAAAACAATCAAACAACCTATTTATAAAAAATATTTTTTTCTACATAATATATTATACTTCATATATGTCAAAAAAGCAAGATATTACCAGCATATGCGTACATACTTCTCTCCAAAGGTTATTCAACTTCCACAGACAAAGCTATACTTTTTAATCATATAAATTAATTACTCTTAATTATAATTTTTTACATTGACATTCAAACTGCCTCTCAAAGTGTGCCGTATCTGGCAAAAGCTCTCATCACCCTACACACCCCAAAGCTCTGCTTATCCCGTTCAAGTAAGGTGTCAGGGAACAAATTGAGCCACTTGTGGCTGAAACTGGTATTTCCGAAGTAAGCATCAAAGTTGGAAACAGGCAGGATAACATAGTCCGAATCATCGGGCTTGTTGGCGATGCAGTAAGCGATAACAGTTTCCGCAACCTCATAAGGTAGACCGTCAGGCAGCAGGGTCTTTATACGCTCTTTTTCATCATCAGAGAAAGCAAAAGTCTTATCCGCCAGCGGTCCGAGCTCCAGAGCGTCCGCAAGTACATCATCAAACCGTAGCACCCACGCACCCTTGGTCTCGGGCGAGTAAAGCGATACCTGATACTGCTTCACCTTATCTCTCCAAGCAGCATCAAATTTAGTTTTCAGCGGCTCAGCGTTGGAGAGAGTAGTCTTGCTCATGTTTTCACTGTTCTTTGTGATGAACCTTTCAACCTTGTGAACGTGCCTGTAAAACCAGCCTTTTCCTGTTTTATCCACCAATTCGGGAAACTCCTCATGCAAATCGCAAAAATCAGTCCTGAACTGCCACTCCTCCTTCGGAGCGGCAGTTTTTTTGTCTGGAATACTGCACCACGCACAGAGAGCTCGCCGTGCAAAGTTCACATCGGGAGTACCATTTTTGAACATATACCCCCGAGCGATAATAGTCAGCACACGGCTCAGACCCGTGAAGTCCTTCATCATCTCAAAGCTGAAACGTCCGAGGAAGGAAAGGTCACGCTTGCCGCTGCACTTGTACACAGGCTTATTAGTGTAAGCCTTGAATTCTTCAATTTCGTTCAGCATTATTTGTCCCTCCTGACGTGCTTTTCGATCCTGTCATACAGCAGATCGAAGAGCACTTTTCTTTTGCCCAGAGCAACTATGTACCTGACTGCTTCGTCAGGCTTCATTACGGCTTCTATCAGCTTTCGGCACTCGCCAGCAACTGCGTCACGGTAGTACGCATTCACGGATTTATTGAGAAAAGCCTCCATAAGCCGTATGAACTCAGGCGAATCATCGTCGCGGATAAGCCGTTTCCTGTCCGTGAGGTTGTTTTCATCGTCAATGTCAGCTATGAGGTCAATGAGAACACGGTAACCTCCGAAACGGAAGTCACTGAAAAGCGGATAATACCGTTCAAGCTCAGGTATCAAGTCTGCGAGAAAATCTTCACGCTGTTCCTTGGGCGTCAAGTGCCAGTTCTTAGCCTGCAGCTCCTGCCTGATAGCAGTTATCCTCTCGGCGGGTATACCCTGAAAAAGGGTATACAGCATATCTGCGTCGTATTCACGATCCTGACCGCGGCTGTACAGTATGCGCTGAATGTCGCCTCTGCGCTGTCTGTCCTTTATCGGCTGACCGCAGGCTCTGATGCGTGACAGACACCGTTCATAGTCGGTAATAATAGCAGACAGCTTTCTCATTTTATCGCCGTTCAGCTTGTCCTTCCATTTTTCATCTTCTGCAAATGTAAACAGTTCGCTGTCATTGGCAGGCTTGTCAACCACAGGAGTCGTATTCTTACCCAGCATATACGCAAGATAGGGCAGACGCTCCACATTGGAGTCAACCTTGTTCCAATCGGTATCAGCGAAGAACTTCTCGAACTGCTCCTCGAAGGTCGGCTCGTACCATGCACGGCGTCCCTCACTCTTTTCGAGAAGGCTTTTGTACTTCAAGAACTTGCTCTTGGCGACAGTCTTAGTGCCGAGATATTCCGTAAGATCAGGCTTCACTCCGCTCTTGGCTGAGTCTATCTCCAGACCTGTGAGGATAGCAAGCGTTTCCGTCTCCTCGCGGCATTTGTCGCGGAGCTCGTCGTCGGAGTTCTCATTGTATGCGATTATGCTTCTGTTAAGCGCGGCGTTGGATATCTGTCCCACGCGAGAAGAAAACGCGCTCTTGACCGTTTCAAAACGCGCCTGCCAGTCGGTGGCATCACGGATAACAGGTTCAGCACTTGGTATTTTCAACAGCGGAGTATCAGCCCTTGAATTTCTCTTGACACAGCGATTTACGATAGGATCCGAGATAGTTTTTATCATATCTCCGTCGAAGTCCGCACCGCCGAGACGCTCCGCAGTCAGCGAATCCCAGTTCACCATAACCACGTCAGTGAGGTGACTGAAATAATACTTCCGCATATTCTCAACATCGGGATAGACTTGCAGCTGAACCTCTTCGTTTCGGGAAATGTGCGGATTTCGCAGGAGCGTACACTCCTCGCTGTGCGAATATGCCATGGACGGAGCATAGAAAGCATTCTTCTCAAAATCGCTCTGCACCGCACCATTGTAGAAGTTGCGCTGACTTGTGTTTCGCTTTGCCTTTTTTGGTATAAAATCTTTCAGGAAACCGAGAAGGTCTGCGGAAAGATAGCGATTGTCACCTGCAACGATAAGACGTCCGAGAGCATATTGTTTCAGAACAGCCTGCGCCCGTGACTTCAATCTGTCAGCATAAACAGGCTCTGCAATGAACTTCGGATTTTTCTCCAGTATCTTTTTGAGATAGTAGTCTTTGCTTCCTCGACTATACTTCCTGCCTGCGAAAAAGCTCAGGCGGTACTCCCTGTCAGTGCAAAGCCTGTGGTATTCACGTTCAGTTTCCTTGGTGAGCCAATGACGGTTATCATTCACAGGAAATGATAACGGCAGGTCAAGCGGTCGGAACTCGTCCGATGCCATTGAAAGTGTGTTAAGAAATTGATAGTTCAGTTCCGTGAACTTCTGCGGACTGTCTTTGCTTACACCAGAGATGTACAGAGCGTGCCTGTATCTGCGGAATGCGTCCCAATAGTCCTCCCAGCTCATATTGTTATCGCAGAGCCAACTGTAGCCCTTGAACATACTCTTGGTTAGGATAATATCAACGTCAGCAACCTTGTGCTCAACTCCCCAGATGTCGGTGAGCGTTACAACTCCTGCGCTCTTGAAAAAGTCGTGAATATCTATCTGATGCAGCATTCCCTTGATGTACGGCAGTCGTATCTGAAACGAGGTATGCTCGCCGTTCAGCTTTTTATTGATGACCTTGGCGAACTCCTTGGAGATAATGCCCTCTCCGTCATAACCGAGAATATCCACACTCTCCCTGTGCTCAACACGATGATACTTCCGAACGGCATTGTCGCTGCCATCGTCTTCAACAGTGATAACATCTGTGTCGTGAACAGTGTGTTTTTGATTATCCACAACGATAACTCTGTGCGGCTTGTCGATGTTTATTCCATCAACACGAATGCCGCCTGAGAGCATAAGTCCGTTGTATGCGTACAGCTTGCTGAGCTGACACTTGGTTATCTCCATGCCGAGGCGAATGCGCTCTGTGACCTTCCAGAAAAGGTCCTCACGGATAAATGACAGCACAGCATTTCTGCTCATGCTTGCGGAGCGCTCAAACGCAACGTACTTGTGCATACCGTTGCCGAAGTCTATCTCCACACCTCTGTTCGTGAAAAGTGCCGCAGCCTTCTCTTGGAGCTGTGCATAGTAAGGGTGCGATGCGTCTCGGTCAAACACCTGTGAGAAGTCTGCGTAGAAAATAACATCGGAAAGGTCCGTCACAAGTTCAGCGCCGTCATATTTGAAATCGTCACCGTGCAGCACGCACATTATCTGATAGAAAAGTGCGTTGTCGTCCTGCTCGTGTGCGGAGTGTTTTAGACAGCTCCGCAGTGC
>NZ_FNWV01000013.1 GCF_900108555.1 Ruminococcus flavefaciens
TTTCTCTCGACCGCCTCTCAGGACAGCTTTAATATTATATCACAAATCATTTCCTTTGTCAATACCTTTTCGGAAATTTTTTCGATTTGTTTTTTTCGCCCTCCGCTTCGTCCTTACGCCTCCAATGCTGCCCCAGCAGTCTTACTTTTCTGCGTCTCTCCCTCGCGGTGACTTATTTATTATAGCAGGTTTGCCATGAAATGTCAACACGTTAATTGTGCCAACCTTATCTGTTGTAATTTGCCGAATTGTGTACATTTTTACAACTCTTACGTAAACATCATTGTAAGGCAGAGTTCCTGCTCGTTTTCTTTTAGCGTAAATGTCACTTCTCCGTTGTATTCATAGCCAGATTCATCAAGAAGATTGAAGATATTTTCCTCTGTAATGAAGCTCTCTCTGAATCTCTCGTAAGTCTTTGAATCTGAAAAACGTATCTCTATCGTTCCGTTTCCGTTTGACAATTCTCTGCGAACTATTTCTTCCGCTTTCTCTACCGAATCGGCATACAGTCCGCGCTTCACATAATAGTTCCACTTATTGCTGACGCACGGAAACGGCATGAATAACGTATCATCGGCATAATGCGTTTTTGAGAAATCCGCATCGGAGCACAGGAAATACATCTGTCTTGTTTCTCCGACAACATCTGTATCCGCCCATGTTACGTCGATATTGTACCATTCGCCGTCTATTTTCACCTGATTCCACGCGTGGTTCTCACCTTTGTCGGTAGTACCTGTTATGACCACGCTTTGAAGTCCCAGCTTCCCTGCAAGCAAGTTGAAAGCCTTTGCGTAGCCCTCGCAGTTCGCTTCACCTCTTACAAGGCAGCCGTAGACAGTTGACGCAAATTCGCTGTCATCACCTGTTATATACTGGCATTTCCTGACAATGAAATCATTGATATATCTTGCTTTCTCCTCATCATTTGTAAGCTCGTCTGCCTCGGACATGAAAGCCTCCAGCGCACCTGCAAGATCCTGTTCTTTCTGATGAGGTCTTGTTATGTCTCTGTACGCTATCTTCGCATCACGAACTTTCTGAGCCGTATAATAGACAGAATCAAGATAATAAAATGCACTTTCCTGCTTTTCAAGTATGCAGTAGATCTTGGAGTAGGTATTGCCGTCTACCTCATAGGGCAGAGGTATCTCTTCCTTTCTCTCGCATATTCCACGGTAAAGTGCAGTATATATACTTTTCTCCTTTGTTGTGAGCTGGCTGTATATCGGTCTCATAGCCTTTTCATCTGCTGTGAGGTACTCAGCGTTGGGATAGCTCTTCATGATGCCCGAGCGTTTGATATAACGCCACGACATGAACAGACAGCCGACACATACGATACAAAGGATAACTGTTATCAGTTTCTTTCCCAAATCAGTTCTCCGTGATCATAACTGTGTTGTTCCGTATTTTGAATGACGGCAGATTTTCTACGAATTTGCTGAATTTTGAATAGCCATAGGACTTTACATCAAATCCGGGTATCTTTGCGCAGAGCTGTTTTTTCAGCTCGCCAAGATTGTAGCCTTTGCTGCCGTTTGTGCGGACTATAGCCGCAAGAGTATTTTCTATCCTTTCAAGGTCAGTCATGCTGGTCTTCTGTGATACCAGTATGCTGCTGCCCTCCTGACGAAAACTGAGTCCGTCAAATTCCTTGAGGAACTGTGAAAACTTTGAATAGCCGTAGTTTCTCACATCGAAATCGGGATAGCGGTTGAGAAGTCTGCTTCCCAGCTCGCCTATATTTATCTCGTCCCTCAGATTTGCATTTTCGGTTATTATTCTTACTATGGCTGTCTCAAGAGACTTGAGCTCAACCTTTTCGAGCTTTTCGCTCTCAACAGTGCTCTGGATATCCTCATCAGCAAGTATCTCAAGGTACTTGAATGCGTTGCAGGCGGTACTGAAGGGCTTCGGAGTCTTCTGCTCGCCCATGCCTATTACGTGCATACCCGATTCACGCAGACGTATAGCAAGTCTTGTAAAGTCGCTGTCACTGGAAACGATGCAAAAGCCGTCAACGTTATGGGAGTAAAGTATGTCCATAGCGTCGATTATCATTGCCGAGTCGGTCGCATTTTTTCCCGTGGTGTAGCTGTACTGCTGTACAGGGGTGATAGCATTGTCAAGAGCCATATTCTTCCAGCCTGCAAGATTTGGTCTCGTCCAGTCGCCGTAAACTCTTTTGTAAGTTACAACTCCGTAGTTCGATACCTCATCGAGAATATATTTTGTATATTTTGCCGCAACATTATCTGCATCTATCAATACTGCATATCGTGTTTCTTTTTCCATTTTCTCACTCCTGTATTTTATACCCGCGCAGCGGAATGTGTTATATTTATTAATGCCTATTCAATAAATATGTTGCGCAAATTCCCATTTATTTAAAGAATTTGTGCTCCCTGAACGCAGTTCAGGGCAGTCTCCGCACAGCGGAATGTGATATATTTATTATAACATTTATATAAGATTTTGTATATAGTAATTCCGCACAAAGACAAAGAGCCGTCTTTGTGCGGAATTAAGACACTGCCAAGCCGACAGTATAATATTATGCGGTATTTTTGCAATTATTACCATAAGAAAAAGTCCTGAACAAAAAATTGTTCCAGGACTTTTTATATCAATATTTAAAGATCTGTCCGTTATGCTCAACGCCGTCTTCCGACCACTTAAAATCGCTGAAGCTCTTATCGGAATAGAAAATGCGCTCATACTCAAACATACCGCTTTTGCGATATACAGAACGGCTTTCCTTTTCTTCGCTCTCTCCGTCTACATAATAAAGGGTATGCTTTCCGTCAGGGCTTTTCATGCTGGCAAGAGACTCGCCCAACCAGTCAGTACCGAAAATGAGAAAAGAAAAACCGAGCGCACCGAGGAATACCAGTGAAAGCACAGACGGAAGTCTTTTGCCGCCGTATTGTCTTTTCCATATCTGTAAAAAAGCCATAAATGTTCCCAGACACAAAAAAGCAGGTGCAGCCAGTGCAAGTACGTTCACCATGAACCTTTCCGTAAATTTCCAGATAGCAATAAGCTCGTTGGTATCACCGATGAATATCATAAGGCATATCATTGCTGTGAGGCATAATATACCAAGTGTAAGGAATAACCATTTCAATGCTTTTATCAGTTTCATTTTTTGACCTCTTTTTTCATAAAATTATAAAGATTATTGCTGCATAGATAAGTGAAATTATTTTTGAGATATATTATCAAGCAAATCGTATTCAAAAATCTCACCGTCAAGAGACAGTGCATCGTCTTTCCATTCTATATCGTCCAGAGCACCTGTATCCGTACTTTTGATAATGTAATACGTGTGACCGTTGCCCTTGCGCAGCCACGCAACATCACCTGTTTCTTTGTTCCTCACATAATAAACAGAGTGATTGCCATTAGGACTTTCCAGCTCATGCATAAAGTATCCGATGTGACCGCCTGTAATGGCGTAGATAAGTCCAAGAGCACCTCCGCAGATAAGAGCGACAAATCCAAGGATTATAACGCCGTTTTTGTTTGCGCGTATCCTTTCCACAAGGGAAATAACAGCTGCTGCTCCGATAAAAAGCGGTATACCGATGAAACAAAGATTACTTATAAGGCTTTCAGGCATTCCGCAGAAAACTCTGAGAGTTTTCTCATCAACACCACTATTGGTAGTTTCAAAATAACATACACCGCCGACACAGACCAAAGCCGCCAACAATAAAACTATTTTCAGTATCTTCATATTCTGCCTCAACAATTATATATTATTTGTCATCATAAGGAGAACACGGAAATTGCTTTCCGTCAACATTAAGCATTGCATCTCCCCACTCTATTTCAACAGGTTCATCGCTTGCAAACAGATACTCATAGGTAAATGTTCCTACTCTGCGGTAGTAAACGCATTTCCTACCCGATCCGGTATCCTTTGCAATGTAGCTTACAGAGTGTCTGCCTCCGGGACTTACAACCTTGTGTGCCCTTACGTATATATCATCATCTTTTGACAAACAGAACATGAGCACAGCTGAACCGACCAAGACAAATGCTCCGAACAGCCAGAGCCCTTTATGCTTTTCGCCATTCTTTATTTTTTCAATAAAGAGCGCAAATGAAGCTGCTCCAAGGAAGAACGGCACCAGCAGGAACAGTACCCATTCCACAAAAGCCTCTCTGAAACCGAATATCAGAATTAGGTCTTTCGTAATACTGTCAAAAAATCCCACAGTAAAGCAGGCAATAACGCTGAGCAGTGCCAGAACAAGAGATGTTGCTTTAAATTTTTCCATTTTTTTACCCCTTTTAGTATTTATCCCTATTCCCCCATATTAATTAAAAAATCCCGAAACTATTGCTTCGGGATTTACGTAATACCAAGGTTATTACCCCAGTACTATGGAGCGGATTACGAGGCTCGAACTCGCTACCTCCACCTTGGCAAGGTGGCGCTCTACCAGATGAGCTAAATCCGCATTGTATATAGAACGCATTTGCGTTCTATATGGTGCTTCCGGTCGGAATCGAACCAACGACACGGGGATTTTCAGTCCCCTGCTCTACCGACTGAGCTACAGAAGCGTGTTGGCGACCCCGAACAGATTCGAACTGTCGACCTCCTGCGTGACAGGCAGGCGTTCTAACCAACTGAACTACGAGGCCATGTGGTGGGGACTACAGGGCTCGAACCTGTGACCCTCTGCTTGTAAGGCAGATGCTCTCCCAGCTGAGCTAAACCCCCACATCGCATTGCTTTATTCTGTCGTTTCAGGTGTCTTATCCCTGACGACGAAAATAATTATACCACAGTATTTTCAATTTGTCAAGCATTTTTTGAAAAAAATTTCAGATTTTTTTAAAGAAGTCTGGAAAAGCCTATTTTAAGCAAAAAATATGCAATGATATCGCTCACTGATCTCTAATAAATATCAGCCAACAGAAAAGCCATAGCATCTCTGACCGTGAGACGCTATGGCTGAAATTTATCATTCCCGTACCGTTAAGCACGATACTGTCTTAGTTTTTAAGAGCCTTTTCAAGCCACACGCTTGCGATATCGAGTGCCTCATAGAGACCGCACTCACGCTCTGTATTCTTAACGAAAGCTTTCAGGGGGTTGGGCTCGTTGGTATCCATCTGAACGACTCTTACCTTTGATGTGACCTTTTCGCCGTTTTCTTCTTTTGTATCGAGTATCTGAATAAAAATAACGTAAGGATCAGACATAAAGCCGTAGTATATGTCGTTGCCGCTTCTTACCAGAGGGTAGCCCTTATATGTGTTGAATTTTGCGTTCATTATATAACCTCCTTGGAATTTTACCAGTTTTTAATGTAATCCTCTCCTGTGCCTATGCGCTTGATATTTTCTATGAGGGTATTCACATAGGACTTCGTACAATAGTACTTGCTCTCCCCGTTTATAACAATAAGAGAACGCATTAAAGAATCATCATAGAATTCATATGTTGTAGATGTTTTTGTATGGTCATCATAATACTGCAGAACTGCCATTGGTTCGCCGTCGGGAACAGGCACACCAACTGCAAATTCCTCTGCATTTGTACCTGTAAGGAACGAATAGAACAGTCTGTATCTTTCAGAGTCGAAATCCTCACCGTTTTTCTTTACAATGAAATCACTCGACTTGGGACTGTCGGGAATATTGTCCTTATCCTTCGGACTTATGATAAACATTATATCCTCGTCTGCGTCTTTCACAGACATCTCGGTGATGTTCCATACATAGTTTGTGATAAGCAGACGTGTAACTATGTCTATCGGATTGACAGTAAGCCATTTAGCATTGTCAACAGGAACGATGAATATCACCTTTCCCCCTTCAAACATAGCATTGCTGCACTTATTGCCATTGTCGTCCGTAAACGGCTCACTTAACAGAAGCTTATATGTGTTTCCGTCATCGCAGTCCATAGTTACAGTGCAGAAAGGTGCATCAAGACCTGCTTTTTTGATATCCTCGTCATTGCAGTCAACAGCATCGATACCGGAAGCCGTAAGACCGAACATACCTGTTGTGATATCTGTGGACTTTTCTACGGCAAGATAGCTCTCTACAGGAGATACCAGCTTATGTGAAGCAGAAGTACCGCCTGATTTCTTGTCACTGCTTGCATCATCGTATTCGATAAGCATATCCTCGTCCATATCGCCGCGCTGTATCCTCAGACTTTTAATGATAGGATATTCGTTATTTTCAGGCTTTGCCAGCATGACCTTTGAGATAAAGTCCTTCTGTCCTTTCTTGAAGTCCTCGATAGTTCCCGCACTTACGATATATACGTCTTTTTTGCCGTCGACCATACAATAAGTCGCGTCACCCGAAGGCGTATCGTCACCTAAATAAAGCTTGACCTTATTGCCTGACTCATAGGTCAGTTCCACCTCTGCGGCAGGGCTGTCAAGTCCGTATTTACTAAGGTCATCACAGCCCTCGGCAATGAGTTCCTTTGCCTGCAAGCCGTTTCCGTCATTGATAAGGGACGTTAACTTTGAAGTATCCGCGTTTATATCATCACCGTTTTCAAATGTATAAACAGTGACAGTCTCTCCCTCATCATTCCGGATCTCTTTCATTACTATATTAAGAACGCCTTCGCTGTTCTTGATAACAGCACTTTTTACAACTGCATTCTCATCGCCGTTATCGCTGACGAGGACAGTACCCTGTCCCACAGCCTGAGTAGCAATAAGCTCCATTGTGGAATTAGTGTTGTTATTGCCGCCCTTTCCTTCTTCGGGAGTAAGCTTCATGTAGGCATATCCGCCTCCCAGCATAGCCGCAAGGACTGCGCTGAGAGCGATGATGCCCTTTGCCTGTTTTTTCATTTATTCTTTCTCCTTAACAGTACGATAACACCGACAGCAGCAACAATGCACGGGATCACCCAGATAACGATGATCTTTATAACATTTGATTCCTTGAGAGTCGGTCTTATAAACGACTGCTGTAAATTCTTATCGGGAACGATAACGCCGCTTTCCTTACCTGTCATGTTATTAATGATATTAAGGACAACATTGCCGTTATTATATGCAGTGCTCTGTGTAAGGTATGTGCTGCTTGTCATTGCCGCACTTCCCATTACAAGGACGCTGCTTGTCATTGTCTTTATCTGATCTGTACGCTGCTTCTGTGAAAGCATTACAACTGTCTTTGCGCCTTTTTCACCAGTTGCAGTTTTCATATCCTTCATATCAACGGTATAAGACTCGTCGCATGATTTGAGAACTTCCTTTACAACGTCCTCATTATTCTTTTTCAGTAATGTGATCTCTCTTGCAAAAGGAGCGATGATAGGCAGCTTCTCGTTAGAAAGCTTGCCAACAGAGTCGGGATCGTTTACATTGACCATAATGTTTGAAGCGTACTGTTCAGCATTTTCCTCATCGATTATGATGCTGTTTTCTACCTTTATGCTCCAGTCAGCAAGGAATTCGTCGATATTGGTAAGATCTGTCGATGAAAGATCAGGGACATATATCATGCTCTTGCCGTAATTACCGCCGTTTTTAAGGAAATCATCAAGCTTTGTGATGATAGTTGGGGTAAAGTCAACGGAAGGAGTATAGATAACTACCATATCGTACTTGGCAGGATCAAGCTCATCTGTAGCTATGTCGATATCTGTACACTCATAACCGTTCTTTGCAAGGAGCTTATCCTCGAAAGAAGCGATAACATAAGAATAATTATCGGCATTGTATACAGAAGCACCGTTCATGGTCTTTACGAAAGCCACGCTTACAGGGTGTGCATCTGTAACATTCAGGATAGCAGAAGTAAGTGTGCTCTCACCAACGAAATTCAGGCTCTGTGTTGACTGATTTGGGGCGATCATATTCTGCACTTCAGCCTCAGTAAATACTTCGACCTTATCTCCCGAAGAAACAATGATATTATTATGTGCAATATCGCCTGTAAAGTTCTTCTTATACTGGTTTATGATGTCAGGATCCTTATCCATATTGACATATTTTACATTGATGCTGCCTTCGCCCTGCTCGGCATATACCGAGTATTTATCAAGTATCTCGGGTATGATCTCAAAAGGGATCTCGATAATGATACCATTGTTGGCATACTCTTTCTCGATACTGTTTCCGAGATCTTCAAAATAGCTTCTTTCAGCAGTAACAACGATGTCAACGTCCTTTTTCAGTGACTTTACGGCATTGATCGACTGCTCTGTAAGCTCATATCTGTTATCTGGAGTTATATCCAGCTTCATAGGTTTGCGCTTAGCCATTATGCCCAGCATGATATTGAGCACAACAACTATAGCAGTAACGAGAGCAATGGTAGTATAGAACATAGCACCGTATTTAAGCTTCTTGTGGTTCTTCTTTGCAGGAGCTTCTTCGGTAACTTCTGTTCCGCTTACCTTTGACTCATCAGTATCTTTTATACTCATCTGTATCAAAACCTTCCTTTCATGAATAGATCAGCTCCAGCGTCTCTTCTCAAGCACCTTGACGGTGAAGAAATTGAAGAGGAAAGCTACGCTGATGAAGAATACTACACTGGTGAGACTGAATACTCCCCTTGTAAATTCAACATATCTTGAATAGAAGGCTAATGAAGTAACGAGATTATAAATGCCTTTCTCGAACCATTTTCCGTTTGCGAAATTTGATACGAGCAGCTCTGAAAGATACATAACAAAGAGCAGAACAAGGCATACAACAGCAGAAGCCATCTGGTTCTCGGTAAGTGAGGATACGAATAATCCTACAGCTATGAAAGCTGCACCGAGGAAAAGTACGGCAAAATAGTTGCCAAGGAGCGGAGTCCATGCTATCTCGCCGAGATAATTCAGTATAAATGCGTATATGAATACAATAGACTGAGCGATTATAAACAGCGTAAGAGCTGCAAAATATTTTCCGAGGACAATATCCCACAGACTTATAGGTGCTGTAAGAAGTCCCTGATCTGTCTTATTCTTCTTTTCTTCACTGAGAAGCTTCATTGTAAGTATCGGGATAAGACACATTACTACATAGAACATCGAGCTGAACATAGAAGCCACGTTCGTGGTGTTAGACATGATAGTGCCCGTAAAGAAGAATATACCTGAAACAAGCCAGAACACAGTAAGAAATACATAAGCTATGCCTGACGTAAAGAATGCGCCCATTTCGCGCCTGTAAATAGCTGACATTATTCCTCACCTCCGTTGTTTTCACTATTTTCTGCCGGTGTATCCTCAGCTTTTTTCTCAGCCTCGTCTCCGGCATCTTCCTGAACAGCCCTGAGCTTGCCGTTCTCGGTACGCTTTATAGCTATCTTTGGTTTGGAACTGCTGCCATTCTTGCTGTTCTTTTTGATATCCTCGTCCATAGTGATCTTGAGGAATATGTCCTCAAGAGTAAGGTCTGAAAGCTGGAGCATAAGGATATTCCAACCTCTATCGGCACACATTTTGTTGAGCTGACGGCGGATATCATTCTTGCCGTCTGTCTCCACATCGTAATCGTAAATGCCCTTTTCACGCTCCATATCAGCGCGGACGTACTTTACACCGCCTATAGACTTGATAGCATCTATTATTTCACGCTTGTCATCAGCAGTATGAGTAGGACCTTCGATACGAAGCACCATTTTATGCTCATTTGTGATGTTGCAGGCTATTTCCTCGGCAGTGCCGTCAGCAGCGACCTCGCCCTTGTTTATAATGATTATCCTGTCGCATACAGCCTGTATCTCGGGAAGTATGTGTGATGAAAGGATAACTGTATGTCTCTTGCCGAGCTTTTTGATAAGGGTTCTTATCTCGATTATCTGGCTCGGGTCAAGACCAACTGTAGGCTCGTCAAGAATAAGCACAGGCGGATTGTTGATAAGTGCCTGAGCAAGACCTACTCTCTGACGATAACCTTTTGAAAGGTTCTTGATAAGTCTGTGTCTTACGTCCTGTAACATACAGCGAGTGCAGATGTCCTTGAGATGAGCTTTTCTCGGGAGCTTGCACTTTTTAAGATCATACATGAAATTGAGATAGGCATCTACCGTCATATCAACATAGAGAGGCGGTATTTCTGGCAGATAACCTATCTTTGCCTTAGCTTTCTTAGGTTCTTCAAGGATATCCGTACCGTCAATGAGTATCTCTCCCGAAGTTGACGATATATATCCTGTCAGCATATTCATGGTCGTTGACTTTCCTGCACCGTTAGGTCCGAGGAAGCCGAGTATCTCACCCTTTTCGACCTTGAAGCTGATATCGTTTACAGCTACTTTTGAGCCGTATTTTTTTGTAAGGTTTTTGACCTCTATCATTGGGTTTTACACTCCTTATTATAATAATTCAGAGGTTTCGCGGCATAAAAAGCCGCATTTTCAGCAATATCTATGTTAATACTTGTTTGTGATAACAAAATGAAAGCAGTGCGAATTTTTCAGGAGATATTGACAGCTGCCTGTATATCAGCTTTTATCTGTGCTTTCAGCTCATCGAGAGAGCCGAATTTAGTTTCGGGGCGGATAAAGCTCTTAAAGCATACATCAACGTTTTTGCCGTAAAGGTCGCCGCTGTATCCGATTATGTGAGTCTCCGCAAGCGGTCTGCGAACGCCCTCTATTGTAGGCTTTACCCCCACATTCGTAACCGACGGGAGCACCTTTCCGCCCACATTGGTGAGCGTACTGTACACGCCGTATCTCGGCACGAGCTGTCCCTCGGCAAAGTCCTGATTTATAGTCGGGAAGTCGATAGTCCTGCCGATGTGATTGCCGTCTGTTACCTCTGCGCTTATGAAGTAAGCAGAGCCGAGCAGCTCGTTTGCAGAAGCAATTTCGCCTTTAAGCAGAAGCTCTCTTATGCGGCTTGACGAAACGATACTGCCGCCGTATTCAACTGCGCCGACTACCTCGACTTCAAAGCCGAAACGCTTTCCGAAGTCCGTAAGCTCCTGCGCACCGCAGGCTGCATTTTTTCCAAATCTGAAATCATCGCCGCAGCACACATGAGCCGCGCCCATTTGCCTGCAAAGTATCTCCTCTGCGAATTCTTCACCTGTAAGACCGCAAAGGCTCTCAAACGCAGGACTTATAATATCGTCCACGCCTATCTGCTCCAAAAGGAGCATCTCCTTTTCGGTCTTTGTGTAGATAAATCCCGAAGAACCGCCTGATTTTCTCAGCACACACTCAGGCTCGAAAGTGAATACCGAAGCCGTAAGTCCGTTTTCGCGCTGAGCCGCAGCCGCATCTATCACAGCTCTGTGACCAAGATGCACTCCGTCAAAAAGTCCCAGAGCAACAGCAGTTTTTTTACTTCCCATGCCGTCACCCTAAATTCTTTCCCACACGAAGGATACCGCCCTCGCGGTCAGCAAAAGCCGTACCTATAAATGCACCGTCAAAGCCGTATACTCCGTAGCACTCCGCATCATCGCGTATGCAGCGGAGCTTTGAAAGATCAAGCTTCACGCCGTTTCTGTACATTCTTGTCTGAGCTTCTCCAAGTCTGAGCTTGGGCAGCTTTTCAAACACTCTTTCTATAGGCAGGATAAGCTCTTCCAGCCTGTCCTCGTCCTTTGCATTCTGTATCTCTTCCAGTGAAAAACATTCATCAAGACCGAAGCCGCCCGAGGAAGTCCTTACCAGTGAGGTCATTATACCTCCGCAGCCCAGTCTTTCACCGATATCGCTGATTATAGTTCTTATATAAGTACCCTTGCCGCAGGCTATAGACAGTACGCCCTCACGGGTACTGCTGTCATATTCCTCCAGCACAAGCTTTGATACTTCTATTTCACGAGCTTCACGCTCGACTTCTATTCCTTGTCTCGCAAGGTCATAAAGGCGTTTTCCGCCCACCTGAACAGCCGAATACATAGGCGGGAGCTGCATTATCTTACCTGTAAACTCAGGTATAACAGCTTCTACAGCAGCTCTTTCAACTGCCATATCCGACTTTTCGCTGACCTCGCCCCAGATATCCTGCGTATCCGACACCGCACCGAGGCGGAAGCCTGCACGATAGCTTTTGGTATTATCGGGCATGATATCGCAGGCTTTCGTGGCATTGCCCACGAATACAGGCAATACTCCCGTAGCCATAGGGTCAAGAGTACCGCCGTGTCCGAGCCTTTTCATCTGAAGTATGCCGCGAAGCTTTGCCACAACATCAAATGAAGTAAAGTCCTGTGGTTTGTTTACGCAGAGAATACCGTTCATTTGCTGAGAGCTCCTTCAACAGCACTGATGAGGAATTTCTTAGCCTCTTCAAGAGGACCGTCGATAGTACAGCCTGCTGCCTTTGCGTGACCGCCGCCGCCTATCATCTGACATATAGCCGAAACATTCACCTCATTTGCCGAGCGGAACGAGCACTTGAAAACGCCGTCCTCACGCTCACGCATAAGGATACCTACTTCTGTTTCCTCAAGCTGTATAGTCAGCGGAGCAAAGCCTTCCAGCTCCTCCATAGAAACGTTCATAGCCTTCATCATGTCCTGTGTGACAGCTGCGATAGCAAGCTTTCCGCCGAGGCAGTATTCCATGAGCTCGTTCACTTTGGCTTCGAGCTTCAGTCTGCCCATAGACTTTACATCGAACATATAACGGTTTATCCTTGCGAAATTTATATCATAGCTGCGCATCATCTCTGCTGCTATCTCATGAGCACGGGGCGTAGTACAGTCGTACTTGAAGCAGCCCGAATCCGTAGCAATACCAGTATAAAGGCACATAGCGCAGTGCTTGGTTATCTTTACGCCCATGAACTTTGCAAGATCATAGATTATCTCGCAGGCAGCAGTAGCGTCGCTGCGGAGCAGAGTTTTCTCCGCATAATTCTTATTTGAAATGTGGTGGTCGATGCAGAGCTGCACCTTTCCGCCGTAGATGTCCTTATAGTCGCCCATAAGGTTTTCGTCGGCAATATCCACCGCAATGATCGTTTTAGGCTCAAACTCTTCTCCTGCGCCCTCGCTTACGAGAAAATCATAGCGCGGCGAAGGGAAGCCGTCATGGCACACGACTCTGCTGCGGATACCCAGCTGAGCAAGGATATCCTTCAAGCCAAAGCCTGCACCTATACAGTCACCGTCAGGATTACGGTGAGTGATTATAACTGCGTCCTCGCAGTTTCTGAGAAAGAGCTCAGCCTCACTGAAACCGATGAACATAGTGATCCTCCTTACAGCAGGTCATGGAGCTTTTTGCTTATCTCCGCGCTTCTTTCGATAGAATTGTCGGCAATGAAGGTAAGATCGGGAGCTTTACGCATTTTGAGTCTGTGAAAAAGCTCTCTCTTGATAAATCCCGACGCACTTTTAAGTCCCTCAACGGACTGCTTTGCTCGTTCAATGCCCTCAAAGCTGGATACGTATATCTTACAGCTTGACATATCGCCCGAAAGATCGGCTCTTACGATAGTGAGCATCATGTCTATGCGCGGATCTTTAAGCTCTCTGAGAATTGCTGTCATTTCCCTTTTTATATCTTCAGCCATACGGCTGTTCTTGAAATTAGGCATGGTAATCCTTCCTCGTGTCACAAGCTGACGGTGAAACCGCCATCTTTTTTCTCTTCATGTTTATCGGAATCGGCAGTTTTTGCAGACTTTTTCGCATTTTTCTTAGCAGGCTTTTTTGTCTGCTTCTTCACAGACTTATCCTCGGCTGCCTTTTCCTCAGCTGCCTTTTCCTCGGCAGCTTCTTCAACAGCTTCGGGCTCGGGCTCTGCCTCAGCAGCAGCACCCCCATCAGCTGCCTGCTCAGGCTCGGCAAAAAATCCGTCGCCGAATATATCCGCAGAAAAAGCTACATCTTCATCGCTGCGGCTGTAATCGGGTATTTCCTCGTCGCCCTCTTCGCCGTAGTAGATATCTGCGTAATTGCCGTATTCGGGTTCAAGCTCCACATCACGAACAGGACGCTCGATACCCATAAGATCATCTGTGTATGCTTCAGGTTCTTCAAATGCGCTGCACTGACCGAGAAGTATTTTCTTTACCGACTCAAAGAAGAATATGTCGATAGGACCGAAATCGTCCCACGCCAGTGCCTCATTGCAGTACTGCAGCATATCCGCAGTACTCATTCTGCTGTTATCCATGAGAAATTCCCCCTTTATCATTGATGAGAATAATTAATGTTTAATCTTCACGGTATTCCTCAACGATATAAGCCTCGAAGATATCGCCTTCCTTAACGTCGCTGAACTTTTCGAGACTGATACCGCACTCGTAGCCTTCTGCTACTTCCTTAGCGTCGTCCTTGAAACGCTTGAGTCCTGATATCTTATCATCTGCGATGATGATTCCGTCACGTACTACACGCACCTGACTTCCTCTTGTTACCTTACCGCTGAGTACATAGCTTCCTGCTACCATACCAACGTTGGATATCTTGTATACCTGTCTTACCTCTACTCGTCCCTGCTCGACCTCACGAGTCTTAGGAGCGAGCATACCCTTCATGGCAGTTGTGATCTCCTCGATAGCATCATAGATGATACGATAAAGTCTGATATCAACGCCGTCACGGGCTGCGTTCTCGGCAGCAACAGGATCAGGTCTTACATTGAAGCCGACGATGATAGCATTTGAAGCTGCTGCGAGCATAACGTCGCTTTCCTTAACAGCACCGACTGCACCGTGGATAACTCTTACTCTTACCTCGTTGTTAGAGAGCTTTTCGAGAGACTGCTTAACAGCTTCAACAGAACCCTGAACGTCAGCCTTTACAACGATCGGGAGCTCCTTGATCTCGCCCTCGGCGATCTGGCTGAACAGGTTATCGAGAGTAACCTTGCGGTAAGCGTTGAACTGCTCCTGCTTCTGCTCGTGCTTTCTCTGCTCAACGAGCTCTCTTGCAAGTCTTTCGTCCTCAACAGCGTTGAAGATATCACCTGCGCTCGGAACTTCTGCAAGACCTGTTATCTCAACAGGTACAGACGGACCTGCTTCCTTTACTGTTCTGCCCTTGTCGTTTGTCATTACACGTACACGGCCTACAGCTGTACCTGCGATAAGTACATCGCCCTGCTTGAGTGTACCGTTCTGTACGAGGAGTGTAGCGATAGGACCTCTGCCCTTGTCAAGACGAGCCTCGATAACAGTACCCTTTGCAAGTCTGTCAGGGTTAGCCTTGAGTTCCTTTACCTCTGCAACGAGGAGAACATTTTCGAGAAGCTCATCGATACCCTCACCTGTCTTAGCAGAAACAGGTACGCAGATAACGTCACCGCCCCAGTCTTCGCAAACGAGGTCATACTTTGTGAGCTCTTCCTTGATACGGTCGGGGTTAGCACCTTCCTTATCCATCTTGTTGATAGCAACGATGATAGATACTCCTGCTGCCTTTGCGTGGTTGATAGACTCTACAGTCTGCGGCATGATACCGTCATCAGCAGCAACAACGAGGATAGCGATATCAGTGATATTAGCACCTCTTGCACGCATTGATGTGAAAGCCTCATGTCCGGGAGTATCGAGGAATGTGATGTCCTGTCCGTTGATATTTACCTGATAAGCACCGATGTGCTGCGTGATACCGCCTGCTTCGCCTGCGGCAACGTGAGCATTTCTGATGCGGTCGAGGATAGAAGTCTTACCGTGATCAACGTGACCCATAACAACTACAACAGGGCAGCGCGGCTGGAGGTTTGTATCGTCGTCATCTGTATCATCGATAAGACGCTCCTCAATAGTAACGATAACTTCCTTTTCTACCTTTGCACCCATCTCGTCTGCAACGAGAGCAGCTGTATCGAAATCAATCTCCTGATTTATAGAAGCCATAACGCCCAGCTTCATAAGCTGTTTGATAACGTCTGTAGCAGTAGCTTTAAGACGGGTAGCAAGCTCGCCGACAGTGATATTGTCAGGAATAAGTACCTTGAGCTGCTGCTTTCTTGCTCTTTCGAGTTCAAGCCTCTTGAGCTTTTCAGCCTCGCTCTCCTTCTTTGAGAACTGCTGGCGTGTTCTCTGAGCTGACTTCTGATTTATCTTCTGCTTCTTAGAAGAATAGTTGTCGTTCTTATGCTTGTTTGAGGTAGCCATCTGGTCGTATCTCTCGTTGTACTTATCCAGGTCAACGTAGCTTCCTCTTGTATCTACAGTTCTTCTCTGTGTAGAAGTCTGTGCTGTTTCAGAACTGAATGTAGCGTTGAACTTCGTTCTCTCGCCTCTGTCCTGAGCCTTAGCCTGCTCCTTCTTCTTGTCCTTTTTCTTATCGTGGACATGAGCAGTATTCTTATCAGCTTCCTGAGCCTTTTCCTGTACCTTTTCTTCCTTCTTGGGCTCGGCAGGCTTTTCCTCAGTCTTTACAGGCTCAGCCTTTGGCTCGGGCTTTGTTTCTTGCTTTGGCTCAGGCTTAGTCTCCTGCTTCGGCTCCGGTTTAACTTCCTGCTTTGGTTCGGACTTTGCTTCCTGCTTGGGTCCTTCCTTCGGAGCTTCCTTGACAGCAGGAGCCGCTTCCTGCTTCTTCTCGGGCTCAGCCTTTTTAACGGGAGCTGCCTGCGGCTTTTCTTCCTTCTTGGGCTCGGCAGGCTTTTCAGCCTTCTTTACAGGAGCGGGAGCTGCTGCGGCAGCAGCCTTTTTCTCTTCCTTTTTAGGCTCTTCAGTGTTCTTCTTTTCAGCAGGCTTCTTAGCGGCTGTAGTCTTTTTCTCTTCCTTTGCAGCGTCTTCCCTGACAGGCTTGGGATCGTTCTTTGAGTTGAAATAATCGTTCAGTGAGCCTACAGAATAACGTTCCTTGGTGTAGTGCTCAAGAACAGTGTTCATTTCCTCCTCAGTGAGAGAAGAACCCGTTTTCTTTTTATTATCGCCTTTTTCAGCGAAAAAGTCGATCAATTCCTGTGCAGGGATATTTATATCCTTTGCAGCGTCGCTTAACTTTATCTTTTTTGCCATAGGCCTGATTACCTCCAATTTGTCTTTGCCGTACTATGCGGCAGTAATATATCTATAACGTATCTATATCAACGCATCACTGCGATCAATCAGATATTATCCTCTCAAAACCGTCAGCAAAGCCCTTGTCTGTGACTGCTATGACAGCTGTCTCTTTTCCGCAGAGCTTTCCGATATCGGCTTTGCTCATTTCCGTTGCGAGAGACTTTACGCCGTATTTCTCACAGTAGAACCTTACTTCCTTGACGGTCTTTTCCGAAGCGTCAGAAGCGGTAAGCAAGCAGAAAGCCGTACCGTTTTTCACAGCCTCGACCGCACTGTCGAAGCCCTTTACAGTCTTGCCCGCTCTGATACAGATACCGAGAAGATTAGCTGTCCTGCGGCTCTTCTCTGAGCTCATTCATCATCACCTCATAAACGCTTTCTTCGATCTTGCATGAGAAGGATCTTTCAAATTTTCTTGCTTTCCTTGCCTTTTCCAGACAATCCGTACTGCGGCAGATATAAGCACCTCTGCCTGCGGCTTTGCCCTTGAAGTCAAGACTTATCTCGCCCTCGGGAGACTTCACCACACGTATAAGCTCTTTCTTTGGCTTCATCTCACCGCAGCCGAGACACATTCTCATAGGTGTCTTTTTTGGCTTCATAATTATTCCTCGTCAGCAGCAGGTGCTTCCGCAGTTTCCTCAGCTGCTTCAGTATTTTCCTCAACAGCTGCTTCGGTCTTTACCTCTTCCTCTGCATCAGGAGCAGTCTCCTCACTCTCTGTCTCAGCAGGACCAGACTCAAATACAGGAGCAACAAAGTCAGGACTCATTTCGGGAGCTTCCTCACCTGTTATATTGTCGAACTGCGGCTTGATGTCGATCTTGAAGCCTGTGAGCTTTGCAGCGAGCTTAGCGTTCTGTCCCTTGTTGCCGATAGCAAGTGAGAGCTGATTGTTCGGAACGATAACTGTGCATATCTTTTCTTCCATAGAAACGATAACTGTCTTGAGTACCTCAGCAGGAGCAAGTGCTCTTGCGATGAACTCCTCGGGAACTTCGCTCCACGGGATAATGTCGATCTTTTCACCGCTGAGCTCATTTACTACAGCAGTTATTCTTGAACGCTTAGGACCGATGCAAGCACCTACTGCGTCAACGTTCTCGTCCTTTGACCATACAGCGATCTTTGTTCTTGAACCTGCTTCACGGGAGATAGACTTTACTTCAACAGTACCGTCATATATCTCGGGAACTTCCTGCTCAAAGAGTCTCTTTACGAGGTCCTTGTGAGTACGTGAGATCTTTACTACAGGCTTCTTGTTCTTGCCGATGATGCCTGTGATGTAAACCTTTACAGACTTGCCTTCCTCAAGGTTCTCACCGGGTATCTGCTCGTTGCGGAAGAGATAGAGCTCTGTTCCGTCATAAACCACTGTAACAGTACCTCTGCCGGGCTCTACCTGAGATACCTTTGCAGTGATACATTCGTGTTCCTTCTGCTCGAACTTGCTGAGCATCTGCTCACGGTTGATCTCTCTAAGGTCGCCCTTTATGGACTGCTTAGCTGAAAGAGCAGCCATTCTGCCAAGCTTTGAGATATCCAGTTCCTTCATGATAGTTCCGCCCACCATAGCGTTAGGGTCCATAGTCTTTGCAACGTCGATATTTACTTCGTTTTCGTCGATAGGCTCATCGTCGATGATGTCCTGTCTGATATACATTTCGAACTTCTTCGTTTTAGGGTCGATCTCAACTGTTATCCTCTCTTCGCTGTGCGGATAAGCTCTTCTTGCTGCCTTGAGCATAGCTGACTTTACCTTTTCTATAAGCAGCTCTGTCTCCACACTGTTTTCTTCGCCAAGAGCCTCAAGTGCCTTGAAAAAGTCCTTATTCATGTTCATGTCTGTAAATTCCTCCAATATATTATATTTTGTTTTTTTGCATTTCAGAAATCAAGATAAAGCTTTACAAAAGCAATATCTGCCAGAGGGAATTTCTTCTCCTCACCGCTTTCGAGAGCCACGGTAACGCCCTCTTTATCCGCACCAACAAGCTTGGCAACTATTTCCTTTTCCCCGTCAACAGCTCTTATGAAGCGTATCTTGACGTCATCGCCCTGACACACCTCAAAGTGCTCCTCCTTGACAAGCTCACGCTCCAGACCTGCCGAACCGACTTCAAGCATATAGCTCTGAGCAATGGGGTCTTTCTCATCGAGGATATCGCTTATAGGAGCATTTGCACGTTCACAGTCCGCAATGGTTATTCCCTCGTCCTGATCTATAAAGACTCTCAAATACCACATCGCGCCTTCTTTTTCGTAGCAAACGTCCCAGAGGTAATAGCCCAGCTCATCTGTGATAGGCTTGATAAGATCGTATACCTTTTGTTCCGTACCGCCGAATTTTTTGAATTTCATAGGCAGTTTTTCCCGATATATCGGTTATCTCCTTTCATAGTTTCGATATAAATACTAAAGACCGGAAGGTTCCGGTCTTTGGGTTTACTATCATCATAAAGTATTATACCACGATTTTTCGCAAAAATCAAGTGTTTTTCGGAATTTTTTTCAAAAAACTTCTTATTATATAAGAAGATACGAAAAAGCTCCTCTCATCATGCCTGCGGCGGCACTGAGAGGAGCTTTGTTTTTATTATAAATCCCGTTTTTGTCCCTATATCTATTATAATTACTACAATTACTTTACAACCCCAACTGTTGTGGTCTTTATTGCATGACCTGCGATCTGATTATAAGCATTTAAATATTCTTTTTCCTTTATACTCGGAGTCTTAACATTACTGCCGTATGTTCCAACTATTACTGTCTCAGGAAATACATATGTTACCATGTTTTTGAGATTTCCATTTTTTAAGTTACTGCCATATGTTCCAACTATTTCAGTCTCAGGAAATACATATGTTACCATGTTTTTGAGATTTCCATTTTTTAAGTTACTGCCATATGTTCCAACTATCTCTGTCTCAGGAAATACATATGTTACCATAGCATTAGGGCGATTAACATTTATTCCTGTTCGCGTATGAATAGGCATTGTGTCCAGATCATCATTAACACCACAAACTATAGTAACATCTGTATGTGGCTTCTCATCATCAAAATTGGATATTGGAAATGTCTGTACAGATAGACCTATTTCTTTTTCGATAGCAGGCTCTATTCTTCCGACAGATAATCTCTGACCGTCAATTGCGTTAGCTGTCATAGGAACCATACACATTGTTGCTAATGTTATAGATGCAAAGATCTTCTTAAAATTAGTTTTCATAATATTCTCCCCCCGTTAATGGTTAAAAACTGTTTACGCCGACTGTTGTGGTCTTTATTGCATGACCTGCAACCTGATTAAATGCATTCAGATAATCTTTATCTTTAGCATACACATCTGTACCTCTAAACTTTATTTCAGTGCAATTAGTGATAACAGACCCATCCACCCATGTACAGGTGCTCATATTTTTTCCTGTAACTATCGAAATATCGCCACCTTTATAGCCGAATTCATACGGCTTTGTTCCGCAGCCTGTGTTTATAGGTTTCAATTCATAAGCATCTCCAAAACTTCCTCTTGCATAAGCAGTTTCAATAGCTGCTCCTGCCTGTGCAATCTTTGTTGAGCGGTGTATGCTTGTATCATATTCAGCCTGAATGCACATAACCTTATTGCTGCCTGCATTATCGATCACAGTGGCTTCAATACTTGCTGCATTTGCTGTCATAGGAACCATACACATTGTTGCTAATGTTATAGATGCAAAGATCTTCTTAAAATTAGTTTTCATAATATTTTCCCCCTAATAATGATCAAAATGCGTTTACGCCGACTGTTGTAGTCTTTATTGCATGACCAGCTATCTGATTATAAGCATTTAAATATTCTTTTTCTTTTACGCCCTGTGTCTTAACATTACTGCCGTATGTACCAATGATCTTTGTCTCAGGCATTACGATAGTTTCACACACCCTATCCTTGTTGTAGCCTTCCAGATAGCCCTTACCATTGCCATATGTGCCGACGATCTTTGTCTCGGGCATTACGATAGTCTCTGCAACCAGATCATTACGATTATAGCCTTTTGACCTGATGTTAGCAATATCAGATGCATTTCCTGTAAGTATTGTTTTGCCTTCGAGATTGCTATTAAAGTTAGAAATAGGCATTGTGGAACAGTAAATCGGCTCGTCCCCTTTTATTTTACCGGAGCTCTGTACCATTTCAATACCTGCCGCACTTGCTGACATAACGCTTACCATTGGTACTGCACACATTGCTGCTGCGAAAATGGCTGTCATTGTTCTTTTAAATGTAGCTTTCATAATATTCTCTCCTTAATAAAATATAGTAATGTACGGGATAATTGCTTCGCTGAGGTTTTCGTTTCAGGTGTTGCGCAACCCTATGCTTTTATTATACTCAGATTTCCCGTTTTGCATAGGTGAAATATGTCATTTGATGAGTGACATATGTCACTTTCTGAATGACATATGTAACGCCGAACGCGTAAAATGGTCAGACAAACCTGTATAAAGCTCTGTATATAGCCAAAGTTATACTGCGAACCTATATCGCGGTACAAAATGCAGCAAAACAGGCGACTCATAAAGCCGCCTGTCCTCTCTATTTTATTCTTCCAACGTTACCTGACTGTACTCGTTGACATTAAGTTTTACTCTCGTCTGAACGTCAACGTGCTGCTCCTTGCTGTCTGTGTATTTGCCGAAAAACAGACTGTATGTTATTGTAAAATCGTCCTTGTAGCCTCCGGTATCTATTGCGATCAATCCGTTTTCACTCATAGTGTCCCAGTTTGCAGAAAAATGATTAAACTCGAAATCAACGGTAATATCCGAAAATGTTACCGATCTGCTGCCTGTGTATTTAGCCGTTGCCAGTACAGGTGCAAACGCATGAGTATACTCCTGATCCAAAGTATATATCTCGATACAGGTATCACCCTTATTAACAGTGTGCTTTGTGTAGCCCTTTATCTCGTCGCCGAAGCTGTACTCACCGATAAGCGAATCTTCAAGAAGCGTATCATGCATCATTATTATTGACGGTTCGGATATCATGTTCATATGTGACATTTTCATTTTCGCCGACACGAATACTATAAGCCCCGCCCATAGCACAAGTACAATACCAACAGCACTTGTCAGTATAACGATAACAAACTTTACAGGCGACATCATGGGCTTGATTTTAGCTTTTCTGCCCTCTGCAAGTCTCTTGTTTATCTTTCGTGTATACGATGCACGATATACAGCAAAACCTATGGCCATCAAAGCCGCGATTATAAGAAGAAAAATTATTGACACAACAATTATATTTGAATTCTCTTTCATGTTCACCCCTCCTTAAATCCCTAAGAATTCCTTGAATATGTAGTAATACGTCCTTGTAACGTCCACCTTTGCGCCGTTCTTCATAGTCAGCATGAACTTCTGCGACAGCGCAGGACGTATTGACTTTATATGCGACATTGACACTATGACCGAGTTGCTCACACGTATGAACTCTTTAGGATCGAGTATCTCCTCAAGACGGCGCAGCGGCTCGGAAAGCCTGTATTCCTCTGTACCGCAATATGTTACTATATCATGTGCAAAACTTTCTATATGAGAGATATCCTTTGTTTCGAGCCTGTATATCTCCTCGCCGCGCCTTGCTATAAGATGCGATACCGTGATGTTGCTCTCCGAGAGTATAAGTTCAGCGGTGTCATCGATATCTATGCCCCTTTTTATCAATTCAGCCGCTATCGCATCGTAGTGTTCGTCGCTTACTAACAGTCTTATCTTCATTTGCTCGCATCGCCTCCCTGTATCATTGATAAGCTTATCTGTCTATATTATAAATTGAGCAGATGAAAAAATCAATACTCACCGCATACCTTTCGCTTTTGGAAGCATATCTTGCATTTGCACTCACACAGCAGGCATACATCAACATAAAGTATAAGTCCAGCAGAAAAGTGATATAACATTTTGAGTAATTATAGTGTAATATTACAAAATGTAGTAAAAACTTGTCATTTTTTGCTGTTGTTAACGATATGTTCATTTTTACCCCCTTGTCAAAGCTCCCGTTTAATGGTATAATTAGAATGATATTTTCTGCCCGAGGAAAGCACTGTCCAACGGCAGCTGAGAAGGAGAATGTATTATGCAGTACGGACATTTTGATCTTGAAAACAAAGAATATGTCATTACTAACCCCGCCACACCCGCACCCTGGGCAAACTATTTAGGTGATCCCGAATACGGTGCTATGATATCCAATAACGCAGCAGGCTACAGCTTCGTAAAATCAGGTGCAAACGGAAGACTTTCACGTTTCCGCTTCAACTCTGATATGGCTCTTCCGGGTCGTTACATTTATATAAGAGATAACGATACCGCTGATTACTGGTCAGCTTCATGGCAGCCTGTAGGCAAGCCCCTTGACAAGTATAAGAGCGAGTGCCGCCACGGTACAGCTTATACAGTCATTTCTGCTGAGTACGCAGAGATCAAGTCCGAGACTACATACTATGTTCCATACGGCAAGACATACGAAGTATGGAGAGCTAAGGTAACAAACAACTCCTCAAAGGAGAGAAAGCTCTCTGTATTCGGTTTTATAGAATTCACAAACGAGCCTAACTATGAGCAGGATCAGGTAAATCTCCAGTACACACTGTTCATCACCCGTACAAGCTTTGAGGGCGGCAACCGTATCCTCCAGCACATGAACGAGAACACAGGCTTCGATGAGAACGGCTACAACGGTCAGGAGCGTTTCTTCGGTATGGTCGGTCAGCCTGTTACAGGCTGCTGCGGAAGCTTCAGCGACTTCATCGGACCTTACAGAACTTTCTCAAATCCTATCGCTGTCGAGAACGGCAAGTGCAGCGGCGTTATGAACTATAACTCCAACTCCTGCGGTGCTCTCCAGAGCGACATCACACTTGCTCCCGGCGAGACAAAGGAATTCGTTTTCGTACTCGGCGAGCGCAAGGATCCCGAGGCTGCTGCTATACTTGAAGAATACAAGGCAGCAGGCAAGGTAGATGCAGAAGTCAAGCAGCTCAAGGACTACTGGCATGGTCAGCTCTCAAACTTCAAGGTAGAGACTCCTTCCGACGAATTCAACAACATGATAAATGTATGGAACGCTTATCAGTGCTTCATTACTTTTATCTGGTCAAGAGCAGCTTCATTCATATACTGCGGTCTGAGAAACGGCTACGGCTACCGCGATACTGTTCAGGATATTCAGGGTATCATACACCTTGATCCCGAAATGGCTGCCGAAAAGATACGCTTCATGCTTTCCGCTCAGGTAAGCAACGGCGGCGGACTCCCACTGGTTAAGTTCGACCACAACGCAGGTCACGAAACTTGCCCTGACGAGAACGACGAGCACAGCGTTTACGCTAAGGAAACAGGACACCCCTCATACCGTGCAGACGATGCTCTCTGGCTCTTCCCGACTATCGTTAAGTACCTCGGCGAGAGCGGCAACAAGGGCTTCCTCGACGAAGTTATCACCTACGCAGAAGAAGGCGGCGGAAAGGCTACAGTTTACGAGCATCTCAAGAACGCTATCCGCTTCTCTATGGAGCGTCTTGGCAGTCACGATATGCCGGCAGGTCTCCACGCTGACTGGAACGACTGTCTCCGCCTCGGCGCAAAGGGCGAGTCCACATTCGTTGCATTCCAGCTCTACTACGCTATGAACGTTATGCGCGACATGGCTAAGGACAAGAACGACACAGACTACATCACATACCTTGACGATGCTCAGAAGAAGCTTGGCGCAGCTCTTGAAAAGTGCTGGGACGAGGACAGATTTATCCGCGGTATCCGCGACAACGGCGTTATCGTTGGTGCAAAGAAGGATCCCGAGGCTAATATGTGGCTCAATCCTCAGAGCTGGAGTGTGATCTCACACTTTGCTTCCGACGAGCAGGCTGAAAAGGCTATGAACAGCGTTCACGATATACTCAATACACCTTACGGTGCTAAGCTCCTTGAACCACCTTACAAGTACCACCACTTCAAGGGTGCGCTCATGCAGGTATTCAACCTTGATACAAAGGAAAACGGTGGTATCTTCTCACAGTCACAGGGCTGGCTCATACTTGCCGAGTCTCTCCTCGGTCACGGTGACCGCGCATTCGAGTACTTCCTCGAAAGCTCACCTGCTGCCATGAACGACAAGGCTGAGATACGTGTTATGGAGCCATACGTACACGGTCAGTTCACCGAGTCAAAGGCTTCTCCTTACGAGGGACGTTCACACGTTCACTGGCTCACAGGTACAGCTTCAACTGTTATGGTCGGCTGTGTTGAGGGTATCTGCGGTATGCGTCCTGACCTTAACGGACTTACTATCGCTCCGTCTATCCCTGCTAAGTGGGACGGCTTCAAGATCGAGAAGAACTTCCGCGGCAAGAAGCTCAACATCAATATCGACAACTCCGCACACGTTCAGAGCGGCGTTAAGGAGATCACTCTCAACGGCGAAAAGCTGACAGGCAACTATGTTCCTGCCGATAAGCTTGCTGCTGTAAACGAGATAAACGTAGTACTTGGTTAAGTCAGAACTAAGAACTAAGAGCTAAGAGCTAAGAACTTAGAATTAAGGCACTGTGATTTTCACAGTGCCTTTTTTGTATCTGTAGGGGCTGCCTTTGGCAGTCCGCAAATCGAGAACTGCTAATGTAGGGACGCGCATTGCGCGTCCGCATAAATGTGATATTTTCTGAACGGACGACCAATGGTCGTCCCTACATTATTGTGCAGACTGTTATATTTGGCCTGTGTCGATTGTGCATTCAGTCAAATTTGACAAGTTTACTTTGCAAGCTCTTGACAAGTACACTTGGCAGTGCTATAATACAATTACCAAGTAAACTTGGCAAAACATCACATGATATGGGAGGTACTACTATGAACAAGGAAGAAATACTCGAAAAAAGCAGAAACGATAACAAGAATAACGATCCTTTTTACCTTGAAACAAGGGTAAAAGGCATGAAATACGGCAGGATTGCTGCTATCATATTCTGTCTCGCTCTTTTTATCATTGACTGGTTTATAACGGGAAACAGAGCTTACGGCTATTACAGTATTTTCACCGCATCATTCGCCGCCGATTACCTCTACAGGTGGAAAAAGACCGATAACAAGGACGACTTTTACGCAGGTACACTTATGGCTCTGGCAACGGTAGTATCTGTTATACTGCACTTCGTTCATCATATATAAGAAAGGGTGTTGACTATGAATAAGGAAGAAATTCTCGCAAAAAGCCGTCAGGAAAACAAAAACCGTGACATTGCAGAAATAGACAGGGCAAAAAGTGATTCAAGATTTGCCGTGATACTAACTATGCTCTTTACCTGCCTATATGCTGTAATAACTTTACTCATCACAGGAAAGATGAATTACGGGGCACTTGCAACTGCAATATGTATGCTTTTTTCAATGCAGCTGCACAGAGCCATAAAAAACAAAAATACAGGAGATATTCTATGTGCTTCAGTCATATGCTTATTTTTTCTCCTGTTGACATTCATGGCAATCCGTGAACTTTTCAGCTTAAATACATAAGGCGGCGACTCTATGATAGACGATTCACTTATACTCCGAAACCGCCTTAAAGAGATACGAAAGGAGCAGCGGCTCTCACAGGACGAGCTGGCGAAAATGGTAGGTGTATCCCGTAATACCATAAGCTCCATAGAGACAGGGCAGTTCAGTCCCACGGCTAAGCTTGCATTAGTCCTGTGCATTGCCCTTGATAAAAAATTCGAGGACATATTTTATTTCGACTGATACAAAAAAACGCTTCCGATTTTCTCGGAAGCGTTTTATTTTATCTGTCCTGGATTTTCCCGATCATCTCGGAAGCTTCATCAATAGCATCCTGCACCTCAGCATTGACCTTTTCAGCGTCTGCTTTTGCTTTTTCGATTTCGTCTATGATCTGCTGTTCAGCGTCAGATGTCTTGCTTATTGACTCTTTGAGCTTTTCTTCAAAAGCCTTCATCTTTTCCTCGGCTTCTTCAAATTGCTCGGACTCCTTCACATCGTCTATGAGCTTTTTGTATTCGGCTTCAAGCTCTTCTTTCACCTTAGGGTCGGTAACAGCCGACTCAATATCCTCAGCAGCCTTCTTGTACTTGGCTTTGAGCTCTTCCCTTTTTTCTTCGGTATCAGCCTTTATCCCGTCAATTATATCCTCAGCCTTGCTCATCAGCTCCTCTGCGGCTGTTGAAGCAGGAGCTATCGGTATAGAATTGCCGTCCTCGTCATAGAAAACGATATTGTCGATGTACATATCCGACTCATTTGCTACGCCCCAGCGCATAATAAGGAAGTTGGCATCGTCCATTTCCTCAGTCCAGCACTGTCCGCTGTCAGCAAGCAGGAACTTGAACTCCGCATGAACTGCACCTGATGCTTCAAAATTGTACTCGCCGCCCGAAAAGTCCTGGAAATCATACCACTTTTCCTGCGCGGTAACAGTTCCGCCGCCACCGCCTATCCAGCCGGGAGCTCTTACGATCTCTCCGTCATCTCTTTTCAGTCCGTCTGATGTAGCCTCGGCATACATATCAAATTCTATCCTGCGAACCTTTGCTGCACCTTCACTGCCGAGGAGCTTTGTAACGCTTATACCTATTTTCTGCACTTTGCCTTCAAGCGGTACAGTATTGTCATCGGCAAATTTAAGCATCTTATTGCCCATAAGCTCTGCCACCGATATCTCGCCTTTTGCACAGTCCTTATCATCGGTCTTGACAAAAGCAAAATCAAATCTTCCGTCATCAAAGGTTATGGCGTTGGGATCGGTTGCTTCTGTAGGTGTAGGAGGAATAAGCTCCTCTGTTGTAGTCTCAACAGGAACTGTCTCCGAGCCTGCATCGGGATCTTTCTTATCGCTGCATCCCGCAGCACAGGCTGCAAGAGCAAAAGCCATCGCACCTGCGATAAAGTTTTTATAATTCATATTTGCTTCTCCCTGTACAAAACTGTACTGATTTATTTTTTACACAGTGCTCTGCATCACTGTGTCTTTCTTTATTTATAAATAAATTGTAGCATAAAAATACAGCTCTGTAAAGTAACATATCGTCCAAATCACAATACGCTTTTTGTAACACATTACACAATAATTGCGCTTAAATTTAACTCTTGCCAAATATTGCTCAGGGATTTTACTATTTCTTTTCTCTGTTCTGATAAAATATTTCGACAGTTTCCCTCATCATATCAAAGGGACGCATTTTCGGTGATATCTTCACCGAAACGTAGGATTTTCCTACACCGTTGAAGGTTATCCTGCCCTTGTAAGCCTGCTGCAAAGCAGCTATCTGCTCGGGCACAAGATACTCCGTATAGAAATACATTGCACCGTTTTTCTGGGATATTTCGGTAATTCCCAGATGCGCAGCCTTGTTTCTGAGCAGCGAGACATCAATAAGTCCCACCACCGACTTAGGCGGTTCGCCATAACGGTCGATAAGCTCGTCGATAAGGTCGGTCTTGTCGCTGTCCTCGTTGACAAGCATTATCTTGCGGTACATATCTATTCGCTGATTAAGGCTTGAAATGTACTTTTCGGGGATATGAGCGTCAATCTGTATATCCACGAGGCACTCGGGTATCTTCTCGGGCTGCTCGCCCTTTTCCTCTGCGATAGCTTCCGAAAGGAGCTGCAAATACATATCGTATCCGACAGCTTCCATGTGTCCGTGCTGCCTGCCGCCCAGTATACTGCCTGCTCCTCTTATCTCAAGATCACGGAGTGCTATGCGGAATCCGCTTCCGAACTGTGTGAACTCGCGCATTGCGTTCAGTCGCTTTGTGGCTATCTCAGTAAGCACCTTATCGCGCTTGTACGTGAAATACGCATAGCCTCTGCGGTTAGAACGTCCCACACGTCCGCGGAGCTGATAGAGCTGCGACAAGCCGAAGCGGTCGGAATCCTCGATAATAAGGGTATTTACATTTGGCACATCTACGCCCGTTTCGATGATAGTGGTGCAGACAAGGATATCCACCTCATGCTCAACAAGCTGCTCCCAGATATCGGACATCTCGTCCTCGCTCATCTGTCCGTGAGCAACTGCTATCCTTGCTTCGGGGAGAAATTCCTGCAAGCGGGCTGCACAGGCTGTTATAGTCTCTACGCGGTTGTGGATATAGTACACCTGTCCGCCGCGGCGAAGCTCCCTGACTATGCCCTGTACCACTGTTCCGATATTGTACTCGATAACGTAGGTCTGAACGGGATATCTGTCCTGCGGAGGTTCTTCGATAACCGACATATCGCGTATTCCGCTCATTGCCATATTCAGGGTACGAGGGATAGGAGTTGCGGAAAGCATGAGCACATCAACTCCCGTAAAACTCTCCTTGAAGCGCTCCTTGTGAGCAACTCCGAAACGCTGCTCCTCGTCGATTATAGCAAGACCCAAGTCCTTGAATACCACTGATTTCTGGATTATCTTGTGAGTACCTATTATAATATCTATTCGTCCCTGCTTCAGCTTCTTTATTATCTCCTCCTGCTGCTTTGGCGAGCGGTAACGGCTCAGGAGCTCTATCTGCACGGGGAAGTGCTCGAAACGTCGGAGTGCCGTCTGATAATGCTGATAGGCAAGAACTGTTGTAGGTGCAAGTATTGCGCACTGTTTTCCTGCAAGTACGCATTTCATTGCGGCTCTGAGAGCCACCTCTGTCTTGCCGAAGCCCACATCGCCGCAGAGCAGTCGCTCCATAGGACGTGGGCGCTCCATATCTGCCTTTATCTCGGCTATGGACTGTAACTGGTCATCGGTCTCAACGTATGGGAAACGCTCCTCAAAATCACGCTGTATCTCGTCATCGGGATAAAATGCGAAGCCTACGCTCTTTTCGCGCTTTGCATACAGAGCGATGAGCTCATGTGCCATGTCCTTGACTGCGCGTTTTACATTGCTGCGGGTCTTCTGCCACTCGCCCGAGCTTAGCTTGTTGAGCTTTACGCCGCTGTCGTCACGAGGTCCGATGTATTTCGACACCATATCCAGCTGAGTAACAGGGATATAGAGCTTATCCGTACCTGCATACTGTATGGTTATGTAGTCCTTTGTAACGCCGTCCATTTCCAGCTTGCGGATACCGATAAAACGTCCGATACCATGTCCTGAATGTACTACAAGGTCGCCCTCGGTGATGTCGGCAAGGGAGCGTATCTCCTCGGCTTTGTTCTTCTTTTTGCGGCGCTTCTTGCGTACCGAGTCCATTGAGCGTCCCTGCGTAATGAGTACGGTCTTGTTTTCGGGGTACTCGAAGCCGCCGCCGAAGCTTCCCGACATGAGGACAACTCTGCCGCTTATCGGTTCGATGCTGTCTGATGCGATATCGCATGGTATGCCGTTATCGTTGAGGTCCTGCTGTATTATAGGCATTGTCTTTTCACTTCCTGCCGCAAGCACCATTCTGTAGCCGCGGTGCTTGTAGTCCTCCAAATC
This sequence comes from Ruminococcus flavefaciens, assembly GCF_900108555.1. Lineage (GTDB taxonomy): Bacteria > Bacillota > Clostridia > Oscillospirales > Ruminococcaceae > Ruminococcus > Ruminococcus flavefaciens_P. Next base: position 30,409 of record NZ_FNWV01000013.1, read on the forward strand.
CTCCACAAGCTGCTTCATCTCGCCGCTCCATGGTGCAGTCTGCATAGCCTCAAAGCTGACAAGCCTGCGGAAGTCTATCCTCTCACCGCCCTGCATGAAGCTGCTCATATAGAGACATACGCGCTTTTCAGCGATATGCTGCACTTCCGCCAGCTCCAGCACATAGCCGTCAAGTCCCTTGCAGAGCTGTCCGTCCTCCATGAGTATCTTTATATCCTCATTGTGACGTGTGAGGACTCCTGCTGCGTTGTCCATAACATCGGAAAAATCGCTGAATATCACAGTTCCGCCTATGTAATCGAATACCGTTGAAGGCTCGCCGTATACCAGCGGATAGTACTTTACTCCGTGAGCAAGTATCTCCCCTGCCCTCAGTCTGTGTACGTCCGCACCTAAATGCTCGCGGACTGCCTCCATGTGCTTTCCGCGGACTTTTTTGCACAGCTCCTCTATTTTATCGGCAAGCTCTTCATTATTATAAAGGACTTCCCCCGACGGATATATCTCAACACTTTCAAGTGCATCGGTACGACGCTGTGAGTCTGTCTCAAACTCGGATATAGAGTCTATCTCATCGCCCCAAAGCTCGATACGCACAGGCTTATCCGCCTGCACAGGGAATATATCCACAATAGAGCCTCTTATTGAGAACTGCGATGCTCCCTCCACCTTTTCGCACCGCTGATAGCCGCATTTTGCAAGGGTCAGCGCAAGCTCCGACAGGTTAACTTCCGTTCCCTGTTTCAGCTCGATACCTGCTGCGATAAGGACTCCCACAGGGATAACAGGCTGCATTACAGCTTCGATACTTGCGCAGATAACGCTGCAACGACCTTTAGCCGCCTTTATAAGGGCGGCTATACGCATATGTTCATATTCGTGGTTGGTACTGTCAACAGGAGTGAATACCAGTTCCTTTGACGGGAAAAGAACTGCCGCTTCGCTGCCTGCCATCATGTTTATATCATCGCAGAGCTTCTTTGCCTCTGCCTCCGAGCCTGTTATTACAAGGTCTATCTTTTCACCGCACAGGGAGTAGATAAGCTGCGCCCTGTGTATATGGGAAAGACCTGTCACAGAGACAGGTGATATCTTCTTGTCAATGGCTTCACGCAGACTTTTATAGCCTGCGAGCTCGGTAAATAGGTCTTTAAACAGTTTCATCGCATTCTCCGTAGGGATCAGGAATTGTACTTGTTCATGGCTTCATCGGTCTTGCCCTGCACCATGAGTTTTATGCACTCGCAGGCATTTTCTGTGGACTGCTTCATAAGCTCACTGTCCTCCTTGCCGAACTTTCCGAGCACCCACTTTGCAAGGTCGTAATCGGGGTGAGGCTTCTTGCCCACGCCCATTTTTATGCGCGGATAATCGTCCCTGCCTGTGAGCTCACATATGCTGCGGAGCCCGTTATGTCCGCCGTGACTGCCCTTTCGGCGTATCCTCAGCTTACCGCAGTCCAGCGATATATCGTCACATACGACTATGAGGTTCTGCACGTCTATCTTGTAGAACTCCAAAGCCTGCACTATGGACTCGCCGCTGTTGTTCATGTATGTGGTAGGCTTCAGCAGCAGACAGCGTTTGTCGCCGATAGTGACCTCGGCAGTCTTGCCCTTGAATTTAAGGCGGTCTATCTTCTCGCCCAGCTGCTCAGCAAGCATATCAAGCACCATAAAACCTGCATTGTGTCTTGTGTTTTCGTATTCAAGTCCGGGATTGCCCAGACCTGCTATAACATATTCTATTTTACCTCGCGACGAGGAAGAATTTGCGGAAATCCTGTCGAATACATCAAAAATACTCATTTTATTTCTCCTATTTACGTTCATCTATGTTTGATCTGAGTTGAGAGTTGAGAATTAAGAGTTGATAGTTGTGGTATCGCCTTTCGGCGATATATTTCAATAATTTGGCGCAAGCCGACACCTTAACTCTTAACTCTAAACTCTCAACTCTAAACTAATTACTAACGGCTAAAGGCTCAAAGTCTCAACCAGTTCAAGTCCGTAATTCTCGGCAAAGCGTCTGCACTTTTCTATAGGGGCTTCGTCCGAGAGTGCCTGCGGAAAATGCGCATCACAGCCGATTATTGCCTTGTTGCCCACCTTCTGCGCGATACGGAAAAACTTATCACAGGGATAGTGTCTGCCGTCCCTGAGTCCGAGGAGATTTATCTCCAGCGGTATATCCTTCCCTTTTAAATAAGTACACAGCCGCGTGAACTCCTTTTCATAAAGCTCATCGCTGCCCGTGAAGCACAGCAGATCGGGGTGAGCGAGATAAAGATATCTCCCTGACTCCATTCCCTCGATTATATGGTCAACGTACTGCACAAGGAGTCTTTCATCGGAAGTCGGAACTCCCATATAAGCCCCCATAGTCTCGGGATCGTTGAAATGCTGTCCCATTATCATATAGTCAAGGGGATAATCTTCAAGCAGTCTGTCCTGCTTTTCGATGAGCTGCGGGATATACTCCGCTTCAAAGCCTATGTATATCTTTATATCAGATGCGTACTCCTGCCTGAGATCGGTAAGCGACCTGAAATAGCCCTCTACCTCTTTGGGAGTCATTCGTATACGCGAAATATAACCGTCATCAAATACCCACGGACAATGGTCGGAAAATCCCAGTTCCTTCATTCCGTGAGCTATGGCGTGTTCTACATATTCCCTGTCCTCGCCGATAGCGTGATGACATCGGGAAGTATGTGTGTGATAATTTGCAAACATGAGCCGTGCTCCTTTCAAACTATGATTATACCACGTTTGCGGAAAAAATTCAAGTAAAAGAGTGGTCAGTTGTTAGTAGTAAGTGCATAACGATCAAAAACTACGATCTATCAACGTGCGGTGAAGCGCCTCCCCTACTATTCTACTCTCTACTCACTTGATAAAGGCTAACGGCTCAATTAATGCAGCCGCTCTTGACAAAATAACAATTATAATGTATAATGTTATAAATTAACAGAACAGGAGATGAAACTCACAATGGACGGTGCCCCTGACGGCAGTAATCCAAATTATTACGGGAAATACTTCGTTAAATACGTATTTATAAGGCATGGTCTTCACTATCGTTTGTGTTAGACTGTGCCTTTTAGAGGTTACACAAATATACAAAAATAAATACTTTATCTAACGGAGGATATAAAATGATAGGGCAGATAATTCTGCAAATAATACTCATCGCGCTGAACGCGCTTTTCGCTTGCACTGAGGTGGCGGTCATCTCAACAAGCGATGTAAAACTTGAAAAGCTTGCCGCCAGCGGCAATAAAAAAGCCATAAGGCTGAAAAAACTCACAGACTCACCCACACGCTTCCTTGCTACGATACAGGTCGCTATAACTCTTGCAGGCTTCATCGGTGCAGCTTTTGCTGCCGACAGCTTCTCTGAGTACCTCACCTCTGCCATATTAAAAACAGGCATCGGTATCCCTGCGACTGTACTCAAAAAGATATCAGTCGTACTTATAACGCTGATACTCTCTTACTTCACCCTTGTTTTCGGTGAGCTCGTACCAAAACGCGTAGCTATGAAAGATCCCGAAAAGATCGCCCTTGCCATGAGCAAGACCATATCTCTGGTCGCAAAAATATTTGCTCCGCTTGTATGGCTTCTCAACACATCAGCCAACGGCATACTCAAACTTATCGGCATTGACCCCGAAAGCGAGGACGACACCGTTACCGAGGAAGAGATACTTATGATGTCCGATGCAGGTGCTGAAAAAGGCACTATCGACGAGGACGAGAACCGTATCATCAAGAACATTTTCGCTTTCGATGATACCACAGCCGAACAGGTATGCACTCACAGAACAGACGTTGATGTGCTCTGGAGCAATGACGATATATCGGTATGGGAAGAAACGATACACCGCACCCGTCACTCATCTTTCCCTATATGCGGTGAAAGTGTGGACAATGTTATCGGAGTCCTCAACGCAAAGGACTATTTCAGACTTGACAACAAGACACGCGAAAATATAATGAAGGAAGCCGTCCGCGAACCATGCTTCGTTCACGAAAGCATGAAGGCTGACCGCCTTTTCGATCAGATGAAGCAGCGCGGTGCAGACCACTTTGCAATAGTTGTAGACGAATACGGCGGCATGAGCGGTATAATCACTATTACCGACCTCGTTGAGGAGCTTGTCGGCGACTTCGCAGACGATCCCGAGGACGAGCCTGCTGCAAGACTTGAAGAGACAGAGAAAAATGTATGGACAGTTCCGGGTATGACCTCACTCAGCGACGTGTGCGAGGAGCTTGAAGTTACTCTCCCTGCGGATAAATACGAAACTTTCGGCGGATATGTCATAGCCGAGCTTGGAGAGATACCAAAGGACGGTTCTCAGCTCAAATTCCAAAGAGACGGACTCGATATCGAAGTCCTTGAAGTCAAGCATCACCGTATAGAAGTCTGTCGCGTCAAGAAGCTTCCTGCTGTTGAAACAAAGGAAGAAGAATGATAACAGTGATAAGTGCATAGTTAAGGGGCTGCCAAGGCAGCCCTTTTATGTTACCCTAACAGCAATATATATGTAGGGAACGCCGCCCTCGGCGTTCCCTATTATTTTCTGTGTTATACACCGCGAAAAAGCCCGTAAGCTTAAAGCTTACGGGCTTTACAATTACATTGTTATTACGAAGCAGACGCTCTTGCCGGGCTGGTTCATAATATGTACCTTGAACTTATGCTTGTCTATGATAGACTTCGCAATGGCAAGTCCGAGACCATAACCGCCTGTTGCACGGTTTCTGGACTGGTCGCTTCTGTAAAATCTCTCGAATATCTTGTCTGTTTCTTCTTCCTTGATGCCATCACCTGTGTTGTATACCGAGAACAGCTTTCTGTCGCCTGTTTTCTTCAGCGTTACTCTTACAGTACCGCCGTCGTTCGAGTATTTCAGCGCATTATCAATGAAGATAGCAGCCATTTGCTTGATATGCTTCTCACTTCCGCAGAGCATTACGTCCTCATCAACATTTACCTCAAACTTCTTGTTGTTCTCAAATGCCTGACACTCAAAAGGAAGTGCAGTATTGACGATAGCCTTGCTGAGATTGAAGTATTTGCGTTCAAGGTCTGTATTGTTGTTTTCGAGCCTTGTAAGGTTGAGCAGGTCATTTACAAGTATGCTCATACGGTCGGTCTGCGCCTTGATGTACTTCAGCCACTTATTATCACCTATCTCGCCTTCAAGTACATCTGCATTTGCAGAAATAACTGTAAGAGGTGTTTTAAGCTCGTGGCTTGCATCTGATACGAACTGCTTCTGCTTATCGAAAGCTGTCTTGATAGGCTGGATACTTCTCTTGCTGAGGAAGTAAGCAAGAACAGAAAGTATAACGAGTGCTATAGAACCAATGATAACAGTTGTTCTCTTGAGCTGTCTGAGCATATCCATTTCATAGCTCTTGTCTGTGAATACCATAAGAGTTCCGTTAGGCTTTGATGTCTGATAGAACTGATACGAATTCACCATACCTGTATCAATATTCTCTTCAAGTATCCTTGTGATATAATTCTGAGCTGTTTCAGCATTCATGTCATCGTTATTTTTCGCATCAAGATATTTGCCGTTCTTATCTGCCATGATAACAAAGAACTCGATAGAACCCAGTGACTTCGGGATAGGCTCTTCTTTAGGAGCATTTACGGCAGTATTCTGACGAGACTGATAATTCTGCTGAACACTTGTAGCATCAGATGATGCTGCGGAAAGCTCCGTTCTGTTTGCAAGAGGCTTTATGTATGCCGACATATCATCACTGTAGCTGTATGCAGTTTTGTCGGCAATTTTTTTCTCATCGGCATCAGTTGCTTTTTCTTCCGAAACGTTATCATAACGTGGATCCATTTCACCGTGATCGTTTATCGTATCATAACGAGGATCATTTTCGCCGTGGTCGTTACGTGTCACAGGATACTCGCTCGAGTAAGCCTTAGTCTGCTCCCATACCCACGGATAATAGCCCCACATCCATGTGTACCACGGATAAGTGCCCTGTGCATTGGGATCTCCCCACTGACCATTCCACTGTCCGTTATTGTTCTGGTCGCCCCATTGTCCGTTCCACTGTCCGTTATTCTGGTCGCCCCATTGTCCGTTCCATTGTCCGTTATTGGGATCGCCCCACTGACCGTTCCACTGTCCGTTATTCTGATCTCCGTTGTTCCAGTTGCTCCAGTCCCAGCCGCCCTGGTCCCATGAGGGAGTTGCTCCCGATGAAGCATCAGCAGACGGAGCCTGAGTTTCGGGTGCCTGTGTCGCAGGTGCCTGAGTTTCGGGCGGTACAGTCTCGGCAGGCTGCTCATCATGCGGCTCATCATAAGACTCCTGATTTTCCTCTATGACCTGTGTTTCTTCCTGAGCAGGGTCTGTAGGAGCATCTGTCACCTTTTCCTTTGTCTTTTCGGCAGTTGTCTGTGCCTGAGTTGAAGAAGGCTTTTCCGTAGTAGTCGGATCGGTCGGCTTGGTCTCGGAAGGCTTTTTTTCCTTCTCGAGTCTCCTGTCGTCCTTGATTTCGTTACTCATAGGCACGGCGTACTTGAACCTTGCCTCTTTTTCATCATACTCTATTCCCGAAGCTATCTGCATCAGGACTTCCTTTGACTGTCCGCGCATTACAGCTTTTGTAATAACATTGATCGAGCTTATAAGTGCCACAAAGACCGCAAGAAGAATACTAACGATCATTGTAAAAAGCTTCATCTGCGCTTTTTTGAACATTTTGTCATGTGCCTTTTTGAACATAACAGCATTCCTCCTTTTTATTCAAGTGAATAACCGATGCCTCTGGCAGTTTTTATCTGTACAGGAGCAGATATGACTGAAAGCTTCTTTCTGAGGAAAGATATGTATACCTCTATATTATTATACTCCACATCGCTCTCATATCCCCATATCTTTTCAATGATACGCTCCTTTGGAAGTATCTGGTGGGGATTGGAGATAAGAAGCTCCATTATCTGGTATTCTTTCAGCGAAAGCTTGACATCATTGCCCTTCCACATTACAGAACAGGTATTCTTGTTAAGCTCAAGCCCGTTGTAATCGAGTCTGTTTTCGTCAACTATCTCGCCTTTTCTTCTTGTAAGAGCTCTTACTCTCGCAAGGAGCTCGCCTGTGACGAAAGGCTTTGTAAGATAATCGTCCGCACCGCAGTCCAGTCCGTTTATCTTGTCCTCTATCTCGCTTCGTGCTGTCAGCAGGAGTACAGGCGTACTTATATGCTCTCTTCGCATATTTCTAAGTACTTCCATACCGCTCATGCCCGGAAGCATGATATCGAGTATGATACAATCATATACCCCTGTGAGCGCGTTGTCAAGCCCGCTCACTCCGTCGTATACGGTATCAACATTATACATATTCCTTTTAAGTATCTCTGAAAGTGCATCAGCCAGCTGCATCTCGTCCTCCACAACGAGAAGTCTCATATAAAATACCCCCTTGGCGTTTTCGCGGCTGCACAAAGCAGCAATTTTTTTCATATTCAAGGTGTAAAAAGCGTACACCATTCCACTCTAATTCTATTATACCACACATTATTGAAATAGTCTTAAAAATTATGAATAGTTCAATATGTTGATTAGGAAAAAATTATTTAAGTTTTTTGTGCATATCAACAGTTTTTAGTTTTGTTCGCTAACAATTGTTGACTGCGAAATGAATTTGTGATAAAATTGAATATGCAAACAGAGAATAATAATTCACTGTTTTTACTCGTAATAAATATAATATATACTATTATATGATATGTAATAGGGTATACTAAAAGATAGAATGGGAGGGACGGCAAATGATTTCACCGAATGAGCGAAGAAAGATAGGTTTTCCTCTTCTGGCATCTACCAATTCGGAAATGAAAAAATATACCGATGTATACAGTCTTTTTGCAGAAAACGGCTATTCAAAGGATCTTTGTGAGGCATACGCCGATGCTTTTCTGGACAACGTGAAAAAGCCCTCTCCTTTTGATATAATTCAGGTAGCTGAACTTTATGACAGGATACACGACCATAAAACAGCCTTTTTTTATCTTGAAAAGCTTACAGAAAAGAAACTCGGCGGAGATGAAAGGTTTTACTTCTGCATAGAGGTGCTGACTATCCTCGGCAAGATCGGCAACTGGCGCGAGGCTGAAAATTTCCGCACGAATAATATCAGTTTCCTGCAAAAGCATTGCGAAAAAGCTACTGCGACTATGCAGGCGCAGCTTTATATAGCACTTGCGATAACCGACTGTGCTGCAAAAAACTATCAGCCGGGACTGAAACTGCTGAAATTCGGCTACAAGCCTCAGGGACCAAAGGATATCACCCTGCTTGAAATATTCATTACGGCAGTTTACATTTTTGCAAAAGCAGGCGACAGCGAAGGACTTGAAGGTGCTCTTCATAATGCCGATTGCTGTCTCGCACTTTTCAAGGATTTCGATTTCTCATGGCAGAGCCACTACTACCGCGAACGCATCGAAAACGCAGCCAACGGAATACTGTGACCAAAGCTCCGAAGTTGTCCCTTCGGAGCTTTTTATGAGGGAACGCCGCCTGCAATATAGTTAAAATAAAAAAATATATATGAAATATTCAAAATCTGCTCTAAAAAAATTCACAAATAATTATTTATTATTTTTAACCTTTGAAATAAATAACAAAATTTTTCGGTGAGTTTCTTTATCGTTAAAAGATGTTGTTTTCGTGCTATAAAATCACAGTGACGATAAAACAACGCATTTTCGGGGAATTAAAAATTAACTTTCCGTTTAAAAGTTGTATAATTATCTTCTGAGGAAATTAATTTCTAAAATATGTATTTATTAGATTTGTTATTTCGTTAACATTTTATTAACATAAATGTTTATACATATTTTAGCAATATAGTCCTAATTTTAAGCAATATAATCAATTGAACTTCCCGTCCCTATGTTTTATAATACAATTGTTGGAAGAGAAAAACGCCGAAACATCGGCTAATCTCTCCGATCGCATAATTAAAGATATATTATGTGTCCTGTAACAAAAATCGGCAATTATATCCTGTATTGCTTTATGCGGTTTTAAACTCCGCCGCATTTATCAGCACTAATTGGTTTCACTAAACATCCTACTCCCTCGACTGTTATTAAACATTAATGCCTATAATATGTTTAATCGCCTAAAACAGTCTTTCAGTTATTTGAAACATCAGCACAATCGTGATACCACAGCAAGCGGATATAAGGCACTTCGGAATTTGTGCCCGCCGTAAGGCAACTGCGTATAGAGGGTGCGCAGGAGCCAACTCGATAGCGACCTTGATTGGCTTTTGAGAGGGTGTCAATAAAGGTCGTTATTATTTTGCCAGTTCCGGTTCTATACCTATTATAAAGAAGCTGTCCAACGGGCAGCTTTTTTACTTGCAGCGTGACGCTGCACCTGCATTGTTTTTATCGGAACGCCGAGGGTTACTCCCTACAGTGTAGGGAGATGTCAGCAGAGCTGGCAGAGGGACGCGGCTCCCGTTGGGGGCGTTCCCTACAAGCTAACAGAAAAACGGGCGGAATATCCGCCCGTTTTCTTATTTACTAAGCTTGCTCTTGAGCTTTCTGAGTGTGTAGCCCTCATTGATCTTCATAACGCCTCTGTCGATAGCAAGTGCATAATCAGGAACATCTCTTGTAACGGTAGTTCCTGCGGCAGTATATACTGCCTTGCCAAGCTTTACAGGTGCGATAAGGTTGGTGTTACAGCCCACGAAGCAGTTATCACCGATAACACAGCGGCTCTTTGCGATACCGTCATAGTTTACGGTAACAGTTCCGCAGCCTATGTTTACGCGCTTTCCGACATCACTGTCGCCAACGTAAGCAAGATGTGCGATAGCTGTCTTTTCGCCGATAGTTGAATTCTTTATCTCAACAAAGTCTCCTATCTTAGCTCCCGACTTGATAACGCTGTCAGGACGGATATGTACATAAGGTCCTATCTTTACGCCTGCTTCTATCTCGGCTTCATATGCCTGTACAGTGTGAAGATTTACGTCGTCGCCTATCTTGCAGTTCTCGATAACTGTGTTAGGACCTATCTTGCAGTTCTTACCGATAGTGGTATTCTTGCGTATGATAGTATTCGGAAGTATCTCTGTGCCCACGCCTATCTCAACGCCGCGCTCGATAACGACTCCGTCTGTGCAGGTGAACTCAACACCGTTAGCAAGGTGCTTTTCGATAACAGCCATTCTTGCGTATGTATTCAGTGCAAGCAGGTCTTTTCTGTCATTTGCGCCCTTGATGATATCAGCATTCTCTGACTTGTATGCACCTGCATTCTTGCCCTCTGAAAGAGCTATGGAAATAGTATCTGTAAGGTAATACTCTTTCTGTACATTATCGTTTGTGATCTTTCCGAGAAGCTCGATAAGATCAGCAGTTCTGAACCAGTATGTGCCCGAATTAACTTCCTTTATCTGACGCTGCTCCTCTGTAGCGTCCTTCTGCTCAACGATGCCGCTTATGCCGCCTGCCGAGCGGATTATTCTTCCGTATCCGAAAGGGTTCTCAAGTTCAGCTGTGATAACTGTAACAGCGTTGTTCTGCTGTTTGTGAATGATAAGAGACTCCTTTATGGTCTCAGCATCAATAAACGGAGCATCTCCGCAAAGCACGAGAGTATTTCCGTCTGTATCCTCTTCAAGGAAAGGTATTGCCTGCATAACAGCATGACCCGTACCGAGTCTTTCTGCCTGCAAAACAGTCTTGTGCTTTCCGCCGAGATATTCGTCTATCATCTCGCCCTTGAAGCCCTTTACAACGCAGATATCATTTATATCTGCACTTTCACAGGCTGATATTACCCAGTTGAGCATAGGTTCGCCGAGAACCTTGAAAAGCGGCTTTGGCATTTCAGCTTTCATGCGCTTGCCCTGTCCGCCGGCTAAGATTATTGCCTTATTCATGTCTATTCCTCCTGTATTTTATATAATTATTCTGTCGGGAAATTCTGTTTCAGATATTCACAAAGCATATTTCCTACATAGCTTCTATGGTAACTATTCTCATATATCATCAGATTGGCAGATACACCGTGAGCTGTCAATCTTTCGTAAACAGACTTTGCATCTTCGGGGATAGTCGGCAAATCTGCATATTCTTCAGGTTTTTGATTTCTGAACCTGTATGTCTCGTTTTCGCCTGCACATATAAAGACTTTTTTGTCCATTGTCTCATTGCGGTCGAAATAACCGAACTCATTCCTGTATGCATACGGATCGGAAATACTTTTCAAGTCCATTTTATCGCCGCTGTCATAATAATAACTCCAGAGTGCGGGGCTTGCAATTATATAGTTTGCGAAAGGCTGATATTCATACCTGTCGGAATTGCAGAGAGCGTAGTGAGAAAACAGACCGCCCAGCGAATGTCCGAACAAAACGCTTCGGCTGCTGTCCACCTTATAATTGGCAGAGATAAGCTGCATAAGGTCATTGGTTATGAAATCCAGCATCTTATCCTGCTTTACGGCAAACTTGTCATATCTCACATTGTCATCAACACCGTCCGTATCATAATCGTAGCCGAGAGTAACAAATATCACAGGAGCTGCTTCTCCTTCGTTTATAAGCTGCCACGCATCAGGCAATTTTGTGAGCCAGTACTCCGCATCACAGACCAGAAATACAGGATACTCCTTATTTTCATCGTAATCCGGCGGCAGTATTATATGTGAGAGAAAACCTGCATCAAGCTGTTCATCGTAGATTTTCAGCTCGCGGATATTTTCCTCTATGCTCTTCACCTTTTTATGTACAGCATCGCCCGTTTCCTGCGGTATACCATATGAAAGACGGTTGACACCTATCTGAAAGGCTTTTTCCGGATAAAGCAGAGTAAACTCGCGGTAACTGGTATTTTCCCTTTCCTTATCGGTCATGGTATCGGGATATGTAAGTCCGTCATAGTACTCGATCGGAGGAGCAGTCGGCTTTTCCGTAGCAGGTTCTGTTTGGGTTTCTGTGGTCTGCTCTGCGACAGTCTCAGCGGCTGTAGTAGTCTCAGCCGTATTATCGGAAGATGAGCTATTCTCTTTTGTATCACTGCACGAAACAGCTGTACAAAAAAGCAAAGCACAGGTAATAAATGTTGTAATACGTTTTTTCATGAGGATCACCTAAAAGCTTCAGTCATCAGATCTTGCAGCAGGGCTTTCGCTGTCCTGGGATTCGCCGTCCCTTTCGAGCAATTCTACCAATTCGGAAGGTGTTACAGGCACATACTTCCAGCCGTCATCTTTAATGTAAACGAAGCAGGCTTCTTCTTCGCCTCCGTCTCTGACGCCGTCTCTGCGGATATCAATGTTCATTGTGAGGTAATAGCCTTTTTCCACTTCATATTTTGACTTGTCAACACTCATCATATCAGCAACGGACTCAAAATACTTTTCAGCTCCGCGAAGTGCATCAGCGTTAAGCTCCTTTATTTTTTCAGCCTTGCTTTCCACAAGCTTGCCGTTGCTGCTGCCCATAAGGTCGGAAGCATCTTCAAATGAAGAAGCAAACTCGGAATTTATAATAGCATCTGCTATGTTTTTAGGGTACATAGAGTTGATGAGTTCATCTGCATCTCCTCTGAGAGTCATCTCTGCGAACTCAGTTACTGCTGTATTCATCTCTTTGATAACATCGTCCGATGCTTCCTTATCGACAATGCCGGCGTTCTCATCTTCCTTTTCGCCGTCATTTTTGTCATCATCATCTTTATCATCGTCTTTGTTATCACTGTCGGTTTTTTCCGTTGTCTTTTCGGCTGTAGTTTCCTCGGCAGCTGTTGTTACCTTGGTCTTGCTGTCGGAAGAAGCTTCGCCGTCACTTTTGTCACCGCATGAAACCGCGCTGCAAATGAACATAGTGCAGGCAAAAAGTATAGCTGTAAGTTTTTTCATAATACTTTACTCCTTAGTGTAAACTTCATGTATAATCATTCTGCCCTATATGTTAAAAATACTATGGGCATAAATAGTGACCGTACCTAATTATTCTTACATACTTTAACAATAATTGCAAGCCTTTTTTGGAGAAAACATTTTTCTTTGTTGATTTTTATACAAAGTGCAGCTATTTTAACGCCTATTTTTTGTCATCGCATATATGGTATTTTTTTCTAAGATGTGTTATAATAGGTATAACTCGAATGATGTCTTTCTTGGGATCGTTCGGTAATGTTTAAAATGGAGGTATACACCAATGGCAAATAAGTATTGTTACCTTTTCTCTGAAGGTAATGCCAACATGAGAGAGCTTCTCGGCGGTAAGGGTGCTAACCTGGCTGAGATGACAAACATCGGTCTCCCTGTTCCTCAGGGCTTCACGATCACAACAGAGGCTTGTACTCAGTATTATGAGGACGGCGGTATCTCTGATGAGATCCAGGCTGAGATCAACGAGTATATCGTTAAAATGGAAGGAATCACAGGAAAGAAGTTCGGCGATAAGGAGAATCCTCTCCTCGTATCTGTACGTTCAGGTGCAAGAGCTTCAATGCCTGGTATGATGGATACAATCCTTAACCTCGGTCTTAATGAGACTGTTGTTAACACAATTGCTGAAAAGTCAAACAATCCAAGATGGGCTTGGGACTGCTACAGAAGATTCATTCAGATGTATTCTGACGTAGTTATGGAAGTTGGTAAGAAGTACTTTGAAGAACTCATCGACAAGATGAAGGCTGAAAAGGGTGTAACTCAGGACGTTGAGCTCACAGCTGACGACCTCAAGACACTTGCTGGTCAGTTCAAGGCTGAATACAAGGCTAAGATCGGCGTTGACTTCCCTGACGATCCTAAGGAGCAGCTCATGGGTGCTATCAAGGCTGTATTCCGTTCATGGGATAACCCAAGAGCTAACGTATACAGAAGAGATAACGATATCCCATTCTCATGGGGTACTGCTGTAAACGTACAGTCAATGGCATTCGGTAACATGGGCGACGACTGCGGTACAGGTGTTGCATTTACTCGTGACCCTGCTACAGGTGAGAAGAAGCTCATGGGCGAGTTCCTTACAAACGCACAGGGCGAGGACGTTGTTGCCGGCGTTCGTACTCCTATGCCTATCCAGCAGATGGCTGAAACATTCCCTGAGGCTTTCGCTCAGTTCAAGGAAGTTTGCCAGACTCTCGAAAATCACTATCACGATATGCAGGATATGGAGTTCACTGTTGAAAACAAGAAGCTCTATATGCTCCAGACAAGAAACGGTAAGAGAACTGCACAGGCTGCTCTCAAGATCGCTTGTGACCTCGTTGATGAGGGCATGAAGACAGAGCAGGAAGCTGTTGCAATGATCGATCCAAGAAACCTCGATACACTTCTCCACCCACAGTTCGATACAAAGGCTCTCAAGGCTGCTACTCCTATCGGCAAGGGCCTCGGTGCTTCACCAGGAGCTGCTTGCGGTAAGATCGTATTCACAGCTGATGACGCTGTAGAGTGGGCTGCTAAGGGCGAGAAGGTAGTTCTCGTACGTCTCGAAACATCACCAGAAGATATCACAGGTATGAAGGCTGCTCAGGGTATCCTCACAGTTCGTGGTGGTATGACATCACACGCTGCTGTTGTTGCTCGTGGTATGGGTGAGTGCTGCGTTTCAGGATGCGGCGACATCAAGATGGACGAAGCTAACAAGAAGTTCGAGCTCGCAGGCAAGACATTCGTTGAAGGCGATTACATCTCTATCGACGGTACAACAGGTAACATCTACGATGGTATCATTCCTACTGTTGACGCTCAGATCGCTGGCGAATTCGGCAGAATCATGGCTTGGGCTGATAAGTACAGAACTCTCAAGGTTAGAACAAATGCTGATACTCCTGCTGACGCTAAGAAGGCAAGAGAGCTCGGCGCAGAAGGTATCGGTCTCTGCCGTACAGAGCATATGTTCTTCGAGGCTGACAGAATCGCTGCTTTCCGTGAGATGATCTGCTCAGATACAGTTGAAGGAAGAGAAGCTGCTCTCGCTAAGATCGAGCCAATGCAGCAGAGTGACTTCGAGGCTCTCTATGAGGCTCTCGAGGGTAACCCGGTTACTATCCGTTTCCTGGATCCACCTCTCCACGAATTCGTTCCTACTGAGGAAGATGATATCGCTGCTCTCGCTAAGGCTCAGGGCAAGTCAGTTGCTGACATCAAGAACATCATCGCTTCACTCCACGAGTTCAACCCAATGATGGGCCACAGAGGCTGCCGTCTTGCTGTAACATATCCTGAGATCGCTGCTATGCAGACAAAGGCTGTTATCAAGGCTGCTATCAACGTTAAGAAGAAGCACCCTGACTGGAACGTTAAGCCTGAGATCATGATCCCACTCGTTGGCGATGTTAAGGAGCTCAAGTACGTTAAGAAGGTTGTTGTTGAGACTGCTGACGCTGTTATCAAGGAAGCCGGCGCTAACCTCGAGTACGAAGTTGGTACAATGATCGAGATCCCAAGAGCTGCTCTTACAGCTGACGAGATCGCTGCTAACGCTGACTTCTTCTGCTTCGGTACAAATGACCTTACACAGATGACTTACGGCTTCTCACGTGACGATGCTGGTAAGTTCCTCGGTGCTTACTACGACAAGAAGATCTTCGAGAACGATCCTTTCGCTAAGCTCGATCAGGCTGGCGTTGGTAAGCTCATGGAAATGGCTATCAAGCTCGGTAAGCCTGTTAATCCTAAGCTCCACTGCGGTATCTGCGGTGAGCACGGCGGTGATCCTACATCTGTTGAGTTCTGCCACAAGATCGGCCTCGACTATGTATCTTGCTCACCTTTCCGTGTTCCGATCGCTCGTCTCGCTGCTGCTCAGGCTGCAATCGCTGACAAGAAGTAATTCTTTCGGAAAGATAGAACAATACAATAACAAAGTCCTCACAGTTTCGGCTGTGAGGACTTTTTTATCTCAGAAAAAAACGCACAAAAACGTATCTATTTTTTTGTGTAAAAATTAATATAGAAATTTTGCTTTTTTTGTTACAATCAGGTCTCTTTCTGCGAATATTATTAGTGAAAGCAAAAATACAGGAAGCTTCAAAAAATACTCTTGTAAATATAAAAAAAGGAGACAATAAAAATGAAAAAGGCATTATTTATCACAGTATTAACTACCGTATCTTTAGGACTTATCGGCTGTGAAGCCGTAAATACTGCCAACCGCTCCGCAATGAGCAGCATCACAGCAACTGTAACAACTTCTGCCGAATCTGACTCAGCCCCTGTAAAAACTGAAACTGCGGCTGTTTCCGAAGCTTCCGATGAAGCCGCTGTGCCTATGAAGAATTCTATCAGCACTGACACAGATAATACCGCTGACTGGAAAACAGCATACAAGAAAACTCTTACTGAATTTATGGACTCAGATAACTACGGCGAGATGTCCACATGGGATATACAGGACATTGATAACGACGGAACTCCCGAATTGCTTATATCAGAAGCTCAGCAGCATATTAAAGGCGTTATGTTCTACTATTATGAGAACGGCAATGCTGTCCCCGTACTTGATGATAACAGAAATCCTCTGCGCTACGGTGTTTACGGCGGAGTACTGATCTGCCCCGAGGAAAGTCTTATTGGAATAACTGATGTAAAGCAGGGATTGAATTATTCCGTTATGCATAAATACGAAAACCACAGGATCACTTTTGTTCAAAGAACGCTTGAGGACTCAGGCACAGTAGGAAAAGAGAATGTTACTTACACAGTTAACGATGATACTGTAGGTGAAGAAGAATACAACATCGCGCTCGATGAATTCAGCTCAAAGAACTGGACAGCTGTAGGTAATCAATATACATTTGATGACCTTTCGGCTCTTGACTAAAGACAGTTACAATCTCCTTAATAAATAAAGTAAGTCCCCATAGCTTCGGCTGTGGGGACTTGCTTATATTGACTTGTTTTTCCTGCTGTGGTATAATTGATAAAAATCGTCTGACGGAGGCAGCAACTATGGGATATATCATGGAACTTCGCAAAACACTGGGCAGCCGACCTCTTATCATGGCAGGCGCAGGAGTCATACTCGTAAACGATAAAAATGAGATACTGCTTCAAAAGCGCAGCGACAACGGCTTCTGGGACTACCCTGCGGGCTCAATGGAGCTTGGCGAGAGCTTTGAGGAGTGCGCACGGAGAGAGGTGCTGGAAGAAACAGGTCTGACCTGCGGCAAGCTTGAATTCTTTATGGATCTGTCGGGAAAGGACTCCTTCTACGAGTACCCCAACGGCGACCAGACCTACGCCGCAGCAATAATATATGTATGCCGCGAGTTTTCGGGCAAGCTGAAAGAGAATGATGACGAAGTCATGACACAGAGGTTCTTCCCTCTTGATGAACTTCCTGCGAAGAACGATCCGCGAGGACTCGGAATTTTTGACAAGCTTAGGGAATATCTCTCCACTCACAGTTAACTGTAATACCGAAAAAACTCAAAGTTTAGAGTTGAGAGTTGAGAGTTGTGGAGTCGCCTGCGTCAACATTATTTAAATAATGTGAGCAAAGCGAACTCATTAACTCTCAACTCTCAATTCTCAACTCTCAACTGATAGTCAATAAAATGCCCCGAAGCACTTTAATTGCCTCGGGGCTGAATTTATATATGCGTACCCAACTTATCTGTACTTACGCTCGGGGTGATTTTTGTAGTATTCATTCTTATCGGCGTACATACGCTCATCGGCAATATGCATCACACTGCGGATATCATCGCCCTCATTGACGATACAAGTACCCACGGCAAAGTGCACATTTCTCGTATTCGCAGCCTGATCGGTGAGCTGTTTTACTCTTGCTTCCATTGCCGCTTCATCAAGTCCGTCAGCTATGAGCATGAACTCGTCACCGCCTGCACGGTACACCTCGCTGTCATAGAAAACTCCGCGAAGTATAGCCGCAGCATTTTTCAGCAGCTGATCGCCTGCAATGTGACCTTCCTCATCGTTCACGCGCTTTAGTCCGTTAAGATCGGCAAATGCAACAGCATAAGGATATTTCATTTTCCTCTTTCCCTCAACTATCTCATCTACCGTATTATTCATGGTATTACGGTTCTTAACTCCTGTCAGCATATCCACAGAGCTGAGTATCTCCAGTTTCTGCATAAGCTGATAGTTGGCTATCTCAGAAGCAAGGAAGAAAGTTGTCAGCTCCAGCGTTTCCTTTATTTTTACCGTGTTTTCGATATTGAAGTTTATAGCCCAGATATACCCGATAGTACAGCCGTTATGTTTAAGCGGAAAGAGTACGATACTCTTTGCACCTGCCAGCACAAGGAAGTCATGCCAAACAGGATTTATCGACCTGAGCCACTCCATATCATGCTGATCCTTGACTATGATACAGGTACTGTCGCCTAAAGTATCGTCCCATGTACTTGCGATCTCAACAAATTTTTCATCAAGATAATGATCCAAAGGCTTCATTCCGCAGCCGTACTTTATAGCTTCACAGAAACTCTCACAGCTGCGCTCCTCCTTATTCAGCAGAAGTATGCAGCAGTGATCGGAGTCGCATATCTGACGAATATCCTCAATTACTTCATTGAAGGTCTTATGTATATCACCTGTGCCGCGCAGCTTTATACAGGTCTTTATAACAGCCGAAGATGTATCGGCAGAAAGACTTGCTCTCTGCTCCAGATCAACATTTGGCGTTACATCGTATGAATATATGCAATATCCGATATTTTCCTCGTCAGATTCAAGTGGAAGCAGGAACATATTCAGCCACAGTCCCATTTGCGGAAGCCTTACATATGAATGAAGGAGCTGTCCCATAAAAGCACTGCGGAAACAGAAGTCCTCGAAGTTTTTATTCTCGGGGAAGTACTCCTCATATGGGGAATTGGGTATGAAAGAACGGTGCATAGTATTCATCATGTCCTCACAATGAGCCCTGTTGCCTGCGGCTATGCGTATATTGCCGTAAGAGCCGTCAGGAAATCTTTCTACGGACATTACACAGGTCTTTGCGCTATACCCATTAATCATCTCATCGAAATTCATATTTAATCCTCCTTGTGCAAGATTATTTTGTCTATATTGCATATTATATCACTTTTTGCCTTAGAAGTCAATTCGCTATATCACTAAATTTAATACGTCTATTCTTACAAGGTCCATATGTTTTACTGCTCATTGAGATAATTTACTGCCCATTCAAGCTCATAGTCCTCTCCGTCACGGAATATCTTCATTGCCGCATCATAGTCGAAAGGTATGCGCACCTCAACAGGGTCGCGGCTCACACGGTCAGCCTTTGTATCTATATAGGGTACGCCGTCCTCACCAAGCAGCAGACCTGTGGGATACAAAACTTCCACAACAGAGTCTGAAAGCACACAGCAGCCCCCTGTTTCCTGACCGCTTCCACTGGGATCGGTAATGCCTGCAAGGGTAACATTAGGCAGCTTTGAAAGATACAGCGAAGCCGCATCGCCTGCACTTATACATTCAAGATTGGTAAGTGCAACTACTTTAAGATCTGCAAATTCTCCCGTACCGCGGATATATCTCTCTGCGGCGCAGATGTATTCTCCATTGCGGTACAAGCCGAGCCCGTGAGTAAAATATTTCTCGTTGGTAAGAAGTTCGCAAAATGAAACTGTCGGAGCATCACAGCCGCCCATATTGTCACGAAGATCAATGACAAGATACTCCATGCCCTGTTCTTTCAGACTGTTCAGCTTTTTTCGGAATATCTTCTTCAGATAATCGCTTCTGCCGCTGAGATCGTTTATTATATCACGCAGACCACTGCCCGAGCTCTGAGCATTCATCGTAATATAGCCGCATTTGTCATTCAGCATCTTTGTGCTGAAATTGGGCTGCTCTGCCTTCTGTATCTGTGTAAAGGCATCATAAGCCTCATAAAATGTATTGTTTTCGCCCAGATCATTGAGCACAGCGGTCTGTTCTTTTCCCGACTTGTCAAGGAACGAGACTTCCACAGTATCTCCGCCTGTGCCCGAAAGGTACATAGCACTGACCTTATCCGCATTGGCTTTTACAGGTTCGCCCCGATCGAGGACATCTTCCGCAGCAGCCTGCTGCACAGGCTTTCCGTTCCACTTGGTAATAACAGTTCCGTCCTCTATACCAAGCCTGTTCACCTCGTCAGTAGTGCATACAGCTATGACTTCGCCGCTGTCAAGACCTATCATGGCAAGACCGTATTCTTTAAGCTCAAACACAGAGGTATATTTTTCGGTATCATAATTGCGCTTTACCATGATATGTCCGTCGTGGAGCTCGTTGCAGAACATTTTTACAGCGTCCGCAAATTTTCCGGGATCCTTTTCCTGCTCCGCCTCTTTCACCATAGGCATATACTTATTTTCAAGCGCGGAAAAATCGACATCTTTCCACTCTTTAAGTACATAGCTCCTGTCCATTTCCTGCGCCAGTTCATGGAATGACTCGCTGTAGCTCTTACCCATAAAATTATGGGCGTTTTTAGGGAGCACACAGAAAAACACACCGAACACCAAAGTCAATACTCCCACCACAGAACCTATAACTCTGTAGCCTTTCCTCATATTTGCAAGAGGCATCATCAGCAGAGCAAGCACTGCTATAAGATACATTGGAGTACAGCTGTTTACAAGCGAAACATCCCTCACATAGATACAAAAATGCACAATAGTTATGAGAAGCGGTATAAAGCAAAGATCCTGCCATTTTTTCAGCTTATGCTCATTGAACCGCCATTTATGATGAAGTATTGCAAGTATCAGCATTGTAAGCATTATCGCTACGCACCATATGATATGTATTTTTTCTCCACCGTCAAGGTTATGACGCAGTGTTCCGATGAAATTACCCATGTATTTCCCCTTTCGATATGTTTTTTTTATTATAGCATGGAAATTTTGAAATAGCAAATATACAGTGACACACTGCTCAAAACTGCTTTAAAAACCGACTTGACATTGCACCGAAAAAGACTTATAATTTCAATGATATTTACGTCTTTACGGAGGTGCTTATGAACACCATTTCGACCGATATCCGCACGGTCACGACTCCCTGCGGAGACATAACCTACACATTTCAGCACAAAAAGGTCAAGAACATAAATCTGCGCGTAAAGCATGACGGGAACGTCTTTGTTTCCGCGCCTAAAAGAGTCCCTGCGAAAGCTGCCGATGAGTTCGTCATAAGCAGGAGCAGCATGATACAGCAGGCTATAACAAGCTTTGCAGCCCGTGAGCTCATAAAAGAAAGGCAGAAAAATCTGTCCGACGGCAAGACCTTTATACTCGGGGAGGAATACACCATAAAAACAATGGCTGACCGCCGCGAATACGCCGAAAAAACTGACGGCTTCATCATCATACATATGAAAGATACAAACGACTCCGCAAGAAAAATAAGTATATATAACACATGGCTGAAAGCCTTTACGGAAGAGGTATTTCTCTACGTCATGCATGATGTGCACAGTAAGTTCATACCGCTTGGCATTGATTTTCCCGAGCTGAAAATACGCTCCATGACCGCTCGCTGGGGCAGCTGCCACACCTACAAGAAAATGATAGTCCTCAACAGACGCATGATAGAAGCTCCGCTGAACTGCATCTCCCATGTGGTGACACACGAATTCTGCCACTTTATCCACCCCGACCATTCAGCGAAGTTCTATACCCTCCTCGATAAGATGTGCCCCACATGGCGCGAGGACAAAAAGCTCCTCGAAAGCCTCGTTATACTGTGACCGCTTTCATTGACAACATTGCGCTTTTAATATATAATTAGTATAAATGCAGAACACGGAGGTTCAGATATGATACTGTCGGATAAAACTATACTGAAAATGCTTGATGAAAAAACTCTTGTTATCGAGCCCGTAACAAAGGAACAGATACAGCCTGCAAGCGTGGATATAAGGCTGGGAAATACATTCAGCATCGTTGACGATTCACCCTCGGGAATTATCACACTTGACGGCAGCATAAACTACAAGACTATCACCACAGATACATACCTTTTGCTGCCCGGACAGTTCGTACTTGCTACGACTATGGAGTACTTCGAGCTGCCCGATGACCTTACCGCATTCGTGGAAGGAAGAAGCTCCCTCGGTCGTATGGGACTGTTCATTCAGAATGCAGGCTGGGTAGACCCCGGCTTCAAGGGCGAGATAACTCTCGAGCTCTTCAACGCTAACAGATGCGCTATCGAATTAAAGGCAGGACGCAGAGTAGGACAGCTTGTATTCGCCCAAATGGACGACCACGCCCTCAATCCCTATAACGGTAAGTATCAGGGACAGAAAGGTGCAACAGGCTCAAGAGTTTTCATGGATAAGGATAAATAAGCGTTTATATACAATAGTACGAAAGGAGCTTTGCTATGTCACTGAACAGTTTCATTTTCAAAAAAATGTGTACTAAAAGCGACAGGAAACGTGACGCAGGTCTTACGACTCCGCCCGAGATAAGACGCTTTGATGATATTCAGTACGGTAAGAACAGAAAATGGCAGATAATGGACGTTTACCGCCCTAAAGCAGCTAAAGGCAGGCTCCCCGTTATCGTAAGCTTTCACGGCGGCGGCTGGACCTACGGCACTAAAGAGACTTATCAGTTTTACTGCATGGAGCTTGCAAAGCGCGGATTTGCAGTGGTAAATTTCACGTACAGACTTGCTCCGAAATACCGCCACCCTGCTCCCTACCATGATACGAATGCAGTCTTTCGCTGGGTACTGAAAAATGCCGACAAGCTGGGCTTCGATACGGATAATATCTTCGCTGTGGGAGACTCCGCAGGTGCAATGGGAATAGCTCTGTATGCCTGCATGGTGACTGACAGCGAATACGCAAAGAACTACAAATTCAGGATACCCGAGGGGCTGAAAATAAAGGGACTTGGTCTCAACTGCGGCATTTATGACATCTTCAAGGAAGATAGTGTAGGAACTTTAAAGGATTATCTGCCTAAAAAGTATCCCCTTTCTCTGCTTAAACAGCTGAACGTAGTCGATAATGTGACCGCGGATTTTCCGCCCTGCTTCATTATGACATCAAATGAGGACTTTCTGAACTATCAGTCTCCCCTGCTTGCGGAAAAGCTTGACCGGCTGGGAGTAAAATACGTATACAAGGTATACGGTGATGAAAATAATCCGCTCTCTCACGTTTTCCACTGCAATGTAAAGTCTGCTGATGCGGCAGCTGCAAACGATGACGAGTGCGCATTTTTCAAGGGATTAATTAAATAAAACACAGCCGCAGTGCGGCGGAATAGAGGTAATATGAAAACATCGGCAGTTATTGTCTGTGCAGGCAGTTCAACAAGAATGGGCGGTGTCAATAAGATACTGCTGCCACTGGGCGAAAGAAAGGTCATAGGCGTGACCATGCAGGCTTTTCAGCAGTGCGAAAGCATCACAGAAATAGTTATCGTTGCCCGTGAGAGCGATATACCTGCAATACAGGAGGAAGCCAAAGCCGCAGGCATAACCAAGCTTGCAGCCTGCACCACAGGCGGCTCTACACGTCAGGAAAGCGTTATCAACGGCATAAAGAAGATATCAAAGGAGACCGAGCTTGTTGCCATACATGACGGTGCGCGTCCGCTGGTAAAACCCGAGCATATCGAAAAGGTCATCAAGGACGCTTCTGTATTCGGCGGTGCTACCCTTGGAGTTCCCGTAAAGGACACTATCAAGACCGTTGACGGCGGACTTATCATTGATACTCCCCCGAGAAGTTCGCTGTACATCACTCAGACTCCGCAGATATTCAAGCGCAATCTTTACTTTGAGGGTATAGACTTTGCTCTCGAACACGGACTTGATTTCACAGACGACTGCCAGCTTGTTGAAGCTATCGGCGGCAAGGTCGCAATGACTGTGGGAGATTATACAAATATAAAGATAACGACTCCCGAGGATATCGCTATTGCGGAAGTTCTTCTGAAACAAAAATAAACAAAACCTTATCAACTGTAGGGACGCCCAATGGGCGTCCTCATTTTTTTACCTTGAAAAACTATCGTCCTCACAAAATAAGGTAACGCCGTAATACGGATACCCATGTAAAAGATATGCCCCGAGACAATGCCTCGGGGCTTATTTGTTCTGTTCTTTTATTATATAAATCAGAGTTACGATAGATCATTCATCTTCGCAATATATGATTTCATAATCTTCGCCTAATTCTTCTTGTAAACGTTTATACCCCTCTTTAGCTTTTTTATAGAATGTCTCCTTCTCTTTGTCTGACCATAACAACGGATTTGAAGGACAATTCCAATCTAATGCATTATCATGTTCGATTCCTAACTTACACAAATATTTTTTCAATTCTGAAGATATAGGAAGATTATCAAGTGAGACTAAGCCATTATCACCCCAAAGACATGGGCAAAAGTCTTCACCGCAGCCCCATTCAAACCAATACTTAAAGACATATTTTGCCATACACTCACCTCCATTAATTCCGATTTATGTCAGCAACAATTATAGCACGGCATCGCTCCACTGTCAATACAAATAATATGACTTAATGTAGGGACGCCCTCTCTTGCGGTGCGCCTTCGTATTATTTCGCTGTTCTTTAAAAACTTGGAACAGCGACCAGAGACGCTGCCTCTGGACTCCGCCAAAGGGGTGGTGACCCCTTTGGAATCCCATTCATATTCTTATTGTAACCATTCTGTAACCTTCGGGCTGCTTCGGCAGTCTTTTTTATTTGGTCTGCACAATAATAACCCGTATGAATTGTGCAGGTATACAAAGTGAAAAATTATTTTTTCAATATTCAACGGGTATGCATTGAATTTGACCTTTTTTCAGCCCCCTTATGAACGGTGGTTTTGTTCGGGACTGAAAGGAGGTCATACTTTTTTGAACAGAAACACTAAAGCAAAACTCAATATCTTCTGTTGTAACTATGTTACACTGGGCAACGCGGAGGAAGCCGCTTTGAAAGCAGGCTTTCCCCGTGAAAATGCTCTCACCGCAGGCATCGAGCTCCTCAAAACAAAAGAATGTCAGGATACTATCGCACGGATAAGAGATATCCTCTCCGACAGCGGCAGCATTATATCAGGTCTGAAAAGGCTTGCTTTCGGCAGCTGCACCGACGCAGTATATCTTGTTTTCGCCGATGAGCTGCCGCCTGCGGAAACTATCGGAAAGCTTGATCTTTTCAACGTTTCCGAAATAAAACGTGTAAAAGGAGGCGGTGTAGAAGTAAAATTCTTCGACAGAATGAAAGCTCTCGAAAAGCTGTTCGAGCTTGAAAATGCCTACAGCGACCGCGACAAGGCGGCAAGTCTCATAAGAGCCATGACCGCTGATGAGGAGTGTGAGGGCTTTGAAGATAACTAAACTCTCACTCAAACAAAAGATAGCCATGAGATGGTGGCTATCCCCGAAGTTCAGCGGCTATGACGCTATCATATGCGACGGAGCTGTGCGAAGCGGCAAGACTCTTTCAATGTCGCTGGGATTCGTATTCTGGGCAAGTCAGCGATTTAACGGCGGAGCTTTCGCCATGTGCGGAAAAACTATAACCTCGCTCCGCAGAAACGTTGTGACACCCATGCTCCCTGTGCTGAAAGAGCAGGGCTTCATTATCAATGAAAAGGTCAGCGGCAATTACTTCGATATGACATTTAACGGCTGCACCAACAGAGTATACCTTTTCGGCGGCAAGGACGAAAGCTCCGCTGCTCTCATACAGGGTATGACTCTGTCGGGAGTATTCTTCGATGAAGTGGCACTCATGCCCCGTTCATTCGTTGAACAGGCTTTAGCAAGATGCTCTGTGAACGGCTCGAAAATGTGGTTCAACTGCAATCCCGATAATCCGTCACACTGGTTCTACAACGAATGGATAAAGAAGCGGAAAGAGAAAAACGCTCTGTACCTGCACTTCACTATGGCGGATAATCCGTCACTTTCAAAAAGCGTCAGAAAACGCTATGAGCGTATGTATTCAGGTACTTTCTACGACCGTTTCATACTTGGAAAATGGACGGCTTCACAGGGAGTCGTATACCCTATGTTCAGCGAAAGCGAACACGTTTTCAGCGGCGATATCGAGTGCGAAAAATACGTCATATCCTGCGATTACGGCACTGTTAATCCCTCGTCCTTCGGACTCTGGGGACTCAGCGGCGGAATATGGTACAGGCTCAGCGAATACTACTACGACTCACGCCGCGAGGGCTTATCCCGTACCGATGAGGAACACTATGCAGCACTTGAAGAGCTTGCAGGCTCGCGGCATATCGAAAAGGTCATTGTTGACCCATCCGCAGCAAGCTTCATCGAATGTATCCGCAGACACGAAAAATATCCCGTAGTCAAAGCCGATAACGATGTTATTTCGGGCATAAGACAGGTAAGCACAGCTCTTAAACAGGGCAGGCTGAAATTCCATTCCTCATGCAGGGATATACTGAGGGAGTTCACGCTGTACAGCTGGAACGAAAAGGCAGGCACAGATGCTCCCATAAAGGAAAACGACCATGCTATGGACGATATGCGCTACTTTGTGGCGGATATGCTCAATTCTCAGGACAGCGGCGACTTTTTCGCACTGTCCGTTACCCGATAAAACTACCGTTCAATAAATCAAAAAGGAGGAATTATGAAGCTTTTTCAGAAGAAAAACACTCCGAAAACTGCTCCCGAGCTTATAAGCGCACAGCGTTCATGCTGTGAGAAATTCGCTCTCCCTGCGGCTGTTCAGCCCTATGAAAAGGAGCTTTACGACAGGCTTCGCTATGCCGTACCTATCATTGATGCGGCTATTATGAAGATAATCAGGCTCACAGGCGGCTTCCGCGTTATATCCTCGGACGAGAGATATCAGCAGGAGCTTGACGACTTCCTTGCAAATGTTCCCGTAGGTCTTACAGGACGCTCAATAGGCTGCTTTGCGGATAATTTCCTCGACAGTCTCCTCACTTACGGAAGTGCCGCAGGAGAGATAGTTCCCGACAATGAGGAACAGCGCATTGCAGGGCTTTGGAACGGCGATGTTTCACGCATAAGGCTGTCCGCAGGGGCTGCACCGTTCAGCAGGAGCTATACTGTCATCGCTCCCGACGGCAGCTCCCGTAAAATAGCTCACCCCGAACGCATACTCTATGCTTCACTCACAGGGGGCAATTCCCTGCTCAGAGGGCTTCCGTCACTCAGCGGTATCCTTATGAGGATATACGAATGTATCGGTCAGAATTTCGACCGCGCAGGAAATGTCCGCTATGCTGTGACTTACAAGCCCTCGGGACAGGCAGGAGATATGATGAACTCCCGTGAACGTGCTCAGCAGATAGCACGTGAGTGGGCAGACGGTATGAACTCCGCCAGATACGGTCAGGTAAAGGACTTTGTGGCTGTGGGAGATGTAGATATCAAGGTCATAGGTGCTGAAAATCAGCTCTTTGACACAAATGTCCCTGTAAGACAGATTCTCGAACAGCTCATTGCAAAGCTCTCCATACCGCCGTTCCTGCTGGGGCTCTCATGGAGCTCTACGGAGAGAATGTCATCTCAGCAGGCGGACATACTCACATCGGAGCTTGAATACTACCGCAGACTTCTCACACCTGTCATATGCGATGTGGGCAATTCATTCCTTGCTTCCATAGGCGCGGAAGCTTCCTGCTCAATAGAGTGGGACAATATCAATCTACAGGACGAAACAGCTCTTGCAGAAGCAAGGCTGAAAAACGCTCAGGCGAGAGAAATTGAGCTCCGCCTTGAAAAAAATGAAGAATAACGGAGGTAAATCTATGTATAACGATATCAAACTTGAAAAGGGTCTTTACAATCTCAGCGGAAAGTCATTCACAGCTGCTCTTGAGGAGCTTGACCCCTCCTCGGCATATGCAGGCACTCCCCTTGAAAAGCTGGACGCTTTCGAGAGACAGCTCAAGCGTTTCAATATCAGGATAAACGGTCAGGACTGCGACTGCGTTGAGAAGTTCTTCTCAACTACTGAGACTGCCGTTCTCTTCCCCGAGTTCGTTACACGCTGTATCAGAAAGGGCTTCGATGAGACTGTTCTCAGATCTGTCTGCGCTGCAAAGACAGTATGTGCAAGCGGTCAGTATCTGGGCTGTGTACTCGATGACACCGAGACTTACACAACTACCGATCAGACAGAAACTCTCCCAGAGGCTAAGGTCACAGAAAGCACTACTGCTACTGTGCTTGAAAAGTTCGGCAGACTTATCAGTGCTTCCTATGAGGCTATCCGTCAGCAGCGACTCGATGTTTTCGGCGTTATGCTCAGAAGTGTGGGTGCAAGACTTGCTGTGTCGGTGGTAAAAAAGGCTGTTGCAGTACTTGAAGCTGATACAACTCCTATCACTACTTCCGCCCTCACATACGATGACCTTGCTGCACTTTACGGCGAGTTTGACTGCTTCGATATGACTACAGTCATCGCTTCTCCTGCTGTCGCTTCAAAGATAGCTGCTATGGATCAGCTCAAGGAGTGCTCTGCAAATGCGGACGGCAAGCTCATTCTCCCATTCGGCTCAGAGCTGGTCAAGACATCGGCTGCCGATAATGATACTATCATCGGTATAGACCGCAATTTCGCACTTGAATTCATCACAAGCACAGACCTTATCATGGAGACCGACAAGCTCATCGACCGTCAGCTCGATCAGATGACAGTTTCTATCACCTGCGGTTTCAGAAAGATAACTCCAGATGCTGTTAAGGTGCTTACTATTACGGCTGCAACGGAATAAAGCCATTTATGACGCGGGCTGCCAAAGGCAGCCCCTACATATAATCATTTTCATTATCGTGTTATATTCGGGCGAGCGGAACTCGCCCCTACATATAACTATGCACTAAGCACTAAAAACTGATCACTATTTCCCGAAAGGAGATAATATGGACAAGTCTATTCTCGATAAGATAAACAAATTCACACGCCGTCCGCTCTCTGAAGACGAGGTATATGTATTCTCGGTCATACTCTGCGATAACGATATCGACCGCGACTGTGACCGCTTCTCGGAAAATGCTCTCGGTACTCTCAGAGAAAAGTTCATCGGCAAGACAGGTATCTTCGACCATGATGCTTCAACATTAAACCAGAATGCGCGTATCTTCGATACGGAGCTTGTCACCGATGATACACGCCTCACGCAGTTCGGCAAGCCTTACGTTTACCTCAAGGCTATGGCGTACATGGTAAGGACTGACGAAAACAAGAACCTCATTGCCGAAATTGACGGCGGCATCAAAAAGGATGTCAGCATTTCCTGCTCCGCAGCAAAGAGGATATGCTCGGTATGCGGCAATGACAAGAATATATCCACCTGCAATCACGTTAAGGGGAAAAAGTGCGGCGGCAGTATATGCCACACTGTTCTTGATGACATCACGGACGCTTACGAATGGAGCTTCGTTGCCGTACCTGCTCAGGTAAACGCAGGAGTTACGAAGAAATACAGCGACGATGATACCATAAAGTCCCAGGCTAAGGATATACAGCTATGTGATGAAGAGCTTCGACGTGATATCCGCAAGGCTGCATATTTTGCAGGCGGTAGGGCGGCGGCTGATATAGCTTCCGTATCGGCTGCAAATATGAATACTCAGCAGCTTATCGCGCTTCGCAGGTCCTTTGAGTTACAGTGCAGAAAAACAAAAACAGAGGTGCAGCTTGAATACAGTGCGGAAGCTGACGATACCGCGGAATGTTTCACTATGAGATAAGGAGGCAGTATGGATATTCAGAAAATAACCGAGATATTCGAGCTTATGACAGGTGAGGAAAACAGCACCGAATACATGAAGCTCATATATCTTTCCATGCGTGAAGTAGACGATATCCTCAGACCAAATGCGGATATAAGCGACCTGAGACTTTGCTTTCTCTGCGCTGCACTGGCTTTTTACAGGCTGCAGCAGATACTTGCTGCAAGAGAAAGAGCAGATGTTACCTATGCAGGAAAGGTGCTGAAGGAGTCGCAGAATACTGCCTATGAGTACGCAAAGCAGCTCCTTAAAGATTACTTACAGATGTGCAAAAGCCTTATCACTGTCGAGACTTTCGTTTTCGGCAGCTTTTCCAGCGGAGAGGAGATGTTATAATGCTGCGCGAGATAATCAATGACATAACAGATAAGCTCACAGACAGCGGTGTTACAGCCGTTTACAGTGCCTTTGACGCAGTGGATATCGCAAAAAAGGAAAAGGGTATCTTCACTGTTGTGGGCATAGGCGGCTTTGAGTCTTACTCGCCTATTTATTCGCTTTACACTATCTTTATCCCCTTCAAAGCCGATATAGAAATAAGCATTACAGCTCCGCCAAAGACCTCTATCGTTGATATATACGAGTTCTACGATAATAATATCGAACCTGTCATATCCGATATGTGCGGACTTACCTGCTCGCTGTCGAAAATGAGTATCAAATTCGACTCAAATATACAGCGGCTTGTCCTCACCGCAAAGCTCTCGGCAAGCGGTATCACAAAAATAGAAAGGAGCAGCCCATGAGTACTACGGAACTTACCAAGCATGAAGCTGTACCCGTAAATATTGCCTCAGCCGTTGTTTACTGCGACGGCTTCAAGGCTGTATCCGCAAGAAGCATAAACGAAGAGTCAACGGCTGACGGCGGAAGCGTGTTCACCAACAACGCGAGCCGCAGTACAAAGCTTACCTTTTCGGGACGGATATTCGCGGACTATTCCGCAGATTTTATCTACAGCTTCAACGCCCTTGTAAAAAGCTCCGCTGCATTTAATGTGGAGTATATGGGACTTTGTTTCAGAAGCTGTCATCTGCTCTCATACACCTTTGACAATAAAAAAGGCGACTGGGCAGATGTAACGGTAACTCTGCTGACTGATGATGATATTGTAAGGAGCGATGATATTTGACAGCTGTTCTCAGTATAAAAAATAAGGACGGAACTCTCCTCTCTGAGGAGAATATACTTGCGTTCAGTTTCAGAAAGGATATATATACTCCTTACACCTCACTGTCTGCAAGAGTCCGTACTTCACGAACCAACTTTGATAACGCAGCAGAGGTGCTCCTTGCACTTGACAATACACTCATACATCACGGTCTTATTGACAGTCTGAAATTAGAAAAGTCAGGGGGCGAATACTTCCTGAATGTCACATCAAGAAGCTTTACTTCCCTGCTGTGTCAAAATCAGATAGAACCCGGACTGAAAATGAACATATCATTCAATATGCTCATGGACAATTTCTATACCCTGCCCTATGTAACTCACGAAAACAATGCCGATGACAGCAGTTATATCTACGTAAGACCTAATACCTCCATGTGGGACGCTGCTTCAAATCTTTCATACAAACTCCTTGGTACTTATCCCTATGTAAGAGGTACGAATACTGTAATGATAAGTGCTTTTCCTGCACCTGCGGCGTTCGACTTAACGAATACCGATCTGCTCACTTACGGTACAGAGCTTGCTTGTTCGCATATCGCCAGTGATTATCATATGGCTGATATCAATGGAAATTACGGCACTTTTGACCTTACCGACAGCGATGCGGCTGCACTTAAAATAGTGCGTCATAAATACTTTGAACTTGATATGCGCTTTCTCTATGATCCGCAGCAGGCTCTGGTGTTCCGCGATAAGTACGACTTCCGCGGACAGAAAAGGATATTCTGCTCCTACAGCGGCTATCAGGGCGAGGACCTGTACGACATCGTAAGCTTCGGGACTGTTTCCGCCGAGCGTATAGGCTCTGTCACTATAAAAGGCAGCAGCAAGGGAATTTTTACAGAGGTCGGAGTTTACGCTGATAAATTTCCGCACTGACAAAACAAACGAATATAACATCAAAAACGGCTCCCATTTCGGAAGCCGTTTTGCGTTATTATTTTATAGGCAGCTCTGTCACAAGCTTGAGAAGATACTTCTGTATTGCCTGCGCATCGTTTGTTGTCATGCCGTCATTGCCTGTTACATCGGCGTTTTCAATGCCCTGCTTTGTGATGTGTGTCTTGTCAGAGCCGCTCTCGCCGTACTTGTTTGGATTTGCAAGTGCCTGCATGATGAGTACTGCATCTGAAAGGTCTACATCGCCGTCACAGTTTGCATCGCCTGCCTTGTAATCCTTGCTTGTTGCCTTTGGTGTGGTGGATACAGTCGTAGTTGCAGCCTTGGTAGTAGTAGTAGTTACCTTTGTTGTGGTAGTTGTCTTTTTTGTAGTTGTAGTAGTTGTTGACGGAGTTGAAGGAGCACTGCCCTTTATCTGTCCGTAAACTATACCGCAGCCTACTGTGGACATATATACCTTGCCGAACTCGTCCATATCGCCTACGAGGTAGTTGCCGTTGCCTGTACCGCCGTAAAGGTGGTCTGTATTGATACAAACCCATGTCTTGCCTGCGTCTGTTGAACGGTAAATTCCCTCGGGATCGTCCTTATCGGGCTTACCGTAGATGAAGAGCGTATTCACGTCGCCCTTCTTCTCAGGTGCGCCGTAGCCGATACACTTTGCGTATGCTACATTTTCAAGATGTTCAACTGTCTTGCCCTTGTCGGAGATGAGATATACGCCGTGATTTGCGCCTGCAAGAGCTACTGTGCCCTTGCCAACATATGCAAGGTCGCCTGTATGCTCGAACTTCCATGTAAGCTCCCAGTTATATGGGCAGATACGTGTCTCTGTGAAGGTTGCACCGTAGTCCTCGCTGACGAAGTAAGAATAGTGAGCTTCGTCATATGTAGGCTCTTTCTTTGACATATCAGATGACCAGTACTCATTGTACTCTGCACCTGTTGCGTAAACTATCTTAGGATCTTCGGGATCTACCATAGCATAAGCTCCCTTTGAAGCCTTTATGCCTGCGCAGTCCTTCCATGTTGCGCCCCAGTCGTCGGAGTAGGAAGCTCCGCCCTTGGCACTTGTATTTATAACTCTGTACTTGCCCTTTGAAAGCTCTGTGATAGCGAGCTTGCCGCCTGTGCAGGCAGGCTTGAATGCCTTCCATGTCTTGCCGCGGTCGAGAGTATAGTAAGCACTGCCTGTATTATTGGTATCACCATTTGCGGTTCTTGCCCATACGTCTGTATTCTGTGGGCATACTGTGATCGCAGATGTAGAGCCCATATTCGGCTTATACTGCTCGGGTATGCCGTTTACAGTAGTGTGAACGAAGCCGTCATAGTCGCCGATAGCTGAAAGGTCGAGACCGTCAGCTGTGCTGTAGAAATCAAGGCTTACGCACTCCTCAACGCCGTCAGGCTGGAAGTAGAACTGTATGCCCTTTTCGTCCCATGCATTGTCGCAGGCAAATACGCCGTTGCCTGATGTGAGGAGGAGTCTGTCTCCCTCAGGGTCTCTTGGATCGATAACGATACTGCTGCCCCAGTGGCAAGCCTTGCCGTATATCCAGTCATAACCGTTCAGATCCATAGGAAGTGAGATGAAATCCTTTACGCCTACTCCTGTTGAGTAGTCTGTAGGACCTGCACCGGGAGTTATATCCTCCCATGTCTTACCGCCGTCGCTGGAGCGGAAGAAGTGGTCGCCCCATGCGATAGTACCCTCATTTTCGGGAGTGCTTGGGTCGTCCTGTATCCATTCATCGCCGAACCACTGGTCCGAGAACACGCCGCAGGTACGGGCGAACATCTTGTTGGGGTCTTTCTTGTCAACATCTATCATACCGATAGAATTGTTGGAAACAGTGAGCTTTTCAGCTGTTCCAGACTTGATATTGTACTTGTATGCACCGCCTGATGCACCTGCAAAAGCAAGTCCTGCGATATATGTGAAGAAAAGATTTCCGTTATGGTCACTTGTTATGGAGAGAGGATAGTTTTCGTTAGGAAGTGCCTTTATAGCCTCGAACTTGTCGTCCTTTACGCTTGCTACGTGGACATTTGCCTTTCCTGTTACAGAAGTTCCTACGTATACCTTGCCGCCCTCAATGTAAACACAGCCGATGCCGTTCTGCTCATTGTAGAGCTTGCTGGGCTCTGTGCCTCTTACCAGATGATCTGTCCATGATGGGTATTTGATCTCGCCTTTGAAAAGTCCGAGAGCATCATAGCCCTCTACAGGCTTCCATGACTTACCGCCGTCTGTTGACTTGATAAGTGCCGACTTGCCTGCGGTAACATCGCCGCCTGCATAAATAGTATCGGGGTTATCGGGATCAACTGCGATAGGCTCGATACACTCACGTCCGTCACCGTTTCCGTGTACCTGTATATGCTCTGTAACGTCAACACCTGTAAAGGTCTTGCCGCCGTCTGTAGTCTTGTAAATTACTGTCTTTGCGTTTGAGAAGTATGCACAGCCGCAGAGGAAATAAGCTGTCAGATCGTCTGTGGGGTCGATTGCGATACCCTTACAGCTGAGAAGTCCTCTGTCGTCCTCGTTGATAAAGCCGAAGAGCTGTACCCATCTCTTCTTGTCATAGTCGTATCTGTACGCACCGCCTACGTCCGTACGGAGATACATTTCCTTCTTTCCTGCAACGATGCCCGAAACAAAGCCTGCACCGCCCATTTTAAGTGTGTCCCACTCCATTGTCGAAGAGATGTCCTTTGATGCTGCTGCCTCAGCTGTTCCGCCATATTCCGATGTGCCTAATACGGAAAGGCTTGCTGTACTTATGCAAACAGCGCAAAGACCCGCCAAAGTCTTTTTCATTGCTTTCATTTGTTTTCTTTCCTTTCTGTTTATACATTGAAAAATCTTTTCACGTTTACTTTTCGACTACATTTTATCATTAAAAAACAGCGGTGTCAATGGATTTTCCACGTTATGACACTATCGGATATAATGAGAATACGATTGTACAGAACCGCGTTTTTTTACTATTTTAATAATTTAAATCAAACAGCATATCGGCATTTACTATATGTCCATACCCACCGGACATACGCGGTAAATGATACGTTAAAGGCGGTCAGGACAAAAAAAGCGCGCAGCCACTATGACTGCGCCTGAAAAAATATTGAACAATGAAGGTATAGTTTTACCTTGTAAAACAAATTATCAGTGAACCCCTTCCCGCTTTGTTCCGCGGAAACCATCGGATGATCTTAACTTGATTAATAACGTAGGAGAAGAGACACCGCAGCCCGCTTCGGCAGGTAATTACACCCTCCGCAACTGTTTCCCCCCAGTTTTACTACCAACC
Source organism: Ruminococcus flavefaciens (assembly GCF_900108555.1). GTDB lineage: Bacteria > Bacillota > Clostridia > Oscillospirales > Ruminococcaceae > Ruminococcus > Ruminococcus flavefaciens_P. Next base: position 65,580 of record NZ_FNWV01000013.1, read on the forward strand.
GCAGCGTCTGAACCCTACTACCACAATATATGTATATCATATCCCACCATTATTATATCATAAAGTGTTCCACACGGTTCAACAAAAAAAGCGGTTTTTATGCATTTTTAAGAATTTTTCGTAATTTCGTCATTTCAACGATTTTGTGCTTTGAAATTTACTGCTGAACAGTCATTTTGTATGAATAAACCGTACAAAAAGCGGCATTCCGTTCCTTTACAAACAGTGCATAATGTGTTATAATAGCATTATATGGTCGAAAAAGTTATTGCTGTATCATACATAATCACAAGGAGAGCCGTTATGAAATTGATCTCATACCTTATCAGCTATAATTTTGTCTCTGTTGCTCTTATTATCGGTATAATCGTTCTGCTCATCGAAAACCGCAAGGATCGTCCTCACGGTACCGAGCATATCGCTGTGATCGTTATACTCCTCACCATTATAGTCGCAAATACCTTCTTCAGGGAGCTCTTTATGAAAAAGCTCTACAACGAGGACTTTGATTACCGCGGCGATCCTGCAATGTACTTTATGTATTTCCGCTCAACGATAGAGCATATCCTCTTCCCCATGATAGCCTATGTCGAGCTGCTGCTCATTACGCCAAATGTAAAGCGGTATCTGCTGTTTATTCCCGAAGGAATACTTATCGTGGGAGAGGTCATTAACCTTTTCGGTCCGAAGATAATCTTCAGCTTTGACAGTCATCTGAACTATGAGGACAGGATATTCTTCCTTTCCCCGTATTTCGCAGGCATGATCTATATGCTGCTACTGCTGAGATACTCTATCCGCTTCTTCAAATCAAAGGAGCGTACCAAGGGTGCGACTGTTATATTCATCGTTTTCCTGACCATATTCGAGTGCTACCTTGAAGCCGCATATATCGTTGTAGATCTTATGGACGAGATAGTGGCACTTGACGTTATAATCTTCTATTTCTACCTTATATCCATATATCAGCGCGAAATGGAAACAAAACTGAGAACCAGCGAGCTTGAGCTCGAAAAAAGCCGAAGGGTGCTGGCTCTTTCTCAGATACAGCCCCATTTTATGTACAATTCTCTTACTTCTATAATCTATCTGTGCGATAAGGACTCTCAGAAAACCAAGGACGCTCTTATCGACTTCTCCAAATACCTGAGACAAAACCTTGACTCGATGAGCCGCAGCGGTCTTGTCAGCATCAAGGAAGAGCTTGAACATACAAAAATATACCTGTCTCTGGAAAAACTCAGGTTTGATGACGACCTCAATATCGAATTCGATATAAAAGATGAAATGTTCATGCTGCCTGTACTTACCGTACAGCCTATGGTGGAAAATGCCGTCAAGCACGGTATAAACAACTCGGAAAGCGGCTGCGGAACTGTCCGCGTATCTACTGATGAGACCGAAACTCACCACAGGATAATCATAACGGACGACGGTGCAGGCTTTGATACCTCAGCCATTGAAGCTCTCGATGAGACTCATATCGGCATAAACAATGTCCGCAAGCGTCTCGAGGACGAATGCGGCGGTGAACTTATCATAAAAAGTGTTCCCGATGAAGGAACAGAATGCGTTATTCTTATTCCAAAGGAGAAAGATGATGAAAATTCTGGCAATTGATGATGAAAAATATGCACTACAGCTTCTCGTTGACACTATCCGCAAGGTAAAGCCCGATGCCGAAGTCGTTCCTTTCAGACGTGCGGCTCAGTTCCTCGAATATGAGGACAAGCAGTCTTTCGACGCGGCTTTCCTCGATATCCGCATAGGAAAAATGTCGGGTATACAAATAGCTATAGAACTGAAAAAGTATTCACCTATGTGCAATATAGTTTTCGTTACGAGCTACTCCGAATACGCATTTGCCGCTATACAGATGCGCCCCAGCGGATACATAATGAAGCCGTATACCGAGGACGATATACGCAATGAATTCGATAATTTCAGATACACAGCCGCTCCCGAGCAAAAGGACGACAACAGGCTGAAAATACGTACATTCGGTAATTTCCGCGTATTCGGCAGGGATAATGCACCTATAAAGTTTTCGCGCACTATTTCCAAAGAAATATTCGCATACCTCATAGACCAGTGCGGCTATCCTGTCACAAGCAAGGAGATAGCTGCCGATGTTCTTGAAGTTGAGGACTTCGACAGACCTACTTCCAAAAAGGTCTCGCAGTATGTCTCTGACCTTATCAAAGACATAGAAGCCGCAGGCTTCCATAATGTTATCATTAAACAGAACCGCCAGATACAGATAAACAAGGAAGCTGTCAACTGCGACCTGTATGACCTGTTTTCGGGCGATACATCTGCCCTCAAATCCTATCACGGCGAATACATGATAGACTATTCATGGGCAGAGATAAGCGATTCTGCCGAAAGGATAAAATCGCTGTAACTACATATTCTCGGAGGATAAATATGTCTATTATCTCAGGACTGCGGGTGCAGTCATTATGAAAAATAACTTTCTTCGCGGAATGTCACACGGTATCCCTATCTTTCTGGGATACCTCTCTGTGTCTTTCGGACTGGGCATCTTCGCCGTAAGCAAGGCAGGTCTTTCCGTTTTTCAGGCATCTGCCATATCTGCTTCCTGCCTTACTTCCGCAGGTCAGAAAGCAGGCATAGATGTCATTGCCGCAGGAGGTACTCTAATTGAAATGATACTCTTGCAGCTCACTATCAATATCCGCTATTCACTTATGGCTCTTTCTCTCTCTCAGAAGCTTGACAAGAAGTTTACTACGCCTCACCGTCTCCTTGCTTCATTCGGCATTACCGATGAGATATTTGCAGTATGTTCAGCACAGAAAAAGCCCCTTACCCCTGCTTATATGTACGGTATGATATTCATTGCCGCTGTGGGGTGGGTAGCAGGCACTGCTCTCGGTGCGGCGGCAGGTGAACTTCTTCCTGCTTCGGTAAATACGGCTATGGAAATAGTGCTGTACGGAATGTTCATCGCTATTATCATCCCACCTGCAAAAAAGCAGCACAGCGTACTCTTCGTTGTAATAATGTCGGCTGCTATAAGCGTTGTATTCAAGTACTGTATGCCGTTCATAAGTGAGGGCTTTGCTGTTATCATATCGGCAATAACTGCTTCTGTGGCAGCTGCGCTTATCTTCCCTGTAAAAGATGAGGAGGAGACAGAATGACCGTTGCTGTGTATATTATCGTAATGGCAGGCGTGACCTACCTCATTCGTATGCTGCCGTTCACCTTTTTCCGCAAGAAGATAAAGTCGCGCTTTTTCAGGAGCTTCCTGTACTACATTCCTTATGCCGTTCTCAGTGCTATGACTATACCTGCTATATTCTATACTACCCACAACATCTATACCGCTGTTGCAGGCACGGCTGTTGCTATAATACTTGCTTTTCTGGAAATGCCCCTTATCGTGGTGGCACTTGCCGCTACGGGAAGTGCTTTCCTTATAGGACTGTTCTTATAAGCGGCTATAGTTTTCCCCTATATTGCGGCATCTGTAACACTTTAGGCAAATTTGAGTTTGCAAAGTTTGTGTATCTTTTCTATTGCAAAAACGTATGTATAGTGTTATAATAAGCTAAACCAATACATATAGGATTAGTAGCTTTTTAGGAGGCGTTTTCATGACAAGAACAGCTCAGACAGACAAGATCAAAAAAATGGTGGTAACGAGTCTTTTTGCTGCACTGATATTCGTATTTACTGCCTATATCCATGTGCCTACAGGTGCAGGCTATACTCACGCAGGTGACGGACTCATCTACCTCGCCGCAAGTGTGCTCCCACTGCCTTATGCAGTCGCTGCCGGAGTTATCGGCGGTGCTCTCGCTGACGGACTGTCTGGATTTCCAATATGGATACCTGCTACTATCGTTATAAAAGCTATTACAGCTCTGTTCTTTACCAATAGATCGGATAAGATAATCACAAAGCGCAATCTTCTCGGCATTATCCCGTCACTTATCGTATGTGTGGTCGGATACAGCCTTTACGAAGGTGTCGTAATAACAAAGGGCTTCTCTACAGCTGCTATTATCGCCGCTTTCGGTCAGACTCCCGCTTATTGCATACAGATCGCCGCAAGTACTGTACTTTATGTAGTTACGGGACTTGCTCTCGACAGATCAGGAATAAAAAAATCACATCTTATATAACCAAGAAAAAAAGGACTGCATTGCAGTCCTTTTTATATTGCTTCGATTGCTTTTTCAAGTATCGTATGGTCGAAGCCTGCTTCGCCCTGTGAATTTATGACCAGTACGAAATCATCATCTATTCTTCTCGCATAGTATACAAGCTCCAAGCTAAGCTCCTCAAGAACTATAGTCTCTTTTGTGTATTCCATGCCGCTGATAGTTATTTTTTCGGGAGCTGATACTTTTATACCTTCCGTTTCATTAAATTCTATCAGATCTTCCATGAACTCCTCTATAGTCACATTTTCCTTTTCGGGGTACATGAGCTTTGTGTTGCTGTACTGAAAAACATATGTAGTATCTGCACTGTTTGCTACAAGGTCAATGACGTGAAGTCCCTGTTCCTGCTTTGAACGTTCGTCAAGAGTTGACCACATTTTCCTGAGCTCTTTCTCATTTTCAGCTCTGTCATTCAGTGCCGTATCTTCGGGAAATGTTACCTTAAAGCCTGCGTATTCGGAAGTGTATACTTTACCGTTTACAGTTCCGCTTTTGAAGTTAGTCCCCTCGCCTGCGTCTGCGAACTCGGCAGCTTCTTCTGTAACAGATTCGGTAGTTACAGTTACGGGTTCAGTCTCTATGGGTTTATAATCATCTACTGTGTGGGCTTCCTCCGCGGTAATCTCTATCGGCTCGATAGTAGCGGTCTTGTTGCCGCATGATACTGCCGACGCTAACGCGAAAATCACGGTCATGGTCAACGCTGCCTTTTTCATTGTGATCCCTCCCGATCGAAATTTTGATTATTGTAACATATTTAATGGGTTTTGTCAAGAAGCACCTGTAAGTTCCCTCACTGACAGATAATTTGTTTTTAAAACATATATTGACACAACATATGTAAATATGTTATACTTGCAATATACTATTCTGACAGGAGTGATCTTATGTATTGCCCAAACTGCAACAGCAACCTTATGGACGGCACTAAAAAATGCCCGTTCTGCGGCACTGAATTCAACAACGATCCCAACAGCGCACCTCAGCAGAACTACAACTCACCACAGTCAAACTACAATATGCCTCAGCAAAATACCTTTGGTTATAATAACTACAATAACTATGCACCAACAAATCCGCCAAGAGTGAATTTCAGATCAAAGCCCAACACCTTGGGTATAATAGCTTCATTAGCTATTTTGGCAGCAACATTCATGCCGTTCTTTTCGATAACACTGATCATAACAGTAAGTGGTTCGCTGTTTGACGGAAAAGACTGGATATTATTTGTCCCCGTTGGAATACTCGGTTTGATTTTCTCTGCTATGAAAATGAACAAAGCCGTTATTACTATGGGAGCGCTCTCAGTTGCATTAACCATTGGTGAAGCCGTCCTTGCTTCAGAACAGAGACTTAAATCCAAAATGGGCGAATATTGGGAAGAAGTTTCCGATTATGTGGAATTGCATTACGATTATGGATTCTATGTAATGATAGTAGCTTCTGTACTGTTGTTGGTCGCAGGTATTTACGGACTAAAACAAAACGGCAGCAGCAGTTCTTATTAAGCTGCAACTATACTTTCAAATCAAACGGGGCGATGTGAATATCGCCCCTTACGCATTTATGCGGTATATTTCGGATTACAATAAATGGCGCACAGCTTGACTGTGCGCCATTTTTATCATACTGCTTCAAATCTGCCTGCGAAATCTGCTTCGTCAGCAACTGCGCTGCCGCTTGCTAATATCTCTACGATAAAGTTTTCGTCTATTCTTCTTACATATACATTGTTGGAGTAACCGTTGTTCTCAGTCCTCATCATATAATAGTCCTTGCCGCCAAGTGTTACTATCTCAGGTCCGCTTACATATGTATATACAGTGCCAGCGAGACCGCTTTCGAGATAGTCGTTGAGGAAGCTTTCCTCGGACATATTAGGTGTATCGGGATATCTGAGCTTTGTATTGATAAACTTTACTTCTATTCTGCCCTCTGCGTTGGCATATGTTCCCACAGCGTCTGCAATGCCTGTAAAATATACCTTTTTCTCTTCATCTGTCATAACTCTTGCAGGCATATAGTAGTAAGTGTAGAGGTTATCCTCGTTAAGGAAAGATGTGTCAGTTGGTGCTGTGAACTTAAAGCCTGCATACTCAGATGTATAGGCATTGCCGTTTGAAACGCCCTTTCTGAAAGCTGTTCCCTCTGCTGCGGCTGCGTCAAGTCTTCCGCTTTCGATAGTTCCGACAGCAGAGGCAGTTGTTGTAGTTGTTGTCTGCGGCTTTGCTGTTGTCTTGACAGTTGTCTTTGAAGTTACAGCTACAGGCTTTGCTGTTGTTTTGGCTGTGGTCTTTACAGGCTGGGGCTTCTTGGCAGCTGTAGTCACTACAGCCTTTACTGCTGTAGTTCCTACATTATCGACCTTTACCGCAGCTGCTGTTACTGCACTTTCGGTCTTAAATGTCTCTGTTGGCTTTTCAGTCTTTTTCGCGGTTGTCACCTTTTCACTTGCCTCAAATGTTGTTTTTTCAGATGAGGTTATCTCGTAAGATACAGCCTTTATCTCATCAGGCTGCGATGCCTGATATGTCGGAACGCTTCTTCCGCATGATGTGAGTGCGCAAAGTGAAGCTGCTATTGTTATCATTAAAGTTGACTTTTTCATTTTGAATTCTCCTTTTTATTTATAAACGTTTTGTTGTCTTCTTTTTTTAACGTACGTTTTGTGCTTTCATCTATAACTATCGTATGCAAAAATGAAAGTGTTACATATTTTTGCAATATTTTTTCGGAACGTCAAAGATGCCGTCCTCTACAAGCTAACGGCTAACGGACGGAACGCCGAGGGCGGCGTTCCCTACAAAGCATTACAGGCAGATAGAAAAAGGGCGCACACTGTGCGCCCCTACATTTTGTCATTTGAAATTTATGCGTAAATTAACGGGCTGCCACAGGCAGCTCCTACATATCAATCTATTTTTTCTTCAATCGCTATTACTATATCGCTCATTTTTACGCCGAGCGCGTTTGATATACGATACAATGTCTCAAGAGTCGGCTTCCTTTCGCCGCGTTCTATTGCACTGAGGTGTGTACGCCCTATATCAGCAAGTCCGCTTATTACCTCCTGCGATATCCCCTTTTTCTTGCGTAACTCCGCTATTACTTCGCCTACGATCTTAGAATCAAGTGTTGGTATATACATATTATCACCTCTGATAATATGATATACGATTTTTTGTAAATATTGAACATATATGTTGACATTTAGAATACATATGTGTTATAATTTATTAAAGTAAAACTGAAAGGGGAATGATTATGTTTTGTACTTACTGCGGAAAAGAAAATCCAAATGATGCCAAATTTTGCAACGCCTGCGGCAAATCTTTTTCGGAAGACAGCAAGCCGAACCGCATTCAGCAGGCTGCTCCGACTAAATCAGCTGCTGAACCGACTGCCAATATGGCTATAGCTTCGCTTGTATTCGGAATATGCTCTATCCCGACTGCCTTTCTGGCGATATGGTTATCACTTTTATGCGGTATAACTTCAATAGTTCTGGGAAAGATATCTCTCGACCAGAAACGTCTTGGAAAAGAGTATGCTGAATGGGGCGTAAGACTCGGAGCTATTGGGCTCGGTATATCCGTTGCTTTTATTATTATTTACTTTGTAAGTATTTTGGGGGTATTTGCGTTTTTTAACGATTTAATACCTTCGCTTTCACGATGATCAGAAAGGGCAGATATGTATCTGCCCCCACATATTTATGCGATATGTTTTCGGGACGCCGAGGGCGGCGTCCCCTACAAAGCGTTACGGGCGGATATGAAAACGGACGACCAGCTCTGCATATAGCATTGCCAACCAAATCA
>NZ_FNWV01000014.1 GCF_900108555.1 Ruminococcus flavefaciens
ATATCCCTTCGTAAGAGTAAGACCTCTCAAAGACTATGAGTTTGATAGGCTCAAAGTGTAAGCGTGGTGACACGTTCAGCTTGCGAGTACTAATCGGTCGAGGGCTTTTCCTTTTTACTTCTGAACTTCTTTGTTCTTGCCTCGCATTACGCTTTATTCGTTTCAAAACTTCACAAATATTTAGTCGGTGCTTATGGCAATGAGGTCACACCCGTTCCCATTCCGAACACGGAAGTTAAGCTCATTCGCGTTGACGATACTTGGCTGGCGACGGCCCGGGAAACTAAATCAGTGCCGACACAAATAAATATCGGAAGCTAAAAAATAGCTTCCGATTAATTTATGAGGGCCATTAGCTCAGTTGGTTAGAGCATCCGGCTCATAACCGGACGGTCTGGGGTTCGAGTCCCTAATGGCCCACCACGAAAAAAGCTTTCAAACTATTTGGTTTGAAAGCTTTTTCTTTATATATTGATTTAAATGAAAATGTATGTTATAATACTTATATAATTCAACCGTATTTAAGGAGATCATTATGAAAAGGACTGATTACATATCCTGGGACGAATATTTTATGGGTATTGCTCTTCTGTCTGCACAGCGAAGCAAGGACAATTCAACTCAGGTAGGTGCGTGTATTGTAAATGATAAGCATAAGATCGTTTCTGTAGGCTATAACGGTATGCCTACAGGCTGTATTGATGATGATATGCCGTGGGAGCGTGAGGGCGAGTCCACACTTGATACTAAGTATCCCTTTGTCTGCCATGCTGAGCTTAATGCTATCCTTAACAGCAGCTTTGGAAGTCTCAGCGGCTGTACTCTCTATGTTACACTCTATCCTTGCAATGAGTGCGCAAAGGCTATAATACAGTCCGGTATCACTCGCGTTGTTTATAAGTGCAATAAATACGCCAATACTGACAGCGTCAAGGCTTCCACCATTCTTTTTGAGAAGTGCGGAGTAAAGGTGGAAGAATATCAGCCAAGCGGCAAGGATATAATTCTTTCAGTCTGAGGTTTTAGATATGAAATTAAAACGAATTAACTGCTCGGTGCAGTAGGAGAGGGAACGTCACACCGAGTAAGAATAGTTCCCGTACTGCGCCGATTATTGATATAATTTAAAAAGGAGCAGTTATTATGAACAAATATTTGAAATATCTTGACAGGATAGAATTTGTTGTTACAATGTGCTGCACAGGCAAGTGCAGGCATTGCAGCGAAGGGGAGCATACAACAGGCTCTCCTCATATTGATACCGATATTGCGGTAAAAACTATTAAGGACGTGTGCAGCAGATATGATATCAGGTCTTTGATGACTTTCGGCGGCGAGCCGCTGCTTTATCCCGAAACTGTTGCTGCGATACATAAAACAGCCTATGAAATGGGTATCCCTGAGCGCGATATTATAACAAATGGTTATTTCAGCAAGGATAAGAAGAGGATAGAACAAGTGGCGTCAATGCTTCGCGAGAGCCATATACAGCGTGTTATGCTCTCTGTGGACGCTTTTCATCAGGAAACTATACCTCTTGAGCCTGTTGAGTTATTTGCTGACACTTTAAAAGAAAACGGCGTTTATGTTGAGATAAGTCCTGCATGGCTGGTTGACAGAAATGCTGATAATCCTTACAATTCCGTAACTTCTGAACTTATAGGGAAGTTTGCTGCAAAGGGCTTTGAAATAGGCAATGGAAATGTTATTTTTCCGCAGGGCAACGCTTTGAAGTATCTTGGCGAGTATTTCAATGAGGGGGAAGTCGTTTCAAATCCCTATGAGGAGTCGCCCTATGATATCCGCTCGCTTTGCATCGGCTGTGACGGTAGTGCATTGAACGGAAATCTCTGCGAGAAAGACGTTTTGCAGTTAATAGAGGAGTATTCTCCGAAATAAAAAAATTGCCGCAGCATTTGCTGCGGTTTTTTATGATTTCAGATAGTTGGAGAGTTTTTTCTTTTTCTTTTCTTTGTACATCTGCTTATCCGCTTCTGTAACGAAATTGAAAATATCTTCTCCTTCTTTGGGTGTTGCAATGATAAAACCTGTACTTGCACTTAGTTTGAACGGGTTTATCTTACTTTTATTTATCCTTTCAATATTCTTTTGAATCCTTAAAGTGAGATTTTTGGCGGCTTCTTCGGTATAGTCAGCACCAAAAATAATAAACTCGTCACCGCCAAAGCGGCAGAATATCTCTTTTTCACATGACTCTCTGAGAACATCGGCTATGTTGCATATGGCTTGATCGCCTGTGTTATGACCGTAGGTATCGTTTATGCCCTTGAGTCCGTCAAGATCAATGAACATAAGCATTATGCTGAGCTGTTCTTCCGTACATTTATCGTACAACTCGGAAGTAGCCATAACGAAGCCGTTCCTGTTATATATTCCCGAGAAAGTATCCTGTGCATAGAGTTTGCCAAGTCTGTCAATAGCATATTCAAGGCACATGAGCTTTCTGATATTTTCAAGAGAGTTGCTGATATTTATACAGAAAGACTGGAACATTATATTTTGCAGAGCAAGCTTAGTGCTCCTGATAGCCATATATCCGAGGCATCTCTCACCAAAATGAAGAGGCGTTACAAAGAAAAGCTTGCCGTTATTTCCTGTATTTATAGAAGGCGGGATAATGTCCTTGGACTTGAATTTTCCACAGTTTATGAATTCACCGTTTACGTACGCTATAGGAACTATGACTTCCTCAGTGAATGTCACGGGAACTTTTTCAGAGGAGCTGTCTAAGCCTGTGGAGTTTTCAACTGTCGTTTCACTGTCCCAGTTGTCGCAAAGGCAGAAGTAAAACTCATCGGGGTGTATCTCTACTGCTGCACGTTTGAGTGTTGAGATATACTCATCGAAATTGTTGCATGCGAGGAGCTGTGTAGATATTCGGTTCAGTACGGACATATAGGTCTGTATACTTTCAAAGTTTGAATAGTTCCTGTAATTGAGCTTTTTCAGCTCTGACAGGTCGGATAGCGCATTATGACCGCAGCCGCAGCTCTCGGTGAAGCAGGTAGACATATTCAGTATCACGCTTCTTTCCTGAGCTATTCCGCGCAGGTGATTATAAAGCATCTTGCAGGCGAGCCGTCCAGAAAGTCCCAGAGGACGTTCAACAGAAGTCAGCTCTACTTGATAATTATGACTGTTATAGGTATTGTCAAAGCCTGTTACAGCGATATCATCTGGCACACTGTATCCGTGTGAGGCAAGAGTCGTAATAGCTGACGCTGCCATAACGTCATTAGCGCATATGATAGCCTGTGGCATCTCGGGGAGACACTCAATGAACTGCTCCACGGCAAGCTTGCCTGTGGGAGCGCGGAAATCTCCGTAATATATAGCATCTTCGTTGATCCTGAGCTTGTTCTCTTCAAGTACGGAAGAAAAGCCTGCAAGTCTGTCCGAACTCTCGGTATTGCCTGGCGGTCCCGAGATATACGCAAATCGCGTGAAACCGTGTTCAGTTATCATATGCTCGGTTATTTTTCGCATTGCTGTCTTATTATCTATACCTATGTAAAAAAACGGCGGAACATCTTTATCTATGCTCACAGCAGGGATACCTGCTTTTTTTATTCTGTCAAGGATAATGTTTCCCACAGGTTTATAGTATATTGTATTCGTAAGAAGTATCGCTCCGTCAAAATCATTGAAATCAGGCAGATTAAAAATATTGAATTCACCAACATCGTGACGAGCGTTGCCCATATCGCCGCTGAATGATGTAAATGCGAGTATATTAAGTCCGAATTCTTCGGCAGCAGAAGAAATGCCATCAAGGATAGAGCTCTGATAGCTCTGTCCGATCTCTTCAATGATGACAGCTATTCTGTATCCACTCATCGTTTATCCCCTCTCTGTCAAAAGTCTCAAAAAACTAACCATACATATATTTTACTATATTCTTTTAAAAAAAGCAATAGAATTTTATTATAATATTCATTATTGATATTCACTTTTTATTAATATTGCTTTACTGGTTGTAAAAAATTGGATAAATCTTACAAAAATGCAAAAAGGACAAAAAAACGAAAAAAAGCTTTGATTTTGGGATAATTTATCATAAATGCCGAAAATTGAACGGTATATTGACAAATCTCAAAAAAATGGTATACTAAAATGTAGGGGATAACGTCATTAAATGGCTTATCAAAATAATCTTCTGCCGTGCAGACTGCGCGGACAGAGATGCTGCGGAGGGAATTTATGAATATCTGGCACAAGATCAGTCCAAAGAGAATAACTTCCGAAGATTTTATTGCTGTGATAGAGATCGGCAAGGGTAGCAAGATCAAGTATGAGCTTGACAAGGAAACAGGTCTTATAAAAATGGACCGTATCCTTTATACTTCCACTCATTATCCTGCAAACTACGGATTTATTCCAAGGACTTACTCAGACGATAATGATCCACTCGATGTACTGGTTCTCTGCTCTGAACAGCTTATGCCTCTTACTCTTGTGAGATGCTATCCTATCGGAGTTATCAGAATGCTTGACAATGGACACCGCGATGACAAGATCATTGCTATACCGTTTGAAGATCCGAATTACAATATGTACAAGGATATCGAAGAGCTTCCACAGCACGTTTTCGATGAAATGACACATTTCTTCACAGTTTACAAGGAACTTGAAAACAAAACAACAGCCGTTAACGAGGTCGATCATGCAGACGTTGCAAAAACGATCATAAGCGGAGATATCGAACGCTATATTGAGAATTTCTGTAAATAATGCACGGTTTTGACCGAAAATGACTAAAATGCGAAAGGAGATCACGCGTTTTACGTGTGAGAAAAGGTTTTATGACAGCTTCAAGTGAAATTTTATTCGGCAGTGATTCAAATGTTGCCCCTATCGGCATCATCGCTATGAACAGCGTTACCGAGCTTGGAAAGAAGATCGACGATTATCTCGTTGACTGGGCAGGCAAGGGCGGTATCAATGTGGATTCATTCCTCGTTGAGAGCGAATGCCCTCGTTTTTCATCGGGCGACGGTAAAGGTCTCATCAAGTCAACTATCCGCGGTAAGGATCTCTTCATCATTATTGATGTAGGCAACTACAGCATCAAGTACGACTACTTTGGAATGCAGAACGCAATGTCCCCTGACGATCATTTTCAGGATCTTAAAAGAATAATCCAGGCTGCAAGCGGTAAGGCTCACCGTATAACTGTCATTATGCCTACTCTCTATGGCGGCCGCCAGCACAGAAGAAGCTATCGTGAATCTCTTGACTGTGCCTGCGCTCTTCAGGAGCTTGAGGCAATGGGCGTATCAAACATCGTTACATTTGACGCTCACGACCCGAGAGTACAGAACGCTATCCCGCTCATGGGCTTTGATAACGTTATGCCTACTTATCAGGTACTCAAGGCTATGCTCAAGGATATCAAGGATATCAGCTTCAACAAGGAAAAGTTCATGGTAGTAAGCCCTGATGAGGGTGCTCTTAACAGAAATATGTACTATGCATCAGTTCTCGGCGTTGAAATGGGTATGTTCTATAAGAGAAGAGACTACTCCACTATCGTAAACGGACGCAATCCTATCGTTGCTCACGAATACCTCGGAAACCCTGTTGAGGGCAAGGACGTATTCGTATCAGATGATATAATCTCGTCAGGTGAATCTATGCTTGATGTTGCTTCTGCTCTTAAAGAAAAGAAGGCAGGCAGATTCTTTGCTTATGCTACTTATGCTATCTTCACAAACGGTCTTGAGAAGTTTGACAAGGCTTATGAGGACGGCATCATAGACGGTGTATTCGGTACAAACCTTACTTACAGAACACCTGAGCTCCTTAGCAGACCGTGGTTCCATGAGGTCGATGTATCAAAGTATATCGCATATTTCATTGAAGCTATCAACCACGATGTTTCTATCAGCAAGATCATTGATCCACACACAAAGATAGAGACTCTCCTCAAAAAATACGGCATGAAATAAATATTTAACAGATAAGGCATTGTTAACAAACAATGCCTTATTTATTTGTGAAATTTATGTGAAGTCGCTGTGAAAAAATGACAATCGAATTGACAATTATTCGTCAAAGTGCTATAATAATATAAGTAAATTTTAATTTACATAAGGGATTTAAAGGTAAAAATAATAACGAAGGGGCGATCCAATGTTACAACTGAAGGACATCGTGAAAAAGTACGGCGTTGGGGATAACGTCGTAAATGCTCTCAACGGAGTCAGCGTAACTTTCCGTGAGAGTGAATTTGTAGCTATACTCGGTCATTCGGGCTGCGGTAAAACTACACTTCTTAACATCATAGGCGGACTTGACCACTACACATCGGGTGATCTTATCATCAATGGTGTTTCGACAAAGGAATACAAGGACAGAGACTGGGACGCATACAGAAATCATTCTATCGGATTTATTTTTCAGAGCTACAATCTTATACCGCATCAGACCGTTCTTTCAAACGTTGAACTCGCTCTCACTATCTCAGGCGTATCCAAATCAGAACGCCGCAAACGTGCCAAGGAAGCACTGGAAAAGGTCGGACTCGGAGACCAGATACACAAGAAGCCTAATCAGATGTCTGGCGGACAGATGCAGCGTGTTGCCATTGCCCGTGCGCTTATAAATGATCCTGATATACTCCTTGCCGACGAGCCTACAGGTGCTCTTGACTCGGAGACTTCCATACAGGTCATGGAGCTTCTCAAAGAGATCGCCAAGGATAAGCTGGTGATCATGGTTACTCATAATCCTGAGCTTGCAGATCAGTACGCTACACGTATAATTAAGATCAAGGACGGTAAGCTCACAGGTGACAGCGATCCCTTTGAAGTCAAAAAAGCTAAAAAGTCAAAGGATAAGAAAGCTGATAAAAAAGCAGACAAGGAGAAGAAAAAGCGAGTATCAATGTCTTTCGGTACGGCTGTATCGCTTTCTCTCAATAACCTTCTTACCAAAAAGGGAAGGACTCTTCTGACTGCTTTTGCAGGCTCTATCGGTATAATCGGTATTGCCCTTATCCTTTCTCTTGCAACGGGTATCAATGAATATATCGACAATATCCAGGAGGAGACCCTTTCTTCCTATCCTCTGGAAATAATGCGTGAGAATACCGATACTTCGGGAATGATATCGGCTCTCATGAAAAATAAGGAGGAGTATGAGGCTCGTACCTTTGATGACGACAAGGTGTACGCAAATACTCAGGTCTATGATATGTTCAATTCCTTCAATGCCTCTGCAAAGCAGATAAACAATATGAAGGACTTTAAGACTTTCCTTGAAAACGACAGCGTTATCAAAGAAAAGACAACTGCAATAGGCTATTCCTACGACGTAAAGATGCCAGTATTCACGCAGTCTCCCTCAGGTGAGATAGTAAAGGTAGACTTTATGGATATGTACAGTAAGGCTATGGGAATGGGCGAGTCGGATATCATGGCAGCTACCATGAACAATCCTATGGCTGATATGGAGATGCAGGCTTTCGGACTCACTGTTATGGAAGAGCTGCTCCCCGGTGAGAATGGCGAGCCTGTAAATCCGCTTGTAAAGGAACAGTATGACCTTGTAAACGGCAGCTGGCCGCAGAATTATGATGAGGCTGTTGTTGTACTGACACAGAATAACGAGCTTCCTGATATCATAACCTATGCAATGGGACTTAAAGATCAGGAGGGCTTTGCAGATAAACTCAAGGCTGCAATGACTAATGAGGAGATAAAGGATTACGGACAGCTCGAGTGGAGCATAGATGATATCCTTGGAAAGAAGTTCAAGATGATACTTCCTTGTGAGTATTATCAGTATAACGAAATGGGCAAGGGCTGCGTAGACCTTACGTCTACAAAGACAGGTCTTGAATACCTTTTCAATGCAGATGATATAGGAACAGAGATCAAGATAGTTGGTTTCATACAGCCTAAGGAGGGCGTAAAAGCTCCTATGCTCAGCGGTTATCTGTGCTATACTACACAGCTCACGGATTATGTTATAAACAAGACCAATAACAGCGATCTTGTAAAAAAACAGGTAGAGGATAAGGAGAATGACATTATCACAGGCACAAAGTTCATGTCTGATGATTATGTTGAGCCTACTATCAATGAGAAAGTCGAGACTGTAAAGGAATTCATCAAGAATGCCGATACAGATACAAAGGCTGATATCTACCGTCTTGTTATATCACAGCCTGATCCTGCACAGGCAGATGCTCAGGTGGAAGCTGCTATGAAGGATTTTGACCGTCAGCAGTTTTTAGATCAGATCACTCAGATGTATTCATCTGAGCTTGGTGTTGATGCAGAGCAGGTAAAAGCTTTCGTTCAGGCTATGAGCGATGAAGAGCTTAAAGGCTATGCAGAGCAGGCTATCAGAGAGCAGATAGCCCAGCAGTACGCACAGATGGCTCAGGAACAGCTGGGTACTCTTACAAATGCAGAGCTTGCAAAGCTCCTCGACTCAACACCTATAAGCGATGAAAATTATGCTGTTGTATTTGAGAAGTATACTCCCGAGGAGATATCAAAGTCAACTTACGATGATAATCTGAAACTTCTCGGTGTTGCAGATGAGTCTGACCCGTCACGCATAAGACTCTTTGCAAAGAGCTTTGAGGACAAGGACGATATCTCAGACGCTATAAAGCGTTACAATGAGGGCGTAAAGGAGGCTGACGTTATACACTATACCGATGTTGTCGCACTTCTTATGTCGTCAATTACGGGCATTATAAGCGGTATATCATACCTTCTCATTGCCTTTGTCGGAATTTCACTTGTTGTATCTTCGATAATGATCGGAATAATAACGTATATCTCTGTTCTTGAGCGTACAAGAGAGATCGGTATACTTCGTGCGATCGGTGCTTCAAAGCACAATGTCCGCACGGTATTCAATGCCGAAACGCTCCTTGTTGGACTTGCGGCAGGTCTTATAGGTATAGGGGTATCAGTGCTTCTGACCATACCTATAAACGCTATAATACACAGTGTAACGAGCCTTGATACACTTCGCGCTCACGTTCCTGTTGTGGGAGCTGTGATACTTGTCGTCATCAGTATGCTCCTTACACTTATCGCAGGACTTATTCCGTCAGGCGTTGCAGCAAGAAAAGACCCTGTTGAAGCTCTCAGAACTGAATAACATAAAAGGACTGCTTAAAGCAGTCCTTTTTATGTTATAGCTCAGAAGCTGTCGGCATAGTCGTTTAACTCATCGGCAAGAGCTGTTATATACTCTTTTGTGAGTACATCGCTGAAGCCACATTCTTTCAGAGCCATTTTGAATGTATATTCACCTGAGTTGAAAGATGTTTTAGCGATCTTTTCGTATTGCTCAAGTGCTTTTTGCGGATCTTTCATGAGATCTTCAAATATGTCAAAGGCAGCCAGTGAAGAGGTTGCATAGCTTATATAGTATCCCGGGCTTTCAAATAAGTGTGGGATATCACTGATATTTATATATGGATTATAGCTGTTGAACAGGTCGTCGAAAAGGTCAACTACCTCCTGCGGAGTCATATTATCCTTATCTCTTACAACAGTGTATTCAAATTCACCGAGAAGAAAACCGCATATTACCGAGTCGAGGAGATCAAGTACCTTGCTCAGCTTATTGGCATCGCTTCCGTCTCCGTAAATATCGTCATAAAACTGCAAGAACAGGAGTTCAAGACACTGTGACTGTATCTCTGCGATATCCATATTGTTTTTGAAGAGATAAGAAGGTGTCTCGTCATAGAGGCAGGCATGGAAGTGACCGAATTCATGTATGGCAGAGCCGAGTATATTCTCGCTTCCTACATTTCCTATAAATACCCTTGCTCTGTTATTTGTTGGCAGATCGTCAGTAAACGCACCTGAAAAAGCATCGGCATTATTGCAGATAGTGTAGAGCTTTTCATCGCAGATGATGTTAGCGCTTTTTTCTATATCAGCTGACAGACGGGGAGCATAGGAACGTATTATCTCAAATGGATCAGAGCTGTCATCATTGAAAAATGCTGCCGCCCAATCGGGAATGTCGAAATATTTGTCCAGCAGATCGTTGTAAACAGGGATAAGCTCTGATTTTACTGTCTTGCCCAGTTTTAATATCTCATCGCCTGTATAGTCTCTGTCATACTGAGAATACAGCGAATCGGTATCATAATCGGTCAGAAGATCGAGGAGTATATCAGCACATTCAAGCTGCTTTTCCTTGGAGGTGAGGTCTTCATCGTTGGTGACATCGTAATAGCTGCTTACAGCTTCAGACCTGTCCTCAAAGCTTGCTTCTGATTCAAGACGTGCAGCCTCAAGATCGTATTCACCTTCATGTTCGTTCAGATCTTCTTCGTCCACCAGATCTTTGAAAAGGTCGCTGTATTTACTGTCGTAGCCATATACGAAACCATAGTCGATAAGGTCTTGGGCAACAAACGCTGCGCGGTAAAACTTGTTGTATTCGCTTTCCAGAGCCTTATCGGTATAGTTTCTGTAAAAGACTATTTCCATGTTGGTATGAGCGTCATAAATAAGATCGTACATATCAAGAAGATCTTGTATATCCTCTTTGATAACAGCTTCATCTTCTTTGTCGTCTATGTGTGAGATGAGAAGCTGAACTTCTTTCTCGATGTTTGAGATATCACATATCTCGTCATCGGGGATCTCTATATCATCAGGAATATCTTCCTCGTCAACAGCGTAGGACTGTCCTATCCTGAATTCCTCGTCCTTGTTTCGCTCTCGCTGTATCCTTGGCAGATCTGAGTTATTGTCAGAACATGAGATCATCGAAACGGAAAGGACTACTGCGGTAAGCAGTGCGGAAATGCGTGAAGGTCTCATAATTGCTCCTTTCTTGTTCAGGTACGGAGTTCTTTAACAGCCTTGGGTATATCCTGTATTTTCCTTACTATGATATCAGCTTTTGCAAGTTCTTCGTCTGAGCCGAAGCCGTATCCGCAGCCTATGGACGGCAGACCGTTCTGAGCAGCCGTTTCGATATCATGAAAACGGTCGCCTATAACTATGAAGTCACCTTCGTGGTTAGGGGCTATTTTGCGGAATATCTCATACTTGGGTATAAAATCAAAGGCTTCGCAGCAGTAGAAATAGTCGAAGAAACGGTCGAGCCCGAATACTCGTTTATGGCGTTCGAGGTAGTGGAAGCGGCAGTTGCTGAGGAAGATAAGGGTATAGCCGCTGTTTTTAAGCTCTGTGAGAATTTCCTCAGCACCGTCATACAGTGCGCCCTCGCCGCGGTCTACGCGCTCTGCCATATCCTGTCCCAGCATTATACGTGCTTTTTCACGTATCTCAGGGTCAAGCTCGGGGTGGAATTGTCCCCACATATCCGTTGAATTGAAACCAAGCCAGTAGCTTATCTCCTTGTCGGAGTATTCACGATCGGCGATATAGCCGTTATCCGAGAGCCATTTCATGGTATCGCGGAATGCGGGGGCGTATGTCAGCATAGAGTTGTGGATAGTGCCGTCGTAATCAAAGATCAGATTGGTCATTATGCCTCGATCTCTCTGATAAGGTTTATCATCTCGATAGCACCCTCAGCGCACTCGCTGCCCTTGTTTCCAGCCTTAGAGCCTGCACGTTCGATAGCCTGCTCGATGTTCTCTGTAGTGATAACGCCGAACATTACAGGGATATCGCTCTGGAGAGATACCTGTGCGATGCCCTTTGCAGCTTCATTGCAAACAAGGTCATAGTGTGATGTGCTTCCTCTGATGATAGCACCGAGGCATATGATAGCGTCATACTTGCCTGATTTAGCCATTTTTGAAGCAATGAGCGGTATCTCGAATGCACCGGGTACCCATGCTATGTCTATAGCGGCTTCGTTGACATCGTGACGTTTGAGAGTGTCAACAGCACCGCCGAGAAGCTTTGATGTGATGAACTCGTTGAAACGTGCAACAACGATACCTACTCTTATGTCCTTGGATACAAGTTTTCCTTCATATGTTTTCATAATTATAACTCCTTTATTATCTTTAAAGTTTATTCTTTGTGTAATTCTCTTTGAGCATCTGCTCAAGTTTTTCCTTATCACCCATAATTGTGTATTCCTTCGGCATTATAGCGTTATTGAACCACAGTTTCAGGCTATCTCCCGATAAAATGTATGTTACCTTTTTCTTGTTTTTGGCAAAGCCGAAGGTGTTTGGCTGATATACTCTCTGCGATGTGATGTAGGAATATCTGCACACGAAAAAGTTTAGCACAAGGAGAATGGTGAGAAGTCCGCCTGCAATGGAGAGCAGCTTGTAGTTTATCTCGTTGTATTCATCGCCGAGTATCTTTGCACCGCTCCAGTCCAGGAGAAATACCACTACCCAGATGAGCCAGCAGCAGAACCACCAGATACAGTTCTTTTTCAGACGGCGTTTTATTCTTATTGCATTCTTCTCGCTTTTTACTCTTATGCAGAATACGAAATATCCGACTACAGCAGCTGCGAACACTACTGACATGATGCATAGTGCAGCTATGCAGAAGTTTTTCATGGTGATCATATGGCTTTCTCCTTACTTTGTCAGTGGATTTTCATAGCCGTGCTTGCCGTACCAGTCAGCCAGCATCTTTACTGTTTTCTTCCTCTTTATGCCGAGATTGAATCCATTTGCGAACTTCTTATCGTTCATGAAAAGATCAAGCTTTTCCATGCCGAACAGTCCCTTGCCGTATTCATAGCTCAGGCTCTGTACAGGAGTTATTCCCTTATTGGCAAAAATTGCATTTCTCAAGCCCTCTGGCGAAAGACAGATGACAACGAATGGGATAAGAAATATAGCAAGCAATACCATAAGAACGGAATGGACGGTGTTATTTAATAAGAAACCGTTGACACCGAGAATAATTATGAGACCGAATGACCAGATATTGCTTATAAAAGCCTTTTCCTTTGCCTTTGACCATGAAATGAAACAGCATATATCATATATAAGAGTGACGGTGCAGAGAATTATAAGAACGACTGTAAAAAATGTACTCATGATAAAACACCTCAGTAATTAAGAATATGTCCCATTTTGTCTCTTTTTGTTTTAAGATAGAACAGGTCGTAGGCGGTTGCGTCTACCTGTATAGGCACACGCTCCTTTATTTCCAGTCCGAAGCCGCTGAGTCCGTACACCTTGTCGGGATTATTGGTCAGCAGTCTCAGTGTCTTGCAGCCTAAGTCGCGGAGTATCTGTGCGCCGATATAGTATTCGCGCATATCACCGGGGAAGCCAAGTGCAAGGTTAGCTTCAAGAGTATCCATGCCCTTGTCCTGCAATTCGTAGGCGCGGAGCTTATTGATAAGTCCGATGCCGCGTCCTTCCTGACGCATATAGAGGAGTATTCCGCGTCCCTCTTTTTCTATCTGAGACATAGCCGCAGCGAACTGCTGTCCGCAGTCGCATTTAAGTGAGCCGAAAGCGTCGCCTGTAAGGCATTCGGAGTGTACACGGCAGAGGATATCCTGTCCGTCGCCGATATCGCCTTTAACGAGAGCAACATGGTGTTCGCCGTTGAGCTTGTTCACATAGCCGAGAGCACGGAATTCACCGTATTTTGTCGGCAGCTTTGTGTTTGCAACGCACTCTACCAGATGATCGTGTACTTTTCTGTAGTCCTTGAGAGCCTGAATGGTGATGAACTTCATGCCCCATTCCTGAGCTTTTTCCTGTAGCTCGGCGGCTCTCATCATAGTGCCGTCATCGCGCATTATCTCGCAGCACAGACCACATTCTTCAAGACCTGCAAGGCGCATAAGGTCAACTGTAGCCTCTGTGTGTCCCTCACGTTCGAGGACACCGTTTTTCTTTGACATGAGCGGGAACATATGCCCCGGCTTGCGGAAGTCATCAGGCTTTGCATCGGGAGATACTGCCATACGTGCAGTATAGCCGCGTTCAGCAGCCGATATGCCTGTGGTGGTGTCAACGTGGTCTATGGATACCGTAAATGCTGTGCAGTGGTTATCGGTATTGTAGTCTACCATTTGGTGCAGGTGCAGCTTATCGCAGAGCTGCGGACTCATAGGCATACATATAAGTCCTTTTGCGTGAGCCGCCATGAAGTTTACATTCTCTGTAGTTGCGAACTGAGCGGCGCATATCATATCGCCCTCATTTTCTCTGTCCTCATCGTCAGTGACGAGGATGATCTCGCCGTTTCGGAGTGCCTCGCAGGCTTCCTCAACAGTGTTGTACTTAAACATTAAGATTACTCCTTATCAATTTTGATCTTGCCTGTATTTACTGCAAAGTCGATATTGCAGTTTTCAACTGTGATGCTCAGGCTCTGGGAAGCATCTTTCTTGCTTTCGTCCTTTACATCGTAGTTTTTTATGCCTGTTACTTCGATATTTCCTGTATCAGCACTGACGCTGATATCAGCTCCGTCCGAGCCGTTGAGCGGCAGACAGAAGGTTATATTTCCCGTATCAGCCGATATATCGGTCTTGCCCTTATAGGTAATGTTGTTCATGGTGATATTTCCTGTATCACATTTTATTACTGACGGACCTGTTATCTCACTATCCGTGAATTTGATATTACCTACGCCTACGTCAGCAGTAAAGCTTCCTGACATATTGACGAAATCCACATCTCCCGTACCGCATACAGCCTTGTAATCGGTAACGTATGTGGGAACAGTTACATAAGCGTCATAAACGATATAGCAGTCGGGGTAGTTCTTGGTGAACCATGTGTCTATATCCTCGCCTGAGTCTGCCTCGACAAGCTTCATTATCTGCTCATTGTCCTTTATCTCGGATCTGATGTCGATGTGTGGATTTATCTCGTCTAAGATCTCCTGAGAATCGCCGTATATGTCATAGACGATAGAGTAACCCGACTTGTTGTCGCCTGAGTGCTCGATAAGTATCTTGCCACTGGGAATTTCTACCCTTGCAGATGATATCTCCTCAGGGGTATCAAACGTATAGTTGTTTGCGTATCGTGCGCTTGCTTTATACTTGCTTTTGAGAGCTTCTGTATCTAAAGTGATCTCGGCAGGAGCAGTGCCCGAGCTTTCGTTCTTCTTGTCGGCACAGCCAGTAAGCAAAGTCGAAAGTATAAGTGACGATGCCAACAATGCTTTAAATGCTTTCATAGCTTATTTCTCCTTTTAATATCCGTTTTTCATAAGGAATTCCATGGTTATGCCGCCTGTCTTGGGAGATTCCGCAGGCTTCATCAGTTTTTCCACGTACTTGCCGATGATATCGTTTTCGAGATTTACGATATCGCCCACCTTTCTGCTTCCGAGAATGGTCTGAGCGGCAGTATGAGGTATAATTGATACGCTGAAGGACGTTTCCGTTACCTTAGCGACTGTAAGGCTTATGCCGTCAATGGCGATAGAGCCCTTTTCAACGATATAATGCAGCAGCTCGGGTGCTGCCGAGACAGTGTACCATACGGCGATACCGTCATTCTTTATGTCGGTGACAGTTCCAGTACCGTCGATATGTCCCGATACTATGTGTCCGCCGAAGCGTCCGTTTGCTGCCATAGCACGTTCAAGATTGACGGGACTGCCCGATGTGAGTTTTCCCAGTGATGAACGGCTGAGAGTCTCGTTCATAACGTCTGCGCGAAAGACTCCGCCGTCAAAATGCGTGACTGTAAGGCATACGCCGTTAACTGCGATACTGTCGCCGATATGAACATCTTCAAGGACTTTCTTTGCCTGTATCTCAATGAATGATGAACTGCCTGACTGCTTTACAGAGTTTACAGTGCCGATTTCCTCAATTATTCCCGTAAACATTCTTCAACCTGCTTTCTATGAGGATATCATCGCCTATTCTGACGATGCTGCCCTTTTCGAGCATTATGGCAGCCGAGGGGAAGGGGACTCCTTCGCCGCCTACAGGTGATTTTCCATTGCCGCCGAATATCTTAGGAGCAATATATGCCTGTATCTTGCTGACTATGCCATTGCTGAGGGCAGACCAGTTAAGCTCTCCGCCGCCTTCAAGGAGGATACTGTCTATTTTCTCGCTGCCGAGTATCCTCATAAGCTCTTTCAGGTCTACTCTGCCTTCTACAGGTGATGTCTTTATAACGCGGCAGCCTGCTTCTCTGAACTTTTCCGCGCTTGCTTCATCGTCCGAGACGGTTGCGATGATAGTGGGGACTTCCTTTGCAGTCCTTACTATATTACATTCGTAGGGAGTCCTGAGAGCAGAGTCGCAGATTATACGTACAGGATCTCTTCCGTTTTCAAGTCGGCAGGTGAGCATAGGATCATCGGCAAGAACAGTTCCGACACCTACCATGATAGCACTGTGTCTGAGCCTTTCGATCTGTACCTGTTCACGGGCGGCTTCTCCCGTTATCCATTTGGACTGTCCCGTATAGCAGGCTATCTTGCCGTCAAGTGTCATGGCGTATTTTAGAGTGACGAAGGGCAGACCTGTTGTGATATAGTGGAAGAATATCTCATTGAGCGCATCGCACTCGTCTTTGAGTATCCCCTCGGTAACATCTATGCCATGCTCGCGGAGTATCTGAGTGCCTTTGCCTGCAACAAGCGGATTTGGATCAGATGAGCCAACGAATACGCGCTTTATGCCGTGAGCTATGACAGCATCGGTGCAGGGGGGCTGCTTGCCGTGATGACAGCATGGTTCGAGAGTGACGTACATATCAGCTCCCGTGCAGTCTATGCCGTTGCTGTCGCAGTATTCAAAAGCTGTGCGTTCTGCGTGGAGATCGCCGTATTTTTTGTGATAGCCGCTGCCTATTATCTCGCCGCCGCGGACTATGACAGCTCCTACCATTGGATTTGGAGATGTGAAGCCCATGCCTTTTTGCGCAAGCTCAAGGGCTTCGAGCATAAATTCTTCGTGTGTCATGTTATTTACCTTTTTAGTTTATTCTTCATTATTGTTGTTTCTGAAATTGATATTTCCGAAATACCTCATGTAGAAGTACATCACCATATATACCAGTATAAATATTGGTATGGTTATGAGGAAAAGTCTTGTGAAGTCGATACTGCCTTTTGAGTAATACGAATATCCGCATCTGACAATAAGTGTTAAGAGGAAGCAGGACAGAATGTGTATAGGCAGGCGAAGCTTTGTTTTGAGTTTCAGGAGCGTAAACGATAACCCGTAGAGTATTGAAGCTCCGAACCATATAAGGACTGAGACCATAGTATCGTTAAGTCCTTTGTCGATGATGAGCATAGGAACAAAGATGACTGTTCCGAGACCAATGGAAAGGAATACGTTATGCAGGATATTCTTCACAGTAAAGCCCCCTTATATTGTAAAAATAGAAAAAGCCCCGTAACTCGGGGCGTAAATACTTATTACTGCGCTTGTGCGCGGTCTATCTTCTTTCATCCGGACTTTACCGTCGGCTTCGGAATCTCACCGAATCAACCCATAAGGCTCGCAGGCTTTAACTGCCGGTCAGGAATTACACCTAACCCCGAAGACAAATTTAATTCGTAATTAGGAATTCGTAATTCGTAATTATGGTATCCGCTTCGCGGATAAATTTGAATAAATTTCGTGCAGCTTAATTACGCATTACGCATTATGAATTACGCATTATTATTATATCACTGTGTTATACATTTGTCAATATGCTATTGACTAAAAATACATTTTGGGGTATAATAATTGTATTACATCATAAGGAGTGTTTATTAATGAGCGAATGTACACACGACTGCTCAAGCTGCGGAAGCGATTGCGGCAGCAGACAGGAGCCTCAGAGCTTTCTCGAAAAGCCTAATGCTATGAGCAATATCGGCAAGGTCATCGGAGTTGTCAGCGGTAAGGGCGGTGTCGGCAAGACTCTCGTTTCTTCTCTTCTTGCAGTATCTATGCAGAGACTCGGCAAGAATGTTGGTATCATGGACGCTGATATCACAGGACCGTCTATCCCTAAGGCTTTTGGTATACATCAGAAGGCTGATGCCTGTGAATTCGGTATTATCCCTGCTAAGACAAAAATGGGACTTGACATCATGTCTATAAATCTTCTTCTCGAAAACGAGTCCGATCCTGTAGTATGGAGAGGTCCTGTTATCGCAGGAGTTGTAAAGCAGTTCTGGACAGACGTTATCTGGAAGGACATCGACTGTCTCGTAGTTGATATGCCTCCGGGAACTGGTGATGTTCCGCTTACTGTTTTCCAGTCTCTTCCTGTTGACGGTATCGTTATCGTTACATCTCCGCAGGAGCTTGTTTCAATGATAGTTGAAAAGGCTGTAAAAATGGCTAAGCTCATGAATATACCGATACTCGGTATCATCGAGAATATGAGCTATTTTGAATGTCCTGACTGCGGTAAGCGTCACAGCATCTACGGCGAGAGCCATATCGAGGATATAGCTGCACAGTACGATATACCTGTACTTGCAAAGCTCCCTATCGACCCACAGCTTGCAAAGCTTTGCGATCAGGGTACTATAGAGCTCTTCGAGGGCGAGTGGCTCACAGAAGCTGCCGAGAAGATAGTTTCAATGGAAAAGTGATCAGTGTATAGTGCTTAGTGCATAGTTATCAGTAAGGGCGGATATTATCCGCCCTTTTGCTATGTTTATGGGCGCACAGTGTGCGCCCGAGCTGTTAGCCATTAGCCGTTAGCTTGTAGGTAACGCCGCCCTCGGCGTTCCGCGAATTCCCATAAAATATAAATGACCGACTGTAGGGACGCCCACCGGGCGTCAGTTTCTATCAAATAATAAAAAGGGCGGATAATATCCGCCCCTACTATTTGAATCGTAATTCGCGGACTGCCACAGGCAGCCCCTACACATTATATGTTTTATTCGCATAGTTTCTCTCGGGCGAGCGGAACTCGCCCCTACAATTATGAATTACCTATATTTATAGACTGTGGCTGCTTCAAATCCGTCAAGGAGAGTTGTCATTCTTCCGAATGCCATGCCTGTACCCTTTGCAACGCAGTTTATGGAGTCCTTAGCGATATTGCAGCTTATTCCCAGAGTACGCTTGATGAGCTGAGTAAGTCCGCCAAGCAGAGCGCCGCCGCCTGTGAGGAGGAGTCCGTTATCATAGATATCGCCCACAAGTTCGGGAGGAGCATCTTCCAGTACCTTGCGGATAGCCTCCATGATAGTGAAGGTGTCGTCCTCGATAGCCTCAAACAGCTCTGTTTCACTGAGAAGCACCTGTGCGGGAAGTCCTTTGAGGAGACTTCTGCCCTTGACGATATATGTCATCTCATCGCTTGGATCGTAGAGGTTGCAGAGCTCTATCTTTACCTTTTCGGCAGTTCTTTCGCCGATGAGGAGCTTGTACTTGTTCTGCATATACTTGATGATAGAGCGGTCGATAGCGTTTCCTGCCACTTTTACGGTATGTGAAGTGACTACGCCGTTCATGGAAACTATAGCCACATCGGTAGTACCGCCGCCGATATCGACTATCATGTGTCCCTTAGCCTTTGTGATATTTACTCCTGCACCTATCATAGCCGCAATAGGCTCCTGTATAAGATATACCTGTCTTGAACCTGCGCTCTTTGCAGCTTCTACGACTGCACGGCTCTCGATATCAGTGATGAAAGAGGGGATACATATGACGATACGGGGCTTTACAAGCTGCTTGCCTGTAACTTTAAGTATAAATTCGCGTATCATGCTGTGAGTAAGGTCATCGTCTGAGATAACGCCCTCGCTTATAGGACGCTTAACAGCGATATAGTCGGGATTTCTGCCTATCATCTCATAGGCTTCCTTGCCGACAGCAAGAACTCTTTCAGTTCTTGTATTGTAAGCGATAACAGAGGGTTCGCTGAGAACTACTCCCTTATTGCCCATTGTCATAACGATATTGGAAGTACCGAGGTCGATACCGATATCAGTGTTTGCCATTTTTATCTTCCTTTCTTACAGCTCGAAGGGGGAAGGTGACTTCTTTGTCCCTGCAAGCATATGGCGCAGGCAGGTATACCGCCTTGTGCGCTTGTTGTTGTCTACCATTTTATATATATTCTCCTCACTGCCTATGACTATGAGGAGCTTTTTTGCTCTTGTAACGGCTGTGTACAGCAGATTTCTGTAGCACAGCTTGTCAAATCCGCCCATTATGGGGAGTATGACCGCTTCAAATTCGCAGCCCTGACTCTTGTGTACCGTAACTGCGTAGGCGAGGTCTACCTGTGAGAGCAGGTCGAATGTATATGTAGCCTTTCTGCCGTCAAAGTCTATGACAGCAAGTGAGCTTCGGTTGTCTATGCTTATGATGCGCCCGATATCGCCGTTGAATATGCCTGCGCCCTGTTCGCCTTCCTTTGACCATGTGATGTCGTAGTTATTGCGCGTCTGCATTACCTTGTCACCCTCACGGTAGGTGTAGACGTAGCCCTTTTTCTCCTGCTTGTTCTTTGCAGGGGGATTTATCTGATCCTGCAAAAGCTTGTTCAGCTCAACAGTACCCGTAACGCCCTTGCGGGACGGCGTAAGTATCTGTATATCCTCAGTGGGGGAGTAATTATAGGCTTTGGGCAGTCTTGTCTTTACAAGGTCAACTATGAGCTGAAGTGCCTGCTGATAGTCGGTGCGCTTGAAGAAGAAAAAGTCCGAGTCCTTGCGTGTAAGGTCGGGATATTCTCCTGCAACGATCTTATGTGCATTTGTAACTATACAGCTCTGCTGAGCCTGTCGGAATATTTCTTTAAGCTCGGTAACGGGAACTATTCCGCTGTCAATGATATCACCGAGGAGATTTCCTGC
Organism: Ruminococcus flavefaciens; assembly: GCF_900108555.1. Classification (GTDB taxonomy): domain Bacteria; phylum Bacillota; class Clostridia; order Oscillospirales; family Ruminococcaceae; genus Ruminococcus; species Ruminococcus flavefaciens_P. The sequence goes on from NZ_FNWV01000014.1 coordinate 20,721, forward strand.
GCCCACAGACGGGAGCTGATCGCTGTCGCCGACCATTATAAGTCGGCATCCCAGCCTTACTGCGCGGAGAAGCTTCTCAAAGAGCACAACGTCAACCATTGACATCTCGTCTATAACGAGCACATCGCAGTCAAGGGGATTATTCTCGTTATGTGCAAAGGTGAGCCTGTCTCCCGAGTCGTATACTACTTCGAGGAGACGGTGTATTGTCTTTGCCTCACAGCCTGCCAAGTCGGACATACGCTTTGCAGCTCGTCCTGTAGGAGCGGCAAGGAGTACCTTCATACCGCGCTTCTCAAAAATGGAGATTATAGCGTTGAGGGTAGTTGTCTTACCTGTACCGGGACCGCCTGTAAGTACCATAAGTCCCCGTGATACCGCAGTTGTTATAGCCTGACGCTGGAGCTTTTCGTATTTGATGTTATGCTCCTCTTCCTCGATGTCGATAAGGGTATCATAGTTGAAATCCTCGGGGGAGGAGAAGTCTTTGAGAATGTGTATCCTGTCGGCAATGAAGCTTTCAGCATAGTAATAATCGGAAAGATAGACGAATTCTATCTCATTTTTTATGTATTCAAACAGCTCGTCATCATCGAGAGCTGCGTTGTAAGCTGTGTAAAAGTCACTTTCGGACACTCCGAGAGTGGACTGTGTTTTCTGTGCAAGAACTTCAAGTGGCAGGCAGGTGTGACCTATGCCGCCGTTAGCGCGGAGTATATACTGTATGCCTGCGATAATGCGCTTATTGTCATTTCGCGGTATATGCAGGTCGTGAGCGATAGTGTCGGCACTGTTGAAGTCGAGCTCGATGTAGTCCGTGCAGAGCAGGTAAGGGTTGAGCCTTAGAAGTGTCATCGCGTCCGAGCCGTACTTCCTGTAGGCATTCATGGCATATCTTGACCTGACCTCATACTGTGACAGGAACGACATAAGATTGCGCAGGCAGAAAAGCTTCTGAGCCTCTGCGGCTATCTCGTCGCACTTCTTTGGCGATATGCCCTTTATCTCTGCAAGTCTGAACGGAGAATTCTCCATTATATCAAGTGTACGGTCGCCGAATACTTCAACTATTTTCTTTGCAAGTCCCGGACCAATGCCCTTGACTGCTCCCGAAGCAAGGTATTTCTCTATATTCACAACAGTTGCAGGTAGCTTTCTCTCGCAGTAAACTGCGCTGAACTGAGTGCCGAAGCGTGGGTGAGTGATGTAGTTGCCTTCGAGGATAAGACCTTCGCCCTCTTCAATGTCACCAAGCTCTCCCACAACGGTGATAAGCTCGCCGCCTGCATCGAGGTCAAGGACGATATAGCCGTTATTCTCATTTTTATAAAGGACATTTTCGACTGTGCCCTCAATGTGAAGGACCTCATGCTCCACGTTTTTCACCTCTGCACACAAAAATACATTATACATTATACCACATAATTCAGAAAATAGCAACAGACGCGGAGAAAAAAGGTGCTTATTTTTTATACGGCTTTTTTAGATATGCTTCTATATCCTCGGGGGATATAAGCTCTGCGGAGTGGTAACGGTCACAGAACTCGCTGCAAAGCTGCAATTGCTCGGCACTTCCGCCGTAGTCTATGAGCAGGATAGTGTCAGCTATGAGACTTCCGTCCTCAATCAGTGAAGAGAGGTATTCAAGCCGCTCTGAAAGCTCCGTATCATCGGGAAATACGGGCAATACAGTGCAGAGGGGATAGCTTTTTCCCCTTTGTTTTGAGCATATAAAAAGACATATAAGCTCTGCAGCGGCGATAACAGCAACAACTATTATAGCGATCATCTCTGGTGTTTTCATTTTGACCACTCCTTCCGCAATATTATATGCACCGAGTGGGGGAGTGGTTACGAAAAAGCTCACGATATGGGAGCTTATAAAGGTTTCCTTATCAAAAAGTAATCGCCGCGTTTAACAAAGCCCAGTTTTTCAGCTGTTCTTGCTGAACCGAGGTTTGAACGCTGACAAGTCCATGCAGGACGCTTTTCGGGGAGCATATCCCTTATGGCAGCAGCTGCGGCAATAAAAGCCAGTCCGCGGCGGCGATAGGCTTCAGCAGTCTCGATACCGATGTCACATTCCAGGCTGCTTGAAGCAGCCGAGAAAGCCCATGAAGCAGGCTCATTTCCGTGCATAACGCAGATGCCTTTGCCGTTTTTGCTGTATTCAGCGTAGTCCTTCCAGTAAAACGAGGGGACGACTCTTCCCGTGAGCGCGTTGAAGAGCTCCTCATCTATCTTGCGCAGGGAATGACCGTCAGGGATATCAATATCGGGAGCTTTGTCATTTGGATAGCAGTATGCATCTCGCATAACAAGCTCAACTCCTCCGTATTGCAGGAGTTTATCTGCCAGTGTATTGTCCTGACACAGGAATTTCAGTCCCTCTGACAGGATAAGTTCATGTATCTCGCGGATATCGTTTTCTTCGGGAGTTCCGTAAATAAAAGTAAAATTGCCTCTGTGACGAATGAGTACGACGCTTTCGCTCTCGTTTGTGTATATGAAGCCGCTCTGTCTGCCTTCAGTCACTGACATTGGATAGACTCTGCAAAAAGGAGAGTTCTGAGCCAGCGGTAAAAAGCGGCTGTATTCTGAAACAGGTATTTCTTTCATGTTATCACCTCTGAGATAATTAAAAGCTCCCATTTCGGGAGCTTTGAGTTATATGAGTTTGTTCACGTACGGTATGAATTTAAGTACTTTCGTTACTGCATATGAGATAACGAGGGTAAGTAGGCAAATGCCTATAGTAGATATCGTACCGCCGTGTTCAAATGGATTGAACTTCATAACTAAGAATATATATCTGAGTACGACCATATGCAGAAGATAGATGCCGAACGAGCAGTTGTCAAGCTCTGCGGCGATCTTATCAATAACTGGCACAGGCTGATTTTTTGTCTTTCTGAGGAAACCGAACAAAGCTATAGCTGCTGCAACATACAGTGGGAAAGAGTAAACTCCGAGAAGATTTATCATCTTGCCGCTTGTTTCGGGTGCAGCCTCTGAATTGTTGTAGGCGTGTACGGTCAGCATTGCGATTATGCCGAGACATATCACAAGCATGAGTACGCTTGCTCTTTTCGGGAGCTTTATTATTCCCGTATGAAGAGCGTGACCTAAGAAGAAGTAAAGCGGATAAACTGTATATACGCAGATGTAAAACGGCAGCTTTTTGCCTGCAATTGTTTCTATAAACGGTATCAGCGAAGCAAATATCGTATAGATGAGCAGGATATATTTAAGCTGTGCTGCTGTGGCATTTCCAGTGATCAGCTTGTATATGGGCAGCATAAGATACAGTGCAAACAGTAAATAAATGTACCACATATGCATCCAGCCGCTGCCAAAGAAGATAGCGTCAATTGAGTCCGTGAACATTTCGCCAACGCCGCATTTTTTTATAAATACACCGTCGAATACTGCGAACAATATCGAAAAGACTACCAGTGCAACTGCCATTCGCAGTACATATTTACCGAAGAGCTTTTTCATCGAGAGCACACGCTTGCTGTCCAGCAGAAGTGCTCCCGAAGCCATTACAAAGCAGGGAACTGCCCACATCATACAGTTCCTCACAGTCATCATAGCTCCCTGAGAACTCAGATCAGAGGAATACATATTTGCTGCAAGGAATGTGTGGAGAACAGTTACCGCAATACAGGCTAAAGCTTTAAGACGGCTCAGATATAGTATTCTGTTATTCATATATTATCAGTTGTTTGTTACGAAACCACTTCCGCAGCCTGCGTCGGGATTTGTAGCGAAGCCGCTTCCGCAGCCTGCATCGGGATTTGTAGCAAAACCGCTTCCGCAGCCTGCATCGGGATTTGTAGCAAAACCGCTTCCGCAGCCTGCATCGGGATTTGTTGCAAAACCGCTGCCGCAGCCAGTGTCGGGATTTGTAGCGAAACCGCTTCCGCAGCCTGTATCGGGATTTGTTGCAAAGCCGCTTCCACAGCCTGTATCAGGGTTAGTAGCAAAGCCGCTGCCGCATCCTGTATCAGGAGTCTGTGCAGCAGGAGCCTGCTGCTGAGCAGGTGCATATGTTGGTTCTTCAACGTATGATGCGTCGATGTTATTGTTTGCGTCAGGATCGAGCTCGTGGATAGCTTCTGTAGACTCAGGAAGTACAGCAGCCATTTCCTCTGACTTCTTTGTATCTACTTTTTCCTTTGTGCTCTTTGAAGTGTACTTGATAAATGCTATGCCGTCCTCAAGGTGGATCTCAGCGAGCTTGTCGATGTCATCGAATGGGAAGTTGTGAAGAACAGCTTCTGTCTTGTCAGCAAACTCTATCTTTACAGAGTACTGGAGAGTAGCGATCTTATCAGACTCACCGTATGTTATGTCACTTACCTTTTTAGGTACATAGTAAAGTGTGCGTTTTTCGTCCTTTGCGAAAGAGTCCTTTTCTTCGAGCATATTCTCGGGATACTCTTCCTCTGTTTCAGCCTTTACTGTGAAGCTTACGATCTCTTTGTCTGTCTTGTTTTCAAGGTCAGCGACCAATACATCTGAACCCTCTGCCTTTTTGCCGATAAGCTTGTATTCCTCAGCAGCTGTTGCTGCTTCTGTAGTTGGCTCGGCAGTAGTTGTTACAGCTGTAGTTGCCTCAGGAACCTGTGCAGCCTGTGTGACATTTCCGCAGCCTGTGAGGACAAGTGCAGAAATGAAAGCGATAATTGCAATTTTCTTTCTCATAATATTATCTCCTTTTACTTTATTTCGCCTAATTTCTGTAATGGCCATACGGTATGACCGTAGGTAAGTGCGAAACCGTTCTCGCCTGATTCTAATGTATAATCGGGATCATATACATAAGTTGCTCCGTTTTCGATTATCTCTACCCAGCCGTGAGGTCCGTAGCCGCCTACTTTAAGCGGTACCTGACCGTTTATGAGGTGAGCATCATAGCCAAGAAGTCTTGCCATTTCGCAGAACATAGCAGCAAGGACATAGCAGTTGCCCTTAGCTACAGCATTTGCATTTCCGTTTCTGGAGTTGAAACCGTAATCAGCAGCTTTCTGAAGGGTTATCTTGCTTGCGTCCTTTTCCCACTCTACATATACAGCTGTTACATTCTTGTTCGAGCAGTCAATGAAAGCGTCTTTCAGAGTCTTTATGTTCTTCTGCTCCATTCTTGCCTTAGCAAGAGGATAAGCGCAGGTAGTAGTTGTTGTAGTTGTAGTGGTGGTTGTGGTAGTTGTAGTAGTTACTGTCCACTGTGCCTTTGAAGCGTAGTAATCCTTCTTCGGAACTACGACCTGAGCGAGGACAGCTGCTGCAAAGTTTACAGTTGAGTTTGCATTGTATTCAGTAGCAGAAACAGTTACAGTACCCTTTGAGTACTTGACTGAGTCAACTCTGAGATCGGGAACAGCTATAGTTTCAGGTGCAGTGCTTGAAAGCTTTGTAACATATGCCATGTTTACATAGCCTGATATGCCTTTATATGTAACGTGACCGAAGTCGCCGTTTGCTGTTCCGTGAGCGTAAGTTATGTTGAACTTTTCTCCTGGAGGTATCTGACCAAGTGAAGCAGAGTTGAAATCGTGTTCTTTTCTGATATTCAGACCCTGATCAACAGTAGGACCTGTTGTATACAGACCTGCATATGAATTGTCACAGCCGCAGCTGAGCTTTGTAATTGTGCCGTTCTTTGTGTACTTGGCAGGATCAAAGTAAGCAGGCTTTATAAGGAGAACAGAGTCCTTGAAGAAGTCATCATTATACTTGGTTAAGTACTTGTTTACTAACGTTTCAGAGAAATAAGGTGAGAGAGCTGCTTTGAGTTCAGCTGTTGATTTAACCACAGTACCTCCTGCCTGAATGTCAAGCTTTTTAAGAGTATCTGTGATACCGTCATTTATCCTTTCGGTAACGGACTTGAAACTAAGTGTTCTGTCAGTTGAGAGGATACGCTTCCTGAGTGCAGTTACATCATAAACATCAACGACCTGATCAAGATTGATGTCAGCGACCTTGAACTGCTCCTCTGTGATGTCGTGCTTGCCGAGCACATATCCCTGTAAAATATCGAGGTCGGCGGAAGTGATAGAACCGTCCCCGTTGATGTCACCGCTGACAGCTGCATATACGGTCGCAGGGAATATTGATGTAGCTGCCATAGCAGCTGAGAGAACAAAACTCAACAGCTTTTTGTTATTCATAAATATCTTCCTTTCATGGGTTGTTTTGCGTTCTATATTAACATAACGAAAAGTTTTTCAGAAATGTGACAAAAAAACGAAAAAAGTTTTTTTACCATTTTTGAACAAATTTTGGTATTATGTTTGATATAAAGGCTTTTTTCGCTCTGTCACGCGAAAAAATCTGCATAAAAGGTCAGTATAGTGAAGAAATCTCCAGTGAAAGTGAGTCGTCATGCATAGATACGTAACTGTCATCTTCCTGTCTGAATACAGCTTCGTCACCGTGGCTTATGAGCTCAAATGAGCCATGAGGGAATGATGAGCTGCTGTTTTTGATGAAAAACAGGTAAGTATCTCCCACGTACTCTCTTCCTGCGCAGCCGCCGCCGTCATATATGGAATAATTCTCGGCATCGGGAAGCAGAACATATCTGTGATGTTTTATATATTCTTCTCCCGGGATATATCCGCCGCTTACGAAAAGAGTTATTCTGTCATCAGGTGTAAGACTGCCTTTAAATACCTCTGTGATAGTGATATTTTCGGCAGTATAAGCTTCGCCGTCAATAGAAGTATACACTATTTTGTTGACTTTTGCAAGTACAACTGCATTTGAGTCACTGAACATATCGCGTATTTTCTCGTCAACAGGGATATCGGAGCCGTTTTTGTCGTCATTGCCGTCCCTGCCGACGCCGTTGCCTGATGAAAGTGCTTCAACTGTAAGTATCTCATCACGGACATCGTATTTTACATCAATGTCAACGGTCATATCTCTTCCAGTTGCTCCCGATTCGACCTCACCTGCACTCGCTTTTGATGATGTGGTAACAGTTGTTGTCTGAGGCTGGGGAGCAGGCTTTGTAGTAGTTAGATGATGTTGGGATTCGCGTGTTGTAGTAATTCTTACGCTTGGAGTTTTTGTTGTTCTTGCAGGTTTTTGTGTATGCTCTGTCGGTTCGGGCTCATTGTTTTCAGGATCGTCTGCTTCTGCAGTGACAGTTGAGTTATCGTCATTTGTCTTTGCAGGATCGGTTGAAACTGCCTTGGAAGCGGTTGTTGTCTTGCTTTTATCTTTGCCCATAGCGGTTGTTGTGACAGCTGCCGAATTATCAGCTGTGGTCTGTGCAGAAGCCTCTATGGAAGTTGCAGCCGTTGTAGTTTCGATAATGTTATCGTCGTTGAACATATCTGTATCAGGCTTGGGTATGCGTGTTATTGCCCCTATTACCAGTGCAAGCATTGCGGCAGAAGCAACAGTGCGCATAATGAGAGGGAATATAGGCTTCTTTATTTTTTCGGGTCTGCGCTTTCTGTATTCGTCTGAAAACTGTTTTTTTCTGTCAGGATCGGGTATGTCGAAAGCTTCAAGCAGTTTTTTCTTTTCTTTATCTGTCATTTAAGCTCCTCCTTTCCCATATACTCGTGCAGCATACCGAGGACACGGTTTATCCTGCGGTTAAGTGCGAAACGCGAGATATTATACAGCTTAGCCATTACGTTTACGGGTACTTCATTTATATATTTAAGAAGTATCAGTTCTCTGTCGTCCTCCGAAAGCTTTGTAAGAGCGTTTTTGAGTTCGATGTCAGAGAGTACATTCTCCTCGATATTTTCCGATGAAGCTTCTGTATCTGTCAGTTCATCGGTCTTATGCTTTCTGAATTCATCAGTGCAAAGGTTGCCTGCGATAGTGTAGAGGAGCTGTAATGTCTTGTCGATATTGCTGTATTGAGGGTGTTCAAGGTAACGGAGGAAGGTCTCCTGAGTAATATCCTCAGCAGTCTCTTTGTGTTTAACTTTCAGGTAGCAGTAGCGGTATATTTTGTCGTATTGTTCATCAATATCAAATGCCAAAGAGACACCTCCTCCATAGTCTTAATTTTATACATTATTACATTATAACACATAATAATAAATAAAGCAACCAAGGAGAGAATTTTTTTGAAATTTCGTAATTAGGAATTATTTTGTCCGCCTATACGGACGAATATATGTTGTTAATGCCGGTCAATAAGCGGAAATACTGCTGTATCAGCAGCTGTATAGTCTGAAAAACAGGGGAACTTTGAAAAAAGTCCCCCTTCTGATTATCCCCCTTACAGGATATGTTTTATTAAAAGCTGCAAAGTGCAGTTACAGCTTATGAGAGTGAATTGAGTACGCCGATGAAAACAGGGACAGATGTCTGTGTATCTATGATGCAGTAAACAAAAGGTCTGTCAAGGATAACTTTCTTCTGATCTTCGGGCTCGAAAGCTTCGCCGTCGTTCATTGCAACAAGGGTTGCTGCAGCAGCCTTTGTGCCGTTTTCGTCAAGGTCTATGAAGGTCTTGTGCACAACATAGCCTATGAAGATAGGGTGAACGTCTGCGATAGATGACATATTGGTGAAATCAGCAGCTTCATCACCTCTGTTGAAAGCAGTGGGCATACCCATATCTATAAGGTAGTCTGAAATATTTTCTCCGTATTCGCATTTGAACTTAGGGAGCTTTACATCTGCCTTTTCGTAATTTTCCTTGTAGCTGCCGAGGATATTGCTGAGCTTTTCGGGAGTAAGGTCTGCCACATACTGTTCAACGGAAGTGCCTTCCTTGGGGAGAAGAGCTGCGAAGGCATATTTTCCGCCGCTGTAATATTTCAGCATACCGTCTGTATCCTCGTCACCGATATAAACTTCGTCGCTGCAAAGCATTTTTGCTTCCTGCTCTGTGCCGTCGGCAGCAGTGAATTTGCCGTCTGCGATCTCATATTTATCGTAAGGTCTCATCCATTCTGCCTCGAAAGCAACTGCGTTAACAAGGTACATAACAGCGTCATCGGAGATGTGCTCGAGTATACTTGGTATCATCTTGTGAGTTTTTTCGTTTACCCAGCCGTTTACATCTTCGAGCGTAGTATCATCGAAGGGAGCGATGTAGTACTCACTGTCGTAGTAGTCAACGCATTTCTGTATAAACTCGGGACGCGCCTGTATACGATAAGGGTTGTCTATAGCCCAGATAGAATTAGCTGTACTCATTGACCACTTGTTATATTCGGATTCATTGGGGTTAATTGTTCTTTTGCGCTGAGCAAGCAGATATTGGTCAAGCTCATCTATGGACATTCCGTTGCCGAGTACTTGTTCCATTTCTTCAAGTGTCTTGCCGTTTGCACCGTTGGCTGTCATTGCCAGTGCCTGCATTATGGAATAAGGAGAGATCATGCTGTTTTCGCCCTGTTTTGTAGTGGCTTTCAGCATATCTACAGTGAATTTCATCTGGCTTTCGATGAATTTTTCGTCAGCTTCTTTACCTTCAACAGCGGACTTGTTTATGCCTGCACAGAGATTTCTCGAATTCGGAGCATAGCTCGGCACGGGAACACTGCCGATACACTCAATGAGCATTTTTCTCATTGCACTAAGGTCGAATATATCAAGCTCGCCGTCCTCGTTTACGTCGGCATTGCTGATGTTTTTGAGTTCGCCGCTGCCTTTGAGCCAACGCTGATACATTACCATGTCAGCAAGATTGAAGGAAGTGTCACCGTTTACATCACCTTTTATCGGCTCTTCAAGTGCGCTGACAGTTCCTGCGATACCTGCGGGAATTGCAATACAAGCAGCCATAACAGCTGAAATGAGCTTTCTGAATTTCATATATAAACCTCCTCATATTTCACTTTAGCGAAACCATTCGCTTTTCATATATATTAACGTAAAAAAAGGGGAGATGTGCGGCTTTGAATGTAAACATTCTGTGAACAAAACGTACTGTATATATTTGACATTATTGCTGTTTTATGGTATAATACATATTATTTTTATGTTCGTATTAAACGCAAAGGAGACAAATTATGAAAAAGGTCGTTTCATTATTATTATCACTTGCAATGATAACGGTTTTAGCATCATGTTCAGACAAAAAAGGCGAAAACAGTACTGAAAATGCTGAAACAACACAGGCAACTGAAACAGCAACGACGGCTGCTGAGGTAACAACAGAAAAAAGCAGTGATGCGCAGTTAAAATATGAAAAGTATGCTTCAATGACTCCCGAGGAGATAGTTGCACAGCTCACTCTTGAACAGAAAGCTGCTCAAATGGTTCAGCCTGCTATATATATGGTCATGGATGATCCCGAAGCTATTATGAAGGAGGAGGATTTCGGCAGCGTTCTCGGTGAGCTTTCTGGTATGGAATTCACCTGTCAGGAGTGGCAGGAGATGACGAATGAGCTCCAGAAGGGTGCTATAAATTCAGAAGCAGGCATACCTTTTATATACGGAATGGATCACGCTCACGGCGTTAATTATTGCCTTGACTCGGTAATATTCCCACACAATATCGGTATCGGAGCAGCCAACGATGAAGAACTCACATATAAAATGGGACAGATAGTTGCAGATGAAGCCAAAATATGCCATATCCCGTGGAACTTCTTCCCTGTAGTTACACCCTCTGTTGATCCTCGATGGGGACGTACATACGAGTGCTACAGCTCTGACCTTGATATCATATCAAAGCTTGGTTCTTCGTACATAAAGGGTTATATCGACGGCGGCGGAATTACCTGTGCAAAGCACTTTTTTGCAGAGGGAAATGCTGCCTACGGTACAGGCGAGGACTCAATGAACGGTGAGCAGTTCGTTGACAGACTTATCGACCGCGGTGAGGCTACTCTTTCCGATGATGAGATAAATAAGCTCCTGAAAGTATATCAGGATATGATAGACGCAGGCACACAAACTATAATGATAAGCCACGCATCTCTTAACGGCATAAAAATGCATGAGAACAAGAAGTACATTATGATGCTCAAGGAAGAAATGGGCTTTGAGGGCTTTATCGTCAGCGACTGGGAGTCTATCCAGAATATTCCGAACAAGTCGTATGAGGAGCAGGTCATCGCTGCCATAAATGCAGGTATAGATATGCTCATGGAGCCAAACAAGTTCGATGAAGCAAGAGATATTATCATCGACGCTGTTAAAAACGGAAAGATATCGGAGGAGCGTGTCAACGATGCTGTTACACGTATCATAAAGGTAAAGAAGGATTACGGTTATTTTGATGATCCGCTGTTTGAGAAGTCTGTTACAAAGCAGAAGGAAACAGGCTCAAAGGAGTACAGAGAGGTGGCTGAAAAGCTTGTTGAGGAGAGTCTTGTACTGCTGAAGAATGAGAACAGTGTTCTTCCTATAAAGAGCGGTTCATCGGTATATGTCATAGGACCTGCTTCCGATGATGCAAGCGCACAGTGCGGCGGTTGGACTCTTGACTGGGCTGAGAGCTACACAAAGGATATCCCCGGAGCCACTACCATACTTGAGGGCTTCAAGGAAGTTGCCGAGGAGTACGGAATTACCGTTATAACAAACCCGAAGGAGGCTGAGAAAGCAGACGTTGTTGTGAACGTTGTGGGCGAACAGGTCTATTCCGAGTGGAACGGTGATACAGAGGATATGGAGCTTTGCGGCAAGCTTGGACTTGAAAAGAACCGTATGGCTATTGACGAAGCAAAGAAGCTCGGCAAGCCAACTGTAACCTGTATCGTTGCAGGCAGACAGGTGATACTCGACAAGGCTGACCTTGACAGCTGGGACAGCGTGGTAATGTGCTATCTCCCAGGCTCTGAGGGCAAGGGTGTAGCAGACGTGCTCTGCGGCGGAAGCAAGTTCACAGGAAAGCTTCCGAGTCCGTGGTATGAGTCCGTTGACCAGATAGGCACTGATAAATGCTGGCTCGAAAAAGGCTTCGGACTTGAATACTGATGATGTCACCATTTAACCGTGGGACTTATATAGAATTTTTTTACATGAGCTATTTAGGGAAACTTTTGAAGAAGTATTTCTCTGGATTCTTTCAAGACCGTTATTTAATTTTTTTCTTTAACAGAGCCATATAAAAAGATCTGCCCCCTTGTAGATACTTACAAGGGGGCTCTGTTATAGAAAAATCAGCTAAAAGTCTTTGGAAAGGGGGGCGGGGTGACTCCCCGCAGTGGGGGGAGATGTCACGCAGTGACAGAGGGGCGCGCCTCTGTCAGAGGGAACCTTTCCTCAGAAAGGTTTTCCCCGATAATTTCATATAAAGTTTTATATAAGTATCACAGTTAAGTGGCTATACACCGCGCTCTAATTCGACTGTTTTTCTGCGCCAGTCATTAGTGGCTGTTTCGTATGCCTTATCGAAATATGAGTTGGCATCTTCGTGTCTGCCCATTTTTTTCAGGCAGCGGGCTTTATCAAGGAAAACGCCGAAGGAAAGCTGCTCATCTTTTGCATATTTGTCCAGAAGCTTTAAGGCATTTTCGTATTGCTCGTGTATCATTAGCGATTCAAAATAAGCCGTATCCATAAAATAATCCGTGATCTCGTTCATGCCGCGGTATTTTGCAAAATATCGCTCACTGTTCCTGAGCTGATCCTCCAGCATTTTTTTGTCATTGCGTCCTGCATAGAGCTGCACCCAGAGTACGCAAAGCATTACGATATTGTGCTGTGCAGGCAGAGACTCGGGATTTTTAGCCTGTAACTGCATGAAGTCGATGTCGGCTATCTCAAGCTTTTCCTCAGCTTTGTCGAATTGTCTCAGAGACATATATGCTTCCGCAAGAAACATAGCATACTGATTGGTGTAGGCTGTATATTTTCGCGGTTCTGCCCGACAGAATGTGAGCTGCTCTTCCATTTTTGAGATAACATCGTCAGAGTACCCACAATCGGCTATCTTTTGCAGTATCTTGCGGAAAACGCTGTATTGCTTATTCAGCCGCGGAAGAATGAAGAGCCGCGCTATAAGGTTTGCTATCACAGAGCCGACTGCGGCAAACATCACACGAAAGGCTATTGTGTTGGATCTCTGTCCGCTGATGATATCAATAAGAGATGTCAGCGAAAAGATGATAATGAACATTATTGCCCATCGCATGAATAATGAAGTGAAAATAAGTATATACTTATTAGTTTTGGGAGAAGGTTCTTTCATATTCTATCATACTTCATAAAATGAAGCCCTTTCTTAAAGTAGGTATCGGCAAACAGCCTGTATATCCGAATGTAAGGGAGCTGCATAACAGCTGTCATGCACTGCAAAATACTTTTACCCCAAGGGATTATAACACAAAACACTGTAATTGTAAAGAGGCATTAACGTACAAAGGCTCCGATAGAAGTTCGGAGCCTCTGACGTTTTGAAATGGAAGAACAATTATTGATTGATAACAAGTTTTCTTAAAAATACAAGGTCAAAAACATCAGCAACGCCGTCTTCGTTGCAGTCGCACATAGAGCGAAGCCTTACCTTGCCAAGCAGAGCGTTCTGCAAGTAAACAAGGTCTGCAATATTGACTTCACCGTCATGGTTGATATCGCCAACGAGCTTTTCAGGTTTCACAGTAGTAGTTGTTGTAGTTGTTGTCTGTGAAGTTGTTGAAGTCGTTGATGAAGCTGACGAAGTATTTGTCGCAGATGTGGAAGTTTCTGTAGTAGTAACAGTTGTTGTCGTTGTCGTCGGCTTTGATGTAGTTGTGGTAGTAGTTGGTTTTGATGTAGTCGTTGTGGTCGTGGTTGTAGTCGTGGTAGTAGTTGGTCTTGAAGTAGTTGTGGTTGTCGTAGTCGTTGTAGTGGTAGGTTTTGATGTGGTCGTGGTAGTTGTCGTTGTTGTTGTAGTCATTGCCGCAGATGTTGTAGTTGTCTGAGGTGTATAAACATAATCAGTCTCTGATATTTCGGGATAATTCAGAGGAGTGATAGTATAGATCGCCTCAGGAGTATGGTTTTTGTTAAAGCTCTTTGAACCTTTCAGGAAGTAATCATACTTTATCTGACGGCCGTTCTTGCCGTCAAGGTCGTCCCATGTAACGTCCATGGCGTACCAGATGCCGTCCTCCATTTTGACATAATTCCACATATGAGCGGATTTTTCTTCTTCGTTAAGATTACCGAAAACGCATACACAAGGGATGTCAAGCCTGTCACAGATGAGTTTAAAAGCTTCGGAATATCCTTCGCAAACTACTCCCGGTTCAACAAGAGCACCAAGTGCGGAACTGCTGAATTTTGCCTCAGTATCGTAATAAGTGGAATTAGCTATGTAATCATGGATACTTTTCAGTTTTTCATATCTTGTTTCGCCAGAGATATCAACTTTTTCAAGAGCCTCTTCAAGTCTTTCTCCGTACTCCTTAGCTTCATCTGCTGAGTCAAAACAGCTCATATATGCAGGATAAATAGTTATCTTGTATATCAGAGCGGTATAGCCTGATGAAAACGGCCAGTTTGAAGTAAAACTTGTGTCTTTTCCGATAGCGATAGACCATAGTGAAGGATCTACCCAGTATAGCTCGGGCATATCGAAAAAAGCACAGTCAAGTCCCGGTTTGCAGTTTTCAATGAATGCGTTTTGCAGCTTTTCTGCATCTTCGTCCTTGAATGATTTTGAATAAGGCGAAGATGACAGCTTGACGCTGACAGGATTTGGAAGTGTTACCGTAAATCCCTGATCAGTGGGGTCGGTGAGATCTTTTACGGCGTTGTACACAGCGAGATTGTTCTCGTCAAGCATATCGCCGTAATTGTAAGAGTCGCTTGAGTAGTTAGATTTCAGTTCAGGATAATCTGATAGCTGAACTTTGAAGATGTCAAAATCTCCGAGATACGTTTCATTCTCAATAATATCTGTATTTTCTGATGTCATATCACCGGCAGCAAACGCTGTGCTAAAGCAGCCACAGGCAAGTATAGCCATAGATGTCATTACAGAGATCGTCGATGAGATTAATTTTTTCATAAAGATACCTCCTATTGAAGCAATTAATTCCCATCCCCTATGTATTCTTTTTCTATATACATATATTATATACAAAATTGCTATAAAAGTCAATGGGCTTCACTGATTTTTCATTAAACATTTACATTTGGCATTACAGTTTCATAAGCCATACCAAAAGAGAATATCGCTATATATAGGCGTAAATGCCGAAAACAACAAAAAAAAGAGTTTTCAAGGTTTATAATTTGTTATATTGTCTCTTGAAAATGTGTCAATGCTGTGATATACTTTTATGTGGAGATTTTGTGCTGTTATGCACCATAAATATTTGAAAGGTGAGATCCTTATAATGAATTTATCCCAGATGACAAAAAATGAGATCGCTTCGTTCAAGAGTGAGAACGAGAAGCTCTACAACGACTTCAAAGGTCAGGGGCTTTGTCTCAATATGGCAAGAGGTAATCCGTGTAAGGAGCAGCTTGAGCTGAGCGTTGATATGCTCAGGGCTTTCGATGACGGAAACTTTATGAGCGAGTGCGGAAATGATGTCCGCAATTACGGTATACTTGACGGTATTCCCGAAGCAAAGAAGCTGTTTTCGGATATGCTGGGCGTTGCTTCTGATGAAGTCATCATTTACGGTAATTCAAGCCTTAATGCAATGTTCTTCTCAATGCAGTGCGCTTTCAATAAGGGAATTCTCGGAAGCAAGCCGTGGTCACAGTGCGGAAAGATCAAGTTCCTTTGTCCTGTACCGGGATATGACAGACACTTCAAGGTGACTGAGTTTTTCGGCGTAGAAATGATAAATGTACCTATGACTCCTACAGGCCCTGATATGGACATGGTAGAGGAGCTCGTAAAGGACGAAGCTGTAAAGGGTATCTGGTGTGTACCGCAGTATTCAAATCCTGACGGTATCTCATACAGTGATGAGACAGTAAAGCGTTTTGCTGCACTCAAGCCTGCTGCAAAGGATTTCAGGATATTCTGGGATAATGCTTACTGTATACATCATCTTACAGATAAGCCTAAATATATTCTCAACATACTTGATGAAGCCAAGAAGGTCGGCAACGAGAATATCGTTTATATGTTCGGTTCTACATCAAAGGTAACATTCCCCGGCGCAGGCGTTGCAGTAATGGGCGCAAGCAAGGAGAATATCGAAGAGCTTAAAAAGTATCTCGGCATCAGCATCATCGGTTTTGATAAAATGAACCAGATGCGCCATGTCAAGTATTTTGGTACATACGAAAATATGGTTGAGCATATGAAGAAGCACATGGCTATCATTGCTCCTAAGTTCAGACTTGTATGTGATAAGCTCCAGAGTGAGATCGCACCTCTCGGTATCGGCACATGGACTACACCTGAGGGCGGATACTTCATCTCATTCAATGCACCTAATGGCTGCGCAAAGAGAATAGTCCAGCTATGTAAGGACGCAGGCGTAACACTTACAGGTGCAGGTGCAACATTCCCATACGGAGTTGATCCCGAGGACAAGAACATCAGACTTGCTCCTACATATCCTCCGATAGAGGATCTTGCAAAGGCAATGGAGCTGTTTGTGATATGCGTAAAGATAGCAGCTGCTGAAAAGCTTCTTGCTGAATAAAAAGTTTAAGCCTCCTGAATATCAGGAGGCTTTTTTACGTTATTTTGCAAATACTTCTCTTTCGATAACGTCCATATTTGCGTCAAAGTCAACTTGCAGAACGTTTCCGACATCAACATCTGCGCCGTAGAATGTACCCTCGGCAGGTATCTGTATCTGCTTCATTTTGTATCTTGCTGCGAAAGGCAGTCTCAGTGATAGCAGGTAAGCATCGAGAGTTGACATATTTGTTGAAACATCGGGGATAACGTCAGATGCAAGGTGCTTGAACATTGATGGTCTGAATGACTTGAGTTTTGCGATGATAAGGGACATTACACGACGCTGACGCTGTGTGCGCTCGAAATCGCTGTTGCCGACCTTACGTATACGTGAGTAGGAGAGTGCCTGCTTGCCGTTAAGGTGGAGTTTTCCGCCGTGGTCAAGAAGGTCTGACATTCTGTCATCACCCATAAGCTCATTTACCTCAGATATGAGGATAACGTTGATCTCCTCGGCTTCGTCATCGCTTACTTCGATATCTATTCCGCCGACTGAATCAACAACGGATACGAATGAAGCAAAGTCTACAGAAACATAATCGTCGATACGTACATCGAAGTTATATTCGATAGTGTCCATGAGAAGCTCGGGACCGCCGAAAGCATATGCTGCATTGAGCTTGTTCCAGCCGTTATCAGGTATCTCAACGTAACAGTCACGCATGAAAGATGTCATAATAAGCTCATTTGTCTTGCTGTTGAGAGAAACGAGTATCATAGAGTCCGAACGTCCGCGGTCGTCATTAGTCCTTCCGTCAGTACCGATTACAAGTACGCTGCGGACATGGCTTCTGCCCGTATTATTAGCGTAATGAGTACGGTTGCCTGTTTCAACATGGTTCATTTTGCTGATAAGGCTTAAAGATGTACATGAATATATTCCGAACAGCAGCAGGAAAAGAACAAGTAATGACCTAATTATCCTGCCGATTATCTTCCTTGCAAGAGATTTATGCTTGCGCTTTTTCTTTTTTGGCTGGTGTTCAGGCTCGGGAGCAGCGGCAGGTCTGCTCTGTGAAGCAGGTCTCTGCGGCGGCGGAGCTGTAGGTGCAGCAGGCGGCGGAGTCTGTGAATATCCGCTGTAGTTCTGAGGCGGCTGCTGATTATAGTCGTAATACTGTCCCGACTGCTGATGCATTGGCGGTGGGGGAGCAGCGCTGTGTGGGAACTGTGGCGGCTGTCCGGATTGCGGAAACTGCGGCGGATCATTTGAAGTATATACCCTCTCACCGTTTTTCTGCTGTGGACGGGAAGTGTTGCTGCCCACCTTTCTCAGATGAGGAAGCTCCTGACGGGGCTGCTGATATTGCCTGTAATCGTTAAGATCATCAGGCAGAAGCATTGTATCCTCATCGTCAGTATTTTTTATTTCGTCATGGTTTTTGCCATTATATTTGTTTGGCATGGTTGTGTCCTTTCTATGCTTTAAGAACCTGTATCAACTTTGCGGAAGATACAGGTTCTTTGGTTATTTATGTTTTTTTGATGCTTACGGCAATGTATGTGACAGCAGCCCAGACCAGATTATAAACGGTCAGTGCGGTAGCTGACATATACACATAATTGGATCGGAATGCCTTTGAAAGTATCAGAAGCATACACAGTCCGAAGCCGAGAATTATTGATGCTGTCTGTAGGATAAGACCTATTATAGCAGATGTATGGACTACCTTAGTGCCGATGAGAAGCTCGGCAAGTGAGGAGAATTTACCTGTAGTAGCCATTGAAGAACTGAGACGTACTGCCTTTTTGGTCTCCTCGTAGAAGTCCTCATGGAGCTTTTTGGGAAGTATTTTTGACATATCCTCGGGTATACCGAAAAGGGTATTGAGCTTTTTAACGGTGATACACGGATCGATGCTCTTTACGAATAAGCATATCTTATTCTTGCAGAGCTTCTTTGACCATTTCTTCACATAGCGGTCGGCAACGATATCAACTACGAACATCGCAGCAAGATTTCCCGATATCGAAAGATACATTGCGTCTTTTTTGCCGTCCACCATTTCGGCTTCCTGTGTTTTTGTAGGTACGCCCTCGATGTTGTGGCTCGTCATGAGCTCACGGTTTCCGAAGAGGACTCTCTTGTTGTTTATCCAGCCGCACATACCCATACCCTCCTCATAGGAGTAATTTTCGATAGGGTAGAGCACACCGTTTCTGCCTGCGATAACGTCTGTGAAGAGCTGTGACATTATGCTTCCTGCTGTAGCTGTAAGGCTTGCAGCTTCAAGGAGAGCTTCGTCAAGCTTTGTATTCGAGAATACCTTGATACCGTCAAGTCTGACAGTACCCTCAGGGAAAAGAGAACTTGCGTCAATCAATATGGAATTTGTATCATAGAAGTCGTCAACGCTCTGGTATCCAAGCATTATGCCCTTGTTTCTGATCGCACTGTTTGAAACATTCTCCAGCGGTATATTGACTACGAACGGTATAGCGATACAGGAAGTAGCGCATATGAGCATACTGAATATTGAAAATCCGAATGCAGCCGAGTCAAGGTTGAAGAAAGTGCCCTTACAGAAGAATGTAAGGAAGAATGAAACGATGATCGAAGCAATAAGGCATATAGGAGTAGCTTTTTTGCAGAATTCATCGGTCATATCCGAAGAATAGGTATATCGCAGAAAATCGGTAAGGAAGTCCGTTTTCCTCATAGAAGCAAGGATAGGGAAGTCTCCGAGAGTTCCGCGGGTTATACGTTCTGCACGTTCCTCATCTGTAACATATGTAACGCCGTGACGGTCGAAATTCTTTGAAACGAATTTGAAATTCCTTGCTGCGCGTCTTATAATAAGTAGCTTGCCCACTGCGTTGATAAACAGAGCAAGGATACCCACGGGCATATATATATGTATGTTTTCGGTCGTGACAAGATCAGGTCTGAGAAATGCAGGTATCAGCGCGATAAGGCAGGAAATAGCTGTTACTGCCGTCATGGAATCGCTGTCTGCTTTCAGGCTGACAAGCTTTTTCACTCCCTTTGTTATCACTGCCATTGATGAGAGTATGGATATAACTCCCAGCACAAGATGTGTGGTGAGGTATGTCTTTATGTGCGACATACTCAGAAAATCAAGCAGCGGCAGCTGGAACTGATTGGATATCGTTATGAACAGGCTCAGAAAAGCCGTCATAGCAAGAATTACGACTCTGACGGAAATAGTGCTTTTCAGCTCGTATATATCTCGTCCGACATCTTCAACATCGCCGTAATAATTGAAGTCAACGATACGTTTTGTTCGTTTGCGCTTTGAATGTACCGACATATACTCGTCAGCTTCCTGAGTTATGTGTACATCGAGCTGACCTGCGTCTATCTGTGCCTTTTCGCTGAGATTTATGCTTGTGAGCTCAGCTCTCGGAGCAGGTTCAACAGGCTTTGCAGCCTCCACAGCAGCAGGCGAAGGAACGATATCGGTTATCTGCTTGCGTCCCTCGGGACTTTCGGCAGCCTGTATTATCTGTATCCTGGTACGCTTTTTCTTTTTGAACTCAGGGGGAGCATACATATACTCTCCATCGGGAGTTTCCTTAGCGTAGGTATAGTCGTTATCCTTTTTGCCCTTGCGCTTCTTTTTGTATTTTTTACCGTCAGCTTCCTTGGCACGCGTAGATTCGCTCATACGCCTTATCTTTGGAGCTTCATCGGGATTCATCTGTACAGGGGTGACTACACCTGACGGAATCACCTTTCGCTGAGGATTTGTACGTATCTCGCTCATTGCGTCCGAGCTTACAACGGCTATCTTATGCCGTGAAAGATCGGCAGGCTTGACAGCGTCCGCAGGCTGTTCGTTACGGAGCGCATTGTCAAAAAGCGCGGATTTCTCATGTGAAACGGGAGGTCTTGATTTAGCTTTCTGAACGATGTCGGGTGAGTCTACAGTTGAATTTATGATCTTCTGGGCATCTACTCTGCCCACTTTAGTCTTTGGTCCGTTGTTATCGGGAGAGTACTCGTCAAGAATAGCCTCCAGCGATGGTTTCTGTTCCGACATAATTATCTCCTTAGTTATTGCTTCTGCGCTGACGCAGCACCTCATACATAAAGATACCTGCTGCGACGGAAGCATTGAGTGAATTTATTTTTCCAAGCATAGGGAGTTTTATCATAAAATCGCATTTTTTCTGTATAAGCTTGCTCATGCCGAAGCCCTCAGAGCCGATAATAAGAGCGACTCCGCCTGTGAAGTCTGTCTCTGAATAATCAGTGCCCGAGGCGTCAGTGCCGTATATCCACACGCCGTTTTCCTTGAGTGTGTCGATACAGCTTGCGAGATTTGAGACTCTTGCAACAGGCACATAATTTGCTGCACCTGCTGATGTCTTGAAAACAGTAGCGTTAAGGGAAGCACTTCTGCGCTTCGGGATAATAACGCCGTCAGCTCCCGATGTTTCGGCAGTACGGATAATAGCACCGAGGTTATGGGGATCTTCGATCTCATCACAGATGATGATGAAAGGCTTAGTGCCTTTTTTCTGTGAAACAGCGAGGATATCCTCAACGGAAACATATTCTCCGCAGGCTCCTTCGGCAACAACGCCCTGATGAGAACCACCTCCTGAAAGTCTTGAGAGCTTTTTATCATCGGCATCTTTTACGACGATGCCTTTATCTTTTGCAAGTCGGCGGATAACACCGAGGCTTCCGCCGTTACCGTTGATATATATAGTATCAAGGTTAGCACCTGATTTAAGTGCTTCGATAACGGGATTACGTCCGCATATTATATTTTCGGACGCTTCTGTAGTATTTTTCTCTTTTTCCATATCTTACAGAGGGCACAAAAGCTGCCCATGCTCCTTTTGTTCTGTGTTTTGTGATACTTGCTTAAAACGAAATATCATTCCTATTATATCATTATTCGTCTGAAATTACAAGTGTTTTTTATTTTTCTTGGAAATACAGGCGTTTTATCTGTTTATATCTATTACCGAAAACTCAGGACGATTGAAAATTCTTGGTATGAATATCATTCTAAGCGGTCTTGCAAGTCCGCGGCTTATTATGTGGACTGTATCGCCGTAATGATACATACCTGTGGTATATTTCGGGAACAATCCCTGCTGTGGGGCGTAAAGTCCCTGATCGAGTAGCTTTGGTATCCTCCACTGACCGCCGTGAGCGTGTCCCGATAATATAAGGTCGAAATCCTTATCGGTATTGAAGCCTTCGCCGAGGTAATAGTCGATATCTTCGGGCTGATGAGCAACGAGTATATTGTAATGTTCATCGTCAAGATCATCGAAGCACTCCTGAAGCTGAGTTGAGTACTTATAGCAGACCTCAGCATTTATAGCACCGAAAAGTCGTATATCCTGTCCGTTTACAGTGATATCTGCGTGATCTTCGCCCATAAGTACGGGACATATCGTCCTAACTTCATTGTAAAAATCCTCGATATCGCTTCTCATTTCCTCGTGATTGCCCGGGGAGTAGAAGCAGGGATACTCGCTGCTGAGAGCTCTTATAAGGGTGAGGGCGTGTTCTGTACCGCCCCACATATCAATGACATCTCCGCCGAATACAACGATATCGGGAGCGGCATCGTGTACTCTTTCAATTAGAGCCGACTGATCTGTACCGCCGTAGAAGCAGTTATGCAGGTCGGAGATGAATACTATCCTCAGTCCCTTGTCAAGCTTGTCGGACTTTACCTTGTACTTTACAGTCTGCATCACATATCCCCATGCAGTAAGGATAACATAGATAACAAAGAGTATAAGCAGTATTTTGAGCTTCTTTTTAGTTTTCGGGGATAATTTCTTACCCATTATTTTCCTCTTTCTGCGATAATGTTTATCATTTCTCCCACATTCTTCATGCCTGAGACTTCGCGCATCTTGAAGCGCATACCGAATTCAGCTTCAACAGCACCGATGAGGTTGATGTGCTCAATGCTGTCCCAGTCATCAATATCGTCAGCTGTAGTTGAAGCTGTGACCGAGATAGAAGAGTCTCCGAAAACATCGCGAAAAACCTCATTAAGTCTTGGGATTATTTCATTAGTGTTCATTTTATAAGCTCCTTTTCTTTTGTTTTTATGACTTTATTTTTCTTTTTATAGTCAGTGATATCAAGATGCCATACAGCGTCTCCGTTTTCGGCTTTTTCATCAAGTGTGAAGCCGAAATCACCGTACAGCTCCGATACCATATTGTTTTTTGCGGTTTTATAGTAATAGCCGTTGAGCCTTGTGATATCCTTAGCCTTAGCCTGACTTACAAGCTCGTCAAGCATAGCAAGCTCCATATCACGTTTGAGAACACGGCAGCTCATGAGCCACAGCTCGATATCAAGAGCATTGCCGTTTATTTTTCCGATAACTACCGAAACTATGCCGTTGTCGCCGAATTTATCACTGAGCTGACCGCAGAGACAGATATGATCGCTGCTGTTGCTTAGCTGCTGTATCTCATTTTCGGTATAGCGTCTTGTAGTAAGGTTGAACTGATTGCTCTTGTTGGTGAGCTGAGTCACACGCTGAATGTAAACGGGCTCAAATCCGCTTATTACAGCGGTCATATCAAGACTAAGCAGGTAATCAGTATAGCTTCCGAACTGCTTCTGCTGAGCAGCTCTTTTGGCATTTGCAGCATACATTTCCGAGCGGTGCATATCATCGGCGGAAAGGGAAGTTATCTCGAAATATCCGCTTCTTGAAAGCATATACATAGCATCGTGAACGCTTGTTACGGGAATTGTCTGCACTGACGGCAGCTGCCCCTCAACAATGGCACATTCCGCAGGATTATCGTCAACGAACACGAAGGAGTCTATGCCAAGAGAAAGTTCGTCAGCGGACTCGGCAATATTCTGATCCTTTGGCTGCCAGTTTGCCTTTATGGACACAAAATCCTCGGGAGCAAGTATACTGCTGGGGTGCTTCAATCCGAGAAGGGCATTTTCTTCTTCGTTTTTTGAGCAAACAGCAAGAAGTACGCCGTAGTCCTTATAGCCTTTAAGAAATGACTGGAACTCGCTGAATGACTGTCCTGTGGCAGTTTCGGGACCTATTTCGATGCCTTCCTGACCGTCATCACCGATAACGCCGCCCCACAGTGTATTATCAAGGTCAAGGTCAATGACCTTTTTGTTTTTGCCGTATACCGACTTGATGATACAGGCGATGCTGTAGGCAAGGTCGGGGATTACCTCTGTGCTCATGGCATATTTATAGAGATACCAGTCATCGGCGTTATGCCACTTTGTAAGTCCGCAGACTGATGAAAGATAGTTGATATCATTTACGAAAAATCCCTTGTGTGTACGCGCCCAGTCAGACACAAAAACGTTCATGCGCTGGATAAAAGCAGCCTGACCGCAGGTGCTCCAGCCGTCGAAGCTGCCTGAGCGGCGGAACAGCGGGAGCTCGAAATTATTCTGTATAACAGGGCAGGAGAAACGCTTTTCAAGGCTTTCCCATACCTGTCTGAATATATCTTCCTGCTCATCGAGCCTTGAATGAACGGCTTCGGCAGTTTCTGAAGGACTGTCAGGGATAAGGGTAAGATTTCTTGAAGTCGTATGGATATATATGATATCGGGGGAGAAGCTGTCGAGCCCGGCATTGCCGAAAACAGCATCTTCATAGAATTTATTGTATTCAGACTGGTAAAACTCAGGTTCTATGCCTGAATTCAGCAGAAAAAGCTCAAGAGCTGAAACTATATGATCGGTAGTTGAGCCGCCGAGAACGGCGATCTTTTTCTTTATGCGGACGCTGCCGTCGCTGAGGAGCTCCTTGCGCAGACCGCGTTTTTTTCTCATTATATAGGCAGCATCAAAAGGAAAATCAAGCTCTTTCATTATGTCTCCTTATCTGATAAGATTGTTGTATATACTGTTTCTGTTCACGCCTACAGCCGAGAACGAACACATTGAGAACAGCAGGTCTGTAGCTCCAACCTGATTTATGAAATCAATGGCATTAAGCTCAAAATAGCGGATATCGCAGAGATAGATGTTCTCAAACGAGCTTGTGAGCATAGGCAGAAGAGCGTTTCCGTAGCTGTCCTTGAAAATAACGAGAGTCCTTCCGTTTTTACACTCTGTATTTACGTGGACTATCCTCTCGTCCGAGCCGAATACCATATAATAGCCCGAATTAGGCATTACTGACGGGTCAAGCAGGAGATTAGCCACAACAGGGTTCTGGAAATGTGTATCGTACTGGGTTACTGTTACAGGTACCTTTGGCTTATAGTAAACGAAGTCCTCGGGATTATTGAGGAGAGTAGCACTCTGAGTATACATATACAGTGTACCCACATAGCCTGGGAGTGTAACTGTCTCATACTCGGAAAGATCGGCAAATGGCACACCTGCTGTGAGTGCGAATTTCTCAGCAGCATAATAAGCACCCAGCGGCTGCCAGTGATGATCTGTACGGGAGTAGATAGCCTCGTCCTTATGGGCGTTAAGAGCTGAATATGCATCAACTGACATAACGTTCTGCAATGCGCCGTCAATGTTGTCGAAATCTTCCTTCTCGCTGTGAGCAAGGTCTTTATAGTTGTCAGGCAGATAGAAAGAGCTTGAAGTAGGGAGCACCATTGAATAAACGTTGACATTTCCCAGCTTTTCCTTGTAAGCATTCAGATATGAAGCGTATTCCAGCTCAGTTCCCCAGCCGCCGCCGTAAAGAGTGATACCGCGTTTGTTCACGATAAGGATATTGTTCGTGAGCTCACCCTCAGCAGGAGCAGGTTCTTCCGTAGCAGGTTCTGTTGCAGCCTGCACAGCTGTAGTTTCGGTCGTGATTTCAGGTATAAACGGCTTTGTGGTTGTAACAGCAGATATGGACTTCTTTTTCTTGGCACTGCTTCCGTAAAGCTCTGCGCCGTCATCGCTGCCGCCGTATTTTCTGCCTTTCAGCGGCATAAGGTTGTCAGCGATGAACTCCTTTATATTAGCTCTGTTATGGACTGTATCATCGAAATAATCAGCAATTCCCTCTGTATACTGACCGCTTGCATATGACTTGGCAGATAGTTTCGGGAATTTGGTGAGCATACGGTTCTCGTCATCAGCTTTTGTCTCATGCGGGAGTAGTGTCATGTATGCAAAACCGCCTGCAAGGAGAGCTCCAATAAGGATAATATTTGAGAGCGCGATAGTGTTCATAGTCTTTTTTCTGCGTTCTCTGCGGAGCTTTTTAGCCTTTACAGGTATATCTATCTCTGTATTTTCACGATCCGAAGCTGCTATTGATATAACAGGCTCGGGACGGACAGAGCTTTTTTCAGCGTCCTTGTTTTTATCTTTTTCGGACGTTGTATTCTTATTATTCTCACTCATTTGTTGTTTTCCTCTTTAAAATCTGAAATAAAGGAACGGATTTGTAGTTGCATCGACAAGCATAACACTTGTAACTATGAGCAGCAAAGCAGCAGCAATTGCAGCTGCCGAAGAAACAGTCACCTTTGTTACATAATGCTTGTCCGAAATGTTTTTGATACTGCTCAGTATCGGGAAACAGCAGATAACAGCCAATATCATAAGGTACATATTGTTCATGAGAGATATTTTATCCTGAACTGCGATAAAGCCGTTTTTGCCGAAGCCGAAGGCTGTTTTGAAGAATGTGCCGAGTTTGCCGAGCTTCTCAAAATAGAATATGCCGAATCCTACGAATATAACGAATTTGCTGTAGATATGGCGGATAACGATCGGTATCTTCTTCATATTTTTCTTGCCTATCTTCATTTCGATGAAAACAAAGATACCGTAATAAAGTCCCCATATTATGAAGTTCCAGCTTGCACCGTGCCATATACCTGTGCAGAGCCATACGAGGAAGAGTCCGCCGTACTTTCTGCGCTTGCCGAATATAGGGATATAGAGCACATAGTCGCGGAAAAATGTGCTGAGAGATATGTGCCAGCGCTGCCAGAATTCGGTAATATCCCTGCATATGAACGGGTGTTTGAAGTTTTCGTCAAAATGGAAGCCGAAAACTCTTCCGAGTCCGATAGCAATGTCGGAATATCCCGAGAAATCAAAGTATATCTGCAAGCCGTAAGCAATTACGCCGTACCATGCGCCAAGCATAGTAGAGCTTCCGATATTGCCGAGGAAGCTGTCTGCGATAATGCTGAGCTGATTTGCTAAAAGTACCTTTTTTCCGAGACCGAGTGCGACTCTGTTAAGACCGTATGAAACATCACTGAGAGTAATGGTGCGTTCTTCGATCTCTTTTTCGATAGTGCTGTATCTTACGATAGGACCTGCTACCAGCTGTGGGAACAGCGTAAGGAAAAGCAGGAAATTCTTGAAGCTTTTCTGCGGCTTTACCTTTTCCCAGTGACAGTCTATGATATATGATATGGTCTGGAAGGTATAAAAGCTTATACCTATTGGCAGTTTTATATCAGGAACGGGTATTGAGGACGAAAAAAGGGCGTTGATATTTTCCACGATAAAACCGCTGTACTTGAATACTCCGAGCATGAGGAGGTCATAGACGACAACAGCTGCTGTTGCCGCAGTATCGCCCTTTTTACCCTGATACTTCCCGATGAGCAGACCTGCTGAATAGTTGACGACAGCAGTAATGAGCATAAGGAAGATATACACGGGTTCTCCCCAAGCATAGAAAACAAGTGAGAAAATTATCAACACCGTATTTTTAGCTTTAGTTCCTCGTGCCAAAGCATAGCACAGCAGGCACAGAGGAAGAAAAATATATATAAAGAATAATCTCGAAAAAACCATTGTTCTACCGCCTTGTTGCAAATAATCTTTTTATATCTGTCTGTAGTGATACCGCGTAAAAGCAGGCGGAGCAATGTAAAGTAATAAAAGTATTATCAAAGTTGAAAACTTGTACAGACCATTGCAAGCCTGCACAGAATATTATACAACAAAAGCAGTGGAAATGCAAGCGAAAAAGGGGACGATTTTCAAAATTCGGCAGCTTTTTTTAAAAATCGTATCAAACTACAAAAAAGCTCATTTTTTATGCGGCGTTTTTGACAGATAAAAATCCCCCTTTCTAATTACGGGAAAGGGGGATAAGAGCTGTGATTATGTGGTCAGTCGAAATCAATAGTTGCTGCGTATTTCCATTCTTTTCTATAATCCTCGTATTTATCATCCCATTCATCAACCTGAAATTCTATTATTGCAAATGAATCAGCCCATACTATCCTGACATTGTCGCCGAATTTATAAGCAGGGAACATGCCGTCAGTTGTTAGAATATAGTCACAGTTGAATTTATCAAGGTCGTAATAGTCATAATATTCGCCATAATACTTGTATGATCCATCATTATTTATATTGAAAAACATATAAGTGCAGCTGTCGTCCATAAAATCATCTTCTACTGCGGTAATATATATGTGATGCTTACCGTCAGGAGAATCAAATGCGTGTGCACGGTACTCAGGAACGAATAATTCAAAATCCCATACAAGACCTATACCGTTTGACTGGTCATATATACTCTTCGGAACGGTTGTACGGAAAAGAATTACCTTATCGGTTTTGGGATAAAGCATAGGGTGTGTATTATACTCCTGATATGTTATGAGCGTGTAAATATTTGAGTTTTTCAGGGTTTCAATATCAACATTTAATAATTCGGCTGCTTGTTCATATTTTGATTCTTCGGTAACTTCAAAAACCTCTGCAAATTTTCCAACCATAAAAGATGCTTCAGGGTATCTGAAATGTATGCCATTGCCGTATTCCTGGACAAGTGTGCCAAAGACAACATCACTGTCCTTAAAGAAATCGTCATCGTAGATATCAAGATATTGCTGTATTTCTTCCTCACTTGTCCCTATGCCAGAAAGATAAGAAGTTATATCCTCGGGCGACCTTATAAAGGCAGCAACATTGCTCGCTTTATTTGCTGAGGATAAAATATCGGCATCACTTACGATTTTAAAGGCTTTTTCGGGTGATATTACAAGCTTTCTGAGCTCGATAATGTCAAAAATATCGGTGGAAAGGTCGAAATTCAGATCGGAATACCCAAGCTCGTCGTAATAATACCTTCCATCAGCGTCAGATCTGTTTCCGTGCATAATATGAGCCATGATAACAAGGTCGCCTACACTTATTTCTCCATCTTCTTTAAGGTCGCCGACAATTCGGGTATTTGTTTTATGCGTGATAAGATCATCTGAAAAATCAAGTGAACCGTCAGCAAAAGCGGTTAAGGAAGATGCGGAAAAAACAGTCAGTACTGAGGTGATAATAGAAATGAATTTTTTCATATGCGATACCTCCTTTTAGGACAGGAAGATGTGAATATTACTCCTTATATCATCAGTTACTTATAGAAATATATGCGTTTGTATTGACAGACAATGAAACTTTCTTTAATTGAGCAATAAAAAATGCTTCCCGAAAAGGGAAGCATTTGAAAGTTTAAGTTCAGTTTGCCTGATAATCATGGAAATTTGTTTCACTGCTGCCTTTTGCAGGAACAGTGTCTTTTTCAACGATAGACTTGAGTCCCATAGCAAGACCTGCAAGGCCCTGTATCTCACTTGGGATAATGATCTTTGTAGCCTTACCGTCAGCAGCCTTTGCGAAGGATTCAAGAGACTTGAGCTGGATAACTCTCTCATTAGGATTAGCCTGATTGAGTTTTACGATACTCTCGGCAAGTGCCTGCTGTACCATTTCGATAGCCTTTGATTCACCGGTAGCTTCAAGTATCTTCTGCTCTCTTACAGCGTCAGCCTTGAGGATCATAGCCTGCTTCTGAGCTTCTGCTTCGAGGATCTGAGACTCTTTCTTAGCCTGTGCGCGGAGGATCTGAGATTCCTTTTCACCTTCTGCAACAAGGATCTGAGACTTCTTGTCACCTTCAGCCTGAAGAATCTTTTCACGACGCTCTCGCTCAGCCTTCATCTGCTTTTCCATAGCGTCCTGTATCTCACGAGGAGGAAGGATATTCTTGAGCTCGACACGGTTTACCTTGATACCCCAGCGGTCTGTAGCCATATCGAGGATAGCAGTGATCTTTGAGTTGATTACGTCTCTTGAAGTAAGAGTAGCATCAAGTTCCATTTCACCAATGATGTTACGGAGTGTTGTAGCTGAAAGGTTCTCGATAGCTGCGAGAGGTCTTTCAACACCGTAGATGTACTGCTTAGCGTCAGTTACCTGATAGAACACAACGGTATCTATCTGCATGGTAACATTATCTTTTGTGATAACAGGCTGCGGCTTGAAGTCAACGACTTTTTCTTTTAATGATACCTTACCTGCGATCCTGTCGATGAAAGGAACGAGAATGTGAAGACCTGTATCCCATTCAGCATGGAAGGAACCGAGACGCTCGATAACGAATACGTGAGCCTGCGGAACTATCCTGAATGATCTTACGATAACGAATAACAGGAAAACAATAACTAACAATACAATGATCTTGAATGGATCCATTTTAAATACCTCCAAAAAACAATAGTGGATTTAGTTTGTTACTTTTCTGGTGCGACGAGTAATCTTGCGCCCATAACTTGTTTTACGACAACGATCGTACCCTCAGGTATGATTTCGTTTTCGTTTTCAGGAACGGCACTCCAACTTACCCCATTTAAAGTGACTCGTCCTGTACCTTTATCGCTGTTTATAACTTCAATAACGGTTGCGTGTCTGCCTATATCAAGATCGGCATTAGTGGCAACGAAGTCGTTTTTCTTTCGGCGATTTCTAAGAAACGGTATGCTCAACAGCAGGAAGATCGAAGAAGAAATGATGAATATTCCCAACTGCTCGATAGCGTTAAGCTTATAGAAATAGCTGAACAGCATTGTGACCATAGAACCCGCAGCGAACCAGATCGAAACGAGTTGGACGGTGATAACTTCGGCAACTACGAAAGCTACAACAGCACAAGCCCAAAACAGAACACCCATAACGAGGCCCCCTTTCACAAAAAATATTTGTAGTAATCCCTACAGGAAATATTATATCACAAAAGTGTGAACTTTTCAAGTATAAGTGCCGTTTTTTGAACAAATATTTTTGTTCGGAGAGTATTATTTTTACATCTTTTTAATCTCTGTAAACGCCATGATATAAGGAGCTATGCCCTTTGCATCATTTTCGGTTATCTTTTCGCTGAGGTAGTATTCTGCTGAACCGTCACGTTCGTTTTCACCGCCGAGACCGCCAACGAGACAAATATTTCCGAGGACGGGTATCTCCGACTCTGTGTTAATGAATTTTTCGGTAATGGTATTGAAGGCTTTCAGACCTATCTGACGGATATCGTCTCCGCATACACCGAGCCTTGCAGCTTTCAGAGCAGCATAAGCCACAAGGAGAGTACCGCTTGTTTCGGGATAATTGCCTTCAAGCTCAGGCTTCAGCGGAAGCTGATAAAGCATACCGTCATCACGGCAGTATTTTGTGATATCGCCCAGCATTTCCGCAAGCTGTCTGCCTATTCTCGGATCTGTCAGTATCTCAAAAGTATCAGCCAGCGCGGCGCACAGCCAGCCGTTTGAGCGCAGCCAGAATTCGGGTGAAAGTCCTGTGATCTTGTCAGCCCATATCATAGTTTTGGTGTCATCATAACCGTGATAGTACAGGCCTGTTTTCGGATCGCGGGATATTCGTTTGATGTCGCAGAGCTGTCTTTCTGCATCATCAATAACACCGCGTAGATCGTGGAGCTTTCCGTACTCTGCCATAAAAGGCAGAGCCATGTAAGTTCCGTCAAGCCAAATCTGATCAGGATATACAGCCTTATGCCAGAAGCTTCCGCAGCTGAGACGTGGCTGACGAAGCACCTGTTCATTCCAGAGCTTTTCAAAACCGAGACGGTAATGCTCCGCACCTGTGAGCTTCCAGAGGTCGATAAGATTTCTTCCGCCGTTGAGATTATCGAGATTGTAATCTGCGTAGTTTATTGTAGGGATATTGCCGTCCTTATTCACATAGGTATCCGTGAATTTGACGGAATATCCCAGCAGTCTTTCATCTCCACTGAGATCGTACAGCATGAGAAGAGCGGTTATCATGCAGTTGTCGATGTAGTTCCATTTGGGAACTTTGCCGTAAACGGAGCTTTCAACGTTCCAAAGCGGAGAAAGCGGCTCAGAGGTCAATATGAGTTTTTCGATATAATTGTTTATGATAGTATCAGGTCTTGTCATCCCGAGAGTCCTCCTGCGGTGATACCGCTGATAAATTTTTTCTGCGCAAGAGCAAATACTGCAACAGAAGGTATAAGACCTATCACTGACATAGCGATTATTTTTTTCTGTTCATATCCCTGTCCCGTGCTGTCAACGGATAGTCTCAGAGCAAGGGAGAGGGGATATTTTTCAACAGACTGTATCATTATGAGAGGTGAGAGGAAATCGTTCATTGTCCAGAGAAATGTAAAGACAGCAATTGAAACAACAGCAGGTCTTATGCATGGCATGAGCACAAAGAACAATGTTTTTAAAGTGCCGCAGCCGTCTATACGGGCAGCCTCATCGAACTCCTTCGGTACTCTTTTCATGAACTGTATAAGTATGAATACAAACATACCTTCACAGGCGAAAAGAGAGGGGAGAGTAAGAGGTATATATGTATCGAGGAGACCGAGCTTGCTCCACATATAATACTGCGGCATTATCGTAACGATAGACGGCATCAGCATACCGCATATAAGTAGCGCGAAGAAGAATTTCTTCAGCGGAAAATCAAATCTTGCAAAGCCGTAAGCCACAAGCACTGAGGAGAGCACGGCAAATACGGTCTTTGGTATGATTATCAGAAAAGTATTGATGAAATAGTGTCCCATAGTGTATGGGGTAACAGTTTCCCATGCCTTTTTGTACACATCTGTGTCAAAGCTTTTGGGCATGAACCATATAGTGGTGAATATCTCATCGTTTGATTTGAACGACGCACCGAACAGCCACAGAAGCGGATACAGCATAATGATACTTATAAAAGCAAGTACAAGATAAAGAAGGATTTTTTTCATAGTTAGTCCCTCCTCAGTCTGCTGGTAAACTTGTACATCAGCATAACGATAATGCCGATGATAACGAAAAGCAGCCATGAAACAGCATTTGCAGTTCCGTCGTCGCCGTACCTGAACATCTCATCATAAATGTACATACCGATAGTTCTGGTACTTCCCAGTGGACCGCCGCCTGTTATCATGTATGGTGCGTTGAATTCCTGCATCGCAGCAATTGTTTGCAGTACAAGGTTTATGAATATGATGTTTTTGAGCTGTGGGAGAGTAATGTAGAAAAATGCCTTTATCCTGCCGCAGCCGTCTACCTTTGCAGCATAGTACAGTTCTTTGGGGATATCGCGGAGAGCAGCAAGGAATATGACCATAGTCGAGCCGAATTCCCATACTCTCAGCAGCACTATTATAAACAGCGCGGCATTTGTATCTCCGTACCAGCCGACGGGAGCTATGCCTGCTGCACTGAGCAGCTGATTTACCAGTCCGTCCGAGGTGAAAAGGTATTGCCACATTATTATGACCGCAAGGTTAGAGCCTAATATAGAAGGTATGTAGAAAGCTGTGCGGAATAATCCGATACCTTTCAGTTCGCAGTTGAGCAGTAGAGCCGCAAGGAGCGATACTACAAGTTTAAGCGGTACAAGTACAGCAGTATATTTAAGAGTTACCATTGAAGCCTGACGAATATTCCTGTCAGACAGTATGTTTTTGTAGTTATTGAAACTCAGGCAGCCGCTGTTATCGGTAAGTCCCACAACAAAGGAACATACAAAAGGATATACGATAAAAAGTATCGCACCGATAATGAACGGAAGTATCAATACAAGACCTGTGAATTTGCTTACGCCCACAGAGTTTCGGTAAATTCGGGATTTCATTTTCTTATCTTCTCCAGATAATTATTCACTGAGTCGAACATCTGCTGTGCCGCACTGTCAATATCGGCAGTCCCGTAGGATACGGATTCTATAGCTTGGTTATAGAATTCCTTCATGCGCGAGAGCTCCATGTAAGGGCTTATCGTGACAGTATCGGCATTGCGGAGGATATCATCGCTTTCCTTTGAGAGCCCTTTCAGCTCACCGCTGTTTTTCAAAGCGGCTTCTGCCTTGTGTGACGCAGGTATACCGCGTGTAGTGCCGAGTATTTCCGCACATTCTTCGTCATTGAGCAGGAAATTGATGAAAGCAGCCGCTTCATCGGGATGTTCTGTGTTTTTAGATACAGCATACAGCAGCGACGGCTTTATCATCCAGCCGTCAGAGCAGCCGTTCTCATCGGTAAGCAGCGGACCTGCTTCAAGAACACCCTCCGCCAGTACCGATTCATATTTTCCAACTGCGCTGCCCCATTCGAGAACACCCGCAACTCTTCCGCCTATGAACTCAGGCGACTGATACAGCGCGGCATTACCGTCCTCGTCAGTGCGTGTCCTTACAGTACGTATGACATGGCTTTCCTCCAGCTGCTTATAGAAGCTGAGTGCAGTTTTTATGTCCTCGACGGTAAAGCCGAGCCTGCCGTCAAGGGTAATGAACTGTCTGCCTGTCTGCTGCTGAACATAAACCACCGCCAGATACCATGCAGTGCCTCCCGACTGTATATCAAGGTCAAGAGGATAAAGCCCGTCTGCACCGAAGCTGTTGCCGAGAGCCATAAGTTCGTTCCATGTTTCTGGGTAATCAGCCCCCATTTTGCTGAAAACCTCGGAATTATAGAAAAGACTTCTTCCGCTTACCGATACCGTAACAGCGTTGAGCTTTCCGCTGACTCTGCCGAAAGATAGCACCTCTTCATCGAACTGAGAGAGATCAAGCTGTGAACTCAGTTCATCGAGGTCGTAAAATCCGTTCCCGTCAGGGGACATGGAAATGAGCCAGTCGTAGTTTATCTGCATGATATCGGGTTCAGTGCCACCCTTTACCTGTGAAGTGACCTTTTCCGACCAGCCGTCCCAGCCTCCGTATTCGGGAGTTATGGTGATATCGGGGTGCTTCTTGTTCCACAGTTCAATGGCTTTTAAAGTAGCTTCGTGTCTGTCGTCACCGCCCCACCATGAAAAGCGCAGGCTGCACTTATCAAGTTTCCCATCGGGCTTAGTGACTTTGTGTACCGTTTTTGCCGAGCAGGCAGAGAGCGACATTGCGCAGCATACAGCTGCGATCTTTAAAAATATTTTTTTCATACTCTCAGATCCCGAATAAATGATATTACAGTAATTATACATCATTTACGCTTAAAAATCAATAGAAAAATAGTGAATTCAGACAAAATAAACAGGGGGGAGTATTATCAGCCCATGTAAATAAAAAAGCCCTTAGTCGTTAGCAATTGTGTCGCCTTCGGCTAAGGGCTAATGGCTAAAGGCTGTATTATATACTGCTTTTTATCCGTTTGATAGCACTTTTTTCAAGCCGTGAGACCTGCGCCTGAGATATACCTATCTCACTTGCAACTTCCACCTGAGTTTTTCCGCGGAAAAATCTGAGATAAAGGATATTTTTCTCGCGTTCCCCAAGATCCTTTATGGCATCGCGGATAGTGAGCTCGTCCATACAGCTTTCAACGTCGTTAAGGTCACTTATCTGATCCATAATGTAGAGATTATCCTCAGAGTCTGAGTAAACTGGCTCATACAGCGACACAGGATCGCTTATACTTTCAAGAGCGATAACTACATCTGCACGTTTGACGCCTACCTCCTTTGATATCTCATCAATATTCGGCTCACGCTGTAGAGAATTCGTTAGTTTTTCCTTGGCTTGTATAGCCTTATATGCCAGATCGCGGAGTGAACGGCTTATCTTGACATGGCTGCTGTCTCTGAGGTAACGTCTAAGCTCACCGCTTATCATCGGAACACAGTAGGTGGAAAAACGCACTTCCTTCGTGAGATCGAAGTTGTTTATAGCTTTTATGAGCCCGATAACACCTATCTGGAACAGATCGTCGATATCCTCGCCTCGTCCCGTAAAGTGCTGTATAACACTTAGAACAAGGCGCAGATTGCCTTTTATGAGCTTATCCTTTGCAGCCTTGCTGCCGCTGGCGCGTATTTCCTTGAGCAGTGCTATCTTTTCATCTTCTTTCAGTACGGTAAGCTCCGAGGTATTTATCCCTGCGATAACGACTTTATTGTATGCCATTGAAAATATCCTCCGTAAAAATGGTTACGAGGATATTATTGCCTTATTGCATTATTGTAATCACAGGTAAAAAATGGCATGGAAAAAGGAGCAGCTTTGCTGCTCCTTCAAATAACTATTTCGGGTATGCGGAACGGATATTTCTGATTAAACGAGCGTATGCTTACAGCATTGAAATCAAAGACAGCATTTCTGTCGCTGAGTTTTTCCTTGCTTGGCATAGCGATCAGAAGATCGGCTATGTCCTGAGCTATCCAGTAGTGCTGAGCTACGAGGATATCTCTCAGCAGTTTTATTGTAGTAACGACAAATGCTGTAGCACAGTTTGGAACATTATCGTATATCCAGACTTTTTTCAAAAGCTTTGAGGATATTGCTGAAATGGCAGTCGCTTCTGACATACTGCCGTTGATTATGCCATATAAAGCTTCTGCGCAGCACAGACTGTCAGGGGTTTTGCTGTTGTCCTTGATAAATCGAGCAGTTTCTTTAATTAATACTATCATAGTTACTCCTTGACATATTCGATAAGCTTGCCGAGACAGAGCTCAAAGCAGCTTCCGTACCATGTTTCCTCCATATGCGGGATAGTAGCTTCTATGCAGTCGAGAGTGAACTTTACAGCGATATCGAGGCATTGCTGCATATCCTTGCCGAGTGCGCAGGCACCCGAAAAAACGCTTGAAAAGATATCACCCGTACCGTGGAAGCGTGAGTTTATATTCTTGCCGAATGAGAAGTAGAATTTATCGTTTACCGAATCATAGGCAGCTGCGCCCTGTAGCTTGTCATCGAAGTGTACTCCCGTAATGATAGGAGTTTTGCAGCCAAGCTCTGAGAGCTTTATGAGAACATTTTTTATATAGTCCTCATCGTAGTCCTCAGTGTAAGGTATATCGAGGAGGAAAGCCACCTCTGTCATATTTGGGAGAATGAAATCAGCCTTTGAGCAGAGCCTGCGCATTTCCGCAACGAAAGAGGGCGTAAAGCCTGCATAGAGCTTGCCTGCATCACCGAGAACGGGATCAACGATGATAAAATTGTTGTCAGTGCCGAAGTCATCAAAGAAGTCCGATACTATCTGCACCTGTTCCTGCGAACCGAGATAGCCTGTGTACAGTGCATCGAACTTTAAATCCATGCTTTTCCAGTGAGCAGCTATAGCAGGGATATCGCTTGTAAGGTCGCGGAATGTGTAATCCTTGAAGCCTTCGCCCGTATGAGTTGACAGTACAGCTGTAGGGATAACGGCTGTCTCGATACCCATAGCAGAAATTATAGGCAGAGCCACTGTCAGGGAGCATTTTCCGAAGCAGGAAATGTCCTGTATAGAAACGATCTTTTTCATGTTCATCATTCTTTCAGTATGTATTCATCAATTTTTGATTATACCCCAAATAAATGCCTTTGTCAATATGTGGAAAAGAAAAAGCTGCCGTTTTCACAGCAGCTTTTTCATGTTTTACTCTACGAACCAAGGTTTTTCAGAGTTGAGTGCCATTAGAAGGTCAAATTCGGTCTTATAATCGCCGTTTGGATTAATAGTATTAAGTATATCTGTACTAAGAGACATATCGGCATTATGCAGGAAAGCACTTATAAGCGGTCTGCCGTAGCCCGGTACTAAAGTCAGGTATACGACATTTTCTTTTGATACTCTGTAGGTTGCTCCGTTTATGACTCTGAATTTCATAACATCGCTTTTATTCGAGATAAATGTCCTGTTGAGATACGGACTGAAATCCGAAGGATCAAGATCCTCTCCCTTTTCGTTATGCAGACGTACAACATCATCAAGGGTTATAGTACCTGCTGTGGGAGCTGCTATTATCGCTTCAGTCAATGTCCAGTCATTTACCAAGTCGAGCACTTGCTGATACTGTGTTACGTGGATATCAACGCTGTTGTGACCAACGTTGTCAACGAGGCTGCATACAGCGATACTGCCGTCATAGTTGGCAGATATATTCAGATACCAGTTGTCACGGTCGGAGATTTTAAATTTCATATGCGAGTTGTCATAATAATTTGAATAAGAGCAGTATTTGCGGAAATCCTCCATTTTCAGATAATTACTGTTTTTCGCTATATTCAATACCTCTTCAGTTGTAATAACACCTGCATATTCGGGCTTTTCTACAGTTGGCTGCTTAGTTACAGCCTTTTCTGTGTACAATTCCTCTGTTTTTGCTGTATTTCCGTATATATCACCGTCAGTACAGGTGATGTGGGTTATGGTCTTGCCCTCAGGACAAACCATAACTATGTCATTTCTGCTTCCGCTGACCCAGTATTCAATGAGGTTAACGCCGCTGCCGCCGTTTACATCATAGTATGGCTGAACGGTTCTTATCTTCCTGTATATCTCATCGAAATTTGAGCTTTCAGCAATGAACTGCTTTACCTGCGCAAGTGTGACACGGGGCGAATCTGCACTTATCTCGCCGCTGAGTATAGCTCTTTCGCGCACCATTAAACAAGCCCAGTGCTTGTCTTCCCATTCTTCTATCTCTGCAAGAGTCATGCTTTTAGTCTTTACAGCAGAAGTAACGCTTGTTTTTGCAGCAGTTGCGGTTTTGGCGGTAGTTTTGTTAGTGCGCTTAGTTGAAGCATTTGCCTTTGTGGTATTTGTCTTTGCTGCATCTGTAGTTTTAGCGTTTCCTGCCATTTTTACGGTAATATCTGCTTTTGTGCTTGTTGTCTGCACCTTTTTTGTGCCCGTATCCTCAGATTTTTCCTCATTTACCGCTGTAGTTTCGGTCGTGTCCGCATCTTCGGCAGTTACGGTATCAGTTCCTGTTACCGTAGTAGCAGTAGCCACAACCACAGGCTCTTCCACATAAGGCTTAGGCGAAGGAGCGTTCATTTTAAGCAGTCCGAACACTGCGCCGCCTACCACGAACATACAGGCTGCAACTATTAGAATAGGACGAAGTACAGGGGAGCGGCTGACACGCTCGGCAACGAATGTCTCGCTGTTTTCGGGCGACAGGTTCATTTTCTCCAGACTTTTAGCGTAAATGCGCTGTGCTGTCTTTTTATCAGCGGCAGTATAGTTGTCGGCTATGTTTTCGATAGTTTTATCTCCTGCTCTGTGCAGAATATCAGAGATATTCTTTTTCATAGGTTTACCTCCTTTACAAAGTTATATCAAGGTCCGCAAGAAGAGATTTCAGCTTTTTCAGAGCACGTCTCAGCCTGCTTCTCACGGTTATGGGGTTCATTCCGAGAATTTTTGCGGTCTCGGAGGAATTATGTTCATAGAAAAACTTATGTATTATAATAGAAGCATCAGGCTCACCGAGGGAGCTTATCCGTGCGAGGAGCATCTCTGACAGCTCGGCATTTTCAGTTTGAGCTTCTATATTGTCAGCGGAGGGGAGAGATGAGCTTAAATCATCTTCCAGCGGGACATTTTTCGATGTATGAGAAACAAGCGAGCGTTTAATGTCTATTGCCCGTCTTTTTGCAGAAGTACCGATATAGGCTTTCAGCGATCCTTCATGCATCAAATTATAATTCATAGCCACATCGCTGATAACGTCCGAGGTGCAGTCCTCAATATCACTCTGAGAGCCAACGCCGCGCAGAACGCTGAAAACAATGGTGTAGCAGTAGCTCCAGTATTCGTCAAACAGAGCCCTGAAGCCTTCTTCGGCTGACTGCCTGAGCTTCGCTTTTATCTCGTTATCGGTCATATATCCCACCTCCTCACATGAAAGCATTTTGCCGTATACGTTTGCTTTCATTATACACATACGGAAGAGGAATGTAAAGTGGTGCACTAAAAAATGATTTTTATAAAATTATTGATAAGCGGAATATGCAATAAAATAAAGGGAATAAATATTTTGGTAAAAATTTACTTTTAATGTTGCTTTATTAATAAATTTGTGTTATAATTGTAGAAAAACTCAATAAGGAGTGAGATTATGAAAGAAATACTCAACGAGACTCTGACGGGGGAAAGAGCTCTGTTTCAGGACAATGAACTCAGAATAAGCGGAACTGTCTTTGATGACGGCGAAGCTCCACTCAAACACACAAGGTATATTGAACTTTCCGACTGCACATTCAAGTCAAAATATTTTCTCTGGTACAGTAACTTCATAAAGCTGAAGGATTGCAGGATAGACGAAAGCGGCTGTGACGGAATGTGGTATACCTCCGATGTAAACATTTCAGATACAGTGATAGACGCTCCTAAGACTTTCCGCCGTTCAAAGGGTATAAGTCTGCGCAATGTCCAGTTTACCAACAGCAACGAGACATTATGGAAATGCAATAATATCCGTATGTACAATGTCAAGGTAAAGGGCGATTATCTTGGTATGGACTGCGACGGTATGGAGATATCAGGACTTGAGCTTGACGGCGACCATTGCTTTGACGGCGCAAGGAACATAACTGTCCGTAATTCCGTGATCAACTCAAGGGACGCATTCTGGAACACCGAGAATGTTATAATTTATGATTCTACAATAAAAGGTGATTATTTCGGCTGGAATTCGAGGAATATCGTTCTTGTGAACTGTATCGTCGAGAGCCATCAGGGAATGTGCTATATTGAAAATCTCAGTATGAGGAACTGCAAGCTGCCGAATACCGACCTTGCATTTGAGTATTCAACAGTAAATGCAGATATCAGAGGACACATAGACAGTATCAAAAATCCTACCTGCGGCATAATACAGGCATCTTCCGTAGGCGAGATGATACTTGAAAAGGATAAGGTGGACATAACAAGAACAAAGATTATCTGCGCTGAAAAAACTGAATGAAGCATGGGCAGAACCCATTCACGATGAACGAAAAAAGCCTCGGCACAATAAATGCGCCGAGGCTCTGCTATACATTGATTTATTTCTGTATATATGTTAGAATTACTTAGAGATAAGAGCAAGTGTATCTCTTGCGATAAGGAGCTCTTCGTTTGTAGGAACGATCCATACCTCGATCTTTGAATCAGGTGTGGAGATCTTTGTAAGCTTGC
Organism: Ruminococcus flavefaciens; assembly: GCF_900108555.1. Taxonomy (GTDB): domain Bacteria; phylum Bacillota; class Clostridia; order Oscillospirales; family Ruminococcaceae; genus Ruminococcus; species Ruminococcus flavefaciens_P. Next base: position 61,397 of record NZ_FNWV01000014.1, read on the forward strand.
CGCGGATAGTGCGGTTGAGAGCTTCGTCGATCTTTATTCCGAAGTAATCCATGTTCTGGCATACAGCTTCTCTTACTTCCCATGAGTTCTCACCGATACCGCCTGTGAAGAGGATAGCGTCAACGCCGTTCATAGCAGCAGCGTAAGCACCGATGTACTTCTGGATCTCATATGTGAGCATATCGGAAACGAGCTGAGCCTTCTGGTTGCCGTTGTTAGCAGCTTCCTGGATATCACGGTTATCAGAGCCAACGCCTGAAACGCCGAGGAATCCTGACTTCTTGTTCATATATTCGCTCATCTGTGAAGGTGTAAAGCCGTGCTTGTCAGCAACGAATGTTACAGCAGAAGGATCAACAGAACCTGTTCTTGTACCCATAACAACACCGTCAAGAGGAGTAAATCCCATAGAAGTATCAACAGACTTGCCTGCGTTTACAGCAGTGATTGAAGAACCGTTGCCCAGGTGGCATGAAACGATCTTGAGATCCTTAACGTCCTTGCCCATAGCGTCAGCAAGAGCCTTTGATACGAAACGGTGTGATGTGCCGTGGAAGCCGTACTTTCTTACGTGGAGCTTCTCATAATCATCATAGGGGAGACCGAACATATAAGCCTTAGGAGGCATTGTCTGGTGGAATGCAGTATCGAATACAACGACCTGAGGAACGTTTGCAGGGATAACGCTCTTGCAGGCTCTGAGAGCGAGTGCGTGTGCATGGTTGTGAACAGGAGCAAGCTCGCGGAGCTCGTCGATCTTGTCGATAACTTCATCTGTAACGAGAACAGACTTGTCGAAAACGTCAGCACCCTGTACTATTCTGTGACCAACAGCAGAGATAGCGTCCATGCTGTCGATAACCTTTGCATCGCCCTTTGTGAGACAGTCAACAAGCTTCATGAAAGCCTCTGTATGTGTAGGGAATGCACAGTCCTCATCAAGAACTCTGCCGTCAGCAGTCTTGTGATTGATATGTCCGTCAATTCCGATACGGTCGCAGTTACCCTTTGCGATAACGCTCTCATCGCTCATGTCGATGAGCTGATACTTCAGGGAAGAGCTTCCTGCATTAACAACTAAGATGATCATATTATGTAAATTCCTTTCAAAATATATTTTGCATATATTATTATATACTATTTTTTGAAAATTGCAAGTCCTTTTTTCAAATTTACCGTTGTAAAAAGGACGAAATGCTTGCAAAAGCGCGTTATTTGGTACTGCAAAATGCCGAAAACCGCACAACATTGAATAAATATTCTGTAAAGTTGATTGAAAATTGATGAAAAACATTGAAATTTATGAAAAGAGGTAGTAAAATGAAAGTCAGCGGTATAATATGCGAGTATAATCCGTTCCATAACGGACATCTTTACCACATACAAAAGACCCGTGATAACGGAGCTACACATATCGTAGCCGTTATGAGCGGAAACTTTGTACAGCGCGGAGATACAGCTGTTATAGACAAGCTTGAAAGGGCACGTCTGGCAGTACGCTGCGGAGCTGACCTTGTGATAGAGCTTCCCGTGCAGTACAGTCTGGCTTCAGCAGAGGGCTTTGCAGCAGGAGCTGTATATCTGCTCGATGCTCTCGGAGCAGTCGACGAATTGTCATTCGGCAGCGAATGTGGCGATGTAGCTAAGCTTCTTGAAGCTATGGACACGGTGAATACCATAGCGGTATCACATTCCGACGAGATCAGGAGCATAATGGAAAAGGGCTATACCTATCCCCGTGCGCTGAGCTCAGTGGTGAACGGCATAGACGGAGAGGCTGCTTCCATAATATCCGAGCCCAACAATCTTCTGGCAATTGAATATCTCAGAGCATTGAAAAAGCTTGACAGCAATATAAAGCCATTTACCGTGAAGCGTGTAAATGCGGTCCATGACGGAAAAACTGCGGAAAACGGCTTTGCAAGTGCTTCTTATCTGAGAGAGCGGATACAGAAGAGGGCGAATATCTCGGAATACACCACTTCCGAGTGGGCAGCTGCCATAACGGCAGCAATGTCAAAGGGCGAGATAGCTTCCATGAGCAGGCTCGAAAGAGTCATATTATACAAGCTGCGGAGCAGTACAACAGATGAAATAGCACACATATACGATGTAGGACAGGGGCTTGAGCATCGTATTTACGGCGCAAGAATGGCAGGCTCGCTTGATGAACTGCTGTTTACTGTAAAGACGAAACGATACACAATGGCAAGGATAAGACGAATAATCCTTGCATTACTTATTGGGATAACCAAAGAGGATATGAGAAGGCTTCCGCCATACGGCAGGATACTTGCTTTCAACGAGCGCGGCAGGGAGATACTTGCCAGTGCAAAGGGTTCGACGAAGATACCTTTTGCCTCGTCGATAGCAAAGTTATCACAGCTTGGGGAAACTGCCGAAAGGTTTGCGGAACTCGAGATCAGGGCATCGGATATATACGGTCTTGCTCTTGAGACTGTAACTTCTGCACAGAAGGACTACAGGGCGAAAATTATGATAGATATGGAGTAAGTGTTATGAATGGTGACTTTCCGGCTTTAGCAGCTGTATTTGCAGCAGCTACGCTTACAATTACTTCGTGCGGCAGTGTTACAGAGTATGCACAGGATAATTCATCAGACTTTTCTAAAAAAGCTGAATTGGTTACTGAGACCGAGGATACTTACAGTTTTAAGAACGAACAGGAATTTGTTCTTGATATAAGCGTAAAGGAAGGCGAGCTGTTCCCGAATAAGTACGAGATCTCCGATTTTAAAGCGCTTTTGCAAAATCCCGAGCTCCCTACAGGCTGTGAAGTGACCTCACTGTGCGGAGTTTTGAATTATCTCGGCTTTGATATAGACAAGGTTACGCTTGCCGATGAATTCATGCCGATGGACAATGTCGGCGTATCTACCATGATGCACGCATATATCGGAGATCCGAAATCTGAAGAGGGCTTTGGCTGCTGTGCACCTGTGATAGTACAGACGGCAGATGATTATTTTGAGTCTATACTTTCTCCCTGCTATGCAGTGAATATAACAGGACGCTCTTTGAAAGAGCTGCTTTATCAGGTGGCACAGGGCAGACCTGTTATAGTCTGGAGTACTATCGACCTTATGGTAATGCCGACGGAGTATTACTGGGACACGATCGACGGTGAGAAAATGTGGTTCAATGGCTTGCAGCACTGTATGGTGATCTACGGATACGATCTTGATGAAAGGACTTTATCAGTAGCCGATCCGCTTAAAGGCAATGTGAAATATGAAATGGCTCCTTTCAACGATGCATATCAGTTTATGGGAGATCAGGCTGTGATCATATGCGGAAACTCATAGACAAATGGCAAATTCGTTGTGCGTGAAAGAGAAAAGTCGTCGATTCTCAGCCGTAACGCTGCACAGCGAAAAGCTGAGGAGGAAGAGGCTGAAAGAATAATGGCGGAAGAGGAAGCGATGCGTATCGCCGATGCTGAACCTGCAACAGAACCTGCACCTGATATGGTTCTTATTGAGTTTGAAGAAGCTGAACAGCCGCCCGAGCCTGCTGAAGAAGAAATACCTGCCGAGGAGGAACAGGAGTAATTTGATAAAAGGCGTTATTTTTGATCTTGACGGAACACTGCTTGATTCAATGACGGTATGGAGCAGTATCGACAGGGAATTCCTTGACGAGAACGGCGTGAAAGACATTCCGCCCGATATATCGGATATAGTCAAGAAGATGACAGTTGACGAGTCATCTCAATATTTCATAGACCGCTTCGGACTGAGCTGTACAAAGGAATATGTCATACACCGTATTGAAGAAATGGTGCGTGACAGGTATGAGAACAAGATACCTTTGAAACCTCATGCAGCTGAGGTCATGGACTTTTTTGACAGCCGCGGCATACCCTACGGCGTAGCAACAGCTACTTACAAAGGACTTGCCGAAGCCGCACTCAGACGCTGCGGAGTATACGAAAGGATAGGTTTTCTGCTTACAGACAGGGAATATCCGCAGGGAAAGAACTTCCCCGACATTTTCCTCGGAGGAGCGGAAATTCTGGGAACACAGCCCTGTGATACACTTGTTATCGAGGACTCTCTCCACTGCATAGAGACTGCCAGAGCCGCAGGCTTTGTAACGGTAGGAGTATACGATCCTGTTTCCGAAGCTGACAGTAAAGATATAATGAAAATATGCGATCACTACGTAAGATCGCTTGATGAGATAATAAATATAATTTAGGGGCGGACTTGGTTCGTCCCATGCTGTTTTAAAAGGAGCATACAGATGAAAAAAGTAATGGTTGGCATGAGCGGCGGAGTTGACAGCTCCGTAGCCGCAATGCTGCTCAGAGATAAAGGTTATGAGGTAATGGGTGTCACCCTGAAACTATTCTCTGACGAGGACATCTCCGAGGCGAAAAAAGAGGGCAAGACCTGCTGCGCATTATCTGACGTGGAGGACGCAAGAAGTGTAGCCATAAGGCTTGGTTTTGAGCATCTTGTGTTCAATTTCAGAGAGGTTTTCCGCGAGCACGTTATGCAGCAGTTTGCTGACAGCTACCTCAGCGGACGCACACCTAATCCATGTATAGAGTGCAATCGTCATGTAAAGTTCGACAAGATGCTTCGCAGAGCTCTGGAACTGGATTACGGCTACATAGCTACAGGACATTATGCAGTCAATGAATATGACGAGAGCCGCGGACGCTGGCTGCTGAAACGTCCTAAAGACAGAAGCAAGGATCAGACATATGTCCTTTATGCACTTACTCAGGAGCAGCTCTCGCATACTCTTTTTCCGCTGGGGGAGCTTGAAAAAACACAGGTGAGGGAGCTTGCAGAGTCCGCAGGACTGGTAAACTCCAACAAGCCCGACAGTCAGGATATATGCTTTGTACCCGACGGTGACTACGCTTCGTTCATAAAGCGTTTTACAGGCTGTGAAACGCCATGCGGCAGCTTTGTTGATATGGACGGCAAGGTCCTCGGCGAGCACAAGGGCATCATAAACTATACTATCGGGCAGCGCAAGGGACTTGGTATCGCTCTCGGACATCCTGCCTACGTGGTCCGCAAGGATTTGGACGCAAACACAGTAACGCTCGGACTTGAAAGCGACCTTTATACAAAGAGCCTTATTGCCGACGATTTCAATCTGATCGCTGTAGAAAAGCTTGAAGCTCCCATGCGTGTAACAGCAAAAACACGCTACAGCCAGAAGGAACAGCCTGCTGTAGTTACATATCTCGGCAATGGTGAATACATGGTAGAATTTGACAAACCGCAAAGAGCTGTAACGAGTGGTCAGGCTGTGGTACTGTATGACGGAGATATAGTTGTAGGCGGAGGTACAATAAAATGAGTGACACAGCACTTCTTGTTGTTGATGTACAGGAACTCATAACAGTTGATACGCTGTATAACTTCGCAGTTTTCAGAGACAACCTCATCAATCTCATATCCGAGTCAAGGAAAAACAACGTCGAAGTCATATATGTCCGCCACGATGACGGAGCAGGCGAGCCGCTTTCAATGGGAAAAGACGGCTTTGATGTAGCCGATGATTTTGCACCGAAAGCAGGCGAAAAAGTATTCGACAAGAATGTAAACAGTCCTTTCCGTGACAGCGGACTTCTTGAGTATCTTCGTTCAAAGGGCGTAAAGAAGCTCATAGTAACAGGCTTGCAGACTGATTACTGCATAGATGCTACAGTGAAGTGCGGATTTGAACACGGCTTTGAGATGATAGTTCCCGAAAACTGCAACACCACATTCAGCAACGATCATATGACAGGGGAGCAGACCTACCGCTACTACAATGACTTTATGTGGAAGAACAGGTATGCAAAGTGCGTAAAAATGGCGGAAGTCCTTGAACTGATACGCAATAGCGATGATATGCCTAAATTCAGCAATGGGAATGAGACACATATCAGAAGGGCTACAGAACAAGACGCTTCGAGAATTGCAGAGATACTTGTGTTTGCAAAACGAATGAAGTATCGCTCGATATTTAATGACGACGCATATTCATTTGGAGAATTACAGGTACTACCTGTTGCAAAGAACTACATTGAAAACGGCTTCCTTGACAATATGTTCCTGCATGATGACGGGATCGTAAAAGGGCTTATCCGCATAGAGAAAGAAGAGATAGTCGAATTATATGTTGATCATTTCTTTCAAGGTCAGGGAGTCGGCTCAGAATTGATCGAATATGCCAAAGAAAACTATTCAGTCAATTACCTTTGGACAATAGAAAAGAACACTGATGCTATCCGCTTCTATGAAGCACATGGTTTTCAACTTACAGACACAAGGAAATATGAAGATGGAACTACTGAATACCTTGTGATGATGAAAAGATAAAAAGGAAAAATATGGAATACAAATACGAAAAACTCACCGATAAAATTTACGTCTGCGCCAGCAGCGATCACCGCTTCGGTACGGACGCATTTTTGCTGGCTGACTTCTCTCAGTACCGCGCAAAGGACAAAGCCTGCGATCTCGGTACAGGCTGCGGGATCATACCGCTTATCATGCAGAAGAAAATGCCGCCGCAGATAACATATGCAGTTGATATACAGGATGGAGCTATCGAACAGCTTCGCCTGGGACTCGAAAAAAGCGAGACTAAGGGCATAGTGCCCATATGTGCAGACTTAAAGGAGCTATGGGAGGGCGCACCTCTCGGACAGCTTGATCTCGTTACCTGCAATCCGCCATATAAGGTGAACAACGCAGGCTTTCAGAGCGTTATAACTGCTCAGAAAATAGCTCGTCACGAGATACTATGTACAATTGATGACGTATGTGCAGCAGCACAGAAGCTTCTGAAATTCGGAGGCAGATTATGTGTCTGCAATCGTCCCGAGCGGCTCAGCGATGTTATATACGCCATGAAATGCCATGACATAGAGCCCAAAAGGCTTCGTTTTGTTTCAAAGAACGCAGAGGAAGCACCGTGGCTTTTTCTCATAGAGGGCAAGAAAGGCTCGAAGCCGTTTATGAAGGTCGAGCCTCAGCTCTACATACGAAGCGAAAACGGCTTTACGGAAGAGCTGCAAAAAATATACGACACAGGAAAGGAGCAGGCATGAGCGGAACATTTTACGTAATAGGCACACCCATAGGCAACCTTGAAGACATTACTCTCAGGCAGCTTGATACACTTGAAAAAGTGGATTTTTTATGTGCAGAGGATACAAGAGTAACACTAAAGCTCCTGAACCGTTTTGAAATAAAGAAGCAGCTCGTAAGCTTCCATGAGCACAGCTCCAAAGCCGATGCACAGCATATTATCGACAGACTGCTTGCTGGGGAGAGCTGCGGTATAGTTACAGACGCAGGAATGCCTTGTATCTCCGATCCGGGAGAGGTGCTTGTGAAGATGTGTGCGGAGAGCGGCATAGACATAAAGGTAGTACCGGGACCAAGTGCTGTAGTATCAGCAGTCGCAGTATCGGGACTGAGCACAAGAAGATTTACCTTTGAGGGATTTCTGCCTGTTCCGAAAAAGGAGAGAGCAGAGCGGCTTGAAAAGCTTCGCGGCGAGACTGCGGTAATGGTATTTTACGAAGCTCCGCACAAGCTGAAAACTACGCTTTCCGACCTTGCTGATTTTTTCGGCGGTGAACGCAGGATATCGCTTTGCAGGGAGCTTACGAAGATACACGAAGAAGTTCTCAGGCTGACGCTCGCCGAGGCTGTAAGCTATTATAATGAGAACGAGCCACGCGGCGAATATGTTCTTGTGCTTGAAGGAGCGCAGGGGAACAGCGGCGGTGAGCTTACAATAGAAGAAGCTATGAAGCAGGTGAAAAAGCTCATAGATATGGGAGAAAAGCCCACTGATGCCTGCAAGGCAGTGGCAAAGGAAACAGGCTTCCGAAAGAGTGAACTTTACGCATTGCTTTAGTTAGAATACTTTATTGCGATAGTGCAGAAAAGTGATAAAAATGTGAAAATTAGGCTAAAATACTTGAAATGTGCATAGTATTGTGATATAATTATTAGCGTTATTATTACTGTTAGAGTTTTTTGTAACCATGTTATAAAAAAAGCGCCTTATCAATACTAAATATAAAAAAATATTCTGCCGCAGAAATACGGCGAAAGAAGGTTATGTATGATTTGCGATCTGCACTGTCACACGACTCTTTCCGACGGTTCGCTTGGCATAGAAGATGTAATTGCGCAGGCGAAACGCATGAATATCGATTGGCTTTCGATAACCGACCACGATACTATGGCTTCCTTTTCAAGAGCCGATGTATTGGGCGAACGTGCCGGGATAAAGATACTCCACGGCGTTGAGCTATCGGCATGGGATAAGGAAAGAAACAGCAAGGTACACATTTTGTGCTATGCACCCTCAAAGCCAAACAGACTTGAAGGACTTTGCATGAAATCCTGTGAGATCAGAAAGGAATGTTCAAGAGAAATGATCGAAAAGGTCATGGAGAAATTCCCCATAACACAGGAGAGCATACTAAAGCGTACAACTGCTTCCAAAAGCATATTCAAACAGCATATAATGCGTGCCCTTATTGATTACGGCTACGCACTGGAATTCTACGGCGATCTTGACAGAGAGCTGTTCAATCCCGAGGTGGGCTCATGCTACGTTGAGCGTGAGTACCCTGACGTGAATTTTGTAATAGACCTGATACATACAGCAAAGGGCGTTGCAGTAATGGCTCACCCTGCGCAGTACAACAATATCGAGCTTCTTGAAGAGCTTGCCAAGAAGGGCAAGATAGACGGCGTAGAGGTCGGACATTTCTCTGCTGACAAGAAGACTCGCAAGACACTTTCAGCTATTGCTAAAAAGTACGATCTTATCGAAACAGGCGGTTCTGACTTCCACGGACTATATAATAAAGTACCGACACATCTTGGAAGTGAGACTACTACAAAGGAAAATCTTGACAGGATCCTGAAACTTGCCGCAAGCATGAAGTAAGCGGCAGTTCAAAAGAGGTGATCCTATGGAAATAAAAGTGATACCTGCACTTCTGTGCCTGGCACTATTTCTGATATTTGCAATGCCTCTGGGCGTTGGTATAATCAATCTCGGAAACTGTGCGGGCATGGGTATCTGTGGGATGCTGACGCTGATATTTATATTCTGGGGCAGGTTCAGCTCGTTCGCTGGACGGTGCTGGGAAAAGCCTTTAGGAAAAGTTATTCTTTCTTTAATAAGTGCTTTTGCGGTCATAGGTGTTATTATTGCCGTTGTCATAAGCATATTTATGATAAGAGCTTCCGACAATCCGCCAAAGGACGAGAATACGACAGTAGTCGTTCTCGGCTGTAAGGTAAAGGACGGCGCACCAAGCCTGATGCTCAGGCGCAGGCTTGATGCTGCATATGAGTATCTTTCACAGCACGAAGGTGTATTTGCTGTAGTTTCGGGCGGCAAAGGCGATGACGAAGTTATCAGCGAAGCTCAGTGCATGAAGGCATGGCTTGTAGAAAAGGGCATTGCTCCCGAAAGGATATATATGGAAGACAGATCTGTGAATACAGAGGAAAATCTTCGCTTTTCCAAAGAGATAATATCCGCAGAGGGGCTTCCTGACAAGATCACACTTATAACAGACAGCTACCACCAGCTTCGTGCTGAGATGATAGCTGAAAAGCAGGACATCAAAGCGTATAACATCTCAGGTTATACATCATGGTATCTTGTGCCCACATACTGGGTGCGTGAATGGTTTGGCGTTGTTTATTATAAAATATTCGGATAGGGGACAATAGCGTGTGAAATGGGTAATAAAGCATATTTCTGACGGAATGTATGCAGTATCTCCGAGATTTTTCGTATATCGTGCGGAGTATGCACGACGTTTCACCACGCGAAAGGTCGCTGAGGCATATATGGTGTCCTCGGGTTTCGATAAAAAGAAATTCAAAGCTGAATTATTGGAAATAAACGATGCCTTAACATATAAGGCAAAAATCAATTTATAATGTAAAGGAATGGTTATTTTGAAGATCGGATTTTCAACTCTGGCTTGTCCTGAATGGTCGTGGACAGATATCTACTCAATGGCAAAGGATTTTAAATTTGACGGAATTGAGATCAGAGGACTCGGCAACGAGATCTTTTCTGTTAAGGCCCAGCCTTTTACAGAAGCACAGCTGCCAAATACCATTTCTAAGTTAAAATCACTGGGACTTGAGATACCATGTCTTTCATCAGGTGCCTGCCTTAAATTCAAGGATAAGTATCAGGCAGCTGAGGACGAGATAAAGGCATATGCACAGCTTGCACAGAAACTCAATGCATCTTATATAAGAATACTGGCTGATCTTGATCCGGCTCCTGTTGATGAGATAGATGATGATTATATCGTTGAGGCACTCCGGAAGCTGGTACCTATCGCAGAGGAGTACAATGTAACACTTCTCGTAGAGACAAACGGCGTATATTCAGACACAGCACGTCTTGCAGCAGTACT
>NZ_FNWV01000028.1 GCF_900108555.1 Ruminococcus flavefaciens
TCATATTCTCGGACGAAACAAAAAATACTGTGTACATTGGCAGAATTTTTATTGACAGCATCTATCATAGAAAAGGTTATGGAACTCATTTAATGGAGTGCATAGAAAAGTACTACCCATTTGCCGAAGAATTTAATCTGGACACTCCAAGCTGGAATGTACGGACAAACGCTTTTTACGAAAAATTAGGGTATCAAATCATAAAAGAAGAGGACGGATTTGTTTTTTACAGGAAGACGAGAAAGGGAACTTCTAAATTCTGATTTAGCTTAGTACCATGATAGATTCAAAACTTATGGAAAATGATACAGAGAGTCCCCGTGAGGGGACTTCTTCGTTCATATTTGTATTCTTGACTTTGGGCGACAGAACAGTGTATAATATGGATAAAAAGTGCGTAACTTGTCGTATAGAATAAGAATTTTAGAAGGTGATGAAATGGGCTTTAATTTCTTTAAGAGAAAAAACAAGGAAAACAACGAACCAACTGCAAGTGTGACACCAGAAAAATCAAAGATACTGACCAAAGAAGAAATAATTGACAGGATACTTAACGGAGAATTTTCAAGCTTCATTGAACTGAAATCCGAGACAAGAGACGACATTATTTATATTCCCGAACTGGAAATGAAAATCAAACCATATGTCTGGGAAGTAAAGGAAAGAATAGTAAACATCAGCTTTGATATGTACAGTGACGTATTGAAAACGCGTTTTTTTGAGATCTGTGCAGGTTTGGGCGAAGACAGTGAATCAGCTTATGGAATGGCTATAGGTTCTTTTGCATTTTCGTTTATGCAGGGATTAAAAGCAGTAGCTGATAATGATGTGAAATGCAGGATCACATCTGAATTTGCAGGTCATTCACACTCATGGAGCGTTTACAGCAGTGATATCGTACGTGTAGGTGCAAGTAAAGAGAAGCATGAAGTATCAGATTATTGGGAACTGCTGAAAGATGACATCATAAAACGTCTTGGAAATCAGAAAACCGTATATGTGAAGGTGTTTAACTCCGGTTTTGGATCAAAAGTGATTGGTGAATGCAGGATAAATGATATCGTGATACCCGAACTCGGAGCTAAGGTCGCTGAAATAGCAAAAAAATGGGAAACATCACAGTATGAAAGCGAAAAGCAGTTTTTCTTTATCGTTCAGGACGATAATACAATTTTAGATTATCCTTATTCAGGAACTGAAGGAAGGGATAAACTTCAAGCGGCAGTTACTGTATATCTAAAGATATTCAGCCAAATCAAATCGCAGGAAGAATATGACAATATAGTTGAAACTACGGCTTCTGTTATAGGTGACAGAACACTTGCTGTTGAATGCAATCGCTTTATAACAGAAATTTGTGCTGAAAAATATTTTGAAGATATTTTCATATGCGGAGATAAATTGGATATTGTTTTTCCTGATAATGCTTCGATCGGTTCGTATAAGTGTCAGCTTTCAGATTATGTTCAGATCAGAGATGCTGTGTTTTTTGCGTTCGGGTCGCCTATTCTTGGAGATGATAGAGGTCGGGTTTACGGTCAGTTGATAGGAATGAGTTCATTACATAATATACTTGAACAGGTCAAGGAAAAAACGAATGATCCTAAAGGACTGAAGGTTGATAATGTAATATACAATGTGCCTGAGGATTTTGAAGTAAGGTAAAATATGATATGTTACAGAGAGTCCCCGTGAGGGGACTTCTTCGTTCATATTTGTATTCTTGACTTTGGGTGGCAGTGCAGTGTATAATATTGATAGTAAGCAGTTTTACTGCGATAAATTGAAATTTGTATATATTTTGGGGGAGATAATGTATGGCAAAATATGTTTTTAAGTATTGGTTTGAATGGGGCGGTACTTGCCTTTGGTCAGCAAATGAGGCTGCACGTTTGGACTATGATTATGCAGTAGATGAACAGAAATTACCAATTTCTCAAAAACTAAAAAACCTACTTTGGTATCTACAAGCATATCATGAAAACATGATGGATATGGATAATGCCCCTGATGATTCTCCATGGTGGACTGAAGAAGATACAATTATTTACAATAAGAAGAAAAAATTTGCTTACGATCAGCTTTGTAATGAGCTTGGAGATGACTATGAAATCATATATTGCGAGGATTAGCTGTAATATAAATTCTGATTTAGCTTAGTACCATGATAGTTCCAAAACTTATGAAAAATGATACAGATAGTCCCCGCGAGTGCGGGGACTTATAGTTTTACGTTTTAACATTAATCGCGCGGCAGCAGAGTTATCAGCCCGATGAAAGATAGAACTTTTCATTTCTTTTTTTATGACATTGATATGCAGTTGATTTTGCAAGTATCGTCAAAAAGTGTAGGAAAACTGTAGGAAAATAACGAAAAAAGCACTTCCGATTTCTCAGAAGTGCCTATTTCATGAGGGTGGGAGATGGGATTCGAACCCACGGTCTTCGGGACCACAAGCCGACGCTGACGGATTTTCGGCAGTTTCTTGTGTTTTAATAGAATCCTGTTTTGCACCTATTTTTCAAGGGCAAAAGTTGATTTGACTCTTATTGCTTTTGCAGAAAAAATCTTAAAACTGTAGGAAAAGTGTAGGAAAATATTAGCTCTCACAAATTAATTTGTGAGAGCTATATAATTTAAAAGTGTGGCATATTAGTAATATGATGTGTCCGGAACAACAATGGAAAATTCCGCGAAATAGCGTGAGATCAATGGGACACAAGGTGGTGTATACATACTATATGCAGGTCGGAATATAATAATAGGACGGCGTAATGTCGTCCCTAATATATCTATGTATTCAAGTAATCTATAAGCTAATCTGCGCATCTGTATGTATATATGCATACATAGCTTAAACTTCAATTGTTCCACAAACGTCCCTGCACAGTAAAAACTCAATTTTTCCGTACTTTGTGTATAGTTTTAAGTTTGATAATCTACTCGAAAAAAGTAAAATTATACTAAACAAGCAGCCTTGGTTTGTGAGTATTGCCAATTTATATTAACTAATTATGAATTTCAAAGAATCGGACGTGACATTTATTTTTCAGTGTGGTATAATACGACTATGTTCAGAAAGAAAAAATATGAACATAAAGAGACAAGATACAGAACGAAGAAATCATGTTTTAGGGGCTGAAGTTAAAATGCAAAAGGTATGTAACTTTAAGAAGTTTATGTCTTTAAAAGAAAACAGATGCTATAACTACGCCCTTTCACAATTTAATGATCTAAAAGCGTGCTGACAGGCTGATCATGCCTATAGGTGCGCTTTTTATATTTTGCAGCGGCAAAGTCTTAGGGGTTTGAGCGACTTGCAGCTGCGGGAAATTTATATTTTTAATAAGGAGGAAATGAGCTTTATGAAAAACTCTAAGAAGACAAAAAATATGTATAAGAGAGTGGCAGCAGGTGCGCTGTCTATGGCTCTTGTAGCAGGTGCGTTACCTGCAAACGTAGGAGGCTTTTTGACAGGAGGCAACGTACTTGTTGCTCATGCAGAGAGTTATGATTTAGCTGTAGATAAAACTCAAGAAACAAATGAAAATGAATATGGTACGGTCACAAGGTCTTATTCTGGTCAAATGTATCACTTTAATGCAACAGCAAAATCAGGTTATAGGTTTGTCAATTTCACTTTTGCATTTCTTGGCACTGCAAGGGAAGGTAGTTCAGCTAGTGCTGGAGAGCTTAATTATTTAAGTGACATTGTAGCTCATTTTGAGGTGATTTCTGCACCTACCGTCAACGCTGCTACAGAGCTGACCTATAACGGCGCTGCACAGGCGCTTGTTACTGCTCCTGAGGGTGCAGCGATCCATTACAGATACAAGCTTTCAACAGCTGAAAACTGGGGCGACTGGAGCACAGACGTTCCCAGTGCTACAGATGCAGGCGAATATGTGGTTCAGTGGTATTCCGAGACTAATAGTAACTATCTGGCAAGCGGTACGGCAGATGATCCTCAAGAAGGTACTGTTACTATCAGCCCTCTCGCCCTCACCTCTGAAAACACTGCACTCGGCTGGTATGACGAAACTAACGGATTCAAAAGCAGTACGCCCTATACAGGCAGTCCGATAACACCGAATGTATATTATAAAACTTTTAATACCACAAATCAGGCTACCTATACACTGCTTGGTTCAGGTGATTATCAGTTAGGCGACGGAAATTACTCTCAGACAAACAGAGGGGATTATGCTGTAGGTTTGACCGGTAAGGGGAACTATGCCGGCGACGATATCTTGAAATCATGGTCTATCGCCAAGGCTGACCTCACAGCTGACGACTACACCGCACCTGTAGGCGGCACAGTAAGCTATACAGGCGAGGCTGTTTCGCTCCTTACAGATGATAACAAGGGCTCTGTTGCAACTTACACAGGTACCGAGACGCCTAAGGGTACTTTCGAGTATGCGCTCGGCAAAGTTGTTTCAGACAATATCGGTTTTGCTGATCTCGCAATAAATGATATACTTAAGATTGGTGATGGTGGAAGTCTTTCTATTAGTAACATTAATAGCATTGTACTTTCTGCAAATACATATCAAAGTAATGCAAATAATGTAATTACTATTTCCGATTTGGGTGATTATCTTTATATCAACAATACTGAAATAGCTCAGACTAATGATGGCGGTGCGGCTATTAAGGTAACTGGAATAGACCGTGAACAAGGAATTGTAAACGCACAATTGGTGGGAGAGAATACCGATCTTGAGTGGTCAACCAATGTTCCCAACGCTACAAATGCAGGCACTTACAGCGTTTCATGGCGTATTGAGGGCGACGCTAACCACAACGACACTGCTCCTGCGTTTGTTACTTCTGCTATCGAATACGCTACAGCCTCTCTTACACTCAGTCCGTCTCTGACAGGCGCAGTTATCGTTGAAAACGGCGCTACTGAGGCTCTTGAGGCAACAGACGGCGTATATACGCTCGCAGGTACTAAGAAGTACAACATCTATACAAATAAGTCTATCGCTGACAGTACAGCAGCTACAGCTCTTGACCTGACTTCCAAGAGCTCCAATAAGACTTTCGGCGGTAATACATATAGCTACCGTTATGAGATAGAGGTTCCCACAACTCCTGCCGAGGGCGGCTATATCCTCTCTCACACAAATAACTACGTCGGCAAGGTAAGCACCGAAGTGGGCAAGGCGAATGTCATGAACATTCAGGAGGACGGCGTTACTACAGAGAACGTTGCTGTTCTCAATGCAGACGGTGTTATCTATTACGGCGACCAGCTTGAAAAAGATGAGCTTGTTACTATCGCAGACGGTTACGGCAGCATTGTTAATGTTGACGAGATCTATCTTGAAAACAATACCGCAAGCGGCGGCAAGGTAACAGGTGACGCTCTTGTTATCGGTACGACCTACCTTCTTACAGCGAAGGTATCTGTTGACGCAGACGGAGATCCTGATAACGGCATAAGCGGCAACACCATATACCTCAAGCAGCAAGTCACTTATGCGGCTCGTCCAATGAATAAGAACAGCTACTTCCTCCAGACCGAGGACGGCTTAGTTCCGCTGGAAGTATCAGGCAGCACAGTTAATGTTCCTGCGGAATACTGGGTATGCACGCTAAAAGATGACAATTCTAAAACATATATCAGGGTGGAAGAACCTGATGAAGCATTTAATGTTTTATTCACTTGTACAAAGAAGTCCACATTCGTTTACAACAGTGCAGCTCAGAAGCCTGAGATCATTGTAAAGAACGGCGGCGATAATACTATCGTGCTTGCTGATACAGCAGTTGCAGCTAACGAGACAGCAACTCCTCCTGTAGCAGCTGTTGCTAAGGATTACAACAACGCAGCTGCTGAAAAGACTGACGCAGGCATCTACAGCTATGCGCTCACAGCAGAGGCAAACGGAAAATACTCCGACAGCGTGACAGTTTCATGGTCTATCGCACAGGCTGACGTAAGCCAGTACATCACTGTTGCTCCTAAGAACAACGTTGATACAGACGGCAATAAGGAAACTCTCGAAGCTGTTGTTTATGACGGTGCAGTTCTCGACAGCACTGACTTCGAGGTTAAGACTAACGAAGCATATACACAGCTTGCAGCAGATTCACCTGTAAAGAAGCTCGTTGACGAGTTCATCGACCAGTTAAAGGCTAAGGAAGCTGTAGCGGCTGACCCTGCTAATAACGTCGAGGCACAGCCTGCTGTTCCTGCTAAGACTTTTGTCAATGTTCGCGGCGGACAGTATGAGGTTACTACAGATATAACTTATGATAGTGAAATCTCTTCAAGTGGTGTAAGTATTAACGCTAACTCTGTGGGATCATATAGTAATGTTATTTTGAAGGGAAATCTTACTTTCGAATGCAGTGGCGGTGAATTTACTGAGGTAAAGATCACTTGTGGTGAATACGTAAAGTCAGGAAGTAATAGTATTCAGTTAACTTTGGATGGTAACGACATAAAGTGTGGTGCTGACATCGTCCTTACAAAGAATGATAACGAGTGGTTCAAGATAGTAAGCATAACACATGGATATGGCAATGAGACAAATGAATACACTATTAATTTGACGACTGTTCCGAAAACAGAAACCAGAAACGAAACATACGACATCAAGAACGCAGGAAATCAGGCTGCTAACGTAACAGTATCCAACAGCAACTTCAAGACTGTTGAATTCAAGCAGAAGCTTGATAATAACGGCAAGCCTGTTGAGGGTGAGGATAATTCTGTAGCTGTCACTATCGCTAAGCGTGATGTTACTCTCACACCCGATGACGATCTGTCAATAACATACCGCGACACCGTAATGCCAGACCTCACATACACTATCGAGGACGCAAAGGCTGACGATCTCACTGGTGTTATCGCTGCTGATAAGGCTCTGTTCCAGAAGACAACAGGCGAGGGTGCAGATGCTGTTACAACTAATACAGGCGCTATCTATGTAGATGAGCTTGTACAGGAAGATACTACAGCAGCTGCTGTTAATTTCGTTTACGCACTCGATGAGAATAATGCTACCGACTACACAACAGCAGGTCTCAACAACGCAGGCAGCTACAAATATGCAGTTATAAACGACGCTAAGTTTGATAACTACAACATCGTTCTTCCTGTTGATATTGCAGCTGACGAGGCACAGGGAATCGAGGAATACATAGCTCCTACATTCACTGTTGCTCCGCTGAACCTCAACAATATTGCAGATCTCCAGATCGTGCTCAACGGCGTTACAACAGGTTGGACACAGAACGGCAACAGCGGTTCTTACACCTACGACGGCACAACTAAGGCGGTTGAGGTCAAGAAGGTTGCTAAGGCGGCTGAAAATACAGCTTTATCAACTGTAGTTATTGATAGTGAGTGGGTACGAACAGAATCTCGAAATTTTGCTGTAGAAAAAGAAGATGTAAAACTTGCTTACCGCTCTATGAATAGCAACACTGGTACTATAACGGTTTCTAACGATGGCCATAATGATTTGAATGCCATACTCACAGCTAATTCGGGCAAAGTTATTAAGAGTGTTTCATTTGGAATTGAAAACTTTGGTCGCCAAAATAACGCTCCTTTAGCAGAGGGAACGACAGCGGCTGACATCGTATCAAATGAAGGTGGCGTTTTTGATCCCGATACAAACAAGCTGATATTCAATGATATAGAGAGCGATACTTTCACATTATCAGCCATGAATGGCTATAAACTTACTATCTCTTCAGTTGAAATAACATATGGCGACGATGATGTGTTTGTTCTCTCTCGCGACACCGACTACACCGTAGGCGGTGCAACAAAGAGAGCTTCCGCAGGTACACACGAAGTTCAGGTAATGGGTAAGGGCAACTATACAGGCGTTGCTAAGGCTCCATGGCAGATCGTTACTGCTGAGGCTGGCGAGGCTGCTCTGACGCTCAGCGGTGCTACTACTGATAGTAGTGGTAGTTACGATTACACCAAGGTATACGACGGCAAGGCTGTAACAGGCGCGGTTACATTTACCGATCCTGCTTCCGATTACGCTGTAGACGCTGAGGTCGAGTATAAGTATTATCGGGGTAGGTATACCAAGGAACAGGTAACAGCGGCTGACTTTAATGCAGCTGCAATTGATGCACCTGTAAATGCTTATTATCCTAATCCTGCCGGAGATAACTATTATCCTCATGCTGGTGAGTATACTGTTGTAGCAACTATCACTTGTGACGGCTACGCTGATCAGGTACTTGTAAAGACAGTTCACATCGCCCCGATTGACCTCACTGTAAATGCAGCGGCTAAGAACATGACCTACGGTGATGATCTTCCCGCAGTAACTCAGGCTGATATTGACGCTATCGTAGGTCTTACCGATGATGACAGCGCATACTTCCAGAAATTCTTTACAGAAGGCAAGCTGAAGTTCAGATATCTGCAGACAGGTGAAAATACTTACGACAACAATAAGATTCAGATTATTCCTATAATCTCGACGGAAGAAGAGATCAGTGCATTCCGTAATGTCGTATATAATTATAATACTGCTAATTTCTACTGGAATGTCACAGAGAAGGCTAAGTCTATCAAGGACAGCAGCATAAAGGTAGAGTTCACAGAGGGCGATACTATCGTTCTTAAGGCAGACGGCACTTTCGCTTCCGATAATGCTATCAAGGTTTACGATACAGCTATCCTCGGTGCAGACGGCAAGGCTACTGAACTTGTTGAACTCGGTGAGAACAATGCTGATACTGCTGATTATGAACTTACAGTTGAAAGCACTGCTACAGAAGGTGTTTATACACTTGAAATCATCGGCAAGAACAACTACCGTGGTGTTCGCAAGATTGAGTTTACAGCTATTACGGCAGCTAAGGCAGCAACTAACCTGACATTTGCAGAGCCTTATCTCAAGGCAGGAACAACTGACAAGATCATACTTAAGAATACAGCAACAACAGATACTGAAAAGTATGATATCGTCAAGAATGGTTATGTTTACTACACCGGTGAAGGTAAGCCTGCAAAGGAACTGCTGATTGAGAACGTTGATGCAACTCTTGGAATCAAGGTAGTAGGCAAGGCACAGGCAGTATACAGCCCAACATTGACTGATGTTGGCAACGGTGCATATGTAAGACCGTATGTAATTGTCAAGGACAAGA
>NZ_FNWV01000015.1 GCF_900108555.1 Ruminococcus flavefaciens
TTCTACCTTGCCGTTCAGGAAATAACGGAGAGAAAATTGCTGTTTACTCCTAAGCGTTCTGGGTGGAGCAAAGATAGTGAGGGCCACTTGCTTTTCGCTTCGGCTGAAATAGTGAATCCTCAGTATATGTCTTGCTATCCGACCGATGTTCGTGAAAGACAGTTGCTACCAACAGATAGGGCTATCGTGGATATTGCCAAGGATTACTCTATGGTACTTCCGAGAATTTGGCAGTACAAACTTCTTATTGCTCTTAGAATTGCAAGCTTACTGCTGTACTTTTTCGAGAAAGAAGGCATTAAGCCGGATCAGCTGATTATTGTTGAACCTGCATGTCCTTCAGCTGCAAAAACAGCGATTGCATTGCTAAAAACGCAAAATTATAGCTCACAGGTTGTTAAATCTTTAATGTCAACAAAAAGCGAACTGAAAAAGGCTTTTCGTGATTCAAACGACAGCATGGTTGTTCTATACGATGATGCTCGCATTGAGAATGGCAAAAGACACGACGAGC
Source organism: Ruminococcus flavefaciens (assembly GCF_900108555.1). GTDB lineage: Bacteria > Bacillota > Clostridia > Oscillospirales > Ruminococcaceae > Ruminococcus > Ruminococcus flavefaciens_P. The sequence goes on from NZ_FNWV01000015.1 coordinate 515, forward strand.
TGCTTAAGGTCGTGGTTGATGATCTGCAAGGAACGAATGGAATTGAGGATAGTACGAGGCATTTGACTTCGATTATCTGTGAGAATCCATGCGTAATCCCTGAAGATACGCCGGCGATGTATATTAATCTCTGCGAAAAAGTAAATATCGGAGATCCGGATAAGCTTCAGAGATTTTCAGGTGAGTTCGATTCTGCATTGATACAGGCTATCGTAAACGATCCTACAAATATGCTTGCATTTATAAAAAATGCTCTTAAGGCTGCTGACATTGAAACTCTGACAATCCAGAATTCTGAGAATATCAACGCAAAAAAAATGATAAGAGTAGCGATTTCAATAATGTTTTCTTACGGTTTGATATCCGAAGAGGAGACCAAGAGTATTCTGACATGGATGAAGTCGGGTAGTGATAACCGTGACGACTCGGTTACGGCTATTTTTAACGATTTTATTAATGTTTTGAATGAGCTTATAGCAACTGGCATCTTTAAGATTACGACACAGAAAGGTTTCCCGTATTATAAATTACAGAGTAAAACAATCGTTTACGACGGTTTTTGGCTGAATTTTGAGCCTGAACTCTGGGATTACATTTTGATGCGCATGCGAACCTGTAAGAAAAAATACAAGATTCTTAAAGCACTCGAAAAATGTATGGAAAAAAATCATAGACAGAAAGAGTACAAGCGGAATATAGATGTAGATATAGCTCCTAAGATTCAAATATCAATAAGTGTCTTTAGTATACCGAGTATAATTCTATATCCTTCCAATTTAGAAAAGGTCAGAGAGTTAAAGTATGCCGGTTATCAGTTAACGAAGGTTGAAGCGGCGAATATCAAACTCAGACCTTTGGTAATGAACCGAGCAGGTACTTGCCTGTATGGACAGAATATGGAACCGGATTTGAATTATCATCAGTTGATTTCAGGAGATTCTCGTAGTGGCAAGAGCACGTATGAAGGCGAGCAGGCTGTAGACGCTGCTATAAATGATGAACAAGTTCTAATTGTAGATAATGATGGATCATGGTCAGAGCGTGAGGTAAGGAAGCGTCTTCCAGAAAGTATAATTGATAAGTATTTTTCCTTCTGGAGCATCCCAAAGATGGGATTGCCAGTTAACCTTGCCGACGTTAGCGACTGTGATGATGTTACCGAGAAAAAGGATCGCATAAAAAGCGTTTTATCCTGTGCGGCAAGAAGCCTAGGTGATAAGCAGGGAAAAGTGCTATACAAACGCATAGGCGTAATGTTAAAGGATAAAAATGACGATATAAATATATGTGATATACTTGCTTATCTTGAAAAAAAAGATGAAGTTCAAAAGGCTTTACGCGATAAAATTGAAGGTGTCCTTGAAGATTTTGAAGAACTACCAACTCCAAAGACTTCATGGAGAGAATTCTTCTCTTCCAAGAAGAAGATAGTTGTAATTTCCACAGGCTTTGATAGTGTAGCTAAAGGTTCCTATGTGACAGATATGTTACTTGCGAGCTATTACGCCTACAAGCAGCATTTTCCTGAGACTCGTAATACAATAATTCTTGATGAAGCGCAAGATCTGGATATAAGCACTGATAGCGCAATTGACAAATTGCTGCGCAAGGGTGCAAAACATGGTATACGTATGTTAATAGCAACACAGCACTTTTCAGCTGTTAAGGAAAAACTTGGTAAAACATTCGGTAACTGCAGAACGCTGATTATCTTTCGTCCGGAATATGTTGATTTCGCGGACATCTCCAAGCTAACAGGTGTTGATTCAGCTACTCTTGCAAGTCTGGAGCAGGGGCAGTGTCTGGTTTACGGTCTGCTTTATGACAAAACGACAGGCAAAAACAAGCAGGCTACTGTCATCGGCTGGACTTATAAGAATCCGGCACCGAAGGCTGTAATGGCTAATGAGCCATGTTCCATCTTGAGAAAGCCTAAATTTAAGTAAATCTCATTGGCGCCCATCGCGGCGCTACAACTTAATCTAATTATAATAGAACCATTAATTGCTGTCAAGCATAAGAAAGTGAGGTGATCATAGTGGCTAGAGTCAAGCATATTCCGCTTTATAAGACTCTTTGGGCAAAAATAAGATTCTGGCAAGCGGTTTCAGATATTTCTGACAAAGAATTGGCGGAATGTTTGAATGTTGGCGAGCGCACTCTACATGCCTACGATCAAAATGCCAAAAACATAACCCTTGAGAGAGTGGAACTCTTTGTGACCAGGTATGGCATTGACCTTAGTTCTTTATTGTCAATGTAAATAACTATGATTAATCATATGGCGCATAATAATTAATTATTATGCGCCAAGTTATATGAAAGGAGTTTGCTATGAAAGCGACAAAATTGCCAAGCGGCAACTATAGGACACAGGTAGTAGTTGGAATAAATGATAAAGGTAAGAGGATAGTTAAATCATTTACTGCTGCGACGGAATGGGAATCATTAAAGCTTGCCGCTGAGTTTATGGAAGATAACGCTATAGGCATCGATTATAAAAATATGACAGTATATCAGGCCTTTACGCAATATATAAATTCAAGAAGCAATATACTTTCACCTTCAACAATAAGGGGATATAGAAATATTCAGCAATACAGGCTGCAAGTAATAATGGACATCAAGATCAATAATCTTAGAATAAACGACGTACAACGTGCTGTAAACTTTGATGCAGCACGACTTGGAAGAAAATCGATAAAATCAGCACTGTCACTTTTGAAATCTGTCTTAGAGCTTCAGGATATAACTATAAATATGAAGAAAATAACTATTCCAAAAGAACGTCCAAAATCAGTTGAGCTTCCCCCGGTTGATAAACTTTTTAAAGTAATAATTGGCAGCGAGCTTGAGCTCCCATGCATGTTAGCAGCATGGTTATCGCTCCGCGTTAGTGAGGTAAGAGGTTTAAAATTTTCCGATATATCTAATGATGGTAAATATATCACAGTAAGACGAGCGAAAATCTGCCTAGACAATAGAGATGTAGTTCGTGAACAAAATAAAACAGTTGAGAGCACAAGAACAATTCCTCTACCTCCCTATCTGTATAATATGATAAAAAAGGTACCGCATAATACGGAAGATGATTACATAGTACCTCTTCGGTATGAGTACATAAGAAAACATTTTAAAAAATTAATGGAAGATAATGGCTTTTCAATAACCTTTCATAAGCTCAGACATGAATTTGCTACTGTTTTAAATGATCTTGGTATCCCAGATGAATACATACAAAAACTTGGTGGATGGTCGTCGGACATTATCATGAAATCTGTATATACACATACAACTTCAAATAAAGAAATTGAATATCAAAGAATAATCGATGGTTATTTTAACGGCATAATCAATAAAGAATCAGAAAAATAGTCACACGTTTCAAAATTGCCGCTCAATAAACGGCTATAAATAGACAAAAATATTCAGAAAATGTTGTGTGTTCAAATCCCTCATGTCTCACCACTTTTTATTTATGCCAATATTTCGGTAAAACGTCGGAATATTGGCATTTTCATTTTTTTTAATTAGCCAATATATGTGACAATTATACTGTGTAATCCCAGTAGAAAAAAAGCGTATTAAGTACTGATATTATTATGTAAGATATGGCTTGTCTTGACAAAGTATAGTTAAACGAGTATAATAAATAGGTATATTATAATAGGAGGGATCAACATGAAAAGAAAACATATCCCAATTAATGCTGCATTTGCAATTGCTGTAGGAATGATTTCATGCAGCATATCTGCACACGCAACAACGGTTGATGATGTTGCAGCAGTTGCAAGATCGTACGGATATTCTGAAGAAGATATTCAGGCAGGTTATAACGAATACTATTCGCATCCAGGTGATTACCCGTCAGAGCGTCTTGATTTGGCTATTGAAAAGCTTCATGTTGCAGGCAGTCAGATAATAACAACAGGTCCGCAGGTAGTTAATCCTGAAGTAACAACGACTGTTGCTGTAACTGATGCAGAAAACAAGCAGTCTGTTTCTGATCCTGATCTTATTACACTTACTGCGTCAGACGGCTCTACATTTACAAGAATAAGCCGCGAAGCGTTTATAAAAATGTCATATGACGAAAAAATGTCATATTTACGTACATTTACACCTGTTCAGCAGCAGGCTTTTATAGATGATCTCAGCCCTGAGGAGTACAGAAGCCTTATGAAGCAAAGTCCTGCTGAGCAAAAGATACAGATAGTCGACAAACTGTCTCAGGCTGCTGAAGAAATGGGACTAAACATCACTGTTGACGAGCTTACTGATGATTCTCTTACGCTTGCAATGCGTAATGAAAAGGGTGAACTCGTTAACGTTTCTACAGCAGGCGCAACTGTTGAAGATACAGGCTATGACCGCAGAGGTATTCTTGCAGCAGCATGTGGACTTATCGGTATTGCTATAACAGCTGTTTATCTTTTGATGCGCCGTATGAGGTCCGAGGAAACGGAGTAATAGATGGAGAAAAAAACTAAAAAAGGCAGCGTCCTTGTCCACGTAATAACCCCTTTTATTTTGCTTTCATTGTGTGTCGGAATACTTCTGATCGCCATTATAAAGCCATATGACAAGCTTAAAGTATATATTAATCTTGCATTTATGGATGATTTTAAAACTAATCCCGAGTCTGCCGGTTCAGGACTTGTTTTAAGAGATAATGATATCGTTGAGGATTACAGCGGTGATACATTCGATGAGGGCGAGTTTGTCCGTCCTAAATTTGGCGAGATGTATGCTGTACTGAAATGCTCGGCGTTTGATATCTCTGTTCCTGTATACTGGGGAAGCAGTTCTGAACTTTTTGAACATGGTGCTTGTCAGTCATCAGGCTCGGTCATAATCGGAGATACCGGAAATACTGTTATCAGTGCTCATGAAGATACCTATTTCTCTGAGCTTTATAAGCTGAAAAAAGGTGATACTGTAACTCTTAATACTACCTATGGTGAATTCAAGTATAAAGTTACCGAAAACATTTCGTTCAATAAAAAGGACGGAAAGTATGTATCACCATCTGAAGAATCTAAGCTTACACTTTACACCTGCAAACGTAATGTACTCGGAAGTGCAGATGAGCGTATCGGTGTTATCTGTGAACCTACAGAAAAAAAATTCTATAATAAAGCAGGGGAGGAGATAAAATAATGAAAAAACCTTTCACCTACCTGTTTTCACTTATTTTTTCGGTTTTTCTTGTGTTTATGCTTATTGCAGGCTCGGCACTTCTTCTTGTTGATATCAATGTTTCGGAGAAAAAGCTTATTGATCTTGCTTCAAAGAAACAACTTGAGTCAAAGATCTATACTGAGATCGAAAAGTATTATTCTGACAAATACAATACCACAGGAATTCCTGCTGATGTGTATATGAGTGCGATAGATACTGTGTACATCAAATCGTGCGAAGAGGCATATATCCATAATGCTTTTGAAGCTCTTAAAAGCCGCTGTAATATGAATACGTCACCTCCGAAGAATGAAAAGCTCGAAAAAAGCATTGAGACTTTTTTCAATGATTTTGCCGATAAAAATGGATACGAAAAAGATGACAAATTTGAATTGAAACTCAGGACAAGCAAAGACGATGCTTATTCATCTATCGGTTCATTCTGTGATGTGTATAAGTTCTCGGCAATGGATAATCATGGCGTTCTTTCAAAGCTTTCAAAAGTTTATGCATACAGAATGCCTATGACAATTGCTGCGATATCAGCAACTATCATGATCATTCTGCTTCTTATTTTAATAAACCGCAAAAAGAAAATAACTACGATGTATTGGTGCGGCATTTCAGCTTTGATATCAGGTATACTCGGCAGCTGTCCAAGCATTTATCTGCTTGCAACAAGTTTTTATGATTCATTCTCTATAAAGCAAGCAGCTGTATTTACTGCGTTTACAAGCGCCATGTACAGATTTACAGAAGCTTTTATGGCTGTCCACATCGCTTTTATTGTTATCGGAATAACTCTGATCGTGATATACGGAGTTATCCATGATAAAAAAACTTATCCAGGCACAAAACCAACTGAAATATGAACGAAGCAGCTGTATTTTACAGCTGCTTTTTCATATTAAATATATATGAATTTTTTTCGCTGAAAACATTGACATTAATGTATAAAAGGTGATATAATCTACTTATCGGATAACCCATTTTAATTTATTAAGGAGGAATAAAAATGGAATCAATCAAAAAGTATATTGCAGAAGTTATAGGAACATTCGTGCTCGTACTTCTCGGATGCGGTACAGCTATGCTTGTCGGCTGTGATGCTGTTAACGGATGCGGCTATATCCTTACAGCACTTGCGTTCGGTCTTGTAATTGTAGGTATGGCTTATTGTATCGGAAACATTTCAGGCTGTCACATAAATCCTGCTGTTTCTCTGGGTGTATTGCTCAGCGGTGGAATGACGTTTACTGATTTTATCGGTTATGTTGTTTCACAGTGCATAGGTGCAGTCGCAGGTGCAGGCGTTTTAAAGGCTATATTCGATCTTGGCGATGTTGTTGACAAGACTGGCGGATACGGCGCAAACGGTCTTGCAGGTGTTAACGGCAGCGCAGGTGCAGGTCTTCTCGTTGAGATACTACTCACATTTATCTTTGTTATGACAATTCTTGGTGTAACTTCAAAGAAGGCTAATCACGGTTCATTCGGCGGACTTATCATTGGTCTTACACTTACACTGGTTCATATTTTCGGAATAGGTCTCACAGGTACTTCTGTAAACCCAGCAAGAAGCTTCGGACCTGCTCTTTTCGCAGGCGGAGATGCTCTCAGTGATCTCTGGGTATTCATCGTAGGACCTTTCATAGGCGCAATACTTGCTGCTTGTGTATACAAGTTCCTCGAATCATCAAACAAAAAAGTTCCGGAAAAGGCTGCTGCTCCTGTTAAACCGGTTTCAGCAAAGCCTGTTCAGAAGAAGAAAAAGAAGTGATCCTATCAAAGCTCCCATAACGGGAGCTTTTCTTTTTCGGCACTTTGTATCAATAAAGCAAGCTGTTTTCGTACAAAATATAGTTGACTAATAGTCGAATTTGTGATAAAATAATTGTATAAAGTCTGCTTGTTAACGGATTGGAGGATAAATTCATGAAAAAAAATACCTTTGAATATGTATGGACAGATAAAAAACGTTCTTTTTTAGGTCTGCCGCTTACATTTACTCGTTATTATCTTACTGAATCTAAATTTATAACTCGCACAGGCTTTTTAAACATTGATGAAGATGAGATAGACCTTTATAAAATAACAGATAAAAAAGTAAAGTATCCGTTTTTTCAGCGACTTGTAAATTGCGGTACTATTATAATCTACAGCCGTGATGCTGATACTCCTTCAAAGGAAGTACACTGTATAAAGAATGTCAGAAAGGTTTCTGAGCTTATTGACAAGTATCTCAATATAATGCGTGATAAATACGGCATTAGAGGCAGAGATATGATGAGTATGCACGCACACGATCATTGCGATGATAGTGATGATGTGAATGATCATGACGGAGATTATTAAGTTCAGAGGTGATTGGAAGAATGCTCTCGTTTATAACAGAAAAACAATCCAGCTGGGACAGGCTAAAAGCTGAAAAACGTCCTATTTTTATCTACGGAATGGGAGACGGTGCATTAAAGATAATGTCTGTTTTCCGTGAAAAGAATATAACTGTAGCAGGTATCTTTGCAAGTGATGATTTTGTACGCGGACATTCTTTCGAGGGTTACAGAGTCCATAAGCTTTCTGAAATAGAAGAAGCTGTCGAAGATTTCGTTGTTGTGCTTGCTTTTGCAGCAGGTTATCAGGAAATAGTTGATAAGATACACATGATAGCTTCAAAGCATACCCTTTATGTTCCTGATGTACCTGTCGTTGGCAGGGGACTCTTTACCTATGAATACTGTATGGAAAATGCTGATAAGATACAGCAGGTATATGACAGCCTTGCAGACGATTATTCAAGAAAAGTATATGCTAATATAATTAACTTCAAGATAAGCGGAAAAATCGAATATCTATCAGCTGTTACTTCTTCAAAAGCTGAGATATACAAGAAGATCATTAAGCCAAATCTTAATGAAGTTTATGTTGATCTCGGTGCATATAACGGAGATACAATAAAAGAACTCCTTGAGTTCACTCATGGTAAATATGTTTCAATATATGCGCTTGAGCCTGACAAAAAGAACTTCAAGAAGCTTGCAAAATTTGTTGACGGTATGCCTCATGTTTTCGCTTTTAATTCAGCTGCATGGTGCATAGATACAGAGCTTCCGTTCGCCGCTAAAGCAGGAAGACAGTCTGCTATCACTGCGGGTTCGGAGAATATGGTAGGTGCACTTTCTGTTGACAGTGTACTCGGTAAAAAGCCTGCGACTATTATAAAAATGGACGTTGAAGGTTTTGAGCGTGAAGCTATATGGGGAGCTGCATTAACTATTTCTCATTATGCCCCCAAAATGATGGTATCTCTTTATCATAGAAACGAAGATATATTTGAGCTCCCATTACTTATAAAGAAGCTTAATCCTTCTTATAAGCTGTATATCAGACATCAGCTGTATATACCTGCATGGGAAACAAATCTTTACGCAACAGTATAAAATAATAAGCGATAGACCTATGTGCCTATCGCTTTTGTTATTGACACAGGAGAATTTTTATGAATGTAAATGATTATCTTAAAATTATTCATACAGCCGAAAGGCTGAAAGATACTTTAAGACATTGTACAACATCAAAAAGGAGAACAGAAAGCGTTGCGGAACACAGCTGGAGAATAGCACTCATGGCGATGCTTTTGAAACATGAATTCACTGATGTTGATATTGAAAAAGTTATTAAAATGTGCCTTATACACGATATGGGGGAGTGCTTTACAGGTGATATCCCTACATTTATCAAGTCTGATAATGACAGAAGGATCGAAGATACGCTTTTGTATAAATGGATAGAAACTCTTCCTGAGAATATATCAAAGGATTTTACAGCATTATTCGATGAAATGAATGATCAGAAAACGAAAGAAGCCAAGCTCTTTAAATCGCTCGATAAACTTGAAGCTCTGATACAGCATAATGAATCTCCAATAGATACGTGGTCAGAAAATGAATATGAATTAAACAAAACCTACGCTTTTGAAACAGTTGCATTTTCAGAATGGCTTACGGAACTGAGAAAGGAAATACTTGATGAAACTCTTGATAAAATTGAACGTGAAAAGAACGATGGAATAATGTAAAAAAATCCGTACAGCATAAACTGTACGGATTTAATGTTATATAAGCTTTCTTTCGTCGCAGTATTCACATTCGAGGAGAGTTTCGTCTCGGCTTGCACGGAAACTCTTAGGAAGATATTCCTCATGGTTAGTGATGCACTTAGGATTTGAACATTTTACGCCTGCAAATATCTTGCCTTTAAGTGTTTCAGACTGCTTTTTCTCTTTAAGAATAGTCATTATAAGAGCCATTCTTACATACATACCGTATTTAGCCTGTTTAAAGTACATTGCACGGGCATCTTCATCAACTTCAACTGTAATTTCATCAACACGAGGAAGGGGATGCATAACGATCATTTCATTTCTTGCAAGCAGCATCTTTTTCCTGTCAAGCACATAGGTATTTTTCTGAGCAAGATACTCTTCTCTGCTTGCGAAACGCTCCTGCTGTATACGAGTCATATAAAGAACATCAAGTTTGCCGATAGCGTCCTCAAGAGTGTTTATTTCTTCATATGTACTTCCGTTAGCCTTGATTATATCCTTTATATATGCCGGCATTCCCAGTTCATTAGTTGAAATGAACACAAATTTGTTATCAGGGAACATACTCAATGCCTTACAAAGAGAATGAACAGTTCTGCCGTTGAGAAGATCACCGCACATACCGATAGTAAGTCCTGAAAGAGTTTTCTTTTCAATCTTTAATGTAAGAAGATCGGTGAGAGTCTGAGTAGGGTGGAGGTGTCCGCCGTCACCGGCATTGATAACGGAACAATCAGCAGTAAGTGAAGCAGCTTTAGCTGCACCGGCAATAGGATGACGAATAACAAGTACATCGGCATAATTGCTGACGATCTTAGTTGTATCCTTGATAGTCTCACCCTTTGAAACTGATGAATTAGCAGGATTATCAAAACCGATTATCTGTCCGCCGAGTCTTATCATAGCTGTCTGGAATGACATCTGTGTTCTTGTGGAGGGCTCATAAAACAATGTTGCCATTATTTTGCCGTCACATACGTGAGCAAATTTTTCAGGAGCATTGTATATCTCTTCTCCGAGCTCTACCACCTTTTTCCACCAGGATACAGGATAATCGTTAAGATCAATAAGATGCTGATATTCCGATAACATATTAAAACCTCCGTTATATTATTACAGTATTTTGCTGCCATTTATTATCATTTCAAACTGTACACCGAGGAACTTCGACGCTCTTCTGCACAGCAGCATACGCTCCATAAATATCTCAAAATACTCAAGAACAGATGATATTTCCGTATCTATTTGCAGTTCAAGAATAATAGATGTTTTACTGTCGTTAAAAACTACCTTTGAGTTTTCAACAGCATAGTTCACACGGTCATGGATATCAAATGTAAGAAGATCGTGATTACGCACTCTGCTTCTTCTTACATCTGTTTTATCTCCGATTATCATAGCCGCAGAAATAGCATCGAGCGGCTGGCCTGTTCCTTCATCATGATTGCCTATGGCAGAGATGATAGAGCATATTTCATCGGCAGGCATACTGAGGTTATCAAGGAGTCTGAAAGCCATTACAGCTCCGCTCTGTGCATGATCGACTCTGTTGATAACATTGCCGATATCATGCATGATAGAAGCTATTCGAGCAAGCTCAACTGTTCTTTCGTCGTATCCAAGTGTTTCAAGGATATAAGCGGAAGTATGAGCAACTCGTTCAACGTGCGGAAAGGAATGTTCCGTATAGCCGAGAGCTTCAAGAGCTTTGTCCGCACGCCTGATATACTCCATAATATCAGGATTTTGTTTTATATACTTATAAGTAACGATACTTGGCATATTTTCACCTTAAAATCAATATTTTCCGTCATTCTCAAAGTAGACTTTATACCATACAAGGAAAATGAATACAGTCCAGATTTTACGGCTGTTATCAGCTTTTCCCTCACGGTGATCGTCAAGAAGCCTGAGCAGGGGAGCGGTATTGAAAAACTCCTTTGCACTCTCGCTTTCAAATGTATTTTTTACTCTTTCATAGTATTTGTCCTCTTTGAGCCACACTCTTATCGGAACAGGGAAGCCCAGCTTCTTTTTTGCAGCAGTTTTTGCTGTCTGCTCAGGGGTATCTTTTTTAGCAGCAAGACGCATTGCGTATTTTGTAATATATTTGGTCTCATCTGTACCTTTATCATGAGTTACACGATATTTTGTAGGTATTTTTTCAGCGAGAGCCAATACTTCCTTATCAAGGAAAGGTACTCTGAGCTCCAGAGAATTTGCCATACTCATTTTATCAGCTTTAAGAAGTATGTCTCCAGCCATCCACATATGCAGATCAAGATACTGCATCTTAGTAACATCATCTTTATTTCTGACATTATCGTAAAAAGGCTTTGTGATAACAGTCGGGTCGGGGGCAGAGGTCGATATCTTCAAAAGTTCTTTTCTGTCCTTAGGAGTAAACATATAAGCATTGCCGATAAAGCGTTCTTCAACGTCTTTGCCTTTACGAACAAAGAAATTAACACCGCGTTTTGCAGGAAGTTTTGAAGCAACGCTGCCAATACCGCGCTTTATAAAACGAGGAAGCTTGTCATAAGCTGTACCGTTCGGATCACTGTAAACATTATAGCCGCCGAATATTTCATCGGCACCTTCGCCTGAAAGAACGACTTTGAGCTTTTCAGAAGCGATATTACATACAAAATAAAGTGCAACAGCAGAAGGATCGGCAAGAGGTTCGTCCATATGATACTGGATCATTGAAAGACTGTTCCAATACTCTTCAGGTGTTATGACCTTGCTTGTGTTTTCTTTTCCGATAGCCTTTGAGAAGTTCTTAGCCCAGCCTATCTCATTATATTTTTCATCAGAACCAAATCCGACAGTAAATGTCTTGTCGACATCAGCTATAGCAGCTACATAGCTTGAATCTACACCGCTGGAAAGGAATGAACCGACTTCAACATCGGCGATTTTATGGGCTTCAACAGAGTTATGGAAAGTATCTGATATTCTGTTTACCCAATCGTCAAGAACAGGTTGATCATCAGCATCAAAACGAACGTCCCAGTAACGCTTTGCGACAAATTTACCGTCCTTGAATTTGAAGAAATGTGCAGGCGGAAGCTTGTAAACATTTTTAAAAAACGTTTCCGAAGTAGGGGAGTACTGGAAGGTGAGATAATTCTCAAGAGCAGCAGTATTAAGCTCCTTAGTAAATTTAGGGTGATCGAGGAAAGACTTTATTTCTGAACCAAACATCAGTGTACCGTTCATATTTGCGTAGTACATCGGTTTTATACCGAAAAAGTCACGCGCACCAAAGAGTTCTTTATTATTTTTGTCCCAAATAACAAAGGAAAACATACCTCTTAATCTATTAAGAAGCTTTTCTCCGAATTCTTCATAACCATGCAGTAAGACCTCAGTATCGGTATTTGTACTGAATTTATGACCTGCATTTATAAGTTCTTCGCGAATTTCCTTATAATTATATATTTCACCATTAAAAATGATAACGAGTGAATTATCCTCATTAAAAATAGGCTGATCTCCGCTTGAACTAACGTCGATAATACTAAGTCTGCGGTGACCGAGAGCAATATTATCATCTACGTATTTACCTTCGGCATCAGGACCTCTGTGCTTGATACGATCCATCATTTTACCAAGGACTTTATCAGCATTGTCGATATTGTTCGTAAAACCTACGATTCCGCACATAAATATGCTACCTCCGAATTTTCCGTGTATTAAATCTCCCAAAATATTATACTACAAATCAATAGCTTTTGCAACAAAAAAATGATTTATTCTTTATTATCGTCAGAATTATCTGATTTGATTTTGGCAAGGGGATTGCTTTCTACAGCATTACGAACATTTTCGTCGTTAAGATGAGTATATATCTCCGTAGTGGCAATACTTGAATGTCCGAGAAGTTCTTTTAAGGTAAGTACGTCTGCATCACCATATTGATACATTAATGTTGCAGCGGTATGACGAAGCTTATGTGTAGTTATACCTTTTCCGTCAAGCTCAGCCTTTTGCAAGGTTTCTGCAACGATCTGCTGAACACGTCTTTTGGATATCCTTCGCTTTTGATTGCTGATAAAAAGAGCAGGTTCTCCCGAAGCTTCTGGGATATTATTTCTAACAGCAAGATATTTCTGCAACGCATCAATACAAGCAGGATTAAGGTAGACCATGCGTTCTTTGCTGCGCTTGCCGAGAACTTTTAAGCGATTTTCAGTAAAATCAATGTCTCGGATATTGATTCCGACCAACTCACTGAGACGCATTCCGCAGTTCAAAAATAATGTGATAATACAATAGTCGCGCTTTGAATCAGCACTATCGGCTGTTTCAAGGAGTTTTAAGCTTTCATTCAATGAAAGAAATTTTGGGAGACCTGTTTTTGGTACAGGTACATCAAGATCTTTAGTTGGATCATTTTCAATTATATGCGCAACTTTTTCGAGATACTTAAAAAAGCTTCTGAGAGATGAAATTTTACGGTAACGTGCGCGGTCTTTGTTATTTCGTTCATCAGATGTGTAAAAGATAAAATTATATATATCGGTTATTGATATTTTTCTGATGTCATCTTCGGTCATTTTGCTTATATCAATATCTTCGAGACTTTGACCTGTGTTATGCTGGCTTTCATATATATAGCGCAAAAAAAGCCGTATATCTGTATAGTATTCTTCAATCGTACGCTGAGCAAGCAGCTTAACGATTTTAACATGGACAAGATAATTATTTAAAAATTCGGGATTTGCAGGTGAATTGTAGTTATTCATAATAAACCGTCCTTTATAAGTAATTCAAGAACTTTTGCTTCGCGTTCGATCAGCATCGCATCATAGTCGGAATGATCATGTGTTCGATTAATTTTTATAGCTTCATTTGCAGTTACATATCTGAGTTCAAATCCTTCATCTAATTCGTATTCATCTAATGATTGAGAATGGATCGAGTTTTCAACATCGCACAGATAATAAAAGTTTTCCTGCTCAAATATTTCATTTTCAGTAAAACGGCTTTTTTGAATTCGTAATACAGAACCATAATCGTGTATAGAGTCTGTCAAAACGCGTAGTCCTGTTTCTTCGGAAATTTCTCTAATAAGTGTATTTACATGATCTTCATTATTTTCAATACCGCCGCCGGGAAATTTATAATAGTCATATTTATGGCTATAAACTAATGCGACTTTTTTATCCTTTATTATAATTCCGCGTACAGACGGACGCTTGAATCTTGAAAAACTATTGTCATAATCCTTTAAGTCGATTGCAAAAAGACGTTTCATAACTTTTCCCTCTTTTTATCACACAAAGTTTCACCAAATTTACATTTGGTGAAACTTTGTCTCTTTTTTCATTATAATGATTATATCACTTCTCTGTGCTATTTGCAAGTAAATCATACTTCCAATTTATAAAGCACTTCTTGACAATGTAGTCGGTAAGCTTGTAGTGGAGTGACCGACTACATTTTTATTTACTCATACAATTATATTATACTCATTGCATTTCTGAACTATTTGTGCTATAATTAAACAGTATGTTTAATTATGTTGGAGGTGTTTTTTTGAATTCTCTAAATCTTATATTATGTGCCGCAGCTATTGCCGCACTTGATATATGTATTTTTGTTCTTATTATAACAGCATATTGCGAAAAAAGATCATCAAAGCGAAACTGGCATGAACTTGCACATGACATGGAGCTTGCCGAACAGGATATAATATATGATCTCGGCTGTGATGAAGTTCTTATAGGTCGTCATGCTTCGGCAGATATACGATTGCCAGATCTTTCGGTTTCACGTTATCATGCTATGCTGACTGTTTCAAATGGTATATGGACCATTAAGGACATTGGCTCAAAATCAGGAGTTTTTGTAAATGGAAATCTGATACACGAAACTATTCTTCATGAAAATGACGTAATAAAACTCGGTAATCGTCGCTTGATTTTCAGAAAAAGGAGGCAGGAACGTGTACGCTAATCCCGTTGCATACGTATTTTCATGCATTTTTGTAATATTTGCCCACTCTGCAATGCTTGTCAACATCTGGTTCAACGGTAATTTCTCAGAACCTCGTGATATAGCTATTCTTGGTGCGGCTGTAATAATACTTGATATAGCTTATTTTGTTTTTATTCTGTTTTTTAAACAAATGTCATATGTTCTTGATTTTTTACTTGTACTTATATTAAATATGAGTGTTATTTTTCAATCATGTTTCATATGTAAATTCAATTTTAAGCACTATATTACCTGTATTGTCTGTCTTGCAGCAAGTAAGTGCGGATATATCCTTTGTAAAAATCACAAGATCTTACAGGACAAAAAGAAATATATATATGGTGGAATAGGTTTTCTGCTTCTGTTAGTACTTGTTGTTTATTTTGCAAAGCATGATATGTGGATACGTATAGGTTCGTTTACATTACAGCCTTCTGAATTTATCAAGCCTCTTTTTGTGCTTGCCTGTGCTACTTCAATTGCAGACCAGCAAAAAAAGCACAAGATACTCTGCTTTAGTGTTGTATATGAAAATATCGCACTTTTCGGATTAATGGCGGCTATATGCCTTGTTCAGGTCAAATCGCACGACTACGGCAGCCTTCCTACGTTTATAAGCATATACTGCGTAGGTTTCATACTTAGAATATGCTATCCCAAAGCTAAATTCTCAAAAAAGAAGCTGATAGCTGTTATAGCTGTTATTGTTGTATTCTTGATCATTGGTCTTAAATATGCTCCTGAATATGTCCAGCATCGTCTGCACGTTGATATATGGAGCGATAAAACTGGGGACGGATATCAGCAGTCACAGGCACTTATTGCTATCGCAAATGGCGGCTGGTTCGGAGTTGGTCCAGGAAAAGGCTTCCTTTCCAATATTTTTGCATATGATAATGATATTGTATTTGCCACTGTCAGTGAAGAGTGGGGACTTTTGTATGCACTTATGATGGTACTTACTATAATCATAATTACAGCTATTCCCCTTTTCAATCCGACAAGATCATATTATCATGCTACAATGTCGTCTTGTATCTGCGCTGCATTTATAGTACAAATGGCTCTTAATATTTTCGGTTCATGCAATCTTATACCGTTTACAGGTGTTACAATACCCTTTATTTCCTCAGGAGGAAGTTCGCTTCTTGTAAGCGGATTTATGACAGGTATGCTAATGGCAGGACAGTCCCCTGTTTTTAATGTAGCAAACAATCCAAAGTCAAAATCTAAGCCTAAAAAACAGGAACAAGCTGTTCCCGCATGGAGGTGGAAGGAATGAAAAGCATAAAAAGGACTCAGCGCGTTACAAGTCTTATTATCCTTCTGTTTATCATAGGTATGGCAATACTTGTTTTAAAAATACTGCACGAGTCATCATTTTACATGATGAATTCAGATCAGCTTCAGCTTGGCTTTGTATATGACAGAAAGGGCGATGTACTCTATGACGGTACAGGAAAAGGCTCTTATCCTGATAATTATTTCATTGATGTCGGAAATATCATTGGTGATGAAAAGGGACAAATGGATAATACTCTTGTTGCCAGAAATCTTGAAAAGCTAAACAACTATAATTTCTCTGACGGATTATTAAAAGACGGCGGAAAAGCTGCTATATATACAACGCTTGATCATGCTGCAAACCGTGCTGTATTTGATGCATACGGTTATATGAAAGGCTGTGTATCGGCTTATAACTATAAAACAGGTGAGATGCTCGTTTGTACAAGTCTCCCCTCTCTTGACGTAACAAAAGGATATGATAATATCCAGAGTTTTGAATCGGCTACGCTTCTTTCAAAAAACCTGTACGGTACTGTTCCGGGCTCTACTCAGAAGGTCTCTACGATTATTTCCGCACTTGAAATAATGGGAAGCGGACTTCTTTATTCGAAAAGCTACACCTGCAATGGAAATTACATAAACCAGACAGGCGGACAGATCGACTGCCATAACCCTTACGGTCATGGAACTCAGAATATACAGGAAGCCTTTGAAAACAGCTGTAATCCGTTTTTTGCCCAGCTTATCGAGGACAGTGACCTGCCATTTGAAAGACTGAAAAAGCAGTATGAAAAGCTCGGATACGTTCTCAATGGTGATAAGCCGAAATATCTTGATATAGACGGTATTCAGTGTGAAACAGCTTCTACAACACTTGAAAATCCTCTTGAATTCAAGACTCAATGGGGCTGTATCGGTCAGGGAGACACGCTTGTAAGTCCAATTCAGCTTATGATGTGGGAAAGTGCGATCGCAAATGAATCAGGCAAAATGACTATGCCTTATTTTATAGATCATGTAACAAATACAAGAGGTGCTGTCAAGGAAAAAGCAAAAACAAAGTACAGTGACAAGATCTTTTCTGAGAGTACTGCATCTGCCACAAAGCAGATAATGCTCACAAACGGTTCTGACAGGTATTCTTATCTTATATCAGGATATAAAGTCGGTGTAAAGAGCGGTACGGCACAGGTCCAGGAAGGTGCTAAGGAAAATTCACTGCTTGTTGGCTTTGTAGATGATCCCTCATTCCCTATTGCTTTCTGTATTCTTATTGAAGATAAGGACAGCGGCTGGATAACAACAGAAAATATTGCACAGGTACTGCTTGATAATTTAAAAAACAATTTCTGATGTCATATTAAACAAATAAAAGGATAACCTTTGTGCATTTAAACAAAATTAATAAAATTCTCTTGTAACCTCACCAATATTATGGTATAATATAACCATAAACAAATGCTTTGCTTTAGAGCAAGGCGCAAAGGAGGACCAATATGAAAACAACTATCACAGCTAAAAAAATGCAGATCCCTACTAATTTTACTGAATATGCTGAGAAAAGGATCGATTCTCGTCTTGGTAAGTTCTTTGGAGATGAAGCTGATGCAAAGATCGTAATTTCTGAGATCAAAACTCAGATCATCCTCGAGCTTACTGTTAAATACAACAGTATTATATTCCGTGCAGAGCGTTCTGCTGAAGACAAATATGTGGCTCTTGATGACGCTATCGACAAGATCATAAGACAGATTCGCAAGAACAAGACAAAAGTTGAGAAGAAACTCAAGGATACAGCTTTCAAGGAAGCATTTGCTTATCCTGTACCTGAAACAGTTGATTACGAAGTAATCAAGCATAAGAAGTTCAAGATGAGACCTATGGATATTGATGAAGCTATTCTTCAGATGAATATGCTCAGCCATGAGTTCTTCATGTTCACAAATGCAGATTCAGGACAGATAAACGTTGTATACAAGCGTGATGACGGAAATTACGCTGTTCTCGAGCCTGATATGGAATAATTTTAATTTAATGTATGCGGGACATATTTGTCCCGCATACTGATTTTATAATAGTTGGAGTGATAAAAATGGATAATAATAAGAAAACGATAATCGAAAAGCGTATCGCAAAAGTCGGCGAAAATCTCAAAAAGAACAATATGGAGTTTTACTACGCTGAGACAAAGGATAAAGTTGCTGATGTAGTAAAGTCACTTATCAAAAAAGGCGATGTTATTACAAACGGCGGAACAATGACAATGGCTGAATGTAATTTGGCGGAGCTTCTTAGCTCCCCTGATTATAATTACCTTGACAGATCAAAAATGACTCCGGAAGAAGTTGCTGAGCTTTATATAAAGGCTTTTTCTGCTGATGTATACATTTCAAGCTCAAATGCAATAACTGAGGACGGCTGTCTTTATAATGTCGACGGAAACAGCAACCGAATTGCTGCAATTGCTTTTGGACCTAAATCAGTCATAATTATTGCAGGATATAATAAAATAGTAAAGGATCTTAATGAAGCTGAGATAAGAGTAAAAAGAGAGGCTGCTCCGCCAAACTGTGTACGCCTTAATTGTCCGACATACTGTGCTGAAAAAGGTGAATGTCTATCACTTTCAAAGGCAGACAGACAGATGACAGACGGCTGCGGCGGTGACGGAAGGATATGCTGTAATTACCTTATTTCCGCACATCAGCGTCATAAGGGGCGAATAAAAGTAATAATAGTCGGAGAGGAGCTTGGCTACTAAGATATGAATGAAACTGCTCTAATGCTATATAAAACGGCGAGTTTCTTTGTAATATATGCTTTCTTTGGTTGGTGTCTCGAAGTTGTATATCAGGCTGTTGAGCACGGAAAATTCATAAACCGCGGCTTCTTGAATGGTCCATACTGCCCTATTTACGGCTTTGGCGTAATTATAGTCTATAATGCACTTGAACCACTGAAAGAAAATATACTTATCCTTTATTTCGGAGCAGTTTTTCTTACTACAGCCCTTGAACTTATAACCGGATTTCTGCTGGAAAAGATATTTGCTCAGAAATGGTGGGACTACTCGCACGAACATTTTAACTTCAAAGGTTATATCTGCCTAAAATTCTCTTTACTATGGGGAGTTGCCTGTCTTATAACTGTCAGGATCATTCAGCCTATGGTAAATAAGTTCGTTGATAAACTTCCGCATTTCATTGGCGTTCCTGTTCTTATTGTATTTTTCATAGGCTTTACAAGCGATCTGATAATAACAGTTCTTGCTATTATCCATATCAAGAAGAAGCTGAAACTGCTTGACGGTATTTCTGATGAAATGAGAAAAATATCCGACAAAACAGGCGAAAGGATTTTTGATAGTGTAGAATATGTAATGGAAATGAAGAATTCATTAGACGAAAAGACTTCTGAACAGCGTAAAAAGCTAAATGAGCTCGCTCAAAAGTATGCAAAACTGCGCGAAGAAAAGAGTTTCACCATATCACGTCTGTCCAAAGCCTTTCCTAAATTGACTATCTATCAGCCTAAACGTTTTAAAGAACAGCTGAACGAATTAAGGAACAATTTAAGGAAATAGCGTATTTCAAAGCATAAAAATACCGTACAGTTTATCTGTACGGTATTTTACTTTTATTCATCTTTGTTCTGAGGCGGACGTCTGCGCTTCTTCTTGTCATTCATCTTTGGAACGGCATATATTGGCTTCATAGGTTTTGCCTTGCTCTTAAATACTATATAGGAGTAAATACATATCAGAATATATATTGCACAAAGCAAAAATGATACCAGAAGAGCCTTATTGAACCACGTTGACTTACGGAACATTTTTGCTGCATAGATATTATACTTTGAAGTTGAACGTTCAACATTGTTTACAGCTACGATCTCAACCGTTCCAAGTTCTTCGCCTGAGTATTCGAGTGTAACTTTTCCAAGCGGTTCGCCTTTGGCAACAGGTGCTTTAAGTGTATTTTTGTACCATACTACTTTATCACGGCTTATAGTAGAAATATCAATATCATCATACCATAAAAGCGTAAATTCTTCCTTTGGTCGGGCAAGAACATAATCATTTCCCTCTGCAAGTTCTACAGGAAGCTCACCTACTTCCGCTGTATCAGCGAGTATTACCTGATATGAAAAATGATTGAAAGCCCAGTTGAAAAGTGACTTTGCATCAGTGATATGATAAAAAGTCGTTTCACCGTCAGCATCATTCAAAGGCGATTTCATAAGCACTGCAAGGTACTTATTTCCGTCACGGCTTGCCATAGTTACGATATTTCTTCCTGCAAGTTCGAGATTGGCGGTCTTTATTCCTTTAGCTCCGTTATAAGTATAGTCACCGTCAGGTTCCATCATGATATTTGAATGTGTCCACACCCATTCGGTAGCCTGATTTGGATGACTTTTAAGATTAGGAACTGACGGCGTGTATGAATACGTCGTGGAAATATTTTCAAAATACGGTACGGACAGTGCGTACATGGAAAGTGTAGCCATATCGTTGGCAGTTGTATACTGATTGGGATCATACATTCCTGTAGCATTTGTGAAGTGAGTATCGTTAAGACCGAGTTCAGCTGCCTTCTCGTTCATCATATCCACAAATTTAGCTGTACTGCCGTCCCCTACTTTATACGCAATAGTCTCAGCTGCTTCAACGGAAGAAGTAAGCATCATAGCATAAAGCAGGTCTGTCATAGTAAGGACATCTCCGTCAAGTATCTCAGCAAATCGGAGATCATCAGGATATTCTATATTATAGAGATAATCAAACACCGACTCATCTATTGTTATCTCTTTGGAGAGATCGGGAAAATTCTCAATACAGACAACAGCTGTCATTATATTGACA
This sequence comes from Ruminococcus flavefaciens, assembly GCF_900108555.1. Classification (GTDB taxonomy): domain Bacteria; phylum Bacillota; class Clostridia; order Oscillospirales; family Ruminococcaceae; genus Ruminococcus; species Ruminococcus flavefaciens_P. Next base: position 21,937 of record NZ_FNWV01000015.1, read on the forward strand.
AGAGGTCCAGGCATCTGTTTTCTGTCAGCATTTTTCTGATGAATTATTGTTTTAGTGTCAAGATTTACAAGCACAGCCGATTCGCTCATAATGCTCATATTGGACTTGAGCGGGAAATTCACTGCCTCAGCTTTTGCTGTACACAAAAACGGTAAAACAATTATCATTGCAGAAAGTACACAAAATAATCTTTTCATATATTCTCCTTTATTTAAAGCGCGAAATGCACCATAATGTCTTTTAGAAACTCCGCATTATATTATACCAGATATTTTTGCATTTTAAAAGAGTTTTCAGAAAAATTTTTTTAAATTTCAGAAAATTTTTTCTATGGTCTTTACCTTTTCATTAAAATGTGATACAATAGTAATATACAAAACGAAAGCAGCATAGAAAAAAACAAGCTGCTATAAAATTGAACAGAAGAACGGAGGTTTTTAATGTGATCTACGTTACAGGAGACACCCACGGAGATATTACTCGCTTTAAAAGCCCTGAAATGAAAAAGGTAGGGCGAGGAGATACTCTTATAATTGCCGGAGATTTCGGTTTTTTATGGGATAATTCCAAGCAGGAGGCTGCTGCACTGAAAAAGCTGGCTGATAAGAATTTTACAATTGCTTTTCTTGACGGCTGCCATGAAAATTTTGATATGCTTGAGAAATATCCTATTGAAGAGTGGAAAGGCGGAAAAGTACATATCATCGCGCCTAATATTATCCACCTTTTACGCGGACAGGTCTACACTATCGAGAAAAGTAGAATATTCACATTTGGCGGCGGGCATAGTCAGGATATCGAATTCAGACGTGATAATGACTGGTGGGAGCGTGAACAGCCTTCACATGAGGAAATAAAAGAGGGCATCGCTCATTTACGTGAAAACAACTACAAATTTGACTATATCATCACTCATGAACCGCCTGCATCTTTAAAGGAATGCCTTGGAGTTGACGTTCTCGAACGTCTTGAAGTCCATGCATTTTTTGAGGATATTATCAAGACCTGCAAATACAGGGAATGGTTTTTCGGTAAATGCCACATTGATAAGCATATCCCCATAAAATTCCATGCTGTGTTTAATAGCGTGATCCCACTGAAATAAGTATAATATGAGCAGATCCGACATAGTATATACTATCAAACAAAAGAGGTATAGCTATGAAAAAAATCAAAATTACGGATCTGCTTATCTTTATTGTGACAGCAGAACTTGTCGGAGCATTGTCTGCTCTTCTGTCAGGAGATTATAAATCATTCTACTCAGAATATATACGTCCCCCACTTATGCCGCCTGCATGGCTTTTTCCTGTAGTTTGGGCTGTTCTATACGCGCTTATGGGAATATCAGCATATATTATATGGAACTCTAATGGCAGCGAGATAAGAAAAGCAACCGCATTAAAGCTTTATTTCCTACAGCTTGCAGTCAATTTCTCATGGAGCATAATTTTCTTCCGTTTCAGATTACTTGAGACTGCTGCAATCATAGCGGTTCTGCTGCTTGTTCTTGTTGTATTAATGGTTATTTCATTCAAAAGAATAAAAAATGCTGCGGCATGGCTGAATGTTCCGTATATCATATGGCTTATTTTTGCCTCGTATCTTGCTGTCAGCGTTTATATCCTCAACTGACATTATATGTAAAAATTACTTCCATTGTTTTAATATTGATTTAACTATCGCCCTCTGGTATAATTAAATTATCCCGAAAGGGACAATATCTACAGGAGGGAAACACTATGTGCTGCAACAATATCTGGAAGATGCTCTGCGAGTTATTCGGCATCTGCTGCAAATAAGCAAAAAACTGCACGGTCCTAAATTGCCGTGCAGTTTTTTATATACCGAAAAATCTTTTTGTATTTTCTTTCAGCGCGGAAGTAAGTTCTTTCTCGCTGACACGCATATTACGGGCAAGCTCAGCCACTACATATTTTATGTTCTGAGGTACATTTGTGCGATCAAGTCCCTTGATATTTCGTGGAGTAAGATACGGAGCGTCTGTCTCCGCCATTATCTTGTCAAGAGGAATGAGCTTTACAGCCTCACGAAGCGAACCACCTCGTCTTTCATCGCATATCCAGCCGGTAATACCAATATAAAAACCCATATCAAGATATCTTTTCAGTGTATCCTTATCACCTGTAAAACAGTGAACTACTGATCGTTTACAGATATCACCATGCTTTTTGAAACGCTGTATAAAGTCGTCTGCTGCTTCTCTTTCATGTAAAAAGAGTGGTTTATCGAGTTCTTCCGCAATTTTAATATGATGTTCAAAGCATCGTATCTGGTTTTCACGAGTTGAGAACATACGGTCAAAATCAAGTCCGCACTCCCCTACTGCAACTATTTTATCATTGCTTGATACAATTTCACGAATGCGCTGAAAATCCTCGACTTTAGCACTGTCAGCACTGTGTGGGTGAATACCGCAAGTACCATAACATTCATGCGCCTTTACAAACTTATTTACAGATTCACTGCTTTTCATATCCGAACCTGTAAGTATACAACCAACTTGTTCAGCGGCCGCATCATTTATAATTTTCTCAGGCTCTCTGAACTGCTTGCAGAACAGGTTAAGCCCAATATCGTAGTATTTCATACTGTTTCCTCATTAAAAAGTATTGCGGACAACCTCACAAAGCTGCTTAGCTGCCGCTTTTATGTCATCTGCACCAAATACAGCCGAAACAACTGCTATACCGCTGTGCCCGCAGCCTTTTATTTCGTATACATTTTCAGCTGTAATACCTCCGATAGCAACCGCAGGTATGCTGACACAGCTGCATATCTCTCTGAGTTGCTGTGGAGTTATCCTTATGGCGTTTGTTTTTGTGGGTGAAGGAAAAACTGCTCCAACTCCGAGATAATCAGCTCCCGAACTCTCGGCAAGCTTTGCCTGTTCAACTGTCTTTGCGGTTGCACCTATAATGAACTTCTCCCCTGCTATCCTGCGAATTTCAGCAACAGGAGCGTCTTCAATGCCAACATGAACGCCGTCAGCACCGCTTTTCAAAGCTGCTTCATAATCATCATTGATTATAAGCGGAACATTGTACTTATGGCATATTTTAAGCAGTTTTTTTGCTTCTTCAATTACTTCGTCCTCAGAAACATTCTTTTCTCTGAGCTGTACACAAGTAACACCGCCAAGTATAGCCTGTTCGACTGCTTCTTCAAGGCTTTTTCCTTTAAGGCAGCCTCTGTCAGTAACAGCATAAAGCAGAAGCTGGCTTTTATCTATATTCATATTATCACTTCTTTTCAAATTTTCTGATATACTGTAAAGGAGCATTGCATTTCATAAATCCGCTCATAACGCAGCCGCCTGCTGCACCGCATTCACGAACAAGCTCGATATTGTTTGGTGATATTCCTCCAATCGCATAAACAGGTATATCCACACTTTTACATACCTCTCTCAAGAAATCAAGTCCGCGCGGAGCAAGTCCTTTTTTACAGTCTGTAGCAAAGATGTGACCTGCTGTGATATAATTTGCGCCGAGTTTCTGCGCTTCCACAGCATCATCAACAGAATGACAGGAAACTCCGATACATTCAAAGCTTCCTTTTTCATCTGCCGAAATCTCCCTGAGGATATGAAGCGGAAGATGTATATTTTTGCAGTCAAGCTCAATGGAGGTCCTCCAATAATAATGCAGCATAAGTGTTGTATCATACTTTCTGCATATATTAATTACTTCTTCGGCAAGTACATGATAATCGCTTTCGGGAAGGTCTTTTTCCCTTAATATTATACGATCAGGTGAAGCTGCTGCGATCTTTTCTATCTGCTGTAAAAAGTCGCCATCACAAAGATTTCGGGCTGTAACACAGATGATATCAGACATAGAGGTAATCATTCAGCACTGGCTGAAGTCCTTCCGATGACATATCCTTATACATTTTATCGAAGCTTCTGCTGTCGTTTATCTCAAACTGTTCATCGCCTTCAGTCGCTTCACTTTCCTTGCCTGTGTACTTGCTCTCGTGGTCGCCGATACCTGTTGAAACACCTGCGGAGACTTTAGTTGCGGCTATTTTTACGATACCGTTTCGGAAAGTCTCACTTTCACGGGAAGAAACGGTAATTCCGCAGAAAGGAAGGAATATCCTGTATGCGCAGAGTATCTGACACAGCTGTTTTTCGTGTACGTCAAGCGGATTTATCTCGTCATTATTGATGATAGGGCGAAGTCTCGGACATGAAAGTGATATCTCAGCCTGTGGGTACTTCCTCTGTAAATAGTATACGTGAAGCGCACTTGCAAGAGCATCCTTTCTGAAATCGGAAAGTCCGAGAAGAGCGGAGCAGGCAATGCCTCTCATGCCGCCCATGAGCGCTCGTTCCTGAGCCTCAAAACGATATGGCCATACTCGTTTATGTCCCATAAGATGAAGCTGCTCATAGCGGTCACTGTCATATGTCTCCTGAAAAACAGTAACATAGTCAACTCCGCACTCGTGAAGATACTTGTATTCGTCAGTATTCAGCGGATAGACCTCAACGCCTACCATACGGAAGTACTTGCGGGCAAGCTTGCAGGCTTCGCCGATGTATTCCACGCTGCTCTGAGCACGGCTCTCACCCGTAAGAATGAGTATCTCCTCCATACCGCTGTCAGCGATTACCTTCATTTCATGCTCGATCTGTTCCATATTGAGTCTCATTCGCTTGATATCATTATAGCAGTTGAAACCGCAGTAAACACAGTAGTTTTCACAGTAATTTGCTATATATAAAGGTGTGAAAAGATATACGGTATTGCCGAAATGCTTTTGTGTCTCAAGCTTTGCTTTCTGAGCCATTTTTTCAAGGAAAGGTTCAGCCGCTGGAGAAAGAAGCGCCTTGAAATCCTCAACAGTGCAGGTATCATGGTTAAGAGCTGCGTTTACATCACGGGCAGTATACTGAGAATAGTCGTAATTCTTCATCTCGGTGATGACCTTATCCATGATATCGGACTTTATACGCTCCATTCCCTCCATGTACTCCATATGATCTGTACGTGAGGACGGATCTGTCTCAAGCATATGCTTCTTTTTCAGTGCAGCTTCAGAAAGCTTGTCTGAGTCCACAAAATAATGATTTTCCATTAAATTACCTTCTTTTTTCTTCTATCTTCTTATTTTCATTAATGAGAAATAGCAGGAGCAATATCGACACACCTGCATCTATATAATAATCTTTCAGGTCATAGGTAATGACCTTGTAAAAATATATGTACTCAAGTGTATAGCCGTAAAAAAGTGTGTCGAAAAGATGTGCAAAAGCACCTGCTGCAAACAAAACATACGCCTTTCTTGCTGTCTCTGACTTAAAAAGCCTGTATAAACATATAACGATCACAAGAATAGCCGCTTTAAAGATGATCATGTTCAGCTGAGAGGTCTCTATCTTAAAGTAGTTAAAGATGCCATTCTGATTGATATTATGTGAGTGCTTTATCATAAAGTATTTACCGATGATACATGTCTAAAAGCCTGTTTTGCTAAGCACAAGCTTTATAAGATGATCGATCGCAGCAAGAGCTGTAACCATAACAGCAGTAACACTTAGTTTTTTGATATCAAAGTGTGAACTCACAAGTGAAAATGCTTTCCACAGTGCAATTGAGATAATAACACTTATAATAACAAACATCAAAAGCCCTATTACTCTATCAACGCTTTTCATATATTTTATGTCGCATAATGCTATTGCTAACGGGCTGATAAAAAACACAAGATAATGCTTTAATGAAAACTTATTCTCTTCCATAAATTTTAGTATTTCCTTTTAAAGATCAATTACAGCGATGATTTCGTTAACGTCTTTCTCACCATTCGGCACAAAGCCAAATGAACTATATAACTTTTCGGCAGTAGTATTTTCTGGCTCATATGACAGCCAGCATTTTTCGGCTTTTCCGCAGGGATAAGTTCTTATAAAGTCAAGTGCAAGCTGAAATGCGGCTTTACCGTATCCCTTATGCTGAAAACGCTTATCTATCATAAAACGCCATATATTATAGTTGTTTTCGGCTACTTTAGGCGGTGACTTCCAGTATTTGTCTGTTCCATAGCCTATCATTACAAAACCAACAGGTGTTTTATCATCATATATCCCAAATGTGAAAACATTGCCGCCGCTTGAAATAGAGGCATAAGCTTCTATGATACTTGTTTTGTTATCCGCTACGAATTTTTTTTGTGACCAGAATACACTGAGTCCTACTATATCCCAGATATTACCGCCGTTTACTTTTTGCAGACGTACCATTAGTCATGCAGGAATCCTGTAAGTGTATCTGACGGTGCAGCACCTCTTGTAAGAACTCGTCCAAGACCTGCAAGATAAGCCTTTCTGCCTGCTTCTATAGCCTGCTTGAAGGCTTCAGCCATTGCAGGAAGATCACCTGCTGTAGCAAGAGCTGTATTTGACATAACAGCAGCAGCTCCCATTTCCATAGCTTCACAAGCCTGAGAAGGTCTGCCGATACCTGCGTCAACTATTATCGGCAGGTCTATTTCATCAATAAGTATCTGTATGAAATCCTTTGTGGCAAGTCCCTTGTTTGAACCGATAGGCGAAGCAAGAGGCATTACTGAGGCTGCTCCTGCATTAACAAGGTCACGGGCAGTATTAAGATCGGGGTACATATAAGGCATTACAACAAAGCCTTCCTTTGCAAGTATCTCCGTAGCACGTACTGTCTCCTGATTATCAGGAAGAAGATACTTTGTGTCACGCATGATCTCTATCTTTACGAAATCACCGCAGCCAAGCTCACGGGCAAGGCAAGCGATACGTACTGCCTCATCGGCATTTCTTGCACCTGATGTATTCGGAAGGAGAGTTACTCCCTTTGGTATATAATCAAGGATATTCTCATGATCCTTTGAGTTGGTACGGCGTACTGCAAGTGTGATTATCTCTGCACCTGCATACTTTACAGCCGCTTCAATAAGGCTGAGGGAATACTTTCCCGAACCAAGTATAAAACGTGAGGAGAACTCGTGTCCTCCTATGATAAGCTTATCATCTTTCATTTAGATTACTCCTTATATATCATATATCAAATTCGCCTGCGATTATTCTTATAACTGCGTGAGCCTGATGTCCAGCACAAATAAGGACTCTTGACGAAACAAGTCCCATTCCGTCATTAACATCGCTTACTCCGTCACCACATACATAAAAACGCTTGGTAACGCGCTTTGTAGTTATTGTATTTGAAGATGCTAAACCCGCCATTCCCGAACCTGCCACCAGATATTTTTCAGGCATTGTTTCAAGAACGCAGTTCACAAGCATTGCTTTCTGTTCTGCTTTGTCAAAAGCCTCAACGATTATATCATCATCTGCAAGAAGACGTGGTATATTATCGTCATCAAGCTTTACACAGTCTTTTTTTATTTCACAATACGGTGCAATACGTTTCAAGGTATCATATAGCGCATCGCTCTTGTACATTCCGAGCTGTTCGGGAAAATACTGCTGTCTGTTGAGATTTGATATATCAACTTTATCAAAGTCGATCATATGCAGTTTCCCAACACCTGCCCTTGCAAGGGATATAGCTATATTTGAGCCAAGTCCGCCAAGTCCGCATACAGCAACAGAAGTTTCACTCAATTTTTTCTGCAATTCTTTGCCGTGTCTCTCTTCAAGAGCAGCATACATCTCCTCTTTAGTCGGTATCATATATCAGCCGCCTCCGACAAAGCGCACTACCTCTACAGTATCGCCGCCTTTGAGCACAGTTTTACTGTATTCAGCCTTTGGAACGATCATTTCATTCAGCTCTACCGCAACGTGCTGACTGTTTATTTCCATATCGGAAAGTATTTCGGAAACAGTTTTTCCGTCCTTGTCAAGAAGCTCTCCGTTTATCTTTACCATTCAGATACCTCCTAATAAAAATCAGGGAACAGCCTGCGCAGTTCCCTGTAAAGTACATAAGAAAATAGGACTCCCTACGCTGGCATTAACCAAATCAGGTCGAAGGGTCGAAGGTATCACCTTCCTCTCAGCCTGTTCCACAAGCTCCCCTGCATGAAGTATTATAACACACTTTTTGAGTTAAATCAAGTACTGTATCAAAAAAATCGGAATAATTAATTGTATGAAAAAGTTTAAAATGTTAACGAAACTGCTCTGCCGTTTTTTATCCTAAGAGTGAGATCGCAGCACTGTTCTATAAATTCGGGATCGTGAGTCGAAACAAGTACCGTACTGCCTGAATCCGCAAGCTGGCGTAGAAGTTCTCCAACCTTTTTCATATGCGCGTAGTCGAGTCCTGACGTTGGTTCATCAAACAACAGCAGTTCTGCACCTGCCGCTATTGCGGAAGCTATAGCAACACGCTGTTTCTGTCCGCCTGAAAGTGCCATAGGGTGAGTGTCTTTATATCTGAGCAAACCAAGTGTATCGAGTATTTCGAGACATCTTTTTTCGTCCTTATCTTTCATTGAGAGCAGCACCTCTTTTTCCACACTATCGGTAAAAAGCTGATGATTAACGTCCTGCATGACCATGTATGAAAAGCCGATACGCTGTCTTTTTCTGTATTCACTGCCGCCGGAGATGATAACACCTGTGCAGTCCTTTTCCAGTCCGCAGATACATCGAAGAAATGTAGATTTGCCCGTACCGTTACTGCCGATAACTGCGGTAACTTTTCCTTTAGGGATCGTGAGTTCGGGGATACACAGGCTCAGATCTTCCCCGTCAGCGGCTGAGAAACGTTTTCTTCGCAGAATATAAGGCTTACGATGATATGAAAAATAAAAGTCCTTAAACAATATCCCGTCAGATATGTTGATACGACTCTCATGTGCATTACAATTATCCGAAAGCAGAGCAAGATAATGTTCATTGATGCTTGTGGGCCGAAGTCCAAGCTGCCTTGTCTCTTCTTCGGATATCTCAGCGAAATCCTCGGCTGACCACTCACTGACTATCCTGCCCTTATCCATATATATATCACGGTCGGCAATATCTTTAAGATACCAGAGTCTGTGTTCGGAAATGATGATCGTCTTGCCTTGTCTTTTCCAGTCACAGATAATATCATGCAGGATATTTATTGCTTCCATATCAAGATTTGAGGAAGGCTCGTCCAGAAGTATTATCTCGGGCAGCAGTGCAGCCACCGAGGCACAGGCTATCCTTTGCTTTTCACCGCCTGATAATTCAAACAAACTTCTGCACAGAAGCTTATCCAGCTTCATCTGCCGTGATATATTGTCCTTTCGCGCTTTTATTTCGTCAGGTGCAAGACCGATATTCTCAGGACCGAAAACTATCTCTCCGTCGGTATCTACCGAAAAGAACTGACTTCTTGGGTTCTGAAAGACCGTTCCTACAATGCCTGCAAGCTCATAGAGCTGCGTTTTGGCGATCTCAAGTCCGTTTACGGTCACTTCGCCTGTCATATCACCTTGATAATAATGGGGTATAAGCCCGTTTAACAGCCTTATCACCGAGGTCTTTCCCGAACCTGATGCACCGCATAAAAGAAGCGTTTCGCCCTTTTTTATCGTCAGTGAAACGCCGTCAAGAGAGTTCTCAGCCGCACCCTTGTACCTGTGCGTTACATTGTTTATCTGTGCTATCGTCTGCATCATCTGATATACTTAGAAACCACGAAAACTGCAAGAGCTGCTGTGAACAGCAGCATCAGCAGATAGTCTGCCGCCCTCATTTTCAGCATCTGCACACTGGTTCTTTTCACCTTTCCTCCGAGACCTCTTGTAACAGCGGCTGCGGATAATTCATCTCCGATATTCACGCATGAAAACAGAAGCGGTATCATACGGTATTCTATCATACCTGTAGCGTTTCCTCCGCCCAGCATGATACCGCGCATTTTCATTGCATCGTGGATTGCTGCGTATTCCTCCTTTATTGTAGGGAAAAAGCGCATGACCACTGCAAGTGAGATCGTTATTCCGTCGGGGATATGCATTTTCTGCATAGCACAGACAAATTCGCCGATCTTCGTAGTTTTTATTACATACCATGCGGTTATCATTGCAGGCATGAACTGCACGATGATACTGCAATATCCAACAAGAAATGCTGACAGAAATCCCTTTGAGTTTTCGGAAAGATATCTGAATGTCAGTAGAAGAGCTGTTCCGTAAAGTATCAGAAACCGAAACGCCGCCGCATAATGCTTTTCTGTAATAAGCAGAAGTATCGGTATCATGGTCATGATAATTCGCACTGCCCATAGAAATGGCGTTGTGGCACTCATCATCACGACCGCCGATACTACAAATATCATGTACAGCTTTGTTCTCGGGTCAAGCTTTAATGACATTACACGATACCTGCCTTCTCAAAATGCTTTTTTAACACAGCTTTGCCTATCAATGCTCCCACACAGCCGAATACAAAGCAGAGTACAAGCAACACTGCTATAGTTTTTGAGTTGATGGCACGGAAAAGGCTGTCGCAGTACTCCGCCGAATATCCTCCTTCAAGAAGATTCTTTCTGTAAGATTTTGCAGAGACCACCACGGGAAAATAATTTGCACATATCCACAGGCAGAAAACGCAATGGCTTATAACAGTCTTTTTGAAGCTCTTATATCCGCCTGATTTTGCTATCAGATCAGCTATAACGCCTGCGGCAATGATAAGCGGCGCACCGAGGTATCCCATGCCCGTTACGAACATAATGATAGCAAGCAGTACGGACATTATACTCAGCATACCAAATTTCTCAATTTTTGTATAGAACAGCATCATCGGTATAGAACCAACGATCGGTATCATCACCACATAAGACGCTACGATATATGGGTGAATAAAACCTAATAGTCCGCAGGCGAATTCCACAACGAATAAGAGTGCCGTGAAAATTCCTATGGTAATAAAATCCTTTGCCTGTAATTTTTTATCATTCATCTTAATATCTCCTCGATTATGTTTTTTATCAGTTACGCCAGTTTCCAGCTTACTGCCTGTTTTCTGCCGCTGATGAAGTTCTTGTATATGCCCTCCTGCGCCATAAGCTCTTCATGGCGTCCTTTCTGAACGATACGCCCCTTGTCAACTACGATTATCTGGTCGGCATTTCTCACCGTTTTTAGTCTGTGAGCAATCATTATTATGGTTTTATGCTTTGTAAGGTTCTCTATGGCTTCCGTAAGTTCCTTTTCGTTTTCAGGATCAACATTTGCAGTAGCTTCATCAAGTATGATAATAGGAGCATCTTTCATTATCGCACGGGCAATGGCAAGCCTTTGCTTTTCACCGCCTGAAAGTGTTGCACCACCCTCACCTATCACTGTATCATAGCCGTTTGGAAGTGACATTATGAAATCATGGCAGGAAGCTTTTTTGGCTGCTTCTTCAACTTCCTCCATATACGCTTCAGGTCTGCCGAAACGTATATTGTTGGCAATAGTATCTTCAAAAAGGTAGACGCGCTGAAAAACAAAGCTGAAGTTCTCCATAAGTGAATCAAAGCTATAGTCTTTAACATTTCTGCCGCCCAGTGTGACCTGCCCTTCCTGAACGTCCCAGAAGCGTGAGATAAGAGAAGTGATCGTTGTCTTGCCTCCACCTGAAGGTCCTACGATAGCGGTTGTAGTGTTTTCTTTTATTTCAAGTGAAACATCGTCAATTATCTTTCTGTTATCGTATGCAAAGCTGACGTGTTCAAGGCGAATGTCCCTGTTTTGGGGTGTAATATCTTCTCCTGCGGTTTCCATCTGCTCGATGCTGAGTATCTCAGAAGCCAGATCAACACATTTTCCAATAACACGGAGAAGTGCACTGTAAATACCTGCCGAATCCAGTGACTCAAAAACCATGAATGAGCACAAAAGCATTGTTATGGTGTATACAAGCTCCATACTTCCGTTCAGGAAGAAATATACTGATGCCCCTGCTATGGCAACGCCTATTAGCTTGCAGATAAGATTTTGAAGCCCTACAGCAGGTATCGCAGCCAGTTCAGCTGAGATATCAGCGTTTTTCTTACGCTCGATCGAATTCTTTATCTTTGACTGATTGAGACCTATGATGTTGTAGTTCCTTATCTCCGAGATGCCCTGAATGTATTCGAGTATCACTCCTACCATTTCCTTATCGGCGGAGATCTTTTCATCTGCGACCTTTGCAACACTTCGGTTTGTCCACTGATTAACAAGAATAAAAACGCCTATGCCTGCAAGTGAAATAAATCCGATGCGAACGTCAAAAACAAACATGAAAAGAGCGATGACAGCAGTCGTTATGCCGCCCTGTAATACAAGCATTATTGCACGGGTTGCGATATCACCCATTTGCTCCATTGTGTTTGTAGCGACCGAGGTAATATGTCCGAGGCTTGTATCATTGAAGTAGCCCATAGGCAGATAACGTAAATGCTCACCTATTTCAATTCGTTTGAGTGCAGCAGTATCATATCCGCCCTCTGTTTGCATCATTGTAGAAAAGCGGCTTATCACCGTCTTTCCGAGTGTACTTATCAGCATCAGCGCGATGACTGTAAGGATAGCTTTTGTGTCGATATTATCGTCAAGAACTGCCTTGATCGCAACAAATGCAGCAGGTATTTTCATGGCAGTGAACATAGCTTCTATCACACCGAGCACGATAGACTTGTGGAATTTTTTTCTGTTCCTGTCATTGCAAAAGCCAAAGAATTTTTTTATCATTTCAAGCATATGCGTTCTCCTTTCCGTTATCGTTATCCTTGACAAGACTGTGTGCTTCCCACATTTTACGATAAAGCCCACATGAGTTCAGAAGTTCTTCCTGTGTGCCGCAAGCTTCGATATTTCCCTTGTTGATGACAAATATCTTATCTGCATCTACGATAGTAGAAAGTCGGTGAGCGATAACGATAAGTGTTCTTCCTTGTATCAGTTTTGCAACGCTTGACTGCACAAGTGCTTCGTTTTCGGGATCAGTGTAAGCGGTAGCTTCATCAAGTATTACCACGGTAGCATTTTTGAGCATTGCCCTTGCAATACATATCCTCTGACGCTCTCCTCCGCTAAGGTGTTCGCCTGCGCCGCCGACCACTGTATCATATCCGTTTTCAAGTCCCATGATGAACTCATGACAGCCTGTAGCTTTTGCCGCATTGATAAAGTCCTCGTCAGTTGCTCCTGATCTGCCGAGCCTGATGTTTTCCTTTACCGACATATCGAAAAGGTAGTTATCCTGTGCCACATAGGATATCTGTCCCATATAGTAATCAAGAGGCAGCTCTTTGATGTTTACGCCTCCGTATGTAATATCACCTGAATCAGTATCCCACAGTGAGTCGATTAGTCTCGCGATAGTACTCTTTCCCGAACCCGAAGGACCAACAATTGCTGCGACCTCCCCCTGTTTTATCTCCATATTGATACCGTGCAGAACTTCCTTATCCATGTAGGTAAATCTAACATCCGAGAGCCTTATGTCAGAACCAACCGGCTTCTTTGTCAGCTCAGCAGGTCTCACCATGTCCTTACGTTCGATGATCTCGGTCACTTCACCGAAGATCGTTTTCATATTTAATATATCGTCAATGTAAGAAAACGCCACAACAAGGGGTGTTATAAGTCCTGCCGAGAGAATGATGCCTGTAATGAAGTTCACAGCAGTCAGTGAGCCGTTCTTTACCAGCAGCAGCCCTATAGGCAGAACGCCTAAGAAAGTTGCAGGCAAAAATGACATCGTTCCAGCCTGCGGCCAGATGCATCTGCGCATCCAGTCGATGAAAACATCTGCTCCTTCTCTTGCAGCTGTTACGAATTTCTCATACGAACTGCCCGTCTTTCCGAATGCTTTTATGACTTCTATGCCATTGATATACTCCACAGCGGTATCATTGAGCTTTTTTGTCTTTTCAATGGATAATTCATAACAGCCATTGCTTTTGGCAAACATGATCACAGCGCAGACAAGACCGATCGCTGCACCTACAAGATTAGCTGATCCTAAACGCCAGTCAAGCGTAAGCAAGTAGATGAACATAATGACAGGCAGCAAGAGATTTGCCGTAAACTCAGGTACAATATGTGCCAGAGTCGTTTCCATTGAGTCAACTCTTTCAACAATGATGTTCTTGTAGCTTCCGCTGTTGTCATCAAGCACCGAGCCAAGCGGTATCCTTGAAAGCTTTTCACATAGCTGTTTTCTGATGCTTCCCAATACGGTAAATGTTGCTGCATGAGATAAGGAAGTTGATAAAGAGTGCAGAGTGATCCTTATCACCCAGAATATGCCCATAAACAATGTCTGTTTCAGGTAATAGTCCCAATCTCTGTTGCCGTCCAGCAGCTTTTCAACAATATCAGCCATTATAAGATATGGGATAAATGATGCTGCCACGCCAAAAACAGCGAGTAAAACACTCCCTCCGAAATATCCTTTCTTACTTCCTGCAAATTCAAGTATCCAGGATAATAGACTCCGTTTCTTTTTCATTATGATGATCCGCCTCCATTTTATTGTTGTTTGTAACAACTAACGCATATGCTTTTTTATAGGGAAACGCAGATACAGCGCTTCCCTTGATTATTAGTATTAAAGATCAAATAAAGCCTTCCACGCCGGAAGATAGAATTTTTCAAGTGTATGGGCGTAGTGCATGGCTTCATCTTTTGTAAAATCATGAACGACTGCCTGAAGAATTGCTTCAACACTTGCTGTCACAAGAAGATGAAATTCCTTTTCGTCTACGTCATTGACAGCTATCCCACTTTTCTTCAACTCGTTCATATATATTATTGTTACTTCTTCCTCAAGCTTTGCTATGTCATGAGTGAAGTTTTCGTATTTTGTCCCCTGTGATCTGCAAACTATCAGCTTGAACTCGTCGAAATGGTCATAGATGTATCCCATAAATCTGACAGTTTCCATCTGATCTTTCCATATAGATTCAGCTGCTACCTTGCCTATCTCATCAAAATAGTCGTTTTCTATTCCGTGAAAGCAATCCATAAGTCCTGCTATCGTTGGCTCTACCAGCGATGCAAACATTTCCTCCTTGCTTGAGAAATGCTTATACAGACCGCCGACCTGTATGCCTGCCTCAGTCGCTATTCTTCGCAGCGAAGCATCTGTAAAGCCGTACTCCATAAACTCTTTTTTTGCAGCCTCAATGATCCTTTCATGGCTCTGTGTCTTGTCTCTTGGCATAGACTCACCTCCCGAAAAAAGTAAATGAACAGTGTATACTAACATTAATAGTATACACTGTTCTCTTTCGCCTTGTCAAGTGTTTTTCAGAGCGTATTGCGTTTTTAAGTTATTTTTTCCTATTTTAACACTTTTCAAATAGAGAAACTCTTATCTTTCGTGTGTTTTTACCTGTGAACAGATAAATGTATATAAGAAAGCCGATATTTCATCGAAATACCGGCTTTCAATTCTGGCGGACAGAGAAAAATTCAAATATAAGTGACAGACCTTTACTATTCAGCTATAACAGTATAATTCCTGTCAAGTACCTTCAGCATAATTTCGTTAAAACGCTCCTTCTGTACTATGTTGCATACATGACCGCAGGCTGCCATCTGTATCATTCTGCCGCAGGTACTCTTAGCTTCCCGTACTGTACGACGCAGAAAACATGAATCAAGCTTACCTGAAATGTATATGTTTTCAGGATGATATTCCTTTTCAAATAATTTGCTGAAACGAAAAGCCTGATTAAAAATATGCATATATAACTTAAATTCTTTTTTATTCAATGCAATAGCACATTTACGAAAGATGCTTCGGCTTTCTTCATTACGCTTTCCGGGCATAATTATCCAGCTGAAAACATGGTAAACTGTAGCAAACGGAAGTTTGTCCCCTATTTTTGAAAAAAGACGTGCGCAGCCGTGAAGCAGAGTATTTACAGTTGCGACTGCGCCCACAAGAATTCCGAAGTCAACATATTCAGGATAAAATGCTTGAATATACTTTACAAAAATCGTACCAAGCGATACTCCCATGAATATAGAGTGACGTATAGAATGCTGATCACATACCGCAAGTATTTCTTTGCTTATTGCGTCTAAACTGACTTCGAGCTGTGACAGCCTAAGATTACCTTCATTATGACTTGGAAGATCAATAGTAAGAACATTGTAATGTTTTGAAAGTAACGGCAGCTGATATTTCCAAATACGTGAATTGCCTCCAAAACCATGCAGCAGAACGATAGTTTCCGTATTGCCGTCCTCGGCAGGATAAAATGTGTTATGCAACATTTATATACCCCTCCTACGCATTTTATATACACAATGTATTCTCTATACCGTTATTATATCATCAATCATTTAGCTCGTCAATACGAAGTTTGCAACATTTACAGTTTGTTTAGTTTTTCAAAACAGGTAATATGGTTCTGCCAATAAAATACTATTTGTATATTAAAAGTTTTTAAAATACATCACTTTATAAATTATTTTGCTTTTTTGTTTTAATGACACCTGTCTTAACCTTCTCACATTTACTCAGATTAAAATCTGTGAAGGACTGTAAACACAAGCTGCTGTCAGGCTGTTCACATAACGGTATCCTCAATATCCTTGACCTATACAAGGATATTGAGGATACATTCCTGATTATGTTATTACAGGTAAAAAATGAATTATTAAGCTAAGTAGTCTCTTATATTAAAGCTTTCTTCTGTACGCTGTTCCTCATCTATTATTCCCGGAACTAACTCGGTAACATACGTTTCTCCTGAAACAGGATCAATATAATAGCGTGTTTGTGCAGCAGTATAAGATCTGTACAATACTACTATTTCATTAGCGTCATTTGTATGAACTTCCCAATATATATTATATTCGCCCGAATCCACCATGTTTTTTAAATTAGGATTTCTAATGAAACAATAATTTTGGATTGCATCAAATGCCTGCTTTTCTGTAATAGTATCTGATTTGCTTCCATTCTGCTCAACGGTTGTATCATCAGTTTTATCTGTCTGAGAGGGTTCAGTTTGATCAGTCAGAGCCGTCTCAGTTTGAGTCTGCTGAATAGCATCTGTTATATCAGCCAAATTCGTGACAGTGGTCGAACTGCTTTCTGAAGTTACCAATGCAGTCGTTAAAGCGGAAGTAGTCGTGTTCTTTTTTTCGTCATTTTTGAAGTCTGAATCAGTTTTTTCGCAGCCTGCCAGTGAGCATACTGCAAGTGTAAAAGCCAGTGTAAGTTTAAATGTTGTTCTTTTCATATTTTATCAAATCCTTCCCAAAATTACTTTGCTAAAAACAACTTTAAAATTATATCATGTTTTGTAAATAAAATCAAATACACATCATTTCAGTTTTCAAATAGACTGAAAAAACTTAAACTGATATGTTTGACATTTACATTCCATTTATAACAAACGAACAAAAAAATATAAATGTCACATCTGCATATAAAAAACTCCGCTTTGTTTGATATACAGCGGAGTTTTTTATATGGCAGTTCAATTATGAAGCATTATGCGATATCAAGAGAAGCCACCTTATTGAGAAGGTACTCCTGTATGCGGAGAGCGTCATTTGCTGTGATACCCTCGCTGGACTTGTCAACATCACCGTTTGCAAGTCCTTTTTCAGTGATATGCTTGACGTCTGAACCATTCAGACCGTACTTGTTCGGATTTGCAAGGTACTGCATTATGAGTACAACATCTGACATATCTATGTCACCGTCGCAGTTTACATCGCCGTACTTGTCTGCCTTTACAACTGTATCATTAGTGATAGTTGTTGTTGTCACAGGCTCTGTAACAGTGGTTGTCGATGTAGTCGAAGTTGAAGTAACAGTTGAAGTTGTAGTTGTTGTCGATGTTGTAGTTGCGGAAGTAGTTGTAGTAGTTGTTGTCTGCTGTGAGCCGTTTGAGGATATAATAAATGCCTTTATGCTCTCGGCTCCCGAAGCAGGAGGAGTGATCTCCTTGCCTGATTTGTCAGAAGCATACCAAGCCTGTAAGAGTGCGGACTTTTCTTTCTTTATCATCTCGATAAGCTGCTTCTTTACATCAGCATCTGTAACAGCCTCGGCAGGGTCAGTGGATACATCCATTACCTGCTTTGGATTGTTCATGTCAAGAGTAATAGTGCCAGACTTCTTAGCCTCCCAAACGTATGATACCCAGTAATTCTTACCGTTGAGCTGTGGTGAGAAGCCGAGACAGCCGTTCATGAAGTTTGTATTGCCTGCGAACTGAACGGCTACAAATGCTGTTTCGCCGATACTTGTACCGAAGTTTACTGTGCCGCTTCCGTTGTCTGTACCGTAGATCTTTTCGCTGTCGGAAACATTTACAGATGTAGTCGTGGTCACTATCTCATTCGGATTTGTAACAGAAGTAACGATAGTAGACTCAGCTTCTCCTCTTGCGTACTTGTTGATAGCAGCAACTATTTCGGGACGTTTCCATGTGCAGTTTGATCTGTCAAGAAGCATGAAGCTTATATCGTCCCACCAGCAGCAGGTAACGCCTACAGATGAAGCATATGCTGTGAAATATGCAGCGCAGTCAACTCTGTCCTGAACGTTGTTGCCTTTTTCTCTTGCGCCGTACTCACCAACGTAAACAGGGATACCCTTTGATGTGTACTTCTGGTAGACCTTATCGAACGCCTGATTTATCTCGCCTGTGTCTGTATTGATATTGAAATTGCGAACACTCTGGGAATCGCTTTCCTCAGCAAGAGCGAAACCGTATGGCAGATATGCGTGAACAGCTACGATAAGTCTGTTCTGTACACTGTCGTTAGGTATCTGGAAATTCTCATTGGTAGCACCGTCGACTGAACAGTCATAACCGGGAACTGCAACGTATCTTGTGCCGTTGTTTCCGCCTGACTTACGAATAGTGTCAAGACAGTCCTGATTGAGCTTGTTGATGGTCTTTATAGCGTCAATACAGTCAGCGTTTGACGGATTGATCCACCATTCGTTCTGATGACCTATAAGACGCGGTTCATTCATGGTCTCAAAAATGAGCTTGTTGTCATATTCCTTGAAGCGGTCTGCTATCTGTGACCAGACAGTTGTCATGTACTTCTTAGACTGATTGTAATGAGCAGTATCAGGGTACATATACTTTGCGTCGTTATCATGATGAACGTTGAGGATAACGTACATACCGTCATCTATAGCGTAGTCAACGATCTCCTGAACTCTGTCCATCCACTGCTTTGTGATCTGGTAATTGCTGTCAACGTGGTTGTGCCATGAAACAGGGATACGTACGGTTCTGAAACCTGCCGCCTTTACGGTGTCTATCATCTTCTTTGATGTCTTGTAGCCGCCGTTCCAACAGGTCTCGATACCCATTTCGCTGCCTACCCAGCCTGTATCGTCAATAGCGTCCATTGTATTTCCAAGGTTCCAGCCAAGACGCATATCTTTTACGAATTTGATGCCCTCAGTCTCAGGAACAGACTTTGTAGGGATATTGAGATCAGGGATATTGTAGCTCGAAGCTCCTACCTTATTACTTGTAAGAAGCGGAACAGAAAAATCGCCGATATCTGTTACACTGATTTCTGAGCTCAATACCTCAGCAGGAATAGTGAACGCGCTATCTGTGCTTTCGGCCGCGAACTGCTGAATGCTTGAGCTGACAGCAGATGTGCTGAAAATGGTGCTTCCCATAGTTGAGGAAACAAGAGTAACTGCTGCAAGAGCAGCGGAACAGCCTTTCTTAAAGAAACTATTCATAATAAAAACTTCCTTTCTATACAGTTTAGAATTTGCAGGGAAAGCTGTCCCCTGCTTCAGTTCATGTTAGTATTATTATAGAACAAATAAATGTAAATTTCAATGAAAATTCCAACTGAATTTATGTACATTTCAGCTTTTTATGGTTGATTTCCGACGATTTATGTGCTATAATCAGATAAAAGAGGTGACACTCATGAGAAAACGAATAGCATTCATAACCGTAAATGTGGAAAAACTCTACCAGACCAGTCTTATAGAAGCCATGTATCAGCAGTCTGCCGCTCTCTGCTATGACTTTATAGTGCTGACACATTTCGTAAACTTCGATAACGAGACCGAACACCTTAAAGGCGATGAAAATATCTACACCCTCATCAAGCAGCTCAGCTTCGACGGAGCTATCATTGACTTAGGCTCATTCTACAGCCGCTCTCTGTCAAAAAAGTTAGAGGATATGCTCTTTGAAAAGGGTATACCGGTAATTGCTCTCGATTATGTAAGTGACCGCTTTGAGAGCTGCCTGCAAAACAACAGAGAGAATTTTCAACATCTCACAGAGCACTTCATAAGAGTACATAGCTTTAAAAAGATATACTGTCTCGGAGGTCCGGAGCACGTGATACATACCACCGAACGAATAGAAGGCTACAAGGACGCTCTCGCCGAAAATGGCATACCTTTCAGACAGGATCATGTGTTCTACGGCGACTTCTGGGTAGACTACGCCAAGAGCTTTGCGGCACGAATCGCAAATGGCGAGATAGAACGTCCGCAGGCTATTGTTTGCGGAAATGATTACATGGCTTTACAGCTCTGTCTTTCACTTGCAAAAAATGGTATTAATGTTCCCGATGATATCGCCGTGGGCGGTTATGACGGAAATCCTGATGTCAGCAGCTATCACCCGTCACTTACCACTTTCGGCAACGGCTTCAAGGAAAACGGTATAGAAGCTGTATGCCGCATACATAAGCTCATAAGCGGTGAAAGCCCCTGTAATCCCATAGAGGTTCGCCCTGGCGTTAAAGTTGGAGCAAGCTGCGGCTGCAAGGCAGATACTTCCGATGATGCAGTCATCAGTGATAAAATGTTTGCAAGGGACATGACTATGAGCATATTTATGCACAGCAATTACTCTTCCATGATGAACAATGTCAAGAACATGGAAGAGTGCGCAATAGTCCTTGCACAGAATGCATATCTCCTATATCCGAAAAGCGACTTCTTCCTCTGCCTTTGCAGCGGCGATGAGGAGAACTCGGGCAGCGTCTACACAGATAAAATGTTCTGCCGTATGAAGTACTGCAATGGCAGGTGCGACATATCTCAGCAGGAATTTACACTTGATACGATGATACCTCAGCAGGAGCTTTCAAACCAGCCTTCCGCATATATCTTCACTCCCCTGCACTATCTCGACAGGAATTTCGGATACTGTGTCCGCAGGTATTCGGACAGCATAGTTTTTGAGCAGTACTACGGTGAATTCTGTCAGGTTGCTGCAAACACCATAGAGCGCGTTCGTATGCTTGACTATGAAAGATACCTCAACGATAAGATACAGCGTCTCTCTGAGCGTGATATCCTCACTGGACTTTTCAGCCGTAAGGGACTTATATCACGTACCGACTCACTTGCTTCTGACCGTCACTATTACGGTGTTCTCTATTGTATCGAGGGAGCTGAGCAGTACCGTGGGCAGTACGGCAATGAGTATGTCCGTCAGATAATAGTCTCGTTTGCACAGGCAGTAAACCTTTCGTGCGCAAGGGGTGAGCTTGCTGCAAGAACAGGCAGTGAGGAGTTTATAATCATAGGCGAATGTGACGATTACGACTTCCCAGAGCAGCTCTTCATAAACTCACTGAAATCTAATCTGAAAATGATAGAGATGCAGCAGAACATTAGCATATCGGCTATGCTCAGGCATTTATCTGTAGTAACCGACAGCAATACAGCTCCAACTGATATGATTGCGCAGCTTGAAAAAAAGCTTGAGGATATGCGGAGTTCCTCCACAGAAAACACCAGTGAATTTCTTGGGAAGCTACGCGAGCTGCAATACAATATCTACGAAGAGCCGCAGCTTGATTGGACCGCGAAAAAAGCTGCCTCAAAAATAGGCATAAGCGTTTCTTACTTTCAGCATCTCTACCGCCTGTTCCTCAATATAAGCTTTAACGCAGATGTTATTTCCGCTCGTCTTGCACTTGCAGAAAGGTTACTTGTTAACACATCTCTCAACGTCAGCGAAATAGCTGAGAAATGCGGTTACCCCGATGCTTCACATTTTATGAAGCTCTTCCGAAAGAAAAAAGGTATGACTGCCTCGGACTACAGAAAAATCATAAAATCTGAAAAAGCCTGAAAACATCAAATACTGTTCTCAGGCTTTTTTATAAATCGTCTTTATATTTTAAAAAGCAAGCGTTTCTTGGATAATAATTACGTTGCCGCAGTTGTATTGATACTTTTTATCAACAGGAACAAGTCCTCCACCGTAATCGACCTGATTTGACTTTACTGTAACATCACTGAACCAGCCGTCAACCACGTACATACGGCAGTTGATGTTCTCAGCTCCATAAGGCTGATATGTATCGTGGAGTATTAGCAGCTGCGCAGATGCACACAGATAATATCAAACTTATCCTTTTTTACAAAAACAAGACGAAATACGGTTTCGATGTAGTCAAATACTTGGAGGAATAGTGTTAATGCATTTTCACAATATAGAAGTTAGTTCCATTATGGGAGCTAACTTCATTCATATAGTTGCTATATTATCCTTAATATCTTTTTTCTTGTCTCGCAGAAGTAATATTATAAATATCACTGCTATGATGAGCGTAGGGATATATCTCAAAATATCTGTCCATAATGGCAGTGATATATCTTCGGAGATATTGCCCATATATAAAAGCTCTGTCAAAGTAAACTGACTTTGATTATACATAAAATGAGCAATCACCGCAGGAAAAACACTATCTGTCTTTTTTGTCAGCCAAATCAGAAACGTCCCGAAGCAGGTAAGCATTGCAAGCCTGCCGAATGTTGAAACGAGCACTTCTGAGAACGTGCTGTTTCCATCAAGATAGCCTGAGATATCCATAGGAAAATGCCACAGTCCCCATACGATACCGCCGACCAGACATGTACCTACCGTACCGAGTAGCGGCTCCATTTTCTGATTCATATATCCACGCCAGCCAAGCTCCTCACCGAGCAGACCAATAGACTGCACAGCGGAAAATGAAATGAGTAGAAATGCATTTGATAGAACATTGCCGAAAGTGAATCCCCCAAGCCAGTCAGCATGACCGCTGACAATTACAGGGAGCAGAAACATCGAAGAAAGACATATCAGAGGGAGTCCGAATGAAAGCAGATAATACCTGATATTGCCTGTAAGGTGCAGATGCAGTTTCATATCGCGGAAGCCTTCTTTGGTAACGGCTCTTGTGATAAGGCTTGCTATCGCAGGAGAAAATGAAAATATCATGTATATGATGTAGTATACCGTATGTGATTGGTGCATGAGCTTGGCGCAAAGAATGTAGAACAGCATGAAAGCAAACACTATCAGCAGATAGATACCGAGCCGCTTTGCACACTCTTTTTTAGCGGTCATACTGCTCCACCCCTTTCAGATACAGCCTGCAAGTGATACGGTAGGAGATGTAATACAACGCAAGACACAACACCAGACCGACTGACAGTATCAGCGGACTGTTCTGCACACTGAACACCTTTTTGCAAGAATCAAAGAATGTATCAAGACGGTCTATATTCAGAAAAAGCAGTGCCAACAGAATAATAGTAAGCACGATCATGCATATCAGTTTTACAAAGCTGCCCTTCTTACTGCCGAAGCGATATACGAACGGAATATCTATCGCACGGAGAAGTATCTGCACAAAGCACAGCAAAACGGCAATGCCGCTTATCTCTGCAACCTCTGTATTCCCCATATCAGCGGCAAAAGCACAGTACCCTCTGTCCACACATTGCAGCGTGAACAGAAACAATACTATCATTGCAAATATCATCTCATACTTCACACGCAGAAAGCCATTGTAGCCGTCTGGTGTTGCGGTTATCCAGTAGCCCCACAGCTTGCGGTCATCGCCGCGGAGTACCAGCATTTGCAAAGCTCCTGCTGTAAGAAAGCCTGCTATCAGTCCGCCGATACGCAGCGGAGCTTCGCCGATGTCTGATATTTGGCTGTGAAAAAACAAGAGTACGAGCAGCGGAGCAGCTCCGCAGAGTATCATAGAGAGAATATACCAGCGGTTCTGCTTCCATTCCTTGTAAACAAGTCCCGTCATTACGGCTCTCTCCTTTCGTGCGACCGCCACATCACAAGGAAGAATAGTACACATATCACAGCAAATGCAGCTGCTAAACATAATGTTGTTTTCCCCGAGCATAACACAGCCTCCAACCTATTGATTGCTTCCTCCGATATCATAGCACCGTCCTCAGCAGTCTGCTCAGTTTTATTAAAGCCAGGGAACAAGCCGAAAACTTTAAAAATGGCTCCTGCACCGACAAACGCAAGGATACCTATCAGCTTCATCTGATCTTTATCATTTGCATACATCATGATATAGCTGTATGCGAGGTCGACCAGCATCGTCGCACAGACTGCTCCGAAATAAACATTCAGCATGACAGCAATGTTGTTATAATCCGCTATGGTGGTGTATATGAATGCAAAAGCCGCTGACAAAAATCCGAATAACAGGACATAGCACAGCTTTGTCAGCAAATCTGAAAGCGCCTGCTGTCTCGCTGTAGGCGGAAGAATAAAGGAATACCGCTTCCAGCCTGAGCTGATGTCCGCCTTCTGTACGCCGTTATTTGTGCCTGCCAGTATACCGCCTGTTAGTGCGATTGTCACCACGAAAATAGGTATCACATCCTTAGGTGAATCCTCGCCTTCGACAGCCATAGAGAAAAAGCCGAAGAAAATTGGTGATATCATCAGCAGCGCCAGCAGCAGAAACAGTATCAGCATCAGGAGACCGCGTTTGCGTGTCAGCTTCAATTCACGGTATATAAGCGATCTGTATAGTTTCATTACGACCACTCCTTTGCGTCACGGTGAACATAGTATAGCATGATATCGTCAAGGCTTGCAGGATCTATCACGCAGTCACGGTACTTGCAGCCTGCATTCTCACGGTCGTTCACCATGACCTCCGCACCGAAATTGTTTGTGCGTATGCTGACGATGTCCTCATCGTCTATCTCCGCGAGCTTCTCCTTGCCGCATTTGAGGATACCGTGGATCTCGATAATTTCGTCCTTGTAGCCTGTCAGCAAAATCTTTCCCTTGTCGATGAACGTCACCATATCGGCTATCTTTTCAAGGTCGGAGGTGATATGCGAGGACATCAGGATAGAACGCTCGCCGTTTTGCATATACTCCATGAAGATGTGCAGTATCTCGTCACGTACAACAGGGTCAAGTCCTGTAGTTGCTTCGTCCATAACAAGAAGCTCTGCATTATGGGATAGGGCGCAGGCTATCTGTAATTTCATTTTCATACCTTTGGAGAATTGTCCTATTTTCTTTTTCTCTGGCAGCTGAAAACGCTTGATATACTTTAAATATGCGTCATTATCCCATTCAGGGTACATACCCTCGAAGATTCGTGCCATATCCCTTGCATTGAATACATCATGAAACGGCAGCTCGTCAAATACTACGGTAATACGCTTTTTTATCTCCGTTTCGTCCTTTATATGGTCAAGACCGAGGAGTTTTATCTCACCGCTGTCAATATTGGTGATATGAAGCATACTTCGTATAGTCGTGGTCTTGCCAGCACCATTTTGCCCGATAAAGCCCATGATACAGCCCTTAGGTATATCAAAACTTATATTGTCAAGAGTAAAGCCGTCATATTTTTTTGTAACGCCCTTGATCTCAACAGCGTTTACATAGTCATTCATATTATTCCCCTCCGTTAACAAGGTCAAGCAATTCATGAAGTTCCTCCATTGTAACGCCTATCTTGCGTGCTGAATCGCCTGCTTCCATGAGTAGAGATTCTATACGTTTGATCTGCTCTTCACGATAAAGCTCTATGTTCTGCGCCTTTACGAAAGAGCCCTTTCCAGTATAGCTTTCAATAAAGCCATCACGTTCAAGCTCCTCATAAGCGCGTTTAGTCGTCATGAAACTGATACGGAGCTCAGTTGCGAGTATCCGCATAGAGGGCAGAGCTTCGCCCTCTTTGAGTTTTCCCTCCAGTATCATAGTTTTTATCTGGTTTGCTATCTGTATATAGATAGGCTCGCCAGATGAGTTGCTAATGTTGATATTCATTTCAGTGTACACTCCTTGTGGTTATATAACTTTACCTGCTTTCCGGATAGCAAAGTCTAAATTGTATAACTACCTTTTATACAATTATATCAACTGCGTTACACTTTGTCAAGTACTTTTAAAAATTATTTTGATAATTCCAAGTGAATAGACGATTTAACTTTTTTCAAAACCAAAATTTACAGCATAAATCAAAACCACCCTTTCAACGGGTGGTTTTGATTTGATCTTTTCGTTTTTATGGATCTGTAACTATCTCTCCGTCCCAGTCGATGATACCGCCGAATTCGTAGATATTCGTATAACCCATATCAACAAGTTTCTGAGCTGCTTCTTTGCTGCGGCGACCGCTTCGGCAATATATCAGAATGATCTGATCAAGGTCAGGCAGTTCTTTAGGCTGATATATATCTATTGATTCATTCGGTATAAGTATCGCATCAGGGATATGCCCACTGTCATATTCGTCCTGACGACGCACATCTACAATAATATGACCGTCGTCAGCCTGCATCATTTCCTTGGCTTTTTCCTGAGTTATATGCTTATAGCTTGCTGCTGAAGTTTGAGATGTTGTATTCTGAACGTTATTCTCGGTAGTTGTTGCAGCAGTAGTAGTTGTATAAGAAAAAGAGGTCGTTGTTGAAATAGTAGTTGGTGGTGTTGCAACAGCAGATCTCTCAATGCCAAGAATAACCCTTTGCAGAAATACAAGATCTGAAATACTAACTTCTCCGTCACAGTTAACATCTGCACTGAAATTATAATACTCTTCGCCTTAAAAAACATCAAGGATAATTATTCTGAGAGGAATAATGTTAAATACGTCAACGATACCGTCTGAGTTTATATCGCCTTTTTGGCTTTCAGCTGTACTTTCTTCAATAAGTTTATTCATATAGGAGCGAACTCCGGCTTCTGCAACATAAGCATTGTCAATGTAAAAATCCGTATTGCTTTCCTTTGTTTCAATACGTATAGTTATTATCCGTTCATTTCAGATGACATCAAGAGTCTTGTTAGAGCAAGTAAAAATCAGGAATATATCGTTGAACATAAAAAAGAGTATATCAAGCTTTTTTTTAGAATTGGGCATTGCCAA
Source organism: Ruminococcus flavefaciens (assembly GCF_900108555.1). Taxonomy (GTDB): domain Bacteria; phylum Bacillota; class Clostridia; order Oscillospirales; family Ruminococcaceae; genus Ruminococcus; species Ruminococcus flavefaciens_P. The sequence continues at coordinate 49,051 of NZ_FNWV01000015.1, forward strand.
TCCAAACCTTTACCTTGAAACATATGTCAATCAGACATACGGCTATTGGTACCCTGATTCTCCATACTGGGTATTTGCTGTTAACAGAAATGATGATCAATTTGATTTTTCTGAAACGGTAGCTTCAAATACTTACAACAATTTTATGGATAGTTACTCAAACGCGTATAAACATACTCCGTTTTTAGGACTATTCTGGAGTATAGGCATGAATGTGTAGATATTTTTATTTATGATCTGTGTAGCATCATTACGCCATGAAAAACTGTTCTTCTGGCGTATTTACCTGTATTCGGAGTATGGGCGACTCTTCTGATAGCCACGCCCGTATACTCTGAGTTCAGATACATATATTCTCTTTTCGCAACAATGCCATTGCTGTTTATAATACCATTTATGAAAAGTACAAAACAAGCCAGCCGTGGTTAATATCAAGGACTTGTAACTATTTCGCCCGTCCAGTCAATGATTCCGCCGAACTCATAGATATTCGTATAACCCATATCTGCCAGCTTTTGAGAAGCCTCTTTGCTGCGGCGTCCGCTTCGGCAGTATATAAGAATGACCTGATCAAGGTCTGACAGTTCCTTCGGCTTTTCAGTGCCAATAGACTCATTTGGAATCAATATTGCATCGGGGATATGACCGCTGTCGTACTCGTCCTGCCGCCGCACATCGACGATAATATGTCCGTCGTCAGCCTTCATCATTTCCTTGGCTTTTTCCTGCGTTACCTGCTGATAGGTCATGGTTTCAGCAACAGTAGTTGTCTGAACTTCCGACTGAACGTTTTCAGATGAGCTTATCCTATTGCCGCAGGCTGACAGTAACATACACAAGGAAGTAACTATTATCAATATTTTACTATTCATTTCATCCCCCATAATCCATAAGGATCTGTTTTCAGTTCGTTCTCATATATGGACACAACCGACAATATATCAAAGAACATCGCTTTGCAGCTGCCTATATATGCTTCTTTTATTAAGCCTTTTTCGTATGCCTTTTTTTGTATGGTATACCATGCCTTTACAGGAGGATGCCCTGCTTCAATGAACCATTTATCAGGTGGGTATAAATTATCAATTTCTTTATTTGTTGCAAATTTTTCTGTGATATCTTTTGGAGTTATTGCTTCAACATAGTGCATAGCTGTAAACTTGTATATATCCACTCCAAGAAGTAGTGCTTTTCCGCCGTTCTTTATGGCATGATCAAGTCCGCCTGTCAGAGCCTCTTTACCATGTTTTCCCCAACCGGATGTACTTATAGTATCACGTCCGGTATACACATCAGTCATTTTTCTGAATGTATCTGCAACTATTCCCATAGCAGTACGTTCAGCGTCTGGATCGAGTATCTTTATTTTTACGGTGATACCAAGATTTTTATCAGCTTCAGAAAGTTCAAGCTCTCTGCTCAATCTGAGAGCGGGCATAAATATACTTCCCTCTTCACTGACCACTTCTTTCAGAGTTTCAATAACCGTATCCGCCCCACCTTCAAGTTTACCAAAGCTGCTGAGCGAACTGTGAACTTCCAATATCATACCATTTTCAACGCCCAGTTCAATCAATGCTTTTTTTAATTCCTCCTTAGTTACCATTATACATTTCTCTCCCTGTAGATAATCTCTTTCTGTCCCATATATATCCTTTTTCGTTTCTTGTAACCTATTATATCATATCACTTATACAATGTAAATACAAAAACGGAAACTCAACTATAGCAAAAGAAATTCAATATTGTAACAAAAGAGACCGCCTGTGCAGGCGGTCCTTATAGTTATATCATTAATTCTGAGCCTTATGTTTTGGAAGATTACGAATTATTATAGCGAATAGCATCAAAGAATTCATCCGGTGTCATATTGCTTCTTGATACCATTTTATCATAAGAATGAGTCATACTGATATGGTTTTTTGATGTATCATATCCATAGTCAAGATAACGTTTACAATACCAGCTTCCGTCCGAGAAGTTGACATAGCAATAATCATAACTGCTATGAGACGGTCTGTTCACATCATATATCAGGAACCTTGCGTCCCAGCCGTTCCATTTGGCTGTGTTCTTGTCGGAGGCATAGTCTTTGAACTCCAGACCGAAGCATACCATAGCGTGTCCGGCTTTATCGAAAGTACCATCTATAACGAATATTGCTGCGTCAGCCCCGTAGGTGATATTTTCCGCATACTTCATCATTTCCTTGCCAAAATGATTAGTGGACCATTCTGTGTTGTAATCATCTAAATATACATCTGAATTTGCCCATACTGTTGTAGCATAAGACTTTACGAAGCTCGGCATTGTGTCGCCTGCGGATATATCTTTGATTCTGTCAAACAGTGGTGCATAGTCGGATACCGAAAGATATCCCTGAGATGTCAGAGCACTGATAACAGCCAAACCGTTGCAGATGCCTTTAAACTGCTTGTTGATATATCCATTTGCGTAGGGGTTATGATACGTACCAAAGTAGTATTTGTTGTTTGAGCCCCACGCAGATGCATTATTGGATTTTGCCCACTCGTAATTTTTGTAGCGTGTTGATGCTAAAGATGCTGCGTCGCTGATATCGTGGTAAGTCAGACCGTTATTGGCGGCATAGTTCTTTACTCTGCCGTTTCCGGTGCTCCAGACAACGAAATCATCATTTGCTACGGGCATACCGTTATCAAGAAGATGCCAGCCTACGGAATAATCTCCGAGAAAGGCGTTGGGATTCTTGCTGACGAAGTATTTCATATTCGGGCACAGGAAGAAGGCATGGTCACCTACTGAAATGATACTATCCGACATAAGGACATTTCTCAGCGAATCGCAGCTCATAAAGGCTGCCGAGCCAATTGTTGTGACATTATCGGGGATATTAACCGTGGTGAAATTTGTACAGCCTGCGAAAGACTGTACGCCGATCTCGTAGATATTCTCGGGCAGATGTATCTCCTTGGCACTGCTGCAACCCCAGAATGCATGATCCGGTATCCTTGACAGCTCCTCCGAACGTGACAGTTCGATCGTATCTGCTCCCGAGCAGTTATAAAATGCAGCGTTTCCGAGTGTCTTTATATCATAAAGATAAATATTATATAAACTTGTGCAGCCCCAGAATGCATGAGCTCCTATCTCGTCGGTATAACTTGCAAAGCCGAGGCTTAAAAGTGAAGAACAGCCCTCAAATGCGCAGGGACCTATGTATTCAACAGAGCTGTAGCCACCGCGGTTGTTGATGTAAAGATCTGTCAGATTGGTACATCCATAAAAGGCACCCTGACCGATAGAGGTGATATGCTCGCTGCTGCCTCGTATTGAACCGAGATTGGTCTGATTGTAGAATGCGTGGGGGCGTATAGCTGTAACGGTGAATTCCTCGCCGTTGTAGGTGAATGTGTCAGGGATATTTACCTCAACATTATCTCCCGTGATCTTACTTCCCCATACCTCCATGTGGTGATTTTCCATATCGGGGTAAAAGTAGAGCGTTACTTCGTCAGAAACTTTGTATTCGATACCGATCTGTCCCGACGTTATTGTGGCTGCTGCAGCTGTTATCGGTGTTATGAGTTCTGATGTTCCGATTCCCGCTGGAAGTGCCGTTATCATAGTGAGTGCTACTGCAGATACTGCGATAAATTTTCGCAAATAGTGTTTCATAGTATTCCTCCTCATTTTTTACATTTTGGGTAAATCATTTTATAGTATTTTCTTCATAAAAACATACACAAATTAAGCTCGACAGTATCCCACCTTTGAGGCGGTGCGCGCACAGATTACTGTAGAAATAGTAAACTTGTGTTTTATATATTAATGATAACACGTTTTTTTTAAATCTGTCAATGCAACTTACCCCATGAAAAACACAACTTACCGCCCTAGAAATGCAACTTACTTCGTCACTCGTATTATCATCACTATTACAGTATAAAGCCAGTGAGGCACGGTATCAAAAATCAACACTTCCTTCACGGGAGCTGTTTTTTATTTTTAGACATAAAAATTAGTGAGGAATAATTGAGTTTAATTTAATAATTCTGATAAAAACGTTATTTGCGATGCTATCACAGAATATTTACAGATATGATATTGACAAACTTCTATATTCGTGTTATACTGTATATACGGTAATATATACAGTATAACGAAGGAGTGCACTATGAAGATCGTTATAAAAAATAAATCAGAGCTGCCTATCTACGAACAGATAGAGCAGCAGATAAAAGCTCAGATACTTGAGGGAAGCGTCACAGAGGACGAGCAGCTGCCGTCTATCCGCCAGCTTGCCAGAGATCTGAAGATAAGCGTTATCACCACTACAAGAGTTTACAACGACCTTGCCGAGGAGGGGTTTATTATCTCCGTCACAGGCAAGGGGTACTTTGTTGCTCCGCGCAACAATGAACTGCTGCGCGAGCGAATGCTCTGTGAAATGGAAGAAGGCTTCGAGAAAGCCGTACTTAACGGCAGAAATGCCGGACTTTCCGATGACGACATCATCGCCGCACTAAAAAAATTCATGGAGGAATGATTTATGGAGAACATTCTGGAAATAAAAGGACTCAACAAAGCTTACGACAACTTTGCACTTAAAGATGTCAGCTTTTCCCTGCCTAAGGGTTATATAATGGGATTTGTAGGCGAAAACGGCTCGGGTAAGACCACTACTATCCGCTCAATACTCAATATGGCAAATATAGACAGCGGAAAGATCAGCGTTTTCGGTCTCGACAGCGTTACAGACACAATAGCCATAAAGGAAAAGCTGGGTGTGGTCTTTGACAGCCTTTACCTTGCAGACCACCTCACTGCAAAACAGATAGAAAAACAGCTGAAACCATTCTACAAGGACTGGGACAGCAATGAATTCACAAACAGACTGAAATCCTTCGGACTTCCTGACAACAAACGTGTCTGCGAATTCTCAAAGGGCATGAAAATGAAGCTGATGATAGCCATTGCACTGTCACACAAGGCTGACTTCATGATACTTGACGAACCTACAAGCGGTCTTGATCCCGTTGCTCGTGACGAACTCCTTGATATACTTGCGGAATACATCGAGGACGAAAACAGAAGTGTCCTTTTCTCTACACATATCACATCTGATGTGGAGCGTATTGCCGATTACGTTACCATTCTCCACAACGGCAGAGTTTGGTTCACTGGAACTAAAGACGAACTCAGCGAAAAATACGTTATCCTCAGAGGTGCTGAAGAGGACATCTCCTCTGCCCTGCGTGAAAAGTGCATAGGCTTCCACGGCTACAGAAACGGCTTCGACGCACTTCTCAGCACCGAGCATCTCAGCGATGTCACCGACAAGCTTGAGACTGAAAAGGCTAACATCGACGAAATACTGGTCTATGTTGCAAAGGAGGACAGATATGAACGACATAATGAAAATGATAAGATTTGATCTTATCTCCGTCAGCAGGCTCACTGTGCCGTATGTAGCCATATTTACTGCTGTATGTATCATAGCCGCACTGTTCAGCATACCAATTGGTATTTTCTGTATCGTTAGCTTTGTAATGATAATCGCCCCCGTACAGGGGATCAACAATTCAAGCTGTAAAAGACTCTACGGTATGCTGCCTGTTCGCAGAAGTGCTGTAATAAAGGCTCTTTTCATTGAGATAACCGTTACCATGTTCGCTGGTGAGCTTCTCGCGTTTCTGTGCTTTCTCATTACAAGAAACTCGTCACTGTATAAGATCCTCCCCGAAAAACTAATGAGTTTTGCAGAAGATCTTACAAAAATGCCGGAGAATAAATTCGGATCTCTTTATCTTATTGCCGCTGCGGCATTTGCCTTCATAACCATAGTTCTCTGCTTTGCACAGATGCGCGCGGAGATAAAAAACATTGAGGCTGCCATACGTGAGCTTATAATAGTCGTGGCTGTATTTGCTGCAATAGCAACTTTTATCTCTGTTATGATATATACCAAAATGCTCTACGCATTAAAGAATATACTTCTGCCACCCACTACGGCAGGCAAATGGCTGTCGATCGCTGTACTCAATGCGGTCACCTTAGCCGCAGCCTATCTTTTATGCACGATCACAGTTAAAAAATCATCAACCAAAGAACTGTAAGGAGGGACAATATGAAAAAGATAATCGACCTTATGCGAGTCGATCTCATATCGGCAAAGGGCAGAAATAAAGGCAAATTCTTCCTTATTCTCGGGCTTACTGTTATATTCGTAGCTATTGGAATGCTCTCGGAAGCCATATTCATGGTATTCAGCATCGTTGTACTTGGAGTCATGCTCGTGCCCTTTATTACCATGGCAGAAAAGACTCATAATGCAGGAAAAATATTCTCAGTTATCCCTACCGACAGAAAAAGCATTGTCATTTCGCGCTTTGCTCTGACTACCGGAATATATACCGTTTTTTCGGCAATTATTTTTATCCTGTATCTCATAATGGAGAAATTCAGCGATTTCCACGGAACAACTCTTTCAAAAGACGTTAATGAATTATACGAAAAATCAAGCGGTTTCGGTACAGGTATTCAGATGAAAGCTCTGGAAAACTCCATATTCTGGTTTATTTTCGCTGTTACCCTCATGGTCATGGCAGGTCAGCACAGAAGATACTTCAAAAAGGGCATTTCAAGCAAGAGCAACTCCCTGATAAGAAGCTTCCTTAAATTCTTAGGTGGTATCGCACTGGTCTGTGCCGTATCAGCTGCCATTATTTTTATATTCAATATAAATATACTGAAGCCTACATTTGTAGTGTTTATAAATATGATATTTGCACTGGCAGCTCCCATGAACGGTATGCTGCTAAGTATCGCACTTATATTTATTGGCTTCGGCTTCACCATCTATCAGCTTGTGTGCTCGGTAGTGGATTATGAAGCACGTGAGCTATGAGGAGGTGGATATACATGAAAAAAATACTGCACAAAACTGCCGCTCTTGTTGCTGCGGCTGTACTTACAGTATGCACTCAGCCATTCAGTGCCTTTGCAGAAGATGATGACGAACTAAAATGCCCGTCAGGAGCAACGGTCAGCTCGGTTATAAGCAGTCAGAAAAAAATAGACGCACATCCATACAATACCGAACATAGCAAGACCGACAGTGCTCGTGTGGAGCTTATTTTTCACGACAACGAGATACTCTATACACGTTACTACGGCTGCACAAATATCGAGGAGCACACCCTCGCGGACGAAAACAGCGTATTCGAGTGGGGAAGCATCTCCAAAACCTTTGTATGGGTAAGCATCATGCAGCTCTGGGAACAGGGAAAGATCGACCTTGGAGAGGATATCCGCACATATCTCCCCGATGATTTCTTTCGCCACCTCAAATATGACGATCCCATTACACTTATGGACATAATGAACCACAAAGGCGGCTGGTGTGAGAAGTTTTACGACTCCACATCAGAGGATATGGCTGAAATGCCGTCACTTGAAGAAGCTCTAAAAAATGTCGAGCCTGCTCAGACCTACCGTCCGGGAGAGGTGGCTTCTTACTCAAACTGGGCTGCTTCTCTTGCAGGACTTATCGTTCAGCGTGTCAGCGGTATGGACTACGTTGACTACGTACACAAGAATATATTCGAGCCTCTCGGTATGGAACACACGTCGGCAGGACCTGACTTCACTGATAATCCGTGGGTAAGAGAGCAGCGTCTGAAAATGAACTGCTATGAAATATCCACGCATAACAACTATCAAGAAAATGCAGACGGAACAACAGAGGAAGAGATGATCGAAGAATTCAAGTCCAAGGGCACCTGCCTTTTCAATGATCAGTTATATCCCTGCGGCTCAATAACGGGTACTCTTGGCGATCTTGCCACCTACGCACAGGCTTTAGTCAACGATGACCACCCACTGTTCAAGAATGCTGAAACACAGGAGAAGCTGTTCTCAGGCTCCTCATTCTACGGAAACACAGATATCCCCAGCTTCAGCTATGGCTTTGACGTTAAGGAATATAACTATACCCGTACCTTCGGACATACAGGAGCTACTTTTGGCTGCGTTGCTAATATGGAATTCGATCCCGTATCAAAATTCGGAGTTGTAGGTCTTTCAAACTGCGGTGATGATTTCCCGAACTATTTATGTCAATTTGTTTTCGGCAGATTGAAGGCAAAAAAATATATCGGTGAAAACTATGAAAAATTTGATCTGACGCCCTACAGTGGATACTATTCAGACACTCGTACCCATGCAGCAGGCTTAGGTAAATTCATACTATACATGGATGCATTCTCAATTGACAGTATAAACGCTGCGAAGGTCGCTGACGGTGTATTTCTTGAATATCATTCCGAAGAATATTACGATGATACTATTTACAGCATAGTTGAACATTCTGACGGCAGACACGGTATTGTAAACAGCTGCTCGGAATACCTTGAAATAAAGCATTATGTGCCTAAGCTCTGTCTCCTTGCTGGCTTTATGCTCTGCGGAGTTGCTTCACTGTTCATACTCCTTGCAAAGCGCAAACTCAACAAAGCACGCAAGGCTTCTCCCCTGTCCTTTGCACACATCATCACCGCAGGACAGTTTGCAAAGATAATATCACTTGCAGCAATGATATCCATTGTGATATTCCGCATAAATGAAGAAAACACTGACGGCCTAACCAAGACCCAAGGCATGATCATAGGCATTACTCAGATCATATGTATGGTTATATGCGTAGCTGCTCTTCTTGCCGCCGCTTACTCATTCATAACAAAAAAGAAACTCCCCTACGGAAGAATACGCAGTCTGTCATGCTTTACAGGAAACCTTATAACCGTATCCGCAATGATATTCTTCGAGATGTATAACTTCTGGTGCTGCTGAATTTTTTGAAGAATACAGCCACGATAATAGTAATTGAAGCACTTTTATAAATACTTATTATCTAAAAGCAACAGCTCCCTTACGGGAGCTGTTGTTTTATCATAGTTTATAGATCTTCTATTTGTTTTCTGTACACTGTTTACTTTAATTTACTATCACTGCATATCAGCTTATCTTCTTTTATTTATCAGATCGATAAGATAATCGAGATTTGCTTCCGAATACTTTACATATCTACCGCCCGATTGTTTGCAGATCTCATCAAGATCATAATCATGTCCTTCACGCAGGTCAATGATGTAGAATATATGATTTTCAAATACATATCCTCCGCCTGAAGCTTTTTCGTCGATCGTGATGCCTTTTTCATCTGCCAGCTGTTTATTCTTGAAGTAGTTAAACTTGTATTCATCTTTGGTATGATCCCAGCCATAATGACTATTGTGAGTATCATAGTAATAATCATCTTTTATCACAGTTATGATCGAATTGCAGTTTCCTGTATACCAGTGATCGTTGTTCACGCCTCTGTTAAGCATAATATTGAAAAGGTTGAAAGTACTTCCTTTAGCAGTATCATGCAGTACCTTTATCAATTCGTCCTCGTTGTCATTGTCAGCGTCTTTCTTTTCAGTCTGAGTATAACCTGCACCGTGTATATATGGGTCCTTGTTATTATCGTAATAATAGCCCACATCTGCAAGCGGATATTTGGAATTGTATGCTTTTTTTCTTATGAGTTCAAAAGGATATTCAATTGATCTTGCACAGTTGATTATTTCGTCGAAGCTCTCGTAAGTACCGTAATCCAGACCATTATGCTTATACTTACGGCCGAAAGCAAGTCCAACTTCACCTGCATAAGTCATATATGTAGCATTTTTTGCACCGTCTAATTTATCATAGAGCTTCTGTAATATTTCTATAGTTCTCTTATCAGAGCTTGTTCCTGTATCAAGAGTAGGAAATCCGATACTGATCGGACCCTGTGTTGATTCGATCTCATACAGGTCCTTCAGACTTATCTCATCTACAAAGCGATAGTTCAGATCTCCTCTTATAACGGGTTCGGTAATTATTTTTTCTATATCATAAATATACGGATCAGTTCTGCCAAACATTAATTCTGCTTCTCTTAAACTGTCATTGGCTGTATCTGCGGATAAGATCATACCGTTTATCAATGTTTCCAATACAACATTATTACGATAAAGCTCACTTACAGTATTGGAAAAACCGATGACTGTTTTAGCTCCGGCATTGTGCAGCGCGGTGTAAAATCCGTCATTTTGCAGGCTATGGCAGTCGCCAAGTATCCAAAGCGAATCACTCAGGTCATTGCTTCCGGGGTAGTAATCACTAATGAATCCCGGAGTGAATAAAAGCTCATATCTTATTTTATTTGTCTCAGGATCATTTTCTCCACATATGACTAAGTTATAGCTTGAAACGTCCTGAGAGTATTTATGCTGGTTTAACTTTATCTGTTTTTTCTCTTCTTTTGTAATTTCCACTCCTGTAGCAATATTGCATACATATTCATCATTATGTTCGAAATATCCGCCGTGAGCATCGAATATAACCGTATTATAATCATTAAGATGCTTTAGCTCTTCAATAACATCTGTTTCATCAGCATCAAGAACAGTAAGCTGAGAGTCTCTTATTTCATCTTCGTTTTTATATTCACTTGAACCGAGGTTTAATGTCTGTGCGATACAGTCACCTACCTGCACCATAACGTCAGCGTTATATTTGAATTTTGTCTGCTTGAGTACTGCAACTTTTTTCTTGCTATGTTTAGCAAGTTTTATATCACATTCCTTTAGCCTGCCTAAAGTGTAATCATACAATTTCTGTATTATACTGTAGTTACCTTTTTCAAAATCTTCCTCATTTATCTCATACTCATCGGTTCGATATGAAAATTGTCCTCTGCCGCAAGTCCTTATATCTTCTTCGGAATCTTCCGTCCATAAAGCATGATATCCGTAAATACTCTGAAAGCTTATCGAAGAGTTTTCTTCATCTATTGAAAAGATTCTTACTTTATCAGAGCTTTTTATATATGTGCAGGCGTCCGCAAACGTGAGACCATTCATATCATCAAGAATAGCTAAAGTACCATTCAGATCATCTTCTGTCAGATCTCTGTAAAAGCATATATTGCGCTTATCACTTTTATACTTGCCGGCTGCGGCGTAGTATTTTATGTTGTCGAAATCATCTGAACCGAGAACGATATCCTTTGAATATATTCCGTCATTAGCTTTCTCATCGCCGTTGGTACCGTCATCAAACATATATGACACGAAATTATTGTTTTCATCATAAAGAGATACCGTGTCATTCGGAAAACTTTCAGCAGATTTAACTGTGAATTTTACAGTTTCTTCCGTATTGATGTAAATATAATGTGGTTCCGCTGAGAAACTGCTCAAAACTGGTAACTCTTCTGCTTTATTTGCTCTTGATCGAATAAATTCAGCTATTGATACGATATTCCCTGATGCAGTTGATGCATAAGCGTAGTACGCCAGAATACATGATGCATCAACTGCATCAACTATTCCGTCAAGATTTACGTCCGCTGCGATCAGCTGTTCTTCATTAAATCCACCCTCCTGAATAGTAGAAGCCGATGCATAATGCGAAAGCACTGAAGAAGCGTCAATAGCGTTTATGCTGCCGTCGTTGTTAACATCACCGAGAGTATATTTTACCTCGACAGCAGTATCTTCTGCGTTCACTATCATATGATTTTTTAAGATGTAATTGTTCGTACCCGCAGCTGTTCCAAGCAAAAATGTCATTGACATTGCAGCTGCAATAAGTCTTGTGATTTTCATATTTCCTCCTAAAAATTAATGCTTTTCAAGTATAAAACAAAATAAGGAGAAAATCAAGTCAAAATTTGCGACCAGTACCATTTAACGGTATATAATTACTTATAAATAATTATGCTGAAAATCTGCTTTTATTTGGCGAACCTACCTGAACACCTTACGAACAATCAAAAAGTGCGATAAACAATATTTTCGCTTTCGTTATTTAGAAGCCTTTGAGTAGCATAGTTCCTACAGCTATGCTGTGTTCCTCAAGCATATGCTCAAAGCTTTTAAGTTCAAAGCAGAATGCATTCAAACCGACAACGGAGCTGAATTCACAAAACATCTTGGCAGTTATGAGAAGCCAACACTTATATCTTTTGAAAAGGAATTAAAACAGCTTGGAATAAAACATAAACTGATAAAGCCCTATACTCCTCGACATAACGGCAAGTTGGAGCGTTCACACCGTAAGGATAACGAATACTTTTATGCCACCCACAAGTTCTATTCATTCGATGATTTCAAGAAGCAATTAGCTGTTCACAACAGAAAATACAATAACTTTCCTATGCGTCCTCTTAACTGGAATTCACCTGCCGATTACATCAACTCTCTCCTCAAATTCGGCAAAGTTTTTTGATTTAACTTGTCTTATATCATTGACAAACCAACAATTACTAAGCATATCTGAAAAACTTAAAACGACTTACAATATATCTGACTCCTGTTATGAAACGAATTTTTGTATTTTAATCTAACAAAATTTGCGAGAATAAAAAAATTTTTTCTGACAAAGGTATTGACAAACGGATCATTGTATGATATAATCCTGAACATAGGCTGTGACGAAGAATAGTCAGGGCGAAAGCATTTCAGAGAACTGATGGTTGGTGCGAATCAGTAATGCTTGGAATCTGTACTTCTCCCTTCTGAGCCGGAACTCCCAAAGGTTCAAACACCCAGTAGATGGTTCCCGTGAATGCTGCGTTAGTGCATAGAAGTTGACAGGCTTCGAAGAGGTGGCGGATTTTTATATCCGCAATTTGAGTGGTACCGCGAGTATTGTATAATACCCGTCTCAAAGCAATCTTACGCTTTGGGACGGGTTTTGTTTTTATCGTTCCAAGCAAAGGAAGGTGAAAAATGCTATCACTAATATCCTGACATCTATGTTATAAACAGAATTTGCGGCGTTAATGAATTTTAGTACTTAAAAATATGTAAAGGAATGATAAAAATGAAGATCGGATTTTCAACTCTGGCTTGTCCCGAATGGTCGTGGACAGACATCTACTCAATGGCAAAGGATTTTAAATTTGACGGAATTGAGATCAGAGGTCTCGGAAACGAGATTTTTTCTGTTAAGGCCCAGCCTTTTACAGAAGCACAGCTGCCAAATACCATTTCTAAGTTAAAATCACTGGGACTTGAGATACCATGTCTTTCATCAGGTGCCTGCCTTAAATTCAAGGATAAGTATCAGGCAGCTGAGGACGAGATAAAGGCATATGCACAGCTTGCACAGAAACTCAATGCATCTTATATAAGAATACTGGCTGATCTTGATCCGGCTCCTGTTGATGAGATAGATGATGATTATATCGTTGAGGCACTCCGGAAGCTGGTACCTATCGCAGAGGAGTACAATGTAACACTTCTCGTAGAGACAAACGGCGTATATTCAGACACAGCACGTCTTGCAGCAGTACTTGACAGAGTAAAGAGCCGCAAGGTGGCTGCACTCTGGGATATGCACCACCCATATCGTTATAACAACGAAGCTCCCGAGACAACAGTTGCAAATCTCGGCGAGTACATAAAATATATACAGGTAAAGGACAGTGTCATGCGCGAGGACGGTACAGTTGAGTACCGCATCATGGGCACAGGTGATATTCCCGTAAAGGCAATGATCGAAGCTCTTGACACTATCAACTATAACGGCTATATCTCACTTGAATGGGTAAAACGATGGGCAAGAGACCTTAGCGACGCAGGTATAGTTATACCTCAGTTCGCTGAGTATATGGCTCCTTACAAAAAAGCCCACAAGCACTCTCTCCAGACAAACATGAGAGGTGACGGACAGTATCCGTGGCCAAAGGAGCGTATCCTCAACTATACTTTCCCTGATATACTTGACCGTATCTGTGAGCAGTTCCCTAATCAGTATGCATTCCGCTATACTGAGCTTGACTATACAAGAACATATCCC
>NZ_FNWV01000010.1:0-94664 GCF_900108555.1 Ruminococcus flavefaciens
TTCTGCGGACTGTCTTTGCTTACACCAGAGATGTACAGAGCGTGCCTGTATCTGCGGAATGCGTCCCAATAGTCCTCCCAGCTCATATTGTTATCGCAGAGCCAACTGTAGCCCTTGAACATACTCTTGGTTAGGATAATATCAACGTCAGCAACCTTGTGCTCAACTCCCCAGATGTCGGTGAGCGTTACAACTCCTGCGCTCTTGAAAAAGTCGTGAATATCTATCTGATGCAGCATTCCCTTGATGTACGGCAGTCGTATCTGAAACGAGGTATGCTCGCCGTTCAGCTTTTTATTGATGACCTTGGCGAACTCCTTGGAGATAATGCCCTCTCCGTCATAACCGAGAATATCCACACTCTCCCTGTGCTCAACACGATGATACTTCCGAACGGCATTGTCGCTGCCATCGTCTTCAACAGTGATAACATCTGTGTCGTGAACAGTGTGTTTTTGATTATCCACAACGATAACTCTGTGCGGCTTGTCGATGTTTATTCCATCAACACGAATGCCGCCTGAGAGCATAAGTCCGTTGTATGCGTACAGCTTGCTGAGCTGACACTTGGTTATCTCCATGCCGAGGCGAATGCGCTCTGTGACCTTCCAGAAAAGGTCCTCACGGATAAATGACAGCACAGCATTTCTGCTCATGCTTGCGGAGCGCTCAAACGCAACGTACTTGTGCATACCGTTGCCGAAGTCTATCTCCACACCTCTGTTCGTGAAAAGTGCCGCAGCCTTCTCTTGGAGCTGTGCATAGTAAGGGTGCGATGCGTCTCGGTCAAACACCTGTGAGAAGTCTGCGTAGAAAATAACATCGGAAAGGTCCGTCACAAGTTCAGCGCCGTCATATTTGAAATCGTCACCGTGCAGCACGCACATTATCTGATAGAAAAGTGCGTTGTCGTCCTGCTCGTGTGCGGAGTGTTTTAGACAGCTCCGCAGTGCATTTTTATCAATAACTGTTTTGTAAAACAGTCCGTCAGGCTTGGAGTAGTTGAGCATTGCTCTGACGGACAGATCATATATCCTGTACTTCATGGTCTCACCACCTGCTAAAAGTATATCACAAAACCTGCCAAAATGCAATAAGGATACTGCTCCCACATTTTTATTCCGAAACGCTCATTTTTACCCTAAAAACATTCAAAACTGTCATAGTAACAGTTTTGAGTTGAAATGTCTGCCAAGCTCTATTCTATGGGCAGTGCAGCTGTTTTTATTATTTAGTGAGAATTAGTGAGAAAAGGTCAGTTCCCATAATAATCAATTTGTGTTTCGGAAAATGTTTCAGAGCGGTCAAAAACTTATGCAAAAACAGGTCGATTTGCATAAAGGATACTGCTCCCACATTTTTATGAAGAAAGGATGATTTTTATTGACAAAACGAATCGAAATTGAGTTCAAAAGCAGCGTCGAGATAATGAACACTCCGATGAAAAAGCGGCGCTTCATCGTTGACGAAATGATCTATCCCGGTCTCCATGTACTGTCAGGTGATCCGAAGATAGGTAAATCGTGGATGATGATGGATATGTGTCTTGCTATTGCCAAAGGTGAAAAGTTTCTCGGACGCAAAACAGATCAAGGTCATGTGGTGTACATGGCACTTGAAGATACGTCTGATAATTTACAGACGCGAATGTATGAGCTGACAGATGAGCCGACGGATAATCTGCAATATGTTTTACTTGTCAACACTCTCGGTAACGGTCTCGAAGATGATCTGCGCAAGTGCAAGGAAACATTCTCAGACCTGAAGCTGATAGTCATTGATACTCTGCAAAAGGTGCGCGAAACTGTTGACATGAAGTACGGCAGTGATTACAAGGACGTATCAACGCTGAAATCTATTGCTGACGAGTTAGGCATCGCAATAATTCTTGTTCATCACAACAGAAAGCAGCAGGACTCCAATCCGAACAACATGATACTTGGCACGAATGGTATCCCGGGTGCAGCAGATGGTCTGCTCGTTCTTACGCACAAGTCAGACAGCAAGAATGCAGTACTGAACATCAGCGGTCGCGGTGCTCCGTCACTCGACATAAATGTTATCAGGGACGGAGCAAAGTGGAAGCTGCTTGACAAGCCGCCCGAGGACAAGCCTGATAACTTCCCGTCTGTGATACATGATTTTATGCTGGAGCGAAAAGAGTTCCGCGGAAGTGCGTCTGAGTTGTGTGAACTGTTATGCAAAAAGTTTCCGTCAGAGGAATTCAAAAACAACTGGATGTACCGAGAACTATTGCAGCACGATGAAGAAGTTCACTCGCTCGGTATCAGCTATGGCAAAACAAAAAGTAACGGCACTCGCAGTATCTGTGTCCGTTACGAAGCTGATAGGGACAGCAGTGGCAGTAAATTACTGTACCCTGAAAGTGGTGCCCCTGCTGTCCCTGAAACGTCTTCAAACGCTGATATATCTTCGCAAACCGATACTCCCTCTGCCAGTGATGTTAAAACAATTGCTGTCCCTGTTGGTGATAAACTTATTGAGTGGGCAGCGAACCGAATCACAGAAAAGTTAGCGGAGCAAGGTATTGAAGTCGAGCCGTTTCAGCCGTGAGGCACCAAAACGCCAATATTTGCCGCCGATACAGAAATCGGGTAGTTACCCCACCTGCGGCGATAAAAGCGATTGTGGCGCAACGTGGAGCGAGTGTGGCGATACCGCACAGATACTAATGGCAGAGGGAAAAGTGGCGGTACCCGAGAAAAATCAACCCCACTGGGTTGGCAAGCATAGCTGCCGGCATTCCGCCTGCCGCCTTTGCTTGTCGGGCAGAAGCCCGAACCCACTTACGGCGAGCCGCCGCTCCCAATTGTGCCTCCGCATAGTCCTTACGGACAGGAAGTATAATTGTCGGCACGCTGAAACATTTTACAAAACGGAAGAAAAGGAGGGATTCTATGAGACGGAGAAACGCAACCATAGCGATACGCTGCACAGAGGAAGAAAGCAGACGTATCCATGAACTGGCTGAGAGGCACGGCTTAAGGCTGAATGACTTCGTAATGCGGAGTGCTCTGGGCAAGAAAATCGTTGTTGCCAACGGCATCGATGAGATAGTTCGGCAGCAGAAAGCTATCGGTCGAAACCTGAATCAGATAGCTACACTTGCGAATATGGACAGGCTGACCGCCGTGAACTTCCAGCCGCTCCTCGACGAGCACAGGAAGGTCACGGAGCTGATAGGTCAGCTCTTACGGGAGGTGAAGTAGTGGCGACGGTCACAGCTATTAGTACAAAAGGTGGTGGCGGCGGCAAGAAAAGTCTGGACTACATCTGCCGCGATGACAAGACCGAGAATAAAAAGTTCGTGACGGCTCTCAACTGTTCGCTGCCCACAGCCTATCAAGAATTCCAAAATACAAGAGAGATGTACGGCAAGACTGACGGCATTCGTTACTATCACTTCGTACAGTCGCACCCAAGCGGCTACAAGATAGAGCCTGCACTTGCTCACAAGATAGCTGTTGAGTTTGCAGAGCGAGCGTTCAAAGGTCACGAAGTTGTAGTCGCAACTCACAACGACGCTGAACACGTTCACTCACATTTTGTGCTCAACGCAGTTAATGCTGAGACAGGTTTGAAGTACCACTCAAACAAGTTCACACTGCAAGACCTACGGCAGCTCAGCGATGAAATTTGTCAGAAGTACGGAGTGACAACTCTCAGCAAACCTGAGATTCACAAGCAGAGCAACGGTATCACTAACGGTGAGTACCGTGTTGCAATGCGAGGTGAGAGCTGGAAAATGAATCTCATCAATACAATAGACATGGTCATGAAAAGAGCAAAGTCAAAGAAACAATTCCGCTTCTATATGAAGCAGTGTGGCTACGATGTCAAGTGGGAGGACAGCAGAAAGTACATCACATACACCTGTCCCAACGGCAGGAGATGCCGCGACAACAAGCTTCACGAAGCGAAATACAGAAAGGAGAATATGGAATATGAGTTCGAAATACGAAGAAGCGAAAGAAGCCTCCAAGCAGAATTTGGAGGAGACACAGGACATACCAACTATGGTCTGCGTCCAGGAACACAACTGGCTGGCGTTGATATCACAGCTGAAGCTTCTGACAGATACGCTGTTCGAAGTCAAGGCTCAGACAGACGAGACAATGACATATGCACAGATGGAACGGTACCTGCGAAATCAGCAGACGATATACAATCAGCTGCTGGAACAGGGAAAGGAGATACAGGAGCAGACGTCACAGAACGTGACGGCAGAGGTGTCGAAGCTGGATCAGGCGGCGAAGGAACTCGTATCACAGGCTGGGAGTCTGAACGAGCAGACCTTATCGCAGCTGAAATGCTCCGAAGAGCAGAGCAGAAGTCACGGCTTCAGACTGCTTCGACTGGTGGTGCTGATAGAAGTGCTGCACCTGATATCATCGGTGGCATTGCTGCTGTGGCTTCGATAATCGAGGACGAGTCTGAGCCTACTGACGATACCGAATACGCACGTGAGCACGTTGACCGCAAGGCACTCGCCGAGGAACGAGAGCGAAAGGAAGCTCACGGAATACACATGGGATAAGCTATGACTCCCTGAATCAGGGACTCAACTAACTCAGGGATAAAACGTCCGTGAGTTATTATTCGTAGCTGGGCTACCGTAACGGTACTTGAAGTCCGAAACAGAACTGCACTCATTCCCAGCTCAGGATAGAGTTCCCATAATGGACATTCGTTATGGCGGGATGTAATATCCCGTCACGACGATGGGGTGGTGAATCGCCACCTCGCCACCTGAGTCGGCGAATCGCAGGGGCAGCAAAGGGGTGTCCAAAACGGACTGAGCTGATGTATGGAAACACGACGGTAGCTCACGGTGAACGAGGCGTTCACCGTACTGAACTCGCCCTGATTCGGGGCGGGTGTGAACGAACCGTTCATCCCTTTGCTGGTACCGAACAGATTGTACAGTACCGACAGGTGTTGCCAAAATGGCAGCGCCTTCAAATCATCCATATTGGAAGGTATGAGCTGACAGAACGATTCGTTCGGTCAGTAGACGAAGTAACGAAACGTGACGGCGTCTCAATCACCAAAGGATGTCACCAAACGTGACATCCTTTGCAATAAGGGTATCGTGAAAGCCAATACCCTTGTAGTGCTTCTGCTCAGTATCAACAGCGAACATTCAGTGGTTCTGATGAATGGATTTCGACTGGAAGCTGTGGTATGATTGTTGGTCAGGAGGTGACCGCGGCGATGAAGTTGCAGGATCTGTATTACGGGAACGTCATACCGTGTCAGCACGATGTGAGGAAGGACTCCGATTATGCAAAGCGAAGTCTGGAGCTCCTCGAGATGTGCGACAGACTGGAGAAACGACTGTCAGCTGACGATAAGAAGCTACTCAACAACATAACGGATATGCAGGGAATGTTGTCCGAGACATTGGTAGCTGAAAGCTACATACAAGGCTTCCGTGACTGCACCGAACTGATAATAGATGTGATGTTCGGCAGGAGCGAGAACCTGAAATAACAAATCAAATGGAGAGAGTACGGTAAAACACCGTACCCATTTTCGTATCAAAGGGAGCGGCTAACCACCGCTCTCTTAATAATTCAAAAGGAGAAAGTTAAAATGAACAATGCAGATCATACGAGAAACACAAGCGAAATAATAACAGGAGGAACGAATGAGATATACAGAAATGTTCAGAAACGAACCGGACGTGCTGACTGTCCCAGAGGCAGCAAAGCTGCTCCGCATTGGAAAGAATCAGGCTTACGAGCTCGTGAAAAATGGAAGTATCGGAGCGATAAGACTGGGCAAGAAGATAATTATTCCGAAGCCCGCTCTTGTTGACTTCTGCCGAAACGAGAGAAACTATTTAGTGCTTCTGCCGAAATGAGGTGAAAGGTATGGATTTTTCGAGAGAAGTGTGGTATTGTTGTCGTGACGAAAGTCACGATAAGGAACGATTTGGGAATTGAAAGGAGGATGCCAATGAAAATAACCACAGGACATTTGGCCGAGAAAAGCGGCAAATGGTATGCCGTTATAAACTTATACGATGCCGACGGTAAGCGTCACGAAAAGTGGCGCTCCCTCGGACTGGACGCAAAGAAAGGCACCAAGACCGAAGCCAACCACCGTCTGAACGAGGTGTTGGAGCAGTACAATCTTGGTGACCAGTACCTGCACGAAGGTATGTCGAGAGCCGACAAGGAGCGTAACCGCATAGCTGATATGCGTGTTGAGGACTACCTTGCGGAGTGGCTGGAGTCCTACAAGGGCAACATCACGAAGTCCACATACACAAGCTACAAGCGGTACATGGACGTACACATGATACCATTCTTCAAGAAGATGAAGATAAAGGTCAAGGAGATAACCGGCGACGAGATAAACGAGTACTACGCTTACCTCAGAGCCAAAGGACTGAAGGGCACAAGCTGTCAGCGGCACCATTCGCTCCTGCACCTTGCATTCAAGTCTGCAATGAAGCGTCGTATAATTCCGACAAATCCTGTCGATCAGGCTGACCGCCCGAAGTCGGTGCAGTTCATCGGAAACTACTATAACGCTGAGGAGATAAAGCAGCTCATCGACTGCACAAAGGACGATCCGCTGCACATCGTCATCGTTATAGCTGCATACTATGGACTCCGCCGAAGCGAGGTCATCGGGCTGAAATGGTCGGCGGTGGACTTCGTAGGCAAGACCATAAGCATCAAGCACAAGGTGTTGCAGGACGAGGACGGAGTTGCAGGTTACGATGTAATGAAAACGAAATCGTCGTACAGAACGCTTCCGCTGATACCTGTAGTCGAGCAGGCACTCATCGCCGAGCGTGAGCATCAGGCAGAAATGAAGAAGGCATTCGGCAGAGGATACTGCAAGAAGTACGAGGACTACATCTGCGTAGACGCTGTGGGAGAGCTGATACGTCCCAACTATGTATCGGACCACTTCCCGATAGTGCTCCGCAAGAACGGTCTGCGGAAGATACGCTTCCATGACCTGCGGCACAGTTGTGCCAGCTTACTTCTCGCCAACGGAGTGCAGATGAAGCTGATACAGGAGTGGCTCGGTCACAGCGACATAGGTACGACCAGCAACGTGTACAGCCATGTGGACAGCGAAAGCAAGAAGCTGAGTGCGGAGGCGATTGCTAAAGCACTCTCAAACGAATCAACAGCCGTATAACATAAACTGAAAGGCAATTGCAGTTTTCTCGCAAAAAACAAGTCGGTCATTATGCAAGCAACTGCGCTATAACAAAAAAGTTCCGCCTCTCGAAAAGGCGGAACTACGCGGAATACTCCGCATTTGGCTTGGCGCAGTGGGTGGGATTCGAACCCACGTCCCTCAAGGGGCATCATGATTTCGAGTCATGTCCGTTATGACCACTTCGATACCACTGCGTATTTAATTTAACTATAAAACTGCGAGAAAACTGCGAGAAAGCCAATTACAAACGCAACTGCGAACACCGCCGAAACCACGCAGAACAGGGAAAAATCAAAGTGCGGCAAGCTCAAAAACGACTATGTTTCGAGTCATGTCCGTTATGACCACTTCGATACCACTGCATAAAAATTACTATAATATTATATCACACTGCTGCTTGGAAATCAAGAGAATTGTAAAAAAATAATATTATAACAAAAAGAGCAGAGGAGCTCCCCTGCTCTGTGTATTATTTAGTCAGCAGGAACATTCTGCCGCTGAAGGGCGGGATATCCATATTGAGACTGCCGTCTTTGCACGAAAATGCTGTTTTTCCATGCGGTGTAGTACCGCTGTAGAGCTGATCGTCGGAGTCGAGAAGCAGTTCTGCACTGTACTCTTCGCCTATACGGACGGAGTATTTCGACTGAAACCAGTCCGAGAAATTGAACACTGCCAGTATATCGCCTTCTGCGGACTTTCTCCGAATTGCGTAAATGCACCTTTCTATTGCATTACAGTCAGACCACTCAAAGTTTGTGGGATCATGGTCGTAGTGAAGCGCACTATGCTCAAGGTATATCTTATTAAGAGCTTTGATAAACTCACGGAAAGAGTCATGCAGCGGATATTTCAGCATATCCCAGTCCTGCTGACGCTTTTCGTCCCATTCCCTCAGCTGAGCGAACTCGCTTCCCATAAAGTTCAGCTTTTTGCCGGGGTGAGCGATCATATACATATACAAAGCCCTTGCCTGCGGAAACTTCTCGGGATACTGTCCGTTCATCTTCTGTGCGACTGTAGCCTTTCCGTGGACTACCTCATCGTGCGAAAGCGGAAGAATGAACTTCTCATTATAAAAATAAAGCATTGAAAAAGTCAGCTTATGATAGTCCCGTGAGCGGTACATCGGCGCACTTTGAAAATACTCCAGCGTATCATGCATCCAGCCCAAGTCCCATTTATAGTCAAAACCAAGACCGCCTGCATAAACAGGAGCCGTTACTCTCGGATATGCTGAGGAGTCCTCAGCGGCTATGACAGCAGAAGAATGACGTGCTTTAAGTCCGCAGTTCATAGCTTTTATGAACTCTATTGCAGTACGGTTCTCTCCGCGGCGTTCGTCACCGTTCCAGTAGATCATATTGCGGATAGCGTCCATGCGCAGTCCGTCGAAATGATACACGCTCAGCCAGTAATCCGCAGCCGACTGTATGAACGATCTTACCTCGCCTTTCGAGTGATTGAAGTTGCGGCTTCCCCACTCGTTATATCCTGCACTGTCGTCAGGGTACTCATATAGCTTAGTGCCGTCATACTCCGTAAGCCCGTAGTGGTCGACCGCAAAATGCACAGGAACGAAGTCAACTATTACGCCAATGCCGTTTTTATGGCATTTATCCACAAGCTCCATAAGGTCTGAGGGAGTCCCATAACGGGAAGTCGGCGCAAAAAATCCCGTGCTCTGATAGCCCCAAGACTCATCACATGGGTGCTCGCTGAGAGGCATGAATTCGATGAAATTATAACCGTATTCCTTAACATAAGCGATGAGCTCGTCAGCTATTTCAGCATAGGAATACCAGCCTGTCTCCTCTTCATCTGAACGCCTTTTCCATGAGCCGAGATGCACTTCATATATGTTCATAGGCTTGTCATGGCAGTCTGTACGCTTTTTCAGCCATTCATCATCTGTAAATGAGTAGTCCGTGATGCTCCTTATGACGGAACAAGTTCCCGGACGCACCTCCATACCGAAGCCATAGGGATCACAATGGTCGATGAACTTACCTTTTTTATCGTAAATTCGGTACTTATACCGCATACCCTCCTCAGCTTCGGGCAGACATAACTCAAAGAACCTGCCGTCCTCAACAGGCTTCATGGGGATATCCTTCCAGTCGCTGAAATCGCCTATTACCGATACCTTTGACGCATTCGGCGCATATGTACGAAAAACAGTGCCCTTTTCAGTGATATGAGCACCGAAATATTTATATGCTTCAAATTCCTCGCCCTTGTAAAAACTCATAATGTCCATACTATCAGCTCCCGTCACCGATCTCTCTTTTCTGATTATAACACGATATATCGTCAAAGTCAATGATGTCAAATCCGACAAAAAGGAGCAGCTGCGCCTATACAAAATCACTATTTACTTTAGCGCTTTGTACCTGCAAATCGTTAAATTGCCGTGTTGACATATTTCAGACTCGGTGATATAATTTAATAGTGTTCCGAATATAGATATCGGGGCATAAAACGTTATCAGGGAGATGAAATAATGAAAAACACCTTTGGTTCAAGCGTTTCCGTAACAGTTTTCGGCGAAAGCCACGGCGAAGCTATCGGTGCAGTGCTTGACGGAATGGCATCAGGTATCCCCGTAGATGAGAATTTCATCGCACAGCAGATGCAGCTGAGACAGTCTATCGGTGCTCTTTCCACAGCAAGACGTGAAGCAGACAAGGTAAGGATAGTCAGCGGAGTCTTTAACGGAAAAACTACAGGAACTCCTATGACGTTTATCATAGAAAATCAGGACACAAGAAGCAAGGATTACGGCGAGCTCGCTTACAAGGCACGTCCGGGACACGCAGACTTTTCCGCACAGATGAAGTATCACGGCTTTCAGGATTTCCGCGGCGGCGGACACTTCTCGGGCAGGATAACAGCAGGAATAGTTGCGGCAGGCGCAGTTGCGATAAGTGCTCTCCGTTCTAAAAATATAAACATAGCAACTCATATCTTATCGTGCGGCGGAGTCTATGACCGACCGTTCAATAACATCGAAGATGACATAAAGCAGCTCAATTCTATGGAATTCGCTGTTCTTGACGAAAAGAGAGCCGAGGAGATGCAGGCTGCGATAACTGCTGCAAAGAACGACGGCGACAGCGTAGGCGGCAGACTTGAAACTATCGTTACTGGACTTCCAGCAGGCGTAGGCGAACCGTGGTTCGATACTCTCGAAAGCGTACTTGCTCATGCACTTTTCGGTATCCCAGCCGTTAAGGGCGTGGAATTCGGTGCAGGCTTTGCCGTAGCGGATATGCTCGGAAGTCAGTGCAATGACTCATTCCGCTCAGCTGACGGAAAGGTATACAGCGATACCAACAACAACGGCGGTATCATCGGCGGAATCACCACAGGACTGCCCGTACTGTTCAGAACAGCTATAAAGCCCACTCCTTCGATCTACAAAGAGCAGGAAACTATCGACCTCAATACACTTGAAAATACAACATTGCAGATAAAGGGCAGACACGATCCAGCAATAGTTCACCGTGCAAGAGTAGTGGCAGACAGCATAACCGCTCTCGTACTCTGCGACCAACTGTCTCTCCGTTTCGGAACAGACTGGCTCAAAGCGTAAAACGCTTTTTCAAACAAGAAAGGAAAATGTAATATGGCACTTAATATTATCCGCGAGCTGCCTCACCCGTCTGAACTGAAGGCTGCTCATCCGCTCTCACAGGAGCTCATCGACATCAAGGCTAAGCGTGACGAAGAAGTAAAGAAGATATTCAGCGGCGAGTCTGACAAGTTTCTCCTCGTCATCGGACCTTGTTCCGCCGACAATGAGGACAGCGTACTTGACTATATCACCCGTCTGCGTGAGCTTCAGGAAAAGGTCAGCGACAAGATAATGATGATACCGAGAATATACACAGGTAAGCCAAGAACTACAGGTGCAGGCTACAAGGGTATGCTCCACCAGCCAAACCCTGCCGCTATGCCTGACCTTAAAAGCGGTATCATCGCTGTAAGACATCTCCACATGAGAGTTCTCTCGGAAACAGGCTTTTCATCTGCCGATGAGATGCTCTACCCCGAGAACTACAGCTACCTTGACGACCTTCTCTCGTATATCGCTATCGGTGCTCGTTCCGTAGAAAATCAGCAGCACCGTCTGGTATCCAGCGGAGTTGATATCCCTGTTGGTATGAAGAACCCAACAAGCGGCGATATTTCCGTAATGATGAACTCTATCACTGCCGCACAGCACCACCATGCATTCATATACAGAGGCTGTGAGGTAAGAAGTGACGGCAATCCTTATGCACACGCTATCCTCCGCGGCTATGTCAACGACAAGGGACAGTCCTTCCCGAATTATCACTTCGAGGATCTTTACAACCTTGCACAGACATATGCAGAAAAGGAACTGAAAAATCCTGCTCTTATCGTTGATACCAACCATGCAAACTCAGGCAAGAGATATGAAGAGCAGATAAGAATATCCAAGGAGATACTTCACAGTATGCGCCACAGCGATGACATCAAGAAGCTGGTCAAGGGACTTATGATCGAGAGCTATATCGAAGACGGAGCGCAGAAGATAGGCGAAAATATCTACGGCAAGTCCATCACAGATCCATGTCTCGGCTGGACAAAGACAGAAAAACTTGTATACGATATCGCAGAACAGCTCTGATAAAATAAAGTTTTCAAACATTACACAAAATTTAAAGCCACAGTATTTCTGATATCATTCAGAAGTGCTGTGGCTTTATGTTATTGACAAAGATAGATCATAATTCAGCGCATACACGCAAAGTTGAGAATTGAGAATTGTGGTGTCGCCTACGGCGATATAATTTTAATAATTTGATCGCAGCGAACTCGATCATTCTACTCACTACTCTCTACTCACTTAAATCAAAACATCGCACTTTAGTTCTCACTTTTTATGACATTTTCCGTCATATCGGCATATAATAAACAGTACCGCATTTCCTGCTGACCTGCGCAATACGCAGCAGTCAGGGGTGATACTATTGACCAACAGTATTCTTGATATGCCCTCATATACCTACGCTGTCAAAGCACAGCGGCTTCTGCGGTCACGGGGCTATCCATGCATGATAAAAAGGCGAGAAAAGAGCTCCGAACGGGGCTGCGGCTACTCAGTCCACATTGCAGGCGGCAGCGAAAGCGCAGTTAAGCTCCTTGAAAGCCGCGGTATACCCTATTCTGTCGTAAATAACGGAGGTGAAGGCGATGACCAACTTTGACAACGCAGCCACCACCTATCCCAAGCCGCTGTCCGTACGCCGAGCCGCCGCAGAAGCCATTCGCAGCTATGGCGGCAATGCAGGCAGAGGCGGTCACGAGCTTGCCATGCGTACCTCAGAGGCTCTTTACTCCGCCCGTGAGACCGCAGCAGAATTTTTCGGCGCACAGACTGAAAACACCGTCTTTACTCTTAACTGTACTCACGCTCTGAATATGGCTATACAGGGCGTAATGAAAGACGGCGGACACCTTATCATAAGCAGTCTCGAACACAATTCCGCTACCCGTCCCTCATTCACTCTTACAGCCGAAAAGCGCATATCTCTTTCAATAGCCGAAGTCTTTGCTGATTCAGCGCAGACTGTGGAGAGCTTCCGCCGCCTTATCCGCAGCGACACAAAAGCGATAGTCTGCACACTTGCAAGCAATGTCACAGGTCAGCTTCTCCCCTACAGGGAAATAGCCGCTCTTTGCCGTGAAAACGGCATATGTTTCATAGCAGACGGCGCACAGATATGCGGAATATATGATATAAAGCTCGAAAGCGGCATAAATATACTATGTACCGCAGGTCATAAGGGACTTTATGGCATCACAGGCACAGGTCTCCTTATAACTGACGGCAGCTTCCCTTTATCTCCGATAATACAGGGCGGCACGGGAAGCGATTCCCTGCGTCTTTTCCAGCCTGATATGCTCCCCGACAGCCTTGAAAGCGGCACACCGAATATCATCGGTGCAGTAACCGTAGGTGCAGGGATAAATTATATAAACTCCTACGGCATGGAAAATATACGCCGCCATGAAGAAAAGCTTTGCAGAATGTTCATTTCAATGCTTGAAAATACAGAAGGCATTACCTTCTATCGTGACAGCAATGCGGAATATGCTCCTATCGTCTCCTTCAATATCGACGGCTTTTCATCTGAGGAAGCATCCTCTCTGCTTGCCGAAAAAGGCTATTGTCTCCGCGCAGGATACCACTGTGCAGCACTTGCTCACGCTTCCCTCGGAACAAAAAACGGCACTGTACGTTTTGCACCGTCAGTATTTAATACAGAAACCGAAGTAAAAAATCTTGTACTTTTTGTTAAGACAATGAAAAATTTACAAAATTCTTAAAAAACTATTGAAATTATCTGAATTTGTGGTACAATAATATTATAGTATTGCGCAGTCAGCTATGAGGACAGCCGTCCTCATACATAAACAGATCACGCAAAATAAATATGTGTAATAATTCCCCGAGGGGGTGTATATAATTGTTCAAAACCACGCCGCAGGAGGTATTTAACGCTTTTCTCAGCGTAGTAAGTACGTTCAGAGCTATAGACGTAATAGACGTTCTTATCCTTACATACGTTATCTATCTTCTGCTGAAACTTATACGCGAAACTCGCGCAGGTCAGCTTGTAAAGGGAATACTTTTCCTTGTTGCCAGCTATTTTATAAGCGTTGCTTTTGACCTCAAGGTCGTAAGCTATTTGCTGAACAGAGCTCTCAGTATGGGAGTCCTTGCAATGATAGTCCTCTTCCAGCCCGAACTCAGAAGAGCACTTGAAAAAGCAGGACGTACCCGTTTCGGAATACGTCTTTTCGGTATCGGACAGAGCACCGATGAGATCAAACAGCGTTGGGAGCCTGCTATCGAAGCAATATGCGATTCATGTGTAGAGCTTTCCGCAACCTGTACAGGCGCACTTATCGTCGTTGAAAGACAGGTGAGGCTTGGCGAACAGATCGAAACAGGCACTATACTTAACGCAACACCCAGCAAGGAAGTGTTCGGAAATATATTCTACCCGAAAACACCGCTCCACGACGGTGCTGTTATAATGCGAGACGGCGTTATCCTCGCCGCAGCCTGCTTCCTGCCAAAGCCGCAGAATGACGCAATAATCAATAAAAAGCTCGGTTCGAGACACAGAGCCGCAATAGGTATGAGCGAAAACTCAGATGCCGTTGTCGTTGTAGTTTCCGAGGAAACAGGACAGATCTCCGTAGCAGTAAACGGTACTCTCACAAGAGATTATACACGTGATAAGCTGAAAACACTTCTCGAAGAAATGCTCTTCAACGATAAAACCGAGATATCTATAGGCAAAAAGAATTTATTTTCTTCATTCTCCGAAAGGAGGAAGAAAAAATGAACCTTTATAGTAACGGAAAAACTCATAACACAAAAGACACCAAAAGCAATGCTGTACTTTTCGTCATAGCTTTGATATGCGCCATAGCAAGCTGGCTCATAATAGCTATGAAGATGTACCCTTCTGCTTCAAAGCAGCTGTACAACATTCCCGTATCTCTTGATGTAAGCGGTACTTCCGCAGCAGAAAACGGATTGCAGGTACTTTCTCCCGAAAAAGTTACCGTAAATATCAGCTTCGACTGCAGCCGTACCGATTTCAGCAAGCTCACTAATGACAATGTAATAGCCTACGTTGACTTTAGCAATATAGACACCATAGGTTCAAGAGAGCTTAAAGTTGAAGTAAAAAGCAAGGACGGCTCGGGAATGTCAAATATCAGCTGCTCGCCGTCAACGATAAAGGTATATCTTGATAAGTTTGAGACAAAAACCATACAGCTGAAGCCAAAGCTCCAGAATTTAAAAACTGTAGAAGGTATGTCTTATTATGACGATGAGGTCACCTGTACTCCCGATGAGATAAAGATCACAGGTCCTTCCCAGAAGCTTGCAAAGATCGCTGAATGTTATGTGGTATCAAATAAAGATGTTACCCTTGACAGAGAATCGGATATAGCAGGCGAATCTTTCCAGATACTTGACGAAAACGGAACAGGTCTTGATGATACGGGTATCAAATTCGGTGCTGAAGCACAGAGTATAAGTATGCATATACCTGTACGTATACAAAAGACCGTAAAGCTTGATGTAAGCCTCGGAGTATGGCCCGAAAACTTTGATCCCGACTGCCTTGATTTCACTATAACACCTGAAAGTATCCCGATCGCGGCAAAGGATAACGAGTCGAATATCCCTGATACACTGACAATACCTATACGTCTCAGTGCTCTTGATATCGGATACTCATGGGACACAGAGATAGATAAGCTGCTGGCAGACAGCAACCTGAAGAATATATCGGGAATAGACAAGATCAATGTTACTCTCAACAGCGACGGTCTTTCATCTAAGGAGGTCACTATCAACTGTGACGATATACCTCTGACCAACAAACCCAGCGATAACAATGATTATACAATACTTACCGGTCAGGTAAAAGTCAAGATCGTAGGACCTGAGGACATAATCAACGAACTCACAGCAAAGGATCTCAGTGCCCGTGTCAACCTCCTCGGAGCAGACACCTCCAGCGATCAGTTCAAGTATAATGTTACTGTATCGTGTTATACATATGATAACGTATGGGCTGTAGGCGATAAGAAGGTAGAGATAAAAAAGACTCCGAAAGAAGGAAAGACCACACAGTCTTCTTCGACAGCAACTACAAGTGCAAACTGATATCAAAAGCTCCACTGTACTAATGTACAGCGGAGCTTTTTTGTTCATACAGATACATATCATTAGCAATTTTTCACAAATTATTCATAACATCTTAAAACATTATGCCGAATTTCACTGCTTGTTAACAATTTATTAACATTTCAATGTCATAAGAGTGCTATAATGTGCGTGTACAGCAATGTACTATCTTATTTTATTTAATCTTATCTGAAAGGATGATACACAATGAAAAACCATCTCTCCAACCGAATAACCGCTTCTGTAATGAGCCTCGCAATGGCAGTTACTGCACTTCCGTTATATGCTATGCCCGCTGTTGCTGCAACTCCGTCGGGAAATATAGCAGCTGTCAGAAACGTAGGGCTGTCTCAGACTATGAAGGTAGACTCTGTATACAAGGGCACTTTCCCGGAGGGCGGTGCTGACTCTGTTACATTCACTCTGAGCACAAGCTACTCGGGACAGAGCTTTTCATACGGCTTCGGCTGCTCAACTGAGGAAGATCCTTACTGGCTCGAACTTGACAAGAGCGGCAAGTGGATGGAAGGCGGAAAAAATTCAAAGGTAGAGGGTACTGCCTGCAAGCTTGACAAATCATCGAGCACTATCACTATCGACCTTAAAAAGGCTGGTATAAAGCCGGGCGGCTCATTTGAATTCAGATGCTATTATTCAGCACACTGGGATAACTCCAAGAGTGATATGGTTGACAACTCCGTAACTCTCACAAGTGTTGATTTCAAGGGTGGAAGCAGCTCATCTTCTTCATCTTCAAGCAGCAGCTCATCTACAACATCAAAGAACGCAAAGAGCGGCGCATGGAGCTTCAAGGACAACAAGGACGGTACTGCTACAATTTCATCAACTGTAACAAAACAGCTTGATGACCTTGATTATAAGCTCACAGTAGGCTATGATGAGGACTATTACACTTCAAAGGGAGAAAAGATAACAGACGACTCCCCTATCAACAGCCATAAATTCAAGTACAGCGATTTCGGCATAACCGAGACCGAGGGCATTACCATAGAGTCACTTGATGTTATCGTCGAGACAGATTTCGACGTTGATAAATTCATGTACGGCTGCGGAACCAACGTAGAAAAAGGCTCTCCTGCCGATACAGAATACGCTAAGAGCGGTATAATAGAGGGCAAGGATACTGCCGGCTACTGGTACAACGAAATGGGCGAGGACTCACGCAAGGAATTCGAGGACGCAGGCGTTGAATTCGGTATCAAGGATATAGGCGAAGGTACGACTCTCGAAAGCGCCGGCAAATGGATAGAATGTGTATGGGACGTTCCTGCCGAAGTACAGAAATATCAGACCACAGCAGGAAACGATTCTATCGGCTTCCAGTTCTGGTACGGCACAAAGGATGCTGCAAAGTATACCGAGATCACCGAAAAAGATGATGTTACTATCACAAGTGCTGCACTTACATATACAATAACCAAGACTATCCCCTATACCAAGTCTGTAAAGAATACTATAGGCAAGTCGCTTGACTGCACAGCTACATCTGATTCTAAGAAGAACCTTGAAGTTGATTATGCCGACCTTGGTATAGAGAAAGATATGAAGGTCTACGCTATCAGATTTGATGTTTCCGCAAAGAAGGACGTAAAGAAGCTTGTTTACGGCACAGGTACAGGCACGACAAATAAAGCTGATGATTACTGGTATCAGGAGCCTGTAAACTCTGTTATACTCAACGCAGGCAAGTCCGCAGAGATAATGTGGGTACTTCCTACGACCATCACAGGTGACAAGCCCGAAAAGAACATCGTAAATCCTGACGGAAAGGTCG
Organism: Ruminococcus flavefaciens; assembly: GCF_900108555.1. Taxonomy (GTDB): domain Bacteria; phylum Bacillota; class Clostridia; order Oscillospirales; family Ruminococcaceae; genus Ruminococcus; species Ruminococcus flavefaciens_P. The sequence continues at coordinate 17,754 of NZ_FNWV01000010.1, forward strand.
TATTCGGCTATTACTACGGTGAGTCCGACTCTATCACAGTTGACGATATCGAGGTATACTACGATGTAGTTGAGACAACAACAACTACTACGACCACGACCACTACTACAACCACCACAACGACTACTTCGCCCACACCAAAGGTAACAGTATGGGGCGATGCTAACTGCGACGGCGACATGGATCTCAGCGACGCCGTGATCATAATGCAGAGCCTTGCAAATCCTAACAAGTACGGCGTAAATGGTACTGACGATCACCACATCACCGAACAGGGTATCGCAAACGGTGACGTATACCAGAACGGTACAGGACTCACATCAAACGATGCTGCATCTATACAGAAGAGACTTCTCAATCTCATTACTGAGCTTCCCGAGTCATATAAATAAGAAGATGATCTCGGGACAAACCGTTTTTCACAAGCTGTTTTACCGAAAAATGGTAAAATTATACATTATATAAAAAACAAACATTGTTCAAGAGCTGCCGTTATCGGGCAGCTCTTTTTTATGGAAAACACCGAAAAACGTCAAAATAGCCTTGTTTTTTCGCGTTTCATCTTCCATTTCAGTTCCAAGCGTGATATAATGAAATCTGCCGTTTAACATAATCATATAACAATAAGCGGTATTCGTGTTGTAAAAAGCACAAAATGATATATATCGACACAATTATAGAAGGAGAAAAATATGAATGTCAAAAGATTTTTAGTGTCTGTGCTTTCCTTTGCATTATGTACAGGACAGCTTTCCACATTCGCTGCCAACGCTGAATATCCTCACAACGTTACTTCAAACAGCTCAGCTGCGATCGCTTATGCAGATACAGCGGAAGTAACAGCACAAGCCAACATTCATTCCGTTAAGGGAGCATCACAGGCAGCCGCCATAAACGCTCTTGGTGATGTGAATAACGACAAGTTTATTGACGCAAACGATGCATCGCTGATACTGAAGGCATACGCAAAGATCTCAAACAATATGTCCTCAGGTCTTACCTTTGAACAGGCTAATGCAGCTGATGTAAACACAGATCATCACATTGATTCTATCGACGCTTCGTGCATACTTTCATATTACTCCTACGCCTCCACAAACGGGACTCTTTCGCTTGAGGACTTCCTCAAGACTGACAAGCCGTCCACAACAACGACCACTACTACAGCAGCCCCTGCCACGACTACAACGACAGCTGTATCAACAACTGTCTCCAAGACCACAACTGCTGTATCCACCTCAAAAACCTCTTCATCATCTAAAGCAACCACAACAACAACAACAACAACAACAGCAGCAGCCTCCTCAACTACGACCACAAAGGCTGTAACATCATCGACTACTGCTGCATCAACAACTACAACAGCTGCACCTGTCGTATCTATAGTATCAGCACCTCCAACAACATCAACAACAAGCGTTACAAGTTCTGCTGCTACAACTACTTCCGTGACCACAACAGCTGTTCCCACATCAACAACTACACTTACCGCTGCAACTACTACTTATCAGGATCCTTACAAAGTACAGGGAATAAAGCTCAGCAAGACCGAGATGACTCTTACTGTAGGCGACGGCGGCGGAATATCATACGTTACTATGCTCCCACTGACTGTAACAGACTATCGTGATATATGGAGCTGCTCCGACGAGCGCGTAGCAATAGTTGACAACGAAGGCTGGATATTCCCTCTTGCTGAAGGAAACTGCATAGTCACCGTACAGAGCATAAACAACCCTGCCGTCAAGGCTGAGATAAAGGTCACAGTAAAGGACCCCAACAAGGTAACATCAATGAAGCTCAGCAAATACAATATGTCCATACCTATAGGCGGCGGCGATATAGCTTATGTGACGATGCTTCCTTCAAGTGCGACAAACAAGAAAGAAACATGGAAAAGCTCTGACGAAAGCGTCGCAACCGTTGATCCATCAGGCTGGGTAAGCGGTGTTTCCGAAGGAACCTGTACAATAACAGTCACAAGCAGATCAAATCCTGATGTAAAAGCAACTATAAATGTTATAGTAACCGATCCGAAAAAGGTAAGAGAGATAAAGCTTAGCAAATACGAAATGGATATTGCTGTGGGCGGCAAGGATATCGCATACGTTACAATGCTCCCATTAACAGCAGAAAACACCGAGGAAGTATGGACAAGCTCAAATCCTGCAATCGCCAGCGTTGACGCGTACGGCAATATCAAGGGTATAGCACCAGGAAAGTGCGTAATATCAGTAATAAGCAAAGCAAACCCGAATATAAAGGCTGATATATCAGTTACAGTACACAGCGGTTCTGTTGTCACTACTTCTTCAACATCTTCAACTACTACCACAACAACAACTACTACGACACTGACTTCAACTACCACAACATCGACCACTACAACTACTTCAACTGCCACAACTACAGTAACTCAGTCCGCACACCTTGTTCAGACAATAAACGGTGCAACATATATCGACGGTATATTAGTTGTAAACAAGACCTACAGTCTCCCCGAAAACTTTAGTGCGACTGCACTTAATCCCCTTGCACTTGACAGCTTCAACAAGCTTGCAGAAGATGCTGCAAAGCTGGGACTCAAGATACAGTGTTCATCAGGCTTCCGTTCATACGCTACACAGAAAGCGATATACAATAACTATGTAGCTTCCGACGGACAGGCAGCAGCCGATACATATTCCGCAAGACCGGGACATTCGGAACACCAGACAGGTCTTGCCATAGACGTAAATTCCATAAGCAATGATTTCTTAGGAACTCCCGAGTGTGAATGGCTCGCAAAGAACGCTCACAAATACGGCTTTATAATCCGTTATCCAAAGGGCAAGGAAGCCATAACAGGCTATCGCTATGAACCGTGGCATATAAGATATCTCGGAGTAGATACAGCCACAGCAGTTTACAACAGCGGTCTGTGCCTTGAAGAATACCTTGGTATCGACTCATACTACAGATAAACAGCAAAGCTGCCGAAGTCTCGGCAGCTTTATTTTATATGAAAGCAGCCTTCCGAAGCTTCGCCGTATGTCGGGAAGCTATTCACGGGAACAAGACTGCTCCACCTCCTGACGACGCGCTCATATTGCCGCTTACATTATATTATGCAGAAAGCGAAAAAAAGTACAAAGAAATTTCTTACAGCACACATAAATATTATTGTAAATATTGTCAGAATTATGTAACCGATGAAATACATTCCGTAAGCAATTGATTTCCAAACTGTATTCAAACCGTGATTGCTCTGTTATTGCAAATCCGTCCCCCATGATATATAATATAGTCATACCAAGGAAAAACACACTCATAAAAAACTTCATTGTTCCCCCCGTGAAGTGTCTAACATACCTCCGGACGCTTCAACTGAGACGGACTCGCACACACCCCGTCTATGAACACACCTTTCAGGAAAAAGAGGAAAAACCGCCGGCGCAATAGTGTCGGCGGTTCTCTTTTTCGCATTGTTTTATTTTTTCAAAAACTTTTTTCTGAATTTCTGTCACAAAAGCTTTGAAAAAAGCGTTTATATAAGTGTGGGGACAATCAGTAACATATAAAAGTGATTTGAATGGCATAAAAGGCCGACCTGCGCACTTGGTCTGTGTATACAGATAACAGCTGCAATATTTGTGCAAAGGTCATAGGCACTGTGCTTTTTATGCTTAACAAATCACCTTTATATGAAAAAACCGAAAGGAGCCCCGACATGAATAAAAACTCATCACGAATACTTGCATTTACTTTTTCAGCTTGTATCGCACTTTGTTCCTGTTCCGAAACAAAAAAGAATTCTCACGACTCTGAAAAGCAGTCATTAAAGGAAAACAACTCAGCAACACAGTCTCTTACTGAGCTTTCCGAAAACTCATACAAGCTGGTAAAATACAAAACTATCGACAAGGCAGCATACCTTTATGATATAACGAGAGCAAAGGACGGCTTTTACTACGCCAGCGGCGACGATACAAGCCACACTAACGCTGACTCCGCCGCTTCCGCTCCGTATATATATAAAATAAGCTCAGACTTTTCAGATTTTCAGAAAATAGAGCTTGAACTTCCCGAAGCCGCCAAGCAAGCCGATGAAATAAACAACTTCATAGTTTATAACGCAAACGGCGATATTGCAGTTTTTTACACATTTATCGACAATGGTGATATGGAAGAGCCCGAAGAATACGATGAAAACTTCGATTATGAAGCTTTTTACGAAAATCAGACAGCTTCCTACGGCATCTGCTTCTATAATAATGACGGAACCATCAGGAAGTTCATTGACTTAGGCAGCATGGAGTCCGAAAATTCAGAGGACGATAGCTTAATTTATCATTTAGCCATAGCAATGCCCGACAGTGATACTGTAGTTACATTTTACAGCCATAATAAAATAGATATCTTCAAAAGCGATGCAAACCATGAAACTATCACTGTTCCCGATGAGTTTTTACAATACTGCGATCCTCAGCTCCTTACAGGCAGCGACGGAAAAAGCTATCTGAGCATTGTCTCTGCCGGTAAAGATCCCAGTTCAACACAAAACAAGATACTTGAAATAGATACAGATACCAATGAGCTGAAAGACCCTTTTTATACTGAAAATTCGGCTAATTACATTCCGACAGGTCCATATCATTACATCACGGGCTGCGGCGACTATCTGTTCATCGGCAGCAATGAAGATGAAGTCATGGGCATAAAGGCTGACGGAACATCTGAAACTATCCTCAAATGGGTAGATGCAGATACAACAGAAATGCGTATCATTCCTGCTGACAATGACGAATTCTACTGCCTCAGCTACAATAATTACGGTAATGAGCCTTCCCTTGAGCTGTATAAGCTCGTACACCGCCAGGCAGGCGAGCTCGACAATGTACAGATCATAACAATGGCTTCATTCGGCTCTAATCCGCTGAATTCCTATATAAGCAAGTTCAACCGCGAACAGGATAAGTACAGGATACAGTCCGTTGACTATTCAACTGAGCTTACTCCAGAGGATATGGAGGACAAGTCTCCTCAGTCCATTGCCGAACGAAACAAAAACGACTTCAACAAGCTTGAAATTGATATAACCGCAGGCAAATGCCCTGATATATTGATGCTGAGCAGAAGCGATACCGCACTTCTCGGCAAAAAGGGTGCGCTTCTTGACCTCTATACCCTTATGGATAATGACTCCGAGGTCAACCGTGATACGGTAGCACCAAATATACTCAAGGCACTTGAAAGCCGCGAAGGCAAGCTCTACTCGATAACACCGAGCTTTACAGTCAATACCTTTGCAGCAAAGAAGAAATTCGTTGACCACGAAAACTGGACATTGCAGGAAATGATCGACCTTTACGACAGAATGGATACCGCTTCCAAGCGTTACAGTACAATGGACAAATCCGAGGTATTCTGTATGATGCTATACGCCGACAGCGACCTCGTTGACATAGAAAGATCGGAATGTCATTTTGACACCCCCGAGTTCATAGAAAAACTGAAATTCTGCAACAGATTTGTTGACGAAATGGAATTTGCCGACAAGTCCGGCGATGATGCCTACCAAAGGTATTGGGAGGAATATTCACGCAGATTTACAGACGATCAGGATATCATTTCAAATGTGATGCTCTGCGGTGACCGCGATCTTGGCTATGAACAGATCGAATTCGGCGAAGATATCACATTGGTCGGATTTCCCACATCAAACGGCAAGGGCGGCAAGCTCGAGCCGAGCTATGAATTCTCTATAGGTGCAGGATCATCTGTTAAGGAAGGTGCATGGGAGTTCATCAAGATGATACTCAGCGACGCTTCCGATGAGAATATCGACGCAGGCAAGGGCAACATTTCAGACGGCTATCCTGTTTTAATGAAGGATCTCGACAATAAGATCGACAGTATGTCTAAGGTAAAAGCTTACGATGAAAACGGAAATTTAATAGAGTCAACGACCTACACTATACAGGGTATCCCCATAAACACTCCCACAAAGGAAGAGCTTGCAGACCTTAAACGATATATACTCAGCTGTGATACATTAAAGTATTCAATGGACGATGATGCTTATGCAATATGCATTGAAGAAGCAGAAGAGTACTTCCATGGCGGAAAGTCCGCAGAGGAAGCTGCTAAAATGATGCAGAACCGCATATCTCTCATTGTCAGCGAGAAGAGCTGAGTATATAAAAGACATCTTCTATTATGCTTTTTTCATAATATTCTCTATATTTCAGGGAAACGGCAGTCATAATAATGGCTGCCGTTTTTCTTTACAAAAAAATTTTCATGATATTCAATGGTTTTCCGTTGAAAAAAACACTTTTTCAGCCCCCTTATAGAAAGCATAAAAAATCGGCACAGCTTTCGCCGTGCCGATAATTATATTTACTTTCCTGTCTTTGGATCAAACTTTCCGAGGAGGTAGAGCTGTATCCTTACAGCGTCGTTATTAGTAACGCTGCCGTTATTGTTTACAACAGAAGCATTGTTAAGACCAGCCTGTGTGATGTGGTTCTTGTCAGTACCGTTCACACCGTACTTATTCGGGTTAGCAAGGCTCTGCATGATAAGAACAACGTCCGACATATCAACTTCGCCGTCACCGTTTGAATCTCCCCAAACAGTACCTGTTACCTCAGGAACAGCTGATGTTGTTGTAGGAAGCTGACCTGATCCTATATCAGTACCCTTAATAGTTGTGATTGTGGTTGAACTTGTAGTTACAGTTGCAGAAGTAGTTGTCTTGCTTGTTGTAGCAGATGTTGTAGTAGTTGTAGTCTCCTTGCTTGTTGTAGAAGTTTTAGTTGTAGTTGTTGTGGTAGTAGTTGTAGTTGTAGGCTGTGAAGTAGTTATTGTTACCTTAGGCTCAACGACTATAGGAGTACCGCCGCCTGCCTTGCCGCCGTCAAGGTTGCTCTTTGCGCCTGATGAATAGAACTGATTGAGTGAAAGACCGTTGTCACCGAGAGCTGTCTGGTGGTCGAGACCGATATACTTACCAGAATCTGTCTGCCAGAGCGACTTCTCGAACAGGCTGTACTTATTGTTATCCCAGTTCATGAATGTAGAATCAAGAAGTCCGCCTGTATCGCCTGAGTTAGGATTGATACACCAGAATGTGTGGTTGATATGATTGTTTATCATATAATCACGGAGAAGCTCCATCCACTTCTGGTTAGCACCCTTGTCCATATGACCGCCCCACTCACCGATGAGGAGAGGTGCGATATCTTCCTTATTGATGTATGCCCATGTGTCATACCAATAATCATCAAGAAGAGTCTCTGTAGTAAAGTTCTTGTTGAACCATGTCTGTGCATAAACTGACGGGCCGTAATCGTGAGGTGAATATACTATCTGTGAAGACTCGGGAAGTACAGGAAGCTCCTTTACACCTCTGAGGTTTCCGCCCCACCAAGCACCGTACCATTTTTCTTCACCTGGCTCCGGATTAAACTTATCTGCATCGTCCCATGTTATGTTCTTGTCGAACATAGGAGACTGCTCGATACCTTCAACGAGGATAAGAGCGTTCGGATTTACAGCGAGGATAGACTTAGCACACTCTTCTGCTGAGTATCTCCAGTTGTTCTTATCTGTAGAGTCGTCCCACTTAGCCATATTTGCAGGGCACTCGGTTCCGTTGTAGCCGCGCTTACCGTGAGGCTCGTTCTTGAGGTCATAAGCAACGATAGTATCATCATTTGCATACTTCTTAGCGAGCCATGTGATAGAGTCCTTCCAATCGTCCCAGGTTATCTTAGCCTTTGAGAAGTGACCTGTAGCCATACCATCACAGTCCTCTGCTGTCGGCTCATAGTACCAGAGGTTATAGTTATGACCTGAATTGTGTGAAGCAGGGCTGTGAACATCAATGAGAGCCTTGATACCATACTTCTTGCACTTCTGCATGATGATATCAAAAATAGCCATTGAATCCTTGAGTGTCTTACCGTCAGACTCAACGAATTCCTTGTTGATATTTCCGTACTTACCTGCCGGAGTAATAGTACCGTCCTCGCCTACTTCGTCCTGAGGAGGATTGTAGCTTGCCTGTACTGAGCTGACAGGAAGCGGTTTACCGTCCATCCATGAAAGCAAGAGCTCTGTGGAAATAGGGAAACGGATAATGTTGATACCGTGATCCGCAACGCTCTTGAGGAGATCGTCAACATCTCTTGCATACAGACCATGAGGAACGTTCTCGGTACAGTTAAGACCGAACCAGTTAGCACCTGTGAGCCATACTTCGTTTCCGTTCATGTCGTAGAGTCGGCTTCCCTTTGCGTGGAGCCAGTCGTCATTGTTGTCATCGGCAGCAATAGCTACACCGATGGTGTCTGGCGCAACTGCCGGTGCATAGTAAGCAGCACCTGATACAGTCAGCGCAGCTGCGGCAGCAACAGCTGCCAGTGATTTTAAGATCTTCATATTTTTTTCCCTCTCTGATTATATATTTTCCGCACCGCCCGTATCAGCAGCGCGGTATGAAGCTTATTTTACAGGAAGCGACTTATACTTGCCAAGGAGATACATCTGTATAGCCTGTGCATCGTTGGTAGTTATGCCGTTTCCGTTTCCCTCAACATCGGCATTTGCAGAGCCTTCTTTTGTGAGGTGGTGTTCATCTGTTCCGCTTGTTCCGTACTTATTAGGATTAGCAAGTGACTGCATTATGAGAACAGCGTCTGCAAGATCGACCTGACCGTCGCAATTAGCATCTCCGAATAAGCGATTACTGACGTCCACAACAGATGTGGTAGTTGTAGTTGTTGCAGCAGATGAAGAAGTAGTAGTTTTGGAAGTAGTTGTAGTGGTCGTCTTTGCAGGATCAGCATCAACTGTCTTGCCGTCTGATTTCTTTCCACCGTCAAGGTTGCTTCCCTCTGAAGCAGCGTAATTAGCGTAGAAATCGTTCAGTGAGATACCGTCCTTGCCCAGTGCTACCTGATGATCGAGACCGATGAACTTCTTTGAAGTCGAGGTCTTCCATATAGCAGGATAGTAATATGTCTCATACTTTTCCGTATCCCAGTTTATAGTTGTCTTTCCGACCATAGTGCCGTCAGACCCCTGTGTTACGCCGAACTGGATATCCTTCCAGAGTCCGCCCGTATCACCTGAATCGTCATTGAGACACCAGAATGTATGATTGATATGATTTTTTATCATATAATCACGGAGAAGTCCGAGCCATTTCTCGTTATCTCCGCCGTCAAGACGTCCGCCCCATTCTCCGATGAGGAGAGGATACATATCCTTGTCCACAAGGTATGCCCATGTTTCGTACCAGTAATCATCAAGGAGTGTTTTCTCTGTAAAGTTCTTGTTGAACCATGTCTGGTCACTTACTACAGGGCCGTAGTCGTGAGGTGAGTATACTATCTGAGATGTTCCCGAAGCAGGCTTTACAGGATATTTTGCAACACCGCGGAGGTTTCCGCCCCACCATGCGCCGTGTCCCTCAAAGCCTTCAACGCCCTCGATAAGAATGAGTGCGTGGGGATTTTTTTCGAGTATAGCGTCAGCACAGTCCTGTGCTGCCTTTTTCCAGTTATTCGGAGCATTGGAGTCGTCCCATATCGCATCTACAGGAGCTCCGCCGTATTTGCTGTGAGGCTCGTTCTTCAGATCGAAGCCTATAAGTGTATCATCGCCCTTGTAGTGGTCTGCGCACCATGCAAGAGTTTCTATCCAGACATCGGTAGTAACTTCAACTTTCTTTCCGTCACGTCCCGTGAAGCTCTTGCCGTACCAGAGTCCGTAGTTGTGTCCCGAGTTATTGGATTCGGGGCTGTGGATATCAATGAAGCACTTTACGCCGTACTTCTTGCACTTAGCAAGGAGGATATCGAAGAGCTCCATGCTGTTTACAACGCTTCCGTCGGACTTGATAAGGTCAACGTTGAACGGATAGCTTGGATCGTTATTAGGATTGATGCTTCCTACAGGATCGGGATCTCCTACCATCCAGTTGTAGAGCAGCTCCGTGGAAACAGGAAGTCTGAGCACGTTTACACCGTGATCGGCAATATCCTTTACCATGTCGTCGATATCGCCGCTCCAGAGATAGTGAGGTGAGCACTCGGTACAGTTGAAACCGAACCAGTTTGCGCCCGTGAGCCATACCTCGTTTCCGTTCATGTCGTAGAGTCGGCTTCCTTTTGCGTGGAGCCAGTCGTCATTGTTTGTGTCAACTGCACAAGCTGTCATCGTTGTCTGACTAAGACAAGGTGCTGCTCCTGTCAAAGTCATTGCTGCAGCAGAAACTAACGCTGCAACAGAGCGTGTAATTTTTTTCATTATTTAATTTCCCCTCTCATAGTACACTTTTTCCAGTATACTAATATTACCTATATTGTAGCATTTCAGTACAAAAATGTCAATAGTTTTGGTTGTATTGAGTGCAGAATACAGGCAAATAATAATGAATTAACGAAAAGACAGGTGAGCAAAAACATTATGCCGCACTCTATACTTTAATAATCGTAAAAGCGCGGCATAATCGGACATAAAATATTGATTTTTTAGCTTTCTCTCAGTTCCTGTATCTTATCACGGAGATATGCAGCGTGTTCAAACTCAAGCAACTTTGCCGCATTCTTCATTTCCACGGTGAGCTTGTCTATGAGATGCTGCTTCTCGGAAGCCGACATCTTCTTCTTTTTCGTCTTTTCCTCCACCTTGTTCTTGGAGGTAATTTCCAGAACATCGCGGACTTCCTTGATGATAGTCTTTGGCACTATACCGTGCTCCTCGTTGAACGCCATTTGCAGTGAGCGGCGGCGTTCGGTCTCGGTTATGGCTCTCTCCATTGAACCTGTTACGGAGTCGGCATACATTATGACCTGACCCTTGGCATTTCTTGCTGCTCGTCCTATGGTCTGGATAAGGGAAGTCTCACTTCTCAGGAAGCCCTCCTTGTCCGCATCGAGTATGGCGATAAGGCTTACCTCCGGTATATCAAGTCCCTCACGGAGAAGGTTGATACCAACGAGTACGTCGAATACTCCCTCGCGGAGATCCTTGATTATCTCCATACGTTCGATAGTGTCGATATCATGGTGGAGATAACGGACTTTTACGCCCAGCTTTTCATAGTAAGAAGTCAAGTCCTCTGCCATTTTCTTCGTAAGAGTTGTAACAAGCACTCTCTCGTTAAGAGCGACACGCTCATTTATCTCGGACAGCAGGTCGTCCACCTGTCCGTGTGTGGGCTTTACGATTATCTCAGGGTCAACAAGTCCCGTAGGACGTATCACCTGCTCCACGATAGTATCAGTCTTTTCACGCTCTATCTGTCCGGGAGTCGCACTGACGTATATCGCCTGATGTATATGATCGTTGAACTCGTCAAAGTTCAGAGGACGGTTATCCATTGCACTGGGCAGACGGAAGCCGTAGTCCACAAGAGTAGTCTTTCTTGCGCGGTCGCCTGCGTACATAGCTCTTACCTGCGGCAGAGTAACATGGCTCTCGTCAACTATGAGGAGGAAGTCCTCGGGGAAGTGATCCATAAGCGTGAGAGGAGTACTTCCCGCAGGTCTGCCTGCAAGTACACGGGAGTAGTTCTCGACTCCGCTGCAATAGCCTACTTCACGGAGCATTTCCATATCGTAGTGTGTGCGCTGCTCGATACGCTGAGCCTCTATGAGCTTGTTGTTCTGCTGAAAATAGTCGATGCGCTCCGCAAGCTCGCGGTCGATCTCCGTAAGTGCAGCTTCAAGCTTGTCATCGCCTACAACATAGTGAGAAGCAGGGAAAATAGCCGCATGGGACACAACTGCCTTGACCTCGCCCGTTATCACGTTTATCTCGGAGATACGGTCTATTTCGTCGCCGAAGTACTCAACTCTTACAGCCGTATCCGTGGACATTGCAGGAAATATCTCCAGAACATCGCCGCGGACTCTGAACCTGTTACGCTCAAAAGCTATATCGTTTCTCTCGTAGCGTATCTTCACAAGCTCAGCAATGAGCTGATCGCGGGGCTTTTCAGCTCCCTGACGAATGGAAACGCACATGGAACGGTACTCCTCAGGACTACCGAGGGAGTATATACACGAAACACTGGCAACGATTATAACGTCACTGCGCTCCGCAAGAGCAGTTGTAGCGGAGTGGCGGAGCTTGTCTATCTCGTCGTTTATGGAGGAGTCCTTTTCGATGTAGCTGTCCGTGCTTGGCACGTAGGCTTCAGGCTGATAGTAGTCGTAGTAGGAAACGAAGTACTCAACGGCATTTTCGGGGAAGAACTCGCGGAACTCCGAGCAAAGCTGGGCTGCAAGTATCTTGTTATGGGCAAGTACGAGGGTAGGCTTGTTCACACGGGCGATAACGTTCGCCATAGTGAAGGTCTTTCCCGAACCCGTAACACCCAGGAGTATCTGCTCCTTTTTGCCAGACTGTATACCGTTTACAAGTTTGTCTATAGCCTGCGGCTGATCGCCTGCGGGCGCGTAGTTTGAACATAGCTTGAAGTGATCCATAGTTCCCCCTTTGGAAGTTGAGAGTTTAGAGTTGAGAGTTGAGAGTGTAGGGGCGCACACTGTGCGCCCGTGTCTTACATTAAAACAAATTTGGAACGAAATGTAGGGGGCGATGCCAACATCGCCCCGTCAATTTAAAGTTATTGTGTAGGGGCTGCCTTTGGCAGCCCGAATTTCCTTCAGTGTATCTTGCAGGCGCACACTTCGCCCCCCTACAGGCTAAAGGCTTGCGGAACGCCGAGGGCGGCGTTCCCTACTTATATTTTCGTAATATCGACCAATTCAACATCGTTGATAGTTCTGCCCGATTCGAGGACCTTTACCAGTGATTTTGCCGTATCTACAGCAGTTAAACTACAGATAGAACGCTCAATGGACTTTCTTCTCATCTTAACACTGTCACGCTCGGGAAGTCTGCCCTTTGCGGAAGTGGATATTACATAGTGTATCTTGCCGCTGTCGAGAAGAGTCTCAACATTCGGAGTTCCGTCCGATATCTTGCGGACAAGGTTCGCAGCTATCATATTCCTGTGGAGCACGCTCTGTGTGCCCGATGTTGCGTAAAGCTCAAAGCCCATACGCTCGAACTTGTCGGCAATAGGAAGTATCTCCCTCTTGTCGCTGTCACGTACCGAGATAAGAACTCCGCCCTCACGCTTGAGGTCAAAGCCTGCTGCGATAAGTCCCTTCAAGAGCGCGTCCTCAAGGTTTCTGCCGATACCGAGGCACTCACCTGTTGACTTCATCTCAGGTCCGAGCATTGTATCAACGTCTGTGAGCTTCTCGAATGAGAATACAGGAACTTTAACTGCAACGTAGTCGCCGGCTGGATAAAGTCCGCTCTCGTAGCCCATATCTTTAAGCTTTGCACCGAACATTATCTTTGTTGCGATATCGACCATAGGTATACCTGTTACCTTGCTGATGTAAGGAACTGTTCTTGAAGAACGTGGATTTACCTCGATAACGAATACCTCATGGTTGTAAACAACATACTGTATATTCACAAGACCGATAACGTTGAGCTCCTTGGAGAGAAGTCTTGTGTACTCAACGATTATGCGCTTGATACGCTCTGAAAGATGCTGTGCAGGATATATCGAGATAGAGTCGCCCGAGTGAACGCCTGCACGCTCGATATGCTCCATGATACCGGGGATAAGGAAGTCCTCGCCGTCACAGATAGCGTCGACTTCTACCTCAGTACCCATCATATACTTGTCGATAAGTACAGGGTTTTCGATATTATGGCTCATGATGATGCCCATATACTCCTTTACATCTGCATCGGAGTGAGCGATTATCATGTTCTGACCGCCGAGAACGTAGGAAGGACGGAGAAGAACAGGATAGCCGAGGTCATTGGCTGCCACAAGAGCTTCCTCTGTGTTCATTACAGTATGTCCCGCAGGTCTCGGTATACCGCACTTTTCAAGGACTTCGTCGAAACGCTCTCTGTCCTCTGCTGCATCTATCATATCAGCAGAAGTACCCAGGATACGAACGCCCATATCCGACAGGTAACGTGTGAGCTTGATAGCTGTCTGTCCGCCGAACTGAACAACAACGCCATAGGGCTGCTCAGTCTCGATAATGGACTGAACGTCCTCCTTTGTCAGCGGATCGAAGTAAAGACGGTCGCCTGTATCGAAGTCGGTTGAAACTGTCTCAGGGTTGTTGTTGCATATTACAGCCTCGTAGCCGAGTTCTTTGAGAGTCCATACGCAGTGTACCGAGCAGTAGTCGAACTCGATACCCTGTCCGATACGGATAGGGCCTGAACCGAATACGATGACCTTCTTCTTGCCCTTGTCTGTGCGCTCGATGAACTGCTTCGCCTCGTTCTCCTCGTCAAATGTTGAGTAGAAGTAAGGAGTCTCAGCCTTGAACTCGCCTGCGCATGTATCGACCATTTTGTATACGGCACTCTTGTGCTTGGGGCACTTCTGTCCCGAAATACGCTCGATAGTGCTGTCAAGGTAGCCGTACTGCTTTGCGATATCGTACTTTTCCTCTGTGAGCTCACCCTCTGCGAGCCATTTTTCCAGCTCAACAAGATTCAGGAGCTTGTACAGGAACCAGTTGTCTATCATGGTTATCTCGTGTATCTCTTCGGGAGTTATTCCGCGCTTGAGAGCTTCAAATACGCAGAATGAACGCTCATCGTCGATAACGTGGAGCTTCTCGCGTATCTCCTCAGTTGAGAGCTTTGCAAGCTTTTTCAGGTTCATAGTGTCAAGACCGAGCTCGATAGAGCGGACTGCCTTCATCATAGCCTGCTCGAAGCTTGTACCGATAGCCATTACCTCGCCTGTAGCCTTCATCTGTGTGCCGAGGGTACGCTTTGCATATACGAATTTATCGAAAGCCCACTTAGGGAACTTGATTACTACATAGTCCAGTGCAGGCTCGAAGCAAGCGTAGGTCTTGCCTGTTACCTGATTGATTATCTCGTCAAGAGTATATCCGATAGCTATCTTTGCAGCAGTCTTTGCTATCGGATATCCCGTAGCCTTTGAAGCAAGTGCGGAAGAACGCGAAACTCTTGGGTTTACCTCGATAACAGCATACTTGAAGCTTGTTGGGTGAAGTGCGAACTGGCAGTTACAGCCGCCCTCGACTTTGAGCTCCTTGATGATATTGATAGCAGCTGTACGGAGCATCTGGTACTCTCTGTCGGTGAGAGTCACAGCAGGTGCGATAACGATACTGTCGCCTGTGTGAACGCCTACAGGGTCGAAGTTCTCCATTGAGCAGACTGTGATAACGTTGCCCTTTGCGTCACGGATTACCTCAAATTCTATTTCTTTCCAGCCGCTGATGCACTTCTCAACAAGTATCTGTGTGATAGGTGAAAGGCGAAGTCCGTTTGTAGCGATGTCGCGGAGCTCCTCTTCATTCTGTGCTATACCGCCGCCTGTACCGCCGAGTGTGAAAGCAGGGCGGACGATAACGGGATAGTGTATCACCTGTGCGAAGTCAACTGCGTCCTCAACGGTCTCAACGACCTTTGAAGGTATAACAGGCTCGCCTATCTTTTCCATAGTGTCCTTGAAAGCCTGTCTGTCCTCTGCCTTGTGGATAGTCTCGGGGTCTGCGCCGAGGAGCTTTACATTGTGGCTCTCAAGGAAGCCCTCCTCTGCAAGCTGCATAGACAGTGTAAGACCTGTCTGACCGCCCAGTGTGGAGAGAAGGCTGTCTGGCTTTTCGATCTCGATTATTCTCTTTACAACGTCAAGTGTGAGGGGTTCGATATATACCTTGTCTGCCATAGCCTTATCGGTCATAATGGTAGCAGGGTTTGAGTTAACGAGGACTACTTCAAGTCCTTCTTGTTTAAGTGCGCGGCAAGCCTGTGTGCCTGCGTAGTCAAATTCGGCAGCCTGTCCGATAACGATAGGACCTGAGCCGATAACAAGTACCTTTTTTATATCACTTCTGAGTGGCATCTTTTTTACCTCCGTTTTTCATCAACAATCAAGATGTTTAATTCGGAATTCGTAATTAGGAATTATGAATTTATGGTGTCGGCTTTGCCGACTGATTTGAATAATGTGAGCGTAAGCGAACACATTAATTCCTAATTCTGCATTCCGAATTCCTAATTCATTTAAGCATTGTATTTACGAAATCGTCAAACAAGTAAGCTGTGTCCAGCGGACCACCGTGTGCTTCGGGGTGGAACTGGACTGTTCTTGCGTTGACTGAGGTATAATGTATGCCCTCACAGGTCTTATCGTTAGCATTTATATGCGAAACATGACCTACTGACGGGTCGATGCTGTCGCCTACTACCGCATAGCCGTGGTTCTGGCTGGTAACGTAGGTAAGACCGCTTTCAAGGTCGATAACAGGCTGGTTTGCACCTCTGTGACCGTATTTGAGCTTCTCGGTCTTTCCACCGTTGGCAAGCGCCATGAGCTGATGTCCGAGGCAGATACCGAATATCGGTATGCCAAGCTTCTGTATCTCCTTGATATTCTCTATTATCTCAACATTTTCGGCAGGATCTCCTGGGCCGTTGGAGAACATGATACCGTCGGGAGCAAGCTCCTTTATCTCAGCAGCTGTGGTATATGCAGGTACTACAACTACTTCGCAGCCTCGCTTTAAAAGCTCCTGTCTGATATTGCGCTTGTAGCCGAAATCGAAGAGCGCAACTTTCAGCTTTTTCTCCTCGGGCTCATATGTAAGAGTCTCGGTATTTGTAACATTCTTTACAGCGTCCTTTACTGTGAAAGCGCGTATCTTTTCGAGAAGCTCGTCCTTCTTTGCGTAAACGTCCTCGGTAGTTATAACGCCATTCATAACGCCCACCTCGCGGATAGTTCTTGTAAGACGGCGTGTGTCGATGTTGTTGATACCAACGATGTTGTGCTCCTTCAGGAAGTCGTTGATATTGCCCTCACAGCGGAAGTTTGACGGTGCATTGCACCATTCTCTTACGATATATCCCGATACGTAGGACTTTGCGGACTCATTGTCCTCGGAGTTCACACCGTAGTTTCCGATAAGCGGAAATGTCTGTGTGACTATCTGTCCGTAATAGCTGGGGTCTGTAAGAGTCTCCTGATAACCTGTTACACCTGTGGTGAATACTACTTCACCTATGACAGTGCCCTTTGCGCCAAAGCTCCTGCCCTCGAACACCTGTCCGTCGGCAAGCATAAGGTAAGCTTTTTCGCCCATGTTGAATAATGACATTGTAAATTCCTCCCTTTAGTTTTTAGAGGTCGTATTGTTGATGTTTTGCGCCCTGTTCCACACGCCATTGTATGGAAGAGCGGTTTTAATGCGGAATTCGGAATTATTGTTATCTGCGGGCGAACGCTGTTCGCCCCTACAGATTGGTTCATGTTATTTATATCGTCAGGCACGGAACGCCGAGGGCGTCCCTACATTTTTTGTTATCTGCGGACTGCCAAAGGCAGCCCCTACACTCTCAACCCTCAACTTATTTAAGGTTGATGTACTGGCAGATATCGTCTCTCATGCGGATAACTTCTCTTCTTGCTGCCTTTGCGAATTCTCTCTCGTCGCAGCCTTCCTTCTTGTATGCACACATTACTGCGCGTGAGGAGTTTACTATAGCTCCGAGACCGTTCTCGTCAAAGCCGCCCTTTAAGCCCTCAGCTCCGCCGCCCTGTGCGCCGTAGCCCGGGACAAGGAACATTGTGTGAGGGAGTCTCTTTCTCAGCTCTGTAAGCATTTCGGGATATGTAGCACCTACAACTGCGCCTACTGCGGAATAGCCGTACTTTCCGCGTGTATCCTCGCCCCACTTCTCGCACATATCGCCCATGCACTCGTAGATAGTGCGTCCGTCAGCAAGCTTCATATCCTGAAGCTCACCTGATGAAGGGTTGGAAGTCTTAACAAGTACATATATGCCCTTGTCGCGGTCGCGGCATACTTTAAGGAGCGGCTCGATACCGTCTGTACCGAGGTAGCCGTTTACTGTGAGGGCATCTGCACCGAAAGCTTCAAGCTGATTTTCGCCTACAGAGGTTACGCCAAGATGTGCAGTAGCATAAGCTTCCATTGTTGCACCGATATCATTTCTTTTGCCGTCTGTCATTACGAACATACCGTTGAGCTTTGCATAGCGGATAGTCTTTTCAAGAGTTCTGATGCCGTAGTGGCCGTACATCTCGTAGTAAGCAGCCTGCGGCTTGATAGCAGGTACTATATCATGTATCTCGTCTATGATAGCCTGATTAAAGTCGAATATCGCCTTTGCAGCAGCCTTTAATGTCCAGCCGTCACTGTCAAGATAGCGGCGCTGAATGAATTCGGGAACATATTCCAGCTTAGGGTCAAGGCCTACCACTGTAGGGTTTTTAAGGTCGATTATCTTTTCGATAAGTCTGTCAAATGACATATGTTTTCCTCCTGTAATTACATTTCATTATATCTTATCTCGCCCTTTGATATAGTAACGAGAGGCTTTCCTGTAAGTTCCATGCCCTTGAATACGGTGTTATGCGACTTTGAATGGAGCTTTTCGGGCACTACTGTCCATTTTTTATTTATATCGGCGATCACAAGGTCTGCTGTGCTGCCTTCCTTTATTGCAGGCACTTCAAGTCCCAGAAGCTTTCGCGGATTTGCGCACATTAGCTCAACTACTCTGTTAAGGCTTATCTCACCCGTATGATAGAGTGCGGTAAGAGTTGCGGCAAGAGATGTTTCAAGTCCAACAACACCGTTGGGAGCTTTCTCGAAATCAGCCTTTTCCTCGGCTGCATGAGGTGCATGGTCTGTGATTATGCAGTCGATAGTGCCATCCTTTACGGCTTCTATGATAGCCTTTACGTCCTCGGGAGTCCTGAGAGGCGGATTCATACGGTAATCGGCATCGCGCTTCTCTAAAAGCTTATCCGTAAGCATGAAGTAATGCGGAGCAGTCTCGCAGGTGACCTTTACTCCCCTTGACTTTGCAAAGCGTATCATTGCCGCACTTCCCTCAGTGGAAACGTGGCATATATGGATACGGGCATCAACTGAAGAAGCAAGTATCATCTCACGGGCGGTTATGTAGTCCTCGGAAGCTCTGTCCATACCCTTGACACCAAGCTTTGCGGAAGTCTCGCCCTTGTTCATAATGCCGCCGTTTATTATGCTCAGGTCCTCGCAGTGTGAAGCAACGAGGAGTCCGTTCTCCTTTGAAAGTTCAAGTGCTTTTCTCATCATCTCAGCGTTTTCAACAGGTCTGCCGTCATCGGATATGCATATGCAGCCTGCGGCTTTAAGAGCTTCGTAGTCGCAGAGACCGTTTCCGCTCATTCCGCCTGTGATGCAGCCTACGGGATACACTTCAACTCCCGTGCCCTCTGCCTTGTCTATGATATAGCGTATAGTTTCGGGGTTATCGCAGGGCGGCTTCGTATTCGGCATTGCAAGTACTCCCGTAACTCCGCCTGCAAGTGCAGCAGAGCAGCCTGTAAGGATATCCTCCTTATGAGTAAGCCCCGGATCGCGGAAATGAACGTGCATATCAAACAGTGAGGGCATGAGCACAAGCCCCGTGCCGTCTATTACCTTGTCTGCTTCTGCTGAGATATTGTTTCCCAGCTTTGATATTTTGCCGCCGCTTATGAGCACATCTGTTGTCATATCCGTTTCAGTATCGACTGCACGGATATTTTTGATAAGTATCTGAGACATGATTACCTCGCTTTCATATTGTGGATATTGGTTCAGTATATGGCAACTCCGTCGCTGCCGTCTATCTCCATTGCGGAGACCTTTACGACTTCACTGTGAGAGGTGGGAAGATTTTTGCCCACATAATCGGGACGTATGGGAAGCTCTCTGTGTCCGCGGTCGACCAGCACTGCAAGCTGTATAGTACGCGGTCTGCCGCGCTTGATAAGTGCATCTATGGCTGCACGGGAACTCCTTCCCGTAAATATAACATCATCAACTATGATAACGTTCTTGTCTGTTATATCGAAAGGGATATCGGTCTTTTCAGTCTCTCCTGCCGAACGGCTGTCGTCGCGGTAAGGAGTTATGTCAAGTGCTCCGAAAGGCACATCATTTTTTTCAAGCTCGGAAAGCTTTGCTGCGATACGCCTGCCAAGAGGCACTCCCCTTGAAAAGATACCAACGACACAAAGATCCTCCGTACCCTTGTTCCTCTCGATTATCTCGTATGAGATACGTGCAATGGCTCTGTTGACCGCTTTATCGTCCATGATAATGCGCTTTGTATCCATACAGGCTCTCCTTTCAACAAAAAATGCTCCCCGCTGCGGCAGGGAGCATACTTATAGTTATAGCTATAGTTAGAGGTATAGTTATAGTATCAAATAACGCGCCTTGCCGACCTCACGGGATCGGATTTAAAGGGTAGTTTCCAAATAACACATCTATTATAACACATACTCTTTCACTTGTCCAGTCATTTCAGCATTTTTATTATCAATTGACAAAATATCCTCAAAGTGATATAATAACATCAGTATAAAAAGACCGTATCATAAAAATCTGTAAAGGAGGGATCTTATGAGTTATTGGGGAGTATTGCCTTTGGTCCTTATATTTTTCTTAGGTCTGTTAGGTCTTTGATCACATTTGATGTTCAGTAATGACCGTAATATCAAAAACTTTCCGCAAAGGAGGTATCTTATGTCTTTTTGGTATTTATGGTTTATAATCATCCTTTGCTGCTGCATAATACCTGCCGCAAACGCAAGAAAAATACGTCAGGTAAAGAGAGCAAAACAAAATCGCAATAAAAGAAAACTCGGAGGTCTAACTATGAACGAACTTATAAAAAGCTTTATCGGCAAGAATGTGCTCCTTTACGGTTATTCCACAGGTGTTGAAGGCACTGTTACAAAGGTCGAAGAAAACTGGATCGAGGTGGAGGACAAAAAGGGCAAGAAACAGCTGGTCAACATGGACTATGTGAGCCGTATACAGGAATATCCGCGAAAGAAGTAATAACACAGAAATCCGAAAGCGTTCATGTTCAGCTGCTTTCGGATTTATTTTTTTACTTCAATTATTGCAATGTTTGATATTTATAGATAAAATATGAAATTATTCTCTGTTAACGTTGATTTATGCGACAATATATGATATAATTATTTTATGAATTCATTTGGAGGTAATTTATGAGAATTCGTCATAAACCCTGGGCAAAGCCCGAACTGGAAGCCTGCCCTTTCTATATACATGAACCACAGAAGCAGATAGGTCACTGGCGTGAGCTTTTCGCAGAACCCGACAAGCCGCTCTATGTGGAGCTTGGCTGCGGTAAGGGCGGCTTTATATCGCAGGCTGCTCCTGCTCACCCTGAGGTCAACTTCATCGCTATGGACATCAAGAATGAGATGCTGGTCCTCGCAAAGCGCAAGCTGGAAGCTGCATACGAGGAAAAAGGAGCTTCTCCCGATAATGTACGCATAGCTATACAGAATATCGAGCGTCTTGAGCTCGCATGGGACGAAAACGACCGCGCTGACCGTATCTATATCAACTTCTGCAATCCGTGGCCAAAGGCTAAGCACAAGAAACGCCGCCTTACCCACACTCGTCAGCTTATAAATTACAAGAAATTCCTCAGAGGCGAGCTCTGGTTCAAGACAGATGATGACGAGCTTTTTGAGGAGTCATTTGAATACTTCGAGGAAGCAGGCTTCAGGATAAAATACAAGACTTTCGACCTCCATGCGGAAAGCCCCTATGAGAATTTCGTAACGGAACACGAGAAAATGTTTACCGATGAGGGCAAGAAGATAAAATTCCTCATTGCAGAGCCTGTCAGGGAGGACTAATATGGAATTTCAGAAGGATCTCGGTATTTTCCATATCGAGGGCGGTTCTATGAAGACCGCAGGCAAGGGCAATCTCGGCGTTACCGAGGAAGTGCCGCAGAATATCAGGACAAAGACTGATGTAAAAAAAGTGGCTAAGACTGCCGTAAAAGCTGCCGCTCTTGCAGGAACATTCATGCTGAAGCATAAGATGAAGAAGAAAAAGAAATGACGCTCGCATATCGTCTTTTCTTTTATGTGTATATCTGAACTTTTGAGATCAATTTTATATGAAAGGAGTTATTGCAATGGATATTACACAAACCGTAATCTCTCTCTCGGAGTCTGTGGGGGCTTCGGGAAATGAAGAGAATGCCGCAGCTCTCGCACTGAGTATGCTGCGTGAATACTGTCCCGATGCCGTAATACAAAACGGCAATGTTATCGGACATTTCGGTACTCACCGCGAAGGTCTGCCGTCACTTGTACTTGACGCGCATATCGATCAGGTAGGCTTCATCGTTACCTATATAACCGATGAAGGCTTCGTCAAGGTGGGAAATATCGGCGGCATAGACCGCAGACTTCTCCCTGCACAGCCCGTTGTCATTCACGGAAAGCAGGACGTAAAGGGCGTTATCTGCTCCGTTCCGCCTCATCTTTCAAACGGCAGCAGCAAGGTGCTCAGTATGGAAGATGCTGCCATTGATACAGGCATGACCAAAGATGAACTGTATCAGGTCATAGCTCAGGGCGATACAATAACATTCGATGTATCCTGCCGCAAGCTCATCGGCAGCCGCATTACAGGCGGTGCTCTCGATGACAGATGCGGTGTTGCAGCCCTGCTGTACACTCTTAAACTCCTCAGCGGATATGAGACCGCTTACAATGTTACTGTTATATTCTCGACTCAGGAGGAAGTCGGCGAACGCGGCGCAAAGATAGGCGCGTTCTCGCTTGCTCCCGATATCGCTATTGCTGTGGACGTGAGCTTCGCTTACGCTATAGGCGAAGAAGAAAGCAAGTGCGGATATCTCGGAAAAGGTCCTATGATCGGTCTTTCTCCTTCACTTTCAAGAGAAATAAGCGATCAGCTCATAAATACTGCCGAAAGTGCAGGTATCCCCTATCAGAAGGAAGTTATGTGCGGTCTGACTTCTACTAATGCAGACCGTTATTCAGTAAGCAGGAACGGCGCAAAGACCTGCACTGTTTCCATACCCCTGAGAAATATGCATACGCCTGTTGAGGTCATAGATATGTCAGATGTTGAAATGACCGCTATGCTCTTAGCAGCATTCATCAAGGAGGGCTGAACATGAAGGATCTTCTGAAAGAACTCTGCCTGACTGATGGTATATCAGGCGATGAAAATGCTGTTCGCGACCTCATAATCAGTAAGATAAAGCTGGTCTGCGAATACAGCGTGGATAATCTCGGCAACCTTATATGCTTCAAAAAGGGCAGAAAAAAGCCCAAGAAAAAGCTTATGATATGTGCTCACATGGACGAAGTAGGTCTTATGGTGACTTTTATCCGTGCCGACGGTACTCTTTCATTCAGCTGCGTTGGCGGTATTGATCCGTCTGTTATCATCGGCAGACAAGTACACATAGGAAAGAACCGCATCAGCGGCGTTGTGGGCTCGACTGCTGTACATAATCTCAGCAAAGAGGACAGAGACAAAGCTCCCGAGGTCGACAGCCTTTACATTGACATCGGTGCCGCAAGCAAGGAAGAAGCAGAAAAATACGTATCCCTCGGTGACAGCGTCTGCTTTGACTCCGAATTCACCGAGCTGGGCGGCAGCCGCGTAAAATCAAAGGCTCTCGATGACCGTGCAGGCTGCGCTATGATGATAAAGCTGCTCCATGAAAAGCTTGAATACGACACATATTTCGTTTTCAACGTGCAGGAGGAGATAGGTCTCAGAGGCTCGACTGTCTCGGCTTTCTCTGTAGCTCCCGACTTTGCCATAGTCCTTGAAGCTACCACAGCCGCAGATATCGACGGAGTATCAGGTGCAAAGCGCGTCTGCGTACTTGGTGACGGTCCTGTTGTATCGTTTATGGACAGAAGCACTATTTACGACAAGGAGCTCTATCAGCTCGCATTCGATATCGCTACCTGCCAGACAAAGACCATGATAGCAGGCGGAAATGACTCGGGTGCGATACACATAAGCGGCAGCGGTGTGCGCACTATCGCTATATCCGTTCCTTGCAGATACCTGCACTCCCCTTCGTCAGTCATCGAAATGTCTGACCTTGAAAGCTCATACAAGCTTGTTAAAATTCTCGCCAGAAGGATACCCGAATTATGATAACACTTATCGAACATGAGCACGAGCTCGACCGCGTACTGCTCAATAAGACTCTCTCAGGCAAAAAAATGCTTGCATATATGAGAGCCTATGGTCCGAATTATGAATTCTGCCGTTTCTATAAGATAACCGATGAGACAGGTATCGGATTCATGTTCATTATCAATTCCACGCTTATTATTTGCGGCGACGGAAAACTCGAACCAAACGAGGAGATAGACCTTTTCGTCAGCATGAACGTCCCATTCCGTATCGAGGGCGACCAGAAGATACTCGAAGGCATAAAGATACCTGAAAGGTATCAGGTGCTCAACCGCACTATCTTCGAGCTTATCCCCGATGATACGCCACTTGAAGCTATCGAGGAGCACGTTGAGTTCAACCCAAATCTCCCCGATGTTTACAAGATACTCAGCGAGGGATTTCCGAATATCGCCGACTTTTCACTGTGGTACACCGATACCTCTCACAGATGCCGACACGGTATCAGCAGAGTGTTCACCTACCGCAACTCTACCACAGCTTCTGCCGTGTTCGATATCGGCAGCACAGTTCTCATCGGTCAGGTGGCTACAAATACGGCTGCCCGCGGAAGAGGCTATGCAAGAGAATTCCTCAAATGGCTTGCCAAATTCTTCAACGGACTGGGAAAACGTGCATACCTGCTGGCTCTTGATGTCCGCGTAAGCTTTTATACCGAGATAGGCTTCCGCATCGCAGGACGTGAGATAGTCCTCGAACGTATCGACATCGAAAAGGACAGCGCAGCAAAGGGTCGTCTTGAAGAAAGATGAATATTTTATAATAGCGGATACAGGGACGACAAATTGCCGTTCCTGTTTTTTGTTCCTGCCCACAGTTTTACAGGGGATTTTCAAAAATCAATAATTGACGGGCGAACACTGTTCGCACCTACAGCTTGTTATTTAGTTTTTACGTAATTTACGGGCGAGCGGAACTCGCCCCTACAGCGCAGAGCCTGCGCTCCCTTGCTCGTCCGTATATTATCAAAAGGGCAGTCGCTTCTCGACACGGGAAGTATCGTCTGAATTGACGGGCGAGCGGAACTCGCCCCTACTACTTTCTACTCTCTACTCACTACTTACTACTCACTAATCACTAACGGGCGGATAATATCCGCCCCTACACTTAAACTAAGTTCTAAATTTATATATTTAATGCTTTACAACTGTGAAAAAAGGTGCTATAATGTTCATAGGCTGTGTTCAAAGGCGAGTACGGCAAATCAAAGGAGGTATTTCCAAATGGAAAAAGTTAGAATAGGTATTTTAGGTTACGGCAACCTCGGCAGAGGCGTTGAGCTTGCTATCCGTCAGAACGACGACATGGAGCTTGCAGGTATATTCACACGCCGTGATCCTTCATCAGTAAAGCCGCTTACAGCTGGTGCAAAGGTATACAATGTTGCTGATGCTGAGAAAATGGCAAAAGATATAGACGTATTGATAATCTGCGGCGGAAGCGCTACAGATCTTCCTAAACAGACTCCCGAAATGGCTAAGCTCTTCAATGTTATAGACAGCTTCGACACTCACGCAAGAATACCCGAGCATTTCGCTAACGTTGACAAGGCTGCAAAGGAAAGCGGTCACCTCGCTTTCATCTCTCTCGGCTGGGATCCGGGCCTTTTCTCACTCAACAGACTCTATGCCGAGTCTATCCTTCCTAACGGCAAGAGCTATACATTCTGGGGCAAGGGCGTAAGCCAGGGACACTCAGATGCTATCCGCCGCGTAAAAGGAGTTAAGAGAGGTATTCAGTACACTGTTCCGATAGAGTCAGCTATGGAAGCTGTCCGCAGCGGAAGTCAGCCTGAGCTCACAACTCGTCAGAAGCACCTCAGAGAGTGCTGGGTAGTTCCTGAGGAGGGTGCTGATCTTGCTCAGATCGAGAACGATATCAAGACTATGAAGAACTACTTCGACGAGTACGATACAACTGTAAACTTCATCAGCGAAGAAGAATTTGATGCTAAGCACAACAAGATGCCTCACGGCGGCTTCGTTATGAGAAGCGGTCTCACAGGCGACGGTGAGAAAACTCACCAGATGATAGAGTATTCACTCAAGCTCGAGTCAAATCCCGAGTTCACTGCAAGCGTACTTATCTGCTATGCAAGAGCACTTGCAAGACTCAAGGCTGAAGGCGCAACAGGCTGCAAGACTGCTTTCGATATTGCTCCTGCATACCTTTCAAAGCTCAGCGGCGAGGAACTCAGAGCTTCAATGCTTTAATAAAAAATACGTTTTACAAAAGAGCCATTTTTTAAGTGGCTCTTTTACTTTATGTATATGCAATTATGCCAAACAACAGCAAGTTCTTCTGTATATTTTGTGATATTTGCTTTGGTTTTATTGACATATTCGCCCATACGTGGTACAATTATTTTATAAAAGAAGCTTTACAGGGGGGATATTATTATGGCTAACGTAAATGCTATTTGTACAAGCTGTAACAAAACTGTCGAGGTAGACAACACAAAAGATGCGTGGGTATGTCCCTATTGCAGTACTCCGTTCATTGTTTCAAAAGCGGTAAACAAGTATAAGGCACAGCACAAGGACGTTGCCAAAAAGGTAAAAGCTGTAAAGAAGCACAGCTCCGATTTTGTTGTTGCTGAAGGCGTTCTTACCGAATATAAAGGTAATGCCGAGGATATCACTATCCCCGGAGAAGTTCGCAAAATAGGCAAGCACGTTTTTGAGAACAACACTACTCTCAAAAATATCACTATCCATGATAAAGTTGAAGAGATCGGTGCATATGCTTTCCGCGGCTGTACCGCACTGGAGGAGATAAAGCTCCCTGACAGTATAAATTCTATTGATATATGGGCTTTCCGAGGCTGCACAAGCCTTAAAAGCGTTGTAGTACCGCCTCATATGAGGTATATCTCGGACTGCCTCTTTGCTGACTGTTCAAGCCTTACTTCCGTGGAGCTCCCCGAGCCTATCGGCAGTATCGGTTCATTCGCTTTCTCAGGCTGTAAAAATCTCGAAGAAATAAACATACCGCAGTATGTTTCCACTATCGGCAAATACGCTTTCTCAGGCTGTGAAAAGCTCGAAAAGGTAAATATCCCCGAGGGCGTGTCTCTTGTTGAGGAGTGTACTTTCGCAAACTGCACGGCTTTGGCTGCTGTGGGACTGCCGAGAACTATCAAGTCTATCGGTGCGTTCGCTTTCCAGAACTGCGTATCACTGCGCGATATCGAGCTCCCCGGCGGGATACTCAGTGTTGACGGTTTCAGCGGCTGTACAGGTCTGAGAGCCTTTACAGTTCCGGGCGGTGTTTCGTCTATCGGCGATTTCAGCGGCTGTACCAACCTTGAGAAAATAACTCTGCCTGCTTCACTCAAGAAAATAAGCGGAGGCTTCAATAACTGTCCCAAGCTCCTGAGCATCGCATGGCCTAATCTCGCGGACAATGCTTCCAATTTCCCTGCTTACTATGAGACAGTTGTCGCAAGCAGAAAGACCGCAGGTAAATGCGTCTACTGCGGAGGTGACTTCAAGCTCATCTCAAAGACCTGCAAGCTCTGCGGCAAGAAAAAAGACTATTGATACATCAAGTCCCGAAGGTTCAGGCTTTCGGGACTTTTTTCGTGCTTAAATTATATAAACGATGATCTCCTCATTGGTGTTATCGTTTATGTATCATGTTCAATAACGGGCGGATAATATCCGCCCCTACAGCGCGGAGTCCGCGCCGCCTTGCCACATTGACGCTTGCAAGCTCGCTCACTTTTATCAACACCCATACTCGTACATCGCTTACAATACATTCATGTTACTCGCATTGTTCTCACGGGCTGCCACAGGCAGCCCCTACAGAGCGGAACTGCTTTTCTTTCGGACGCGCAATGTGTGCCCTTACACTACTCACTACTTACTACTCACTACTCACTTGCGGAACGCCGAGGGCGGCGTTCCCTACTAATCACTATGCACTGACCACTAACAACTAAAGAGCGGATATATCCGCCCCTACAATACATTCATGTTACCTGCATCGTTTTCACGGGCTGCCACAGGCAGCCCCTACAGAGCGGAACTGCTTTTCTTTCGGACGCGCAATGTGTGCCCTTACACTACTCACTACTTACTACTCACTACTCACTTGCGGAACGCCGAGGGCGGCGTTCCCTACTAATCACTATGCACTGACCACTAACAACTAAGGGGCAGATAAGATCCGCTCCTACATTTCTGCTCACAAAATTGCTGATTATCTATTGACTCATTTTCCTTTTGGCGTTATAATGTTTATATATTGTTTTAAGGAGAGACATATGACACCTATTTCAAAAATCATCGCTGCTGCCGCTGTTTGCGCGATATCTGCTTCTATGTGGAGCTGCGGTGATAAAAAGAAAACGGACAGCTCAGATAAAAACGAAACTTCCACAAGCTCGTCCGCCGAAACAACAACTGATGTAACAAGTACTTCCGAAAAGGAAACTACAACTGCTTCGGATAAAACAACAGAGACTACTGTATCTTCCACTGAGACCTCTGCTGCTCAGACTACCACTACAGCAGCTGCTACAGAAAAGCCAAAGGAAGCAGAGAAAAAAGCTGAAGAAGCTCCGCAAAAAGGCTTCAGCAGCAGTTTTGAAGCCGCTAAGGCTTACTACAATGCATACCTCACCTCAAATGCAGATGCAGTATATGATATGTTCTGCTCAGAGGAAATGGAAGGCTATTTCGCTTATCTCGGCACTACAGACCTGTTACAGGGCAAGAACGCTCAGGTGGTTTTCAAACGCTCAAACGTTGTGAACGCTATAAAGCAGTCAATGAAGAATATCCATGACATCATGGCTGAGAAGTCCGATGTTCCTGCCGATAAATGGACTACTTCATTAAGCGAGGATCTTCTGAAAGCAACAGGCGAGAACGAACTGAACGACTTCAACAAGACTCTCGGCACTAAGTTCACAAGTGCTGCGGACTGCGGTATGGTATACTACAAAGACGGCAACGATGAACACAACTTCATCGGCAACGGCTGCGCTTTTGTAGAGCTTGACGGCAGGTGGTATCTTTCATATACCAGTATCATGCACAGTGAGCTTATAACATATTTAGAAGATATATTCTGACAAAGGGCGGAACTCCGCCCTTTTCTGATAAAAACCCGGTGTACGGCTCTTAAACCTATCAGGAGGATAACATTTATGGATAGCAAAACTCTCAGTGATACCTCTCAGGCTGTCAAGCAGGTAGTTGAAAGGTTTGGCATAGAAATACTCGATGACCATAAACGCTTCTGTTCAGCTTTTGCAGATTTCGCACCAAAGCTCTCCAAGGAGAACAAGGCTTTCTTTGTGGCTCTCAGCGAGAATATCGGAAGTATTTTCATACGCGAGAACGACGACGTTGCGGCAGGCAATAAAAATCCCGATGATGTCATGCAGCGCGCGATCAAGGATATAAGCGAATATCTCAACAACGAAAAGGCTGAGCTCGTTGCAAGGAGCATTGCAGCTGCTCTGGGCTGGAAGGCTGCTTTACCCGAAGAAAAGACTCAGGATAACGGTAACGAACCTGCTTCTTACGGCAGCTCCGCTTCCCTTATCGAGGACCTTTTCAAACGCGCTCAGAACGGCGATAACGATGCCTGCTTCAATCTGGGTGAACACTTCTTCTACGGGCGCGGTGTAAAACAGGATTACGCAAAGGCTGTAAAATGGTACATCATGTCCTCGGACCGCGGAGATTGCAGCTCTCAGAAAAAGCTGGCTGACTGCTATTATCTCGGTCAGGGTACTGAAAGAAATATCGCAAAGGCTGCTCACAGATACGAACAGGCTGCCGAACAGGGCGATTACGACTCGCAGAAGGCTCTTATAAAATGCTACATGATCGGCGGAAACGGGCTGCTTGCCGATACTAAAAAGGCTGAATACTACTCAAAAAGATACAATATCCCCATAAGCCGCGGTACAACCGAGGATATACTCCAGAATGCAATGGCAGGCATACCATCTGCGCAGTTCAAGCTGGGAAATATGTACCTTCACGGTACAGGCGTGGAAAGATCTCCCGAGACTGCTGTTACGTGGTTCAAAAAAGCTGCCGACCAGAACTATCCTGCTGCTCAGTTCAACTTAGGCGTGTGCTATTACTACGGTATCGGCGTACAGCGCGACCGTATAACCGCAGTAGACCTGTACAAAAAGGCTGCCGACGGCGGAGACATGGACGCTCTCAACAATCTTGCAGGCTGCTTTATGCGCGGCGAAGGTACTCACACTGACCAGTCCGCAGCAGCAAGGTATTACAAAAAAGCTGCCGAGAGCGGTCTTGCAAAGGCTCAGTATAATTACGGCGAATGCTGCTTCAACGGCTTTGGAGTTACAAAGGACGCAAGAGAAGCTGTTAAATGGTTCAAGGAAGCTGCTATACAAGGCGATCCTGACGGACAGTTCTCATACGGCTGGTGTCTACGTGACGGTCTCGGCTGTCTGAGAGATAATATCCTTGCTAAGGATATGTTCGAGAAAGCCTCTGCTCAGCGTCATACAGCTGCACAGAAAGCTCTCGGCTACTGCTATGCAAACGGTACGGGAACTCCGAAAAATTACGCATCTGCAGCAGACCAGTTCGCAAAGGCTGCTGCCGCAGGAGACAAGGAAGCAGCAAAGCTGCTCGTTGCCTGCTATAAATACGGCGGAGACTATCTGGCAATAAATGAGGCAAAAGCTCATCACTACGCGGATCAGTACAGTCTCGATTATGATATGATATAATTTTTCACGACACTGCACCATTCTATAATAGGAGCGAAAAAGGCACTTTTTCAACGAAAAACCATTGAATATCGAAAAAAATACACCTTGAGATGATAAAATGCATATCATTTGTTGAGTAATAATATGTATCATCATAAAGAAAGACTTCCCTTTTCGGGAAGTCTTTCTGCTATATGGAGTTCATAAACTGAACTTGATTTCTTACCAGTTAAGTTCCTCAATATTCATGTCATCGTCATTCTGCTTGTTGTATCCGCCGTTTTTAATTTCTTTCATTATGTCAGAAGGTGTCTTGAATTCCTCTGCTTCATCATCAAACTTATAATTTGTGGCTTTGAATATTGTGCCAGGAGTTCCATCTTCTTCAAGGATCTCATAAGAAAGTGTTATACCTGTTGCCGCATCAATTTCAGCTGTATAATCATAATTAACATATCCTTCTCCGTGTCCGCTTATGCTGACGATAGTTCTTCCGTTTTCTGTTCTCTCGCCTGTTATCTCCCAATCATCACTATTAAGAATGTCAGTAAGATTTTTGCCGCATGGTATTGTATTTATAGTTACCTTGGTATCATACCAGCTTCCAAAGCCATAGACAGAAGAAATACCATACTTTTTATCAGGAGCATCCAGGAATATATAACCGGTATTTACCCAATCCATATCCCTTGCTAAATACTCTATGGCATAGAGTTCATTCTTATCCTTTATTGCATAAAGCTCTGATCTTATCAGCTTATCATCGTAATAAACATTTTGCTCTCCGGATGCTGTAAGAGTTGTATTGTCAAGATATATCTTGCCTACCTTTGTCTCAGGCTTCGGACGGTATTCATTATGCATAATAGTATAGCTGTATTCAGCTGAGAACTTATCAAAAAATACCTTTTCAGTCAGGACATCAGCTCTTTCTTTAAGCTCTTCCTTAGTTACGCTGAACTTGTTCTCAGGCTGATTTTCACTGTTTGATGCAGTATTTTCTGTTGTCTTTTCAGTTACCTTTGTGTCACCTGTAACTGCTGTATTTGTTGTAGTTACTGATGATGTAGCTGTTGTTTTACCTGTCTTTGCTGTACCTGTACCTGTGCCTGTTCCTATAACTGTTGTTGATGTGTTTGTAACATCTGTAGTAACCTCATTCAATACAGGCTCAGGAATACCTGGTTCGCTGTTATTTCTGAAAAGATATGCTCCTCCACCGATTGAACCTACTACTAATACTGCTGCTGCAGCAATGCTTGCTATTTTTGTCATACTAATTCTCCTCTCGTATTTTTCAACGCCGCTTACACTGTCGGCATATTCGGTCTGTTCGATATTTGCTCTGCGCTGTGCCTTTGCAAATATCTCGTTCTTCTTAGCTTCCTCCGCCATGAGCTTCTCAACGGAAGCCTTGTCCGCACTGCGAAGGGTATCTATTATTTTTTTCTTATTATTCATATTTACCCTCCTTTAAAGAGTTATACCGTCAGCTACAAGGAGCTTTTTCAGCCGCTTCATGGCTCGTCCGCAGCGCATTCTCACTGCTGTCGGGTTGAGTCCCACCATTTCGGCTATCTCATTGGAGCTTTTATCGTAGTAATACTTCTGAATAATTATTATTGAATCGGGAGGTCCAAGCTCGGACACCTTGTTTAGCAGAAGCTCTGATGTCTCAGACTTGTCGGTATTTCTTTCGATGTCCTCTTCATCTGCTATCTCTGCCATGCTTTCCTCGTCTGCGGATATGTTCCTGCCCGTCTTTGCCGCCAGTGAACGCCTCATGCTTATTGCAGCATTTCTTGCCACTGCACCTATGTATGACTTCAATGAACATTCATCATCAGGTCTGAGCTTCATCATGACCGAGGCAAATACATCTATAACGCACTCCTCCGAATCATCAGGACTTCCAAATCCGCTTATTATCCTGTTCACTATTGAATATACATAACTGTAATATTTGTCAAAAAGAGCTCGTTGACCCTGCGGCGGTGTTACCCGCATCAGACTCAATATCTCATTATCAGTCATACGCTTCCTCCTCTGTATTTTTAAGACCAGATCTGTCTTTCACCTATAGTAACGCAAGGTGTTTATCATGTGTAACACATTTTTTTGAAAAATTTTTCAGGTCCCTTTGGACTTTGTTTTTTTAGATCAGATCTGTTCTTCACCTATAGTAACGCAAGGCATTTATCAAGTGTAACACTTTTTTTGAAAATTTTTCTCAGTCCGTTGGGACTGTGTTTTTTTAGATCAGATCTGTTCTACATCTATAGTAACGCAAGTGATACACAGTGTGTAACACCATTTTAGCATTTTTTATTTTTAAGTGCAAGAATTTATATTATAAACAATAAATTTGATACTTTTCTCCCTGCAAAAGGTTGCTTTTTTAATAAATTTGTGTTATAATAGTTCCAACACTTTAGCGCATTAGACAAAAATAATAATAAGAGGTGAAAAATTATCAAGATACTACTTATCGGCGGCACAGGCACTATCAGTATGGCGGTCACAAAACTCCTTGCACAGCAGGGACACGAAGTCATTCTCCTTAACCGCGGCTCGCGAAATGAACAGCTCCCCGACGGAGTTAAAACTATACAGTGTGATATATCAGATGAAGCTGAGACTGCAAAAAAGCTTGAGGGTATGAGCTTTGACTGCGTCGGCGAA
Organism: Ruminococcus flavefaciens; assembly: GCF_900108555.1. GTDB lineage: Bacteria > Bacillota > Clostridia > Oscillospirales > Ruminococcaceae > Ruminococcus > Ruminococcus flavefaciens_P. Next base: position 51,270 of record NZ_FNWV01000010.1, read on the forward strand.
TTCATCGGCTTTGTGCCTGCACAGGTCGAACGTGACTTCCGCCTTTTCAATGGAAAAACAAAGCAGTACATCTATATAAGCTCCGCTTCTGCGTATCAGAAGCCCCTTTCAGACTGCGTTATCACAGAGAGCACTCCCCTTTCAAATCCTCATTGGCAGTATTCACGAGACAAGATCGCCTGTGAGGAATACCTTATGAAGCAGTACCGCGAAAATGGGTTCCCAGTTACTATAGTACGTCCGAGCCATACCTACGATGAAAGATCGGTGCCGCTCGGAGTTCACGGCGACAAGGGAAGCTGGCAGGTGGTGAAGCGTATCATGGAGGGCAAGCCCGTTATCATTCACGGTGACGGCTCTTCACTCTGGACTATCACCCACAATAGCGACTTCGCAAAGGCTTACGTGGGACTTATCGGAAATATCCACGCTATAGGTCAGGCTTTCCATATAACCTCTGACGAGAGCGTTACTTGGGATCAGATATACTCCATTATCGCCGATGAGCTTGGTGTGGAGCTGAAAGCCTGTCATGTATCTTCAGACTGGCTGAACGCTGTAGGTCCTTATGACTTTGAGGGAACTCTCCTCGGCGACAAGGCTTGTACAGTTATTTTCGACAACTCAAAAATAAAACGCGCAGTACCCGATTTCAAGGCTGCTGTACGCGCAGATCAGGGCATCAGGGCTACAGTCAGATATATCCTTGACCACAAGGAATGTCAGAACGATGATCCCGAATTCGATAAATGGTGCGACAAGGTAGTTGCTGCTATGGAAAAGGCTAAAAAAGAATTTTTTAACTGAGACATATTATAATTATTAAAAGGGAGGAATTACACTATGGAAAATTTTCAGTTTTACAGTCCGACTGAATTCATTTTCGGCAGAGATTCAGAAGTAAAAACAGGAGAAATGGTAAGCAAATACGGTGGAACTAAAGTCCTTATACATTACGGCTCGGGTTCGGCTGTTAGATCGGGACTTATCGACAGAGTAAAGGCTTCGCTGGAAGCAAGCGGCATCGCTTATACAGAGCTTGGCGGCGTTAAGCCTAATCCCCGTGATACTCTTATCTATGAGGGTATCGAATTATGCCGCAAGGAAGGCGTTGACTTTATCCTTTCGGTTGGCGGCGGTTCTTGTATAGACTCATCTAAGGCTATCGCTCTGGGCGTACCTTATGACGGCGATTTCTGGGACTTCTACGGCACAGGCAAGACCGTTGAAAAGGCTCTGCCCGTCGGTACTGTACTCACTATTGCTGCGGCAGGCAGTGAGGGTTCGGGAGCTTCTGTAGTAACTAAGGAAGAGGGCTGCCTTAAACGTGATGTAGGCTCTGACCTGCTTCGTCCGCGCTTCTCTATCCTCAATCCTGAGCTTACCTGCTCGCTTCCTGCTTATCAGACAGCCTGCGGTGCTACTGATATCATGGCTCACGTATTCGAGCGTTACTTTACAAATACCCGTGAAGTCGAGATAACAGACCGCCTCTGCGAAGCCGTTCTCCTTACTATGATAAAAGAGACTCCCCGTGCTATCGCTCAGCCTGACAACTATGATGCCCGTGCAAATATAATGTGGGCAGGTACTGTCGCTCATAACGATATTGTCGGTGTGGGAAGAAGTCAGGACTGGAACAGCCACGCTATCGAGCATGAGCTGTCGGCTCTCTATGACTGCGCTCACGGTGCAGGTCTTGCTGTTATCATGCCTGCATGGATGGAATTCGTATACAAGCACGATGTTATGCGATTTGCTCAGATGGCTGTCCGCGTATGGGGCTGTCAGATGAACTTTGAATTCCCTGACGAGACTGCTCTTGAGGGTATCGCCTGCTTCAGAAGCTTCCTGCACAGTATCGGTATGCCTATAAACTTCGAGCAGCTGGGTGCAAAGGAGGACGATATACCTAAGCTTGTAAGAAAGTTCGGCATAGGCGACGGCAAAACAGGCGGCTTCGTTCACCTTTCTGCTCAGGATATTGCATCTATCTATCGTATCGCTGCTAACGCAGGCTTATGATATCGCCTATAAATAAGGCTAAAGACGCGGCAAGGAGCGGAAATACTTCACGTCCGCAATAATAGACTGCGGCGGCTGAAAGAGCTATCATCAGTAGTTTAACGGCAGTGAGGATATGCATGACGGCTCTTTCACGGACAGTGCCCACTGAAAGCAGTGATATTATCGCTCCGCCGTCAAGGCTGCGGTAAGGCAGCATATTGTATACGGCAACGATAAGGTTGAGCTGTGCTAAACTCCTGTGATATCCGCATATACTCAGCAGCACATATAAGAGAATATTGGCGGCAGGTCCTGCAAGCAGTACGTAAAGTCTGCTTTTGTCAGAGATACTGCCGTCTTTTCGCGTCCCTATGACTATCCCCGCTCCGCTTATATCAACTGTGGATATGCTGCCGCCTGTATGTCTCAAAGCTATGAGATGACCTGCTTCGTGCAGCAGGCATACAGCATAAAAGCTCAGTACAAGTCCGCAGCTGCGCATAAGGAATATCAGAGCATTGAACACAAGGAACGAAAAATGTATGCGCACAGCTGCTCCGTATATCCTAATGCTTATCAAGTATTTCCCTCAGCAGGTCTATGGGGTTGACTATAACATAGCTGCTGTCTGATGCAAGTCCTTTCAGTCTGGTGAATACAGCTTCTGTTATCTCGGGGTAGAAATACCTGCCGCAGCAGAACATAACTGCCAAAATTATGCATAATACAGCCTGCGTAGCTATAACGTCATCGGCTTTGTTATTTCGTTTCCTTTCGTATGTATCGAGCAGCTCCTCTGTGGTATCCTGCTCTGCTTTTTCTTCACTTTCCATAATATCACCTCTGTAAAAAATATGCGAAAAAACTGAAAAAATGCAAAAAAATCCACGTTTTTTTCTGAAAACGAGGTATATAATAGTCTTGCGGAATTATCCGCAACTAAATCAGAGGTACAAAAAATGAAGATAAATATTCCTGCTGCACTGCTTACCGCTGCCGTTATGCCTTGTACAGCCGTTGTGGCTGCCGATAATACCAAAATAGGATACGGTCAGGGAACGGCTGTCGATGAAAAGAACCGTCCCGTTGACGCAGTACAGTTCAACAGCCGATTTGGCGACCTTGATGCCTTCGCCCTGTCGGAGGACGAGAACAGAATAATCATCACCTTTGATCAGGGCTATGAAAACGGTTATACCGCAAAGATACTCGATACCCTGAAAGAGAAAAACGTTCAGGCTATATTCTTCCTCACAGGCTCTTATGCAAAAACAGAGTCCACTCTTGTAAAACGTATGATAAACGAGGGACATATTCTCGGCAACCACGGTATGACTCATGCAAGCCTGCCGACTCTTTGCGATGAAAACGCAAAGGAAGAGATAATGTCGCTCCACGACTATGTACTGAACAGCTACGGCTATCAGATGCAGTATTTTCGCTGCCCCTGCGGCGAATACTCAGAACACGCACTGGAGATCGCAAAAAAATGCGGCTATATCTCCCTTTTCTGGAGCAGTGCCTACGTGGACTGGAACACAGACGCTCAGCCCGATCCTGCCGAGGGACTGAAAAAGCTCACGGATATGGCTCACGGCGGAGAAATACTCCTGCTACACTCGGTATCTGCTACCAACGCTGAGATACTCGGCGACCTTATCGACAATTTCCGCGCCAAAGGGTTTACGGTATAAAAATACTGCCGTATTGGTCGCATTTCCTTTATAGGAAATTTATGTACAGTATTGAGAGAGACCCTTTTGAAAAAGGGTCCCTCTGACGGAGGCGAGCCCCTCTGTCACTGCGTGACATCTCCCCGCACTGCGGGGAGTCACCCTCAAACTCCCTCCCTAAAACTTCTGGTTTTATTTTTTCTCATATAGGGCACACCACAAAATAAAAAAGCTTTGTAATTATATGGTGTGTGCCCTATATGAGAAAAAATCAGCTAAAAAGTCTTTGGAAAGGGGTTCGGGGAAGAACCTTTCCTCAGAAAGGTTTTCCCCGATAATTGCGCATATACTTCTACATAGGCAATATGATCATACAGCAGTATTTTTATGCAAGTCTGCCCTTGATAACGAGAGTGCTTACGCCTGCCTGTGTTGTCCACTCTCCTGTTGTTTCGTCCTGCACAAACTGTGCGGCAGGTACCGTCACCTGACCGTCAAGACTTGTAAATACTCCTGTATCGGGATCGTAAGCATAATTCGTGCCCGATACCCATGCTGTGCCGTTGAACTCGGCTGTAAGTCCGCTGAGTGCAGGAGTGAAGCTATCGCTGAATACTACATTGTCAACAGCTTCTGCGGCAGCTGTTCCGAAATTCTGGATAACAAAAGTATAGGTCACTTCGCCGTTCTCCTCTACAGCCGCAGGACTCAGTGACTTGCTGATAGCAAGGTCTATGCCCTCGGTGTAGGCAATAGCCTCGGAAGCTGAAACAGGTTCAAAGCCAGCACCGCTTACTGTGACTGTATTCACTATCTCGCCGTCTGCGCCAAGTGGTGCAAATCCGTTGGTATCTGCTGAATATACCAGCATAGCATTGCCGCCTGCGGGTACATTTATACCTGTAACTGTAAGAGGTGAAAGTGAAGTTACGGCAGGTGATGCCTGCTGTACACCGTTTACATAATAGCTGAGTGTTCCCTCATTGTAGCTGAGCGGAACTGCTGTGCCGCCTGTCTCTCCGAAGGTGTACTCGCCTAAATTATCTGTGACTGTAAGTCCGTTATAACAGCTTGAACCTGTATTGACAATACTTATCATATACACATTCTCGCTGCCCTGTGAATAGGTGTCGGAAACTGCATTCTTTGATACCGAAAGCACTTCCAGTATCTCGCCTGCTGTTATATTTGAGCTTGCAACTGTTCCGTTATAGGAAAGAGTTGCCTGATTATAGAATGTTGCCATAATATTATCCTCCATATGGCAGATGACTGCCGTATTAAGGGAGGGAGTCCCCTCCCTCGGTAATATTATATGCCACTCCTGCATTTAAGGTGAAAAAAGAACGCCAAAGCGGCGTTCCTTTAAAAGCTATATTGAAACATATTCTTCATCGGTGTTGAGCGGCTTGATATGTTCGTCTATCCGCTCGCGGCATACATCATCGCCAATGACGATAAGCACGGGCTGTCCCTCATCTACAGGGGATATCTCAGTCTTTTCACGGGTTGCGTTGACTTTCAGCCAGCCCCCTTCAACAGGCAGAGAGCCCTTTATCCTGAAAATACTGCCGCAGCTCTCATCGTTCATTATCCTGCTGATAAGCGGCGATATCTCGCCCTTATCAATATTTATATGCATGAAATAGTGTACCGAGCTCTGTATATCCTCGGGACTGAATTTCTTCACATAGCTCGAACCGCGATAGCCTGCATTTTTGAAGAGCCTGTGATCGTCCTCGTCAAAAGTCTCCCAGTCCTTAGCGACTATATCGCGCATTGCAAGTCTGCGGTCACAGCGTATAGCTTCAAGGGCATGATTAACGTGAGATAATATACGCTCAGATGTTTGCTCAGTCGTTTCATTCTTTATATTACCAAGCTTGCTGAGAATAAGCTTTCCGCAGCAGGCTGCTTCCGAGCCGAGAAGGTACTCCATTTGCTCCGAAAGCTGCTCCTCCATTTCCGCATCAACGATAGTGAGTACGCTGCCTATCTCAAACCACCTGTCAAGGGGAGATTCATGGAGTATGTCGAAGAATTCGTCCATATCGAAAATGCCCGAAGGCTCGACAAGTACGCGGTCGAAATGCTGCATACCGAGAGAAATGAGCTGTGTCTTGAAGCGTCTTTTGTGGCAGTCCGCGTCGCAGCCCCCTGCTATCATTTCAAGGCGGCAGTTGTCGCATTTAAGTTCCTGCAATATCATCATATCTATATTGACAGCGCCGAAATCGTTTTCAAGAATGGCGATATTCTCGCCTTTATCTATGAAATGCCGCGCATATTTCATCAGGAACGTGGTCTTTCCCGAACCGAGTATCCCCGTTATAAGGTCTATTTTTGTCATAAAAAACTGCCTCCTTCATATTTCAGTATAACACATCGGCTCATTCAAGTCAAATGTATATCTGAATATTCAGGAAGCAGTTTATTCATTTTCTGACTGCCTGTGCAAAGGCGTTCATTTTGTCGAAGTCCTTTAAGCCGTCCACTTCAAGGCAGGAGCTTGCGTCAACTGCATAAGGTCGGAGCGTTTTTATCGCTTCACCTGCATTGTCGGCTGTAAGTCCGCCTGCAAGGAAGTATTCACGCTTTATCTCACCGATGACCGACCAGTCAAAAGTCTCGCCCGAGCCTTGTCCCGAATCAAGCAGCACATAGTCCGCACAGCTGCTCTCAGCGGCTTTTATATCGGCTTTCGAGCGAACTTTAAATGCACGTATGACGCAGATACCCAGCTTTTTAAGTTCCGCTGCGTAATCCTCGCTCTCTTCCCCGTGAAGCTGCACAGCTCTTATAGCACCGCTGCGGACTATGCCGATAACCTCCTCTATGGGCGAATTAACGAAAACTCCAACAGGTGTTATACTGCTGTCAAGCTTTTTCGTAAGCTGGGCAGCAGTCTCAGGCTGTACATATCTCTTGCTGGACTTTGCAAATACATATCCGATATACTCGGGCTTTATGCTGTTTGCATATTCAATATCGGCTTCTCTGCGCAGTCCGCACATCTTTATCTTTGTCATATTATCCTTTCAGCTCAGCAAGCTTCGCTTTCTTATCAGCCGCGCGCATAAGAGTCTCGCCTATGAGAACTGCGTTGACTCCTGCTTCACGAAGAAGCCTTATATCCTCAGCGGACTGAACTCCGCTCTCGGATACGAAGCTCACATTTGCGGGAGCAAGCTCGCGCAAACGGCGGCTGTTGCCTGTATCTACAGAAAAATCCTTTAAATTACGGTTGTTGACACCGATGATGCGAGCTCCTGCGGCAACAGCCATGCGAAGCTCCGCTTCGTCGTGAGCTTCAACGAGGGCTGATAATCCCAGCTCGTCGCATATGCCGATGTATTCGCTTATCTGCTCCTGAGTAAGTATCGAGCATATGAGCAGAACAGCCTTTGCGCCGAGAAGCTTTGCTTCATATATCATGTACTCATCTACTGTGAAGTCCTTACGGATACAAGGGATACTCACATTTGCAGCTATCTCACGGAGATATTCGTTGCTGCCCAGAAACCACTTAGGCTCTGTGAGTACTGAAATGCAGTCAGCTCCTGCTGCTTCGTACTCCTTTGCAATGGTGAGATAAGGGAAGTCCTCGGCTATAACGCCCTTTGAGGGAGAAGCCTTCTTGCACTCGCATATAAAAGCGATATCGTCCTTCTTCAGTGCATTTTCAAACTCGAACTTTCCCTTTGGCAGTTCAAGTGCCAGCTTTTTTATATGATCTGCTGAAATATCCTTCTTAGCAGCCTCCACACGCTCACGGGCATGGTCGGCAAGCTTGTCAAGTATAGTCATTTTCCACCTCAGTTATTGGACTCTGCTACGAATTTATCCATAGTTTCAAGTGCCTTGCCGCTGTCGATAAGCTCGGCTGCCTTTGCAACACCGTCTGCCATAGACTCAGCCTTGCCGCCGATATATATAGCTGCACCTGCATTGAGAAGAACTGCGTTTCTCTTGTGTCCCTTTATCTCGCCTGCAAGGATACCGCGTGTTATAGCTGCATTCTCCTCAGGTGTACCGCCCTTGAGGTCGTCCTTTGTGCAGCGTTCAAAGCCGAACTGCTCGGGAGTTATCTTATAATTCTTCATCCAGCCGTCCTTGTACTCGCATACAGCAGTAGGTGCGCTCAGTGATATCTCATCAAGCTTGTCTGTGCCGAATACTACCATACCGTTCTTTGAACCCAGCTTCATAAGTACCTCTGCAACAGGTTCAAGAAGAACTCTGTCATATACACCGAGAAGGTGATGATTAGGGCAGGCAGGATTTGTAAGAGGTCCGAGGATATTGAAAACAGTTCTGAAGCCAAGTTCCTTACGGATAGGTCCTACGTACTTCATGGAAGTATGATATTTCTGAGCGAAGAAGAAGCAGAAGCCAACGTTTTCAAGAAGCTGTCTGCACTTTTCAGGCTCAAGATTTATATTTGCGCCGAGAGCTTCGAGACAGTCAGCAGTTCCCGAAAGTGAAGATGCAGCACGGTTGCCGTGCTTTGATACCTTTATACCTGCTGCTGCGATAACAAATGCGGAAGTTGTTGAGATATTGAAGCTGTGAGCATTATCTCCGCCTGTTCCGACAATTTCAAGAAGATCCATGTTATGCTCGAACTTTATAGCTGCATCACGCATAGCAGCTGCACAGCCTGTTATCTCGTCTATTGTCTCAGCCTTTGTGCTCTTTGTGGAAAGAGCTGCAAGAAAAGCTGCATTCTGTGTAGGAGTTGTCTCTCCTGCCATGATCTCGGATATTACCTTGTAAGCCTCATCATATGTCAGATCCTGCTTGTCAACGATCTTTTCGATTGCCTCTTTGATCATAATTAAAACTCCTTTATATTATAATTTACATTTGTAGGGGACGGCGCAGCTAACAGCTGCACCTACTCTCTGTCCTACGGACATCTCCCTACACTGTAGGAAGTCACTCGACGTCCCTTGCAGGGGCGGATATTATCCGCCCGTGATACAACAATAATATCTACGGGGCGATGTGGGCATCGCCCCGTACAATGGGATAACGGCTCAAAGCATAATTCAGCAAATCACGCGATGTTATTCGCCTTTTATTCATTCCCCCTCGCGGCGATACCTTTTCTTTTCGCAGGTATTTTATCGCGGAGCAAGGGTGCAGCGTCACGCTGCAAATTATGCTTTCGCTACCGCTTCTTTCATTTCCTTAACGTATTCACCTACATAAGGTGCTGCGTCCTTGCCGTACTTTTCAAGTATCTTGATTATAGCCGAACCTACGATAGCTCCGTCGGATACAGCTGCCATAGCCTGTGCCTGCTCGGGCTTTGAGATACCGAAGCCAACTGCACATGGTACATTTGTATTCTCACGCACTACCTTTACGAGGTCACCGATGTTTGTTGTTATCTCGCTTCTCATGCCTGTAACTCCGAGGCTTGAAACGATGTAGATAAAGCCCTCTGCTTCCTTCGCTATCATTGCGATGCGGTTCTCAGATGTAGGTGCGATAAGTGAGATAAGGTCAACTCCGTACTGCTTTGCTACTGCTGAAAACTCATCTTTTTCCTCAAACGGAAGATCGGGAAGTATGATACCGTCAACTCCGCATTCGCAGCATCTTGCCATAAATCTCTCTGCATCGTAGGAGAATACAACGTTTGCATATGTCATAAATACAAAAGGTATCTTTACGTCTTTGCGGAGCTCCTTTACAAGCTCAAATACCTTGTCTGTTGTTACTCCGCCTGCAAGTGCGCGGATATTTGCCCCCTGTATAACAGGACCTTCTGCTGTAGGATCGGAAAAAGGTATACCAAGCTCGATAAGGTCTGCGCCGTTCTCTGCTGCTGCACGAACTACCTTTGCAGTAGTTTCAAGGTCGGGATCACCGCAGGTTATAAATGGTATGAATGCCTTTCCGTTTTCAAATGCTGATCTGATATTACTCATAGATATCCTCCCCTCTGTAACGTGCGATAGCTGCACAGTCCTTATCGCCGCGTCCTGATACTGTTACGATTATTATTTTGTCCTTGTCCATTGTAGGAGCAAGCTTCATAGCATAAGCTATTGCGTGTGCAGACTCTATTGCAGGGATAATACCCTCTGTACGTGAAAGATACTCGAAAGCATTTACTGCTTCGTCATCTGTTATCGGCACATATTCAGCTCTGCCGATATCGTGAAGATGTGCGTGCTCAGGACCTACGCCCGGATAGTCAAGACCTGCCGAGATAGAATAAACAGGTGCTATCTGACCATATTCGTCCTGACAGAAGTATGACTTCATACCGTGGAATATACCAATTCTTCCTGTGTTTACTGTTGCAGCTGTCTCGAATGAGTCGATGCCTCTGCCTGCTGCCTCACAGCCGATAAGACGTACTCCCTCATCGGGGATATAGTGGTAGAAGCTTCCGATAGCGTTTGAGCCGCCGCCTACGCAGGCGATGACTGCATCGGGAAGTCTGCCCTCAGCCTCAAGTATCTGAGCTCTTGACTCACGGGAAATAACTGCCTGAAAATCACGTACTATAGTCGGGAAGGGGTGTGGTCCCATAACTGAACCGAGGCAGTAATGTGTATCCGAGATACGTGAAGTCCACTCACGCATTGCCTCTGAAACAGCATCTTTAAGTGTAGCTGTACCTGTTTTTACAGGGACAACGTCTGCGCCGAGGAGCTTCATACGGTAAACGTTGAGAGCCTGTCTCTTTGTGTCCTCTTCGCCCATGAATACTACGCACTCCATATCAAGGAGAGCTGCTGCTGTTGCAGTAGCAACACCGTGCTGACCTGCACCTGTCTCTGCGATAAGTCTTTTCTTGCTCATTTTCTTAGCAAGAAGAGCCTGTCCGAGAACGTTGTTGATCTTGTGTGAACCTGTGTGGTTGAGGTCCTCGCGCTTTAAGTATATCTTAGCACCGCCAAGCTCTCTTGTGAGCTTATCTGCGCGGTAGAGCAGTGAAGGTCTGCCTGCATAGTTGTTGAGAAGCTCTGTAAGCTCTCTGTTGAACTCGGGATCGTTCTTATAGTGATCGTAAGCCTCTTCAAGCTCAATGATCGCATTCATAAGCGTTTCGGGGATATACTGTCCGCCGTGTACGCCAAATCTTCCTTTTGACTGTGACATGATATCTTTCCTTTCTGTTTCAGCCATTAGCCGTTAGCTATCAGCCGTTAGCATTTGCAGGGAACATCTCCCTACGGTTCATTTTTATCTGTCGGGCAAACAACTCTGCATATAGCATTGCCAGCCAAATCAAAGATTTGGGTCACTGCTTAACTGTTCGCCCCTGCAAAGTTCTTAGTTCTTAGCTCTTAGTTCATAATTCTATGAAGTTCCTGAGCATTATCTTTCCATCGGGAGTCATGATCGACTCAGGGTGGAACTGAACTCCGTATATCGGGTATTCCTTGTGCTGTACTGCCATTACCTCGCCGTCATCGGCAAGTGCTGTAACTTCGAGACAATCGGGAAGCGTACTTGCATCTGCTGCAAGAGAATGATATCTTGCAACGGGAGCTCCCTCGTCTATTCCCTTGAATAACGGGCTGTTGTTCATAAAGCTTATAACGGACTGCTTTCCGTGCATAAGCTCCTTTGCGTAGGTAACTGTTGCACCGTATGCTGCGCATATTGCCTGATGACCGAGACAAACACCGAGAGTCGGTATCTTCTGGCACACTGTTTTTGCAGCCTCGATTATGATGCCTGCGTCCTCGGGACGTCCCGGTCCCGGTGAGAGGATTATACGCTGCGGATTGAGCTTTTCTATCTCCGCAACAGTCATCTCGTCGTTTCTTATTACCTTTATATCAGGCTCTATAGCTCCTATAAGCTGATACAGGTTATAGGAGAAGCTGTCGTAATTATCTATGAGAAGTATCATGCATCTGCCTCCTCTGCAAGTTTAAGAGCGTTGACTACTGCCGCAGCCTTGTTTATGCACTCCTGATATTCCTTTTCGGGAACTGAGTCTGCAACTATTCCTGCGCCGCTTCTTACGAATACCTTGCCGTTTTTCTTATATGCGATACGGATAGCGATACAGGTATCAAGATTTCCTGTAAAGTCGATGTATCCTATTGCTCCGCCGTAAATTCCGCGCTTGTTGTTTTCGAGTTCTGCAATGAGCTGGCAGGCTCTTATCTTGGGAGCACCCGAAAGCGTACCTGCGGGGAGTACGGCACTTACTGCGTCTATACCGTCAAACTCTTCCCTGATCTCTCCGCGTACTGTAGAGCCTATGTGCATTACGTGGGAATATCTCTCGATGCTGTGGAGCTTTTCCACCTCAACGCTTCCGAACTTGCTTATCTTGCCCAGATCGTTTCTTCCGAGGTCAACAAGCATATTATGCTCTGCAAGCTCCTTTTCGTCCTTGAGAAGTCCTTCCTCAAGCTCTTTGTCCTCTTTTTCAGTCTTGCCTCTCGGTCTTGTGCCTGCAAGAGGGAATGTGTGGAGGACTCCGTCCTCAAGCTTTACGAGAGTCTCAGGTGATGCACCTGCTATCTCTACATCTGTTCCCGAAAAATAGAACATATACGGTGAAGGATTTATAGTTCTCAGCACTCTGTAGGTATTGAGGAGACTGCCCTCAAACTCAGCACTGAGTCTGTTTGAAAGGACTATCTGGAAGATATCTCCATCGTGGATATGATGCTTTGCCTTTTCCACCATTTCGCAGTACTCTTCCTTGCTGAAAAGTGCTGTAACTTCACTTTTAAGGTGTCCTGCCGTTTCTTTCTTACGGTCGCCGTTCCTGAGCAGATCAGCCATTTGCTGGAGTTCAAGCTTTGCCTTGTTGTAGCCTGCTTCACCTTCATCAAGCTTCATATTTGCTATAAGTATGAGCTTCTGACGGAAGTTGTCGAATGCGATGACCTTATCGAAAAGCATCAGGTCTACGTCCTTGAAGTTCTCTGTATCCTCGGTCTTTATACGCAGTGTCTTTTCTGTATAAGCAAGGAAATCATATGAGAAATATCCCACAAATCCGCCTGTGAAAGTTGGAAGATAATCGAATTTAGGACTTCTGTACTTTTCAAGTATCTGTCTGATCTGTACAGACGGATCTTCTGATGTCATTTTAACATCACCTATGGTGAGCTCGTTTCCGCAGGCAGTTATCTGTGTCTTCGGATCAAAACCGAGAAATGTGTATCTGCCCCACTTTTCCTTTTCTGCCACAGATTCAAGCATATAGCAGTGTGTGGAAACATTTTTCAGTGTCATTATAGCCTCGATAGGGGTACAGATATCAGACATTATCTCACAGCTTACGGGAACAATGTCATATTTTCCGCTCTTGGCTATTTCTTGTACTGTACTGAATTCGGGTAAAAATTTCATAAAAGCACCTCCGCTGAACTGTCATGGGAAATAAAAAAGTCCTTGACAGAACAATATGATCTGTCAAGGACGAATATACTTATCCGCGGTACCACCTTGATTCACGGCTTTGCCGTGCGCTTTACAGGATACTATCATATCCCTGATGCTTAACGCACATCTTAACGTTGCAGAATACTCTGGAAAATATTGCAGGTTCATCTTACTGCACCGCGACAGGCTTTATTCCATGCATCGCGTTCACCCATTTGACTGCACCCTCGGCGGTCCATTTGCTAATCTGTTTTTCACCTGACTCTCAGCATCGCAGGCTCTCTGTGGAATCATAATTAACTTTATCTCCGCGTCAACGGTTTACTCATGGATTAATTATAGCACCTGTTTTTTTCTATGTCAATAACGCCGAAAATATTTTTTATATTTAATCAAAGGTCATATGATAATGCCGCTGAAATGGTCTATCTCGTGCTGTATTATCTCTGCCTCAAAATCGCGGAATATGCCGCGGCGGCGTTTGAATTTCTTGTCAAGATACTCCACTGTGATTATATTATGGCGCGTAACGGGACGAACTCCGTCAAGCGAAAGGCAGCCCTCCTCGGTATCATATGTCTCCTTTGACTTATCTACTATGACAGGATTTATCATAGCCACGTATTCATCGCCTATAAGTGCCACAAGTATAGTCTTATTTACTCCTATCATATTGGCAGCCATGCCCACGCAGCGTTCCTCGTTTGCCTTTACCGTGTCAAGAAGATCGCGTACAGTCTGCATATCCGCTTTAGTTGCCGCTTCCGATCTTATGCTCAGTATCTCCTTATCTCTGACGATTTCCTTTATCATGCCCTTTGCCCTTTCGTTTTTTGTTTTATCATACCACATCAGTCCGCAGCTGTCAAGGACAATGAGAACTGCACATAATTTTTGATACAAAAATGTTTACATCAAAGATAAAAAGTGATATAATAATATAGACCATAATTTTTTATACTGGAGAATTATATGGAATTCAAGAAAAACCCTGAACTGATCGAAAAGCCCGACCACGCTCACTATCCCGTGTGCCGCGGAAGGCTTGACGAAATAGAAGAAATAAGCCGAAAGACCTTTTTCTACACCCTCGCTGTAAGCGGTATATTGGCATTTTTCTCTCTGCTTCAGGTACCTATGCATCTGGCAGGCTGGGTACCTCTCATGTTCACTATACAGGATACGGTCGCATTCAACATGGGCGCTGGCTTCAGCCTTTTCCAGCTGATCATGTGTCTGGTCATTGCAGGAATATCTCTCATCGGCTGTACAAAACACAAAATAGCCACTGTTATCATGTTCTTTCTGTACGTTCTGACGTTTGTATGTTCATTGATCGCAAGGATCTCGGCATTTGATTTCATAACTGCTATTATCGGCATTGGCGGAATGTATGTAAGCTCAGGTTCGCTTAAAGGATATTCGGATTACAAGCAGCTGAGGAACACTGAGGGCTTCCCTATATTCAGCACTGTCCTTGCCGACCATGATGACATGAAGAAAAACAGTCCCAACGGCTATAACAAAAGACATTTTGAAAAGCTTCTGCGCGAAAAAGCTTTGCGCGAACGCAATATAGCTCCAAATGCAGCAGGCGGCAGACAGCCTGTCCCGAACCTTACTAAGCCGCAGTCTGCTGATACGAACGATATCGGCGGAATGCCTGCACTGAATGTCGCAAGGCAAAACCGCAATTTATCGGTGGGACAGAAATTCGTACCCAAAGATCATAAAGAGGTGTTTTTTTCTGACAGCACGTTAAAATTGAAATAAGGGGGACATATTATGTTTGCGAAGGTCTCAAGTCTCGGACTTTTCGGGCTCAACGCTTTTCCTGTTGATGTGGAGATAGATATCAGCCGCGGAAATCCGCAGTTTGAAGTAGTCGGACTGCCCGATACCGTTGTAAAGGAGAGCCGCGAAAGAATAAGGGCAGCTCTGCGCTCATGCAGTATAAGCTTCCCTGTAGCCTCGGTAATGATAAATCTTGCGCCTGCCGACACAAAAAAGAGCGGTTCTGTGCATGATATGGCTATATTTATGGCAATTCTCCGCGGTATGCGCATGATAAGCGAGGATCTTGACGGCTGTTCGTTCATCGGCGAGATATCCTTAAACGGCGATATCCGCAGGATAAACGGTGTGCTCCCTATGGTCATGCTTGCCCGTGAGCTTGGCATAAAGTCCGTATTCGTTCCTGCTGACAATGCAAAGGAAGCCTCTGTCATCGACGGTGTGGACATATACGCTGTAAATAACGCAGAGGAGCTTATAAGGCATTTCCGCAACGAAGAGAAGCTCGTTCCCTGTGAACACTACGTTCCTTCTGAAGCTGCATATACCGAAACTCTGGATTTTGCTGACGTAAGAGGACAGCAGTCCGCCAAAAAGGCTCTTGAGATAGCTGCGGCTGGCGGACATAACGCTCTGCTTATCGGTTCGCCCGGAAGCGGAAAGAGTATGCTCGCCAAGCGTATGCCATCAATACTTCCGCCGCTTACCTTTGAGGAGGCACTTGAAACTACAAAAGTTCATTCGATTTCGGGACTTCTTACTCCCGAAACCCCCATAATAACAAAAAGACCGTTCCGCTCGCCTCATCATACCATTTCCTCGGCAGGACTGGCTGGCGGCGGCAGTATCCCTCACCCCGGAGAGGTATCCCTCGCTCATAACGGTCTGCTTTTTCTGGACGAGCTTGCGGAATTTGACCGCAAGACACTGGAGATACTCAGACAGCCCCTTGAGGACAGAAAGGTGACTATCGCCCGTGCATCGGGAACTATCACTTACCCATGCACTATCAT
This sequence comes from Ruminococcus flavefaciens, assembly GCF_900108555.1. GTDB lineage: Bacteria > Bacillota > Clostridia > Oscillospirales > Ruminococcaceae > Ruminococcus > Ruminococcus flavefaciens_P. Next base: position 67,135 of record NZ_FNWV01000010.1, read on the forward strand.
GCTCATAGGCGCGATGAACCCATGTCCCTGCGGCTATTACGGTCACCCCAAGAGAAAATGCATCTGCCCTAAAAACAAAGTGGCATCATACCTTTCAAAGATATCAGGTCCGCTCCTCGACCGCTTCGACCTTCACATCGAAGTTGCGCCTGTGGAATTCGGCGACCTTTCCTCGAAAGTCAAGGAAGAAAGCTCCGCTGACATACGTAAGCGTGTTATGGCGGCAAGAGCTGTACAGGAGGAGCGTTTCAAGGGCACGGGCATTACCTGCAATGCTCTGATAACTCCCGATAAATTGCAGGAGCTTTGTCCTATGGACGATGCTGCCGAAACACTTATGAAAAATGTATTCGACAGGCTTGGACTCAGCGCGAGAGCCTACGACCGCATACTGAAAGTATCAAGAACTATCGCGGATATCGACGGTTCTGAAGTAATAAAAAAACAGCACGTTGCGGAAGCAGCTCAGTTCAGAAGCCTTGACCGCAAGTACTGGAACGAATGACAGTTGAGAGTTTAGAGTTCAGAGTTGAGAGTTAATGTGGTTATTTTGCTCACATTATCTGATCATACCGCCGAAGACGGCTCCGAAACTTTCAACTCTCAATTCTCAACTCTCAACTTTGCTATAATATAAAAAGACAGATATATAAAGAAAAAAGGAGAAACAATGAAATCGGCATTTAAAAAATTACCCTCAGGCAAGCACAGCATTGACGGAGGACTGCTTTTTGCAGTTACGCTGTGCGCCGCAATAAGTACCCTGCTGATCTATTCGATCACACAGAACAAGGTGCTTGAGTCAGTTGGTTCAAGCTACTGGAAAACTCAGCTTTTTTCAATGGGCGCAGGTATAGTTGCAGCGATCATAATCTCGTTTATTGATTACCGAAAGCTGGTCAAGCTATGGTTCATATTCGTTCCAGTTGCTCTGGGACTTATGGCACTCACCTTCACCTCTCTCGGCTACAGGCGACAAGGTGCAGACGACCAGGCTTGGCTCAATCTCGGATTTATCCAGTTCCAGCCATCTGAGGTACTGAAACTGGCATTCATACTCACATTCGGCTATCATCTCTCCCGTGACGAGGAGGAAATGAACAAACCTCTGCATATGCTGCTGATCATAATCCACGGCATGATACCCATAGGCATCGTCGGCTTGCAGGGTGACTACGGAACAGCTATCGTATTCGCTGCTATATTCGCATTTATGATATGCTCGGCAAAAATATCGTGGAAATACCTTGTGGCAGCTCCTTTCATTATCGCTGCCGGAGTAGTGGGAATGTGGTTCTTCGCACTCAGTGAGTTCCACAAAAAGCGTATACTCATTCTCTTCCACCCCGGAACTGATCCCGAATATATCGAATATCAGCAGGATCTGGGACTTGCTGCCCTTAAATCTGGCGGAGTATTCGGAAAAGGACTCTTCGGCAAGCCCGAGGATTATATAACAGTTCCCGAAATACACAACGACTTCATCTTCACATACGCAGGACAGGTATTTGGCTTTGTTGGTTCTATCGGAATAATCATAATCCTCGCTTATATATGCCTTAAAATTTTCGGCGACAGCCGTGTATGCCGCGATCATCTGGGCAAATTCATCTGCATGGGAGCCTTCGGACTTATCTTTTCACACTGTATAATGAATATCGGAATGGTACTAAAAGTCGCTCCTGTTATCGGCGTTCCGCTGCCTTTCCTCAGTGCAGGCGGTACGGCTATGATAAGTATGTACGCCATTATCGGACTCGTTCTCAGCACCTACAGTCACCGTGCAGTGAACTACAACGTATTCTATGACGAAGAAAACGAATAAACTTCATATAACGACAAAATGCGGAAGTCTTACGACTTCCGCATTTATATATATATTGATACCCCTTAACTCAGAAAAGAATGTCCTTGAAACAGACAAGCGGCTTGTTATTGTCAAAATCCCAGCTGTGGAAAGCATCGCCGTGACAATAGTCCTTGTGGAAGCACTTTGAGCAGTTCTCGTTATCGTCTGCAAGATCGCGTCTGAATACCTGGAACTTGTTCTTCCATACCTCACTAAATCTGTCCTTGAGGATATTTCCCTGTACAAATTCAGGTCTGCGCTCGATATCGAGACAGGCAATGATATCACCGTTTGCGGTGATACTTGCAGTATAGAGTCCTGCTGTGCAGAGATAGTACCAGTCACGGACTTCGCGCTCGTACTCCATGCCAAGATAATGACTGCATCCGTATGTAACAGGCTCTCCTGCTATGCGCTTATTTCTGATAAACTCAAAGATAGTCTGATAGTCCTCTTTTGTAAGGATAAGCTCGGGGTGCTGCTTAGCACGTCCCATAGGCTCGATATTGATAACACGCCATGAGTCGATGTCCATTTCGTTGAATATCTTGTAAAGCTCATCAAGCTGTCCGATATTCTGATGAGTAACAACGGTAGTTATCTGCACATTCTCAAATCCGCCCACGCGCAGAAGGCTCTCGATACCTTTCATAGCCTTCTTGTAGCCGCCCGGAGTTCTTCTGAAAGCGTCGTGAGTCTCTTCAAGACCGTCTATACTTACGGAAATAGTTCCCATGCCGACTTTCTGAAGATCACGGGCAACACTGTCGTCAATAAGTGTAGCATTACTTGTCATGCCCCAGCTGAAACCGAGTTCATGTGCAACGCCCATGATATCGAAGAATTCCTTCCTGAGAAGCGGCTCTCCGCCTGTGATACAGAGCATTTTTCCGTCAGTTGTCATATCTTCCTTAACCTGTGTAAGAAATGTGCGGTACTGGTCAACCGACAGCTCTTCCGAAGTTACATCGCCGCAGTAGCTTCCGCAGTGGAGACAACGCTCATTGCAGCGCAGAGTAAGCTCAAGAAATAGATTACGGAGCTTTGGCTCTTTCATAAGTTTGCTTCTGTACTCTCTCATCTGTTCAAGATGCTTGCGCTTCATTTCTATACTGAGCATATTATTTCTCCTCGTTTGTTGTATTTATATTGCCGTCTGATGCTGATTGCTCTTCTGCTGTAGTTGCATAGGATCTTATTTCGTATACAGGAGCAGGTCCGTAAACAGGAGCTACTATATCAGTCCTCGGATCATATGTAGTTGTAACAACGATCTCATCGTCTACCTTCTTGGCTGGATAATTGTCAAGATCCTTTATTTTTCCGAGAAGATACTTGTTAAGGATAACAAGGTCGCCGACGCTTATTTTTCCGTCCTTATTGAGATCGCTGAAATGAAGATTTACGGTATCAGCATATTCATCGAAAAGTATAGCCTTTCTCATTGCTATTGAATCAAAGATATCAACAGTATAATCACCGTTCACATCGCCCTTTATAGTCGGAGCAGGTCCGTAAGCAGGCTGGGGCAGCATTGTTGTTGTCAGTTCAACAATATCCTCCTGCTCGGAAGTAGTAACAGTGCTTGTTGATGTAGGACCGTAAACTGTTCTCGGCATCGTAGTTGTCAATGTTGTCGTAGTTGAGGTAAGCGTTTCTAATGCTTCGGTAGTTGTAGTTTCGTCCCACATTGGGATACTTGTCGGCGGAGGTCCGTATGCCCCATAGAATTCCTTGAACACATCTCGCTCAGTTTCATTGTTGAACTCCATACGAACAGGTTCGCGTCCTTCTGCAACGGCAGTCATTGCAGACACACCTGCTGCTGCGAAAGCTGCGGCAGTAAGAACGGTACGTATAGTTTTTTTCATCTCATAAACACTCCTTTCAGATTTTTACAGTGCTGTATAATAAATGTCGGAAAAACTCTCAGTTTTTCCCTTATAAATTCAATTTCGGATATATGCACAAACGGAGTCTTTTCTTATTGTGCATTTTTACTCCTCAGGCGGACCATATACCAGCTGTACCTTGTCTTTTTCGGGCTTGTATTCGGTAGCAGCCTCGGTTTTGTCTGCTTCGGTTACAGGAGGTCCGTAAACGTCCTGTACTTCGTCCTTTGCAGGATCGTACTCAGACGTCATGGTAGTATTTTCGGTGACGGGCGGTCCGTATACTGTCTGAACGTCACTGTTACCGTGATCGCAGCCTGTAAGTCCCGCAGCCGCCGCAAACATGGCAGCCATTAACTTTGTCTTGCTCGTCTTTTTCATGTCCATGCCCCCCTTAGTGTTCTTACTATTATTTTACTCCATATATGGCGGTTTGTCAACCATTTGGAGCATTTAGTAAAAGAAAAAGCGGAACATAATGTTCCGCTTGATTTATCAGTTTTTATCGGGAAGATCATCAAAATCTTTCAGAGTTCCGAGGAGATATCTGTTCAGTCGAACGAGATCGCCTACGCTTATCTGCCCGTCTTTATTGAGGTCTGCCCAATACCTATCTATTGCATCGCTGTACTCATCGTAGAGGATAGCCTTTCTCAGTGCAACGGCATCAAAGATATCTACAACACCGTCCATGTTCACATCGCCCATGAATGCCTTAGGCGGTCCGTAAACAGTAGGCGGGAATGTAGTTGTGGTCATTGTTGTGAGATCTTCAAGATAATCCGAGGTCACAGATACCGTTGTCATAGGACCATAAACACAAACCGGCGTAGTTGTAGTTGAAGTTATCAATGTTGAAGTCGTAGCCGATGTTGTTGTCAGCATGGACGGAGGCGGTCCGTATACTGCCATGAATTTTCTCTCGACTTCCTCAACAGGATTGATCTCCTTTGGCTGCTCATTGACTGCATTTGCTGCTGTCGGCATTGCACACATATTTGCTGCGGCAAAAGCTGCGGCGGTAAGAACAGTACGTAATGTTTTTTTCATTTCAGAAACACTCCTTTCAAGTAATTACAGTGCTATATAATAAATGTCATGAAAAGGCTTATTTTTTTCATTCAGGTCTAAAATTCAGATATATGCACAAGTCAGACTTGCTCTGATTGTGCAGTTTTACTCTGGTATCATATCCTTGTTTTCTCATTCTTTATTTTACTCCATATACCGTGATTTGTCAACTGTACCACTGTTTTATTAATACTATTTTTACAAAAAAGGACGGTCAATGACCGTCCGCCGAATATATTTATTCAAGTCCGAGGAACTCTTTGAAATTGGCAGCAAGTATCTTCTGATTTTCCTCTTCTGTAAATCCTAACTTCAAAAAGCGCATAAGCTCGTCCTCATGGCTCCACATAGGGAAATCAACTCCGAAGAAGCAGTTCTCTATACCATAGTTTCTTATGATACGGGCAGCTTTTTCGGGAGTAAGGAACGCAAGTGAACTGCTGCAATCTACTTTTACATTTTCAAGCCCGGGAAGGCACTCCACTGCCGCGTCCCACTGCTGATAACCGCCGAGATGAGCAGCAAGTATCTTGAGCTTAGGAAAATTATCGTGTATCTTTCTTATACGGTGAGGAGCAGAATAATCATACCTGTTGTCGCCGCAGTGGATAAGCAGCGGCAGTCTGCCCTCCATAAGCTCATATATCTTGAAGGCTTCGGGTGAATCAGCATTAAACTTCTGAAAATCAGGGTGAAGCTTTACACCGTGTAGTCCGAGGCTCAGTATCTGGTTGATGTCCTTTTCAAGATCTTCCGAATCTGCGTGTGTTGTACCGAAACCGTAAAAACAGCTGTGCTCGGCACATTCCTTTGCAATAAAAATGTTTATATTCTCTGTCTGGTGCGGTGCAGTAGCCGTCGAGCACACAAGGTATTTCGATACGCCTATCTTGCTTCCTGCTTCACGCAGTCTTTGGCTCATTCCGTTGCCGTCCATTGGGATACCATAAAAATGTCCGATATTCTCTGTCGCATTCTCCGCTATTTTCTCTGGGAAAATATGCGCATGAGCATCTATTATCTCATACTTGCCATATACCTCTGAGTTCATTATATACATCTCCTAAACCAAAAAATACAAAGTCATTATACTCCATATTTTCCGCTTTGTCAAATAAAAAGCAAAGTATTACCCATACAAAAAGGCTATTCAGGGATATAAAAAACTCCTATAGCTCACGCCATAGGAGACTTTTTCATTATTTTCTTCTTGTACCGTTTTTTCTGTCAGTACTGCGCTTGAGATCACACATACGCTCTTCACTTGTCTGCTTGAAGCGTGACATCATATCCTCGAAAGTCATTTCTGAAGGTGGGATCTGCTTCTTTGGCTCCCATACAACAGGCTTGCTGCGCTGAGGACGCTCACCTTTATCGAAGCTGCGCTCGCCCTTGTCGAAACCTCTGTCGCCCCTGTCGCTGTTTCTTTCGCCGCCTCTGTCACTGCCTCTTTCGCCGCCTTTGCCGCCGTCCTTATCGAACTTGCCCTGTCCTTTGTCGAAACGACGCTGACGCGGCTGAGAGTCGCCGTTCTCGGAAGCCTTCTTGATCGAAAGGCTTACCTTTCCTGCTTCATTTATTCCGATGACCTTGACCTTTACATCCTGATCCTCAGCCAAATGCTCTCTTATGTCACTAACGTATGTATTGGCGATTTCGGAAATATGCACCATACCTGTACCGCCGCCTTCGATATCCACGAAAGCTCCGTACTGTGTGATGCCCTTGACCTTGCCATTATAGATCTTACCAATTTCCAGCTGCATATTTATTTATAACTCCTTTTTATGGACCTGTCTCCGCAAGCCCTATTAATCCCTTGTAGTGTCGTAGAATCTGCGCTCGTCAGGGTAGGCATAGCCTCTTTCCTCAAGTGCGACCTTTTCCATATACTCATTCAGATCGTCACTGTCAAGAACACGCTGCAGCTCGGCATTTTCGGTCTCATAATCATCTATTTTAGTCTGTATCAGCCTTACCTGCTCCTCTTTTTCGGCGCAGTCTTTCTGAGTTGATGCAATAAGAACACCGCAGCCGATTATTACTGCAAATGCTGCAAGTTTTACAAGTCCGCGGTTGAACAGACCTTTCTTCTTTTCCTTTTCATGTCTCATTTTCTTCGACACGCTTTTCACGTTCTTTCCCTTTTGTATTTTCCATTTTATTATACAACAGATGCCGCCTGTTTAGCAATACTATTTTTATTTTTTTAATAGGTTTAACAATAATTTTGGAATTTCTTACAAATTCAGCAGTTGCTTTTTTACGTAAAAATGCACAGCAAGGCTTTAACGGTCTGAAAATCAGCTTAAACAGAGCTCCGATAAGCGTGAACAGCTTGCGTATAGTCCGCATAACTACGCTTCCTATGGTAACATAATACAGCACGTATCCCACAGCATTGCCTATGACGAAATACATTCTCATCTCGCTCCTTGCGGCAGCTTCGGAAAAGGCTGTGAGCGAAATCGCATAAAGCAGCAGAAAAAATATATCCTCGGCTGCGGTAAGAAAGCCGTTATGGGGCGTTATTATCCTGAAAACTCTCAGCACATCGTAAGCCGCTCCGACTATAGCTCCCATAAGGCAGGAAAGTCCGAAAAGGCGCAGTTCCTCACTGACGGTGAAGAAGGTCTCAGCCATTTTCATCGGAACAGCCTTCCAAGTGCGGATAAAGGACCTTTTTTGTCCCTGTCACCGTAGATCATAGCCCATATATCGCCTGTTATGGTCATATCGCCCGTTTCAACGCTCATAGAGTCGATGTGAAGTTCCCGTCCCTGTATGGTGAGCTCGCCAAGCTGAGTATAAAGGCTTATCTCCTTTTCATCGAAGCTGTCAACATCGGTTATGCCCGATATGCTCAGGCTTTTGCGGTTTTCGAGTATTATGTTCTGATTTTGCTTTACAGTCTTGTCCTGCATGGTCATACCTCCGAAATACTTGATACTTCAAGTATATTCGGAGGTATACTTTTATATGCTGATCGTATTATTATCCGATGACCTCAACACAGATATCGTGAAGCTCTTTAAATGTCCTCTCATCTGCTTTCTCGTCAGGTTCCGTGTAAGAATCAGCGTCATCGCCTGCGGCAACCATAATGTAATCAGAAGGATAAGTTCCTACATACTGCTGATCGTCAGAATAAACAACAGCAGCATACTCAACGTATCCATTTTTTATCACAGCAAACCATTCCAGCTCAGTGACCATTCCAAAATAATTCTGAACTCTTTTTTTGAGGAATTCCATATCAAAATCATCGGGAACTTTATAATTCAAACTATCATCTGAGCTGACAATAAACGCTGAATCAGATGATGGCAGCTTGTCCTGTTCGTCCATTTCCACAAGTGCAGTATTCAGGGCTTTGTCTAAAGTAGAAGCTGTGGAATTCATTGAATCTTTTCTGTTTGCTTTAACATTGCCATGTATATCACCTATACTGATCTTCCAGCCATTTTCCCCCTTAATACGTACAGCATAAAGAGTTCCCTCATCAGCTTCACTTTCATCGTCTTCAATTTCAAAGGTAACATAATAGCCCTCTTCGATATCGACTTCGCATGGGTACTCATCATAATCCAGATCCTCCCACTCCTCATCAAGCTCAGCAGGGTCTGCCTTATCAGGTCCGCCATGTTCATTTATGTAGTTAATTGCCCATTTTACAGTGGAGAACGTTTCTTTTATTTCACTTTCTTCATCGCTTCTCAACGGCTCGGCACTGACGATACCCTTGAATGTGACTTTAGCGTCTTCATCAAAATCATCATACATACCATACTGCAACAATGATATGACATCTTCCTCGGTCCATTCTTCACTTTCTTCTGATCTCATAAATACCTTGACGAAATCCATTATACCGTCAGGGTACTGCATCTCGAGAGTTTTCTGACGGTCGTTTGCCATATATGCCTCGACAAACTCCTTGACAGCATCTTCATACGTGCCTGTTTCAGCTGATGCAGCAGAAGCTGCTTCTCCATCTGTTGTTTTCTCCTGTGAAGCAGTTGTTTCTGCCGCTGTGCTTGCGGAAGTACCTGCCGCATCATCGGCAGCGTCCTTTCCGCAGCCTGTAAATGAACATATTACTGCTGTTAATGCGATAATTCCTGCGATCACTTTTTTCATTTTTTAATCCTCCATTTTAATTTATCATACCGGCAAAATGCTCATATATCTCATCATAGTTCTTTCCTGAAATTTCATAATCACCTATAAATGAGCTCCTGTCTTCATTTCTGATGCTGAAATTAGAGTCAGGCTCGGCATCTAAAGCACATACAAGATCATTGCTCGAATCACTTACAACTGCCAATAATGCATCATAACCCTCTGCTATTATGAACCAATCCTCACTGCCGATGAACGCACCTTCATTGACCATATAAACAAATTCCTCAACATCTATAAAATCAGGAACATTTTTATTTCTGCTCATATCTGAACTGATAATAAATAACGAAGTGCCGTAATCGTCCATATCAATATCGGCTTCACGGAAAGAGCTTATAAGCTCGTATCCGCCGTATTCTCTTACACTCTGAGCACTTTGGATAAACTCGTCAGACCTGTTTGCATTAAACACAACGTCATCTACCTTCCAGCCGCTGTCATTGATACTATAAACCAGCATATCTCCGACTCCGCTTTCAGTTTCACCTGTATACTCAAAAGTTACTCTGTATGCTTTTATATCTTCAACATCAGCGCCGAAATCAGCAGCAGGACTATTACAAGCTTTTTCAAATTCGGCATGATCTTTTTTTTCAATGCCGCCATTATCTTCAATGAACTTCTTGAGATATGCTTCTTTGTTATATCCTGTCCTTGTTAAATACGTATCATCGTACGAAGCTTTTTTGACAGTCTTTACATCAGACAGGCTGTTATCGTTATCCGTATACAGATATTTAACAGCGTTCTTTACAATAACACTTTCATCTTCGTCCTTATCTTCAATGACCTTCTTTTCAGCCTTTACAACGTCAAGATAGCCGTCAATATTCATCATATCAAAAAGCTGTCTGTAATCACGTTCATTGTAAGCGTCAATGAATGTTTCAGCCACTTCACGAACTGTATCTTCCTCCGTCATTGAAGAGCTGTCTTTATCGGAAGCTTTTTCTGTAGTTGGTTCAGTCGTTTTCTCTTCTGTATCGGTCTCTTCTTCGGGAATGGTGGTCGTTTCTGCTGTTGTGGACTCTTCCGCATCATCGGCTGCATCTTTTCCGCAGCCTGTAAGTATGCCCATCACTGCTGTCATTGCTATAATACCTGCAATTAGCGTTTTCATTATTATTCTCCTTTTGGATATTCACTGTTTTTACGGGAAATAGTAATCGAGCAAAAGGTCAACTACCATAGAATAAGCCTTTATGCCTTCATCTCTTCCGTTCATCTTTATATTCGTATCGATTGCCGCACTTGAAGCCTCGCTGACCGTCTCGGTGGAGATAACTTCCTTATCTGCGTTTTCTTCCCAGTAATTCTCGGGCATGAACCTGAACCAGTCCATGAGGACTTCTTCGCATATCTCGCCAGAAAGCGGATAAGCTTCTTCGACTTCGTTGTCCCAGACCGTATTATGTACATATTCAAGGGCATCAAGATAGCCCGAATACTGAAATTCCACATTATCGCTGCCTGTAGCTGCCACAAAGGATATGAAATTAGCTTCGTCCTCCTGTATAAAGCCTTTCAGATGAGCAAGCTCATGGCAGACCGTTGACGGAAGGTTTGCACGTATCATATCATCGTTATAATTGGCTTCAATAGTGTATGGCAGATATATTCCCGTAAGGTGAGACTGGCTCATAAAGTATGAAAACTCAATAGGCTTTGCATCGGGATAATAGCCTCTGAGCTGGGGCGAGAGCTTGTCCGCAGCATTTTTCATAGCTGTTTTTGCTTCTTTCTGAAAGTCGCAGGTAAGCTTGAAGCAGCCATTTTCATCTCGCTGCACCTGCTTTGAGAGCTCGTTGCATTTCTTTATAAGTGCTCCATAAAGCTGTGTAAGCTCCTCGTTGGTATGCTCGTGGGCATCGGGAAAGCATTTTTCCGCAAGAGGAGTACACTGATACATTATGAAGCAGTTCATAGTCTCGGTGGTGGTAATATAACAGAGTATCCACAATACAAGCGTACCTGCAAATGCGGCAGTTTTTTTGCGTTTGCCCTTTCTGAATATGAGGAGCAGCAGGAACAGCGGTATGCCAATAATTACAAGAACTACAGCCGCAACCGTCAGCATTTCCCCAAGTGAAAACGGAAATACTCCCGTAACGAATGAGACTGCACCTGATATGTAATGGAATATGTTTTCCACGTAAAAATCCGAAAAAGCCGTACTGAAACGAGAAATAACATTCAGAAGTACCATGACCGCTATGATAATAAGCGGTATACTGTATCTTTTTTTCATCATTCTCCCCCTGTTCATTCAGAAATCACCTAATTATACCATAATTCATTAAAATAATCAACAGGTATTTTTCCCCTAACAAAAAGCGGACAGCAAAAGCTGTCCGCGCAAACTTTATGCATTTGTAGTTAACGTTGTCTGAACATCGGTCGATGATGTTACAGAAGCAGAAGTGGCAACAGTTTCGGAAGTTCCCTGCTCCAATGATATCTCCGCAGTTTTCATCTCGGTAAATCTCATGGTAAGCTTATTGTTGGGCATATCGAACCTACTGAGCAGACCGTCATTGTCAACGGTAAGAGTGTAATCTCCGCCGTCAAGAGTGCCCTCTATTTTCAGCATATCGCCGTCCTCCTTGCCGCTGAGCTCCTCCGTTTTTGCGTTTTCGTCAACTGCTTTCATAAGATTGAGCATCATTGCCTTTACGGGCACAGCCGACTGGGGAACAGAAAATGTCAGTCCCTTGTATGAAGCTATGACATTTCCCTCGCTGAATTCCAGCTTTACGCCGCTGAGAGTATTGGGTTCGGAGAACTCTATCTCCCACACTCCCTCGCCGAAGCGTTTGATACTGCCCTCAGCTTCAAGGCGGTCAAGAGTAATGCTGACAGATGCAGAAAATGGACTTGAAAGCCCGTTCTTCCGCGAACTTTTGCTGCCAACAGGTACTGCACAGGCTGTCAGGCACAGTACCACCGCCAATGTCGATACGAATGTAAAAACTCTTTTCATAATACCAGCTCCGTTCATAGTAATGAAAATACATTTTCACATCCTGCCGTAGTTATACGGTCATATTTTTCTTCTTTTCCTTTAGTATACCGAATGCATCTGGAAGATTGCCGATTATATCTCTCGGCAGCATTGCTTCCATACTCAGCTTCTGTGCCGCGATATCGCCTGCAAGTCCGTGCATATACACACCTGCGCAGGCACCGTCAAAAATGCCGCAGCCCTGTGCGACAGCAGAGCCGATTATACCTGCAAGAACATCGCCGCTGCCGCCAACGCTCATACCAGCATTGCCTGTATGATTTGCCGCTGTGTAACGGCTGTCAGCCACAACAGTTCCGCCGCCCTTGAGCACTACGGTGATGCCGTACTGCTCGGCATACTTTTCCGCAGCAAGCAGTCTGTTCTCGGATATCATCTGCGTATCGCATTTCAGAAGCCTTGCCATCTCTCCCACATGAGGAGTTATAATGATGTCTGTACGCTTCTTCATTAAAATATCTATGTCCTTTGCTATGCAATTTATTCCATCAGCGTCTATTATTACAGGACACTCCGCATTTTGCACCACAAATTTTGTAAGCTCTATGGTATCGGGAGTCACGCCCATTCCGCAGCCTATAACTATAGCTGTAGCTTTTTTCATAGCCTCGGAAAGCGGCTCGCAGCTGCTGTCATACAGCATAAATCCGTAATCATCACAGTCAAGCTCGATAAATGTAGCCTCGGGAGCAAGCACAGATACAGTATCTATGCACTTTTCAACAGAAGCCACTCTTACCAGTCCTGCGCCGCTGCGAAGTGCGCCAAGTGCTGCAAAAGCCGCTGCACCGCGCATGGAAGAGCTTCCTGCGATAACGAGGACTGTTCCGAAGCAGCCCTTATGAGCATCTCTCTCCCTTTTCTGAGGATATGCAGCAAGGAAGTTACGCTCTATCCTGAAATATTTCCGCTCACCCTCAAGTATTTTAAGGGCTTCTTTGGGTATGCCTATATCTGCGATAGTAATTTTTCCGCAGTATTTCTTCAACGGAAACTGAGACATACCCGATTTTATAAATCCGAAGGTCATGGTCTCGTCTGCCTTGAAGATACCGGCAGATATCGTACCCGATGCGCTGTTTCCGCCGCTGGGTACATCTACGGCTATCCTGTAAGCCGCAGTACCTATGCCGAAGATACCCATTATATCCTTATCAAGACTGCCGTGGAAGCCTGTGCCGAAAACTCCGTCAACAAGCACCTGCGCCCCTACTACAGCGCCCTTTATGAGTCCCATGCGCTTCTTCTCGGCATTGAGTATATCATCGAGAGGATTATGCTCATTTTTATCATCGGAGGAATCGAGCTTTCTCGGCTGTATTGTCATATAGTCAAGCTCTGCCGCCTCTATAGCCGCTTCAACATTTCCGCTGCGGAAGCCTTCGATAAAGCTTATCTTTTCTCTGGGCAGTCTGCTCATCATTTCCTGAGCAAGAGGAGTTTTCGGCAGCCCGCCTATTTGTATGACAGTCAGCTTATACCCCTTATACAGGAGAATATCAGCCGCCGCAAAACAGTCGCCGCCGTTATTTCCTGTACCTGCAAGAAATACTACCGAGCATTCCTCGGGACTCAGCTTTGCTTCATTGCGGCAGTAGCCGTCAATAAGCTCCGCAAGCTTTCTTCCTGCGTTCTCCATGAGCTGCCTTTTCGATACCCCCAGCTTCTCGGAACGCTCCTCAAGTCTCCCCATTTGCTTTGGTGTTACAATCTGCATATAAAAGCCTCCGTTTCAAGCATAAAATGCTGATCATTTTCTTTCATAAATATTTCCCCTTTGATCGTCTATCCATTTGAACTGAGGATACTCGCCGAGAAGATCCTCGCGTATGTATAAACGCTCATAATAATTATTGAAATCAAGCTTATAAAATACGCTATATTCAAGCATATACACAGGAAGATACTTTACACCTTCAAGTGTTTCTGCGTCATATACTTCATCTATCGGACAATAATCAAGTATAAGATCGGGAAGTCCTTTTTCTCTCCATTTTTCAAATACAGCCTCCGGATCTTCTTTATATATGTAATGCATATAAAGGTCATCGGGACGATCAACATTAAAGTTCATAAAGATATTTTTGCCGAAATACGGCTGTATCATTACAGGATCACCCATGAGATACGTGCTGTTGCTTTCTATCTTTCCATGTACAGAAGGAATTTCGAGCACCTTGAAGACATTATCAGTTCCTTCATCGTATTTTACGCTCCATTTAGTCATTATCTTCCTGTCTTCAAGATGATTGTCCTTTATTATCTCAGCAAATTTACTTATTCCGCACTCTCCTTTTATGTCCATGTAAGATGCACCTATGCTGTATACCACAGGCATCAGACATATAATAACGCCTACACCCAAAATGACTTTGCGTATAAAAGGAGAACCGAAACTGTTCCTTATTTTTACAAATGACTCAGGCAGCTGTATACCGCCCTCCTGCTCTGCCATTATCCAGAAAATAAACACATGGAAAAGTCCGCTTATACCGATATGATGTGCTGACATATAGTGAAATGCCATAAAAGCAGTCATTATTATATACGGGACAAAAAATGCTGCGAACTTCCTATTCTTTCGCGTTATTAAAATGAGAGTGAGCCAGATGAGTGCTCCTATTATGATCTCTGCAATAAATATGGAAGTATACTCTTTTTCGCCGTTCAAGCTGAACATTACTCCGCTCCAGCTCTCAAAAGGAAGTATAATGACAGTACCATAGTTCTTTATTCTCGTCAGTATCTCTATGATACTTCCTTTGTTCTCCACCCCTCCGTAAAAGCAGTCGTCCGCAGGAGTTATCATAATGAGAAGCATTACAGCTGTCAAGAGGATAAAACAAAGAGCATAAAAACGCTTGTCTTTCCAAAAAAGAGAGAGCTTTTCGCCTCTATGGAGCTCTGATATTATTTCAAATGTCCATACAAGACAAAGACCGCCTGCAAGCATAATGCCGTAAGCTGATGTAAGGCACAGGAAGGTAAGCGAAAAAATATACCTCCATGGCTTTGAATTGCGGTTTTTATAGGTTATCGCAGCAAGCATGAACGCAAGCATCGTCATCGAATATGGTCGGCAGTATACTCCGTAATGATAAAAAAAGAAGTAGGTAAAAGGCAGTATATATCTTACCGCTTTCGGGAACGGCGAACGGAATATGAGAAGAGCCATTGCCGCAGCACTGAACGTTATATTTATCGCCTTTATCGTAAGGTCAAAGGGAGCTCCGTTCTTCGCAAATACAGAAAGTATCAGATGCCACAGCGGCGGATGTCCCTCATAATGAGGGACATAGGTAAAAAGCTCCTTGAATGAAGCACATCTTGCTATCAGCCACGCCTGCGACTCATCAAACCACGGTTCATGGAAACAGCCTACAAATATAAGTCCGCTTATGTAAATAATAAGAACTGTCAGACCTGAAAGTAAGCTGTTCTTTTCCTTTTTAATCTCCATTAAAGTTCATTTTTTTCGGGAAGTTTAGTTCTGAGCTTTGCAGGCAGGAATTTTGTGATATTCTCAAGCATTCTCTCGTCGGGTGAAAATACCAGCCTTGCCGAACCTACAGACTCGTCAGTGAAATCCGCATAGTATTCATGAGAAGCAATATTATCCGTTGCGAATACTATGGTCATATCATCTGTCTCTTCAATGTCATCGCTGTATTTTCCGAATGCAGTGAACTGTCTTACATTTGTCGAAAGCATCTCACGTCTTTTCTTCTTGGCAATTATCTTGTCAACATCGAGCTCACCATTGGTGAAAGAATACTCATACTCAACGTACGTATTCTGAAAGAAATTATAAGTTCCGTAGCCCGCTGCTGCCGCAAGGAAAAAACCCAGAACAGATATGATCGGATTTCTTATCTGAAGCAGGGAAAGAGCCAAAATCGACAGGGTGAACAAGCCGCCTACAATAAGAAACAGTATTCTTCTGTTCTTGTCTGACTTTGTTTCGTTCTTTTTTACGAGCTGTTCTGCAAAATTATCCATTATATTATCTCCATTCGATATTTTAAAAGTGATACAAATTAATAATAACACATTTTTAGTCAGAATGCAATAAATCATATCATTTTTTTCAAATGCTTCATCTTTTTTTCACAAGTTTGCTGTTACTCGGGATTTTTTTGAAAAAAGCCTTGATTTTTTTCAAAACAGCGTATATAATTGTGTTATAACCCGTTGACTGAGAGAGTAAGTGTGCATAAGCTTCATCAGAGAAGGACGAAAAGGTGCGAGCGTCCTGCTGCTTTACATACCGAAGTTCACTCACGAGGGGCAAAGCGGAAGCGCGATAGAGATACCGCGTAGTAGGCTGAGACGTAGGTCTGCGTTAAAGACAAGAGAGTGTCGGCTCTCCTGACAATGGGTGGTATAAAAGCAAGGTAAGTCTTGTCCTGTTGGACAGGGCTTTTTTTAATTCGGAATTAGGAATTCGGAATGCGGAATTGTTTGTAACGGCTTTTTTATCAAATTCAAACGACCGATATTTCTATTTTTTATCATCGCCGTAAGGTGACACTTTAATTCCGAATTATAAATTCCGAACTCCTAATTAATATTTTTTGAGGTGAAACAATGAAAGAACAGCTTGAAAAGATCGAGGCTCTGGCTAAGCAGGAGCTTGATGCCTGCACTGAGATCAAGGCACTGGACGACCTGAGGATAAAGTTCCTCGGAAAAAAAGGTGAGCTCACAGCTATCCTCAAACAGATGGGTAAGCTCTCCGCAGAAGAAAGACCTGTTATCGGTCAGCTCGCAAACAAGGTAAGAGCAGATATCGAAGAAGCTCTGAACACTAAGCTTTCTTCACTGAAAGCAAACGCACAGGCTGCAAAGCTTGCTGAGGAGAAGATCGACATCACTCTCCCCGGCAAACACGCTCCTTTCGGCAAGCTCCACCCGCTCACTAAGGTGGAAAACGAGATAAGAGAAATATTCATCGGCATGGGCTTCAATATCGCTGACGGTCCCGAGATCGACGACGATTACCACGTATTCGAGGCTCTCAATCTCCCTCCCGATCACCCTGCAAGAGATACTCAGGATACATTCTACATCGAAGGAACAAACGAGTCTGTACTTCTCCGTACTCAGACTTCTTCCGTACAGGTACACGTAATGGAGAACCAGAAGCCCCCTATCCGTATCATCTCACCGGGACGAGTTTTCCGTTCGGACGCTGTTGACGCTACTCACTCTCCTCTCTTCCACCAGATAGAGGGACTCGTAGTTGACAAGGGCATCACAATGAGCGACCTCAAAGGCACTCTCGAAATGCTTATGAAAAAGCTCTACGGCAACGACTGCAAGCTCCGTTTCCGTCCTCACCACTTCCCGTTCACAGAGCCAAGCTGTGAGGTAGATATAAGCTGCTTCAACTGCGGCGGCAAGGGCTGCTCAATGTGTAAGGACGAGGGCTATATCGAGCTCCTCGGCGCAGGAATGGTACACCCGAAGGTGCTTGAGAACTGCGGTATCGATCCTGAGGAGTACTCGGGCTTCGCATTCGGTCTCGGTCTCGAGCGTATGGTAATGGGACGCTACGATATCAACGACCTCCGTCTCCTCTATGAGAACGATGTTCGCTTCTTAGAGCAGTTCTGAGCAATTCACAATTCATAATGCATAATTCATAATTTCTCTTTGGAGAAATGTACTGATTATAGATCTTGAAAGGAAAAAAGATATGAATTTATCTATGAAATGGCTCGGCGACTATGTAAAAGCCGATATGCCTATAAAGGATTTCTGCCACGCCCTCACAATGAGCGGCTCAAAGGTAGAGTGCTATGAAAAAGAGGGCAGCAATATCTCCAACGTAGTAGTTGGTAAGATACTCTCAAAGGGACCTCACGAAAACGCTGACGCGCTGTTCGTATGTCAGGTGGACATCGGCGCAGAAGCTCCTATACAGATAGTTACAAACGCAAAGAACGTAAAAGAGGGCGACCTCGTCCCCGTTGCTCTTGACGGAGCTGTTCTCCCCGAGGGCAAGATAAAGAAGTGCAAGATGCGTGGAGTTGAAAGTTTCGGTATGTTCTGCGGACTTGATACTCTCGGTCTTACAGCTCACGACTTCCCATATGCAGATCCCGAGGGCGTATTCGTAATCGAAGAGGACTGCAAGCTTGGTGAGGATATCCACACAGCTATCGGTCTTGACGATACTTCCGTAGAGTTCGAGATAACCTCAAACCGTCCCGACTGTCTCAGCGTTATCGGTCTTGCAAGAGAAACTGCTGCTACCTACGGTACAGAGCTTAAAGTAAAAGCTCCCGAATTCAAGGGCGTTGACGGCGATATCAACTCAATGCTCAAAGTAGATATAATCAACACTGAAAAGTGTCAGAGATACTGCGCAGGTATCGTAAAGAATGTAAAGATCGGTCCTTCACCTCGCTGGATGAGAGAGAGACTCCGTGCAAGCGGAGTTCGTCCTATCAACAACTTCGTTGATATCACAAACTACGTTATGCTTGAATACGGTCAGCCTATGCACGCTTTCGACCTCCGCTACGTTGAGGGAGCTCATATCAATGTCCGCAACGCTAAGAACGGCGAAAAGATAATGACTCTTGACGGCGTTGAGCGTGAGCTCACAGAGGATATGCTGGTTATCGCTGACGAGAAGAAGCCTGTAGCAGTTGCAGGTATCATGGGCGGCGAGTACAGCGGTATCATGGACGATACAACAACTGTTGTATTCGAGTCTGCATACTTCGAGCCAACACAGGTAAGACAGACTTCAAAGAAGCTCCGTCTCAAGTCTGACGCTTCTGCTCGTTACGAAAAGGGCGTTGACAGACTTATCTCCATGACCTGCTTAAAGAGAGCATTTGAGCTTGTCGAAGAGCTCGGTGCAGGTGAAGTCCTCAACACAGTCATCGACCGCGACTACACAGACAAGACTCCTGCAACAGTTGATTTCAGCGCAGAGTGGATAAATAATTTCCTCGGCACAGATATCTCCGAAGCAGATATGATAAAGTACCTCGAACGCCTTGAATTCAAGGTAGAGAACGGCAAGGTAATAGCTCCTTCATTCCGTATCGACATCGGCTGCAAGGCTGATATCGCAGAGGAAGTTGCTCGTATCTACGGCTACAACAATATCCCTTCAACTGATTTCCGCGGCATAGCAAGAGCTGAATTCACTGAGGAGCAGAAGTTCGCACGTACACTGAGAAACGCTGCTGTATCACTTGGCGGATACGAGATAGCAACCTACTCATTCGTATCACCTAAGTATTTCGACAAGATAAAGCTCCCTGCTGACAGTAAGCTCCGCAAGGTAGTAAAGATAGTAAATCCTCTCGGTGAGGACACAAGCGTTATGAGAACATCTACTATCCCTTCGATGCTGGACGTTCTCTCATTCAACTACAATAACCGCAACGACAAGGCTTGTCTCTTTGAGATAGCTAAGGAGTACCTCCCTGCTGAGGTCGAGAAGCCTTTTATCAACGGCGAGACTCTTGCTAACAGCGGCAAACAGAAGCACAAATATAACTATTCACTTCCAGATGAGCCTCAGAGACTCACTATCGGTATGTACGGCGGCGATGCTGACTTCTACACCCTCAAGGGCATGGTTGAGCAGCTCCTTGCTGAGCTTAAAATAGCCGATGTTGAGTATATCCGTGCAAACGACTGCGATGAATTCGATGAGAAGTACGCTCTCCACCCCGGCAGAAGCGCAGTTATCATCAAGGACGGCAAATATCTCGGTATCATGGGCGAAGTTCACCCTGATGTACAGGAGACATATGAGATAGGCGTAAAGACTTATGTTGCAAAGCTCAATATTCCAGAGCTCATGGAAGCTGCTGCTGACAAGATAACATATCAGCCGCTGCCAAAGTTCCCTGCAACTACACGTGACCTCAGTCTCCTTGTTGACGAGGATATGCCTGTTGCAGAGCTTGAAAAGGCTATCAAGGGCGCAGTCGGAAAGATACTCGAAAAGGTAACTCTCTTCGACGTATACCGCAGCGACGATATGAAGAAGAACAGCAAGAAGAGTATCGCTTACTCTATCTCAATGCGTTCACACGAAGGCACACTCACTGACGAGCAGGCTGATGGAGCAATGAAGCGCGTACTTAAAGCTCTCAATGCTATCGGCGCAGAGCTCAGAGGCTAAGGCAGCGTGACGCTGCACTCTTGCCGCGCTGACACTCGCAAGCTCGTTCAAACGTGACTTGTACTTCGCTTACAGCGCGGTAATACATTATAAATTTAAGGCGGACTTGTATAAAAGAGTCCGCCTTTTTCAATGACTTGCTATTCATAAGAAACTATCGGAGTTAACGTGTGCTAATTTTGAGTGAGTCCGCTTGCATAAAATGACAAAAAATGATATACTTATATCATAAACCACATTAGGAGGCAAATAATGCAAATAAACGATAATATACACGGCTTTACCGTAATAAGAATAACTCCTGCTCCGAACAGCGGTTCAGAGCTTATAGAAATGAATCACGACAAAACAGGTGCAAAGCTCATCTGGCTCAAAAACGACGGTGAAAACAAGCTTTTCTCCATAGGATTCAGAACTCCTCCAAAGGACGACACAGGTATATTCCATATCCTTGAACATTCAGTACTTGGCGGTTCAAAGAAATATCCCGTAAAAGAACCTTTCCTTGAGCTTATGAAAGGTACTATGAACACCTTCCTTAACGCAATGACCTATCCCGATAAGACTATTTTCCCTGTATCGAGCCGAAATGATACGGATTTCATGAATCTTACACAGGTTTATCTCGATGCAGTCTTTGATCCTGCTATATACTACAATCCAAATATCTTCTATCAGGAGGGCTGGCACA
The DNA here is from genome assembly GCF_900108555.1 of Ruminococcus flavefaciens. Lineage (GTDB taxonomy): Bacteria > Bacillota > Clostridia > Oscillospirales > Ruminococcaceae > Ruminococcus > Ruminococcus flavefaciens_P. The sequence goes on from NZ_FNWV01000010.1 coordinate 88,000, forward strand.
TTGAAATGCGCAGCAAGTCCGACAAGCCTGTATACAAGGGCGTTGTATTCAACGAGATGAAGGGCGCACTTTCCTCTATATACAGCCGTATCGAGACAGAGCTCATGAACGTGCTCTTCCCTGACACCTGCTATCGCTTCGAGTCAGGCGGACTTCCCGAAAAGATCACAAACCTTACATACGAACAATTCATCGAAGGTCACAAGAAACACTACCACCCTTCCAATTCATATATATTCCTTGACGGTCCTGTGGACATCGACAGTGTTCTCGGACTTATCGACGGCGAATACCTCAGCCGCTATGACAAGCGCGAAGCTGATACGGAAATACCTTTCCAGAAGGCTATCGCTCCTACAGTAAAGAAATGCTATTATGAGATCTCTCAGGACGAGGACGATAAAAAGCATACCTATCTCGTTATGGGCAAGGTCCTCGGAAGCTGGGAGGAACGCGAAAAGATAACAGCTGCTTCCGTACTCGCAGAAGCACTTACAGGCTCAAACGATGCTCCTCTCAAAAGAGCTGTCCTCGATACAGAGCTTTGCCTTGATGTATCTCTCGAAGTCAGCGACGGCATTTTACAGCCATTCGGCAGCCTGTGCATAAGCAACACCGACCCTGAAAGCTGTGAAAAGCTGAAAGAGACTGTAAGAAATACTGCTTCCAGTCTGTGCAGGGACGGAATTGACCGTGAGCTTCTCAAAGCTTCAATAAACCGCCTTGAATTCAAGTTCCGCGCAGGAAAAGAACCACGAGGTCTTACACGCTGCACAAATGCTCTTTCAGCATGGCTCTACGGCGGCGATCCCCTCTGCTATCTTGAACTCGGTGAGGTATACGACTCTCTCAGAAGCAAACTGGACACAGATTATTTTGAAAAGCTCCTTCACGAATGGCTTCTTGACGAAAGCGGTCAGGCTGAGCTGTATATGCTCCCGTCCCGTACATACGGCGAAGAGCAGAAGGCTGCCGAAGAAAAGCGTCTTTCAGATGTAATGAACAGCCTTGCCTGCGAAGAGGTAGATGTACTGATCGAACAGAACAAGAAGCTTGACGACTGGCAGAAGTCTGTGGATACTCCCGAACAGCTTGCAACTATGCCTCATCTTGCACTTTCCGAGGTCAGCGATAAGCCTCTGGCTTTTGAGACAGACGAGACAAAATGCAATGGCGTGACAGTCCTGCGCCATCCTGCTTCTGATAAGGGCATAGCTGCGTTAAATCTTTACTTTTCACTTGCAGACTGCACCGAGCAGGAGCTTTCAGCCGCTGCTGCAATGTGTGAGCTTTACGGTTCTCTTGCAACTTCAAAAAGCTCGGCTGCAGAGATACAGCGCAGAGTAACAGGAGTTCTCGGAAGCATCTCCTACAATATAAACGTATTCTCACAAATGGGAGTAAAGGACAAGTGCAAGCCTTTCCTCTCCGTTAAGGCACGTTTCCTCGAAAAGAATACTGACGAAGCTCTTTCCCTTATCAGTGAGATAATAACAGATACTCAATTTACCGATAATGCGGCTATATGCGAGATCTTAAAGCAGGAAAAGGAAGATTTCAAGCAGCATATCATGTCAAACGGACATTCATACTCAATGAATCGTGTTAAAGCTTCACTTTCTGCCGAGTCGGCAGTAGCTGAACTCGTTTCGGGATATGAAGGATATAAGCGTCTTAATGCAGCTCTCGATGCTCCTGAAAAGCTCATTGCCGATATAAACTCTGTCAGCAAGCGCATAATATGTTCATCTCGTCTTACTGCAAGTATAACCGACAGCAGCGACATTTCAATTGAGCCGCTTATCAGCTCGCTCCCCGAGGGCACTCCATCTGCCTGCGAGGAAATGGCATATACTCTTAATATCCCCGAAAAGCAGGGAGTCATTATCCCTTCGGGCATATCATATACAGCTATGGCATTCCCTGATAATTCAGCAGATATAGCTGTATGCAATGTACTTTTCCACGCACTTTCACTTGAATACCTCTGGAACGAAGTTCGAGTAAAGGGCGGCGCATACGGAACAGGTGCAATGATATCACCTTCACGCGAGCAGTCGTTCTATTCCTACAGAGATCCGTCCCCAAAGACTACGATCGAGACTTTCCGCAAGGCTGCTGATTTCACAGCAGAATACTGCAAAAACGATCCTGATATCACACAGTATATCATCAGTTCTATCGCAAAAAACGAACCGCTTTACTCAGACGGAAACAGAAGCATAAAGGCTGACGGCGTCTGGTTCAGAGGCGTAAGCAGTGAAGAACGTGCAGATATCAAGAGGAAGATGCTGAAGGTAACTCCGAAGCAGCTTGCCGAAGCTGCCGAAAAGCTCAGGAACTGCGGAAATATATGCGTATTCGGCAACGAAGCCGCTATGCAGGGACTTGACCTCACAGTAGATACACTTGCCTGATATAAATTATATTCTTTATCACATACAAAATAAAGCCCGAAAGCATATGCTTTCGGGCTTTGCTATTGCTATCAAAGAAGAGTTATACCGTTTGCTGCGCACTTCTCTATCATCTCGTCAGACCATATGGACGACTGAACTTCGCCGATATGAGCCTTTTCAAGAAGAAGCATACAAAGTCTTGACTGACCGATACCGCCGCCGATAGTGAGAGGAAGTGTGCCGTCAGCTATCATCTGGTGATACTTGTACTGCATTCTGTCCTCAGCGCCGCACTCGGCAAGCTGCTTTTTAAGGGACTCTTCGTCAACACGAATACCCATTGAGGATATCTCCAGAGAATCATCGAGGACTTCGTCCCAGAACAGGATATCACCGTTGAGTGACCAGTCGTCGTAGTCGGGAGCTCTGCCGTCGTGCTTCTCACCGCTTGCAAGCTTACCGCCTATCCCCATAAGGAATACTGTTCCGTGCTCCTTAGTGATAAGACGCTCACGCTCGTGACCTGTCTTATCGGGATATCTGTCCTCAAGCTCCTGAGTTGTTATGAAATAAGGCTCTTCGCAGATCTTGCCTGCTATCTGAGGATAGCGGAGACTTACCTTGCGCTTTGTATAAGCGATAGCCTTTACTACTGATTTTACAGTCTCTTTAAGGAACTGGATATTTCTCTGCTCACGAGTGATGACCTTTTCCCAGTCCCACTGGTCAACGAATATGGAATGTGTATTGTCTGTATCGTCATCGCGGCGGATAGCATTCATATCTGTATAGATACCCTCGCCTGCATTGTAGCCGTAGCGATAGAGAGCCATTCTCTTCCACTTTGCAAGTGACTGGACTACTTCTGCTTCTGCGGCGATCTCCTTGATATCGAAATCCACCTTGCGCTCAACGCCGTTGAGGTCATCGTTGATACCGCTGCCCTTTTTTACGATAAGGGGAGCAGATACTCTGTCCAGAGTCAGTGCGAATGATAAAGCCTGCTGGAAAACGTCCTTGATGTATTTGATTGCGTGCTGAGTTTCTCTCAGCGTAAGGGCTGACTTATAGCCCTCAGGGATATACAGCGATCTTGACATGATTAATCACTTTCCTTTACTTGATATTTTAACGGCAATCGGCGCCATTGACGAAAGCCGTGCTGTCCTTATTTAAGCCATTGTAGGGAACGCCGCCCTCGGCGTTCCGCGAAATAAATAAATTTATATTGGAACGCCGAGGGCGGCGTTCCCTACGTAATTAATACGTTACATTATCTGATAGAACCGACTGTTCTCGGGAAGAGTATTACGTCACGGATATTAGCCATACCTGTTGTGTACATGATAAGTCTTTCAAATCCAAGACCAAAGCCGCCGTGAGGTACGCTTCCGAACTTTCTGAGGTCGAGGTAGTCGCTGTAGAGATCGAGGTTCATCTTTCTCTCGTTCATAGCAGCGATAAGCTTCTCATAGTCAGCCTCACGCTCACTGCCGCCGATGATCTCGCCAACGCCCGGTACAAGAAGGTCAACAGCTGCAACTGTCTTGCCGTCAGGATTCTGCTTCATATAGAATGACTTGATGTCCTTTGGATAGTCTGTAACGAATACAGCCTTCTTGAATACCTTTTCGGAGAGGTATCTCTCATGCTCAGTCTGGAGGTCGCAGCCCCATTCTACAGGGTATACGAAGTTCTCGCCAGACTTCTTGAGAAGCTCGATAGCCTCTGTATAAGTAACTCTTGCGAAATCGTGTGAGATAAGCTCTTCAAGACGAGCGATAAGTCCCTTTTCAAAATGAGCGTCAAAGAACTTCATATCATCAGGACAGGTATCAAGAAGCTTGCGGATAACATATTTGAGCATATTCTCAGCGATCTCGATAACGTCGTCCAGCTCTGCGAAAGCTACCTCAGGCTCAACGTGCCAGAATTCAGCAAGGTGCTTTGGAGTATTTGAGTTCTCAGCTCTGAATGATGGACCGAATGTGTATATCTTACCCATAGCCATTGCAGCCATTTCACCCTCAAGCTGACCAGATACAGAAAGTCCTGCTTTTCTGCCGAAGAAGTCGTTAGCATAGTACTCTTCCTCATTCTTGTAGTCCTTGCTGTAGCCGATAGTTGTTACCTGGAACATCTCGCCTGCGCCCTCACAGTCGCTGCCTGTGATAAGCGGTGTATTTACATAAACATAGTTGTTTTTCTGGAAGTACTCATGTATTGCAGCAGCAAGTACCGAACGTACACGCCATACAGCGTTGAAAGTATTCGTTCTGCCTCTGAGGTGTGGGATAGTACGGAGAAATTCAAGTGTATGTCCCTTCTTCTGGAGAGGATAATCTGTAGGAGCATCGCCCAGTACAGTGATACCGTCGGGAACTGCGTTTATCTCAACTGTATCATTTCTGCCCTCTACTGCTGTACCTGTTACCTTTACGGACATACCAACTCTTGGCTCTTTGTAATCGCTGTCGCCCTTGTCAACAACGACCTGTACGTTTTTAAGGGAAGTACCGTCATTTACCTCAACGAATGCAACGCTCTTTGAGTTACGTGAGGTACGTACCCAGCCGCATACTGTTACCTGCTTGCCCACATAATCCTTAGTGGTGATTATTTCCTTGACATCAATGTGCTTCATAATGATCTTTTCCTTTCAGTATATAATGTATATACAGGACGAGCAGGAATACAAAAAGCCCCGTCCTGAAACTACAGGACGGGGCATATTACCCGTGGTGCCACCTGAATTACCGCAAAAGCGATCACTTTTGAGCCGCTGTAACGTGCGGAATACGTCGCCCCTACTCAGACACTCAAGAAAAACATACGCTGTCCCTCTTAAATCGGCGCCCTTTCGGTTTGCTGCTCGGGAGTGTTATTCACACAGACTCTGATATGCGGCTCTCACCATACCCGCACTCTCTGGGAACGAAATTCCATGCTACTTCTCTCTGTCGTTGCATTTTATTTGTCTGTATTATATCACTTTTATTAAGTCTTGTCAAGAGAAAAAGAGTAAAAAAGTTCATACTTTTCACATTTTCATCAGAACATATGCCAAAATCACCACATTCCGACATTTTCTTACACAAAGCTTTCCCGATTATTTCACCTGTCAATGCGATGTCTTACAAAAAAGAGGTGTATATTATAACCATGGAAATAAATCACACTTCCGAATTCATAGCGCAGATGATCTCGGAAAAATGTGATCAGGATCTCACTCCCCTCTCTTTAAAATATAGTAAAAGATAAGTCCGAAAGCAACAAACGCTTTCGGACTTACTTTTTCTGAATGGAATAATGATCTCTATATTATATGAACAATGTACTGAAACCGTGCTCGCGGGCATAACGCTCTGCTTTTTTACGGTTTATCTGCTTGAGTATCCTTATTGTCTGCTTATGACCCTTTCGTATCTCATCGATCGGGATAGCTTCGTTTTCAAACTCGATTATATTGATATTGTAAAGGCTCTCGCAGCCGCTGAATGCGTCTTCCTTGATATCCTTGGTATTCATGCTTATTTTAAGATCCATAAGGTTCTGACAGCCGTAGAAAGCCCAGTTTCCAATGGATTTCACAGTACTCGGGATATCAACTGCCGTAAGTGATCTGCACCATGAGAATGCGCTTTCACCGATAGTCGCAACAGAATTCGATATAACTATCTTTTTAAGGCTGTAGCACTCAGAGAATGCCGCATTGCCTATAGCTTCGACCGAACCCGATATTACTATTCTTCTGAGCTTCTTGCATGAGAAGAACATCAGATCGCTTATACGCTGCAAATACGCAGGAAGCACTACACTTTCAACGCTGTTGCATCTTCCGAATGCACCCTTGCCCACTTTCTTCACAGACTCTGGAAGATTTATCTCCTTTAGTCTCAGGCATTTAAGGAATGCATTTTCTCCGATAGATTCAAGATTTTTTGAGAATACTATCTCTTCAAGGTTGAAGCAGTGACAGAATGCGAACTTTTCAACGATATGTATGCTGTCCGACATAACTATCTTCTTTACGGTCTCATTTCCGCGGAAAGCATATTTGCCGACTACCTTTACCTTTTCAGGGATAACGATAGATTCTGTAGTTCCCACGTATTTCACAAGAGTACCGTTTTTGTCGATAGCCATGTTATTTTCATCGTCTATCTCGATATTTTCATCATTTATAAGTTCGCCGTACTTTTCATAATCATCAGACGCTTCTGACTTCTTTTCCTCAGCCTTGACATCGGGCTTTGGAGCGAGTGA
>NZ_FNWV01000010.1:94902-114754 GCF_900108555.1 Ruminococcus flavefaciens
GGCTTCTCGTCCTTTTTGATGTCCTCGGACTTCTTCTCCTCTGCCTTAGTATCAGCCTTTGGCGCAAACGTGCTCTTTTCCTCTGACTTCTTCGCACTGTCATGCTTCCTGTCGTCCTTTTTAGGAGCAAACAAGCTGTTGTCCCTGATACTGTCATGCTTTATATCAAGCATTTTGTCAAGCTTGACGGGCGCAGGTGAAGTATCAACCTTTTTCTTATTGCTAAAGTCCTCTTTTTCAGTATCCTTGAACTTCTGCTTCTGGGACTCGGGAATAGAATCCATTATCTTCTGCGCAAGCTCATTGCCGTCATCTGTGCTAACTGCTTTTTCCTTCTTCTTGTCATTTGGCTTTATATCAGCAGGCTTGTTATCAGTCTTTGGCGCGAATTTCGTCTCAGCAGGTTTATTGCCCAAACTTGGCGCATGGATCGTACCAAGTGGCTTGTTTTCTGCCTTCGGAGCATGGATCGCACCGATCGGCTTATTCTCAGCCTTTGGTGCAGGCTTGGCTTCAGCAGGCTTATTCTCAGCCTTTGGTGCAGGCTTTGCCTCAACTGGCTTATTTTCAGCCTTTGGTGCTGGCTTTGCCTCAGCTGGCTTGTTTTCAGCCTTTGGCGCAGGCTTTGCCTCAACTGGCTTATTTTCAGCCTTTGGTGCTGGCTTTGCCTCAGCTGGCTTGTTTTCAGCCTTTGGTGCTGGCTTTGCCTCAGCTGGCTTGTTTTCAGCCTTTGGCGCAGGCTTTGCCTCAACTGGCTTATTTTCAGCCTTTGGTGCTGGCTTTGCCTCAGCTGGCTTGTTTTCAGCCTTTGGCGCAGGCTTTGCCTCAGCTGGCTTATTCTCAGCCTTTGGCGCAGGCTTGGTTTCTGTATTGGCGTTCTGACTTGCCTTAACAGCCCTAACCTTGACTTTTACGACTTTTCCCTTTCGCTGGGTTTTATCACCGTTTTCAGCACAATAAGGACAAGTCTTATATTTATCAGCATCGTAAAGATGCTTCTCAGGACATCTTGTCATTTTCATTCTGTTATCCTCCATAGGGATTTTCTCTGGATCTATATTATTACAATACAGAATTATACATTAATTATAGCATTTCTCCGACTAAAAATCAATAAACCAGTTCATCATCTGGTAAATTTTGTGAAAAATAACGGTGTTAAACCTTGATATAGTCTCTAAACTTCGGATTTTCCGCTTGCACTAAGATATGTATTTAGACAAAATGCACAAAGCAATGATCACACTATCAATTCCGCACGGCTGCCGCCGTCTCTTTCCTTACGAACTACGATCTGCTTGTCGATACGCTGTTTGAGTGCCTGTACATGGGAGATTATACCCACAAGCCTGTTGCCCTCGGAAAGTGTGTTAAGTGCCCTCATTGCCTGTTCTATAGAGTTTTCATCGAGAGAACCGAATCCCTCGTCAACGAACATGGTATCGAGCTTTATTCCGCCTGCCGAGCACTGTATCTCGTCAGAAAGACCAAGTGCAAGTGAAAGTGATGCCTTGAAAGACTCTCCGCCTGAAAGCGTCTTAACGCTTCTCGTCGAGCCATTGTAATGGTCGATAACATCAAGTTCAAGTCCAACCTGCGCACGTTTGTCCTCATACTCCGTGCGTCTTACAAGGGTGTACTGCCCCTCGGACATGACTTTCAATCTCTCATTGGCACGGGCGATTATCCTGTCGAAATACGCTGTCTGTATATAAGTCTCAAGCATGAACTTGCTCTGCTCGGACAGCTTGCCGTTTGCGGTATCAGCCAGATTTCTCACCCATTTATAGCGTTCCTCAAGCTCCGCAAGCTCAGACGAGCCGCCCTTGATATTTTCAAGTGCAGTCCTGTTCATAGTGAGCTGAGTATGCAGCTTTCTCAGCTTTTCGGTGAGCTTTGACTTTTCTTCGGTAAGCCGTGTCCTTTCTGCTACCTCCGAAGCACTGTCCATATCGCCCAGACTATCGAGCTGTTCGGTAAGCTGTTTGAGCTTTCCTGCCTCCTCCGAGCACTGCTTCTCAATGCCTTTCATAGCCTGCTCTGCCGCTTCAAAGGACTTTCGTATCTCATTGATACGCTTCTGAAGTGAGTCCGCATACATTGCAGCTTCTTTTCCGCTTTCAAAATGCAGCCTTTTCTTCAGCTCAGCCATACGCTCCGAAAGCTCGCTGAGCCTGCTCTCTCCAGCAGCCTTTGCCGCTGTATGATCGGTTATGCTCTGTATCTTTTCTGAGATATCCTTCTCACACTCAGGGATAAGCTCTTCAAGCTCTTTCCTGTGAGCTGCCTTTTTCTGTTCCTCGGCAAGCTCCGCGCTGTTCTGTACGAGCTGACCGTTAAGTCTTATTTTCTCTGAGGTTATCATACTGCGGATATCTCCCGCTGCTTCTCCGCAAATGATCTCATTCGCCTTTTTCTCAGCATCGCTGCGCTTCTGCTTTGCTTCGCCCTCAGTCCTGTCTCTTACGCCGCGAAGCTCCGTCAGCTTCTTGTCGGTCTCTGCAATAGCGGTAAGAATACCTGCCGCCTGCTTCTCCTTTGAAGCGATATCCTGAGTAAGCTTATCACGCTCCGCAATAAGGTTTTCGATCTCGGTTATCTTCTTTTCAAGCTCATTTCTCTCGCTGCCGCAGTTTATCAGCTCATGCTCGCATCGCTGCGCCCACTTGTCACTGCCGCAGCCCAGGAACTCATTTGCATTGTCCGCAAGCTTCCTTTCAAGCTCCTCCGCTTTTCCCTTTAACGCAGAAGCCGCTGAACTGCGCTTTTCCGCCTCTGCTCTTGCTCTGTCAGCTTTTTCTTTCAGTTCCTCAAGCTCATTCTCCGAGGGAGCTTTCACCTGCTTTTTGGCAGGTGCAGGATGCTCACAAGAACCGCATACAGGACAGGGCTCACCGCTTTTCAGTCCTGCCGCAATAACTCCTGCCTGATCGTCAAGGAAAGCCCTGTAGTTGCTTTCATAGTCAGCCACTATCTTTTCGGCGATATCAGCAGCTTCCTTATAGGCTGAAACTGCTTTCTTATGGTCACTGCGGCACTTCTTCCACGCCTCTATATCCTCTGAAAGCTTTTTCAGCTGATCCTGACGCTTTATGAGGTTTTCCTCTTCACGAAGCAGCTTTTCGCGCTCTTCACCGCATTTTTCAAGCTCACTTCTGCGCTTTTTGGCTTTTTCAGTCTCGGCACAGAGCATCTCGCTTTTTTTCATAAGTCTGTCATGCTCAGCCTGCTCTTCTTTCAGTTCAGCCTCGGCTTTTTTCACATCGGCTTCGATCTTTTCACATTCCCCGATCATTTCGGAGAGCTTTTCAAGCTCCTCACCGCGCTTTTCAAGCTTTTCACGCTGAGAGCTCAGCTCAACTGTTTTTTCACCCGTACCTTCAAGTGAAGAAAGCTCCACCTTTATCTGTTCAAGCTTCGTCTCAGCAGCTTCCTTTGATTCCACTGCTTTGATAAGAAGCTCTGTATTTTCCGCAATATCCCTTTCAGTCTCCGATGCAAGTCTCTTGTTTTCCGCTATCTTGCTGTATTCGGGTATCTCCGCATCTACACGGGCAAGCTCCGAGGTTATCCTTTCAAGCTCGGACTTACGCTCGTTTTCCTTTTCAAGCTCCTCGGCAAGAAGCTTACGGCGATGCTGCAATTCACTGAGCATATTTGAAGTCTTTTCGTGCTCGGCAGCTGCCTTTTCTCTCGCCTCAGCCTTTGCGATACGCGCATTGACTTCCGCAAGCTTTTCGTCAAGCTCCTCGCTCTCACGGGTACATACCTCCGCCCTTGCCTTGTCACGAACAATGAGCTTTTCCACGATTTCGCAGATATATTCAACAGGCGGCAGCTCCTCTTTGAGCTTTGTTACTTCCTCGGCGTACTCATCGTCCTCACCGCATACTATGCCGCCAACGTACTGATTTATGCTGCCGCGGTGACTTTCACAGGCGTTTCTCAGCGCACTGCTCTCCTGTTTCAGTGTCTCCTGCAAGGTCTGATAGTTCTTGGTCTTGAAGATATGACGCAATATCTCGCGGCGCTGCCCCGTATCCTCGGTTATGAGCTTCATGAAGTCGCCCTGCGCTATCATGGCTATCTGCTTGAACTGCTTCTCGGTAAGACCTATGACATCTTTAACAGCCGCGTCAACGTCTCTTATTCCCGAAACTGCTTTCCCGTCGGGATATGTGAACACAACATTTGCAGGCTCTTGTGCAACTCCGCCGCCGCGTTTTGCTCTGCGGGTATATTCGGGATTTCTGTTCACTTTGTATATCTTGCCGCTGTATTCAAAATCAAGCTCAACGTATGTCGGAGTGTCAAGAGAAGCATACTTCGACCTGAGCATACTGTCGTCATCGCGGTTAGTGCCGCTTGCACTGCCGTAAAGAGCGTATGTGACCGCATCGAAGATAGTGGTCTTGCCTGCGCCCGTATCGCCTGTGATAAGGTACAGCCCTTTACTGCCGAGAGAGTCCAGATCAAGTACTGTCTTGCCAGAATACGGACCAAATCCCGATATTTCAAGTCTTACAGGTCTCATTCTTCGCCCTCCCATATCTTTTCTATGAGCGACTGCATCAGTTCACGCTGCTGCTCACTCATTTCCCTGCCGTTGCTGAATTCATAAAACTCCTCAAATAGCTCTATAGGCAGCTTATCCTCTGGTCTTGCAGCCGCCATGCTGCCATGCTCGCTCCTTGTACGGCTGTTGTCATATTCAAGGCTCATTATGTTGGGATATACCGTTCTCAGCTTACCCATAGCCTCGGGGATATCCTCCTCATCGGTAAGAACGATATGGATATAATCGTTCACATCGCCCTCGCTGCTGACTTCCTTTGATATAACTTCATCAAATGCACCGCGTATAATGCGCATATCTCTCCTCGGTGAAAGCGGAACTGTCCTTACATCAAGTCTGCCCTTTTCGCGCATTTCAACTACAGTTACAGACTTTTCCTGCTCCGCCTCCGAGAATGAGTATTTCAGCGGAGTGCCGCAGTATCGTATCCTCTCGCTTCCCACGTTCTGCGGACTGTGGATATGTCCGAGAGCAACATAGTCAAAGCCGTCAAAAGCCGACGACTCCACATTGTCGATACCGCCTACGGACACTTCCTCGGAGTCGCTTTTCATGGCACCTGTCACGAACTGGTGAGCTATGATTATATTCCGCCTTGTAAAATCCACATTCATTGCATCTACAGCCGCATTTACCGCATCTGTATAGCTTTCTACAACAGTATGGGGAAAGTATCTGCGCACAGTCACAGGCTTGATGAAAGGCAGCATATACACTCCGAAGTCGCCATACTTATCATGCAAAACTGTAGGAACAATATTCCCGTCGAACACAGGTGACATATGTATGCCGCTTTTCTCCATTATATGCGAACCAAAGGCAATACGCTCAGCCGAATCGTGATTGCCGCTTATAACGAATATATGTCCCGTACGCTCTGCCGCCTTAGTGAGAAATGCGTCAAAAAGGTGTACCGCCTCAGCCGAGGGAACTGATTTGTCATAGATATCCCCTGCGATTATGATAAAATCAGGCTCTTCCTCGGATATTATGCTGTATATCTCCTTTAGTATAAAATCCTGATCCTCTGTCATGGAAAACTCATTGAGCCGCTTTCCGAGATGAAGGTCGGACAAATGTATGAATTTCATTTCAAAACCTCCTGTTATAGAGCTTTTATACCGTGCCGAAAACACCTGTTCACTTTAATTATACAAACTTTAACGCAAAGTGTCAACGAAGAAAATGTAAAAAAATCCCTGTCCAAGTGCTGCGGACAGGGATAAATGGAGAAATGTATATACAAGACACGGAACAGCTGTGTGACTGTCCGTGCAGAAGCTTTTCAGATAGGCAAAACCCCAATTACATTCTGCCTGCTCCTTCAGAGATATCTTCTGATAAGCCCCCAATACAAAGCTATGCGATATCAGCTGTTCTTTGCCTTTTTGCTGTAGAGGAAAAGTGCAGCTGCACCTGCACTGCATAGTGCAGTAAATTCCAGTACAGGCGGTCTGTCACCGGTTTTCGGCGAATTTGCTGCTGTTGTGGTTGCAGCATCTTTGGTTTTAGCCGTAGTTACAGCCTTTTTAGCGGCATCTGTAGTTCTTGCCGCTGTTGAAGTACTTGCTCCCGCAGCGTAGATACCGTTCATAGCCGAAGCCGTACTTGCAGGAACGCCTGTAGTCTTAGTTGTAAGTTTTGATGTAGTTTTTGAAGTTGCCTTTGATGTTGAAGTAGTTGTCACCTTTCTTGTGGTAGTCGTAGTAGTGACAGGTCTTGCAGTAGTCGTGGTGATAACAGGTTCAGCCTCTACCCATACTGCCGATGAAACATTGACAGCGGTCTGAGTCCTTACACTATCGTCACCGTATGTTCTTCCGTTTGCATAGTGGACACAGGATATCCTGTAATAATAACCTCCGCGGACTTTCAGCCTTAGTCCGTTGAGATTGTGGTATTTCGTGTCTGTTCCCGTATGGTCGCCGTAAGTATATTCATCATACCAGTTCTCGCCGTCGCTGCTGAACTGTACGACTATATTCTTGAAGCCCACCTCTTTCATCTTTCCCGATACCTGAGTTTTTGCAGTTACATCAAGATATCCTTCTTCATATGAAGAACATTTCAGGGAACATTTCTCAATAAGTCCTATAGCATTTTCATACTGTTCATATACACTGTTGTCGACCGATGCGGCTTTCATCTGAACTGGTGCATACATTAGCATAACGCCCAAGCAGGCAGCTGTGATGTATTTTAGTTTCATACCGCTGCCCTCACTTCTTTATGAATTCCGAGGGATACGGAACAAAGCCCATTGCAGCCTCTGCCCATACATTTCTGTAGAGTCCCGTGCCATGAAGAGTATAAACTGTATTATCCTTTACGAACACTATGGTAGTGCCATAGCCCTCATCAATAACGATACCTTTCAGTTGATCGCTTTTGAAGGTCTCATATTCGTATTCATCGCTTGGTATGAGCACATCAGGCATACGATCGGCAGATATATACTCCTCGATTATGATATCAAGAGAGTTGCTGCCGTCAGTAAAGGTGAAGTACATATCCTTCGAGTCATTCATCTGCTCAAAGTGATATTCGTCAAGTGTAAGGTCTTCGAGGTTGTATGGCAAAGTTTCGGGATAGCACGGATAGATGTCGTGCTCCTCACACTTCGTAAGTATCTCTCTTGCCATATCTCTTGAATATTCGTCACAGTTCTCGATGATCCTGTCAACAGTACCCGAACTTCCGGGAGTAGGAACTGTTGCAGAACCGCCTGATGATGACGGCTGAGCTATAGTGGTCTGTGTAGCCGAAGGTACCGTAGTAATGCCATAAGTACCTGCACTTGCTGCCCATGTCTCTGTAGCAGTTGTTGTTGTCGTTTCCGTTGCCAATGTACCTGTCGGCATAAATGTACCTGTTGTGACCATTGGCGGCATTGTAGTTGTTATAGGATCATCAGCTTCAATGTCTCTCAATTCGTTAAGGTCAACGCTGAAGCCCGATTTTGCTATCTTCATTACTGTCTCGACGACGTTTGCGCCGAAGGTGTTAATGGTGTAGATGTTTGCTGCGATGCAGATGACAAAGCAGGCTGCGAGGATAGCTGTCCATTTGCGCAGCTGTATGATCCGTCCGCGTTTTTTCCTTGCACTTGCTTCTCCGAGGACTTTGTCCGCAGAAACAGGCTTCGGAACTTTTTCGTCATTAATACTGATAACAGCATCGGTGATTTCCTTAATGGCATCAAGATCACGCTCCTCTAACGGCTTTGAAAGCTCCTCATCAAGAAGCCTCTGAAGGTCTTCAAGCATCTGATTGTCCGAAAGCTTATCGGAGATCAGTTTATCTTTCAATATTATCACTCCTTGTTTATGGTAGACAGTATTCATTCTGCGGCACGAAGTTTCTTCTTTATCTTATGTACCTTCCTGTAAAGTGCAGGAAGGGATATCCCCAGTTTTTTTGCCGCCTCTGTACGTTGTCCGTAATCGCTGTCGTAATATATCTCCAGAAGCTGCCTTTCTTCTGGTTCCAGAATGTCCAGCGGACTGTCGGATACTTCCGTAAATCCGCCGCTGTCAGCGATATTCATTGCCTCGGGACTGTCCTCGATACTCACAGCAGACGGCGGACTTTTCCGCACGAATGTCTTTATAACGTTATCTGCCGTTCTGTAGAGCCACAGCCTTATATTGTCCGTTTCGTCAAGCCTTTCATGCTTTGAGAAAAAGACCACAAAGACCTCCTGTGTGCAGTCCTCTGCGGAATGATGACTGTATCCGAGCTTTGCGTAGCAGTAGCTGAATATTTCCCGATAGTATTTCTCGATTATCAGCGTGCAATGTTCAGGCTCTATCAACAGTCTCACTTCCTTCCGTCGATAAGCTTCTGTAATATAAATGTCGCCAAAAGGCTAACTTTTTTTCTCAAAGCCTCATCTTTGTACGCCTGCACAAAAACTGCGGCACTAATTTGGATATTATTGCCGCAGTTTCCAAACATATTTTATTGTATCATCTTACCATGAGTTTGTCAATCGAAATACAGCTATTTTACTGTTATTCATCGAAATTCTCAGGGTGTTTCGGCTTGCGCCTGTAGCGTCTTTTGTCAGTATCCACCGTTTTTGTAGCAGGATCAACTCCGTTCCAGCTGCCGCGCTTTGCGGAGTCTATCTTCTTTTTCTCCTTTTTGCTCATTTTGTCATAAGACACGAATTTATCCATTATTTCCTCCATTCACAGTGATATCACGAACAGCTGATCTTTACCGCCGTATATGGACTCAAAGTCGCCCATATAGCTGAAACCGTACTTTTCGTACAGTCCCTTTTCGCCGCTCATGATATACACCTTGTCATATCCGATAGTTTTTGCGTACTCAAGAGCTGCTCCTATCATCTTCTCCGATATCCTCTTGCCTCTGTGAGCCTCGTCAACAAACACGAAGCCTATTAGCGGAGTGTAGGGATACTTCGGCAAAAGCTCGTCCTTTTCGGTAAGAGTGCAGAAGCCCACAGGCTCGTCATCTTCAAAGGCAGCAAATACTCGCTCCCAGACCTTGAAAAAGTCCTTTCTCATGAGCTTAGCAAGGTTCTTTCCTGCACTCCACGAGCATTTCTCGGCAAAAGCCGCAGTTCTCTCCCATTTTTCATGGGCGCTTGTTATTGTATATATTTCCATATTTCACCTTTAAAATAGTTTAAAGTTGAGAATTGAGAGTTGAGAGTTATAATATAAATGAAGCAAACAATTTAACTCTCAACTCTTCACTCTGAACTCTCAACTTGTTTTTACTCCTCTCCTGCCTTGAAGTTGTAGACAGGCTTGATGATCTCGTTTATCTCCACAGTATCGCCGATATTGTCCACGATATCCTCCATTGACTTATAAGCCATAGGGCACTCGTCAAGAGTCTGCGCGTTTACAGATGTAGTGTAGATACCGTCCATCTGCTTCTTGAATTCAGACACTGTGAAGCTCTGCTTTGCCTGTGAACGGGACATAAGTCTGCCTGCACCGTGAGGAGCCGAGCAATTCCAGTCGGGATCGCCCTTGCCTGTACAGATGAGACTTCCGTCACGCATATTTATAGGTATGAGAAGCTTCTCACCTGCCGCTGCCGAAACAGCTCCCTTTCTGAGTATCATGGTATTGGTGTCAATATAATTATGTATAGTCGTGAACTGCTCCACAACGTGCAGATGCATACCCTTGATGATCTCGTCCATCATAGCCTGACGGCTGAGCATAGCGAACTGCTGAACTATTTTCATATCGTGGATATACTGATCGAACAGCTCACCCTCACAGTATGCAAGGTGCTTGGGGATATCTGTGGTTTTTGTGTTTTCCAGCTTTTTAAGCTCCGACTGTATCTGCTTCTGCTTGCCTTCAGCTTTAAGCCGCGCAATAAGCTCACTGACCTCCTTATCGGAGCTTTTATTGAGCCGTCTGTAGGCTTCATTCTGGTAGTATTTTGCCACCTCGACACCGAGATGACGTGAGCCTGAGTGGATAACGATATAAATACTGCCGTCCTCGCCCTTATCTGCTTCGATGAAGTGATTTCCGCCGCCGAGAGTACCGATACTCTTTTCAGCACGAAGCGGGTCGATATGCTTGTAGCAGTAAAGCTCCGTAAGGTCTATCCTCTCGCAGTAGCGGTGTGGCTTCTCTCTGATCGAAAATCCCGAAGGTATCTTCTCATAGATAAGCTTGTCCAGCTTCTGCAATTCGATATGTTTCTCTTTCAGTCTTACTGTCTCCATTCCGCAGCCGATATCTACTCCCACAAGATTAGGTATCACCTTATCCGTGATAGTCATTGTAGTACCGATAGTGCAGCCTGCACCTGCATGGACATCAGGCATTATCCTGATCTGAGAACCTGCACTCATGGGCTGACTGCAAAATGCTATGATCTGTGAAACAGCGTCCTGTTCGATCACTTCCGTAAAGACCTTGGCTGAATTGTATTTTCCGTTTAAAACGATCATAATTTTCCTTTCCGAGCCTGCCCGAGCGCATAAAAAAAGCACTCCCGCAGGAGTGCATAATGCTCTTTATACGCAAAAGCTCAGCACATGGCTGAACACTTCGGGCAAACTCCATGCTTTTCTGTTGTGATATTAAATTCTGACATCTGATAATTTTTTGTAAATATGGTCATGGTGTTCACCGTCCTTTCATAGAATATGGATTTATTATAATAGTCAAAGTTTTCAAAGTCAAGCTGTATAAAAAACTGTAACCAAACTGTAATAATTAGCCGAAGAGGATAAAAAGCACCTAAAAATCACGCTTGAAGTTCCTGAAACTATTCAAAAGGTTCATATGAACTTATTTTCTTAAATATATCTTCTGTTCATTATGCACAAAACACATATATAATCTATACGAAGTGTATTTTTTGTCGCCTATTGACATAAAAGAAAAAATAATATATAATTACATCATGCAGTTGAAACGAGTCAGCTGCTGTAAATATTATGTGCTCCGCATAAGCACAGCATCATGATATGGAGGTTTATATGTTCGATGATGTTAACTGGGGAGTTGTTCTTCCCGCTGCAATAGGTATTATCCTACTTCTTATAATTATTTTCACAGGTTACATAAAAGCTCCCCCGGATACCGCTTATATCATCTCAGGTCTGAGAAAAAAGATCATAATCGGTAAGGCGAGCATTCGTATACCTTTCTTTGAGCGTGTCGACAAGCTGAAGCTTCAGCTCATAGCTGTTGACGTAAAGACTTCAAGTGCTGTTCCTACAGCAGACTATATCAACATCAATGTTGACGCAAACGTTAACGTAAAGGTAAGCAGTGACCCGACTCTCATAAAGCTGGGTGCTGAAAACTTCCTTAACAAGGATACCGCTTACGTTGCAAAGGTCGCAAGAGAGGTTCTCGAAGGTAATATGCGTGAGATCGTTGGTCAGATGTCCCTTGAGGCAATGGTCAATGACCGTAAGGCATTCGCTGAAAAAGTTCAGGAAAATGCTGCTCCCGACCTTAACAGAATGGGACTTGAGATAGTTTCCTTCAACGTTCAGAACTTTACCGACGACCAGAACCTTATCGAAAATCTCGGTATCGACAACACCACAAAGATCCAGAAGAAAGCTGCTATCGCACGTGCTGAATCCGAAAAGGAGATCGAGATCGCCAAGGCTCAGGCTAAGAAAGAAGCTAACGACGCTAAGATACTTGCAGAGACCGAGATCGCTCAGAAAAACAACGAACTCGCTATCCGTCAGGCTGAGCTCAAAAAGGAAGCTGATACACAGCTTGCTATCGCTGATGCAGCTTATGAGATCCAGCGCGAGGAACAGCGTAAGTCTATTGAGGTATCAAAGGCTAACGCTAACATCGCTGCTTCCGAAAAGGACGTAGAACTCAAGGCTCGTCAGGCAGAAGTAACTGAAAAGGCTCTCGAAGCTCAGATCAAGAAAAAGGCTGAAGCTGACCGCTACAAGGCACAGCAGGAAGCCGATGCAAAGCTCTATCAGCTCAAGAAAGAAGCCGAGGCAGACCGTTTCCAGCGTGAGCAGGAGGCTGAGGCTCAGAAGGCTGAAGCTGAAGCTCAGAAGTTCGCCAAGATGCAGGAAGCTGAAGGTATCGCTGCCGTAGGTAAGGCAGAGGCTGACGCTATCCGTGCAAAGGGACTTGCTGAGGCTGAAGGTATCAACGCTAAGGCTGAGGCTATGAAAAAATACGGTGAAGCTGCTATCCTCGAAATGTACTTCAAGGCTCTGCCTGAGGTCGTTAAGAATGCTGCTACACCTCTGTCACAGGTTGACAAGATCACAATGTACGGCGACGGAAACTCCAGCAAGCTGGTTGGTGATATCATTGGTTCTACCACAAAGGTAACTGATGGTCTCTCAGCTGCAACAGGCGTTGACCTCAGAGATCTGCTGGCTGGTTTCCTCGGCGGCAAAAAGGCTGCATCAACAGCTTCTGACGAGTCTGAAAACTCTGATGACGCTGACGAATACGTATACAACTACGAAGAAAACAGAGATACACAGGCTGATGCTTCTGACTCTGACGGTTATCAGTACTATACTGAGCTTGATACAGACGACGATAACTCACCTGAATCGTAACAAATTTAGCAAAAAACGTTATCCCCCTGATGATATGCGGTCATCAGGGGGATATTTTGTTACCCATTTGTAATTCATCTGTAATTGGTACTTCCATATTGCGCAAAATTTGATTAGTCGCTTTGTATAGTTTTCACAAAGTTACACAAAAACCATTTACAAAAGTCGTCATATAGATTATAATGGTATTAGAATTATTGAATAAACAATGACCTATGATAGCAATATTTGGTCACAAGCCTCTGCAATAGTAATGTCAGAGGGGGGGTATTTAAAATGATAAAACATCTTTCAGGAGACTTTGAGACTGTCGAGTATGACACCAAAAAATATGCCATGCTCTATGACAATGTCCAAAACGAAGAATATCCTATTCACTGGCATAATGCTGTAGAATTTATTATGCCTCTGAAAAATGAGTATACGGTAAGGGTAAACGGCATTGACTACAAGATCCCCGAAAACGATGTTCTCATCGTTCCACCGGGTGAGCTTCACGGTATGCCTGCTATTCCGGGAAGACGTATAATCTTCCAGTGCGATAACAGTATCCTCGGCGAGATATCTGCCCTCGAACCTGTTATGCGCTCTCTTAATTCGCCTGTGCTCATTAATATGGATATGGACAAAGAGCTCCATGTGCTTGCGAAGAAAACAATGCTCGATATACTTTCGCTGTATACCTCAAATTCAGAACTGGCTGATGTAAAGATATACGTAAAGGTCATCGAATTGTTTATGGCTCTCCGCGAGTACCAGCTTGAACAGCAAAAACTCGTTATGGACTGTGATGACGATAAGATAGACGAATACAGTGAAAAGTTCGGTACTGTCCTCAAGTATATCGACAATAACTATATGTACGATATCACGCTTGACCAGCTTGCCGATGTTGCAGGCTACAGCAAATACCACTTCTCACGTATCTTCAAGCAGTATAATTCAATGTCGTATTTGCAGTACATAAACGCAAGACGTACAAAGGCTGCCGAGCTTCTTCTCCTTGATCCGGGAATACCGATCACAGACGTTGCTATGCGTTCGGGCTTCAAGAGTCTGACCACGTTCAATCGTATCTTCAAGGAGATAAAACACTGTACGCCAACAGACTTCAAAAAACTATATGCACTTAGATAAAGAAACCGCACATCGTTATGATGTGCGGTTTTTATTTTATCCTAAGATATCATAAAGGAAATCTAACTGTTCTGCGTCATGTAACCTATATATCTTTGTCTCAAATCCATGTTTACCGTAAGTGTCATAATGTACTGCAATAAACTGTCTGTCATATGAAAAGTCCAGATCCTTAAATGTGTTATCCCCACATATCATTATGAAGTTATTTCCGAATGACTCGCAGAATTCCTGAGAACCGAATCCTTTCCACATATCAGGCACAAGATCCTCATTCTTCAGCTCATGTGTCTCAAAATACTGCTTCAGCTTGTCGATCTGCTCATCAGTAAGCTCCTCTTTTTCCCAATCATAATTCACATACTTATTTAAAGTAATATCATTGTCCGTATTACTGAGGTCCTCCAAAACAGAAGATAACGGAGCGTCAGCCTCTTCTTCAAGTTCAACGGGCGCGTCATCGGGACAGCGGAAATCGTCTGGGATAATTGTTCCAAACATATCACAGATCTTTACACCGAAGTTCATATCTTCACACTTATAGAATTTCCAGTCATCATCAACAATAGTATCTCCGTCATATGTCACGCTGTAGATGCAGGCTGTATTTCGGAAATCAGCCGAAATATAGTTTACTGTTGAGCCCTCTGTATACCTGATAGTCAGGTTGTTTCTGTTTGGCTGTACAGCCCAGCCGTAATAATTAATAGTACCGTCAAATTCGTACCATGTCTGAGATTCAAAGAGTTCTGCAAGCTGATCATACTGTTCCTGTGTAGGAGTCTGGTAATCAAGGGTATAAGGTGATATCTCGTAATCCGTAGCGAGCAGATCAGTAAACGGCGACTTTTCACATAATTCAGGAGTTATAGTATTATCGTCTGTATTATTGTCTGTATCATCACCTATTATATACCTAATACCTTTGTCAAAAGCTTCAAAATCAATTCGAGTGATCTTTCGGTATTTAGGCTCATTTATTCCCTGTACTTTATCGTCATTAGGTAATTCTGCATAAACTGCATATCCCATTTCGCAGACGCCGAGATAGTACGTCACATTATCTTTTTCCCATTGAAAAATATACATAGAATAATCCGTGGTTTCCAGATCTTCATCAGTAAGATCATCAAAAGTTATTTCATCGCCCCAATCAAAGTTATTGAGATAAGCTGCAACTTTCTCATTTTCTTCACTGCTTAGCTGTAATGGTTCAATTTGATTATCATTGCCTTTGCCTCTTGAAACCACAAAATCATATGTAGTGAAATCTCCGAACGGACTTATTTCAGTCTTAACCTCTTCAACAAGCTCTGTAGTCTCTGTCTCTGTAGCAGGTACGCTTCCGTTTCTGTTGAGCAGATAACCTGTTGTACCTATACCGCCTGCAATGACCGCACAGGCTGCAACAGCACTTATACTGCGCAGGAGACGATTTTTCGGCTTGATTCTCTCGGCTGTGAATACATGATCTGTATATTCGTCATTATCTGTTTTGCTTATGGATTTATTTCTCACTGAGTTTTCACACGCAGCGATTATTCTTTCTTTTGTATCTTTAGGCATTTTGATTTTCTCCAATTCATTTTTCAAATTATTTGTCATGCTACAACATACTCCTTTCGGTATTTTTCTTTCAGCAGCTTTCTTCCCCTCGAAAGGCGCATTTTTACTGCCGAAACACTTATCCCGGTAATTTCGGATATCTGATCTATTTTATAGTCCTCAACATAATACAGTACAAGGATCAACCTGTATTTTTCATCAAGCTCTGACAAAGCTTCAAGTATCCCGCTGTCATTCTTCTCGATGAAATATCCTTGTAAAAGCTCTTCGCTTTCTGTTTTATGTCTTTGACGATACCTCAGCATATCGCGGCATTTATTTGTGGCTACAGTGATGAGCCATGCTTTTTCATGATCTGCACTGTCAAATGCAACTGTTCTCTGCACAAGTTTTATAAATGTTTCCTGCACAGCGTCCTCTGCATCGGCAGTATTTTTTAGCATAACGAGACATATTCTGTACAGCATATCGCCGTATTTCTCGACCGCCTCGCGAGCGCAGCCGTTTGTAAGCAATATCTTCAGCTCCTTTCACTATAAACACGTACCGAAAATCAAAATGGTCACATTGAATTATACCATATATGAAATACAAAAGCAAACTCCGTTTATAGCATATTCAAATAAAAATGAAAAGACAGCCGATGGAAACCGACTGCCTTTCAGGGGATATTAAAATTTGGAGAAATCTTAATTAAGATGTGCCGACCACCGATTCTGTGATCGGCACATGATTTTTTAATACAATCGCATCAATTAAGCTCTTGTATGAACCTGACCGCCTGCAAGTGTCTTGCCGTGAGCCTTAGCCATCTCAGATATGCTTACGTTCTGGTAACCATTCTGTGCGAGCCATGGAAGAACCTGTTCCATAGCTGCTGCTGTTGTAGCATAGTTCTCGTGGCAAAGTACGATAGCACCTTCAAGTGAACCGTTCTGTGCAGCCTGCTTGATTGTATTTACGATATCATTTGTTGAAGCATTGTTCCAGTCCTTTGTATCGATTGCACAGCTGATGAGCGGAATGTCATAGAGTGCTGACTGAACTGTACCGTTGCTCTCAAGATAAGGTAATCTCATAAGGTGTGAAGGCTCAGTGCCAATGATGCCCTTGAGCTTGCTGTTGCACTGCTCCCACTCACTTCTGATCTGCTGTGAACCAAGCTGACCGAGGTGTGGATGAGTCTGAGTGTGGTTAGCAACTTCCATGCCTTTTTCAAACTCATACTTGATCTGCTCGTTTGTCTTGATCCAGCTGCCTACATTAAAGAATGTAGCTGTCATGTTGTTCTTAGCAAGCGCATTGATGATTCTGTATCCGGGATCATTTGTGCTTGTTGCTGATGCACCATCGTCGAATGAGATAGCGCAGAGTTTCTTTGACTTATCAACTGTAGGTGTAGTACCTGTCTGACCTGTCTGTCCGGTCTGACCTGTCTGACCTGTGCTGCCGCCTGTTACATTAAGTGTGAGCTTTGATACGTTAGCCTTACCGCTGCTCTCCCAACCTTCTACGTTGAGTGCAACTTCTGTGAGGTTACCGATATTCCAACCAGCGTCTGCCCATGCCTTGAAGTGATCTGATACTGTGATAGTACCTGATGTTCTCTTAGACTTACGAACGCTGAAGTACTGCTTGAAGTTTCTTGACTGGTTGTCAAGGATTGTAGGACCATAGTGATCGAGTGTGAATATTTCATACTCAGCACCGTCGATCGTTACAGTCTTGCTGCCGCCCTGAGCTGTTGGACGCCAGTTTACCCAGTCCTCAATGATGTAGTACTCTACGAGAGGATCTGTCATCCAACCGTATACGCAGAGTCTTGAGTTACCCTGTGAGCTTGCTGAATAGTCAGCTGCGTAATCCATTACGATCTTACCGCAGTCTGTAGCCTTCTTTGTACGGTCAAAGTCCATACCGCGACGAGCGAGGAAGTTACCTGAGCTTACCTGTGCGCTCCACTCTGTGTTGAATGTACCGCCGCTGCCGAGAGTCATTGAACCGCTTCCGCCTTTATTGTCAAGCCAGATCTCGTAGCTGTAGCCATCGCTTGTGCCCTTGTACTGGTTCTTGCCATTACCAACGCTGAGCTTCTCTCCGCTTATTGTAGGAGCCTTTGTTGTTGTAGTTGTAACAACCTTTGTAGTTGTTGTAGTTGTAGCCTTCTTAGTTGTAGTAGTTACAACAGGTGGATTTATAATGCTCTCTGCATAGCTCTCAGGAAGTGACTTAACAAGACCTAAGAGGAACTTCTGGATTGTCAGAGCGTCGTTTGTTGTAACACCGCCGCCTGCCTGATTTACGTCTGCGTTAGCAGCCTGTGCATCAGTAAGCGCATACTTGTTCGGATTTGCAAGTGACTGCATAATAAGAACTACGTCACCCATATCAACTGTGCCGTCCTTATTAGCGTCGCCCCACTTGGAAACCTTAGCCTCGAGTGCAACCTTAGGATCTACAGTTGTAGTTGTAGTTGCAGGCTTTGTGGTTGTTGTAGTGGTAGTGGTTGTAGTTGTAGTAGTTGCCTTTTCCATTTCAGCAGAATACTTATCAAGTATCTTGATAATGTCATTGTAGAATGACTTAGGCTGATAGTTAGCAAATGGAAGTGGTGAACCACCGTTTTCACGATATCTCCAGCTTCTCTCATCAGTTGTGCCCCAGAGAGTTACGCATGAGATATTCTTAGCGTGCTTAGCGATAACCTCAAAGATCTGAGGATAAAGCTTATCGTTAGAACCTGTGCTGTTTGTGATATCAAGCTCTGTTACCTGAACATCAAGACCGAGGCTCTCAAACTTCTTGATAGCTGTCTCGTACTCACTTGCTGAAGGATATCTTGAATCAAGGTGTGACTGCATACCGATACCATCGATGTAGTCGCCCTCAGCCATAACCTTCTTAGCCATGTTGTAGAGATCGTTTGTCTTTGCGCTCATGTACTCGTTATAGTCGTTGAGGTAGAGCTTAGTTGTCTTAGGAGCATACTGTCTTGCATACTTGAATGCGTTGATAACGAAGCTGTCGTTACCGTATACTCTTACCCAACCTGAGTTGCTTGCTGGTCTCATTCCGCCGCCGTCGTTAACGAAGAGCTCGTTACATACGTCGTAAGAATGGAGCTTAAGGTTAGGATAATTCTGCTTGATAGCAGCGAATGTATTCTTGATCATGCTCTCGAGACGCTTGTTCATTCTATCAGCAGATACGTCTCTGCCGTTCTCCTGGAACAGTGAGTTAGGAGTCTGGCTGTACCAAACAAAGGTATGACCACGAACACCGATTCCGTTCTGCTCTGCGAACTTGAGGATAGGATCAGCATTTCTGAGGCTGATGTTTACATTATCGCCGTTTACGCCTGCTACGATTGAATCAGGCTTCATTTCGTTCTCACAGGTTACTGAGTTGTAGTTCTGCTTGATGAAGTTCTGTCCCTGTGATGTATTGATCTCACCTGCACTTACAGAAGTACCGAGTCTGAATAACGGACCTGCGTGATCCTTGAATCCGCTGCCACCCTTCTTATATGTGTAGTCAAGATTCTGATGCGCTGCAACGCCTTCGCCTGATGGTACAGGTGTTGAGTCGCCGCCGGGTGTAGGTGTAGGAGTTGAGCTTTCACTTACTGTACCGCCGCCTGTCTTAACAGATGAAGCCTTGCCTGACTCAGATACCTGAACTGCATCAATGTAGAAGTCGCAAAGATCACCAGAATCCTGAGGTGTCTCGATATAAAGGATCATATCACCTGAATTTTCAGGGATAGTGAACTTTGTATTTTCAAGCTTTGTCCACTCATTGCTCTTTGCGTCAGCTGTTGCAATGCTTGTATATGAAGCACCGTTGCCGTCGCCCTGCTGGAGTGACATCTGCATTGTTACTGTCTTTCCTGACTTCTGAAGTACTGCTGTACTGAAGCTGTATGTCTGACCCGGAACAAATGCGCCTGAATCAAGAGATATTGCGCAGCCGTTCCATTCCTGGCCTCTGCCTGAAACATAGAGTGACTTGCTGCCGTCATAGTAGTCGCTTGAGTCAGTTGCAACTGTTGCATCGCCTCTGCCTGTCCAGTTGTCCTTACCACTCTCGAATGTACTTGTGAAGTAGTTACCATTTGCGTCAGCCTTTACTGTCTGTACAGGTGTTGTTGTGCCCGGATTCGGATTGTCACCGAGACCGTTCTCGTAAACTCTTACGCTCTTTACATTAGCAGATCCGTTTGATCTGTAACCTTCGATATTGAGTGATACTTCGTAAAGTGTACCAGACATATCAAGACCTGCCTTTGACCATGCATCAAAGTGCTTGCCGACATGGATAGTACCGCTCATCTTGTTCATCTGGTTATTAGCTGAACCACTCGTCTTACGAATGCTCCAGTACTGTGGGAATGTTGCTGTACCGTCAAGTGATGGCTGGTTGTAACGCATTGTCTTAGCAATGTCGTATGTGTTTCCGTCAAGAGTTACTGTACCCTTGCTCTCTGCGCCATTTCCGGGTGGTCT
>NZ_FNWV01000018.1 GCF_900108555.1 Ruminococcus flavefaciens
TAATGTCATTAAGCTAAGGAAAAGTAAAATAATCACAGGAATCAGAATGATCCTGTGATTATTTTTTTATGTATAAAATGTAAATTTTGCAAAAAGGTATTGACAAAAAGCCGAAAATGTGCGGCGCAGCTAATCAGATATACACATCTGATTGGAGGTTTTACCGTGCAAAAATACTGTAATATTGTCAAAAATAAGCTTAACACTCTTATCATCAACATGGAGAAAAATATCTCTGATTTTGTAGTTGATCCTAAGAGAGATTTTATTCGAAAAAGCGAGCTGTCTTTCTCAAAAACAATGCGGTTTATTTTGAGTATGGGCAGCCAGACTCTTAGCAGTGAGCTTATGGAGTTTTATGGCCTGGATCAGAAAGCAGTGTCGGTTTCAGCTGTTGTTCAGAGAAGAGCCAAGATACTGCCTGCTGCATTTCTTCATTTGTTCCATAAATTAAACGAGTCATTTTCTCAGACCTGTTTCTTTCATGGTTACAGACTTTATGCTGTGGATGGTTCTGATATACATATTCCCACTATCCATGATGACCACAACACTCATTACAACGCTAATATTGATTCAAAAGGATACAATCTTATGCATCTGAATGCATTGTATGACCTTATGAACCGTAGATATATCGATGCTGTTTTACAGGACAGTCGATGCGAAAATGAGCATACCGCTCTCATAAGTATGGCAAAAAAGTTGAGCGAAGATTCAATTATCATTGCTGACAGAGGATATGAAGCATACAATACTATTGCTCACCTTGAAAATAATGGCTTGAAATACGTTATCAGAATCAAAACAACAGCAGGAATTGCCCAGAAATTCAATATTCCAGCCGATAAAGAGACAGACTTTACTGCTGATATTCTTCTTACAAGAAGACAAACAAATGAAGTTAAGTCGAATCCTGATAAATTTAGATTCCTTAATTCGCAGGTCGTTTTTGATTTTCTTCCGAAGTGTTCGAAAGATACCTATCCGCTAAAATTTCGCATCATTAGAATCAAGATATCTGAAGATAACTATGAGACCATTGTTACCAATCTCTGTGATGATGAGTTCTCTGCCGAAGATATCAAGATGATCTACAAAATGCGCTGGGGGATCGAGACTTCATTCAGAGAGCTAAAATACCATGTTGGTCTTATTGCTTTCCATTCAAAGAGAAAGGACTGCGTGATACAGGAAATCTTTGCAAGTCTTATCATGTATAACTTCTCTATGCTGATTACCGAAAATATCACCATAGATGACGATAAGCATAATGATTACCGCTATAAAATCAATTATGCTTTTGCTATACATATCTGCATCAAATTCTTTCGCTCTGCACACGCAAATCCTTTACTTGTGGAAGAACTGATAGCAAGAAACAAGTGTCCTGTCAGACCTGATCGTATTGCTGATAGAAAAACTCGTTGCCATTCTGCTATCGGCTTCAATTACAGGTTATCATAATTATTTGCTTATGTCAATCTTTTTTCAGGCAGATCTCGTATCTGTCTTTTCGTCATGCAATTTTGGCGAATGTAATAACAGGAGTATGCCTGGTAATATTCCCAACATACTCCTGTTCCTTTAGCGTATTTGGTTAGCTTAATGACATTAGGGTATCTACCCGGGAACAGAATGAAGACAGACAAATCGAAGCACTTACCAAATTCGGCGTACCTGAGCAGAACATTATCATTGACAAGGCTTCTGGTAAAGATACTGAACGTGAAGGATATCAATATCTAAAACGTCAGATACTCCGCAAGGGTGATACGCTCGTTATCAAGGAACTGGACAGACTGAGCAGGAACAAGACTGACATCAAACGGGAACTTGAACAGTTCAAGGATATGGGTATCCGTGTAAAGATACTGGATATCCCTACCACGCTCACAGACTTTCCGCCAGAGCAGGCTTGGGTACTCGAAATGATAAACGCCATACTCATTGAAGTGCTTGGAGCTATCGCCGAAAACGAGCGTAACAAGATACGTGCTCGTCAGCGTGAAGGGATCGCTGCTGCAAAGAAGAAAAATGTCCGCTTCGGGCGTCCGCCAAAGTCTCTTCCTGACAACTGGCAGCAGATAATGGCAGATGTCCGTTGTGGGAACAAAAAGCCTGTAGAAGCAATACGGGAACTGGGTATATCCCGGTCGTACTTCTACAAGCTGTACAGCGACAACTGATAGATGTAGCCTCCCGAGGGAGGCTACTATTTTATTCCAATATCATTTGTTAATGAAAGAGTCTTTAATACTACTTCTGAGGATTTCAAGCTCATTCTGACAGGCAGCTATTTGGGGCGTATAATCAATTACGGTATTCAATTCTTTTTTTAAACTTTCCTGACGTGCCAGAAGCTCAACTCTTTTTTTGTTAAGTTTACGGACTGAGGCATCTCTTAGTTTCCTGCCAGCGCTATCAGTGTTTTTAGCTGATATCTTATCAAGTTCTGCTGGTATCGTAGAAAGTTCTCTTCGCATATCCTCAACTTCAGCATCCCGTTTTTGTTTAAGAATATACAATTCCCTGAGTTCATTTTCTTTTTCAGCGGTCAATTTCATCTCAGGCGCAGATAGAGCTATTGCCTTAACTTCGCCATATGTAAGGACATCGCTTTCAAGATCGGAAATACTTCTCTGATATGAAGTTCCCGATAGAAACTGTGATATGAATCGCTGCTTGGTCTCAAGTACTTGCCACGAATATGAATCAAAACTGCCTTCTACGATGTACCTGAAAATACGGACGTTCTCATTCTCATTGCCACGCCGAAGTATACGTCCCTCTCGTTGGACCATATCAGCGGGCCTCCATGGCACATCAAGGTGATGTACAGCTTTTAGCTTGGTCTGTACATTTGCACCTATACCAAGCTTAAATGTCGAGCCTATAAGTATTCTTATCTCACCGCAGTTAACTTTACGAAAAAGCTCCAGTTTACGCTGTTCCGTGTGATAACTATGAATGAACGCTATTTCATTTTCAGGTACGCCTTCGTCAAGTAGTAACTCTTTAAGCTTGGCGTATACGCTGAATTTCTCGCCTTTAGGAGTAGAATAATCGCAGAATACAAGCTGTGAGCAGGCATCATTTTCTTTATATATCTTCATTATTTCATCTATGCAGCGTGTGATTTTTGATGTTTTATCATATTCTTGCTGCTCACCGACAAGAGACAAATCAAGAGCAGCTTTTCGACCGTCAGTGCTGACCTTCAACATATTATCTTCTCTGGGGCTTACGCGCTTAGAGCGAATTATATCGGTTCTGGTGCAAAGCTTATTCATATAAGAGATTATAAGCTTATGACGTTTTATGATTATATCATCATAACCTCTGAATTCCGGCAAACCACTTTTATCAGTTGCATGAAAAACTGATACCTGCGAAAACAAAAGCGATAGTTCCGGCAGATTGAAAAATCTTGAAAACCTTCTTACCATACGGAACTTGGAAGCATCAACATCTATTTCGCATATCTGCTCGGGCTGAGCAAAAGTCCTTACCCAGTTATCAAATATATGCAGTTGTCTGCTTTCAAGCTGATCAAACTGAAGATACATCTGCATTGCGTAAACGTCAGATATTGAATTACAAAGCGGTGTGCCGTAGGCAACACCTTAACAACGATTATTTGGGTTATGTTTGGACGGTTGGTTTTACAATTAAAACCGAAAGGACAGATACAAATGATTGATGTTATTTACAACTATCGGCAGGGCGATATTCACTCCGATGAGTTTTCGGACGATTTCAACAAGCTCTGTATCCCCTTTGAAAATTCTCTGAGCGAGGAGCAGATTGATGTGTTCCACAAGATACTTGACTGCGTGAGCGATACTGCCGCCGCTGAGACGAGGGCTGCGTACAAGGTCGGTTTCAAGGACGGTGTGGCATTGATGATGGAAATTCAGGAGAATTAAGAATTACGCCATAAATGAGAAAAGGACTGTTGCACGCTTACAACAGTCCTTTTTATCAGTAAAATATTATTACAAAATCAAATTGACACATCTCGGGGGAAATGGTATAATTGTATTACAGCATCGTTCATGCATCTTCCGTACAGATATACTCTTTCACCTTTTGCGAGCAGACAACCGACTCATAAAGCCGCCAGCCGCCTGCAAGGTTATAACAATCGTAGCCATACCCCGACAGGAGACGGCAGGCGATATAGCTTCGCAGTCCGCTGTGACAGTAAACATACACGGGCTTGTCCTTCGGGATGTTTTCAAGCCCGTCACGCAGATCATCGAGAGGGATATTGACAAAGCCGCCTATCATTCCACGAGCTGCTTCCGATTTTGTGCGAACATCGAGCAGTGTCACGCTACCGTCACGGGGCAGGGCTTCAACGTCGTTCCAGAAGAACTGCTTGACCTTACCGCTTATGACATTTTCGGCAACATAACCGACCATGTTTACAGGGTCTTTTGCACTTCCAAAGGGTGGCGCATAACAAAGTTCAAGTTCTTTCAGTTCGGTCACCTTTGCACCGAAACGAATAGCTGCGGCAAGCACGTCCATGCGCTTGTCAACGCCGTCAAAGCCCACTATCTGCGCCCCGAGCAGCTTGTGAGTATGCTTGTCCCACAGCACTTTGACCGACATATTTTCAGCACCCGGGTAATAGCTTGCGTGAGAAGCGGAGTATGTGTAGCTCTTGTCGTATTCGATGCCTGTCTCCTTAGCACGCTTCTCGTTTAGACCAGTCGCTGCAATGGTCATGTCAAAAAGCTTCAGCACCGATGAACCCTGTGTGCCGCTGTATTCCGAGGGTATGCCTGATATATTATCGGCAGCTATTCTGCCTTGCTTGTTTGCAGGTCCGGCAAGTGGGATAAAAGCAGAAGCGTCAGTTACAAAGTCTTTGACTTCTACAGCATCACCAACTGCATAAATGTCGGGAACGCTCGTCTGCATACGGCTGTTTACAATAATACTGCCCCTGCCGTTGACCGCCATGCCGCACTCTTTTGCAAGAGTTGTTTCGGGAGTGACACCCACCGACATTATCACCATATCGGCGGCGATATTCCCCTTTTGAAGAATAACATCACGGTTCGTTATTTCCGTCACGCCGTTGCTCAGATACAGCTTTATACCACGGCTTTGAATATACTGATGAACGTCCGCCGCCATATCGTAGTCAAGCGGTGCGATAAGATGATCGGCAAGCTCGACAACTGCGACTTCAAGCCCTGCATTTGCAAGGTTTTCTGCCATCTCAACACCGATATATCCGCCGCCAACGACAACTGCTTTTTTCGGAGCTTCATTTTCAATAAAGCTCTTTATCTTCATTGTGTCGGGGATATTTCTCAGGGTAAAAACGTGTGGCTGCTCTATGCCTTTGATATTCGGACGTATCGGCTTTGCACCGGGGGAAAGGATCAGCCTGTCGTAGCCTTCCTCATATACCTCGCCCGAATCGACCCAGCGTATCTGTACGATATGCTTTTCGGGAATGATCTTAACAGCCTCGTTTTTAATGCGAACATCTATATTAAATCGACTGCGGAAGCTCTCGGGAGTTTGCAGAGTGAGCATTCTCTTGTCGGTGATCTCACCGCCGATATAATACGGCAGACCGCAGTTGGCAAAGGAGATAAAATCTCCACGTTCTAAAATGATTATCTCGTCATGTTCATTAAGACGGCGCAGTCTTGCGGCTGCGGAAGCACCGCCTGCAACGCCGCCGATAATTACGGTTTTCATAAAAATACCTCCGAAAGGATAAATGTTATGTTTGAAAGTGTTTACTCAAAAGTTTTCCCGTTCTGGGATAAAATATCCGATGCAGATCGCAGCTTTATCTGCGATAATTCAGTAAAAAAGTCCTTTACCAAAGGTACAAATCTGCACAGCGGCAGTGACTGCTCGGGTGCATTCTTCGTCTGCTCGGGAGAGCTTCGTGCGTATATCATATCCGAGGACGGCAAGGACGTTACCCTTTACCGCCTGCACAAGGGGGATATGTGTATGCTGTCGGCTTCCTGCGTTTTGCAGACCATCACATTTGATGTGGCGGTCGATGCCGAGGAGGACAGCGAATGTATAGTGCTGAGCGGTACAGCATTCAAGCAGATGTCGGAGAAATATCCGGATATTCATATTTTTGTGTTGGAAACTGCCGTTTCACGTTTTTCTGATGTCATGTGGGTCATGCAGCAGATACTGTTCATGAGTATGGATAAACGGCTTGCGATATTCCTGCATGATGAAACCGCAAGGATTTCCTCCGACACTATCTCGCTCACTCAAGAGCAGATCGCAAAGTACATCGGATCTGCCCGTGAGGTCGTTTCCCGAATGCTCAAATATTTTGCAAACGAGGGCATTGTCGAGGTGTCAAGAAAAGGCATTCATATCCTCGACAAGGCACGCCTGAGAAAGTTAGCTTTGTAACATAGCGAGGATTCCTTCCTTCGGTCTGTAGCCTACCTCCTGCGCAGTTATTCTGCCGTCCTTCATAGCAACGAGTGTCGGGATACTCATGACCCCGAACTCTGCTGCAAGCTCCGGCTGCTCGTCAACGTTTATCTTGCCAACGGTGAACTCCGAGTGTTCGTCAGCGATTTGGTCAACAAGCGGCGAGACCATTTTGCAGGGGCCGCACCAGGTCGCATAAAAGTCCAGAAGAACGGGCTTTGTGCTGTTTGCTACCTCTGCGAAATTTTCCTTTGTTACCTTTAATACTGCCATAATAATGACTTCCTTTCTGTTTTATTGTGTCTTTATTATACACTATTATTCGTCTGATTTCTGTGACTTGGTCACGTTCTTTGCCTTGCAGATAAGCTGTGTCATTGTTCCCATCGGACAGTAAACGCACCATGAGCGGGGTTTGAATAGCAGCATAGTCACGAAACCGAGGATCGTTGATGTGAGCATTATGCTGTAAAAACCGAATGCGAATTGTGCAACACCTTCGGAGAAAAGCGTTCCGTGATATGCCCAGTGCCACGGCACTTTGAACGTCCAAAGCAGTTTTACCACTTGTTTCAGCGGCTGATTGCCTGCGAATACAAGATAGGTGTTCCAAAGCATCACGAAGAACATTGTGAAAAAGAATATCAGAAAACCATATCGGAATGCTTTCGATCTCATCCACTTCGGCATATCATGCTTTCGTGAAAGTCCAAAACGTCCGCCAAGCAGAGAGAAAAGCTGACCTCTGCCACAGAATTTGTTGCAGTATGCCTTATTTCCCCAGCCTATCGAAATGACGAGAGGGGCAATAAAGCATATCATACCCAGCCATGCAAACAGTATATTCACAAAACCCAGCAGCAGATATGTCAGTGAGAATATCCAGAGGTAGTCATACCATTTCTTACTTCTCATCATGCACCCCCACAATGTCGATAACGCTTGCAGGACATTCCTTGGCACATTTTCCGCAGCCGACACAAAGCGTGCTGTCAACCACGGCGAACACACCGTCAGGAACGCTTATCGCTGACTTTGGACAGACCTTCACGCAGCAGCCGCAGGCAACACACAGATCGGTGTTCACGTTTGCTTTTCGTTTCATATCATCGCCTCCTGTTTTATATTATACAGCAGGTAGCATTAGTTTTCTGTGACTTGGTCACATTATCTCAAAATGGTTCTTCCTGCACCTAATAAGTCCGTCCTTCTGCATTTTACTCAGCTCGTTGGACAGCACCGACCGTTCCACATTGAGATAGTCTGCAAGTTGCTGACGGTCAAAGGGTATATCAAACTCACGGCTGTTCTTCTGAACGGAAACAGTGTTCAGATACGCCATAATACGTCCGCGCACCTGTCTCGGAGCTGTATGAAAGCTCCTGCTTGACAGGTGCAGATTTTTTCTTGTGGTTATCATCAGAAGATTTGCAAGCAGCCTTGCTCTGCTGTTGTCATCTATCCCGCCGAGAGACTTCATATCAAGATAAACAATGGTGCAGTCCTCGTTGGCACAGACATCGACAAGCATAGGCTCATCAGGCAGCAGAGCATAGCTCTCAGCGAAGAATTGTCCCTTGCTGACAAGGTTTAGTATCGTGCGGTTGCCCCACATATCATTGCTCTCGATAGTCACACTGCCTGTGATAACAAAGCATAACGTGCTGATGACATCTCCCGAATGAAATATCATCGCGCCTTTCCTAAACCGCTTTTCCCTCGCATTCAATGAGCCCAGCAGATTATTTACCTCGGTTTCATCAAAGCCATTGAACAGTGCCGAACCACTTAAAACAGAAATATCCATAAAACCTCCGAAATGTTGTAATTACAACATACTTTCATTCTTGATTATACTATAATGGATACAGAAAGTCAAGGAGGTATGACCTATGATACGGAAAATAATTGAGATAGACGAAGAAAAATGCAACGGCTGCGGTCTGTGTGCAAAGGCTTGTCATGAAGGTGCTATCGCTATTATTGATGGCAAGGCAAAGCTCATGCGTGATGATTTCTGCGATGGCTTCGGGGACTGTCTCCCTGCCTGTCCGATGGACGCTATCCACTTCATAGAGCGTGAAGCGGCAGCCTATGACGAAAAGGCGGTACAAGCAAATAAGCAGAAGCAGTCCGCCTGTGCAGGATTTACTTGCCCCGGCTCGGCTTTGCAGAGCTTTACACCAAAAGAAGATGACAGCGATGTTCGTGTTCCAGGCTGTCTGAGACAATTCCCGATACAGATAAAGCTCCTGCCGACTAATGCACCCTATTTCAACGGTGCTGATCTGCTTATCGCTGCGGACTGTACAGCTTACGCCTACGGGAACTTCCACCATGATTTCATTAGGGGAAAGATAACGATGATCGGCTGTCCGAAGCTCGATGCTGTTGATTACTCCGAAAAGCTGACTGAGATATTCCGAAACAACGATATAAAGAGCATTACGCTCACAAGAATGACCGTGCCTTGCTGCGGTGGTATGGAGTATGCTATCAAGAGAGCTATCGAAGCAAGCGGCAAGACCATTCCGCTTGAAGTCGCTGTTATCTCGCCCGACGGAAATATAGTTGAAATAAGAAAATAACGGAGGCATCTATCATGGAACAGAAAATGTTTTGCTATCAGTGTCAGGAAACCGCTGGGTGCAAGGGCTGTACTGCCTGCGGAGTATGCGGAAAAACGCCCGAAGTTGCGGCTATGCAGGATCTGCTCGTCTATGTGACAAAGGGGCTGTCCGCAGTAACAACTCAGCTTCGTGCAGAGGGGCAGACAGTCGATAAGGCTGTTAATCATCTTTTCAGCGTGAACCTGTTTATCACGATCACCAATGCAAATTTCGATCTCGACAGCATTACCGCTAAGGTTACTGAAACACTTGCAGTCAAAGAAGAATTGCTCGGGCAGGTGCAGAATAAAGAATCACTCCCCGAAGCAGCACTTTGGAACGGAACGGACTATGCCGAGAAAGCAAAGTCTGTCGGTGTGCTTGCAACGGAAAATGAAGATATACGTTCTTTGCGTGAGCTGATAACCTACGGTATCAAGGGACTTGCGGCATACACCAAACACGCAAATGCTCTGCTTAGTGATGACGAGGATCTTGATGCGTTCATGCAGTCGGCACTTGCCAAAACGCTTGATGACAGCCTTTCCGTTGATGACCTTGTGGCTCTAACACTTGAAGTCGGCAAGTACGGCGTTCAGGGTATGGCTGACCTCGACACTGCAAATACTTCCGCATACGGCAACCCTGAAATAACCAGCGTTGACATCGGTGTACGCAAAAATCCTGCGATACTGATTTCCGGTCACGATCTGAAAGACCTCGAAATGCTCCTTGAACAGACAATGGACACAGGCGTTGATGTTTACACCCACTCGGAGATGCTCCCTGCGCACTATTATCCGTTCTTCAAGAAATATCCTCATTTTGCAGGAAACTACGGAAATGCGTGGTGGAAGCAGAAAGAGGAATTTGAGAGCTTTAACGGTCCGGTTCTTATGACCACGAACTGCATTGTTCCGCCGAAGGACAGCTACAAGGACAGGCTGTGGACTACGGGTGCTGCAGGCTATCCGGGGTGCAAGCATATTGACGCTCCTTACGGTGAGGTCAAGGATTTTTCGCCAATTATTGAGCAGGCAAAGAAATGTCCTCCTCCGACCGAGATCGAAACTGGTACTATCATCGGCGGTTTTGCTCACGAACAGGTTTTTACCCTTGCCGATAAGATCGTAGATGCCGTGAAATCGGGTGCTATCCGCAAGTTCGTTGTTATGGCAGGCTGTGACGGCAGGGCGAAGTCCAGAAGCTACTATGAGGATTTTGCAAAGGCTCTGCCGAAAGATACCGTTATACTGACAGCAGGCTGTGCGAAATACAAGTACAACAAGCTAAACCTCGGTGACATCGGCGGTATCCCCAGAGTTCTCGATGCAGGACAGTGCAACGATTCTTATTCACTTGCTCTTATCGCCCTGAAGCTGAAAGAGGTATTCGGACTTGACGATGTGAACGAACTGCCTATTGCCTATAATATTGCGTGGTATGAGCAGAAAGCCGTTATCGTACTGCTGGCTCTGCTGTATCTCGGCGTGAAGAATATCCACCTCGGACCGACTCTGCCTGCATTCCTGTCACCGAATGTTGCAAGCGTGCTTGTAGAAAACTTTGGTATTGCAGGAATCACGACAGTTGAGGAAGATATGAGGATATTCGGCTTATGAGAAGAAAAGACAGAGAAGTCACCGACCTGAGCGATATTATCGGTATAATGGAGAACTGCGATGTTTGCAGGCTTGCACTGAACGATGACGGCTATCCGTATATCCTGCCCCTGAACTTCGGTATGGCTGTGAACGGCGATAAGATAACGCTGTATTTTCATAGTGCCTTAGAGGGATACAAGGTCGGTCTTATCCGAAACGACAACAGAGCTTCCTTTGAGATGGACTGCAAGCACCAACTTCAATACTTTGAGGATAAGGGCTACTGCACAATGGCGTATGAGAGCGTTATCGGCAGAGGGCGTATCCGTATCCTTCCCGATGAGGAAAAGCTCCCAGCACTGAAATTGCTGATGGCGCATTACCATGAAGGAAAAGATGTGCCGTTCAGCACAGCGGCTATTCCGAGGACACTTGTGTATGCTTTGAAGGTTGAAAGCGTAACGGGGAAACGTAAGGCTGTCAAATAATTATATTTTTCATGACATAAGAAAAGGGCTATGTTCTCTGTGATCGTGTGTTGCGGGAGACATAACCCCTTTTTTGTTTTCAAATAATTATTAGATAATTCAAAAAACTTCTTGACAAATGTACGAAACCGTACTATAATATAATTACGAAATCGTACAAAGGAGATCCTATTATGAAACCGGAAACAAGAGAACTGGATAATATCTTCGCTTCTATCGACAACACCTACCGTGAAGCCGCCAAGCGCCTTGCGATCACGGATACGGAGATGGACATTCTCTATGTCATCAACCTTGAAGGCAGCGGCTGCAATCAGAGCTGTCTGTACAAGCAGACGGGGCTGACAAAATCCACCGTCAATTCTGCTCTGCATAAGATGCAGGAGCGTGGCGAGATAGAGCTGATCTCGGGCGAGGGGCGCAATGTT
The DNA here is from genome assembly GCF_900108555.1 of Ruminococcus flavefaciens. Taxonomy (GTDB): domain Bacteria; phylum Bacillota; class Clostridia; order Oscillospirales; family Ruminococcaceae; genus Ruminococcus; species Ruminococcus flavefaciens_P. The sequence continues at coordinate 11,571 of NZ_FNWV01000018.1, forward strand.
TGTGTTCGTCTGACGGACAAGGGCAGAGTTCTTTCGGAGCGGACTGTGTGCCGTCTGATCGCATTCGAGGAGGAAGTGTTCGGCGAATGGACGCAGGAGGAATGGGAGCTGTTTATCTCGCTCAACCGCAGATTTTTGGAGCAGTTCAGAAAGAAGGTCGAAAGCCTGTGAATATACAGTTATCAGATCACTTTACATACCGCAGACTGCTCCGGTTTACTTTGCCGTCTATCGTTATGATGGTATTCACTTCAATTTACGGCGTGGTAGACGGATTTTTCGTATCAAATTATGTGGGCAAAACGCCCTTTGCCGCAATCAATCTTATCATGCCTTTTCTGATGATACTCGGTACTGTCGGCTTTATGGTCGGCACGGGCGGAAGTGCGCTTGTTGCTATGAATTTCGGGCTTGGGAACGACAAAAAGGCGAACCGCATTTTCTCAATGCTTATATATATCATCATAGGCTTAGGTCTGCTGTTTACGGTCATCGGCATCATTCTTGTTGAGCCGATGTCAAAGCTTCTCGGAGCGTCCGATGAAATGCTGCCCTACTGCGTGAAATACGGCAGGATCATTCTTCTTGCTCTAACGGCGTTTATGCTGCAAAATGTATTTCAGAGCTTTCTTGTGGCGGCTGAAAAGCCCACCTTCGGACTTATCATCACCGTTGCGGCAGGTCTTACAAATATGCTGCTCGACTGGCTGTTTATGGCGGTGTTCAGATGGGGCATCACAGGTGGAGCGGCTGCAACTGCGATTGCACAGATGGTGGGCGGCATCATACCGCTTGTCTATTTCATCATGCCAAACAAAAGCAAACTCCGACTCGGAAAAATACAATTTGACGGCAAGGCTTTATTAAAGACCTGTACAAATGGTTCATCGGAATTTATGTCGAACATCTCGCTGTCTGTTGTTAGTATGCTCTATAATTATCAGCTTATGAAGCTTTCAGGCGAGGACGGCGTTTCCACCTATGGTGTGCTGATGTATGTGAATTTCATCTTCATCGCCGCATTTATCGGCTACTCGGTGGGAAGTGCGCCGATCGTCGGCTATCATCACGGTGCTGGTAATCACGATGAACTCAAAGGGCTTTTCCGCAAGAGCCTTGTCATTATTGGCATTATGTCCGTTTCGATGTTCGTTTTAGCGGAGCTGTTGGCTGTTCCTTTTGGCAACATCTTTGTAGGTTATGATGATAATTTGCTTGAAATGACCGTACACGCATTCCGCATCTGCTCACTGATGTTTATAGTCTGCGGCTTTAATATCTACGGTTCAGGCTTCTTTACGGCACTTAACAACGGGCTGCTGTCCGCACTGATCTCCTTTGCAAGAACGCTTGTGTTTCAGGTGCTGTGTGTATTGCTCCTGCTCGTGATATTCGGGCTGAACGGTATCTGGTGTTCGGTGGTGGTCTCGGACGTGCTTGCACTTGTGCTGACGGCTGTCTGCCTGATAAAAGAAAGGAAGGTATATCATTATGCCTGATATAGATCATAAAGCATGATGTGCTTTGACTGTTGTAACGATACTGATTTTCCAACATTCTTTGCCTTAAATATTTGTTCCACATGACCGTAGTCTATTGGAACACTCAAAAAATGTTCCGCTGGGGTCATAATCAGTATTGTGGAGCATACCACAATAGGAACACACCTAAATGGAACAGAATACTAAGCCCTCGGAAACGTCTTTCAAGCGTTTCTGAGGGCTTTTCCTATATGTATATAAGGTTATAATCAACTCGATGACAATGTAGGATCATCAAACTATCCCCATAAACCATTCAACAGCAATAGCTACGATGACAACAAGTGCCGAAATAATAAAGCCGTGTATCATAGGAGCAATACCGGATTTTTTCATATCCTTGAAGCTTGTATTAAGACCTATTGCCGCCAGAGCAGTGACCATAAGGAATTTGCTGACATTTTTCATTCCGAGTGAAACAGATTCGGGAATAAGTCCGAAACTGTTTACTGCGGTGAGTGCGAGAAAGCCCAAGATAAACCATGGAAAGATCTTAGCGATGTTGAAGTTGCTTTTTACTGTCTCTCCGATGCCGGCAGCAGCTTTACGCTTCAACCGAGCCGAGATCAGTGCAAAGATAATGACGGTCGGAATAATGGACAGCGTTCTCGTCAGCTTTACCATTGTAGCAAAATCTCCCGCCGCTTCGGAAAAAGCATAACCAGCGGCAACTACGCTTGATGTATCATTGACTGCTGTACCTGCCCACAAGCCGTATGCCATATCGCTAAGCCCCATTGAATGTCCGATAACAGGAAATAGCAGTATCATCGCCATATCAAACAAGAATGTTGCCGACATAGAATATGCAATGTCTGTATCGTCGGCATCAATGACAGGGGCGATGGCAGCAATTGCTGATCCGCCGCAGATGCCCGTTCCTGCCGAGATCAGGTTGGATAGCTTCCAGTTGATTTTCAGCAGTTTTCCGACAATATATCCTCCGCCGAAGCAGGTCAGCAAGGTAAAGCACATTACACACAGCGACATCTTGCCGACTTGCAGGACAATGCTGATATTAAGCGATGCTCCGAGCAGAATAATCGCAAATTTCAATATTTTCTTTGACGTAAATTTCAGTCCCCCCTTGAACAGCTCCGAAGGCTGTCTGATGCTGTTGATAATCATTCCTATAAACAGAGCGATCACAGATGCACCGATCAGCTTGATTGGCAGCAGGCTCTCCAACAGCTTGGCGGCAGCGGCAATCACCAACGCAAGAGCGAAGCCGGGGACGAGATTAACGATACCTTTTACTTTAGACATGGAAATTTCCTCCGTTCACAATTTCTATCTTGATTATACCACAGAAACGTGATAAAATCTAATTATCATTTGAAATCAGGTGATAACAATGAATTATCATAATGGGAGGATACTATGGTAGATTTCAGGATAAAGACCTTTCTTACGCTTTGCAGTGTCATGAATTACAGAAAAATAGCAGAACTGCTGAACATGACCCAGCCTGCCGTAACACAGCATATTCATTATTTGGAAGAAGAATATCATTGCAAGCTGTTTCTCTATGACCGACACACACTTACACTTACACCGGAGGGTGAACTACTGAAGAATTATGCAGAGAATATTTCCTATCAGGAGAAAAGACTATTTGAGAAAATGGGGCTTGTCAAGAAACGTTCTCTCAGGATCGGGGCAACTAAAACAATCGGTGAATATGTAATAACAGAACAGGTTGCAAAATATTTGTCAAAGCCGCAGCAAACGATACTCGTTGATGTGGATAATACCAACAGATTGCTTGAGTTGTTAAAACAAGGTGAGCTTGATTTTGCTCTGATCGAAGGCTTTTTTGACAGTGCTGAATTTGAAAGCAGGCTCTATCGCTCCGAGCCTTTTATCGGTGTATGCAGTCCAACACATCGTTTTGCCGGAAAGACAGTTCCGCTTGATGAGGTGCTCAGCGAAACTCTGTTTTTGCGGGAGGAGGGTTCCGGAACACGAATGATTCTGGAACAGCTTTTATCTGAACGAAATTGTACAACTGACCGTTTCAACAGAATCGTCTGTATCAGCAATTTTGGTCTTATGTCTGACCTGATCGCGCGTAATATAGGTATTACATTTGCATATCAGGCAATACAAACAGCGGATAAGGGACTTGCTGAATTTCAAGTTGAGGGCTGGAAGATATACAGAGACTTCAATTATGTATTTCTGAACAATCCTGATGCAGTAAAGGCTATTGAAGAATTTGAGGAGCTATCTGAAACTGTCGGTGAAAACAAGTAGAGTAATCTGTACGTCATAGAGCAACTCATGCAGAGGTCGGCTCGACAATGCCGTGCGTGGCTTCATACTCCCTCACACGGCGATAGAATGTATTAGCCGACAAGCCCATTCTCCGCATAAAGTCCCTGCCTGTGATATTCTTCGACTTCCATTCCCCATAGAGCTGCCCGAATCTCGTCCAGTCGATTGCTATGGGTTTCCGTCCAGTGTACTTACCCTGTGTCTTTGCGATCTCGATGCCCTCACGCTGTCGCTGTTTGAGCTGTTCACGCTCCAGCTGAGAAAGGGCGGCGAACACGGTCAACATGAATTTTCCTGACGGAGTATTGGTGTCGATATTTTCCTTGTGGCTGACGAGGGTAACGCCCTTTTTTGTAAGGGTGTCGATGATGTTCAGCAAGTCCTTTGTGGAGCGTCCTAAACGGCTGATACTCTCGATGTAGAGGGTATCTCCTTCACGCACATAGTCGAGCATTGCTCTGAGCTGTGGGCGGTTTGCGTTTGCTCCTGACATCTTCTCGGAGAAGATACGGTCAACCTGATAATCGCACATGATCTCCTGCTGTCTTGCTGTCTCCTGATGTTCCGTGGAAACACGGATATAACCTATTCTACTCATAAAATCTTCCTCTCTTTATTCAAGCTGATTTTTCTTTCTCTTGACAGCCTGTTCGTTTTGCATATATCGGGCAAGCGTTCTCTGACTGTCACGCTTTTGCTGTGCCAGCCTTGAAAGCCTGTCCGCTTCTTTCTTTAGGGCTTTACGCTCCGCACTCATCTTGGCATATTCTTTTCGGGTATTTTCAAGCTCCGTTTTCATCTTGCTGAGTTTAGGTATATGAGCGTCGGGGAATAGCTCTATCAGCTTCTTGTAAGCCTTGTGATACTCGTCAAGTTCATAGCAAAAATCGCTCTTGTACTTGGTCTTCGCCTTGCCCTCCAGAGAAGTATAATTCTTGTAGTAGACCTTGTACTTGCGGTATTCCTCGATAGCAGGAATCTGCTTCTCTAATTCGTGGATACGGTCGCTTAATTCAAACTGCGGTGTTGACATGACCGTAAATTCAGCAAACGCCCTATGAGCTGCACTTTCCAATTCTTCAAGGGTGGAATTGCTTGCGGTCATTTCGTTCAGAGCCTTGCTCGCTGCTTTCATATTCTCACGGTCTGCCCAGTTCTGCAAGCCCTGCGACTGCTGAAATCTCTCCGCTGTGGTGCGGATAATCTTCGCTTTCGGGCTGTGCGACATTTGGTACTTATAGCTCTCGATACGCTTTCTGATCTGCTGGCTCTCGTAGAAGTATCCCAGCGTTTTCGCTCTTGTAAACTTCGCCCTCGGATTGCGTTCTTTCTGCTCCGCAAGCATAAATTTCAGGTCAATTTTGTGGTCGGGATTGTAGTCAACCAATATGCCGAAATCGGCACATTTTGCAAGGAAATCCTCAAAGTCCTCGCTGACCTTGATAACCTCATCAATAGCCCTTTTAAGCTGTTCCTTCCACGAAAGATTTTGCTTGTCAAGCTCCCACTCCCAATGGCTCTTGCCCTTTGATAATTCAGGATTTTCGATGATAGAAAGTCCGTGCTTTCTGCAAAGTTCGTCCGAAATCGTGCGGAGTTTGCTCCACACTCGGTCGGGAATTTTGCCCTGATTATGCTCAGTCTCAAAGGTTTTGCCCGAGTAGAAATTTACATTGTTCACGATGATGTGATTATGCACATGGGAGTGGTCTACATGGACGGCAAGCACATACTGATACTCGTCATTAAAAAGTGCCTTGCAAAGCTCCTGCCCGATAAGCAAAGCCCGTTCGGGAGTGACTTCCCCCGGAGCGAATGATTGTATTATGTGCTGGCACTCGCTTCGGCTTCGTCCTGTGCCGACTGACTGCCTGATGTTTCTAAATTGTTCTGATGCTCCAGATGGAGAAGATACGCACAGGTTGCTAACAACATATTTGCCGTCTGCGGTTTTGTCTGGGTTGCAGATATAAGCAATTGCACCGTATGTTCCCGTGTGGATCGTATGGATACGAGTAATCGCCAAACTTCTTCTAACCTCTCTTTCATATCGGCAATATCTTCATCGTAAAGTTTGCCGCCTTTATTCACTCTATGGGCTACCTGATTGAACGAATTGGAGATAGACGAAATGTACCTCGCTATCTGCTTGATGTCCTCGGTATCTTCTTCCACATTCATCACGGTGAGTGCAGAATATCTGCAATAATCACCCCTGCTTCTGAACGATGTTTCGGCATATCGGCGGTTGATTGCTTCAAGCTCCATATCATTCACTCGGAATGTAATCAGGTGCTTTCGGACTTCGCTCGGCTCGGTGTCCTGCGGTGGAGATTCGCCCTCGGTGGTTTCGGGCGGTTCTGTGAAATCCACCTCGCCCGATTCCGTGACTTCGAGCATTGGAACAGGCTCGGCAGCGGTGTCCTCGGCGCTTGTCGGCTCGCCACTTTCGGACTGCAATTCTTCCTGCATTTCGTCCGCATAAGTGTGGGCAAGTTCTTCCGCAAGCTCCTCGACTTGCTTATGCTTGAACAGCTTTGCAAGTAAGCCTTTTTCGGGCTTTTTGAATATTGACATTGTGTCTCCTTTCTGTATCTCGGTCGGCTATGCCGACCTCTCAGGGGTCTTAGGGGAATTTTCCCCTAACAAGCCGTATAAAGTTTACGATTTTCCATAATCGTAATACTTTATACCGTGCTTGTGAAATATGTCGGGCGTTTCACGCCCTCACTTGTTTTTTTGCCGTTTCACGGCGATTTTTCACGCTCCTGCGTGATTGGAGCTATGCGACTTTCTCTCTGTATCCGCACGGCTCTGAGAGTATTTTACCGGTGTTCGGCGCAGTTATGATGCCAGGTGGGCGGCAGTCTGGTGAAAGTATTTTCTCGGCTCTCTGAGCCGATTTTGAATGTCGATATGCTTATCGTTACATTCAAATTTTTACCCCGCCTGACCGCCCATGAAAATACCCTTCTACTTTACTACCGATGTTTTTGAGAAAATGCTCATGATTTTCCGAAAAGTTTACAGTTTGTTCATGACGATTCTCCCTCTTGCATAGTTTCAACACGGGATTTCTGTTAATGATGACGGTGATTTTGGAGGGTGGATTTCTTGAAAATGGGATTGCTTTTTTGGGGAAGGTATGATATAATTTAGAGGTAGGAGTAAGCACACGGCTTGCTCGTGAAAATCGGAATTTATCTTAGAGATAATTGATGGACGAGAATTACCAGAATATATGACAATGAATAAGGGGAAGATATGTGGCTGATCATGGCTGCTTTGTCCGCGCTCTTTGCCGGACTTACGGCGATACTTGCGAAATGCGGAATCAAAAAGACTGATTCAGACGTGGCGACTGCTCTGCGGACGGTCGTTGTACTCCTTTTTGCCTGGATCATGGTGTTTATCGTTGGCTCTGCTGGAACGATCACGGAAATATCGGCAAAATCTATCATCTTCTTAATTCTGTCCGGATTTGCGACAGGAGCCTCGTGGATCTGCTATTTTAAAGCCCTGTCCGTCGGCGATGTGAACAAGGTCGTTCCCGTCGATAAATCCAGCACGGTTCTGACAGTGCTTATCGCAATCATCCTTTTCAGTGAGACAGAACATCTGGCGGTCAAGCTGATCGGTACTGCACTTCTTGCGGCAGGCGTGTTTCTGATGATCGAAAAGAAGAAAACTGAAGCAAAGGACACAAAGCGCACGTGGCTGCCCTACGCGATCGGTTCCGCTGTTTTTGCTGCCCTGACCTCTATTCTGGGAAAGATCGGCATAACGGATGTAGAATCAAATCTCGGGACGGCGATCCGTACTGGTGTTGTTCTTGTTATGGCTTGGCTGATCGTCTTCGTTAAAGGCAAAGGTGCTGAACTGAAAAATACTGATTCCAAAGAACTTGTATTCATAGCTCTGTCCGGGATTGCCACAGGCGCATCATGGCTCTGTTACTATTACTCCATACAGAACGGCGTTGTCAGCGTTGTCGTACCGATTGATAAGCTCAGCATTATCGTTTCCGTCGCTTTTTCCTATTTCGTATTCAAAGAAAAGTTGAGAAGAAAGGCGCTTGCCGGGTTGATTATGATTGTTGTCGGCACTTTGGCGATGGCGATCTGGGCATAGGAAACAAATAACGGCAAATTCTGATTTATCTTAGCACCAAAAACTGAATATACTTACCCAATGCAGAGCAACACCAGCTCTGCATTTTTTTATGTCCGTTTCAAAATTCCCCATAACAATTTCACGATAAGAAAAGTTTTATGGCGCACCCAAGTTCATGCGCACTGCGAATAGACTTTCACCCCGAAAGTGCGCTATAATTTTAGTATGGGGCTGAGTAGTTCGGCTCGACTAAAATTCAGAATGGTGGTGATGATATGGCTACAACTTCTATCGCTGACAAGCTGGCGAAGCTCGAAAAGAAGATCGCTAAGCGTGAGAAAACTATCGCTGACGAGACAAAGGAGCTTGACAAGGATAAGGCAGAGTACAATAAGCTCTACATCATGTTTCTGTCCGACAAGTACAAGCTGAGTGGCAAAGACCTTTTCTCTGCAATCGAGCGTGAGCATGAACAGCTTGAAAAGCTCCGTGACGGCGGTATGTCCGATTCGGATATAGACAGCCTGACGGACAGCGCTCCTGCGGATAATGACAAGGCTACTCTGTATGAGGATTCTCCCCGTACTCTGTTTGGCGAGGATTGATGAAAGGTGGCTTTGAATGAGTGACTATGTTTTTCTTGTTGGTGACGATTATGAGAGCAGCAACAAGGAATATGTTTCAATAGATACTGACAAGGGCAAGCTGATAAGCATTGCCCTCGCCGCAAGCGGTATCCCGTTCAAAGGGCGTTTCGACAAAGAGCGTATGCTGTTCAACTATGACGGCATTTACAAGGAGTCCGTTGATGAAATTATTGCAAAATTCACCTCGGACGAGTATGCTGAACAGCGCAGGGAGATAGCGGAGCATAAGGGTGATGACTGCCTTTATTTCCTGCCTGCCGTCGCAAAGCTCCTGCGTATGACGGAGGGTACACTTAGGCGCAGACCTATGGATATTCAGCTTGCTGTCTGCAAGCGTTATGTCGATAACTGGTACTGCGACACTTATACAATCCAGCATGAGCTGAAAGATGCGATGATGCTGATAACCAAACCCGAAATGACAGACAGCGAGAAAGATAAAGCTGTCGGAAAGGACTAAAAATTTGAATACAACATCTGCCATAGAAAAGAGAGAGAAGGCAGTTGACTATGTGTCTGATGAGGGTATCAAGGTGAGAGTTTCTTACCCCGATGATGTCCCCGAAAATATCAGACAGCAGAAGATCAACAAGATGTACGATATTTTCCTCGGTGCAATGCGCCGCAATGGAACAAAAGAAACAACTGAATGATCTGGCAATCTGCCGAAAAATGATTACAGTTACAAGAACGCTGTTGCAATTTTCGGACGGTTGCGCTATGATATAGATGTAAAACCAACCGTCCGATTGCAAACGCAATTGGAGGTCAACAATGAAAAGAACAACGAAAACAAATGACGGTATCACGGCTATCTATGTACGCCGATCCGTCAGCGACAAGGATAAGGGCAACAACAGCTTGTCCATTTCCGCACAGAAGGAGGAGTGTATCAGATTTGTGGGCGAGTGCGATTATCGTATCTACTGCGATGACGGCAAGTCGGGCAAAGATGTGATGCACCGTCCCGCATTTATGCAGATGATGAGCGATGCCCGTGAGGGGCTTATCAGCAGAATTATCGTGAAAAAGTATGACCGTTTCAGCCGTAATATGCGTGAGTATCTTAACATTACGGACGAGCTTGACCGCTACGGTGTGACCGTCTATTCGCTCTCTGAGCCGTTCAATACGGAGACAAAAGAGGGTCGTATGATGCGAAACAATCTGCTGAATTTTGCAGAGTTTGAGCGTGAGACGATCGCTGCAAGAGTGGCAGATGCGTTTCAGACAAAAGCAAGAGAAACAGGCTTTTATCAGGGCGGAAAAGTTCAGTTCGGCTATACTCCCGAAAGAAGAACAATTAACGGCAAGACAGGTTCGGTGCTTGTTCCCTCGGAGAATGCGGAGGCAGTGCGTGTGGCGTATGACCTGTATCAGCATCCCGAAAACTCTCTGACCGATATTATCCGCTACATGACGGAGAACGGTATCAATGCTTCAAGACCGACACCACGCACGAAAACAGGCATTTCCAATCTTGACAGATCGCACCTGAGCCGTATTCTTGAAAATCCGCTGTATGTTCGTGCGGATAAAGAAGTGTATCGTTATTTTCTTTCCAAAGGATATGAAATGCTTGACGATATTGAAGCCTATGACGGTATTCACGGTTTGTTCGTTCACGCCGGGCTTGATGATACGCATTTTGTCAAGGTAGCCTACCATGAGGGGCTTGTGCCTGCGGAAACGTGGCTGAGAGTGCAGGACAGGAAGTCGCACCAGAGCAAGTTCCCGACAAACGGCAAGGCTATGAACTCTTGGCTTGTGGGTATGGTGAAATGTGCCTGCTGCGGATATGCAATGCACTTCAATCACTGTGCGAACAGAAAAGGTGTTGTGTATCATCGCTTCATCGACTACGGCAAATTCACGCTGAACGGCTGTCCCACTCCGCCCATTCAGTTAAAGCCGAGACAGGTCGAGGACGCTGTGCTGAAAGAAATGCAGAAGCGTATCGAACAGCTCAAAATCGCAAAGCGTGAGGACAGCAAGCCCGACACCGAAACGGAGAGTATCAAGACGGAGATCATTCGCATTGACAGCGAGATACAGAAGCTCATGGAAAAGCTCGCTGATGCGGACAGCGTACTCTTTGACTACATTCAGAAGCGTGTGAGCGCCCTGCACGAACAGAAGTCGGAGCTTGATAAAAAAATGCAGACCATGTGCCGTAAGCGTAAGGCGATCGACACAAAGCCTTTGGAAGAACCTATGAAGCAGTGGGATAAACTGACGGTTCAGGAAAAGCACGATGTAGCGGCAGCTATGATTGATGTCGTGCTTATATCCGATGAAACAGGTATTGAGGTGAAATTCAGCATTTGAAAAAGTGCGGAATTTCGGTATTTTTTAGTGTTGATAAGGTGATGCGTAGGGCGTGCCGGTTGCAAGGACAGCTCCACGACCACCGTTCTGTTCCTGAACACAATGGATCTTTTTCAGCATTTCGTGGCATTTACTCGAACCTTTGACATTAATACCGCGAAGATTTTTAAGCCTTGTACGGATCGGGATATTCTTAAAATTATGAGCTTCGTCAAGAAAAATAGTGTTTATTTCAAGCTGATCAAAAGTTATGTGAAGAGGCGCTTTTTCCATAGAACTGAGAAGCTCGTCTGTAAGCCTGTGTATATATTCTTTTTCACGATTAATAATCGTAATTCGTGCATCGCCGTATCGTAATGAGCGTACCGCTTCGTTCAGCTTTTGAAGCTGCTGCTCCATATTATCGATAACGCAAGTGCTGGACAGAGGTATCATTTCAAAGCAGCTGTAAGCTATTATGATTCCGTCATAGTCTCCGTCACGCATCTGAACAAGGACTTTTTCTCTCAGTTCAGGCTTAAAGCTTTTCGGATCGATAGTGAGGAGCTTTGCCTTTGGATATAAGTCGGTGAATATCTTTTCCCACTGACCAACAATATTATTCGGCACGACAAACATATTTTTGCGCGACATTCCCATTTGTCGCATTTTCATAGCTGCCGTTATCATTATATATGTCTTTCCGGAGCCAACATCAAAGGCAAGAAGCGTATTATTCTCATTAATTATTCTTTCAACTGCGGCCTTCTGAAAATCATATAGTTCAAAGCTTTCAGACATTTCGGGAAAGAGCATTTCTCTTCCGCTATATGTTTTTTTATCAAGGTCAGAAAACATTTTGTTGTATGCTTCTTCTACTTCCCAAATCCTGTCATCGTCGAGCCATATCCATTTTCGGAATTCTTCTATTATAAGGCGCTGCTTATCAAGTGCAGCTATTGTATCTGTTTCATCATATTTGTTATTTGAGTCATAAAGCTTTATTTCACGAAGGTTCATGGTTGCTTCTATGATATATAAAGCATTATACCTTTTCAAGCCGTATTTTACGGTGCAAGCTGTGTTATCAAAAAACTTCTTATGCTGTATTGACCAAGTTCCGGTCGTATATTCATATTTTACCAGGTCAGAACTGATTCCGAGAAGATGGTAAATAAAATCATTCAATATTCCTTCTGATATCCACGGCGCTCCGAGAGAGACTTCAATATCGGAATACTTTATCTTGTGTTCAGCTCTTGGTGTAACAGTTGCTGCAAACAGCTTCTGCTTTTCCTGTTGAATCTCCTTTGCCTTACTATATAAAGATATCCATTCCTCGAGAGTAAAGCTGTTTGTATCGTCTTCTGCGACCTTTTCAAGAAGCTCTAAAAACGGCGTTTGACTTGTAGCGCTTTCGTTCCTGATAGTAAAGTCTTTTGCATCATAATAAGAATAATCCCGATTATAAAGCTCATAGGCAATTTGTTTCCCAAGAACAGCAGGATCAACTTGTTTTGAGATCTGGTACGAAATAAAATTTTTGTCCTTCTGAGCATACATTGGCATCGAGTTTTTGACAAGTATATTTTTCAGCTCGAGCTTCCATAGTACAGTAAGCTGCGAGCGCCTTGACACGTTAGGATTATCAGCTGCTCTGCGAAGGATTTCAACACTGTCCTGCTCTATGTTTATAATTCCCCAATGACGAGGAACTTTGTTTTCAGCTGATTTTCTGTGCTTCTGGCTGATTACGAGATAATTCTTATCAAAGAAATCATCGTAGGCAGATACCTGTCTGTCAAGCCTGCTGTAGTCATCGCTGTCGCTCTTGATCTCATAACCCGTAAGGTGAGAGCTGACAGCCATTACATCACAAATAGAGCTGCCTATTGACTTTTCCTGATATATGCGGATATCTTGACGTTCTGCAAGAAGGAAGTTTATCAATATTATGCGTATATCCTTATCATTCATACTATCGCCCCTATTATATTATAAAAGAAACGATGTACCATATTTCGTACATCGTTTGAATGATAATTCTATAGTAGGAGCAGAGGATAGTCTAGTATAAATAGCAATAGCTAATTCTTTTATAATTCCAAGTATTCTTTATTTGAAAGATCCCATTTTTCATGTCTCTGAAGGGGATGACGAGGATTCCCTTTGCGAGTGAGTGTACCGAAGTAGAAAACCTTAACTCCTATTTCTGATAGCATTTTCAAGAGTTGATCTTTTCCTTCGTTTAATGCTTTAAGATTAAACCTGTTATCTCCCCATGCTCCCCAGACTTCGGATATATTATTATCTTTTAAGAACTTTCTTATTGTTTTCAAGTTTTCTTTTAATAATTCCGATTTGAAACTATCCATCTTTATCGCATTCGTTGCTCGCTCTGGATACAGATTGAATACTATCCAACCATCAGAGTTAAGCTTTTCACTTACACTGATAATTCTATTAATAGTCCTATCGCTTTCAGTATCTCGTGCTGCAGAAGGGTTCATACAAATTGTAACAAGCGGATTACAGCCTTTTTTCCCTAAAGCATATCGATGCGGAGAAAAGTCTTTTGGCACAAATAAATCAGGCTCAAAACCTGATTTATATCGGGTGGTTTTATCAGTTATTTTGCCGCTCATAGTAATACCTCCTATACACTTATAGCTTAAAGCTAAGATTATAAAACTATTATATCATTTTTTACTCGATAAAGCAATATATGCCTTTCCTGCAACATCAAGATGTCTCCAACTGCCTGTTTCGTCTGTGGTGATACCAAACTGTTTCTCAGCGAAGAGTGTGCTGTAGCCTCGATTAAATGTTAGGTGAAACAAGGTATCAAGGTTGGTAAACCGGTTTTCAAGAGCTGGGAGATCATAATCCTTGCGTATGCGCTCTATGAACTTATTATCAAAGTCATGGTGCATAGTGACAAGATTGCTGTCGTAGCAGAACTCAATGAATTGCCAATAAGCATCTTCCATAGTTGTGCCGTACCTTTGCAGCGTATCATCTGTAATCCCAAGTATCTCGGAAACACTATCAGACAGGACAGCTCCGCTGTTGACATACTCAAAGAAGCGTTCGGTAGGTACTCCGTTTTCAAACCTGAGCGCAGCAAAGCTGACTATCTCAGCATCTTCGTCCAGACCGTTTGTTGTGATGTCGATAACAACGAATTCATCTTTCATTTTCTTTTACCTTTTCAAAAAACTTTCGCATATAACAATCAACGTTTTTATCCAAACCATATTGAGGATTCTTGCTACGTTCTTGACCTTTCATTCGATAAGACGTATGCCACATGGAGATTTCTTTAATCTGTGAATCTAAAGAAGCTGAAATGTCTACTCTATTTGGACCTACATAAACAATGTAATCAGGCTTCATTATTTTTATTTGACGTACTATAAAAGCCTTATATTTTTCAATGTATTTTTCAAACACTTGCCAATCAACAAATGGTCCTCCGCCTCGTTTGTTTAAATTCATATATGCGCAGGAAGCAAGCGCTTTCTTCATACCTTCTTCATTAGGCTTTTTTCGTTCTTCCTTAGATAATTCAGGATGCTGAAGATAATATGCCATTCGAGCCATTTTTTCTTGCTGCTTTGGTCTATTAGATTTTAAATCATTAATAAACCATTTGTAGAATCCTAACTGGGATCTTTTATCTTCCTCTATTGATTTACCTTTAGAATCCTTCATTTCATCTTTTCGATACATGACTATATTAGCTTCCCTAAGCACAAACAAAACCTTTTTCTCTGAACTATTGTATTCATCTTCAGAAATATACCCATCTGCTACAAATGACTTCTGTTCTATGGGAGGATATTTCTCTTTCCTTTTATACGTCCAATACGATACAGTGGTTTCCTCATAGTTCGCCTCAGCAGCATGAGCCTGTTTCCAAAGTGAAAAGAGTTTTTCGAGAGTTTCAGCTGATTTAGCCTCTTCTTTGATTTCTTCAAAAGTCATAGTTCATTCCTCCTGTTCATAGTTATTAATCGCCTTTTTTAGCTCATCTATGACACGCTTCCTGAGGGGAGCAGGTTCAAGAACAACAGCGTGACCTGCATACTGCACCGCCCACTTGAACATATCCTCTTCGCTTATATGCGCACGGACAATGAAATCTTTGTCAGTGACATCGAAAATATCAATGTCAGTTCCGAAGTAGTCGATGATGTCGTTGATAATGTAGCTATTGGCACGGAACTTCACATTTATCTTCTCGCTTGTGAACATATATATGTGCTCTGCCATGTGTTCAGCAAGATCGAGCCCGTACTTATATCCGGCAACCTTATCCGCAGGCTTTATCGGAGCATCGAGCATACGGATATCGCTGATTCTGTCTACGCGGTAATTGGAGAGCCTGTCGTACTTATCGTAGTTGCAGATAAGGTAATAACGACCGCTCATGACTGCAAGCTGGTACGGATTCACTATATATCTGCGAATCTCTCCGTTATCGTTCCTGCGTGGGTGGAGCTGCTTATCGGTACCGTAGCTGCAATACTCAAACTCTACCTGACGCTTCTTTTCTATAGCCTCGTCGAGAACATCGATAGTGAAGAAGAGCTGCTTGTTCGAGCTGCTGTCATCGGGCATAGTACAGATATGACGTACCTTGCTATGAAAGTATACAGAGGACAGCCCCTCCAGCTTCGTGATAAGCTCTTTTCGCTGGCTATATGGAATATGGCGTGAGAACAGGAGCCCATCAATAAGCAGGCGCAGTTCTGCGTCGCTGAAGTCGTGGCTGAGATACCAATCGGTCAGAACAGTCTTGTCCTCGCCGTTTTTGTCCTTGCGAAGCGATTCGCTGTAATTGATAGGATATCCGAAGTCCACAAGGTTCATCAGGTTGCTCTTTACCGCTTTTCTGTCCGCAGGCATACTATACTCTTTTTTGAGAATATCAACAATGTCCTTCTGAGACAGTCGGTGGTCTTCGTCAGTGTATTTCTTCAATATATCGAGAATATTGATGATCATCAGCTTCTTGGGCTGTATCGTGTACATAGTAACACCTCGCTCTGCTTGTTCTATTTATAGTATACGGATAGGAGTGTTCGCTTTTTCGTACATAGCCTTTGTTATATTATATCATAGAGGGAAGAAAAATCAATAGTTTTAAATCAATTTAGGAGGTATTAACTATGAAAACATCAGTTCTCGATTTTATCGACTCAGATACTTTGAGAGAACATCTTAAAGACCAAACACTTGAACCTGCGATAGAATGCATACTGATAGTCCGTAGCCGCATATGTTCAATAGAGAAGAAGTTAGAAGCGCTGAAAGAGAGATATGATACATATTCAGCAGAGGATTTTAAACTTGGAACATACTATTGTCGAGAAATTGACCTTAAATCAGCTTTAAAAGAGTACATTGATTCTACCGAAAAGGTTCTTGCTGATATGTACCGTCCTGACAATAATCATGTTTTTAGCGCTCATGCCACAGATAATATCGGTTTCCATGGAACATTCAATACTTTTGAAGCTGCTATAGATGAAGTAAAGAAGAATCATTACGAAAATGAGTTTTGTATAGTAAAAGCGAGAATAAATGAATTTGAAAATGTTACAGATATAACAGCACTTATCAATGAAAATGGTGAGCCTTATGATTTGTGGAATCTATATAACGACAGAATAGGCTGGAGTTTATATGGTGCATATGCTTGGATACCGCATCGATACGCAACCGGTGATGTTGTTGTATTCACTTATGACAATACATTTGCTGTCGTCGTTGAGGATAACAGAAGTCCTATAAAAACCACAGATCTTGATATGAACGATATGACCGTAAGGTGTGTAGTATTTGAAAAGAACGCTTGTCATTCCAGCGGCGGTGTATTTATCCAAAGGGACTTTTCGCTACTCCGAATCGAATCAGCCACAACAGCAGAACTTGATGAATGTCCCAAAGAATTGATAAGATTCAGCCATCTTGTGAAAGGCGGTATCAGTCCGGCGGAATTCTTGGAGGAGTATAGCAACGGTAACATTCATTGAAAGCTTTTTGTTAATGAATATTTTTAAATAGAATCAGCTCCCGTAAAGGGAGCTGGCTTCATTTATTATCGTTATACTGCCTTTTAGTCGTGTGCATTTCGTGTGCATTTCGTGTGCATTTCACCTGTTTTTTATGCACACGGAGCTGCAAAATTGCGGTTTGAACTGTTTGAAACAGGTAAGAGAAAAGCCTGTATTTCGGTGCTTTTCTCGAAATACAGGCTTTATCGTTCTGGCAGGGGCAGAAGGACTTGAATTTCTTCCCATTGTACCAGTTCTTGCCTATATTACGCTGTTTACAAGGCGATGTTTTGCTTTCGTGAAGCAAATCTGCTTCACGATGCTTTTTCTGCATCACCATTAATGACGCCATACATATAGGAATCGAAGACCTTCAAGCTTTCACGTACTTTTTGTTTGGATGTGCGGATATAAACACTATCGAGTATTTTTGAGTTGGACCAACCACCGAGTTTCTCAAGGACCTCTTTCTCAATTCCAAGTCCGTTCATTGTAGTAGCAAATTGAGCTCTGAGGTCATGGAATCTCATTTTGAGGTTATTCTTCTTTAGAAGTCTGTCATATCTGCGTTTGATTGCTCCATAGTTCTCATTGACAATAAAATCTTCTGAGCTGGTATGTGGAACTTGTTGGATCAAATTGTAAATATAATCTGGTATAGGAATATCTCGTGTGGATTGCAAAGTTTTATTACGTTGCTCAACGACGTCGTGTCCATTAATACAAACCTTTGCACGCCTAACTTTAATATACCTACCGTTGTCGTCCTCAAAGATATCTCCGAACTGAAGCCCACGGACTTCTGAAATGCGCATTCCACCGCACCAAATCGCTAATAAACAGGGGAGTTCTACGCTTGAACCGATAATGACGTTAAGAACTTTATCCAAATCAGGAAGGTCTTCTGTCTTTATAGGCTTTGGCGGGAGTCTAAGTTTTTTCAGTGGTGGTAGTTCAACTTCAAGCAGAAGGGCAGAGCTCCTCAGAAGATCATAAGCAAGTTTGATAGACTTATAACCTATACCGCGCTCTGCTTCAAGATTTATAGCCCTTTGAATATCAAGAAGCTTTAAATCTGTAATGAATACATTATGTATCGATTTTAGCCTATTTTTAGCAGCTGATTGATACCCGTACAATGTTGAGGGAGCAATGAGATTACTTTTGGCTTCGATATAGATGTCAAAAGCATCCCTAACTGTTATTCGGCTTGGGTCAATATGCCCACCAAACTTAACATATTCATCAGCGAGACGAAGAACCTCTGCTTCGGATTTAGCAGTAAACGACTTCGTTTCACGAGTTCCGTTTTCCTTCTTTCCTATAGTAACTTGAATACGATAGTTTCCTGAAGGGAGTAACGTTGCTTTACGCTTCATACAGTTCATCCTTTCTGAGCGCAGAAAGGAGTATCATATCAATACTATTATAGCACTTTCTACGCTCAATGTAAAGAGGGATACGTTATAACGACATTAAATCACTAAACTCCATGCCATTAACGTAAAGGAAATTATCTAATTTTTCAAGAGTAATGTGCTGAGCAGAACGATCATACTCTTTTAAAGTGCGATCGCTTACTTGTAAACATGCAGCCAGCTCAGAATCAGAAATATCACGAAGATTTTGCCAATACCTTATTCGAGCCCAAATGCGTTTATATAACGTAATCCTCTGCGCTTTCTTCGCCATATCATCACCTCCTAAAATCAGTCATGGAGCGGCCGATAAGGCCGCTCTTATGTAAACTTTAATCATATGAACCGACATACGGCGGACGATAAGTCACGCCAATTAATGCGTTCCTGATAGGGATATTTTTGCCTTTATGTTCGCTATAGGCCGGGCCGATAAAGGCACACTCGCCCTGTTCGAAACCGCGCAACACGTCCACAGAAATGTGCGTTTTCTCGGAAACAGCCTCAATGCATGACTCCATAGGGCTGAAAAAGATCTTAGTGCCACAATAGTCGAACACTCTGCCCAGATTATCATTACCATTAGAGTACCTCTGTGACGCCAGAAATGCTGCTATATTGACTTTTCTGCCATTAGAAAGAAGTATATCGATCGGTGCGCCTATGTCCAGATTCATCGTCTGAATTTCATCAAGAATAAGGCTAACGTTTCCAGCACGGTGTGCGTCCTTGTAACTATAGAGGTGATCTGCCACCATGTCAAGCGGATTGCAGTCAACCTTTACTGTGGCATTTCCTGTGGAAATCACTATGATTTTTCCTCTGTCCGCTAACAGTTTGTCCCACCCTGGAGGCGCCTCATTATTAGTGGCTATTGTACTGAAAACAGAGAGGACTCTATTCATCACCTTGATTTCGTCCTTTTTATCTCCAAATGAGCCGACGATCAAGTTATACATATTCTTCTCACCATTCTCTATCTTATCCACCATTATTTCGACAGCTGTCATCAGGATGTTGAGCTGATTGCAGCCAGAAAGATGTGAGCCGGAAAGCAACATACTAAACAAGCGTTCCCTTTTCTGATAAACATTTGTGCAGTTGCTGAAGTCAAGCAAATCAATCGGAAAGCCCTTAACGCTCATATCCCAGAACAAAACCCTTTCGTCGACTATCTTCTTTGGAACTTTATGCTGACTCCATTCATATTCACAGTAAGAATTTGTCGGATCGAGAATGATTACCACATCATCTGCTGTTGCTCGTTGCAACGCCTGCATCATGAGAAAGTCTGTCTTACCTGACCCAGGAGAACCACAGACTGCCACGAACGGATTTATCGTATTATATTCCTTGATGAACTGGCCACAAGCCATATCAAGGCGACGATGTTTTATATATGGAAAAAAATGCTCAATAGCCTCTTCTATTCTATGGAAAACATCTGAAGCAACATACTCATCGATGATGTTATTAGCTTCTGGCGACAACCACTCCCTCGAGAACGTGTAAAATCGCTTTGGCTTTTTTTTATAACCGCCTTCAATTTGAACTCTCCAAATTTTCTGGTTATCCTTTGAATTAGGATAAGGAATTAAGACACCCTCGGCTTCCAAAGCTTCCATAGCCTTATTTATGCCTACTGATACATCTGAATTGGCAAGTATTTCCTCAATAAAAACGTTCCGTGTTAAGCAAAAAGAATCATCACTGGAAATCAACGCCTTTTCATGGTTCCAATATGGTGGGCCTTCCTCTAGTCCTATTTCTAGTCTGCCAGTACATACTGCATCGCTCGTTACATCACCGATTGCTTTACAAACACTACGACTCATAGAAGTTCTTTCCTTGACCTCATTGCGAAGCCACTGAAGCATATCTTGTACATCACTGTCTGTGAATAATCCGCCTTCCCTAAGCAGCAGGGCGGTTGCGATAAAAATTACCGCAGAACTGCTCTGGCTTCTCATTGGAAGTGTCTTAATCATTTCTCTAGCATTAGCTATCGCTTTTTTCATGCGTTGCTTCAATGCATCCGGATTACGTTCAGCAAACTTCACGATGTTGCAATCGAGTTCTCCGACTACTTTCTGAACTTTTTCAAGATTCTCAATTTTAAGCTGCTCTGTTAGTGATAACTGATGCAATTCGAGGCCCTCAGGTATGCTTCCGGCGCGATCTATGACCAGAACAGGTACTATCCTTTTGAGATCATCATTACCATTTCCGTTATGCAGCAATTCATATAAATATTTTAATATTTTATTGAAATCGTGCATTGAGCAAATAGTGCAATCATGACGAATGATAGCAACACAGTCGACATATCTCTTTGCCTGCTCTTCGATGTACGGAAGCCGCATTGAAGAGAATAGTGTTTCCATTGTCCGATGCTGCCTATTCTGCATAACCACCGTCATGACCTTAGATGTTGTGTCATCAGAGGTTTCGACCGCCCAAGCCCTGTCTTGCGTCAGGCTCTCTTCCTTAAATTGTGGAAGTAATCGGCTCATCGCCGAAATTACTGTGCCGATCTTCATCGGAAGAGAATCCTTGACAAGATTATGGTAGTCTGCTAAAATATCACTGTATGCACGTTTTGGTTTATCGAGCATGATATCTTCAAAAACATTACGTAACCCTTTGCCTTTATATAATCTTTTGAATAAGAGATTATTGTACTCTGATGAACAGAATATACTATCTCCACTCGGAGTCAAGCACCAACCTGCATGTGTTGGAGGTGAATAAAAGTATACAGCTGAACACATAAGCAGCGATCTTCGAAAAGCCTCTGCAACATATTTTGTTTCAAGAGATGTATCTTCGAGCTGTAACTCGGAAATTATTCTGCGGTCACTCAAATCTCCGTCGTAGAATATCAATGGGCTTGCGCGGCCTTTGATTATAATAAGGAATGCATAGCAAATTCCTGGTCCCGAAGCCGCAACGATAAGGCACCCCGTGACTTTGACTGAGGAGATAAACTTAGGTCCCCTTGTCTTGTACTTCAGCTGCCAGTGATCAAAATAGGGGTTCAGATCCAGATGCTTTTCATCGTAGGCTGGATCCTTCTTTACCTTGTGCGCGATAAAACTCGCCCCATCAAACACATAACCGCCTATTTTGACTGTCTCGCTTATAAACGGTGATGAGTGAAACAGTTTTGTTCCTTCCTCAACCGTGAATTCACGACGGACCTGTTCTGTGATTTCTGTGCGTAGTTTCTCAGTTTGTTCAGCACACTTCTCTGCAGCTAAACTTTCTGAGAGTTCTACAACTCTTACATTCAGTTCCTTTTTATGCTGTTCAATGAGCTTTTGTGCGTCAAAAGGATCACTTGTAACCGCCCATGCAAGATCTTCAAACGTTTCTTCCATTTTTAAATACCTCCTATTGAAATTTAAGGTTGCAACCTTATACTTAACATTATATCAGTCAAAAAGCTGTTCCTCAAAAACAAAAAGTTTTCATAAAAACGCTATAAAAAAATAAAAAGGCACCATGCGATAGTAGCATGATGCCTGAATAAGCCTGTTTTACGAAAACAAAAAGTTCTCAAAACGGATTAATTTTTATTTTTTATCTATTTATTTTAAATCAAGACATCTCCTCAAAATACTTAACTATTTTCTTCCAGTTGTTAATAAGATATAGCGCATGCTCTTTAGATGTACCAAAAATCAGCTTGCATATTTTACATTCTGGAATTGGACTATCAAGATTATATCCAGCTTTGGCAATTAAATCTCGGCCTTTTTCAATATCCAAGCCTAATTCAACACAAAGTAGCATCAACGTTTGTAGCTTTGGATAACTTTCTCCCTTAAGGTATTTTTTTATAATAGTATTGCTGAGAGATATATTTGACGAAAATTCATCAATAATTTCTTCAGCTTTATGAGTAAAAGAACCGTTCTCATCTATAACGGTGAAATCTGAACCGAACAAATGATATTGAAGCGTCTCTCCAAATGTGCGCAGTTTTGCAGTCTTTATTTCTTCAGATAGATAATCATCGACTTCTTTTTTTAAATCCTCCGGAATTAAAGGGGTTAAATCTATTATACTGGTATTTTTTGTATTCGATAAGTATACCTGTTCTTGATATGAATATTCTCTCTCATACACTCTGCTACATACTGAAAACTTTATACAACATTCATCTGCATTATTTCTCGCATTTTCAGAAAGAACAAGTCTAATACCATCTTCACTAAATTCGACATCTATATATTTTCCATCCAGACGACATACAACATACCCGAGATACACATATCTGCCAGAGTTTATAAGTTCGGCAAATACTTTATCTTCGTGCATGAGCTTTTCATAATTTTTACGGTATATTACAAATGTCTCATTTTCTTTAAGCGTACCTAGCTGGAAGTAGAACGGAGCAGGCTGTATCTTCTTCCCGTTCTCTTCATACTCCAGGCATGTACCGTCAACACCGTCATAGCCTAACTGCCGATTTCGTGTTTTAGCTACATATAGTGAAACCCCATACATTTTTGCAAATTTTTTTACAAACGTCTGCCTCATGTCGCCATAATTCCCGTTATAAGTAGATAGATCGTTGGCAATTTTTTTGTTTGCAGCATCAACAGTACATGAAGGGATAGCAAGTCTCATTGCAAGAGCATTTGCTTGCCATTCAGCAATACAAAGAGCTTTTTGTATATCTGGCATGTTATCAGCAAAAGCAACAGGCTTTTCCAGACAATTCATAGTATCAGCATCTGTTCCTAACAGGACAAGCAGTTTAAAAAAACGCTGATGTAGGTGCCAGTGAACCAGCTCATGTGCTACAGTTACAAGAAGCTCACCGTCCTTCTCATCAAAGTATTTCTTCTTATTTAAAAGGATTACTCCTGGCTTAGCATGACCGCAATCCTCTTGAATGTTTTGCTTTTGTATATCCCACCGATAAATCTTTATGTCAGTATCAACAAGGTTTATTCTTCCAAGGCAGTCATCAGGAAGGTCTGCAAAGAATATCGGGGCGTTCATATTGTCAATAATTTTACCCAACGATAGCCCATATCCATGCATGCCAGCGAATATATCATAATAAGAAAAGAGCTCATTGCCTATACGCTCAAGATCCTCTGCCCTTACATTTGGAAGAATGAACTGGCTTAGTAGGTTATCATCACGAATATCACTTTTTTCACACTTGTCAACTTCTTTAACCCGAATATCCTGAAGCTTTCGGTCAAGATTACCGAGTAAAGTGACTTTGTAATACTTCTTTCCGGAAACAGTTTCATTACTGTCAACTGAAACCACAAGCTCCATTTTCAAATCATTGTAATTATCATCTGTACAATACAGCGACTCAATAAGAGTATTTCCGTTTATGTCCACATCACTGTTTTGATGCTCCGTTACTGCTTTATCAATGAGCTTAATATGTTCATTCTGCAGATAATCTTTTAAGTTTTGATAACGAGCCATGTAGCAAATCCCCCTAACATGATATACTGTCTATCATCCTAAAACAACATTTTTTTATAACGATTACGTTTTTTCAGAAAATACAAAACCTGAAATTCTCAAAAAGTGATCTTTTTTATAGTTTTACGAAATTCAATTTTTCTAAAAAGCGTAATTGACTAACAAAACTTCATTTTCTAACCTGTATCCAACATATATATGGGTATAGATTAAACCGTATTTCTGTACTTAAATTATATCATAATGACTCGTGAAAGTAAAGTGATACGTTGCTCTGTCATAACAAAGCAGAATTACTGTCAAGCACATAATTCAAATTTATTACAATTAAAAAGATATAAGATATCCGCCCGTATGGGCGGACAATATCGTTCATTCAAGTTTCCAGCCGTTGTCGCCGTGATATATCATCAGCTTTGTCATACCGCCGTCGATGCAAATGTTCTCGCCTGTGATAAAGCCTGCTTTGTCTGAGCATAGAAAAAGAACCATATTGGCAATGTCGAGGGGATTCCCCACACGTCCGCAGGGCTGCTGATAAGCGTCGGGACCTTCGTAAACCTTATATGACGTATCTATCCACCCCGGGGAGATAGAGTTCACACGCACTTTACCTGCAAGGCTGACCGCAAGTGCGTGAGTGAGCGCAGCTATACCGCCCTTTGCCGCAGTGTAGCTCTCGGTCTGCGGCTGACTCATACGGTCACGCGTGGACGAAATATTGATGATACTGCCGCCGTTATTGAAGTAGAGCGCGAACAGCTTTGACAGATAGAAAGGCGCAGTTACTCCCACCGCCAGCGCATACTGAAACTCCTCATAACTGCACTCGTCAATGCCTTTCATCAGCGGCAGAGCGTTGTTGATGAGATAGTCGATGTGTCCGTGCTCGGATATTACCTGCTGTGTAAACTTTTCAAGCACAGACTTGTCAGAGATGTCACCGACAAAGTGATCGCCGTAAGCCTTGTCTATAACACACACCGTCGCACCATTCTTGCGGAACTCCTCGGCTATACACTTTCCAATACCATTTGCGCCGCCTGTGACTATGGCAATCTTATCATTGAACATATTTTGCTCCTTATATCTATTGATGCTTTCACTTTCTTAAAGCATAAGGCTATATTAATCATAATACCCACAGAATCTCGCAAAATCATCAACAAGTTCTATTCCGTTCGCACGTATATTCTGCTCAGCTATCTCGTAATAATATTCAAGCTCATGTATGAGTACAGGTATTTCACGTCCAAATGTCTCCTGGATAAAACCTGATTCATGCAGTTCTCTTACAATGTCGACAAGCATTTCAACAAATGCTTCTGTTATCTCAGACTCAAATTCAACAGGAGTAGTATCGCAAGCCTGACAATAAGCAAAGTTGCTGTTAATTATCCATTGTCTGACAGTATCGGCTGTGTCATCCATTCCAAATATGAAGTCGTCATTTTGCAGCCAGAACGCATAATTCCAGCGAGCTTCTTCCTCATCCGAAGCATATTCAAGCTGCTCGTTCATATATGATTCTGTATTATATCCGACAGTTACAGTAGGACGACACGGATCGTCGTCGTGGTCATATACATACAATGAAACGACATATATATCAGGTTCGTCCCACGATGCTATCGTCTGCATTATCGCTTCTTTAAGCTGTTCTTTCATATACTTACTCCATTATATGTCATTCACCTGTGACTATTTCTCCAGTCCAATCAACGATACCACCGAAAAGATCAGTACCAGCTATGCCTGAACAGCAAATATCAATCATCACTTTTTTTCTGAGTGACTTTTATTCCTTTCTCGTCAAGCTGATGTATTGCTTCATCTGAAATAGATCCCTCTGAAACGGTCAGACTTTTCAAAGAATCCATTTCACAAATTCCAGAAACATCTTCTATGCTATCAACATATATAAACAGCTCAGTTACATTGTCAAAAGAAGACAAGAATTTACAGTCCTTCATAACATAGCTTCCGTCAGAATTGATTATATTGTCATCAACAATTGTATCTAATAATGATATGCTTCTGAGCGATAAACACCCTGCAAGTGAATCAAAGTTTTTGACATCACTGAATAGAATATTAACATAAGACAGATTGCTATTATTGAATCCTCCAAGGTCAATATCTGTACGATAAGTATACAGTTTCTGTAAACTGCTGAATGTACTTATTTTTTTTGAATCGAACCTGTTTACACTGGATAGTGACAGAGTCAATATAGAAAGTTTTTTAAAATCTGCCAAGCTACTGATATCATTTTCATTAGCTGATGTCAACATCAGATCCTCAACTTCTGTGCATCTATTGATTTCCTTAATATTAGTATACCTTAGATTCGGGCTTATTTCTTGGATATCTGTTTTATAGATTTTGCCGTCGATCTTTACATAATTCTTTCTCAAATAAACAGCTCCAGAAGCTATGCACAGAAGTATTAGCGCTGCAATTATTGCAGCAACCTTTTTTTTGAATGAATCCTTCATAGTTTCTCCTTTTTTAAACACAGCTAGGTCGCTGCGTTCGGCTTTCTTTATTTCACACACAAAACCTGATTTCTATTATTCGACATCTAAGAATTTCTCAATAACGACCATAATCTCTTCAAGGCGCTTATCGCCTATACCCTTGATCTTGCTCAGCTCAGCTTCAAGAGCCGGAAGATCAATTGTTTTACCCTGTTCTCCGAGCAACTCATCTCCGTACTGAAGGATGAACTTTGTAAGCTCTTCTCGGTTCATTTTCTTGATTTTTCGGTAAGTGTCCCTGTCAATGATCTCTTGATTTCCCATATATAGCTCCTTTGCGTTTCTTATCACTTATTATAGCATATCGCCGCTATAATGTAAATACGTGAAACAAAAATGCTCAATTAGCGGTATTCTATATATGTATCCTTGACTTTGGACGATAGTGCAGTGTATAATATGGATAGTAAGCAGGGAACTGTGATAAATCGGAGTTTGTAAGAAGATCGAGGAAGTAGAATGAATATTGTCATAGCAGAAGAAAAACAGGTAAAAACAATTGTAGACATGTCTGTCAGAGCATTTGAAACAGACGTAAATGTTGGCGGAACAAAAGGCGACTGTCCGCCTGAATATGATTCAGTAGAATGGCATAAACAAATGGCTCGAGAGGGGCATTTGTATCAGGCAATGATAGGAAAAGATATTGTGGGAGCAGCCATCATATTCTCGGACGAAACAAAAAATACTGTGTACATTGGCAGAATTTTTATTGACAGCATCTATCATAGAAAAGGTTATGGAACTCATTTAATGGAGTGCATAGAAAAGTACTACCCATTTGCCGA
>NZ_FNWV01000029.1 GCF_900108555.1 Ruminococcus flavefaciens
GCACTGCCCGTCCGATGTGGAATGGCGGGCGCAAATGACGCCAGCCTTTTTCCTGCAAACCAAAAAGGGGCACGGGTTCTCCCGTTTCAGCGGCAGGCGGAACGCCGACCGCTATGCTTGCCGGTCTTGCGGACCGACTTCCGTCCCCAAAAACTTTTTCGTTTTTCCGATACCTATATGATACCCACACTCGCTCAACGTTGCGCGACAATCGCGTCCAACGCGAGCGGTGGGGTAACTATACTATTTCCCTTTTGAGGACGGCAAACTCGGGGCTTTCTGCGCGTGTTTCAGTTTCAATTAACTGAACATCATTGTCATAGATGTTATAGCTGAAGAAAAAAGGCACTTACTTGATTTATAGTTTTCATGTAATATATAACCTTCTTCTCAGCTATAATAATACATTCTCTTGTATACTTAATATATAAGCCTATGACATAATGACACAGCCCCTATGACAATCAACTTTTGAATCGAAGTGCAAGCTCTGCGTCGCGGAGCTTGTCCTCGTCCATATCATAGTTCAGGAATGCGACCTCATAAGAGTTCTCGACCTGACGACCATTGTCAGCATAGTTGTTGTGGATACGAATGATATCCTTCTGCGCAAGAGTTTTCAGTGCGCGTTCAACGTTACTCACCGACATTGCAGTATCTCTTGCGATACCTGTGCGGCTTATGGTCGAGTTTTTCTTTTCGCTGTCGTAGTAACAGAGTAAGTCCATCACCACCTTGAACTCGGCAGGCGTAGTGATGTTGAGATACTCCAGCGGAGAGTTGATACCGTTTGAGTACTACAACGACATTTTTGATGAGCCATTTTATGAGGACTCGGAGTTTGAAGTCGATGACTACAACGAACACTTTGTCAACGCAGAGAGTACTCCTGTGTCCTATGAGGAAATGTATATCACGGAAGAGTTGCATGAACTGCGAGCGTTATCTAATTACGAATTTGACAGCAAGAAGGTTTTCAGCAACTACGAGAACAGAAAAGATGCTGCTGACTTCACGACTTGTATTGAGCAGATGACAAACGAATTCTCAACTTTTATCGAGGACATTATCCGCGTCAAGAAAATCTTTATGCCGTTCGTTGACGAACTATGTGACCACAACAGTTACCCGACAACTCAGAAAGTGATTGACACATTTCAAAAATATATAGGCGTTATTTCAAGCGGAAGTATGTGCATGGGACACACGGTTATCGAAACGAAAAAAGGTCCCATACTCTGTGAGACCTATCGTTTCACATCGCTGGGAGCCTTTCTGTATTTTGAATTGTTCAAGTGTATTGAAGAGAAGTTCATGCCTGTCAAGTGCCGCAACTGCGGACGCTGGTTCATCATGAAGCATACCACCTTCTCACACTACTGCAAGCGACTGGTCAGCAGTAATCCGCCTAAGACTTGCCGTGACAATGCAATGAGCCACAACTTCAAGGAGAAGATAAAGAGTGATCCTGTGTGGGAAATATACAACCGCGCATACAAGCAACATTATGCTCGCTATATGAAAAAGAAAATGAGCAAGTCCCAGTTTGCCGAATGGGGAGAGTATGCCATTCAGCTGCGGCAGAAGGCTGCCGATGGTGAGTTGGAGATGGAAGAGTATCAGAGGTTGATCAAAATATAATAACCATCAACAATTCTTTTAGAACTTTATGTTTTGCGATTATGGGGTAAAACCGTTTAAAACAATTTGCGAAAAAGGCTGCTGACAAAATCCAATTATGGATTTGTTGAAAACCGCAGCGAGTTATCTGAAACCGTTTAAGATATAGCGTAAATTTGTTTTAACAAAGCTCTTGATTAAATCGCTCTGTTGTAGTATAATAACTCTACCAAGCACAAGGATACAGCGACATGGGAATGATCTGCGTCTTTTTCTACTTCTTTTATATGGTTCACCACAACCAAGAATACAAATTAACCTTAGTAGATATTCTATGGATATGAAGGGAAAGATTAAAAATGTATATTGCAACCTTTATAAGTAACAATAGTACAATTTGAAAGAAGAGAAGGTGTTAAAGAATGTCTGAAAACAACCAGATGACTCATTCCGAGCATTATATTTCTAAAATGTATCTCCGACAGTTTTCGAAAAACAAAAAGAATCTATACAGATATGATGTGGACGCTCTTGATAAACCTCCTGAGATACGATCTATTGACAGGATTTGCCGTGAAATAGATATGTATGAACCTATTTACGAAGACGGCTCTTATATAGCTCCTAACCATATCGAAAACAGATTTGGAAAAATCGAAACAAAGGCAGGAAAGGTTATTGAAGCTATCAAAGCTAAAGCGCAGAATGATAAATGCCTGAGCTGTACATCTGTTCTTTCGGATGAAGATAAGTGTATCTTGAATATATTTATAACTGCTTTGATGTTTCGTGATCCGGATACCATTGAATTCGGAATCAAATCACTGCAAGCAGCAAATCCTGATATGAGTTTTCGTGAAGCAAGAAATTACACACTTTATAATCTTCTTCCTTTAGGCGTAGATCGAGAGTGGGATGAAAATACAATAATCAGAACAGCAACTGAAAGATTATCCGGAATGGCTTTTCAAATAGGCATAGCCGATGAAGATATTATATTCACATCTGACAGACCTTTTGTGGTATGGCCGCCTGACGAAAACGAATTATACAACAGACCTAAAGCAGTTGCTTTTCCGTTAACATCAAGGCTTGTATTGTACCTGTTTGCATTAAATGATGTTGAAGCAATCAAAAGCTCTTTCTTTATTAAACTTAGTGAAGAACAGATAAGAGATATTCAAGAAAATATTACGGTATGCGCTAAGAAGTGGCTCTATTCCAGAAATCCCCTTACTGAAGAGCAAATGAATCGGATCAAAAGTGCCAGAAATAGGTTGTTAAACAGTAATTATCAATAACAGCCCAAGATGTGGTGTTAAGGTTGCTAATGTTGGAGGAGATGAAAGAGTATCAGAAACTAATAAGCATAAAACTTAAGGGCAGCTTGCTTCATTTGAAGTAAGCTGCCCTTCTTTTTCATCATTAGCTTTGTCATAGAATTATAAATATTCTTTCCAATTATCAGGAAATCCCATAAGGCGGATATCGACATGAGGATATTTTTCGAGATACTTAACAATAGTGTCAACAAATTCAGCCCAATGCTCATCATCTGGTAACAAATGCTTCATGCAAAGAATGGTGGCAAACACTCGAATATTGCTTATCCCCGCTTGATTGTACTGCTTGTACAGCATAGGAGTTTTGACGAGATTGACGTTATAAAGCCTTCCGTAGTGAGCACAAATATTGCGCACAAAAGCAATATGTTCCATCCAACTCTCGAGATATGTATATCCTACACCATATGACTTAGCAATCTCCTTTTTGTCAGCTGGTTTCATATTTTTATAAAACTTAGATAGTGTACCGAAACTAAACAACTCCACAAGTGCGTAGAAAGGAATTCTTCCATCAACATAATTATTATGAAAATTCTTAACAAAAGGAGCACGACTATTTCTGTCTATTTCATTTTGAATATCCAATAAAAATTCATTATGATAATCGGGATTTACAAAATTCGAAGGAGTATCATATCCAAGAACACCATATTTACAAGAAAAATAATTAGCAAGTCTACACCTTAGATTAACTTCAATTTGTTCGATTCTTGAAAATAATAGCTGTCTGAAATTTGCGTTAAACAGGTAAAGTTCTACTATCTGCTCAAAAGTAGTAATTCCGTCAAAGCAATCATTTTTCTTTTTTAAGCCAAGCCCATAAGCTTTTATAAGTCGGAAATATGAAATATCTCCTAAAATCCGCTTGGCATATTCTTCATCATTTATAACTAAACCCAGTCGCTTAAGATTTTCAATCTGCTCATCAACGTTCATAGCAGGCTGCTGTTGTTTAAGTTCCATATTTTTCTCCCAATAATTAAATGACCCGACGTGGTACGCATAGTTTAGAGGCGTGTCGGGTTCTGTTATTTATATTATATGCTATCCGAGTAAAAAAGTCAATAGAAAGGATATGGAAAAATATTAATTTTATTTTAATAATTATTTACTTAGATAATTCCTCAACTATCTCTCCCAGAAGCTGACAGCTTTCGGGGGAGAGCTTTTTATTTGATGTTTCATTACCATTCCTGAATACAGAAATCAACTTGTTGACAATAGCAAGCTGCTGATCGGTCAGATTATATGCTGAAATCCGTTCACGTTTCTCTGTACCTGATAAATAGTCCATAGATACGTTAAATATTGCGGCAAATGCCTTGACGGTGTCAAACGTAGGAGATTGCAGTCCCTTTTCATAACGGCTGATTATAGAGCTTTCCTTATTGATTTTACGAGCAAGCTGCTCCTGAGTGAGTCCTTTTTCTTTTCTCAGCTTTTGGAGTATTATACCAAAATCATATGCATCTTCCACAAATATCACCTCGGCAATTTGACTATATATCAAATTATACCCCATATATCTTGATAAATTTGCAGAATGATGATATAATATTTGATATATAAACGAATTTGTAGATGCATATTTGAAAATATATCAAAAAGGAACCATTATGAACAAACAAGTAAAATCCAGGCAGCGTGTAGCCGATTCCTTTGATTATCAAGCTCGGCTATTTGTTTATGGACAAAACCAACGTTGATATCTACCAAAAGAAACGTGTGCCAGATACTTGGAAATGGATAGAAACCAAAAAAACGAATTCTTTTTCCGTAAATAAAAGAGTCGTAAGGGATGGTAATAATATCGCACTTATTTTATCACTAACTGCGGATATTAATCCCCAAAGAGTTACTGATGTAGTTGATGCTGATATAATATATATTATAAGTGCTGAAAGAATAGGTGTTGATGCTATCTCCAGCATCGATGATTTGTCTGATTTTTGGCATGTATATCAAACTGTATGTGATGAGATCAAAAACAAAGAATGTGCTGTTGAAACATCTGTATTTCCAGCGATACCTGTATCAGCCGCATTCGAAATTGGTCGTAGATATATGCCTGGTATCTATCCTAAATTGCATATATATGACGATTACAACGGCTTTTGTAAAACTCTTACCATAGGAGGTGATTGCTAATGGAACATAAAAAGCAGGAGTTAGGCAGAATTCTAGATTTAATTGCCGACGAGCTTAATATTACACCAACTATGATGGATAAGGCTGTTAGTAGCTACGAAGCTGTGGGAAAATGGTTAGGAGAAGGTATTGATTATAAAGTAACCATAAAGCCACAAGGATCTATGAATTTGGGAACGGTTGTACGTCCTATTGACGAGGATGATGACTATGATATGGATTTGGTATGCTTGTTAGAAGGCGGTCAGAACCTTCTTCCTAAATCACTAAAAGGACTTGTAGGCAATCGCTTAAAGGAGCATGAAATCTATAAACAGAAACTTGAAAAAGAGGGAAAACGCTGCTGGACAATGAGTTATGACGGCTTTCATATGGATATATTGCCAAGTTCACCACAATATACAAAAGCTCAACCTTTTGGTTCTACATCAATTCGGTTAACTCACAAGCTTGAAAATGGCGAATATATCAATAAATACAGCGATCCAGAAGCTTATCATGATTGGTTTGTTGACAGAATGACAAATGATCACCCTATTAACAAAAGCGGTGTTTTTTCAGAGCGTGCAACCAAAATTGAAAAAGTGCCGACATATAAGAGGAGGACTACGCTTCAAAAAGCAATACAGTTATTGAAGCGACATCGTGATATCATGTTCCTTGGCAATTCTGATGATGCACCAATATCAATAATAATAACAACCTTAGCCGCTTATTCATATAAAGGCGAATCAAATATATATGATGCACTTATGTCAATACTTGATAATATGCAAAATCATATTGAATACAATAACGGAGAATACAAAATATTGAATCCTGTAATGCAGGAAGAAAATTTTGCAGATAAATGGAACGAAAAACCTCAAAAGGCAGATAATTTCTTCCGCTGGCTGACTACTGTAAAGAAGGATATTCTCGAGTCTCCTCTTAAACTTTCTGGCATTGACGAAATAGGAGAGGCTCTCAAACAGTGTTTGGGAGAAAAGCCGATAAACAGAGCACTGAATAAATACGGAGAAGAAATGCGAACAGCTCGCGAAAATAACAGACTTTATGTTGACGGAGGTAAAAACGGGCTTGTTAACACTACCGCTGCATCTTCATTACTTAAGGTAAAGGGGCATACTTTCTTTGGTATATAAGAGCTTTTTTAAAGCCAAACGGCTGTCTTTAGCACAACAGAAAGCAGCTCTGTGTCAAACATTTGCAAATAGCAAGTGTAAAATAATTAATAACAAATTGATATGGAAATCTCAGGTTCAACCTACACATTTATCGAGGAAGTATAATATTGAATTACAGTATTCAATCAATAGCCTTCCACGAATATATATACTTGGAGATGCGTTGAAAAAGCTGGATGATCCAAACTTCCCGCATAATTATGGTGTGGATGTCGCAAAAAAGAAAGTAGAGATTTGCTTATTTCGATACAAGGAATTCACAAATAGTATGTTACTAAGTAATACAGTTATTCCTTGGGCAATTGAATGGTTATTCTATTACGAAATATGGCTCACTACTGGCGAATGGCAAGGTGGCGGAGAACATCCAGAAAGCTGATGCTTCATCATAACATTATTTAAAAACACAAACCGCTTAGAAGGCTATTCTAAGCGGTTTGTCATTGGAGCTTGTGACGGGACTCGAACCTGCGACCGAGGACTGTTTTTAAAGCGAACATAATTTTCAGTTTTGATTGTTACGCTGCTTTTGCCACAGTTTCCTTCAGTTCGCCTACGAATCTGTAATATATCTCAACCTGCTGATATGTTTTCCCATAGAGTTTTTCCTTGTGGTGGACAACTATTTTGTCGATAAGCTCATTGAGTATATCAGCATTGAGTTCCTTTATATCCGTATAGCTGTCAATTACTTTTGTAAATTTATCGGCGGCATCGGATCTGGCTTTGAGCGTTGTGATCTCATATGTCAGTTCAGGTATAGTCTTCTTGAGTTCTGCCTGTTCTTCCTCAAATGTTTTTGTCATCTGTGCGTAGCGATCATCTGAGATCTTTCCGAGTGCATTATCTTCATAGAGCTTGTTGAGCAGGCGGTCTATCTCAGCTATTCTGCCCTGTGCTTTTTCAAGCTCATGTTCAAGCTGTATTATCTTCTTTGCACTGCTGTCGCTACACTTGCTGTCGAGGAATGACCTGAACTCATCCTTATTTTTACGATATGACTTCAGCACTCTCCGGATGTCTTTCAGCACAAGCTTGTACACCACATCGTAGGTAATATAATGCGATGCACAGTATTCCTTGCCGTGAGTTTTATACATCCAGCATGAGTATGCTCCGTGGTATGTACCGTCGCGGCGTTTCTTCTGCGAGTAAGTGAGTGCGTGACCGCAGTCCGCACAGTAGAGCAGACCTGCGAACATCTGAACCTCACCTGTCAGCGTTGGACGCCTCTTGGTACTCATCATTCTGTGAGCGTCGTCCCACAGCTCCTGAGAGATTATCGGCTCATGACAGTTCTCAACAATTATCCAGTCCTCCCTCGGGACCTTGACCTTCTCTTTGCTTTTCATCGACTTGCACCGCTGCTTTCCGTAGATAAGCTTACCGAGATAGACTTCGTTTTCGAGAATCACTCGGATAGAAGTAACGTGCCAGTCGAACTCCTTTCTCCAGTAATCCGACTTGAAGTAATCAGGATTATGGAGATTGAAGTATGCGATAGGAGTGAGAACTTTTTCCTCACGGAAGATTTTTGTAGTCTTATTGTAGCCTATCCCCTGTGCCGCCATTCTGAATATCCTTCGTACTGTCTCCGCGGCAGGCTCATCTATCACAAGGTGATGCCTGTCGTTCGGGTCCAGCTTGTAGCCGAAAGGCGGCTTTGAACCGATGTACTGTCCGGCTTTCGCTTTTGCCTTCTTCGCAGTCTTAGTCTTGATAGAAGCCTCTCTTGCGAAGTAATCATTCAGAACATTTCTCACGGGGAACATCATATCGTTTTCGTTCTTCATGGAGTCGTAGTTGTCGCTCACAGCAATGAACCGAACTCCGAGCTCCTTGAACTTCTCAACGTACATTCCGACTTCGATATACGACCTTCCGAATCGTGACTGGTCTTTTACCAGGACGGTATCTATCAATCCGTTCTGAATGTCTTCATACATTCTCTGGAACGCAGGACGGTCAAAGTTAGTGCCGCTGTATCCGTCATCATCGTACACTTCATAATTATCTATTGCATGATCCTTGCAGTACTGCTCCAATAATAATTTCTGCGAGCCAATGCTTACGCTTTCGCCCATTCGCCCGTCATCGACCGAGAGCCTGCAATACAGAGCTGCTTTTTTAGGCTGTTTGTTTTTCATTATAACTCCTTTCACAGCCGTGCAGCAGATCCTTACACGGACAGTATACCACACCTCCGCTCAGGAATCCAGTACGCACAGCTGATTTCGTAGGACTGCACAAAAAACATTTTCCGACTTTTACATCGACTCGCTCTCGGTCTGCTTTGCATCAAAGGCAGGCTTTTCATACCACCTTTCGAGCTGTCGGAGCATTAATTCTCCGAGCGACTCTTCAGCTCTTTTCCTGCCAAGGAAAGCAGACCAAACACGATAGGTGACACCGTCAACAGTACAGTCGTGATGCAATACGGACTGTACCTCGGGATCTTCACTGCAATGAGTCTTTTCAAGGTTTACGCTCATACATCCGCCTCCTCTAAAACTATTCAATTCAAATTCACAGGTACAAAATCAAATCGTACCGTCTTTGCTGAGCCTGCGTGTTACCAGCCCAGACTTTTTGAGCATCCCTTGCGAGGCCTGCTCGGTTTTTTATCACTCCTCTCACAGCGGCAATTATGCTGCTCAGACGCCTCCCATATCTCCCTGATCACAGCCTTTATCTGACTTTTTTCTCAAAAAAGACGCCTGCTTTTTTGAAATTCCCAAGGAAAGACGCCTCTGCTTACTTCACAGCAAATGCCGAAAAATCGGCGGGCACTGCCCGTCCGATGTGGAATGGCGGGCGCAA
>NZ_FNWV01000016.1 GCF_900108555.1 Ruminococcus flavefaciens
TTCTACCTTGCCGTTCAGGAAATAACGGAGAGAAAATTGCTGTTTACTCCTAAGCGTTCTGGGTGGAGCAAAGATAGTGAGGGCCACTTGCTTTTCGCTTCGGCTGAAATAGTGAATCCTCAGTATATGTCTTGCTATCCGACCGATGTTCGTGAAAGACAGTTGCTACCAACAGATAGGGCTATCGTGGATATTGCCAAGGATTACTCTATGGTACTTCCGAGAATTTGGCAGTACAAACTTCTTATTGCTCTTAGAATTGCAAGCTTACTGCTGTACTTTTTCGAGAAAGAAGGCATTAAGCCGGATCAGCTGATTATTGTTGAACCTGCATGTCCTTCAGCTGCAAAAACAGCGATTGCATTGCTAAAAACGCAAAATTATAGCTCACAGGTTGTTAAATCTTTAATGTCAACAAAAAGCGAACTGAAAAAGGCTTTTCGTGATTCAAACGACAGCATGGTTGTTCTATACGATGATGCTCGCATTGAGAATGGCAAAAGACACGACGAGCTGCTTAAGGTCGTGGTTGATGATCTGCAAGGAACGAATGGAATTGAGGATAGTACGAGGCATTTGACTTCGATTATCTGTGAGAATCCATGCGTAATCCCTGAAGATACGCCGGCGATGTATATTAATCTCTGCGAAAAAGTAAATATCGGAGATCCGGATAAGCTTCAGAGATTTTCAGGTGAGTTCGATTCTGCATTGATACAGGCTATCGTAAACGATCCTACAAATATGCTTGCATTTATAAAAAATGCTCTTAAGGCTGCTGACATTGAAACTCTGACAATCCAGAATTCTGAGAATATCAACGCAAAAAAAATGATAAGAGTAGCGATTTCAATAATGTTTTCTTACGGTTTGATATCCGAAGAGGAGACCAAGAGTATTCTGACATGGATGAAGTCGGGTAGTGATAACCGTGACGACTCGGTTACGGCTATTTTTAACGATTTTATTAATGTTTTGAATGAGCTTATAGCAACTGGCATCTTTAAGATTACGACACAGAAAGGTTTCCCGTATTATAAATTACAGAGTAAAACAATCGTTTACGACGGTTTTTGGCTGAATTTTGAGCCTGAACTCTGGGATTACATTTTGATGCGCATGCGAACCTGTAAGAAAAAATACAAGATTCTTAAAGCACTCGAAAAATGTATGGAAAAAAATCATAGACAGAAAGAGTACAAGCGGAATATAGATGTAGATATAGCTCCTAAGATTCAAATATCAATAAGTGTCTTTAGTATACCGAGTATAATTCTATATCCTTCCAATTTAGAAAAGGTCAGAGAGTTAAAGTATGCCGGTTATCAGTTAACGAAGGTTGAAGCGGCGAATATCAAACTCAGACCTTTGGTAATGAACCGAGCAGGTACTTGCCTGTATGGACAGAATATGGAACCGGATTTGAATTATCATCAGTTGATTTCAGGAGATTCTCGTAGTGGCAAGAGCACGTATGAAGGCGAGCAGGCTGTAGACGCTGCTATAAATGATGAACAAGTTCTAATTGTAGATAATGATGGATCATGGTCAGAGCGTGAGGTAAGGAAGCGTCTTCCAGAAAGTATAATTGATAAGTATTTTTCCTTCTGGAGCATCCCAAAGATGGGATTGCCAGTTAACCTTGCCGACGTTAGCGACTGTGATGATGTTACCGAGAAAAAGGATCGCATAAAAAGCGTTTTATCCTGTGCGGCAAGAAGCCTAGGTGATAAGCAGGGAAAAGTGCTATACAAACGCATAGGCGTAATGTTAAAGGATAAAAATGACGATATAAATATATGTGATATACTTGCTTATCTTGAAAAAAAAGATGAAGTTCAAAAGGCTTTACGCGATAAAATTGAAGGTGTCCTTGAAGATTTTGAAGAACTACCAACTCCAAAGACTTCATGGAGAGAATTCTTCTCTTCCAAGAAGAAGATAGTTGTAATTTCCACAGGCTTTGATAGTGTAGCTAAAGGTTCCTATGTGACAGATATGTTACTTGCGAGCTATTACGCCTACAAGCAGCATTTTCCTGAGACTCGTAATACAATAATTCTTGATGAAGCGCAAGATCTGGATATAAGCACTGATAGCGCAATTGACAAATTGCTGCGCAAGGGTGCAAAACATGGTATACGTATGTTAATAGCAACACAGCACTTTTCAGCTGTTAAGGAAAAACTTGGTAAAACATTCGGTAACTGCAGAACGCTGATTATCTTTCGTCCGGAATATGTTGATTTCGCGGACATCTCCAAGCTAACAGGTGTTGATTCAGCTACTCTTGCAAGTCTGGAGCAGGGGCAGTGTCTGGTTTACGGTCTGCTTTATGACAAAACGACAGGCAAAAACAAGCAGGCTACTGTCATCGGCTGGACTTATATCAATCAGGTTCTGAGAAAGGCAACAAGTAATGAGCCGCGTCTCAATATCAACAGATTTAAATTCAGAAAAAGCTAGTGGGCGCCCTTAAGGGCGCACCAACTTATACTTATTATATTACAACAACATTCCGCTGTCAAGCAGTAAGAAAGCGAGGTGAACACTATGAAAGCCAAAACTAAGCCGTATACATTTTATATGGTGATCTGGAGCAATATCCGTCGTTATCAATATCTGAATTCACTTTCAGATGAAGCGCTTGCTGAGACGATGAAGTTAACGACGAGGACACTTTACAATTACGACCACGACCCGTCGATGCTCACGTTGAAGCGTGTACAGCTCTTTATTGAGCATTCAGGACTGGATATTGAAGCACTTATCAGTGCTTGATAATATAAAATAATGATAGAGGGCGTAGGTACTGCGTAAGCCGTAGATACGTCCTCTTCTGCATATAAAGGAGGAAAAAACATGCCAAAACGTAAATTCCCAGAGGCTTGGCAATTAAAGTCAGGCAGCTGGCACACACAAGTATTTGTCGGATTTGATGAAAACGGTAAGAAGATTCGTGAGTCATTCACTGCCTCTACAAAGAGGGAAGCGGAGAAAATGGCTGCCGAATACATCGTCAACGGTATGCAACGTAAGGCACGATTTACGGTAGCTGATGCTATTGATGGCTATATTCTTGCTAAGCAAAATGTGCTTGCACCGTCCACACTGAGAGGATACGGTATTCTCCGCAGGAATCGCTTGCAGGGTCTTATGCAACTCGATATTCACGAAGTTAACAGCTTCAATGTCCAGCAAGCAATAAATGAAGACGCTGCAAAGGTCGGGGCAAAAACGATTAAAGAAGGTGTACATCTTGTATGTGCAGCACTGAGACTGTATGGCATTAGACTTGTGCTGAGTGTAACATATCCTGCAAGAAAGCCGAAGCTGAAGGAGCTGCCAACAGCGGAGCAGGTAATGAATATGGTTCGTGGTACTGATATTGAATTGCCTTGCCTGCTTGCAATGTGGCTGTCGCTACGTATGAGCGAGGTTAGAGGCTTACAGTTCCGCGATCTAAAGGGAAATGTACTTACTGTCTGCCGCAGTAATATCTACTTTGACGGCAGCAACAACGTCCGCGATATGAATAAGACCTTCAAGTCAACTCGAAGGCTGAACATACCCGACCACATAAAGAGCCTCATAGAAGCCGTTCCTCATGAGAAGGAAGACGAGTTTATAGTTCAGATGGAGTATCAGACGCTGCGAAGCAAGTTTTATAAGCTGCTTGAAGAGTATAACTATCATATGACTTTTCATGATCTCCGTCACTTGTCTGCGAGTGTTATGCTCATGCTTAATATTCCTGACAAGTATGCGATGGAGAGGGGAGGGTGGTCGACCAATTCTACGCTTAAATCAGTATATCAGCATACGTTCTCAGAGGAGCGTAAGCAGGTCGATAAAAAGATCGACGATTACTTTAACAGTCTGCTTGATGAGAATGAGAAGTAATAAAAAGAAAATGGCTATAAACATTCCCTAATGCTACGTTATAAATATTCGAATCTACATTTTCGCTCTTTTAAAGAAGCCTGTATTTCGAGGAAAGCACCGAAATACAGGCTTTTCTGTTACCTACAGAAAAGAGTTATAACTGCAATTTTGCAGCTCCGTGTGACTGTTTTACAGTCGAAAATCACACGAAATCACACGAAGAAAAGGCGATATAATGTTACAAATGAAGCCAGCTCCCGTAAGGGAACTGGTATTCTTATATAGCGTTCATCTTACTTTTTATGGTTAGCTTTATTGTACTTGGCTATCTTTTTGAATTTTTCCTCTTTTGCTGCCAGATATCCTTCAGCATCTTCAGAATAAGCATTTTCAATTTTCAGCTTTTCATAAGATGACAGCCGCTCCTCTGAAAGTTCACCATTTTTGATAGCAGCCTGTACTGCACATCCAGGTTCAGATTTGTGAGTACAGTTATTGAAGCGACACTTTGCTGAAAGTTCCTCGATATCTTCAAATGCAGCCGAAAGTCCTTCGCTGCTGTCCCACATTCCCATTTCACGCATACCAGGCGTATCAATGACCATAGCGCCGCCTGGAAGCATAAGCAGTTCACGGTGAGTAGTAGTGTGTCTGCCCTTGTCATCGTTACGTAGTCCATTCGTATCAAGCCTGTCATCTCCAAGAAGGTGATTGATAAGGGTTGATTTGCCAACGCCTGATGAACCTACAAAAGCAAGTGTCTTTCCTGCTTTCAGATAAGGCGTGATCTGGCTGTAACCATTAGGTTCAGCGACCGATGTCGTAATGATATCAACTCCGACTGCAACTCTTTCTATCTGAGCTATCTTCGAAGCAACTTCATCACAAAGATCAGTTTTCGTCAGCAGTACAATAGGAACAGCTCCACTGTCCCATGCGGCAGTCATATATCTTTCGATACGTCTTATGTTGAAATCGTTATTGAGTGACATACACAGAAATACTGTATCTATATTTGCAGCAACTACCTGTTCAGTGTTTGACTTTCCAGCAGCTTTACGGATAAATACGCTTGTTCTTGGAAGAACATTATGTATCACAGCCCTGTCGCCGACGGTTATATCAGCCATAACATAATCGCCTACGGCAGGGAAATCAGATACAGTTATGGCATCATATCTGAATTTGCCGGATACCTGCGCCTGCATCATTCCGTCTTTATGTATGACATGATAAAGATCTTTTTCCTGCAAAACTACACGGCATACTGTAAGGTCTGGATATTCTGCGCTATACGCCTCATATACAGGCGGTAAGTTCTCTAATTTCATTTGTCTCTCCTATCTGTTCAGTGCTCACTTTTTGGGAGTTTGAAAAGCATTATCCCCTTTATTATCAGCAGCAGGAACGCTACTGTTGCCGCATAGGGTATTCTTGCCATAGTCAGGAACAATACCGCGATAATGCTAAGTACAAGCGATGTGCCAGTAACTGTGCTTCTGCCCTTTTCTATGTTCCTGTAATTCATAAACAACTTCACTGCACCGATGATTATAAGTATTGAAAACAGTCCCCAGCATACACAGCTTATCCCGAACGATATATGCGTGTAATCAAACAGTGCAACTGCCGAGACTGTTTCTCCTACCTTTTTAGGATAAAGCGGCAGAAGAATAAGCATAATGCTCATTATATCGACTACACCTATCAGCAGGTCGATCATTTTACCAATATTTGAACGGTTCTCGTCTTTTGCCGCAGTAATGAGTTCCTCCGACGACAGAAGCTCATCTATGGTCACAGAAAAGAACTTTGATATCTCTTTCAGCGAATCAATATTCGGATATCCCTTTCCCGACTCCCACTTAGAGATAGCTGTACGGGAAACGTAGAGTTCCTTTGCAAGTTCCTCCTGAGTTAAGCCTTTTTTCTTCCTTAATTCCTGCAATTTCTCGTGAAATTCCATTTTCTTTTCTCCGTTAGTTATTTTTGTCAGTGAGGCGGACAGCACCATGATATATTAAGTACAGTCCAGAGCTCAGCAGAACAGAGCCTGCTATATCTGTCAGCCAGTGTACTCCCGCAACGGTGCGTCCCACCACCATAAACGCCGTGAATAAGACTGTAAACGTATATAGCACGTACCTGACTTTAGTATTTCGTATCCTGCGATACACCTGAAAAGCCAGTGTTGGCATAACGCTCGTAACAAGCAGCGTTGTCGAAGAGGGATAAGAAGCCTCCATGCGTCCTTCTATAAGTATCGGTCGGTAGTTTATAGGTATCATCTCAAATATGAGATAACCAAATATCACAAGGATATAGTAAATACCAAGCAGGATAATATCCTTATCAACTTTAAGAAGACTTCTCCGCTTTATGAGCTGAACCAGACCGACAACTCCGAATATCATACAGATAAAGATCGGCACAAGTCCAAGCCAGTCGGTGGCAGTATACACCCACATATGAACGCCTGTCATTTTATGGAACCACACGTTCAGACCTGCAAACCCGATGTCCGTTCCGTTCTGTCCCACTGCCTGAACATCAACTGTCTGTATCAGTACAGTCCAGACTGCAAACAGTACTAGCATTATCATGCCTGTGATCAATATGTTCTTTTCATTCTTTTTCATAATTCCGTGTTCCTTTCAGATGATTTCCTTTCGACTGATCTCATGGTAACACGGGGACTGAAAAAAGTAAAGAACCGTATCGTCACAGCAGTGACACGAATCGTAACATATGCGATATTACGCCATTTACAGCACATCTGCCGCCACGACTTTTTTATGACTTGAGCCTGATTATATTATAACCGAAAGGTGAAATTCCGTCAACCCATAGTCTTGACCAAGCCATGCAGATTCTTATCATAACGGTCATTCTGTGATCTTTTGTGCCTTATGGTAGTTTACTTCGTCAATGATTTTCTGCTGTTCCATAGCATACCTCCCTTAAAATCAATGTGACATTTCTGTCAAAAAAAATGAAACCTGTGTGAAAATTAGCACTCTCCCCTTGACAGTGCTAATTCAGAGTGCTATAATATAATCAGAACAAAGGAACAGAGAAGCACCAAAGGATCCGGGTGCTGAACCCTCCGTCCCCTTGCTCGAAGCAATGGAAACAATGTGACGAGTAAAAAGGAGGACTGACCTATGTTGTATCCTAGCATTTTCGGTGAAAACTTATTCGATGATTTCTTCAGATTCCCTGACTTCGGCAGAGACGTGGAGAAGAAGCTGTACGGCAAGCACGCTGCGCAGGTTATGAAGACGGATGTCCATGAGCATGACGACCACTATGAGATCGTTATCGATTTGCCGGGCTTCAAGAAAGACCAGATCAATCTTGAGCTTCAGAACGGTTATCTGACTGTCAGCGCCGCAAAGGGACTTGACAAGGATGAAAAGTCCAAGAAGGGCAAGCTGATCCGTCAGGAGCGTTATGCAGGCGCAATGCAGAGGAGCTTCTACATCGGTGATACTGTTACCGAAGCCGATGTGAAGGCAAAGTTTGAGGACGGTGTTCTGAACATCTGCGTTCCGAAGGCAGAGCCTAAGAAGCTGGAGAATCACAAGTATATTGCAATTGAGGGATAATACCTCGCTAAGATATGATCCCGAAATAATGCTCCCCGGAGCTGTTCGTTTTGAGCAGTTCCGGGGAGTTTTTGTGCCTGATGGCTATGTGGGCATAACACATTGACTTTTTCAGGAATGGGATGTATAATATAAGCAGGAGACAATCAAAGTAATATATGAATGGAAAGGGATAAGTTAGATGTTGAAAAACTTGTTTAAGGATCGTGAGAACACCGAAAATATCATTGTAAAAGCTCCAAATAAGGCGCTTTTAGAGTCCATATATCAGTACAACGACAAGATCGACAGTTTCGAGAAAAACATCAAAAGAGAAGCGCTTCTCTTTGTCATCATCATGGCAGTGATATGGATCGGCGGGGATATTGCCGGAATGAACTCAAATCTTGTGCTGATGTTTGGACTGCTGACTATTTTCGGGTATCCGCTGATATTGGTGTTTGGTGCTATATGGGTGAGCAGACCATCACTGAAAAGGAAATCTGAGGAAATGGCGATGCTGGCAGGCAGTGATATGGATGTGCCTGATGATGCAGTTGAAATTGAAATGCTATTTCCACAGAAAGTTTCGGATGACTTTTCGCAAAAGAAGAATCTGCTTTTTGATAACAGCCTGCACCTTGTCTACGCAGACGCTGAATCATTCTATTTTGTGGATGTGACCGGAACTGCAAAAATTCCTTATTCGTTGATTGAACCGTGGGTAGATTCCGAGAACAATGCTAGGATCCGGCATTGGATCCAGAACAGCAAGCCGTCTGCTTATGCGAAAGAGGGTGTAAAAAAGAAAGGAAGACTGATCTCGCTAATACCTTTTGTGGGGAGTTTTATCCCGGATCATTATTTGATTCCATATAAATATACGGTTCTTCACACAAGCAGCGATGATTACCTGGTTTGTATCCCAAGATATGAAATGGAGAAAATTCAAAGTCTATCATCTTTATAAATAGCATTACAATATGTACAGGGGCAGGAAAACCTGCCCTGTTTTTTATAACTTTTTCAACGTTCCCTTATAGCTGTCTTTGCCGATATGTACAGTCACGGTAACATTGGATTCCTGCACATCGGGGGCAAGTGTGGGAGTCGGTTCAGTCTTACTGAAT
This sequence comes from Ruminococcus flavefaciens, assembly GCF_900108555.1. GTDB lineage: Bacteria > Bacillota > Clostridia > Oscillospirales > Ruminococcaceae > Ruminococcus > Ruminococcus flavefaciens_P. Next base: position 8,603 of record NZ_FNWV01000016.1, read on the forward strand.
CCATTCAGCCCCTTACCCTTGATAATGGTCGGGAAATCCTTGTAGCAGATATCCATATTGCCGTTAAAGCGTATTTTCTGTCTGCATATTCACACACTGAAAAAGGGGCAATCGCAGAATTACACACCAACCAACCGAGTGCGTAAAAATGCGGAAATATCGTGTATCTCATGGGACTTTTCCAGTTTGCCTGATATGTTCCCATTTACACGAAAACCGGGCTGTTTTGAGTGCTTTTTGAATGACGTATATTCCGTAAAACCGCGTAAAATCGGCGTTTTATCAGTCGTTCCTTGTCAGCAGAACCACGCACTCAACGTGTGACGTATTTGGGATCATGTCGTTATTCTTATAATATCAGAAGTCTAAACACTTGTCAATATATAATGTGACTATATTATTTCAATAGCCCATGGGCTAATGAAATAGTGCTGCTCGCACGGCTTCTCATAACGATTCCCCAAATTTTCTAATCTTTGCAAGCAGCTCATCAGAAACATTGCCTGCTGATGTAAACACTCCCATATTCCTTAATCCCAGATAACCGAGAAAATCACCATTGTATGAAAACATTGCTCCGTCATACTGGTTTCTGTCACCGGAGGATAAAAACATTGCAATTTGAGTCAAGCTTTTCGGCGCAGCAGGATAAAGTGCAGAATAAAACCTGTCGATCACGCATTTGAGTTGACCGCTAATACCGTGATAGTAGATCGGGGAAGCAAGAATAAGCATATTAGTGTCATTCAGCAGCAAATATATATCCTGCATATCGTCTTTCTGTATACACTTGCCGTTCCCTTTGCTGTGGCAGTATTCACAGGCAAGACAGCCTTTTACATTCAGCTTACAGACATTTACTGTTTTCACGGTATGCCTTGATGATTCAGCCCCTTCACAAAATGCTGTGACCATTTTTGCAGTATTTCCATTTTGACGGGGGCTTCCATTTAATACAAGTATTTTCATAGCACACCTCACCAATTTTCATACCGCTGTCCTGTGTGCAGTTCTGCCATTCTTTGCATTTCTGCATCGGTCAGCTCAAAATCAAAGATGCTGTAATTCTCAAGTATATGATCCGGATTCTGTGAACCCGGTATCGTGACATAGCCTGCCTGCAAATGCCATCGGAGTATTATTTGTGCCGATGTCTTGCCGTGTGCCTTTGCTATATCCGTGATCGTTTCATTACCGAACAAGTCCTGCGTATGCCCTCTGCCTCCGAACGGATACCATGATTCTACCACCGTACCGTATTTGGCGATATCCTTTTGGAACTCGGTGTTCTGATAAAACGGATGATTTTCATTCTGAACTACCGCAGGCTTGATCTCACCGCCGGATGTGACACGCTCATATTCGTCGATGGTATAATAGTTAGAAATACCGATTGACCGCAGCTTTCCGTCCCTTACACCCTGACACAGAGCTTTGTAGACTTCAGTATCATTACTTCCCGATTGGTGTATCAGCATCAGGTCAATGTAATCAAGTCCGAGCCGTTCAAGCGAATCGTCAATAGAACTGTACGCTCTGTCATAGTTGGAAGGCATGACCTTTGTGGTGACAAAGACCTTCTCACGGGTTACGATACCATCATTGATCGCCCTCTGAATGCCATTGCCAACACCTGTTTCATTACCGTAATACTGCGCTGTGTCGATCAGCCGATAACCGTCTTTCAGCGCTTCGTAGACAGAGTTTTCCGCAGTATCATCGTCCTGTGTCCATGTACCAAGTCCAAGAATGGGCATTTCATAGCCGCTGTTGAGCAGTACAGTCTTGTTTTCAAAATCAAATTCTGTTGTCATATTACGCTGCTCCAATATCTTTCGTTTCAGCAGGCATAGGTCAAAAACGCTCCATACCCCGTCATTGTCGAGATCGTAAGGCTTTCCCCGCAAATCTTCTTCTGTCGGTTTCGTAAGAAGAAAATCATTGAGATTCCGTACATCCTGCACGGTGTATTCGGTATCTTGGCTGCCGTTCATTTCAAACGTTACGGTCACATCGTCTTTACCGAGTGCATAAGCAAGCCCCGAAGTATCTGATATATGACCGATCTTTGTATAGCTGTATGAAGTATCAAAGCTCTCATAGAATACCACAAGGCAGTTATCACCATACAGCATTATATCCCCCTCGCTGATATGACCGACTTTTTCAGGCGAGGAAGGCAGAGAGGTATCAAGGTAATAATACTTTTCATTGCCGTTCAATTCGGACATATCAAGAGTCAGGGGCAGCATTTCCGTCAAAGCTGTGACTGTATCGCTGCTTTCCAATGAGACACGAAATTGCGTATCTCCTACAGCTATCTGCATACCATCAGCATCATTTTCTTCATGTTGTTCGGCGGTTGTGACCTCTTGTTTGTCAGAGGCCACAGATGAAACGCTGCTGTCGCTTTGCATCATAACAGACGAGTTTTCACTTTGCACCGTCACAGCCGAACTATCCTCTGAGTAACTGCCGCACCCGGTCAACATCAGAAAAGAAGAAATAACTGCTAAAAATCTCGCTTTAATCATAAATGCTCCTCACCACCTTTGCAGGAGTGCCGACCGCTATCATATTTTCGGGAATATTCTTTGTAACGACTGAGCCTGCACCGATGACTGCATTATCACCGATCGTCACACCCGAAAGGATAGTTGAGTTAGAGCCTATCCACACATTCCTGCCGATGTGAATGGGCTTGGGTATCAGATCATGACGTTCTTCGGGGAGAAGTCCGTGATTCAGCGTTGCAAGCACCGTATTGTGACCGATCAGCGCACCGTCACCTATGTAAATACCGCCCTGATCCTGAAATTTACAGCCTGCATTGATGAACACGCCTTTTCCGAGATGAATGTTCTTTCCGCAGTCTGTATAGAACGGAGGAAACAGCCTGACCTCAACAGGTTCACCGATAAGCTCCGACATCAGCGCATTGATCTCATCGGGGGTATGATAGCGGCTGTTGATCTCCATAGTAATGCGGATAGCCTCCTGACTCAGCTCATGCATGATCTGATGCACATTGCTCTCCGCCGTGACCTGTTTTCCGCTGTTCATATATTCAAGAAATCCTGCTGTTGTCATTGCTTTTCCTCCAATCGGGATCATTTAAGATATTCGTTATAGAATGCTTCCAGCTTGTCAAACGGGATAGAGTTATTCTCGCCGCCGTCATAGAGGTCGGTATGGGAAGCACCTTCGATCACAAGAAGCTGTTTATTGTCGGTGTACTTGTTTCCGTTTATCATATTCTCATACGCATCTTTTCCGAAGTAGAAAGAATGTGCCTTGTCACCGTGAAGCACCATGACAGCAGAGCGTATCTCGTTGCTGTAGTGCAGGATAGGCATATTGATGAACGACATACAGCCGATCTTGTTCCAGCCGCCGTTGGAATTGAGCGAACGAGGGTGATAACCTCTTTCAGTCTTGTAGTATGCGTGGTAGTCCTTGACAAAGTAGGGAGCGTCTTCCGGCAGAGGATCAATAACACCGCCACCGAGCTCATACTCGCCGGACTGATAATCCCTGATACGCTGGGCATTCAGAGCAACCTTTTTCTCATAACGCTTTTCTTCACTGTCCTCGCTGTCGAAATAGCCATTTGCATTCACTCTTGTCATATCGTACATGGTAGATGCAACAGTCGCCTTGATACGGGTATCCAGTGCTGCTGTATTCAATGCCATACCGCCCCAGCCGCAGATGCCAAGGATACCAATGCGTTCAGGATCAACATTTTCCTGTACTGAGAGGAAGTCCACCGCTGCCATAAAGTCTTCCGTGTTGATGTCGGGAGAAGCCATGTATCTCGGCTGTCCTCCGCTTTCACCCGTAAAGGACGGATCGAATGCAATGGTCAGAAATCCACGCTCTGCAAGTGTCTGTGCGTAAAGACCGCTGCACTGTTCCTTGACTGCACCGAACGGTCCGCACACGGCGATCGCAGGGAGTTTTCCGCCTGCGTTTTTCGGAGTGTACATATCGGCAGCGAGTGTGATGCCGTAGCGGTTGTGGAAAGTGACCTTGTTGTGGTCAACCTTGTCGGACTTTGGGAAGGTCTTGTCCCATTCCTGTGTTAAAGTAAGCATTTCATCTTTCATTTCAGATACCTCCGTTTTTTCTTAATGTGTAGGCGAAATAGTCGAGGCAGTCGATGCGGTCGTTATACTTGTGAACGCTGTCAAGGAGCGTTTGACGATAGCTTTTCAGAAAACAGTCAAGTGCCTGATATTGTCCGCTTTCGACCATTTGCAGGCATTTCGTTACGCTTTCATCGTCCAAGCCCATATCCCTGAGATTTTCGGTCATGACCGCCATTTTGTCGGTTGCATTTGCCATATTCTCACCTCTGTGTTATTTGGTATCTTTAGTATAACACAGATCTTATGATATGTAAAATACCTATTTTGAATAGCTTGCTATTCTTGACAGGAATAGCAAAACAGGTTATAATGATAATAGAAACTATCGGAGGTTTATTATGGAAATACGGATATTACGATATTTTCTTGCCATCGCAAGAGAAGAAAACATGACAAGGGCAGCCGAGCGGCTTCATATCTCGCAGCCCTCGCTGTCTAAAGAGATAAAGAAACTTGAGGAAGAATTGGGGCATGAACTGTTTATCCGCACGAATAAAAGTATGCTCTTAAATGATGAGGGAATGCTCCTGCGAAAGCGTGCCGAGGACATTCTCGCAATGGTAGACAAGACCGCCGAGGAGTTCAGCCAGCTTGACAACATCATCGGCGGAGAGATACGCATAGGCTGCGCCGAGAGCCATCTCATCAAGTATCTGGCGCGGAGTATCAAGACATTCAAGGAGCAGTACCCGGGCTTCACCTTCCACATTTTCAGCGGAGACACAGAACCTGTTGCGGAACGTCTTGACAGAGGTATCCTTGATCTTGCAGTTATCGTTGAACCGCCGAACCTCTCAAAATACAACTATCTTTCTATCCCCGAAAGTGACAAATGGGGGCTTGTAATGCGCCGTGACAGTCCGCTTGCCGAAAAAGAGTATGTAACATTTGATGATCTTTATGGTCTGCCGCTGTTCTGCTCGGAGCAGTCTATCCGTGTGGATTTTCCGCGCTGGTGCGGGGATAATATGGATAAGCTCAACTTTGCGGGAACAGTCAATCTTGCATATAACGGCTCAGTGTTTGTGAAGGAGGGGCTGGGGTGTATGCTGACCTTTGAGTACCTTGTAGACACAAGTGAGGGAAGCAGTCTTTGTTTTCGACCAATAAAGCCGACACTTGAAACGAATATGTATATCATCTGGAAAAAGTATCAGGTGTTCTCGCCGATAGCAGAACTGTTTCTGAAAAGATTAAAGCAGGATTACACTTAATTGAATAGGCACAGAAAATAAGGGCTATGCCTTCCGTACACAGGTTACGGAGGACATAGCCCTTTCCATATGCTAAAAAAACAGACAGCGCTGGCAGAAAACTTAGAGAGGCTTCTGTCCGTAAACTTAACGAAAAAAGAGTTGGTCTTCTGACTCATAAGGATAGCTTAAAAAAAGAATTGAATACTGTGATTGATTATACGCCTAAAATAACAGCTTGCCAGAATGAGCATGAAATGCTCAGAAGTAGTATTAAAGACTCTTTCATTAACAAATGATCTTGGAATAGAATAGTAGCCTCCCGAAGGAGGCTACATCTATCAATTGTCGCTATAAAGCTTGTAGAAGTAAGAGCGAGATACACCTAATTCCCTAACCGCTTCTACGGGCTTTTTGTTTCCGCAGCGGACTTTCGCAATCGCCTCAAGCCAGTTCTCAGGAAGAGGATTTGATGGACATCCGAAGCGGACGTATTTTTTATATAATATTTTTATATAATTACTTCGTTCATTTTTGACGTTGCTATACTCTTCCATGAATTCAGAAGTACTGATTCAACTTTTATGAGATGACTAAACATTAGATTACTTATTGTATCTTGTTTTTATGAAATGGATGTGATATAATTTATGCATAAAGTTGGCAGAACATCGATACCTGAAAAAGGAGGAGTTTCGTTATGAAAAAGAGTATAAGTTTGATATTATCTGTGTGTGTATGTGCAGCTGCTAATATACCACAATTCACATCAGCCTTTGAACCTGTTCCTCATTTTACTTCGACATTTGTACAGCCCTATTACAGCGATTTCCTTGATACAGAGCGCTGGGAACAGACTTTCAATAAAGCTAAGAAGTTAGGCTTTGATACGATGATAATCCCATCTGTTCTATATATACATCAACAGTTTGTCAACACATTCTGGGGTAATCCACCTGATCTTGTTTGTCACAGCTGGTTCCCTCTGGAAACTCCTGTTGCCTATGATGTTCGATGTAGCGGAGATAGTATCAAACCTGCTCTTGAGGCTGCAAAGAATACTGATATGAAGCTATGGTTTGGAACTGTAAGCGATAATACATGGATTTCACCTACAGACGAAAATGTCAACAGTTACGAGAGCTGGAGCAATAAAAACTCTGAGCTTAGCAGTTCTATCATATCAGAGATCTGGTCTCGCTACGGAGAGGAATACGGAGATCAGATAGCAGGCTGGTACTATTCAAACAATTTTAATAACTTTGAAAACGCCTGTAACGGTAATGATGACGGAGAGATTGCTCGGATTATCAGCAATAATATAAATGCAAATATATCTGCGATAGAGGAAAACTGTCCTGATAAACCCATAATGCTGAATCCATTTTACTATTACGATAATTCTACTTCAGAGCAGTTTGGCACATTTCTAACTGAGCTTTTAGCTGCTTCGGAGATTCGCCCTATAGATATTTACACTGCTAAGGATATGAGCGGACTTGCAGCAGATGTTACTGTGAAAAGCAAATGGATAGAAGCACAGAAAATAGCAGTAGGGGATAAAATGCATTTCTGGGTTGAAAATTCTATTGGTATTTTTGGCAGCTTAACAGATATGGAAATTCTGCATAAGAATTACAACGCGACCTATAAGCTTGGAGAAGCAAGTATCATCGATTATATTGACTTTTTCGCAAGTGAAGGTATTGAAAAGGACGATTATTTTACAGACTTTATGTCTGGTATCATAAGAGGTGATGTTAATGACGACGGGGAGTTCAACGTTGCTGATCTTCTGCTGTTTCAGAAGTGGCTTATGGGAGCTCATGATGCAGAGCTGACAAACTGGAAAGCGGCTGATTTTTACAAAGACGAACGCCTTGATTCCTTTGATCTTTGTTTAATGAGAAAAAGACTTGTTGAAAAAAATAAAATTGAAATCATAAACGATGATCCAAAAGAAGAACAGGGCATAGTAGTACATAATACCGAGGAGCTTTATACTGCCGTGGAAAATGCAAAAGCAGGCGATCTGATCAAAGTCACATCGGGGGAATACGATTTGTCGGGAAAGACCTTGAAAGCCACAGCTGATGGTACAGAAGAAAATCATATAACCATAAAAGCATTTGACAGTGATGAACCTCCTGTATTCAAATGCAAGGCTGCAGAAAACGGATATGTTATGCATATTACAGGCGACTACTGGAACGTTGAAGGTATTGTTTTCACTAATGCGCAGAAGGGAATAGTTATGGATAATTCAAACCATTCTATGATATCTGACTGTGAAATACACACCGTTGGTGCAGAGGCAATAGCTATTCGTGACGGAAGCTCTTACTGTATGATCAATAAATGCTATATCCACGATACCGGCCTTGTGTCCCCCGGATACGGTGAAGGTGTTTATATAGGCAGCTCTAAGGATAAAACGGAGTTTGACTTCAAATGCGACCATAATAAAGTGATGGACTGCACCTTTATAAATGTTGCCGCAGAGCATATCGACATCAAGGAGTATACTACCGATACTGAGATAAGCGGATGTACCTTCTATGGCGACGGAATTACAGGGGAGAACTATGCCGGAAGCTTCATAGACATCAAGGGCAACGATTGTTATGTCCATGACAATACTGGTTACAGAAACGGCAACCCAAAAATAGTAGCTGCATTTGAGATACACGAGCAGGTGCAGGGCTGGGGCTATCACCAGTTTTTTGAGAAAAATACCCTCTATATGGATCAGCCATATAGAGCTGAGAATTCAAATCGCAGAATGTATGTAGTAGACGGCTGGTTCAGTGATTTCACTGTAAAGTCTAATCAAGTGGATTACGGTGAAGGTCTTGTTCCAGCCGACAAGAAGTATCATTACAACTGCGACAATGTCTCTATTATTCAGGAACCGCTTACTTTTTAAATTTAAGACGATTGCTAATATCAATGAAATAACGGTCAAAGCAGTTCGTATGAAGAAAAAACAGGCGTTTTTTACAAGAATTTACACGAAAAAAGGCGATATAATGTTATGAAAAATGCCAGCTCCATTATGGATCTGGCATGAGTATGGTTGCAGTAGACTAAGGTCTATTGACACAGTGTAAAACTGTGTCATATAAGTGCTTTTTTCGCTTTTGCAATATTTCAAATTATATGGACAGTTTAATGAAAAAAGAAGGAGCCGTTAACGGCTCCATTCTTATTTATATATGCTTGTCTTCATACTCCTTGATGCGGCGGTAAAAGGTGTTGGCACGCAGGCCCATTTCTTTCTGAAACCATACAAAAGTAAAAACTTAGCTATTATAATACTTTATACAGCTGTCCGAACTGTTTATCATTCTCCTTCAGACAGACAAGGAAATATCTCACCTCAGCCTCTTCGTCTGTAATGGGGACTTGAATGCGGTCTGAACTGTTTCCGAAAAACTCATTTGCAGTATCTGTGCTAAATGACGGGAGGACAGAGGCATTGACGATCTCGTCAAAAGTAAAGCGGTCATTTTGGATCAGAAATCTGGAATGCGGCATCTTTCTGACGGCCATATCGTGCCAGAATCCGATCTCCGACATCAGCAGGAAGCTCTCGCCGTCAAGGTCGGAGAAGGACAGCGCGGCTTCATTTGCAAGCCTGTGTGTCGGCGGCAGCGAGAAGAACAGCTTTTCCGTTCCACAGGCAGTGCTGATATAGTGTTTATCCTCGGGATGAAAATGCAGCACGATCAGCTGATACTGTCCGTTGTGGAGACCTTCCAGCAGTTCCGTTTCCTCCGTGATCTCCGTTTGTATCGTCATGGTCGGGTATAATTGCGACAGAAGCGGAGTCAGTTTCCATATGGGTGCGGGCGCACAGACACCAAGCGAAATCGTCCTGCGGCTGCGGTCAAAGTCACGTACCTGCTTTGCAATGCCATCAATCTCTGACAAGGCTTTCCTGGCAAGCTCAGCGGTCAGTATGCCGTTTTCGTTGAGCTCCAGTTTATTGCGGCTGCGTACAAACAGCGGTACACCAATCTCTTCCTCCAGTTTTCTCATATTCCGACTCAGTGCTGGCTGCGAAAGATACAGCCGTTCGGCAGCTTCGGAAAGTGTGCCGTATTCTTTGAATGCGGCAAGCTGACGCAGAAGATATAACTCACACATATCATCACCTCAGTATGATTTTGATTTATAGCAGTATCCGATATTAGCATTGTAAAAATCCAAAATAGTATGCTATAATATGCTTGTAACATGATATCTGTTCTGATTATAACACAAACCAGTATCAAAATCAATACCGGAAAAGAGGGATCATATGCCGGAGAGAAAATTTCTGACTGTATTCTTTTCATGGGGCGGACACACAAGAAAGACTGCCAAAATGATCGCAAAAACAACAAGCGGCGATCTGTTTGAGCTGAAACCGGAAAAAGCGTACTCAAAAATATACCCCATCTGTGCGGCACAGGCGAAAAAAGAACGTGACAAAGACACACGACCTCCCTATGTAGGTGGTATTGCGGATATATCACAGTATACCGACATTGTGATCGGTTATCCGGCATGGTGGTATACCTGCCCGATGATCGTGCTGAGTTTTCTTGAGCAATACGACCTGACCGGTAAAAATGTATATATTTTCAATACCCACGGCGGAAGCGGTTCTGTCGGCACGGACGATATCAAGAAGCTGTGCAAGGGAAATGTCCACAAAAGCATTGACGGAAATCACCTGACAGAAGCTGATGTCAGAGAATGGCTGAACCTATAAGACAAGGAGGAACTTATTATGGAATTCGTAACACTGAACACAGGAGCAAAAATGCCGATTGAGGGCTTCGGCGTATTTCAAGTGCCCGATGCGGCTGTCTGCGAACAGGCTGTATATGATGCAATCAAGACAGGATATCGCCTTATCGACACTGCACAAGCCTATATGAATGAAGCGGCTGTCGGAAAAGCTGTCCACCGTGCGATTGCTGACGGACTTGTAAGCCGTGAGGAACTATTCATCACCACGAAGCTGTGGGTATCAAACATGAAAACAGAAGACGGCGCCTATGCTTCTCTGAAGAAATCTCTTGCAAAGCTTGATATGGAGTATATTGATCTGATCCTGATCCATCAGCCTATGGGCGATTATTTTGCAGGCTACCGTGCGCTTGAAAAAGCTTACAAAGAGGGTTGGGTAAAGGGGATCGGCATATCAAATTTCTATCCTGCTATTCTTGCAAATTTCTGTGAGAATGTAGAAATCATGCCTGCTGTCAATCAGGTTGAACTGCACCCGTTCTTTACGCAGGACAGTGCGATCACGCTCATGAAGGAATACGGTATCGCACCACAGGCATGGGGACCTCTCGCAGAGGGCAGACACGGTATCTTCACCCACCCTGTACTGACGGAGATCGGATCAAAATATGGTAAGACCGCTGCACAAATTGCGCTGAAATGGAATGCTCAGAGAGGTGTTTCGATCCTGCCAAAATCCGTTCATGTGGAACGTATGGAGCAGAATTTTGACATCTGGGACTTCACCCTTTCAGACGAGGATATGCAGAAGATCGCGGCACTTGATCTTGGGCACAGCGAGATAGTTGACCACAGCGATCCTGCATTCGTAAAGATTATAAATGGTTTCAAGATCTGAGGAGGATAAAACTATGTACTTAGAAAATATCAACGGCCCTGCCGACATCAAAAAGCTGGAGGTTTCTCAGCTTCAGGTACTTGCAGATGAGACAAGAGCCGCACTCATCAATAAGATCAGCAAAGCCGGCGGACATCAGGGACCAAACCTCGGTGTGGTGGAGTTGACTGTGGCATTTCATTATGTATTCGATTCCCCGAAGGACATGATCGTTTTTGACGTATCCCACCAGTGCTATCCGCACAAGATTCTGACCGGAAGAAAAGAGGCATTTCTGGATGAGACGCATTTCGGCGATGTGACAGGCTATACTAATCCGAATGAAAGTGAACACGATATGTTCATTGTCGGTCATACTTCGACCTCTGTTTCTCTGGCGCTCGGACTTGCAAAGGGACGCGACCTGAATCAGCGCAGTGAGAATATCATCGCACTCATCGGCGACGGTTCCCTTTCTGGCGGCGAGGCGCTTGAGGCTCTCGACTACGCAGGAGAGTACGACAGGAACCTCATTATCATCGTGAATGACAACGACCAAAGTATCGCTGAAAATCACGGCGGACTCTACAAAACGCTGAAAAAGCTCCGTGAATCAAACGGCACTGCCGAGGACAATCTGTTCCGTGCAATGGGACTGGACTACCGCTATCTCGATGACGGTCACGATACCACAAAGCTTGTTGAACTGTTTGAGAGTGTGAAGGACATCGACCACCCTGTTGTGCTGCATATCCACACGATCAAGGGAAAAGGTCTGCCCTATGCAGAAAAAGACCGTGAAAGCTGGCACGCAGGCGGTCCCTTCCATGTTGAGGACGGCTCTCCGCTGTATCCTTATGAGGACGGCGAAAGTGTCATGTTCAACTGCCTGAAAGAAATGCTGGACACGAACGGGAATGCCATTGTTCTGAACGCCGCAACTCCTATGGGACTGGGCTTTGTTCAGGGTGTCCGTGAGGAATATGTTGACCGCGGACAGTTCATTGACGTCGGCATCGCAGAGGAAAACGCAGTCGCTATGGCAGGAGGTATCGCAAGAAACGGCGGCACGGCGGTATTCGGCACATTCGCTCCTTTCTATCAGCGTACATACGACCAGATGTCACATGATGTGTGTCTGAATGACAGTCCTGCAACTTTCCTGATACTTAGCCCCGGTGCCTACGGTATGAATTCCAATACGCATATTGCGCTCTGCGATATTCAGATGTTTGCTCATATCCCGAATCTCATTTATCTTGCACCCGCAAGCAATGAGGAATTCGTGCAGATGTTCCGCTATGCAACCACGCAGAAGCAGCACCCTGTTGCGATCAGAGTGGTGGACAATCTGAAATCGACAGGTGTCGCTGACGATACTGATTACTCAGTTCTGAAAAACAAGATCGAACGCAAGGGCAGCAAGGTCGCACTCTTTGCAGTGGGCGGACTTGTTCCCATGGCACTGGAAGCGGCTGACAAGATCAAGGCTCAGACCGGTACAGAGATCACGGTCATCAATCCGAGATTTGTCAGCGGTGTAGACGAGGATCTTCTTGATTCACTGAAAAAAGACCACAGCCTTGTCATCACCATTGAGGACGGTGAAGTTATGGGCGGCTACGGACAGAATATTGCAGCATTCTACGGCGATTCTGATATGCGGGTACGCTGCCGTGGCATTTCCAAGGCGTTCCACACGGAATTCAAGGCTGAGGAACTGCTTGATGCTCATGGTATTTCCGTGGATAAGCTGACTGCTGAGATAATCTGTGCGTTGAAATAATAATCTATTTCACATGAAAAGAAGTTCGCTTATTAAAGGACTACCAATATGAAGGTCTGCGACTTTTCTGAAAGTTTGTTTCAAGACATGTGTGACGGTCAGCATTGAAAAGTGAATATAATGATAGCATCAAAAACGGCACTTCAGAAAGAGAAGTGCCGTTTTTTCATATCAATTGATGCAAATAAGTGAGAAATCAGAAATACGATATATTCCGGTTCCCTTATCCAGTCCGATAAGGAACTTGACATTGTCATCTGACTGAGTCATAGTTACTGTGTCAGTGATAGTCTGAACGTTAGGAGTGAACGTATGCTCATGGTAGGAATAGCTCTTATACTCTCCGTAGCCCTGCTGGAACATCGTATAAGTGTTTATGTTCTGTGAAGTACTGATCTTGTAAGTCATGCGGTAAGTCTTTCCTGCCTGAAGTGAAACTGTGCTGCTGCTTACCTGCGCATACTGCCCTGTCTTTGATACATTGACAGTTATGCTTCCGTCATCATTGTACTCGATAGAGCCGACACCATCATTCATCCAGACGCTCCAGCCGAACTGATCTATCATATTCGGATCGTCCTGCCAGTTATCATTTATTCCATAGAGGAGATTGAGATGGTGTTCTGCATATTTCGCTCTGTTCTTGTAGAAATTGCGGATCATTTTAATGCAACTGTCATAGTTTGAACTTATGCCAAATCTGCGGAAAGTATCATTAACAGCATCTTTTGTTGCGGCAGCATATGAGTCTATCTTTGCTGATACCTTAGAATTATCGAAGTTATCATTCATTATCTCCTTGTATCGGCTATAAAACTGCTGCTTGAATTCGTTATTGTTCATCAGCTTGTTGAATAGTGAGGAAATACTGGTGATTTTTCCTGATTTGTCCATATTCTTGAAGCAGTCACGGCGGAATGAGCACTGTCCGTCATAGCCTGAAGAATACTCCGTATCAAATAGCAGGAAACGCCATTTACCATCCATATATGGATTTGAGCTATCGTTCTCGTCTGAACGCCATATCATCCAGTTATTGCTATTAATAATGCAGTCCCAGTTTGCGATATAGTTTTCAAAAGCGATAAAGTCGATCAAGCCGTTAATATCCAGAGTATCGCATACCCTTTTATAATTTGAAGGATCTGACATATTTGCGGACATAGCCCAGTTCCAGAACTGCTTGAAATCCTGATATGCCGAATCAAGTCCCGAATACTCGTAACCATTCTTTACAGTAGTTATACGGTCGGAATCCACATGATAATGTGATTCAAGATAGTTCTCGTCAAGCTTTTCCTGCATTGAATAGGTACCCCAGAATTCTCCATCTAGGAAGACAATATAATCCTGCTTTGCCTGTTTACCGAGTGATAGTCCTTCTGCGAGGGACTGGTTCAGGTCATCACGGAAACGGCAGTTATCATAAGCATTTCCGCCATTTCGGATAGTTACCTTTTTATATTCCTTGATCTTTGCGCCGTCAATATCTGTGGCACCGCCCTCGAAGAAATCATACTGCATTTTATTTGCACCGTAGTCACGGCGTGCATAGAACGTCATGCTCTTTTGAGGGAATGCGGCAGACCAGTTTCCAGCTATGCGGACTCCAACATCTTCTGTAAACTTGAGCTTACCCTGTTCAAATACTTGTATATTGCAGGGGCGCTCCCATTCCTTGCCCTCCGAGTTGTAATTCGTCGGATTTTCGTTGCTTCCCACATCAAGATTGGGATCAAAGCTGCCACTGTTCTTCCAGCGGTAATACTGATCACCGATCATATATATACCTTTTTCCTTATCAAAGAAATTACTGCTGTCAGTGGAGATTGAAAGCACTTTCATATCATTGTAATATGAGGCGTTTTTTCCGACAAAGTAACTGTTTGTTGCTACGTCGCTGTAAAGTCCGTTGCTGTCCCTGCATACCGCTCTAACTACCATGCCCTTATCCACTGCGAAATTCGGAGGCTCATAGCCTCTGAGAGAAATATCACGGATAGAAGCGAGCTGATTGGTATCATTGGTGTTATTGCGTATGCTGATACTTCCCTGATACTGTTTTGCTGAACCCGAGGTGCGCGGATCCGAACCGTCAAGTGTATAAAGCACAGTGGAGCCGCTGCTGCCTGAAATAGCAAGATCGAATGTAGAATCATAGAAGCCTCCTTCTGATGAGAATACAGGCTTTTCAACACGGTATACCACTTCAGCTGAGCTGTTAGAAGCTCCGGGTGTGGGCTTCAGTAATGCCAGACTGTCAGAGCCGTCGGGGGTTCTTCCGAAGGTAACATCAGTATCAAGCTCAGGGAGCTCAAGCTTGTCAAGCTCCGTACCGTCAGGTGAAGTCAGGTATATGGTTTCTCCTGTTGCGCTAATTTTAAAAGCAGCATGAAGCTCACCTGTTGCTGAGTCGGTATCATCACAGAAAATGATGATATATTTACCGACGCCAAGCGTCGTTCCCTGTGGAAATGTGAACTTGTAACGGTTTTTGTCACCGTCTGAAACTCCGATTCCGCTGAGATCACAGACATTGTCACCCGCATTATACAATTCGATCCAGTCGGGTGATGTTCCATCAGCTGCCTTTATTGATTTTTTGTTTGTAGAGCATACTTCGTTGATATATAGTTCCGATATACCGCTCTGCTGATGGGATACGACCTTTTTTCTCATCTGACACAGGTCAAAAACATCCCATACACCATCATTATTAAGATCATACTGTTTTCCGTCAAGGTTTTCATCAGTATTTTTTCCGAGCAAATAATTCTGAAAATTCTTCAGATCCTGTTCACGGAATATCTGACAGTTATCTGCCGCCGCAGCTGTCAGTGTGAATTTGTCTGCTCCTCTGTGAGAAGCATATTTTGTGCCGTCATGAACAGCAGTTCCCTGATACGGAACGGCAGATGCCGTCAGAAAGAGAGCTATCAGACCGGACAACAGCTTATTATGCTTCATGGGTTTCCACCTCCTGAAAAATTATGTATTACATTTCGTGCATGATTACACCGTAATTATATGGTATTTTACGCTGTATGTCAAGAGACTTTATAGTGCATTTTGTGCTGAATAAAAAACATAATGTGCAAATATACAAAGGCGTATAAAGCAAACAGATATTATTTATTATGCTTTATACTAAGAAGTCTTCGTTTTAGTATCCGTATGCATAAAAAATCTTATTGAGGCATATCCACATGAGAAGTGAAGCGCAAATGGCGATACATTGCAATGGGATTTGATTTGCAAAAGGTTTACAGATTGACTTTTCGGGGCTTTTTGATATAATAAAAATGGAGTCAGTAATTACAGGCGTCTTCATTTTTATTATAGTATTTAAGCAAAATATGCAGGAAATATCAATATTTCAATAATTGAAAGAGAGCAGCTAGAACAGAAATGGTTTCCATTCAGAATAATTCTATTCCACTCATTTATTCCACACGAAAAGTATAAAAGGCTATAAATAGGCGAAAATAGCCATTTAAAAATATTCGAATCCCTCTCTGTCCGTTCTTTTAAAGAAGCCTGTATTTCGAGAAAAGCACCGAAATACAGACTTTTCTCATGCCTGTAGAAAGCTATTTGAACTGCATTTTTGCAGTTGCGTGTGAAGAAAAAACAGGCAAAATTCACACGAATTCACACGAAATTCACACGAAGAAAAGGCGATATAATGTTATGAAAGAAGCCAGCTCCCACAAGGGAGCTGGCTTTCGTTTAATAAATCAACTACCTCCGCATAGAAATCAGGTGTAATGATCAGCATTGAAAAGTGATTAAATACGAGAATCCCCGTATCATGTGATGCGGGACTCTCCCTTTTCTGCTGGTTGACCTTTCTCCGGTGGTATGTTATAATGGTAAAAACAAATGACCGAGGTGTTACCATGAAACGCAAAACAGCCAAAGAAATACTCGCCGAATCATTCCGCGAGCTTGCCGGGACAGTTCCGATAGACAAGATAACCATTAAGGATATTGTGTATAACTGTGATTATTCTCCTGCAACATTTTACCGTCACTTCAAGGACAAGTATGATCTGATCGCCTATGACTATGTTCAGCGCACCTCGGAAATCATAGTAAAGTTCGGCACAGAAGGATATGAGTGGAAACAAATCGTGACCGACTGTATGCGTTTTTTTGATGAAAACAGAAAGTACATGAAAAATCTCCTTCTGCATACAAGCGGTATGGATTCATTTGTGCGGTAGGCGAGTGCATAACACTTCAATCAGGACAGGATTTCAAACCTTCTGATTATAATGCTGATAACATTGGCACTCCGTATCTGACAGGTGCAAGCAATATCGCTGAAAATGGAGATTTAATTATCAATAGATGGACCGAAAAGCCAACTTGTATCGCAAATACAGATGATGTTCTGATTGTATGCAAAGGCTCTGGATATGGAAAAATAACTATCTGCACTATTGATTATGCTCATATAGCAAGGCAGTTTATGGCTGTAAAAAAGAGTGAATTCATAGATACGAAGTTTATGAAACTATTTCTTGTATCAAAGCTATCTGTTATTAAGAATAACGGGCAAGGGCTTATACCAGGAATAGACAGACCGTCAGTATTGAATTTACCGTTCCCACTCCCACCCCTCGCCGAGCAGAAACGCATTGCTGATGTGCTGGAGAGGGCGTTGGGGGCTATAGATAAGGGTTAAGGAGGATTTATGAGACATTATTCAGCTAAAAAAATACTTGAATTGCCACGTTTATCACATTTATTATATGATGCTCAGGATAACTTCACGCCTGAAAAGCTTATTACAGACTTAGGTTTGTATGAAGGAGTATTGATTGATACATCAAATATCTCATGGAAGACATCATTTAGGCATTCTCCTCCACTGGGAAAAGATCTTACTATTGTAACTAACGTATATGTTAGTGAAGAGGTTAAGGCTTTGCATAGATTCCTTTTCTTAAAAGAGAATATCATGCTTCCATGTGCTGAATGCAAAAGAGTCCAAGTATTTTCGCCAATGATTACTATTAATCCTCAACAGTTGGATACTATTACTCTCAAAGACAATTATGAAGTGCCATATAATAAAACAGTTATTGTACCTATTGATCAAGGAATGTATCCAGCAGGAACTTCAACAACACGAAACATATTTGATCCATTGAGGGCATTATATTGTTCTGGAAAAGATGAAATGGATTTAATCGGGAATCAACAAGTAAATGAGGAAGATATAGACACTAATCAAGCTGCTTTGTCTTGTGTTGAGGGAATAAGCCAATATTTCAGCGAATTAAGACGTGATTTTGTCTGTTCGTTAGATAAAAGCCATCACGTCACTGCATATTACATTATTCACAAAGCTACAGCTGTTTGCAAGGATAAGCGCGAATCTGATGAATACGAAAAATTGAAGTATTGTCTTGTTCTTGAAAAGGTTGGTCAGGAACCGTCCATGGCTGATCTTCAGATGTTTGATATTGAAAAGTACAATAAAGTATTGTCCAGTGACAGTTTCAGAGACTTTTCAATGGCTTTAGGTTTGCATGCTTCAGGAGTAGGTTGCGGCTCTCTTTTATATCTCCGACGCATATATGAAACGCTTATAAAAAATGCTCAGGATAAGTGCTCTAAGCTGCCAGAATGGGACGAAGAGGAGTATAACAAAAGGCGGTTTAATGAGAAAATAGAATACTTAGAATCGCTTGGAGAAAAAATTATTCCTGACGACTTATCAGGTGTCAAAGACAAGATTTATGGTTGGCTTAGTAAAGGCGTCCATGAATTGTCAGAGCAAGCTTCAAAAGAACTGTTCCCATCTCTTAAATACTCTATTGAGCTTATCCTTGATGAACAGATAGCTCAGAAGGAAAAGGAAGATAAACTGAAGGAATTAAAAAAACGCTGAATAAGTAAAAATATGCCTTTGGTAATACCGTAATCTGTGAGGTCTATGTATGCTGGCTAAAAAGGATGTTGAATTAAAATGCCTGAATACCGCTATTGAAAACTGTCTCTCTCAAAAGGGTGACAGCAAACGTATCGGCAAGCTGATGTCAGGCATAGACGTTGATCGTGAATCTGATGAACGTCCTGACTTCATACGCTATGTAGCTCCTGCCAATAAGAACGATAGAGGTATAGTAGTAGGTATCGAGCATTTCATGGTTGACCACCTCTCTAAGGAAAAGCAGAGTAAAAAGAAGACAAAGTACCAGTCTATGGGACGAATTCATCAGAGCAACACACTCGCATACTTTAATAAATGGCAAGAGAAGGTGCTTAACTCAGAACATATTCCTGATGAAGCGATAACCGGCCTTTGCGATACATTAAGCGCCCACTTCAATAATTCTGCTTACGCTACCATCAAGACTTTCTATTATAGCTTCAAATCTGCTTTAGATACCCATATGGCAAGCATAGACGAATACAAAAGAGCTATCAAGGTTGAAGCTGATAAGAGAAATGCTGATAATAGGCTTATTATTCTTATAGAAGTGCATTCAGCATTTCAGAACCTTTTCTTTCATCACAATGGGAAGGTGCATTACGAAAATACACCTGTATTACTTGTTCTTGACGAGTTCATTCAACTCCTTGAAAAAGCAGACAAAAGAGTGGACTATTATGTTCTGACATTTGGAGATACGCTTGATACCAGTACACGAATAGTTACTATCAATGCCAAAGATATTCGTGGTTCTCTTAAAAAGCAGCATATTCCTATATACCATTACTGTGGTGCCGATTTGTATCTTCCCAAAGATTTGGCCTTTGTTAATGACTATAGCATGGAAATGAAGCATGAAGAACATGGTGAAGAAATAACTTTTCAAGCATTTCCTACAATGAGCACAATGCGTCCGGAATACAAGTTGAAGTTCATATACAGCGCACTAAGAATGGTCTATTACTATTATGCGAAAAAAGAGCCTGTGGTATTGGATTTGGATGTTGAGAGAACACTTGAGATTTTATTTTCATATATCGTGAGTTGGCGCAAATGCAAAGATGATAATTGGAGTTATGAGCCAGTATGTTTGGTAACTCCTACGGTAGATTATATTGAAAAAGCTTTTGATGCATTTGATAAAAGATGGAAAATTAGCGAAATCCTTAATCAAGACCTTGTATCTTTATTAGATTCATACGATAAATAGGACACGTTTTCACACTGGGAAGCGCGTCCTTTTGCTTTTCTCAACCAGTTAGTCACAGCAGCAGTTTCTTTCAGAATATTGGCATTTCCATTGATAGTAAACAGCATCAAACAGCCGATCTCCCCTTGAGGGGAGACCTTTTCATATATCAGTATAGATACAGCTGTTTGATTTCTTATTCAGAATTGTCGTTATAGGCTTTCTTGTTTTACTTCTATTCTACGTTGTTTTTACTTTGTGGGATCCTCATACTTGATTTCAGTCTTACAGAAGTTTCCGGTCAGGTTGTGAATGAATATTGCTAACTGTCCGAGTTCATAAATACCGCTGTGATAGAGCTTTCCGTTATAGATATCCACCGTGTTTACAACAAAATGAGCATGGTAGAGTGAACCTCCCTGGTTTTCATAATGAACAGCTGTTATTACCTGATAGTTCTTTCTAAGGTGCTGTGCG
Organism: Ruminococcus flavefaciens; assembly: GCF_900108555.1. Lineage (GTDB taxonomy): Bacteria > Bacillota > Clostridia > Oscillospirales > Ruminococcaceae > Ruminococcus > Ruminococcus flavefaciens_P. The sequence goes on from NZ_FNWV01000016.1 coordinate 28,963, forward strand.
ATTATCTCTGTAAGATTGCAGGCTGTTATTGAGTCAAACACCTTGTTTTTATCAAATGACACAACAAGGTGCATTACTGGATTATCGCCAGTTTTTCCGAAATACTCCTTCACTCCATACATCTGGGTGTATGTATATTTCGGGTTGGTATCGCATACGCCATAGCCTTTGGTCAGTATAAGTTTTTCTCCAGGTTCAAGCTTATCCTTATACACGTAATTCACGCAATGTCTGAAGTAGCCTGCTCCATCGCCGTTATCTGTTATACGTTTCTGAGTTAATATGTCCATAACTTATTACCTTCCTTTTCAAGTTCTTTTGCTTCCTGTTCGGAGTATTTTTCCAATTTCTTCACAGCTTTGTTTGTAAAGTCCTGAACCGCTGCCATGAATGACGGTTTGTTGTCGCTTCCAGGATGTTTCAGCCTTTCGTTCATCACGGCATTAGGTTTAATGCCACGATTCTTAGCCTCTTCTTCAATTTCATTTGACAAAGCTTCTGTCATAAGTACCGTTTTGCGTACGGTCTTTTTCTCTTCGGGTTTTCTCATACGAAATTTCCTTTCAACTATAGTATAAATCTGGCGCGGATATTGCTATCTGACTTTAAACAACTCAGTGAAGTCCAAGAAGTATGCAGATCGAATGGACGGGTTGGTGGGTTGAATCGAAGGATCTTGTGACTTGTGACAGTTGCTTCAGTACTGTACTCATGACTTGAATCATCATATCTATCATATCACATGTACCATATCAAGAGTTCTTCTGTTGATACTAGTTCCTTCGACCTGAACCTCTAAGACTACACTGAGAATACAGGTCGCTTCGCTCCAGATTATCATATAGTAATACTTTTTTACAAAAAATATCATGAATCTATGTCGCCCGTAAGGGCGGTTCAATAGTCACTACATTGCTTCTGTTTTTTCATTCAGTTTCTTCTCATTAGTTGAGAACTATCAATCAGCCTCTTTACTTCAATGAAGGAACATGTTATAATTTAAGTAAAAAATGATGGTTACTCTCACTCTCTCAGCTTTGAAGAGAGTAACCACAAAAAACACATTTGGTGGTCCGATTACGCTTTTTGAAAATTTTGAAATCCAAAAATTCTCAAAAAGAGGCTGTTTTTGAGAAAAATGCAATTTGAATTTTTAGAAAAAACGTAATTGCTATGAAAAAATGTATTTTAGGGTTCGCTCGAGAGATAGCATATCAATCAAGGAGGCTTGACTGTGACACAGTATGAAAGCTTAAAAGATTATCTTAACTTTAACAGGAAAGATGAGATTTTACAAAAAGTGAATGATTATATCCAAGCTGATAGTAATGCCAAAGGCAATTGCTGTTTAAAAGATATTACAATAGTCAATGTTCGTTGTGTTCCGGAAATTGAACCGAATGCAATGGTTTTTATGGACGTATGTGCTGAGGTGTACAACAAAATCAAAAACAACGTTTCCTCAGCGTATTACAATATCTCTTTCAGCGGAAATGTATTAACAGGCTTTTCAGGTCTAAATCTTATCTTCTCTGCAGAGATCTCTGAAAGGGAACTAAAAGAAGACATACCCGCAATGTTCGGATTACCTGATATCTCTAGGGATTCACTTGAGAAAGAATCAGAAAAGATACATAGAGTTCTTTGTTATCGAATCAAAAAAAATCCCGAACACAAGTATTGGTTTCCGGTTATTGATATTAAGGAAAAATACAATCTTAATATGTGGACAGCTATACTTGAAGAAGGTATCCTAGGGCAAATACACTTCAAATCATCAACTGCAGATATTTATGATATCCGGAATATGAACAAATGCTTCACTGATGAACATATTCCTGCAAACTCAATCCTTCTCAACAGCGATTACTATAAAGGAAATGGCAACCGCCATGATGATATCATTGTAGCTACGCATGAGCTTATTCATTGGAACCAACATAAACTGTATTTTTTTATTAGTCAACTTCTTGAAGATGACAAAAAACCTATGAACTGCACATCTAAGCCAATTACCTTGGATGATTCCATGTCACTGAAAGAGAGAGCTTACTGGTACGCAGAATGGCAGGCTAACGAGCTTGCTATTCGTGTGGCTATGCCTAAGCATCTTGTTGAGATGGCTATCGAAGAGTATAATAATGATGAAAGTCTAAATAATCCTAGTGATATACCTTTCAGCGGAATGTACTATCAGAACATGATATACAAGCTTTCGTGGGACTTTAATGTTCTTGAAGGAACGGTGAAGGAACGCCTTCGTCAGTTGGGATACGATTACGCTGACGGAACTTTTGTTACTGTTGATGACTGTAGTTATCAGCCGTTCACTTTTCCTCAGGGCACATTAAAAGAGGATGAGACCTTCGTTATCGATCGTGACAACTATGAGAGGTTGTTGCGAGATGATAAGGATTTTGCTGAGCTTATAGAGTCGAAAATATGTGTATATACCGGACATGTTGTCTGTATTAATTCTCCTAAATATATTGACTATTCTATTTGCAGTAAGCAACTTAGATATTCACTATCAGAATATGCCCTTGGTCATGCTGATGAATGCTGTTTAATTTTTACTTCATATACTTCTTATGATACATATAAGCAAATTCCCTTAATGTGGAATTCGTATCTGTGCTGTGATATTATTAGTAATGATAAGGCTTTGCGGTTCAAAGCTGAAGAAAACATGAAGGTCTCGGAGTATCGAGCCAGGCATATTGAAAGAATTAGAAATGATGAAGAAATGTATGGCAAAATATTGAAAGCCGGTAAAGACGAATTTTCTGAGATATTCACATTTATAATGGATAAAGAGTATGTTGATGAGGAATCAGATAAGGTCGCAGCTTTTAGTTAAATATCAAAAATAGTAAAAAAGGACTTGACAAGCGGAGATATATTTGATACAATATAATTGAAAGCAACATAAAATCAGGGAGTGATAAAATGGAATATGACTACAGGGAAGCAATGAAACTTGAAAATCAGCTTTGTTTTCCGCTGTATGCTGCGGCAAGAGCTGTAACGGGGGCGTACACTCCTTACCTGAAAGCACTCGATCTCACCTACACACAATACATAGTTCTTTTAGTTCTATGGGAAAAGGACGGTGTTACAGTAGGTGAGATATGTAAAAAGCTCATGCTTGACAGCGGAACACTTTCGCCGCTGCTGAAAAAGATGAAAACTCTCGGTTATATCGTCAAGCAGCACAGCACGGACGATGAACGTGCAGTCTTCATTTATCTGACTGAACAGGGCAAGGCATTGCAGGAAAAGGCAAAGGATATCCCTTTTAAGGTCGGGCAGTGCGTTAAGATCTCTCCCGAAAAGGCAAAGCAGCTCTATTCGCTGCTTTATGAATTACTTGGATCAAACTTCGAGTTATGATGATGTGAAAGGAGCCTCAATTATGAAAACAGTGTACGATCATACAGTTAAAGACCGCATGGGAAATGACGTAAAACTCAGCGATTATAGCGGCAAGGTGCTGCTGATAGTGAATACCGCCACAGGCTGCGGATTTACTCCCCATTATGAGCCTCTTGAAGCAATGTACCGTGACCTGCGTGATAAAGGTTTTGAGATACTCGACTTTCCCTGCAATCAGTTCGCAAATCAGGCTCCGGGCAGTGCCGATGAGATACAGTCCTTCTGCAAGCTGAAATTCGGTACTGAGTTCCCACAGTTTGCAAAAATAGACGTTAACGGCGAAAATGCAGAACCGCTCTTTGCTTATCTTGCTGCGGAGAAGCCGTTTGAAGGCTTTGGCAAGGGAATTAAATACGCTGCGCTAAGTAAGTTTACAGAGCTGAATAACAAGAAATTCGGAGATAAAGCGTATATCAAGTGGAATTTCACAAAGTTCCTCATAGACAGAACAGGCAAAGTTATTGCAAGATTTGAGCCTACAGCTTATATGAAAGATGTAAGGAAAGCGGTAGAAGAATTGTTGAGGTGATATTATGGGTGGAAAATTTGATCTTCAGGAATATCTCACCGAGGGCGTAGAGCGTATAGTGTCCGAAGCTGTAAAAGCTACACTCAGGAACCCGAAGGAAAGTGCATTTATGCTGAAATTTGCCGCCTCCAGCCGTACAGCTTCAAAAAAGAGAAGGAAAGCTGAGGACAAAGGTGAACATATACCGCCGTTCCTTATCGCAAGTATCACAAGCAAGTGCAATCTTCACTGTGCAGGCTGTTACTCAAGGTGCAATCACGCAACAGTCGATTCCGAACCTGTAAGGCAGCTCACCGATGATGAGTGGCAGAATGTGTTCGATGAAGCCGAGGAGCTCGGTATAAGCTTTATCCTGCTGGCAGGCGGAGAGCCCATGCTGAGACGCGGTGTTATCGAAGCGGCAGGAAAGAAGCAGAATATCTTGTTCCCTATTTTTACAAACGGCACATACCTTGATGAAAAGTATCTGGAACTGTTTGACAAGTGCCGCAATCTCATACCTGTTATGAGTATCGAGGGAAGCCGCGAGCTGACAGATGAAAGGCGCGGCGCAGGCATTTACGACAAGCTTCTCGCCAATATGGACGAGATAAAAAAGCGCGGACTCATATTCGGTGCGTCCGTGACGGTAACTACAAGGAATTACAGGGAAGTGACTTCACAGGCTTTTCTGGACAGTCTTGCGGATAAAGGCTGTAAAGTGGTCATATTCGTGGAGTATGTCCCTGTGACCGAAGAGAGCCGCGAGCTTGCTCCCACAGATACTGAGCGTGAGTTTATGCAGAGCGAGATAATAAGGCTCAGGGAAACTCGTCCCGAAATGGTATACATATCGTTCCCCGGCGATGAGAAAAGCTCAGGCGGCTGCGTTGCCGCAGGCAGGGGCTTCTTCCATATCAATTCCCACGGTGGTGCAGAACCCTGTCCGTTCTCGCCTTACTCAGATATCAACGTAATAGAAAGTTCTTTGAAAGGGGCAATGAATTCGCCGCTGTTCAGAAAGCTTAGAGATGAAGGTTATCTGTTGGAAGACCATGATGGAGGCTGTATCCTCTATGAGAAGCGTGAACTGGTACAGCAGATGATCAACGGATAAAAAGGAGGAAAAGACTATGAAAGGTATCGTTATTTTATTAGTCATCTGTGCAGTAGTTGCTTGCTGCTTTACTCACCGCAGAGTAATAAGAGCACTTATCAAGCATGAACCCATGCCTCCTGCTCCGAAGTGGCACTTCTGGTGCCAAAACAAGCGGAGCTGAATAGAAGATATGAAGTTATAAAAGATTTAAGCGCGTATTGAAAGTCCGTGAGCCTAATACCTTTAGGATAATGATTGGTTTCTGTTTTTTGGAAAGGAAACAGATAATGGTGGGGCTCAACGGACTTTCAATATGCGCCCGTTTTATATGATATTTCATACCAATTGAAAAGCCATGTTTTTTAATTGCTATTATTTTTTTTGCTGAACGACAATTTGTTTTTATACTGTTCCAGAATTTCGGAAAGCGGCTTTTCGGGCTTCAAGGAAAGGAGAAAACGTGGTTTGCGTTGTTTGAAGCCCTCCTGAACATATTTCCGTAAGGACTCCAGATGTATTACGATCTGATTTTCATCAGCAAAACGGCTTATATAATTCATAATATGTGTCGAGTATGCTACATCAATGACAAAGATCCCGTAAAAGAAGCCTATTCCGAATGAAAAGGCAAGGTTGTGGGACAGCCAGTCCAGAGCATTCAACGTATGAGGGTGTATCAGGAAGTAATACACTGCGCTTAAAAGCATCCAGTAAAATGTATATTGAGGGCATATTATCCCGTTAATATTCCACTTGCAGTCAAAGTAATCCCAAAGACGGATATGTGCAACTGATAACATTAGAGTTCCGATCAGATATTCCAAAGCTGTAATTGCTATTGCCATAAGAGCAAATAGTATTAATTTTTCGAGCCACTCAGTCTTAACAGGCAGCGTATGTTCAAGCTGAGTAAGTAAATATAATATACACAGGCTGAAGCCGTAAAGCGGCAGACAAGGTCCCGTAAGAATTCCCGGATTTTCACATTTCTTCTGCGTTACACATCTTCTGAAGAGGACTTCAAGTCCCCAGCCTAACATACTGCCGATCGCAAACAGAAATGTTAAAGTTAGAAATATATTCAATGCTTATCCTCCATCTTAATATATTTGATATACCATATAATTGCTATAATTGAGATCAAAACGAATAAAGCTACAGATAAAAAAAGCAGGAGATGCGGGCTTTGACAGATTATCACACATGATAGTGGAGATAATAATATTCGGCAGCATTCCCAATATACTTCCAAGCATATATTTTGGGGGATCAGCTTTTACTGCGCCGAAATACATACTTACTGCCTCTAATGGCAGAAATAAAAGAGTCCTCAGAAAGAAACTGAAAAAAATGATATTATTGCTCTGCCTTTCCATAAGCAGCGATAATTTTTGGTTTTTCTGTATTATTTTTTTACAGCTTCGGTACCGTAAAAACGTCCCATGAGATAGCCTACGGCAAAGCTTACTGCCGAACCAGCAAGGTTGATGAATAAAGCAGGTATTATTGAAAACTTCATTCCGACAGTTATCTGCAAGACCTTATACGGAAAAATAATAGAAACTGTTTTGAATGCATAGAGCATAATCATTGCTAAAGCGGAAAGAATTTGATTTTTCGGAGAATATTCAGCTATTGCCGATGCAGACATATAATTTCGGTTGCCGATAAGAAACAGAAATAATATGATCCATATTACAGCTGAAAGTGTTTTTACGTACTTTATGATCTTTTCTTTTCTGTTCATACTGTTTACAGGCTGTATCGTCTATAAATTCTTACTGTGCAGGAAGAAAAGGTCTTGTATTGAAAACTGGCTTATTCGGAAAATTCATTTTCATATAAAGCTTTTCTTCTCTTTTTGACCTTGTGAGTATGTATCTGTAAAGATATGATCTCCCATAACATATCTCCCCATAAGCCGATACTGATAATTATTATTGCAGCAGCACCAATTATTCCCATTTTTCTTATTCTCCTTATCATGGTCTCCTCCGAAAGCTGTTTTAGAGATATTCAAATTATATACTTGAATATTATTTCAGACACTTGACATATACCTCATGTGTATATTATAATACAAGTGAGCAAAAAAGTGAACGGACATTTTTGATGCAATATATGGAATTTACCACACTTTGCTTCGCAATTGAGTATTATGCCTCATATTTATAATAATTTGTAGAAGGGTGAGCTTGATGAACGAGGATAAAAAAATCGACAGAAGGATACTCAAGACCAAAAGAGCCATTCGCAATTCCTTTGCCGAGTTGCTCTCTGAAAAGGATCTTAATTCAATTACAGTAAGTGATGTTGCCGATAAGGCTGATATAAACAGAAAAACATTCTATAACTACTATAGCGGGTTATATCAGGTCATCGATGAGATCGAGAATGAATTGATATGTCTGCTTGACAATGAGATCAATGATATTGACTTTCAGGAGGCAATGAAAAATCCGCAGCCTATATTTGAGAAGCTGACGGATATAATAAACAGCGATATCGAGTTTTACGGTTATCTTATGAAATCAAATGGTAATATCAGTCTTGTAAGCAAAATTTCTGAGCTGCTGAAGAGCAAAGTCAAGGATGCATTTGCCAAGCAGATAAGCATTTCCGAGCCCAAGCTTGACCTGATTGTCAATTACTCCATAAACGGTATGTTGAGTGCATATCAGGAGTGGTTTAATTCGGACAGAAAATATCCTCTGGATAAGTTCTCCAACGATGTCGGTACAATTACATTCAAAGGAATAAACGGTTTAGTTTAACTATATGAAACATACAAAATAAAAGTTTGACGTAAAAGCATCATACTAAACAAAGCAGCTCCCTCGTGGGAGCTGTTGCTTTTAAAAAACATTTTATTTTCACGACGACTACTTGGAGTTCAGGTTCAAGTCCGGCGTGACGATCAGTATCGAAATGTGGATAGATAGAGCGAACCCCGCATCACAGTTAGTGGTGCTGGGACTTTTCGTTAGTTAGATTTTTAGAAGTGAGATTTGATTGATATGCTATTACATTGTACCAATAATAAAATGAGAAATCTCTCACTTTATTATTGACAAATGAATAATCATGTTGTATATTTAATGTGAGAGTCCTCTCACATTATTATAAGGGGCGAAAGTGTTAAGGGTGTTGTTCCTATATGCGGCTGCCGTAAGCCGAAGCGGTAAGGGTAAAGCTGACATCGGGAGAAATACGCCGCCTTGAAGAAGCAGCGGATAAATCGGGTGCAAAGGTACTTGGCCCCGATCTTTTCAGATTTGCTGTACTAAAGAAAAGGAGATAATAATGCAAAATACCGCAAAACCCGTTCAGGCAAGGTCTCAGAAAACAAAAGAAAATCTGCTGAAAGCGGCACTTTCAATGTACGAGAAAAAGGGCTATCATAAAACGACCGTTGATGATATAGCGGCAGAAGCGGGAGTATCTACGGGCATAGCATACAGATATTTCAGGAACAAGAAAGATATTCTTCTGTCGGTAATATCCTACGGTGCTGATAATATCGAAAACATAGCTGAGCTCGGCAATACCAAAATTCCCGATGAGATAACGGATATAAGGCAGTATCTTGAAGTTATATTAAAAAGTTTTGAAGCATTCCATAAAAGATACCACGATATTCACGTGGAGCTTGAGGGATTGCTACACACCGATGAAGATGTCAGGATACTGTACAGTGAAATAACAGGAGAAAAAATGAAAATTGTTACATCAAGGCTTTTGGTGTTTATGAACGATGATACTTATATCAGGGAAAAGGCGTATTCTGCGATAGGTATTATGGAACAGCACTGCCATATGATGATGAACAATGAGCTTTACGGACTTGATACCGATGTTATGCGTAATATTGTGATTAATGCGGTGCTTTCCGTTCTAAAATGAGCTTCAGATATTTATAATCCCCCCTCATCAGGCAGGAAACTGAGAAGTTTCTTGCTTGGCGAGGGGGATTTTTTGTTTATAAGGCAATTATAATCACAGTCTGATCGGCTTCTTTTCGACGATCACTTTGACATCCGCTTTTTTGACCATCAGATTGTATCCGCATTTATCTCATCTGTCAAATCCGAGCTTTTCTGCAAGCGCATAATCGCTGAGATATAATTCATATTCATCACCCGCTTCGCGGGCTATGGAAATCTTATAACCTTTATATTCCGCATAGGATTCCAGACTGTAAGCCTCAGAAAGCTCTGTACGATCTACGATTTTTGTATACATTCCAAGATGATACAGATCAACAAATGTATCATCTATTTCATCACCAGAATTGGAGGATAATGAAATTTTACCGTTTGGCTCAAAGCCAATTCTGTGTTATTCTCCATGGTAGACTCCGTAAGTTCCACTAATCATCTTGAACCTCCTGAACGATTATTTCAATATATTTCTCATAATGACCTCGTTAGCCTACTGCATCCATAAGAGCTTTAAGTACAATTATTTCAAGCTTTGAAGCATCAGCAGAATATTCTTTGACTCTTTTCAAAAGGTGTTCCTTTTCGCTCTGATATAAAGATGAAAGATCCATATTTCTCAGCGAATCGACACAAGTTACAAATAATTCCCGATTTGGGGTATCGCTGAGTTTGAGGATCAGTAACAAACTGTTCCTGTTATCAATATCCGACAAGCACTCCACGCAGTGCATTTGAGCTTTTTCAGAGTAATTGTCTATCTTTTCAAACAATTCCATCCATTCCTCATCAGAAAAGCTGTTCAGCATTTCCTGAGTCTCAAAAAGCGCAACATCATACTAATAATCGTCACATGATTTGTCGTTGATACAGATTTCAAATTCTTTGAGCATATATTCACCTTCAATCAGATATATAAACTTATTACATTCATTTTTCTATGTCAATATGTTTATAATATCAGATGTCAAAAATCTTGTCAATAAAAAAGCGCCTTCATACAAAGGGGCATTATAATATTTCAATAGCTCTTGACCTATTGACACATATAAAATCCGTTTCAAATACATCGCATTAATTTTTGAAGTAATACAATAGAAAGCGATGCGATATTGAAAGGGAAGTGGAGCCAGTAAATTCTTATCCTTCTATATTTATTATAGTATTTAAGCAATATATGGGAGCTGATTATATTTGAATAATCGAAACCAAATAGCTATAACAGAAATATCTTTTAATAAGAATAATTCTATTCCATAAAAGTTTCCATACGAAAAAAGGCTATAAATAGCGCGTTACAAAACAGGTATAACTGCATTTTGCAGTAATGTGTGAAAATCAAGAATTTTTCACACAAATAAAAGGCGATATAATGTTATGAAAGCTACAGCTCCCGTAAGGGTGCTGTAGCTTTCGTGTAATATGTATTAACTAAAAATCTGATAATCGTTGCCGTTATTATATTCCTCCAAGAATCCAACTAAACTGATCGACCGTTTATAAAATACTAAACATGATCAGTACTATAGGGCATCCATCTACATTTAATGATTTGCATGATCCAATGCACAGCAATGAAAATTATCATTGGATAAATACACTTGCTGAGATAAATTATTAATGTAAATTAGAATAATATAGTTTCAAGGCTTATTTCTTATCCTGCTGATATTTCTTTCAAATTCACCTGAATCGAGCCACTCTGCCAGAAAGAATTGCTCCAGCATCGGGACAGTGCAGGAATAGAAACTGACGGTTTGCTGATACAGCGGGATAAGTGCAGCCGGAAGAATCATATAACCGGCTCTGAGCGAAGGGGCTATTGTCTTCGAGAATGTGTTGAGATAGATCACATTCTCATCGGAAGTCTGCGAGTAGAGCGTCTGAGGTGCAGTTCATGTCAGAGAGAATTCGGAATCGTAATCGTCTTCGATAATGACTGCATTGTGCTCCTTTGCCCAGTTCAGATACTCCTGCCTTCGTTCGGCTGAGACAGTGATATGGCTTGGAAAGCTGTTGAACGGTGTGACGTGAAGTATACCTGCTTTTGATCGTTTTAGTTCATCGGTCCGTATACCTTCACTGTCCATTGAAAGCAGCTCACAGGATGCGCCGTTGGCTGTATAGACTTCACGTATTTTTCGGTATGACGGGTTTTCCAGCGCAACTGTCCAGTCTCTGCCGAGCATCTGTATACAAAGTCCGTAGAGGTATTCCGCTCCCGAACCGATAACTATCTGCTCAGTTGTGACGTTGATATTCCTGTTTCTTGCAAGATATCGGCATATAGCATCACGAAGTTCAGCACAGCCGTTATTCGGCGACTTCATCAGTATGCGTTCACACTGGTCGAGTATGACCTTTCGCAGCTTTGAAGCAACTGCCGAAAACGGTATATCCTCGTTGTGATAATCAGCAGAATTGTGTTTGGAAGTATTATCCTGCGAATAGTCGTAAAGCGGAAAGCTGTGCTCAGAAACGTACTTTACATAACATCCGCTCCTTGCACGAAGCTCACACAGCCCCTCTTCTGCGAGAAGCTGGTAGGCGTGTTCTGCTGTCACGATACTGACGCCGCTGTCACGGGCAAGCTCACACTTAGAAGGCAGACGTGTTCCCATGGGATATGCACCGTTTACAATCATGTTTCGGATCACTGAATATATCTGTATATATGCAGGCGTCTGACTGTTATGGTCTATACTGATATGCACATCTGCACTTCCTTTCACCGAGATTTATATTACTATTATATCACTTTGCTGCTCTGTTTTCAATCATTCCGAAAAGCATCTCATACACTGCCTTATCGTCTGTCAGTTCGGGATGAAAAGCAGTAGCAAGCTGATTTTTCTGACGCACTGCAACTATTATGTTATCATGTTCAGACAGTATCTCAACATTGTTTCCTGTCTCTGTAACATAAGGCGCACGAATAAACCGCATTGTGATATCACTGTCAGCAAATCTGTCTGTGCAGACGAAACTGCCAAGCTGTCGTCCGTATGCGTTGCGTTTTACTGTAATATCCATAGTTCCGAAACATGGCTCTTCGCCGCTGTCGATATTCTTAGCAAGCAGTATCATTCCGGCACAGGTCCCGAGAACCGGCAGTCCGCTGGCGATCTTCTATTTAAGCGGGTCAAACAGACCAAGATCATGCAGCATCTTTCTCATAACAGTGCTTTCGCCGCCGGGAAGTATCAGTCCACCAAAAGGCTGACTGAGATCGACTGTATTCCTTATCTCAAATGCCTCCGCACCAAGTTTTTCCAAAGCGACAATATGCTCGGCAAATGCTCCCTGTACCGCAAGTACCCCTATACGCATCATTTGCCTCTTTCTGCCATTAAAATGGCTATTTCCTGTTCGTTTATGCCGACCATTACCTCGCCAATACTCGATGACAATTCAGCAAGCAGTTTTGCGTCTTTATAATTTGTAACAGCCTGTACAATAGCGGCGGCACGTTTTTTAGGATCACCTGATTTGAATATTCCAGAACCTACAAACACACCCTCTGCGCCAAGCTGCATCATAAGCGCAGCGTCAGCAGGAGTAGCAACTCCTCCTGCCGCAAAATTCACAACAGGCAGTCTGCCGCTGTCGTGAACCTGTTTTACAAGCTCATAGGGTACTTGCAGACGTTTTGCCTCCTCATATAGTTCATCGTCCTGCAATGACACCACATGACGTATCTGAGAATTCATCATACGCATATGACGTACTGCCTGAACGATATCACCTGTACTGGGTTCGCCCTTTGTTCGTATCATTGATGCTCCCTCTGCAATACGTCTCAGTGCTTCGCCCAGATCTTTTGCACCGCATACAAACGGCACACGGAACTTTGTCTTGTCAACGTGATAGACATCGTCGGCAGGTGAAAGGACTTCACTTTCATCAATGTAGTCGATCTCTATTGCTTCAAGTATCTGTGCCTCTGCAAAATGACCGATACGGCATTTTGCCATGACAGGATTTCAAAAACCTTATTTCTTGTTTTTTTACAGTATAGCAGAAATTGGCCTGACTGCATATACCCAGTTGCGTATTATTTTATCATGCCAGTTCATAATGAGAAATGCTTAACATCAATGCATCACGGAGTTTGATGAGGCTTTTATGACAACTTTATAAAAGCCGCTGTATATACAGCGGCTGATTTTATGTACTTATGCAGTAACGATACTGTCTGCCTTGTGGAGCTTGAGCTTTTCAACGGCCTGCTCTCTCATCTTGTACTTGAGTATCTTTCCTGCTGCATTCATGGGGAATCCTTCTACAAAGTCCACATACTTAGGGCACTTGTGCTTTGCCATTCTTGCAAGGCAGAAGTCCTTTATTTCCTTTTCAGTAGCAGTCTCGCCGTCCTGAAGAACGATACAAGCCATTATCTCTTCGCCGTAATCCTCATCGGGCACGCCTATTACCTGTACGTCCTTTACCTTTGGATATGTGTAAAGGAAGTCCTCGATCTCCTTCGGATAGATATTCTCACCGCCGCGGATTATCATATCCTTGATACGTCCTGTGATCTTGAAATAGCCGTCAGAAGAACGTCTTCTTGCAAGGTCACCTGTGTGGAGCCAGCCCTCGGGATCAATAGCTGCTGCGGTAGCTTCGGGCATCTTATAGTAGCCCTTCATAATATTGTATCCTCTTGCTACGAACTCGCCGTCTACATCATCAGGTACTTCCTGATTTGTCTCAGGATCAACGATCTTGCACTCAACGCCGAATATAGGTCCGCCGACTGTGTTTACACGCTGTTCAAGAGTATCAGTGGTCTTGCTCATAGTAGTTGCGGGAGAAGCCTCGGTCTGACCGTAGGTTATGCATATCTCGCTCATGTGCATCTTCTC
>NZ_FNWV01000017.1:0-9380 GCF_900108555.1 Ruminococcus flavefaciens
TAGTCGGTGCTTATGGCAATGAGGTCACACCCGTTCCCATTCCGAACACGGAAGTTAAGCTCATTCGCGTTGACGATACTTGGCTGGCGACGGCCCGGGAAACTAAATCAGTGCCGACACTATATATTCCTCCTTAGCTCAGTCGGTAGAGCACTCGGCTGTTAACCGAGTTGTCGCCCGTTCGAGCCGGGCAGGGGGAGCCAATTAAGTCCAATTCAAATGAATTGGACTTTTTTTGATGCTGTTTATAATAAAAGGCAGTAGAAAAATCATAAAAAATAACAAAAAAGGCAGTTGAAGTGAAATAAAGCTGCCTTTTTTGTTATCCTACCAATTATTATTACAACAAGTATACAATATGTTATAAAACTATGAATAATTGCTATTTTCTCTTGACAAAATATACTAAATGTGATATTATATATATAAAGATAAAGCCTCAACGTTAGGAGGATAACATATGAACGAGCAGGAAAACAGTTTTAAGAACAGAGTAAAAACCCAAGGTTTTACCCTCATAGAGCTTATTGTTGTTATATGTATCATAAGTGTTCTTGCAGCTATGCTTGTTCCGAGTATTATGGGGTATGTTGAGCTTGCAAGGAACAGAGCTGACGTAAGTGCTGCTGATGTCATATGCAAAGCTATACAGGTCGAGTGTGCTATGGACGCTGACAAGATAGAGTCGTTTACAAGAAATCCATGGAAAGCTGGCGTTAACGCTGACGGCAGTAAGTATGATGCGGACGATCACGGGTATGTTTATGTGGATCAGAACGAAGTTCGTGTAAGCAGCTATGCGATCGCAAAGATACTTGAAGAAAACGGCTACATCAAGTCCGCAGGCAAGAATACAGGTGACATAAAAGAGTATAAGTTCAAAAAGGATCAGTGCATCGGACTTATATGCAAGTCGAGAAAGAAATGGTATCGTTTCCAGATAAATATCAATTATCGTGACGGTGAGATACACTTTACTTATTCGGCTAATTCCAAGGACGGAGAACGGTATAATACATCAGGTCAGAGCAGCGGAACTAATCTTCACGATCAGAGAGCATCTGAGATATTCGCAGGTATGATCGGCGGAGAGGCTGACGACATCGTTTCTCTTCCAAAATTATAATCGCCCCCACTCCATTTATATAAAGCCCCCTAATTTATATAAGCAAAAAAACACGCCCCTGCGTGTTTTTTTGTTTGTATCAGAATTTTCCTATACTTACAAGCTGTGCGGTGAACATCTTGCATTTGGGGCAGAATGTTATTGAGCCCCGTGTCTTTCTGAGAAGTGTGGAATGACACCCGGGACATTCGTGCCTGAATTCTATGGTCAAAGTAAAATCCTTCTGATTTAAGGACATTTCTTTTGCTATCTGTACGGAAAACTGTCTGCACTCCATACACTGATAGAGGTCTGTATCACAGTTGACATACATCTTTTCGCGTTCATTCTTTATGAGCTGCCTGACGGTCTCTCCGTATTTTCCGTATAGAACGGCACTGCGCAGTTCTTCTTCTGCTTCTTCGGTCCTCTTTTTGTAGTCTTTTGTCATAAGTCTGCCGCCAACGAAGAATTCTTCTTCATATCCACATTCGTCGCATTTATACTTGTAAGATGTTCCCATAGTCACCGCTCCTTTCGTATTATATTTTATATTAACACAAGTCAGTAAAAAAATCAAGTATATTATAGCTCTTCCTTTGGCTAATTAGGTATTTTATGTAGTTTTTATGTCGAATTTTTATCAAATTCATAGATTTGTATTATTGTCTATTGACTTTTTTTAAAATAGTATGCTATAATGTGATTATAAAATTATATGGGGGTATATGTATGGTTATAAGGCATATTAATGAAAAAGATGATTATTCAGCTGTCAGAAACATATACGAAAAGAGCTGGAAGTTTGCATATAAAGGGATAATTCCGCAGGATTACCTTGACAATATACCGAAGGAAAAGTGGGGCGGCAATATCCTGAAAAACGGAAGGACGGAAATAGGCGCTTTTGAGGGCGACAAGATAGTTGGTACTGCAAGCTTTTGTCCCTCACGCTGGGATAATTTCAGCAGCTGCGGCGAGATAGTTACTATTTACCTGCTGCCTGAGTATATCGGCAGGGGAATAGGCTCTGAGCTTCTTAAAGCCTGCATTGCAGAGCTGGAGCTTTTAGGCTTTACGTCAATTCTTATCTGGGTACTTGAGGATAATTACAGGGCACGGCATTTCTATGAAAATCACGGCTTTGTAAATACTGAAGATCACATGAGCTCTGAGATAGGCGGTAAGGTGCTGCAAGAGGTAATGTACATCAGGAGAAAATAACATATCCTCTGAGAGAGCCTACAATGACGTTTACGGCGCGTTCGATGATAAGAGTATATTCTGTTGTTATATTTCTCTGTGCCGCTCCTGATGATTTTAAAGGCTGTCAGACTATGCTGATGCTATAGCATAAAAATTACGCTTCGGCAGGCGTTTATATGCCGTTACAGGGACAAATATGAATTAGATGTTAACAAAATTTGCATTTCACGCACAAAAAACGCATTTCACGCTTTATATATTGCTTTTGTCACAAAGATGTATTATCATTAATATGTTGCTTGTGATGAGCACAAAGGGTACAATGAGAATGAATGACATAATGGCTTTCATAAAATTAGTCCCTATTCGTACAGACACTGCTCCCTCAGTGTTTGTGCGTTTATATTGCACACAAAAAGAGCAGTTCTTCCCGAACTGCTCTTTTGTTTTATCTGTTTACTGCCTGTGCTATGGACTCGACCTTTTCGAGGCTCTTTGTTGCGGGTATAGCTGACAGGACAGCTATGATGATATTGAATACCAGTGAAAGGGCAACTACTATGATGATAGGCACGATCACCTTGCTCAGCTGTTCGCTCCATACAGGTATAAATATGAGAACACCGAGGATAGTGCCGACTATTGCAGCGGTAGCCGAGAACATGATAGTTTCCATAAGCACGCTCTTGCGGAGCTGTTTTCGCGTCATACCTACACTCCTGAGCATCATAAGCTCGCGGCTTCTGTTGAGTACGCTGGTATTTACGGAGTTTATCATTGAGAGTATACCTACCAGCCATATGGATATGAGGAAGGCAAGAACTATTTTTACGATAGCGTTGATGTATGAACTGAGTCCTGTGCCTGCGAAGTAAGTGTCCAGTGTTTGCGAGACGATATGCTTCGCACTGAAATCATTTATCACTTCCTTTGCTTCCTCATAGTGCTGAGGTGAGGCTTTGAGCTTGATATAGTAGTATGCATTGAAATCTGAAGTGTTTTCAATAGGTATGAGGATAGTATTGTTATAGCCCTTTTCCATTTTGCTTCTTACAGTACCGATAAACTTCATTTCTGTATCCGTACCTACGAATTTGATAGTTGATTCTTTTTCTACAGCAGTAAATACACGTTCCTTTTTTTCGGTATAGTTTTTGAAAACGGACTTAGATGCAACGAGCTCGTCGTAGCTCATGCCTGTAAGCTCGTCAAGCTTTTCGGCTTCATATTCGTCACGGTTGACAGATTCTATACGCGCTCTTCTTGAGTTTTCACCCGGGTTGAGGAAAGTACCTGATATTAGCATGGAGTCTATATCTTCCGAATATGTGAACGTTCTTTCGCCGTAGACCTCTATTTGGACTTTTTCAAAGATGTTCTTGTCGCCGAATGAGTTTTTTATAGTGGCAACAGGGTCTCTATCAGCTTCACCGTAATATTCATCTATCCAGAAATCGTATACTTCATCGTTATTGATATCTTTCATTTCCTTATAGGTGTTTATGGCAATAAGAGACGAGAATGTAAACATAAGCACACCCAGTCCCATTGTGATAGTGGAAACGATGAAACGGCTCTTTGCTGCACCTATATTCTTGCGAGTATAGCGGCGCAGGAATTTCTTTGAGTTTAGGTCCAGCTTCGACTTTGATTTTTTTAGCTTTTTCTTTCCGCGCTTTGGCTTGCCAAAATTGAGAGCTTCGGCAGGCGAGAGCTTTCTTGCTGCCCACATTGCCGATGTGTAGGCTGAGATAAGTACAGCTATGAGGCAGAGGAATATTGCCATCCCGATAAATGCAGGCTTTGCCGAGAATTCAAACATTGAAAATCCGATATTACTGAATGAATTTATTGACGAGCGGCATATGAGCAGTGCGGCTATTATGCCTAAAGGTATGGCTGTGAAGATGTAGAATATAGCTTCTGCCATAACTACTGTTGCCACTTGCAGCTTTGAAGCTCCCATGACGCGGAGTGCAGCGAAGTGTGTGCTTCGCTCTTGTACTGCCATTTCAAAGGCGTTGTCGATGACAAATCTTGCTATGAACCACGCTATAAGAAGGAGTATCAGCCCCGGTACAACAAAGCTGGGGATAATACTGCTTATGGCATCTGAGCTCTTCCATTCAAGGGCAAGGAGCATGGTATTTGTAGGAACGCCGAATTCCGTTTTGTTATAGAAATCCTTGTCATAATCAAAGCCCAAGTCTGTGAAAAGCTTCTTTACGGCTTCGTCAAAGTCTATGTTATCGGTGATACGGATATACATTTCTTTCGTATCATCGCCATTATATATTACATCGGGATTTTTTTCGGATATTTCCGCATAGCTGAGCTTTTCGCCGCTTGTATTCAATATGTCGATGAATTTCTCCGTTGAGCGCAGTGTATCTGTGAAGCCTGCTATCTTTATGGTGTACTCCACAGGTTCACCGTAGGTTATATCGACTATAGGAGTATCATCGAGGTAGATGCCCTTGTTATTTGCAAGTAAGTCGCCTATTTTGGCTTTGCTTGCTTTGATTTGCAGTTCTTCCGAGAGCTCATCGTATTCCTCGTCATAAAAAGTGTATTCTGTACCGTATTTTTCTTTAAGCTCGGAACGCATTTCTTTCATTATCTGCGAGCTTTCATCGTATTTTCCGTTAGCAGGACGTATAGTAAAGGTAACTGTGTCGCCCTCCTTATATCCCATATCCTCGAATATCCTTGATACATAGATACCCTCGCTTTTGTTCATGGAAATTGCTCCGTCTGTTTCATAATGGCTTATGAGTTCGGCATTTCCGTTACAATTGGTTATATCTGCAAATTTGACTCTGTGGCTTGTTTTGCCGTCGGATATTTCAAAGAAGCTTGCTCCGAAGCGAACTGTTGCCAAAGAAATGTATTCGTGACTGTAATAGCAGTAATCGTCCACAGAGGGGTGACCTTTTACGGTCTCCATAGCTTTTTCGGGGTCTTGAGTATGTTCTATCCAGTTTTCAACGTCAAGCTCCCACGTACCGCTTTCGTCTATTTCATAGTTGAGCAGGGTAGTGAAGATACTGCTTCCGTATGCGCAGACTGTTGCAAGTATGAATGCCGAAAGGGTTATGCACATAAATGTAAGTATCGTGCGGAGCTTTTGGCGGCGGATATATTTCAGTGACAGTGCAATAAGATGTTTCATATCATCGCCTCCTTATTCCGAGAGGACTCCGTCTGTGATGCGGCAGATACGGTCTGCCTGAGCAGCTATGCTGCCGTCATGGGTTATGAGTATGAGAGTCTGATTGTACTTCTTGATAGAGCTTTTGAGGATAGAGATTATCTCGCGGCTGTTTTTGCTGTCGAGATTTCCTGTAGGCTCGTCCGCAAGGATTATTCTCGGCTTATGGATAAGTGCCCTCGCAAAGGCTACACGCTGCTGCTGACCGCCCGAGAGCTCGTGAGGGTAGTTGTTGCGCTTTAAGTCAAGCCCCGTGAGCTTGAGGAGCTCCTCGAGGAATTCCTTGTCGGTAGGAGTGTTGTCAAGGTTCAGCGGCAGAACTATATTTTCTTCAACATTGAGCACGGGTATGAGATTGTAGTTCTGAAAAATAAAGCCTATACTCTTTCTGCGGTAGGCGGACAGTCCGTTATCGTCCATTGTGGTGATGTCCCTGCCGTTGAAGATTATCTTGCCGCTTGTGGGACGGTCGAGTGAGCCTAAGCAGTTTAGGAGAGTAGTCTTGCCGCTTCCGCTCTCGCCTGTAATGGCTAAGAATTCACCTTGCTTCACTTCAAGGTCTACATCGTTGAGGGCAAGAAAGGCGTTTTCGCCTGCACCGTATTCTTTTTTGAGTTTTTCGGTTTTCAGAATGATGTTGTCGTCCATAATGATACCTCCGTTCCTTATTGTAACTTTAGTTTAACACGGTTATCTTACTGTAATGTTACAAAAACAAAAAAAGCTGAAAATTTTTTCAGCTATCAGAAGGATATGTTTGATTGATCGTAGGGACGACCATTGGTCGTCCGCAAGGTACGATGAGATTATAACGGGCTGCCAAAGGCAGCCCCTACAATGCGTTCATGTTATTTGTACTGTTGCTAACGGGACGCCGAGGGCGGCGTCCCCTACAGCACAGAGTTACGGGACGATCGGGCGAACACTGTTCGCCCCAACACATGGTTACAATATACATAATGGCTGCGTTGCACACGGGCGAGCGGAACTCGCCACTACGTATCATATCTTGTTATTTATTGCGTAAGACTCGGGACGCCGAGGGCGGCGTCCCCTACAATTCTAAGCACTAACAACTCACTCTTTGATAAAGACGAATTCAAAGCGTGTGCCTTTGCCGACTTCCGAATACACCATTATATCTCCGCCGTTGGCGCGGACTATCTTCTGTGCGATAGACATACCAAGTCCAGAGCTGTACATAGTCTTGTCGTTGGAACGGCAGGAGAAGCGTTCAAACAGCTTCGGTATCTCTTCCTGGGGTATGCCCTTGCCGTTATCGGTAACAGCTAGTGTTATCATTATGGGGTCATCTTTCAGTTCCAGCGATATTTCTGTACATTCGGAGTGGTCTGCGGAGTTTTTGATAATATTCTCCACAGCCTCGCACAGCCAGCCCTTGTCACAGCTGAGATTTATATCGTCGGAGAGGTTCTCGGTCACATTTATGCTTTTGCTTCTGAGAAGGGGAGACATACGCTTTACGGCTATCCTGCATATCTCCGCAGGGGAATTTATCTCCATGTTGTACTCTACAGCATTTGCGTTGAGCTTGGCAAGCTTTATGGCTTCGATAACGAGCTTTTCCATACTGCTGAGATTGAGCTGTATCTCGTCCGAGAGCTTGTCACGGTGCTCCTGAGATAAGTCGTCAAGCTCGCTGAGCATATCGGTATTGAGCCTTACTACGGCGAGAGAAGTCTTTATCTGGTGAGAGAGGTCAGTGAGGAAGTCGCGGAGAAATCTCTGCTCGCTGTTTAGCTTGAAGTGGAGATTGTTCATGCGGTCGGCAAGAGTGTCTGCGGCTTCGGATATCCGTCGTACACAGCCTAAGTCCTCGCCGTAAAGACCTATAGTACCGTCAGTTTTGTCGGCTGCGTTAAGGCAGTCAGCACGGAGCTTTTCGAGGTCGCGGTATATGTTCATAAGCTCATGTATCGCTATGACGAACCATATCAACGATAACGAAGCCATGACTGCAAATATGGCAGTGAATATAGTAGTGCGCACGGATTTGTAGCTGTGCATTATCGTAGGGGAAAGTTCGCGGTCGATACTGTAGCCGCTGAGTTTTTCCTCGGCTCTTGCTATTGCAGCATCATCGGGAGCACCTGTGAATTTTCCGTCACCTATCGCCGAAAGCTCGGCTGTTATCTGCTCTCTTACTATCCTGTCGGCGCAGAGCTTTGATATGCCCCAAGCGGCTGCTGCGGATATACATATCATAAGCAGAAGTATGAGCAGAAGCTTTCGCGGAGCACGGTTGTTTATAAATCGGTCTGTTCTGTCCATTTATAGCCCATTCCTCTCTTGGTGACTATCCTGCCGCTGCCTGTGGTCTTGCTGAGCTTTTCGCGCAGACGGCTGATATTTACCGAAAGGGTGTTGTCGTTTACAAAAATTCCCTTTGAGTCCCAGAGATATTCCAGTATCTGTTCACGGGTAAGGTACTGCTCACGGTTCAGCATGAGATAGCTGAGAAGCTTCTGCTCCACCGCAGTAAGCTCCATTTCGGGCACATCGGGTACTCGTCTGAGATTTGCGCGTATACGTGAGAAAAGCTCACGGAGACGGAAAGGCTTTGTTATATAGTCATCGCCGCCGCTGTCAAGTCCTCGGACTATATCAGCTTCGTCATCGCATGAGGTAAGGAATATGACGGGAGTCTGTATCTTCTTCCTCAGCCGCTTGCAAAGGTCAACACCGCTGCCGTCGGGAAGCATGACATCGAGTATTATAAGGTCTGCTTCGGGTGCGTGGAGCTCGGCTGCCGCTGTTGTACTGACTGCGATAACTGTGTAGCCTTCGGATCGTAGAGCAAGAGAGATATTGCTGTTGAGCGTTTCATCGTCCTCAACGAGAAGTATGGTGTTCATTTTTTCACCTCGTTTGTAAAAGCTGCTTTAATTCTAACATATAATCCTTCAAAAATCAAGAATAGTGATTAGTTGTTAGTGCTTAGTGCTTAGTGCTTAGTTGTTAGTGAGTAGTGAGTAGAAAGTAGTGAGTAGTAGGGGCTGATACCTACATCAGCCCGTGTGCCAAGTAACCATTATATATGCCGTAACTATATGTAGGGGACAGCGTCCTCGACGTCCCGAGCTATTAGACGTTAGCTTGTAGGGGCTTCCAGCACTGCTTATTTGGCAGTCTGCGCCTTACAATACAAGTAACATGAACGCACTGTAGGAAACGCCTCCTGCGTTTTACAGATAGTGCTGTAAGCGATGTACGATTATTGGGGTTGATGAGAGTGAGCGAGTTTACGAGCGACAACGTGGTTAGGGTGCAGCGTCACGCTGCAAAAAAAGCTGCATCGCGGAGGATATCCGCAATGCAGCTTTGAGTTATCAATATCTGTAGATAGAACCGTCTTCGATGCTCTGGAGAACACCTGCACATAATCCCTTCCACTGTGCAACTTCTGCCTCGTCATAAGAAATGACCTTCTTAGCCCAGTTGCTACAATGAGCGCAGGCGTTAGGAGCTGTCTGACCATCTTCGAGGATATCGTTTACACAGAGTGAATTTGCGCAGTTATTGTTTTTGATGAAGTGCTCAAGGAAGCCGTCAAGCTTCTTGTTATCAACATAGAGCTTAGGAAGGTGCATAGTTCTTCCGTAATTCATCATAGCCTCTGGCTTGAGCTTGTCCATCCATCTCATCTTAGGTACTCCTGGAGGAGGACCGCCTACAGGCATACCGGCTGGAGGAGCAGTGATACCGTTCTTCTTTGCCCATTCCTCAGGCTCGCCAGGTCTTGGAGGTCTGCCTTCCATTACCCACGGAGGAGGACCGCCTGCAGGCATACCCATTGGAGGACCGCCTGCGCCCATAGGAGGCATACCCATTGGAGGA
>NZ_FNWV01000017.1:9550-42062 GCF_900108555.1 Ruminococcus flavefaciens
AGGCATACCCATTGGAGGACCACCTGCACCCATAGGAGCACTTGCAGCAGGAGCACCTGCATCTGCCTGTAGACCTTCCTTGGACTGATCGGGACGTGTAGCAATTGTCTTAGCCTGTGGCCAGTTAACGATATCAAGAAGATTTCCGTCGTAGGACTCTGACATATAGCCCTTTACTACTCTTTCGAGGAAATCTGTTGTTCTTGTTCTGTCGATAAGCTTGATTGAGAAGTGCTTGTTGCCTGTCTCTTCTGCAAGTTCTCTGTAATAGTGAACGTCCTCGGGACGAATGAACTCAGCTGTAAGGATAGCAGCAGGGTGAGTTACTTTCTTGTATGCACAGTTGACAAGTGAGTAGTCCATTGAGAACAGCTCGGGGTCTGAGTGACCTACGAAGCAGCCGTGTGCAAGACGGAAAGGACATTCTCTGAGGCAGAGATTGTTAGCTATTACACGGAGGTGAAGGTCAGTATCCTTGTACTGTGTGAGCACCTTTCTGAGAAGATCGAACTTTCTGTTGAAGCCGTGATCGAGAGTGATCTCATCAACGCCCCAGTTTCTCCAGTATTCGATATGCTGTATAGTTGTAGGATAAGCATAAAGACCAAGTGTTACGAAAACGTCCTTGAACTCTCTCTTTACATACTTTATAAGGATAGGCGAATTAAGAGTAAATGCTCTTATGCCAAGATCGTACATCTGGTGGATAAAATCACGTATCTGCTTGCCCACTACAGGATCGATCTCGTTCTGATCCATTGAAAGCGGGTTGATAAGATAGTTGAATGTGATGTCGCGCTTCTTACATTCCTTGACATAATCAGCAAGCTGATCGAGTGTGAAGTCAGGTATAATAGAAGCTGTACGTCCGCCCGGAAGTCCGTCGAATTTGAGCTTTCCGAAGAAGCTTGTTATAGCGTGCTTCTTGTCGTACTCATCAACAAAGTCAAAAAGCTTGTAATCAAAATTACAGCCAAGATCAAATGAAATTGAGTCTTGATTCATGTTACACATCTCCCTAAAATTAAGTAAGGACATAATACATATAGTCGCGTTTGATTGTCAGTACACGCTTAAAAAGCGAGGATACGAATATTTTTATATGATCGTTATGTATGTCGAGCCGCGGAGCATAGTGTTGTTTTTCCGCAATAGTCCCATATTAAAATTATATCATTTCTTAACATGGCTGTCAATCATTCTTCTGCAATTTATTGAGAGATAATTTAAGTGCAAATTTGTAAAAAATAGCCAATTTTATAGGCACTTGATAGTGAAACTATCAAAGTTGTATTGTGAAAAGCTAATAATTATAGCTTGTATTTATGTGATATGTCACCAAAAAGGAACATATTTTCTTTTTAAGCCTTGACAGCAGGTGACTGAGAGTGGTATAATACTAAAAGAACAGACGTTCGGAGAGGAGGCGGCTATGGAAAGAATATATGTTGCTATTGATCTTAAATCCTTTTATGCTTCGGTAGAATGTGCAGAGCGCGGACTCGATCCCCTTGACACAAACCTTGTTGTTGCGGATAAGAGCCGCACCGATAAGACCATATGTCTTGCCGTATCGCCGTCCCTGAAGGCTCATGGTATCCCCGGCAGACCGAGACTTTTCGAGGTCATTGCAAAGGTGGGAGAAATAAATGATATGCGGAGAATGAGAGCTCCGCGGAAAAAATTCAGAGGCAAGTCCGAGACAGCGAGCGAGCTTGAAGCGGACTCTTCACTTGAACTTGACTATATAGTTGCCGCTCCACGAATGGCTCTGTATATCGCCTACAGTACGAGGATATATCAGATATACCTGAAATATGTCGCTCCCGAGGACATACACGTTTACTCTATTGACGAGGTATTTATCGACGTTACCGCTTATCTTGACACCTACGGCATGACTGCCCATGAGCTTGCCATGACTATGATAAGAGATGTGCTGAAAACCACGAAGATAACCGCTACAGCAGGCATAGGAACGAATATGTACCTTTGCAAGATAGCAATGGATATCGTTGCAAAGAAAATGCCTGCGGACAAGGACGGAGTTCGTATCGCTGAGCTGGACGAGATGTCCTACCGCCGTCTTATGTGGGAGCATCAGCCCCTTACGGATTTCTGGCGCGTGGGCAGAGGCTATGCGGAAAGGCTGAAACACTGCGGACTTTTTACAATGGGTGATATCGCAAGATTTTCCACGTCCGAGTTCGGGGAAAGGGCACTTTATAAGATGTTCGGAGTAAATGCGGAGCTCCTCATTGACCACGCCTGGGGGTGGGAGCCATGCACTATTGCTGATGTGAAAAGCTATCGTCCCGAAACGAACAGTATAAGCTCGGGGCAGGTATTGCAGGAGGCTACGGAGTACAGTACGGCGCGGCTAATAACATGGGAAATGGCTGATATGCTGGCTCTTGAACTGCTTGGTAAGGGGCTCGTTACCGGTCAGTTGACGCTTACTATAGGCTATGATGTAAAGAATTTGCAGAACGAGGATATAAGGCGGAGCTACGAAGGCAAGGTGGTGCTTGACCATTATGGCAGGGCTGTGCCTGTTCACGCTCACGGTACCATAAATCTTGATGCGCCTGTATCGTCATCGAAAATAATAACCGAAGCCATGATGCAGCTTTTTGACCGTATAGCGGACTTCCGCCTGCTGGTGAGAAGGATAACCGTCAATGCAAACAGGGTAGTGCCCGAGAGCTCGGTCAGGGAAGAGATAATACAGCTGGACTTTTTCTCAGACCCCGAGGAGAATGAGAAACGCCGTCAGCAGGAGCAGGCGGTACTCCGCCGCGAGAAAAATTTGCAGCTTGCCATGCTGAGAATGAAGGAGAGATACGGCAAGAACGCAGTGCTCCGCGGAAGCAATCTCTGCGACGGAGCAACTGCGATGTCGCGCAACAGACAGATAGGCGGACACAGAGCTTAATTTCCAGCTTGCTCGTTCATATGGTGTGTCATTTGAAGTTTATGCGTGATTTGCGGAACGCCGAGGGCGGCGTTCCCTACAGCGCATTAATTTTATTTATTGCGTAAGGCTCTGGCGGATAATATCCGCCCCTACAATTATGAATTATGCATTATGAATTATGAATTACTACGAGGGGGCAGAATGATGTCGGGACAGTATGATGATATAATCAATATGCCGCACCATGTTTCAACGACAAGGGCACAGATGCCGCGGCGGAACCGTGCGGCGCAGTTCGCGCCCTTTGCGGCTCTCACAGGCTATGAGGACGCTATTGACGAGTCCGCAAGACTTACCGATGCAAAAGCCGAGCTTTGCGAGGACGAAGCAGCTGAACTGAACAAAAAAATACAGCTCCTCAGCGCACGTATCGCTTCAGAGCCTTATTGCGAGATAACCTATTTTGTTCCCGATAAGCATAAATCGGGAGGAAAGTATATTACCGTATCTGGGAATGTGCGGTTCATAGAAGAAGTTACGCGGCAGTTAGTGCTCTGCGGCGGACTGCGCATACCTCTTGATGATATCATAAAAATATCCTTATAAAGAGCAACAGCCCTATCTCCGCCTAAGAGATAAGACTGTTCTGATCTGCCCTCTTACAAAAGGATCGGATAGCAAAGGAATTACTTACAATATATCACAAAGACCGCCTATAGTCTTTGTAAAAATTCGTTTGTACGATCTCTGCGTGATACTGCGTATGCCCCCGAGCTTCGCGCTATCCTGTCGAATTATCGGGGAACAGCAAACCCGAATGCAGGTCAGGGGAGTATAGTGCAGAGTCTCCCCGCCTGCGGGTCTGTTGACTTTGTTTTGCATCGTATCGATGCACTGCCTGTCTGAAAGGGAAACAGGACTTTATACTTTGTGAACCCGCTCATTGCAACGGAATGAATTCATTTATAATGCTGTGCCTGTAACATTATTTTTTCAGTTTATACCGCCGAGGACAAAGGTGACGGGAGAGGGACCGTCAGCCTTTGTACACGAAATGTGCCGTTTGCCTCGCCGATACAGAAGCTTTCAGAGACTTCCTTGATCTCACACAGAGAGAAGGTCAAAAGCTCCTTGATAGTCTTGAAAGTGGAAATTCAAGCGTACATACTGCTTTTGCGGTACGTACATATTTTGTCTTTCATGCAGAGTCTGCGTAAATCTGCATAGAAAGAACGAAATCGTAAAGATGTCCTCAAAGGTGCTGTGGAAATATACGCCGCATATCGGGAACTGCGTTTGTGGGAGGGTAACAGGTTCGCCGGGCTGAATATTTCCACCGCTGCCTCAGGAGCTGCTGCAATATCGGATAGCAATGAGAGAACTGCCTGTTTTCTCTCTTTTTTTATAAGACTGTCCGTTTTGCAGAATCTGCACTGGCTTGACCGCTTCAGCTTTTGACTTGTGCGGACAAATGTGAGTGACCGCTGCTGCCTTTGACAGCAGCGATGTTCACTTTAGGAGCTTTCTCCAAATTTTAATATCCCTATAGCCTATTTGCTATATTATTATTATAAATAAAATGTGAATTGATAACAACCTATAAAAGAAATATTTGGTGGACAAAATGAGGGAAATATGCAAAAATTGCCCACACTGACCAAATATTGCGGTCGGTGTGGGCTATTTTAAACATTTTTTTGTAGTGATGCGTACAATTTGTCAAGAGTTGTACTGTCAACGTTGAACTCATATGTACGGTGGCCGTAATCATCAGCTATGAATATTACTAATGTCTGATCTGCTGATATACTCACGTGTCCAAATATACAGGTATAATCATCACCTGTAGATAGCATATCATAATCAAATTCAACTTTTGTTTTGGGATAGAAGTCGTCAATTATCTGAATGATGCCTGCATTTTTGTTGCTTTTCAGAAATTCTGTCAATGGGGTACAATCCGGCGAATTTATATACTTTGAATTGACGGAGTCATATAAGGAGTATAAATTGAAACTGTCAGGGAAGTCAATAGCATCTAAAAATTCGCCAAGATTATCAGGAACGTAATCCCAGTTAATGCCTAAGAAGGTCTCGCCGTCATCAAATTCCACCATACACAGGAAATCGGGAGAGAAATCCTTGTAAGCATATACGGTATACACGGTAAGTCGTCCAAGTGCTACGTCATATATACCACTTCTGTAAAGCTCTTCCTTGGCGTAAGAAGTATCAAAATTCTCACATCCCGCCACTGTATATGTTGTGCTGTTATAATAGAATTTAGAGTGAGGCGGATCGGTGTGTGTTGTTGATAATACAGGTGTGGGCGTCGTAGATGTATATACAGGCTGTGCGGAAGAATGTGAAGCAGTAGTCGAAGTGGCAACAGGGGAATATGTGTATGCAGGCTGCGTGTAAACTATAGATGTCATTACAGATGTCATTGATGAATACGCAGGTCGTGTTGTATACACTGCCGTAGTCGAAGTTGCTACAGGGGAGTATGTGTATATCCTTGTAGTAGACGTTACAGGTCTTGTCTGTGCTTTTGTAGTCGTAGTAGCTACAGGAATACGTGTAGTAGTTGAAGTACGTCTTGTTGTGGTAGATGTTCGACGTGTAGTGGTCGATGTACGTCTTGTAGTGGTCGAAGTGCGCCGCGTTGTAGTGCGTGTTGATATTCGTGGCGTTGTAGTAGTTGTGCGGACATCAGAACGCAGTGTGGTCAATACAGGTGACTGATGATGTGAAGTTGTAAGGTTCTGATGAGACGAATTATTGGAAGAAGTAATTTCAATGCTTGAAGCAGTTGTCCTTACATTGCTTTCCGAAGTCTTACTGTCTGAACGTGATGTCGTCACATTGCCTGAGCCGCTGTGACCGTTTGCGGAGGTAGTTTTTGTACCGCTTTCTCCGCTTTGCGCAGAATTATCAGAAACAATTGCCGTAGTTTCAAGGATATCATTTGCCGCAGTAGCGACAGTAATTTCTGTGGTAATATCCTCATCTGATGTTGTTACAGCCGTTGTTACGTTGGGTGATGGTAATGTGTAGTCTTCCTTGTGAGGAGATGGCTTGATATCCTTCAGCAAACCGATATTCCAGATGCCTATGCCCACAGCTATCATAATGCAGCAGCTGAGAGCAATGGTGGCATTTCTTAATATCAGAGCTTTTTTGCGTTTTTTCTCTTTCAGGTATTCTTCTCTGCGCTGAAAAACACTATTTGCTATCTCATTATAGTCTTTCATACTCAAAGCCCTCCTTTTCAAGCTTTGATCTCAGCGCGAGCTTTGCTCTGTACAGGAGATTTTCTATCTGACGGTTGCTTTTGTGCATTACCTTAGCAGCCTCAGAATTGCTCAGCTCTTCAAAAAATGTCAGGTAGAGCACCTGCTTGTAATCGGAGCTGAGGGTTTCCATAGCCCTGTGGAGCGAGATCTTTTGTTCTTCCTGCAAATATTCCCTTTCGATATTCCGCTCGTCGGAAATATCATAGTATTCATCTGCGGGAGTGTCGGAAATACGCGACCTTTTGCGCAGTTCATCTATGGTGAGATTTCGTGCGATGGTATAAAGCCATGTCTTAAAGGTGCATTTTTCGGAAAATTTAGGTTTTTTGACGGATAGCTTGAAGAATGTATCTTCCATGAACTCCTCGGCAAGACTGAGAGAGCCTGTTATGCCGTTGAGATAGAGGATCAGACCGTCTTTATAGTCGCGGATCAGATCAACTAATCCGTTATCATCACCGTCAAGGTAACGGCGGTAGCTACTTGCACCGTTATCCATGAGCTCCCCCTTTCCGTAGGAATGTCCTCTCACTACTTAGACGTCTGAGGAGGACATTTCTCTCATATAAATTATCAATTAACAGTATATATCATTGGTAACACCATTTGTAAGCAGCATAGTTAATGATACCACATATCGCGGAAATAGTCAAGTTTTTGAGCTTTATTAACGGCCCGATCGTAACTCGGAAGCGTTATATATAATAAGATACAATGAGAATGATAAAAACCGAAAGACGCAACATTTTGTGCTTTTTCATTTTTTGCGGACTTTTTATGTTTTGTTCAGTTTTTGCTCTTTTAGTTAGTCTGATTTGTGCATAATGATGTATTGCTAATATGGAAAAATAACGTAATATCGCGGAGAATGAATGTGCGGCAGGCAGCATAAAAACGACATTTTATTAAGATTACTTTAAGATTATTTTAAGAATGGAAATATATGATACAGGTATGATGAAAATGTGAAAACGGCGTTAAGCCGCGTAATTACGAAAATATGGGAAATCACAAAATGGAGGGAATATTATGTCAAAGAAATCAGCAAAAAGAACCTGTGCAGGAATAATGAGTCTTGCAATGCTGCTCGGTACAGCAGGTCTGTATCCTGCACCAAAGGCAGCAGCAGCTACAGGTGTAACTATCAATGAGGTTTGCCCAAAGAATACTACATATGCTGCTCCTGACGGACAGATGTATGACTGGGTAGAGCTTTACAACAATTCAAGCAGCCCTGTGGATATAAGCGGCTGGGGACTCACAGATAAGGCAGAGACACCTTACAGATTTACTATCCCGTCAGGTACAGTGATCCAGCCAAATACAGGAAAGGTATTTTTCTGTGACGGTACAGCAGGCGAGACAAACGCTTCTATTGCTCCTTTCGGACTTTCAACAAGCGGTGAGACTCTCACACTTACAGATGCTTCGGGCAATATCGCTTCACAGATAACATTCGAGGATATGGCAAAGGATACTTCCTACGGTCAGTATCCCGACGGCAGCGGCGAGTTCTACGTTATGAGCACAACTCCGGGCAAGAACAATGCTGCTCCCGAGGGTTCAAACGCAGTAAGAACTCCTTCTTTCTCTGCTGAGAGCGGTTTCTATGACAACGGCTTTGCACTTACTATCGACGTTCCGCAGGGAACTACGGTTTATTATACAACAGACGGCAGCGATCCTACTACTGAGTCTGAAAAGTACACAGGTGCTATCACTGTCAAGGATATGACAAGTGAGCCTAACAAGTACAGCGCAAGAACAGACGTTACAGCTTATACTGATATTGTTGCTCCTGATGAGGGCGTACTCAAGGCTGCTGTAGTTCGTGCTATGGCAGTAGACTCACAGGGCAGAACAAGCAGCATCATAACAAAGACATACTTCATAGGTTCAGCAAATGTTGAACGCTACAGAAATATGAAAGTTATCTCTCTCGTTACTGATCCTTCAAACCTTTTCGATTATGAAAAAGGTATCTACGTAACAGGTAAGGTATACGACGAAGGCGGCACAGGCATGGGCAACTGGGGTAACTGGGGCAACATGGGCAACTGGGGCCAGCAGGCAGGTGACGGCAACAATAACGGTGACGCTCAGCAGGGCGGCTTCAACATGGGCAACTTCAATTTCGGAGGAAACCAGAATAACGGTGACGCTCAGCAGGGCGGCTTCAACATGGGCAACTTCAATTTCGGAGGAAACCAGAATAACGGCGACGCACAGCAGGGCGGCTTCAATATGGGCAACTTCAACTTCGGCGGACAGCAGCAGGGCGATGCTCAGCAGGGCAACTTCCAGCTCGGCGGTGCAGGCGGTCTTGTTGTAAATTCAGATGAAGAAGAGGAAGATGCTTCTGTATTCGACAGCATCAGCCTTGACAGCATAGATACTCCCGAGATACTTGCAGACGGTGATGACGTACAGCAGGGCGGTGCTCAGCAGGGCGGCTTCGGAGGCTTTGGCGGCTTCGGCGGTCAGGCTGGTGGAGATAACGGCGGCGCAGCAGGCGGCTTCGGTGGTTTCGGAGGCTTCGGCGGTGACGGTGGAGCTGGCGGTATGGGCGGCTTCAACATGGGCGACATGGCATTCATGTCACAGGCTAACTACAATCAGAAAGGTCCTGATTGGGAGCGTCCTGCAAATATCGAGATATTCGAGAACGGCAAGAGCGTAGTTTCTCAGGACGTAGGCATCAGAACAAAGGGTGCTGCTTCCCGTGCATGGCCACAGAAGAGCTTCAACATCTTTGCTCGTCAGGATTACGGCAAGAGCAGTGTTGAATACGATCTCTTTGAAGGAGAAGCTACAAAGGCTAAGAACAACAAGGTCATCGACACGTTTGACGGCTTCACTATCAGAAACGGCGGTAACGACAATATGGCAGGTTTCTTCCGTGATTCTATAGCACAGTCACTTGTTACTGACAGAGCTATGACCACACAGGCTACAAGCGAGTGTATCCTCTTTATCGACGGTGAGTTCTGGGGCATTTACCAGCTCATGGAGAAGTATAACTCAGATTACTTCAAGTCACACTATGGCATAAAGAAGAATGATGTCTGCTTTATCAAGAACAATTCTCTTGAGGACGGCAACGATCAGGATCTCAGCGAGTGGAACAATCTCCTCGGTAACCTTTCAAGAGTTGATATGACTCTCGATGAGAACTATCAGAGAGCTTGCGCAGAGCTTGATATACAGAGCTTCATTGACTATTTCGCAGCTCAGATCTACTGGGCTAACCACGACTGGCCAAATAATAATACAGGTGTATGGCGTTCAAATGCTGTAGATCCTGAAAATCCATATGCAGACGGCAAGTGGAGAATGGTACTGTTTGATACAGAGTACAGCTCTAACCTTGCTGACAAGGTTAGCGAGACAGGTCCTACCTACAACAGCTTCAATCAGGCTGCAGGTGGCGGCATGGGCGGATTCGGAGGCTTCATGGGAGGCGGCGGTTCTCTCAGCGGCGCATTCTCAAATCTTATGAAGAACCCGACATTCAGACAGCAGTTTGAGCTTACATTCATGGATCTTGCAAACTACAACTTCGATACAAAGAAGACTACAGAAGCTATAAACTACTACAAGGGCTTCAAGCAGCAGATCCTTGATACATACAAGCGTTTCCCATCTTCAAAGCACACTCACAATGAGCAGACATTTGAGGAAGATTATAAG
Organism: Ruminococcus flavefaciens; assembly: GCF_900108555.1. GTDB lineage: Bacteria > Bacillota > Clostridia > Oscillospirales > Ruminococcaceae > Ruminococcus > Ruminococcus flavefaciens_P. The sequence goes on from NZ_FNWV01000017.1 coordinate 19,454, forward strand.
CTTCTCGAAACATTCTACAACACAAGATACGGCAATGTTACAAGCCAGATGAAGACATATATGAATCTCACTGGCAGCCTTGCTACAGTTAATGTAAGCAACGACAGCAGCAAGGGCTCATTACAGCTCAATACTATCAAGTTTGATGATTCTATGAGCACATGGAGTGGTAAGTATTTCACAGACTTCCCTGTAACTGCAACAGCTTCTCCTAAGGACGGATATGCTTTCGATCACTGGGAGGTAACAGGTGCAACAGTTTCAGATACAACTTCCGATACTATCACAGTTCCTGTAAGCGAAGGCATTACTATCAAGCCTGTATACAAGGTTGGCAGCTCTGAGCCAAAGGTGACAACAACTACTACAAAGACTACTACAACTACAACACAGATCACAACAACTACTACAACATCTGCACAGCCTACACAGTTCGTAAATGTAACTCTCAGCGGTGATGCAAACTGTGACGGTCAGGTAGATCTCTCTGACGCAGTTATGATAATGCAGGCTCTTGCAAATCCTAACAAGTACGGTGTAAATGGTAACGACCAGAACCACATTACAGAACAGGGTGCTGCAAATGCAGACGTTGATAAGAAGAGCGCAGGTCTTACTGCAAACGATGCTCTGAAAATTCAGGAGTATCTCCTCGGAAAAGGTTCTCTCTAATTAATTACTTACTATACAGCAAAAAGGCTGCACGATAATGTGCAGCCCTTTTGTTTGTCAACATGAATGTAAAATAATGGGCGGATACTATCCGCCCCTACTTTTATATGCCTTTTACTTCTGTATAATAGTATACTGCAAGCTGAGTTCTGTCGCGGAGTTCCAGCTTGTCAAGGAGATTGCTTATGTAATTGCGGATAGTGCCCTCGCCGAGGAAAAGCTTGCCCGATATCTCCTTATTGCTCAGTCCCTCTGCAACAAGCTCCATTATCTCGCGCTCCTTGTCGCTTATACCGTGAGCAGCAAAGTCATATCGCTCCTTGGGCTTCATAAGCTCGGGGAGCTTATTCATTATGGTATTGCCGTAAACGCTCTGTCCGCCCATGACAGTTTCAAGTGCTGGGACTATGCCGTCAAAGTCCTGTTTGAGTATATATCCCTTTGCACCCATGTTCAGTGCCTTGATGATGTACTCATCGTCCGAGAAAGTGGTGAGGTAAAGTATCTTAGCGTCGGGAAACTCTTTCAGTATGACCTCGCCTGCTTCGATACCCGTCATGCCCTCCATGCGTATATCCATAAGTATAACATCAGGTCTGACACTTTTGTAAAGCTCTATTGCTTCCTTGCCGCTTGAACCCATAGCAGCAACAGTGACCTTGCCCGAATTTTCAAGTATAGTTTTAAGCGACAGAGCCACGAGCTTGTCGTCATCTATTACGATAATGTCCATAATTGCTCCTTTATGCCGTGATCTTTTCATTATTATATCATAGCGGTACATTTTTTTCAAGTACACAATGTGACAAATGTCATATGCAAAAACTGACTCCAGACACTACAAAATGCTTTTCAGCTGAGGTATAATGATTACAGTAAAACACAACAGGGAGGAACTGCTATGGAAAACACAGTTATAAAAATAAATAATCTTGTAAAACGCTACGGTGATCTCATCGCACTGGATCACCTTGACCTTGAAATAAAACAGGGCGAGATATTCGGACTTCTCGGACCTAACGGCTCGGGCAAGACAACTACTATCAACTGTCTTTTGTCACTTCTTGCCTTTGACAAGGGCGATATCGAGATATTCGGAAAGAAGATGACTCCCGTAAGCTACGACATCAAAAAGGATATAGGCGTTATCATGCAGAACGTTACAGTTTTTGATGAGCTTACAGTTTACGAGAATATCGACTACTTCTGCGGACTCTATATCAAGGACAAGGCAAAGCGCAGGGAATATGTTGAGGAAGCAATAAAGTTCGTAGAGCTCGGGGATTTCAGAAAGTTCTATCCGAAAAAGCTTTCGGGCGGACTTCTTCGCAGACTGAATATCGCCTGCGGTATCGCTCACAAGCCAAAGCTAATAATCCTTGACGAGCCTACAGTTGCAGTTGACCCTCAGAGCAGGAACCGTATCCTCGAAGGCATACAGGAGCTCAACAGAAACGGTGCTACAGTCATCTATACCTCGCACTATATGGAAGAGGTAGAGCAGATATGTACTCGCATAGCTATCATGGACAAGGGCAGAAAAGTAGCTGAGGGTACTAAGGACGAGCTGAAACGCATGATAAAGAATACAGAGACTATCACTATCGAGATACTTGATGTACCTGATAATATCGTAAAAGAGATAGCTTCACTGCCTCATGTATACGATACTGACCTCAGCAACGGCAAGCTCACCGTTTACTGCTCGGGCGGCAAGCATAATCTTATAAGAGTACTTGAAGTGCTTCAGAAGAACGAGCTCAGCTTCGGCAGAGTATATACAGAGCTTCCGACGCTCAATGACGTATTCCTTGAAATAACAGGAAAAGCCCTCAGAGACAAGGAGGAATGACCATGTTCATGCATATCCTTAAATATGAGCTGAAAAACGGTCTGCGCACAAAAGACCTTATCATATGGCTCATACTTTTTCCAATAATCCTCGGCACTTGTTTTAAGATAGCTTTCGGAAGCATTTACGAAAAGACCGAGAAATTCAGTTCAATACCCGTTGCCATAGTTGAAGAGAGCGAAAATGCAGCTTTCAGACAGGTCATCGAGGGCATTGAAAAGTCTGATGAACCCTTCCTCAAAGCCAGCTTTACAGATAAGGAAAAGGCTGAAAAGATGCTTGATGACGGCAAGGTAGAGGGAATAATCTTTACCTCCGACAATATCAGTCTTACAGTTAAGGAAAAGGGCATACGTGAGACGATGCTGAAATCCTTTATCGAGCAGTATAAAGTCCGTGAAAAAATAGCTATGGACGCTATAAATACTGCTCCCGAAAAGGCACAGGAAGTCATCGCTTCACTTACATCTGAGACAGCTTCTTCGTGCAGGGATATACCTCTTACACAGGGCAACCCCGATATGTATATACAGTATTTCTACAACCTCATCGCTATGGTAGCAATGTTCGGCTGTATAACAGGTATGCATATCACTATGCAAAATCAGGCTAACCTTTCACCTCTCGGCGCAAGAAACAACTGCTCACCCGTACAAAAATCAATAAGCATACTCGCTTGTCTTACAGGCAGCTTTATCCTTGAGACCATATGTATGGTAATATGTGTTTCTTATCTTGCATTCGTTCTCAAAGTAGATTTCGGCGACAGACTGTGGCTGGTTTATCCTTCGGCAATACTCGGCGGTATCACAGGTGTTTCCTTCGGTTTCTTTGTTGGTTCACTTACCCACATAGGAGAAAAGGCAAAGAGTGCGCTGCTTGTTTCAATATCAATGCTGCTGTGTTTTTGCAGCGGCCTTATGGTGGGCAATATGAAGGCTATTATTGCAGCAAGGATACCGTGGTTCAATAACATCAATCCCGCAGCAGTGATCGCTGACTGCTTCTACTGCCTCAATATCTATGAGGACTATGACCGTTTCATAACAAAGCTCATAACTATGGCGGTAATATCCGTTATGTTTATAGTTCTTGGCTTTGTAACTTCAAGGAGGAAGAAATATGCAAGTATTTAAGGCGATGTTCAAGGTAATGAGGAGCAGGCTTCCCTCAGCATTAATATATATCGTCTGCTTTTTTGCCATATCGGCAATTATTGCAAACGCTTCGACAAATGATAACAAGTTTGAAGCCAAAAGGCTGGATATAAGCATTTTCGATGAGGACGATACTCCCGAAAGCCACGCGCTGGCAGAAATTATAAAGAAAAGCAATGATATAGTTGAAATAGAGAAGGATAAGGATACCATTTTAGATTCACTTTACTACAGAAGGATAGATTATGCACTTATTATAAATAAGGGTTATGCCGACAAGCTCAGAGCAGGGGAAACAGCAGAGCTTTTCAGCAGCTATCATCTTGACGAAAGCTTTTCTGTAGTATATATGGGACAGTTCCTTGACGAGTATGTAAGCACAGTAAAGGCTTATCTCAGCATGGGCGAGGCATTTGATGAGGCTGTTGCAAATGCAGAAGACGCAATGTCTCAGAATGCAGAGGTGAATATGCTCAGCAGGATAGACAAGGGCGGCAATTCACACTTCAGCGTTGATTTTGCAGGCTATTTCCAGTATATGCCATATATACTCGTATCTATAATTATCAGCGTAGTAAGCCTTGTGCTTGTCACTATGAACAAGAAGGATATACGCTACCGTACAAACTGCTCATGCCTGAAAGAATCTTCGTATACATTCCAGCTGTTCCTCGGAAGCTTCCTGTTTGTGTTTATAATATGGCTGCTGTTTATGATAGGCGGTATGATACTCAACAAGGAGTTTTACACAGGAAGAGCGTGGTACGCAGTTCTCAACAGCTTTATATTCGCTGTGGTTGTCGGCACTATGGCTGTGCTTGTAGCAAGCTTTGAACCCAAGGACAACGTACTCAACCTTATAACTCAGGTGCTCGGACTTGGTATGAGCTTCTTCTGCGGTATATTTATCCCTGTGGAGGTACTCAGCGACAAGGTGCTTTCTGTTGCAAGATTTTTGCCTGCTTACTGGTACGTAAGAGCAAATAATATGATAGCTGATATCACTCAGTTCAGTTTAAATGAGGTAATACAGTGCTATCTGATACAGTTAGGATTTGCAGCAGCTATGGTTATCATCACTCTGCTCGTCCGCAAGGTAAAGTACAGCGGTGCAGCTATCGGTACTGCCGTAAAAAAGGCAGCAGCTGCTGAGCATTAAGATATAAATGAATATTGAGTATAAAGGGCGCACGGAAGTGCGCCCTTGCTTATATTTGTAGTACCAATATGCCGAAAAAAGTGACAAATGTCACTATGGCAATGACATTTGTTATCTATCATTTTTCGGAACAGTGTGATAAAATAAAGTCACAATAACCATTAAACGCGAGACGTTTTAAATACACTAAATTATTACTAAGGAGGGGCTTATATGAAAACGATCATGAAAAAAACACTATGCATACTATCAAGTGCAGTCCTGCTATGCGGACTGACGGCTTTGCCCGCAGGCGCGAAAAGCTTGGATCCTGAGAATATAGTGAAATTAGAACCTGAGCTGAGACCGCAGACTGGGCGGAATTTTAATCCGTACAAAGACACAGAGTTCGTACTGAAGCAGAATAAGTTCAACATAAAGCCCAGTGAAATGGCTGTCCTTGAAGTTGGCAAGAAGCTCAAGATGATAGACGAAGCTCATTCCTTCCCAAGACCTGAGAAAAAAATACAGTCAATGGACGATATAGACTTGCTGAGACTCAGATTTCAGTGGTATGACGAGAACGGTCCTATCGAGGGGGCTACGTCATATAAGTATAATGCTTATACCCCAGGCAGATATTTCTGCGTTGTAACTATGATAGGACGCTTATGGATAACTGATACAGCAGCTGTAAATGTAAGGATACTGCCTCCTATTCTTGATCCTGTCCAGCGTCCTGATCCGACGATACCTGTCAAACCGGGACCATTACCGATATAACGAAAAAAGATATAGAAATTGTTCAATGAGGGTAAAACAATGGCGGATAAGAGGAATTGCCTCTTGTCCGCCATTGTGATCATATATGAAGTTTTTCTTTGATAATATTGCAGACTTCTTCCTTGTGCTGCTGGAAGTAGAAATGGTCGCCCGAAAACGGATACAGGCTGCACTTTCCGTCTGTAAATCTGCTCCAGCTGTTCATATCCACATTCTGCATAAGAGGATCTTCCGTGCCGTATATCACTGTGATATCACAGCCGAACTTAACGTCATCGGGGGAAGCCTTATATCTTTCCGCCATGCGCACATCTGTACATAGTATGCGGTCGAGTATTTTTTTTAGTGCATTATCCTGCTGTGGAACAGGTGCAGCTGCCGAAAGAGAGTTTGCAGTGAAGAACGATACTATTTCTTCATCGGAAGCAGTTTCCACATTCTCGAAGCAGTGTACTTCTTCATCGGGAGGATTTTTTCCCGAAAGGAAGATATGACAGGGCTGGGGGAGTCCCTTTGCCTTAGTCTGGCGGATAAATTCCGTCACAAGGACTGTGCCCATGCTGTGACCGAAAAGTGCATATTCTCCGCTGATCTCCTCGGAATGTTTTTCTATGAGGTCTGCTATACAGTCAGCAACGTTGTCAAGTAATGGCTCTGACATACGTGTAAAGCGTCCTGAGAGCTCCATAGGTATAACTGTCAGATCCTTTGGCAGGAAACGTTTGAATGAGACATAGCTCTTTGCAGAGCCGCCTGCGTGTGAAAAGAAGAATAATACCATATTATTCCTCAACAGGTGTGCCCTTTTCGTTAAGGAGATCGAAGATCTCGCCTACCTTGCTGATAGAAGCAACCAGTGAAAGAGGTACATTGAGCTTGAATGTCTCTGTTATCTCTGAGCCCAGACCGAAAAGTCCAAGTGAATCGAGATAGAGGTCATCATAAACGTCAGTATCTCTTGTTATCTCAGAAGCGTCAACTCCCACATAATCGGAGATAGCCTGTGTGAAGTCTTCAAATTTAAGATTATTCATTATTTATACTCCTTTTTTCTAAGGTATTTGAACTGTATCTTGCCGATATCCTTTGGTATTTCCTCAACGAGAACTACCTTATCAGGTACCTTGTAAGCTGAGAGCTTGCCGTCGAAGTAACGAGCCAGCTCACCGCGTGTTACCTTTTCTTCGCCCTTTGGCTGGATATATGCAACGATCTGCTGACCGATAACAGGATGCGGCTCATCTGTAACAGCTGCGGCTGCTATCTTTGGATGAGTAAGGAGACAAGCCTCAACTTCCTCAGCGTGAACAAGGTTTCCGCCGCGCTTGATGATACGCTTGCTTCTTCCTGCGAAACGAACTATACCTCCGGGGAGCTTGTTTACAAGGTCGCCTGTGCAGAACCAGCGTCTGCCCTGCTCGTCTGTGAGTATCTTCTCAGCGGAGAGCTCGGGATTGCCGAAGTATTCAGTGATAACGCCGTCTGTATATACGCACAGCTCGCCTGTTTCACCCTCGGGTACTTCATTCTTGTTCTCGTCGATAACACGTACATCTGTGAAGCTGAGCTTCTTGAAGTCGCTTGGGTCTGTACCGTTGTCGATAGCGGAATCCCATACTACCATTGTGCAGGTCTCGGAAGAACCGATAACGTTTACTACACGGATACCCAGCTTCTCAACGAAGATATCAGCTATCTCCTTGGGGAGAACTTCTCCTGCCCAGTAGCTTATACGAACGCTTGAAAGGTCGTACTTGTCAAAATCAGGTGTGGAAAGGAGCACCTTTGCCAGTGTAGATGTGAGCTGGATAACGCTTATCTTGTACTTCTCTATAGTTTCAAGGAATGTTACAGGGTTGAACTGGGGCTGATACATAACTGTACCGCCCTTGAGAACCATCTGCTGTCCCATGCCGAAGCCGCCCTGATGATAGAGGGTCATGCCCAGCATCATTACGTCGTCAGCCCTGAATCCAAGGTAGTCGCCCATATCCTTCTGTGTGGAAAGGAATCCGCCCGAAGGTACTGAGAGCAGCTTAGGGATACCTGTGCTGCCTGATGTGCAGGCAAGTGACAGTGTGTGGAGATATGCAGGTTCGTATATATCGCACTCGCTGCTGCCGTACTCTGCCATGAACTTTTCAGCAGATGTGTAGCAGGAGTCAGCAGGTATAACGCTGTTGTCCGCAAAGCATATAACCTTGTCGAGTGTTATCTGTGAAGGCACAAGAGCATTAACAGCTGCGATGATATTGTTGTTTCTGTACTTCTCTGTTACGAACATTACCTTTGAGGTTGTAGCAGGGATAAGCTTTGAGAGCTCCAGTGAGCCGCTCTGAGGATCCATAGGAACAGGCTGTGCGCCTATTCTTACAGCTGACCAGTAAACGATGAACCACTCGATGCTGTTAGGCATACAGATGCCCACCTTGTCGTCCTCACCGATACCTATCTTCTTCATTGCAGAGCCGAGCACTGCTGTCTTTTCCATAAACTGAGCGTATGTAAGCTCGTTCTCATCTATTCTCAGGAGCACCTTATCAGGTGTTTCCTTAGCGTATTTTTCGTAGTAATCGAAAAATTTTTCTGACATTTTTATTTTCCCCCATTAAGTCTTTCTGCGATGAAGTCTGCTGCAATATGCTTTACCCAGTGATACTGCTCGCCAACAGGCATTGCGTGCATGATAGTTTCCTCGGAAACGTAAGCAGGCTTGTCCTCGATGTGTATGCTCTCCTTATAGCCCTGAGCCTTGTCAAGAAGCTTCTGTGAAGCCTCGGGAGTCATCCAGTTGTCATCGCTGCTGTATACCATAAGAAAGTCAGCCTTGTGTGTACCCTCTTCGAGAGTTTTCATACCCTCAAGGTAATCGTCAGAGTACTGATATGAGCTCCACTTGCCGCGTTTCATCCATACAGGGATACTGCCCTGATCTGCGAAGTTCATAAGGAGAGGGAACAGACTTACGCAAGCCTTTACCTTCTTATTCTTTACTGTTGCGCGGAAAGCGTATCCGCCGCCCATGCAGAGTCCGAAGTTTGCGATATTGTTTTCATCGAGCTTGGGTGAATTCTTTATAAAGTCGTATATTCCTTTGAATGCAGCCTCTATCTGTTTGCCGCCGCATTTGATATTGTTGTGGATAATTGCTGCACCTGCACCGGGCATATCAGGTGTGATGACTGCGATACCTCTTTCGTTGAGGGGAGCAGCCAGCATTTCAAGCTCTTCCTTGCAGCTTCCGATACCTGAGTATGTGATAACTACAGGATAGCCTGTTTTTCTGCCCGAGTCAGGGTAGTGTATGTAAGCAGGTATTTTGCCGTATTTAGTATCTATTTCAATATATTCAACTTTGTTTTTGCAGAGCTTGATATAGTGTTTGTAGCTTTCTTCGAGACCTTTATATATTTCAGTCTTGTGTTCTACATCTTCAATGTTTACCATAAAGCAAGCGTAGTGGCACTGTGTTATCATCTTTGCATATTCCCTTGCAGAGATCTTGTTGCCTGCTGCCTCTGCTTTGTCGCGGAGCTCAGTATAGCGGTCTATCTTTGCGTGCCATTCATCAAGCCATACACCCTGTATCTGTTTGCCGCTCTTGACCTTGATATTATCTATCTTCTTGAGTATGAACTCAAGGTCAAAGGGATCAGCTCCGTAGAGGAGCGAACGTGTAGCTACGGGGTTAAGCAAATCTCTTATTGCCCATTTCATATTTATCTTGTCCTTTCATATAAGGTCAGCCTGTGTAACGCCATGCGCCTTCCCTTGTCATTTCCGTGAACTGCATATAGATACGGTACGGATCAACATGGGTGTGCTTTTGTATAAGAGCGAGCATCCTGTCAGCAAGCTCTTTCAGAAATTCTGATTTGCAGTCTGCACATTCCTGTGGGAGTATGTAACGAAACTCTGCAAAGAATACAGTATCCTCGCTCTTGTTCATATACATTGAACAGTCATCGAGCATTACCATTATAGCAGGCAGAGGCTTTCTGAGAATTACGGAAAGCTCTGATGCAGCTTCGTCAAGAAAGTCTGTACGTGCAGCGTCTGAACCAAACTTGAAGTTAGTTTTCATCTGTGCGATAGGCATATCCTTTTATCCTTTCATTCTTTCCGATCTTTGAATTTTAATACCCTTTATATTTAATTTAGATCATTTTCGACAGTGTAAAATAGGGAAGAAAAATACTGTTTAATACAGCCGTTAGCCATTAGGCATTAGCCGTTAGCCGAAGGCGACACATTTGCTAATAGCTGACGGCTAAGAGCTAAAGGCTTAGTTTCGCGATAAGTGAGAATGATGATAATACTTCCCTAATTCGATAATTAGTAGTGTTAGTTGTACTTTTTGAATACAAGAGTTGCATTGTGTCCGCCGAAGCCGAAGGAGTTTGAGATAGCAACATCTACCTTGTGTTCCTGTGGCTTGTTTGGAACATAATTGAGGTCAAGCTCGGGATCCGGTTCATCATAGTGAAGTGTGGGAGGTACTATACCTGTTTCCATAGCCTTTATGCAGGCAATTGCTTCAAGTGCGCCGCCTGCGCCGAGAGTATGACCGATAGAAGCCTTAACAGATGATACAGGGATATCGTAAGCTCTTTCTCCGAATACTTCCTTTATAGCCTTTGTTTCATAAAGGTCATTGAGACCTGTGGAAGTTCCGTGTGCGTTTATGTAGTCAACAGCGTCAGGTGAGATGCCTGCATTGTCAAGAGCGAGTCTCATAGACTCTGCCATGCCTACGCCGTCTGTTTTTGGAGCTGTAAGGTTGTAAGCTTCACCGCACATAGCTGCGCCTGCAAGCTCACAGTAAATCTTAGCTCCGCGAGCTTTTGCGCTTTCCTCGGATTCAAGGATAACAGTTCCGCCGCCCTCGCCCATGATGAAGCCGTCACGGTTCTTTGTGAACGGACGTGCAGCTGTGGCAGGGTCAGGGTTTACGGACATAGCAAGGAGCTGATTGAATCCGCTTATAACGAGATGTGTAACTGTATTTGAGATGCCGCCTGCAACTACCATATCGCAGAGTCCCGATTCGATGAACTGCTTTCCGAGAGCCATAGCGTATGCTGATGAAGCGCAGGCTGTGCTCACGTTGAATGAAGGGCCTGTGAAGCCGTATTTGATGGAAACAAGAGCAGGAAGCTCGTTAGGCATCTTCTTGAGAGTTATGTTGAGGGGCTTGTCGAGCTCGTAATCCTCGAAGGAGTTGTCGATAACACCGTAGATAACGCCGACTTTTTTGCCGTTGTAGGTGGTGATATCAACTCCGCAGTCAGCGATAGCCTCGCCTGCGGAAGCAAGTCCCATTCTTGTGGTAGTAGTGGTTGCATTGAGCTGACGCTTTTTCCAGTATTTGCCTGCTTCAGCCTCAAATGCTTCATCTACCTCGGCAGCAACTGTGGTATCGTGCTTGTCGAGGGGGATACGTGTGATAGTTTTCATGCCGCATTTGCCTGAGATCAGACCATTCCAGTAATCTGCGGCAGTATAGCCTATTGATGTAACGGCACCAATGCCTGTAATAACAACTTTTTTCATAAAATCTTACCTCATATCAGATGTCGTGTGGGTTTATGCCAATGTTTTCAGCCATACATCCTTGCTCTGATGTATGTACGAGCCGAAGCCCGTTTTGCTGTGCAGTTCATCAAGAGCTGCAAATAATGATTTGATACCGTACTTTTCAAGATAAGCAGCAGGAGCCTCAGCGATACCGAGGGTATCCTGTACAGCTTCAAGAAGTACGTTTTTGTCGCCGCTGTATTCACAGGCGGCATTGACTGTCTCGTTAAGTATAAGAGCAGCCATATAAAGCGGAGCTTTTTCGCATGAGTTTCCGCTGTCGGTCTCATGCTCCTTCATAAAGTCGAGGAAACACATAGTTTCCTTTGGGCAGCCTTCATTCAGCCAGCCGTTCATTTTTTCGCAGCCGTATCCGAGAAGCCCCTTGTTTCGCTCGATACGGAAGTTATCGGGACTTCCTGCCATGAGTCCGAGACCTACACTGTCAAGCACCTCGAAAGGCGGTGCGACGGGGAACATTTCTGCCAGTCCCTTGTTGAGCTCGGCTGCTGTGACGTTCAGGCTCTCGCGGAGATATATTGCGTGAGAGACCATGCAAGCAAGTATCTGATTGAGATAGATGTGATATTCACCTGAAAAGACGATAGGCTTTTTGCCTGCTGTCTTTACCAGCTCGGCAGCCTTGCTTATACAGCTGTCGGCGGTATCGGGGAGTATATTGAGTTCTACGAATCCTGTAAGCTTTACGGGATAGAAGAAGTGTAATCCGAAGCATCTTTCCTTATGAGGAACGTCCTCGAATACTGAGGCAAGGTCCAGAGAGGAAGTGTTTGAAAGCAGGAGACAGTCCTCTGAAACTGCCGCTGCTGCCTTTGCGAAGATATCCTTTTTGGCAGCCATGTTTTCAAATACAGCTTCTATTACTATATCGCAGCCGCTGAGAGCAGCTGTATCGTCTGTGAACAGGAATGAGTCCTTTTTGTATTCATACTGTTCTTCGGTTATCTTTTTGCGTTTAAGGCTCTTGCCCAGTGTTTTCAGAACTGCCGCTGTGTTTTCCTCGGCACCGAAAAGGTCGATGACAACGAACTGTGCATCGGTAAGCTTGTCAAAGAAAAGCGAGAAAATATCCTTTCCCATTTTTCCGTAGCCGATAATACCTATTTTCATGCTTATGCCTCCTTGCTGAGTAAGTAAGAGGTGATGTAAGCTTTGTAGTTATCGTGATCGAATTTTTCGTATTTTTCTGAGATGTATGCGATAAGAGCCATTGCCTCTGCCATACCCTGTTTCTTCTCTGCGAAGATATCTGCCCAGCCAAGCTGGAAGGCTTCTTCGGCAGGGATGAGCTCACCTGACATTACAAGACCATAGGCATTCTGTATACCGCATATTTCGATAGTTCTTGCAACTCCGCCCAGTGCAGGAAGTATGCCGAATGTGGATTCAGGCTGACCTATTCTTGCATTTTTTTCAATTATCCTGTAGTGGCTGTTGACAGCGATCTCACTGCCTGAACCGATACAGAAACCCGTTACCACACTAATGACGGGGAACGGGAGATTACGAAGAAATGTGAAGAAATGTTTTTGTCTGATATGACCCTCAGGAAGTACCCCTGTCGAGTCGTCGTAGATTTCATTTGCCGAGCGTTCTGACAGAGCATCTACATCAGCACCAACGCTGAAATGTCTGCCTGCTCCTTTGATAATTAGTCCTTTGTAATTGCCATTTGCAGCTTTTTCTTCGATTTCAGCCATAGCGGCTTCATACTCTCTGAAAAAGTCAGCTGTCATAAGATTATTGCCTGGCATATTCATTGAAAGAATGAGGACACCGTCCTGTTCTTCAAGTATCATGCCGTTGTTTTCATTCATTGGAGTTACCTCCGTTCTTGTCTGCCATAAGGCGGTAGAATGCTTTCGATTCGATCTCGAGCACCTTTTCCGCAGGAGCTGTACGCGATGCTGTGAAGCAGGCGTTTATCTCCTTTATCTGTTTTTCTGTCTTGTCCTTGAAAAGCTTTTCCACGTATTCATCGACCTCACTGCTTTTCAGTCTGAGATCGAATTCGTGAGCAAGCTGTTCATCTGTATCGTCGTCAAAAGCTGCTGCTGTGATAAAACCAGCGTTTTTGAGGAGCTCTCTTACAGCAGAGATCTCTTCCTCTGAATTGCCCACAACAGTGCTGATCTGAGGATAAACGATTACGAGACAAGCGTTGCTGAGCTGTTCAGCCGAACCAACAAGCTCATACAGTGATGAGATGTCAGTGACCTTAACAGCGTATCCGTTGTTATTTACTGTCATTATTTCCGCCCTCTATGCAAATTCTTAAAGCCTCGGGGATATCGCATATTATGCGTTCCTTGTTTACGTAAACGAGCTTGCCTGTGACCTTGCAAGACACAAGACCTGTAGTCTCGTTTATTATTTTGTGCTTGTAGCTGACTATGCCGCCTGTGCAGGTGACTTCCGTGTCTATCCTTACTTCGTCGAGCAGGTGAAGCTCGTGCATATATCTCTGGCTGCTTTCCATGATAACGGGGAAGAGACCTTCTTCCTCAAGCACACCGAGTATACCGCTGACGTGGTAGAAGTTCCACAGAGCAGTCTCTGCATACTGTAGGTATACAGCATTGTTTACATGGCCGAATGAGTCAAGCTCATAGCCCCTTACCGTAAGGTGGTACGAAGTTTTCTTCATTGCTTTGAAGCCTCCGCAAGAGCTGCTTCAAATTTGCCCTTGGACGGGTCTGTAACTCCATCTGAAGCGAGATTTATAGTATCTATTATAGCGTGTATCTGTGTGAGAGACTTTCCGTTGAGAAGCTCCTTGACGAAAGCTTTGGTTTCGTCGAATGAGTTCCTGTTCTCACTGAGCTTAGTAACGAGTCCCATATCAAGTGCTTCCTTTGCGCCGATCATTTCTCCGCAGAGTATCATCTGAAGAGCCTTTTCCTTGCCAAGGAGCCTGTAAAGTCTTTCCATGCCGCCCATTCCGGGGACTACACCATGCATGATCTCGGGGAGACCGAGGAAAGCCGATGGTGAAGCGATCCTGAACTGGCAGCTGAGGGCTATTTCAAGTCCGCCGCCGAAGCAGCCGCCGTTTATAGCAGCCGCAGTGATGATAGGGAGCTTTTCGATAGTACGAAGAAGCTCTCTTGCGTTTTCAAGTTTTGCCGACAATTCATTGCTGTCTGATGTACCGAAAAGGGAAACATCTGCACCGTGTGAGAAATGTCTTCCTTTTCCGGTTATAATAAGAGCCCCTACCTGTGGATTTTCGTCCAGCCAGCCGAGGAGCTTCTTACGGTCTGCGAATTCGGGCTCAGTCAGAAGATTTTTCGGCCCGTTGTCAATTGTAAGTACAGCAATATTATCTTCGGCATACAGCTCTGATAAATTTGTCCTTAACATTCAGACCTCTCACTGATTAACGATGTCGTTTCCGTACTGATAGATCTTGCAGAACATCTCTACAACATCGCTCATTGTGTTCATAGGAGCCTTGAGCATATACTTGCCGATGCTCTGGAGCTTGATGTCAAGGTCGTACTTGTCGGCAGTCATTTCGATAAGTTCAACGAACATAAGGGAATCGCTGCCAAGATCTTCCTGTGGATTTGTATCCATAGTGATCTCGTCTTTCTCTACTTCACATTCCTCTGCGTAGTAGTCGAAGATCATATCCTTGATCTCCTGTCTGATTTCTTCTGTGATCTCTCTCATTTTTTAAACCTCCAATAAATTTATTCCCCTTTTGCAAGGGATATGGAAAACTTACACATCTTCAAGAGTGTAAATCTTACATTTCCTGCTTACTCGTGAGAACTTGCTTACTGCGCCGTTCGCACTTACGTCAAAAAATTCAGTCACGCCCAGTTCCTCAAGCTTATTAAGTGCAAGATCCCAGCGTATGGGGGTATACACGTTCAGCTGATTTTCCGTCATGACCTGCTTGCCTGTAGTCATAACCTCTCTGTTAAATATGGAAAGGATAGGATATACAGGATCTTTATATTCTGTAGAAGCACAAAAATCAACGTACTCCTTAGAATATTTTTTCATTATCGGGTGGTGGTAGGCAACGCCCGTACCAAAGCTGAAAGCCTTGATAGCACCCTCGTTCTGGCAAAGAAGAAGTGCTTTTTCGACTGCATCTGCACGTCCGCTGACCATAACGTGGAACTTTGAATTTCCGCTTCCGATTATGATCTCATCGGGTGAGAATTTGTCTGCGAACATCTCTTCGATGTCGTTATAGGAGAAGCCGATGACGATACCCATATCGAGCTTTTCGTCGTGCTCCTCAAGACAGCGCATTGTAGCGCGGTTCATCATGATTATGTCGTGTGCGAATTCATGTGGCACAGCTCCGAAGCAGCTGCTTATGCTCACTATTCCCGAGCTGTATCCTGCGCCTATATCCGGTATTATGTCTTTGCTTATGTAGTATTCATAAACGACTCTGTCACATATGAGAGATATCAACCACTCTGCGACTCTTCCGTCGTAAGCTTTGTTTTTTTCGAGATCTTTGTTTAGTCCGAGCCTGGTGAATGCAGTTTCAAGGTAGAATTCGTACTTGTCCATGAGTTCAGGCGGCAGATTGACCAGAAGCTTTTCGGGTTTTGAACCGATGCCGTTGAACAGGAATGCTCTGTTGTACATTATTCATTCTCCTTATATATTATATCTACATCTTATCACCTATTTTGTGCGCTGTCAATAGATAAACTCTTAATTTTGCAATTTTTGAGCAAAACGTTAAAAATATCACAGTCTTTCAACCAAATTTTATAAATTAGTGTGATTATACGTTTTGTTATACATATTTAAACAAAATAACCAAATATCGTCGTAAACCCTTTAAGGGGAGTATTTAACGCTATATAAAGCCGCAAGCCTGATCGGTGATAGACGGCGTATCATTTTGGCTGAGCCAAAAATGAATAGCTTTTTAGACAAAATGTTGAGCCAATGTGTGAAATCGGTGTATAAAGTATACATAGTAAAACGTGCAAAATAACACTTTTATGCACTCATGTTGACCGCAATTTTTGAAAAAAGCAGAGTATGCTTATTTCATTTTACGGCAATAGTAAATACAGGTTATATGCTTAGAAAAATAAAAAGCCTTTTCCGATCACGGAAAAGGCTTTGCTGTTGTCAGTCTGTGTTTTTTTCGGGAGCTTTTATGAGCTTTGCTTTGAAAAGAGCAGTTCCGACTGCACCTGTGATGAGAGTACAAACTATCATTTCAACAAGGGCATTCACACCTACGAAGCTTATGATGAAAGGAATTACGCTTTTGCCCTTCATGAGTCCCTGAACGTAATCTGTGTTTCCGAAGAGGAACACCAGTGAAAGCATGAAAAATGCTGTGTTCATAAGAGCTGTAAAGAAACCTGTAACGAAACATGAGATGCGTACATCTGTGAGTTTTGAAAGAAGCTGGAAAATAAGTCCTGCAAGGAAACCGTCGAGCAGACGCGGTACAAAACGCTGAATGAAAGCAAAAACAGGATTGATGTCAACAAGTATAGCTCCCATGCCGCTCAGTATTCCGATGCCGAAGCACTGTAAAAAGCTGAATATACCGAAAACGCCGCCGATTATCGCGCCGCCTATCGGTCCCATGGTGATAGCCGCGATAGCGATAGGGATTATGTTGAGCGTGATTACCAGCGGACCTACAGGGATAGAGCCGATCGGCGTGAACGAGAATACTGCTATGATCGCAGTCAGCAAACCGAGCAATACAATGGTCTTGGCATTGAACTTGAAACTTTTCATTTAAAATTTTCCTCCTTGTTACTACTCCCCCGTAAGGGATATAATACAATGCATATAATACATATATGATATCACATTTTGTAAAGTTTGTAAAGGGCTCAATCTACAGAAAAAGGTTAACAGCTTGTTCAAAAATAGTACATATGTTACAAATATAACCTTTTGTAACGCTGGTTTTATAATTGAACTAATAAAATAAAATACTCTAAGTACAATCTGTAGAGCGGATTTGTGAAAAAACTTTGACCGAAGGTCAACTGTTGTCACAAATGCAGTTGACTCAAAATGACGGTATTTTGGTAAACTTGCTATCAAAAAGTAAAAAGAAACGTTGATGAGGAACAAAGTGCACAAATATTCTAAAAATATTTATGAAATTTAGTTAGTGTTAAAATATTGCAATTAGTATATCGTTATGATATAATATAAGTGCAAAATTCTGTAATCCTATCAAAATGCGGACAAGCAAAAGGGTACTTTACGGGGAATTGTAAAAAACATAAAGAAAGGATTGGTTATGACCATGAAAAAATCTTTGGGGAAAAGATTTTTAAGTGGCGTTACATCAGGAATTCTGGCGGTCACCTATGCCCTTCCGTCAAACATTCCGTCGGCTTCTGCCGGAGATGAAACGCTGAACCCGAAGTATGGCAAAGAATATGCCGTTGAAGATATTCTCAGCGAATATGCATACTTTGTCAAGGATGATGCCAATATCGGCAATCATACGGTCGGTTCGATCGCTGTAGGCGGTACCGGAGTAATAGATCACTTCGGTGAAGGTGCTGTATCACCATCGTTTATAGGCAATATCGAAAAGACAGGAAACTATCAGAGTGAAGCCCCGTTCCTTTATGGCGAAGACATAAGAGAACGCTATAAGGGACAGCCGGTTTACTACCACCAGCACAGTGGAGAGCTTTCGTATCTTGATTCCGAAGACTCAAAGTTCAAGAAGATAGATAACGACTTCATTGATTTCGGCGAGGCATTCGCCAAGATATCCGAGTGGTCGGAGGCTAAGAAAACTGCTTCCGATGCATACAAGTTAACGGAAAGCGATATTGAGGAAAGAGAGCTTTGGTTCGGCAATAACATCAAAGTCATCTCAATTGATTTCGACACTATGCCCTCAAATATCGTTATCCCTAAGGAGATCTTTGAATCAGCAAACCTTATAAGCCTTAAAGGCAATATCGAGAAGATCGCAACAGGCGGATACACTATCACACTTGAGGACGTAGAAAAGGCAAATCTTGCTTTCGACGGAAACGGTGAGGGCGGATTTAAGCTTGTTGAGTTCGCAGGTGTTGAGGCAGGAAAAAATACAACTGCTTTCCATGCACTCGGTGACAGTGAGACCACTCAGAACGGTCAGATAAACCTTGATGCAGGAATGAATTTGGTATGGAATTTCCCTGATTCAACAGAAGTAAACTTCAAATTCGGCGGCGGTCATATCGTTGCACCGAATGCTTCATACAGCAACGACGGCGGTAACAATGAGGGAAGCATAATAGCTAAGAGCATTGAGCACACAAAGGCTGAAGCTCATTTCTATCCATACTACTCATTCTCAAAGGAAAGACCTGTGAAAAAGAAGGTATCAGATGTTACCTTCTCAAAGGTCAAGGATACTACCGAGATCGCAGAGACAACTTCTGACGGCTACAGCGTAAAGAACGCAGGCGAAAAGATCAGCGGTGCGCATATGGTTCTCACACTTGATGCTCCCGAGCAGGAGGGTGAGACACTCAGCGGCGTAACATCAAATCTTGACAGCAAGAGCGTTGAAGAGGGCAAGCCCGTTATCAGCGGTTCTGTTATCAAGTGGACAACAGTTGATACCGATCTTACTTTAAAGGGACTCCCTGACGGCAAGTATATCCTCAGCGAGGAAAATGCTCCAGAGGGATGTCAGCCAATAAAGTCTACAGTTATCACTGTAAGCGACGGCAAGGTAACTTCCGATAATACAACAGGAGTTATCGCAAAGGATAAGTCAGGCTCTGAAACAGCTTCAATAACAGCTGTTGATGAAGTTTATACAGCATTTATCCGTAAGGCAAGAACTGTTTCCGGCAGCGTAGATTCACCTGTTTCGGGAGCTCTTCTCAGACTCACGGGTGTTGATGAATACGATCAGCCGATAGATATGTCTGCTGTAACTGCAAAGGACGTACAGTACTTTACAGATAACGGACACGGTATACAGCTCGAAAGTGTTGATTCACAGCTCGCTGCATACAAGCTTTCTTCAAACGCAATAGAGAATACCGCATCAGACAAGAAGGCTGCATACGAATTCACTACAACAGGTTCTAATGTAGCATTCACAGGTCTCCCTGCCGGTACTTATACTATCGAAGAGCTTTCAGCTCCTACAGGTTATCTTTCAGCTTCTTCAAAGACTTTCGTTATCTCAAAGGATACAAACGGAAGACTTGCAATGACAAGCGGCAAGGATACAGGAGCTTCACAGGACACTGTAACACTTTACGATAATATCCAGACTATTAAAATAAGTAAGGCTGATATCGGCGGCAACATAGTTGAAGGTGCTGAGTTCGAGCTTTCGAGAACAGATAATAGTTCTCTCGGAAACGTTTCTATCGCACTTGATGAAGATGAAGCTTATGACATAATAGGTGAAGTTAGTGAAGCAGCCGATTCAGACGGCGATGATTACAATGACAAGGGCGTTGAGATACAGCTCAACGGTACACAGTCATTCACAGTCCGCGGAAAGACAATGAATCATATACGTATTAACGGCAAGGCTGTTAATACAGGCAGCAAGCAGAACACATATTTATATGAGGGCAGTGCAACAGATCAGCTTATCATAACAGGTATGTACGAAGGCGATTATACCGTTAAGCTTGACGATGGAACAGAGTGTATTATCCACTGCTCAAAGGGCAACAAAAAAATCGATAACTATGGAGTATTGTTAAAGCCAAAGAGCTCTGACAATAAGGAAGATCTCAAGGACAGCACAGCTATCCTTTCCACTGACAATAAGACCATTTCCTTCAAGGGCGGCACTGTTAATATTGCCAGCCTTGACGACGGCGAGTACGTCCTCAAGGAAACAGCAGCACCCAATGGTTTTGCCAAGGTCGAGTCAGAATTCACTTTCGAGATCAAAAACGGCGAAGTAACATTAAAGAGTGCAGACACAACTGGTTTTGCTGTTAAGAACGGCGATGAGATCGTTATCACAGACAGCATCTCCGAAATAAGCATATACAAATACTACGATTCAGTAGGAAATACAACACCTGACGCAGCAGGCAAGGGTGCTGATATGAAGCTTACATTCGTAAAGGCTTCTGATAAGGCAGTACAGGATATCGTCGGCGCAAAGAACATCAAGGTCGGCGAGTCTGCAAAGTGGAATTCAAAGCGTGAAAATCCAAAGGTATTCGTTGGTCTTATGGACGGTGAGTACCTCCTCGAAGAAGAGAAAGCTCCTGAGGGTTATGAGGCTGCTGAGCCTAAGACAATAATCATCAAGGACGGTATCATCGCAGGCGACGGTACAAGCGAGTATCTCCTCAACACAAAGAAGGGTACTATCACACTTGATAAGAAGGCACTTGGCGGCGATTATATTGCTGAGGGTGAAGTTGAGTTCACTATCAAGGCATCAGGCAGTGGTGCAACACTCAAGGGTGTAAGCATCAACGGCGGTGAAGAGCTGGGCGATGTCAAGGAGTACAAGTTCAGCGGTCTTACATCTACATTCACAGGACTTAAAGACGGCGAATATATCCTCGTTGAGGATACAGCTCCCGCAGGCTACTCTGTAGTATCAGAGTTCAAGTTCACTGTAAAGGGCGGAAATGTTGAAAGCGTAGAGAGTACCACAAACGGCAGATCCTACAAGGACGAAAAGGGCAACATCGTAGTTGAAGATGCTCCTATCGTAAAGCTCAGCAAGGAAGCTCTCGGTGCAAAGCCTATCCCTGAGAGTGCAGGCAAGGCAGAGTTCACACTTATCGCAAACGATGAGGGTGCAAGCCTCAAGGGCGTTAAGATAAACGGCACTGAGGTAACAGAGGATACAAACGAGACAAAGTTCAAGGGCAACGCAGTTGACTTTGAATATCTTGCAGCAGGCAGCTATACTCTCGTAGAGGATACAGCTCCTACAGGCTACTCAGTAGTAACAAAGTTCAATTTCACAGTTGATGAAAAGGGTAAGGTATCAAAGGTAGATACAACTACAAACGGAAAGTCGTACATCGGCGAAAACGGTGAGATAATTGTTGAAGATGCTCCTATCATCAAGATAGACAAGAAGGAAGTAGGCGGCGAGCCTATCCCCGAGGAATCAGGCAAGGCTAAGTTCAAGCTTACAGCTGAGGGAGATCAGACTCTCGAAGGCGTAAAGGTAGACGGCGGCGAAGCACTCGGCAAGGACGTTAAGGAAGTAGAGTTCGACGGAAACGTTGCTGAGCTTGAATATCTCCCTGACGGAAAGTACAGCCTTGAAGAGACAGCAGCTCCTGACGGCTACACAACAATCACAACATTCACATTTGAAATAGAAGACGGTGTTGTAAAGAACACATCTGTAGTAACAGACGGTGACAAGAAGGTATCAGATGACGGAAAGACAATTGAAGTATTTGATACAAAGTCTACTATTAAAATAGACAAGCAGGCACTTGGCGGAACTCCTATCCCCGAGAGTGCAGGCAAGGCTAAGTTTACACTTATCGAAAACGATGAGGGTGCAAGCCTCAAGGGCGTTAAGGTAAACGGCAAGGCTGTTGAAGAAGCTGCAGCTTCTGTAGAATTTGACGGCAATGCAGCAGAATTTGAATTCCTCAAGGACGGTCAGTATACTCTCAGAGAGGATACAGCTCCTACAGGATATTCAGTAATAACTGATTTCACATTCACAGTTGAGAATGGTATCGTTACAAAGAGCGATGCAGTTACAACAGGCAGAACTACAGTTTCTCCTGACGGTAAGAAGATCGTAGTCGAGGACGCTCCTATCATCAAGATAGACAAGAAGGAAGTAGGCGGCGAGCCAATTCCCGAGAGCGCAGGCAAGGCTAAGTTCAAGCTTACAGCCGAGGGTGAGCAGACTCTCGAAGGCGTAAAGGTCGACGGCGGTGAAGCTATCGGCAAGGGCGTTAAGGAAGTAGAGTTCGACGGCAATGCAGCTGAGCTCGAATATCTCCCGAACGGTACATACAGTCTCGAAGAGACCGCAGCTCCTGACGGCTACACAACGATCACAACATTTACATTTGACATCGTTGACGGTAAAGTTACAAATGTAAAGGTAAAAACTGACGGCGATGCAAAGGTATCTGAGGACGGAACAGTTATCGAAGTATTCGATACAAAGTCAACAATAACAATTGATAAGAAGGCTCTGGGCGGAGAAGAAATTCCGGCAGAGGCAGGCGGTGCAACATTTGTACTCACAGCAGAGGACGAGGGCAAGACACTCAAGGGTGTAACTATCAATGACGGTAAGGCACTTGGCGAAGTCAAGTCAACAGAGTTCACAGGCAACGGTACAAAGTTCACTGGACTCAAGGACGGCAAGTACAGCCTTGAAGAAACAGCAGCACCAACTGGCTATGCAACAGTAACAAAGTTCACATTCGATATCGAAAACGGTATCGTAAAGAACGTTGA
>NZ_FNWV01000019.1 GCF_900108555.1 Ruminococcus flavefaciens
TTCTGCGGACTGTCTTTGCTTACACCAGAGATGTACAGAGCGTGCCTGTATCTGCGGAATGCGTCCCAATAGTCCTCCCAGCTCATATTGTTATCGCAGAGCCAACTGTAGCCCTTGAACATACTCTTGGTTAGGATAATATCAACGTCAGCAACCTTGTGCTCAACTCCCCAGATGTCGGTGAGCGTTACAACTCCTGCGCTCTTGAAAAAGTCGTGAATATCTATCTGATGCAGCATTCCCTTGATGTACGGCAGTCGTATCTGAAACGAGGTATGCTCGCCGTTCAGCTTTTTATTGATGACCTTGGCGAACTCCTTGGAGATAATGCCCTCTCCGTCATAACCGAGAATATCCACACTCTCCCTGTGCTCAACACGATGATACTTCCGAACGGCATTGTCGCTGCCATCGTCTTCAACAGTGATAACATCTGTGTCGTGAACAGTGTGTTTTTGATTATCCACAACGATAACTCTGTGCGGCTTGTCGATGTTTATTCCATCAACACGAATGCCGCCTGAGAGCATAAGTCCGTTGTATGCGTACAGCTTGCTGAGCTGACACTTGGTTATCTCCATGCCGAGGCGAATGCGCTCTGTGACCTTCCAGAAAAGGTCCTCACGGATAAATGACAGCACAGCATTTCTGCTCATGCTTGCGGAGCGCTCAAACGCAACGTACTTGTGCATACCGTTGCCGAAGTCTATCTCCACACCTCTGTTCGTGAAAAGTGCCGCAGCCTTCTCTTGGAGCTGTGCATAGTAAGGGTGCGATGCGTCTCGGTCAAACACCTGTGAGAAGTCTGCGTAGAAAATAACATCGGAAAGGTCCGTCACAAGTTCAGCGCCGTCATATTTGAAATCGTCACCGTGCAGCACGCACATTATCTGATAGAAAAGTGCGTTGTCGTCCTGCTCGTGTGCGGAGTGTTTTAGACAGCTCCGCAGTGCGTTTTTATCTATAACGGTTTTGTAAAACAGTCCGTCAGGCTTGGAGCAGTTGAGCATTGCTCTGACGGACAGATCATATATCCTGTATTTCATGGTCTCACCACCTGCTAAAAGTATATCACAAAACATACCAAAATGCAATAAGGATACTGCTCCCACATTTTTATTCCGAAACGCTCATTTTTGACTGAAAAACATTCAAAACTGTAATAATAACAGCTTTGAGTTGAAATGTCTGCAAAGCTCTATTCTATGCGATTTGCGGTCAATATCAGTTTCCTGTGAGAAAAGGTCAGTTCTCATAATAATCAATTTGTGTTTCGGAAAATGTTTCAGAGCAGTCAAAAAATTATGCAAAAACAGTTCGATTTGCATAAAGGATACTGCTCCCACATTTTTATGAAGAAAGGATGATTTTTATTGACAAAAAGAATTGAAATCGAGTTCAAAAGCAGCGTCGAGATAATGAACACTCCGATGAAAAAGAGACGCTTCATCGTTGATGAAATGATCTATCCCGGTCTCCATGTACTGTCAGGTGATCCGAAGATAGGTAAATCGTGGATGATGATGGATATGTGTCTTGCGATTGCCAAAGGTGAAAAGTTTCTTGGACGCAAAACAGAACAAGGTCATGTGGTGTACATGGCACTTGAAGATACGTCTGACAACTTACAGACGCGAATGTATGAGCTGACAGATGAGCCGACGGATAATCTGCAATACGTTTTGCTCGTCAACACTCTCGGTAACGGTCTCGAAGATGACCTTCGCAAGTGCAAGGAAACATTCTCAGACCTGAAGTTGATAGTCATTGATACTCTGCAAAAGGTGCGCGAAACTGTTGACATGAAATACGGCAGTGATTACAAGGACGTGTCAACGCTGAAATCTATTGCTGACGAGTTAGGCATCGCAATAATTCTTGTTCACCACAACAGAAAGCAGCAGGACTCCAATCCGAACAACATGATACTTGGCACGAATGGTATCCCCGGTGCATCAGACGGTTGTCTTGTACTACAGAGAAACGGAGATAGCAAGAATGCTATACTGAACATCAGTGGTCGCGGAGCACCGTCGCTCGACATAAATGTTATCAGGGACGGAGCAAAGTGGAAACTGCTTGATAAGCCGCCCGATGACAAGCCTGATAACTTCCCGTCTGTGATACATGATTTTATGCTGGATCAAAAAGAGTTCCGCGGAAGTGCGTCAGAGCTGTGTGAACTGTTATGCAAAAAGTTTCCGTCAGAGGAATTCAAAAACAACTGGATGTACCGAGAACTATTGCAGCACAATGAAGAAGTTCACTCGCTCGGTATCAGCTATGGCAAAACAAAAAGAAACGGCACTCGCAGTATCTGTGTCCGTTACGAAGCTGATAGGGACAGCAGTGGCAGTAAATTACTGTACCCTGAAAGTGGTGCCCCTGCCGTCCCTGAAACGTCTTCAAACGCTGATATATCTTCGCAAACCGTTACTCCTTCTGCCAGTGATGTTAAAACAATTGCTGTCCCTGTTGGTGATAAACTTATTGAGTGGGCAGCGAACCGAATCACTGAAAAGTTAGCGGAGCAAGGTATTGAAGTCGAGCCATTTCAGCCGTGAGCCACAAAAACGCCCGTTTTTGCCGCCGATACAGAAATCGGGTAGTTATCCCAACTGCGGCGGTGAAAGCGATTGTGGCGCAACGTGGAGCGAGTGCGGCGATACTGCACAGATACTATCGGCAGAGGGAAAAGTGGCGGTACCCGAGAAAAAATAGTCTCTTTGAGACTGCAAGCATAGCAGCTGGCATTCCGCCTGCCGCCTTGCTTGTCGGGCAGAAGCCCGAACCCACTTACGGCGAGCCGCCGCTCCCAATTGTGCCTCCGCATAGTCCCTACGGACAGGAAGTATAATTGTCGGCACGCCGAAACATTTTACAAAACGGAAGAAAAGGAGGGATTCTATGAGACGGAGAAACACAACCATAGCGATACGCTGCACAGAGGAAGAAAGCAGGCGTATCCATGAGCTCGCTGATAGGCATGGCTTGAGGCTCAATGACTTCATTATGCGGTGCGCTCTCGGGAAGAAAATCGTTGTCGCCAACGGCATCGATGAGATAGTCAGGCAGCAGAAAGCTATCGGGCGAAACCTCAATCAGATAGCTACACTGGCAAATATGGACAGGCTGACCGCCGTGAATTTTCAGCCGCTCCTTGATGAGCACAGGAAGGTCACGGAGCTGATAGGTCGGCTGCTTCGGGAGGTGAAATAGTGGCAACGGTCACAGCGATAAGCACAAAGTGCGGTGGCGGTGGAAAGAAAAGTCTCGACTACATCTGCCGCGATGACAAGACTGAGAATAAAAAGTTAGTGACGGCTCTCAACTGTTCGCTGCCCACTGCCTATCAGGAGTTCAAAAATACCCGTGAGATGTACAACAAGACTGACGGTGTGCGTTACTATCATTTCGTTCAGTCGCACCCAAGCGGCTATAATATCGCTCCCGAGCTTGCTCACAAAATAGCTGTTGAGTTTGCGGAGCGAGCGTTCAAAGGTCACGAAGTTGTAGTGGCAACTCACACAGACGCAGACCACATACACTCGCACTTCGTACTCAATGCAGTCAACGCCGAGACAGGTCTGAAGTACCACTCCAACAAGTTCACACTGCAAGACCTGCGGCAGCTCAGCGATGAAATATGTCAGAAGTACGGTGTAACAACTCTCAGCAAACCTGAGATTCACAAGCAGAGTAATGGTATCACTAACGGTGAGTATCGTGTTGCAATGAGAGGTGAGAGTTGGAAAATGAATCTCATCAATACAATAGATGTGGTCATGAAAAGAGCCAAGAGCAAGAAACAATTCCGCTTTTACATGAAGCAGTGTGGCTACGATGTGAAATGGGAAGATAGCCGAAAGTACATCACATACACTTGTCCCAACGGCAGGAGATGCCGTGACAATAAATTACACGAAGCGAAATACAGGAAGGAGAATATGGAATATGAATTCGAAATACGAAGAAGCGAAAGAAGCCTCCAAACAGAATTTGGAGGAGACACAGGACATACCAACTATGGTCTGCGTACAGGAACACAACTGGCTGGCGCTGATCTCGCAGCTGAAACTTCTGACAGATACGATGTTCGATGTCAAGGCTCAGACAGACGAGATAATGACATATGCACAGATGAAACAGTACCTGCAAAATCAGCGGACGATATACAATCAGCTGCTGGAACAGGGGAAGGAGATACAGGAGCAGACGTCACAAAACGTGACGGCAGAGGTGTCGAAGCTGGATCAGGCGGCGAAGGACCTCGTATCACAGGCTGGGAAGCTGAACGAGCGGACCTTATCGCAGCTGAAATGCTCCGAAGAGCAGAGCAGAAGTCACGGCTTCAGACTGCTCCGACTGGTGGTGCTGATAGAAGTGCTGCACCTGATATCGTCGGTGGCATTGCTGCTCTGGCTTCGATAATCGAGGACGAGCCTGCTGATGATACTGAGTGCGCTCGGGAGCATACCGACAGCAAGGCACTTGCCGAGGAACGGGAGCGAAAGGAAGCTCACGGAATACACATGGGGTGACTATGACTCAGGGATAAAACGTCCGTGAGTTATTAATGGACACTCCTTTGAAATGAACGCTGAACGAAATGTTCACCGTGCTGCACTAGCCCTGATTCGGGGCAGGTGTGAACGATTCGGTGCTGTTGACAAACTGGTGTTTTGCAATAAAAAACAGCCCGAATAGCGTTCGGACTGAAATAGTAGCTGAATATTGGCGAGAAAAAAGTATCTCTACAAGCCTTTTTAAGTTTAAGGCGCAGGCTGATAAGAGGCATTGCTCAGTAACTCGTTCAATGCCTCTTTTACGGGTGCGTCTTAAATTATGACGTTCTTTTTGATGAGAGAAATTTCCCTCGCACCATATCTTTCGTAGACGCATTGCTTCACGATATTCAGGTGAATTTAGATTTTCTCTCTGAATTGCTCTTGCTTTTTCATGAAGCGTACGCTCTATTGTTCTCGGATTTTTTGATTGTCCATTGCACTGTGCTCTATATGGACATGAAGAACAGTCTGATTTTTTTGCACTATATCTCTTACGCCTATCCTTTTTTCTGTATCCCGAATAGTGCAGCACTTTGCCAGCCGGACAAACATAAATGTCTTGTTCTTCATCGTAGGTAAATACTTTGGGATCAAAATCCGGTTCATAATTTGGAGTTCCGGAGCGCTTACGTTCAGGTATATAGGTTTTTATACCTCTGTTCAGCATTGCATTGTGTACTTCACCGCTGTCATAGCTTGCATCTGCACAAATGGCTTCTGTTGTCATATTGAACTTATCAATCTGATATTCCAATCGTGCAGTATGTGGTGTGCTGTCATGAACATTACCGGCTGTAACAAAAACATCAGTGATCATTCCATGCTTTGAATCACAGGTCTGATGATCAAGATAGTGGAATCCGATAGGTTTACCCGGACGTTTCATCAGTCCGCATTCAGGATCGGTAATGCTTTTTGTGACCTCTTTCGTTTTGGTAGTATCGTATTCGACAGGCTCCTTGATAAGGCCAAGCTCATACGCCTCACGATCAAGTTTCTGCATATATTCACTTGGAGTATCCGGCACTTCAATAACCTCGCGAAGATCATTTCGGGCATTTGCTCTGATATGTGTGGAGTCAGTCAGAAGTAGTTTTCCGTCAATAAGACCAGCCTCAATGCACTTGCGAACGATCTCATCAAAGACATCTCTGAAAATTGTTGTACCGTCAAATTTCCTGCGTCGGAGCTGTGAGATAGTGGAATGATCAGGAACACGTTCGTCAAAATCAATTCCTAAGAACCAGCGGTAAGCAATATTAACAGTGATCTCCTGTTCGAGCTTGCGCTCTGAATCAATGCCGTAGATATATCCAATCAGCAGCATTTTTATCATTACAACAGGATCAATCGCAGGCCTTCCTGTATTTGAATACAGATCAGCGACCTTGTCATAGATGAAATCAAAATTTACAAGTCTATCAAGATCTCGCAGAAAATGCTCCTGTGGCATTAGTTCTTCAAGTGTCACAAATGACATTTTCATTTGCTTGCTTTCGGCTCTTTTTAACATCGCTGCTACCTCACTTTCGATACTTTTATTATACCATATTCAGCAGCAAATGTCGAGGGTTTGTCAACAGCACCGAAACGTTCAGTACCTACAGGCGATGCCAAAACGGCAGCGCCTTCAAATCATCCATATTGGAAGGTATGAGCTGACAGAACGATTCGTTCGGTCAGTAGACGAAGTAACGAAACGTGACGGCGTCTCAATCACCAAAGGGTGTCCCCAAACGTGACATCCTTTGCAATAAGGGTATCGTGAAAACCGATACCCTTGTAGTGGTTGTGCTCAGTATCAACAGCCAACATTCGTCCAGTATGGTGAATGGATTCCGACAGTGAGATGTGGTATGATTGTTGGTCAGGAGGTGACCGCGGCGATGAAGTTGCAAGATCTATACTATGGAAACGTCATACCGTGTCAGCACGATGTGAGAAGGGACTCCGATTATGCAAAGCGAAGTCTGGAGCTGCTGGAGATGTGCGACACACTGAAGAAACGGCTGTCGGCTGACGATAAGAAGCTGCTGAACGAGATAACGGATATGCAGGGAATGCTGTCCGAAACAATGGCAGCGGAGAGCTACATACAGGGCTTCCGTGACTGTGCCGAACTGATAATTGATGTGATGTTCGGCAGGAGCGAGAACCTGAAATAAAATCATAACAATCAAATGGAAAGGGTACGCTAAAAACGTACCCTTTTACTTTATCAAAAAGGAGAAAGTTAAAATGAACAATTCAATGATTATGATCATGTTTAGAATACTAAAGAGAGGTGTTAGCTATTGGCAGATATTGAAAAGATGTACGACAAGATGTTTACCGATTATCCCGACGTGGTGAGTGTTCCGCAGCTGATGAAAATGCTGTCGGTAGGCCGCCATGCTGCTTATGAATTAGTAAGCAGCGGCGAGATACAGAGCTTCAAGGTCGGAAAGAATATAAGGATACCGAAGATAAAAGTTATTGAATACATACTCGGAGCAAGGAGGTGCTGCCTATGAAAAATGTGACAGGAAGTCTGCAAACCAAGCGTGGCAAGTACTATGCTGTGCTGAATTTATACGACCACACAGGTAAACGAAAACAGAAATGGGTATCCACGGGATATGAGATCAGAGGTAATAAGAAAGCTGCGAAAGCCTTCCTTGACGAGCTGCTTGTAGCTTACAACAAGAAACAGCAGGCGGCACTGAAAGTTATCTCAAAGATGAAACACCCCGAGCAGTTTATAAAGGAGCAGAGCCGGATAATGGCTCTGCCTCTGTTTTTATACATCGAAGAATGGATCGACCACTCGTCTGTGAAGCTCCAGCCGACTACTATTGACGGTTACAGACAGCTCTGCAACGGCAGGATACGGACGTTCTTCGAGAGTCGCGGAACTATCGTTTATGATCTCACAGGCGAGGATCTGAACGAGTTCTATGCTTACCTTACAAGGCAGGGACTGAAAGGTGCGTCTCAGCAGAGGTATCACGGACTGATACATTCCGCATACAGCTTTCTAATGAAGCACCAGTACATTGACAGCAATCCCTGTGATTTCGCCGACCGTCCAAAGGCTGAAAAGTACCGTGGAGCATACTATAATCAGTCGGAGTTGACGGAACTGTTCCGTGCTGCGAAAGAGAGCACGATATACATTCCCGTGCTTCTTGCTGCATATTACGGACTTCGCCGCAGCGAGGTACTCGGTATCAAGTGGAGCAATATCGACTTCGGGAACGGCACCATCCGCATTGCTCACAAGGTCGTGGAGCAGAAGGTGGACGGCAAATATCAGACAGTCGGGCACGACAAAATGAAAACGGAGTCCAGCAACAGGATACTTCCGCTGATGAAGGAAGTGGCAATGGCACTGCGGAGGCTGAAGCTCCATCAGGACGAGCAGCGCCGTTTATGCGGTAATTCTTACGTTCACGAATACGATGACTACGTCTGCGTGAATGAGATAGGTCAGCTTCTCAGACCAAATTATGTTACGGCAAAATTCAGTGAGCTGCTGAAAGAAAACGGCTTGAAGCACATACGCTATCATGATCTTCGCCATAGCTGTGCCAGCCTGTTACTTGCAAACGGAGTGCCGATGAAAGAGATACAGGAGTGGCTGGGACACTCGAACTACCGCACAACAGCCGACGTTTATTCTCATCTTGATTTCAGCAGCAAGGAGCATTCGGCGGAGATAATCTCCCATGTACTGGCGGTGTGAGGTTGACATAATCAGTGTGGTGATGTATAATATAAGTAAGAAAAATCGGAATTTATCAAGCTATCTGCTAAAGAAAGGATGAGGCAGCGACTATGATTGAGATTTCCTATCTACAGATGTTTTTTTTTATAACTCTCATTTGGATAATTGTGCGATTCATAATTGCAATCAGATTCAAGAAGTTTTCGGTAAAACGAGAACTACAGATGCTTCTTGTATACATATGCCTTGTAGTTATTGCAAGATTTGTATACTTCCCGTTACATTTTGTTGATGGAAAAATAGGTACACTAACGATTGGATTTTCAGAGACACCGTCTGACATGATAAGTTTAATCCCGTTCTTTTTTCTCTTTGACAGATATGATGGATGGCTTATCAATATTATCGGGAACATAGCAATGTTTATACCTGTAGGAATAGTATGGCCTATCTGTTTTCGCAAGCTTGATAATATCAAAAAAACAGTGTTCGCAGGGATTTGTTTTATTATCTTTATTGAGCTGTCCCAACTGCTATGTCCCGAAAGGCATACAGATATTGATGACATAATATTAAATACGAGCGGTGTTATGATTGGAGCGTGTGTCATATTTGCTATACGAAAAGCCACAAATTCTGATTTATAATAACAGCCGGAAAGCTAACAACTTTCCGGTTTATTTTTTTGCTCCCGCAAATGTGTCTGAAATCTTAATTCTGAGTCCGAATATTGCTTTTCGGGACAGGTTGTGGTATACTGTAGTCGCTGAAGCGGATTTCCGAAACAGGAGGTAAAAATGAAAGAAGTAACAGGAAATCTGCAAGTAAAAAATGGCAAGTACTATGTGCTTGTGAATCTGTACGACCGCAGCGGCAAGCGTTCCATAAAGTGGGTAGCACTGGGGCTGGACGCAAGAGGCAACAAGAAAGCTGCCAAGGCTCGTATGGCGGAGGTGCTGGAGGAGTACAACCGCAGTCAGAGGAAGCTGCTGAGAACTATCAGCAAGAAGAAAGCTCCCGAGAAGTTCATTCAGCAGCGGGAACAGGTGCAGTATCAGTCGCTGACAGAGTTCCTCACTGACTGGATAAACCTGTCGTCAGACAGGCTTCAGCCGTCCACGATAGACGGCTATATGAAAATGGTGAACGGCAGGATAACCGAGTTCTTCGGGAACAGCGGTATAACGATAGGTGACCTTGCAGGCGAGGACCTTAACGACTTCTATGCCTATCTTGAAGACTCAGGCTTGTCGGGAGCGTCAGCTTTGCGCTATCACGGACTTATCCACGCAGCATTCAGCTACGCGGTGAAGAAGGAGCTCCTCGATGATAATCCTTGCGACCACGCAGACCACCCGAAGAGGGAGCGCTACCGTGCCTCATTTTACAGTGAGGAAGAGCTGAGAGACCTGCTTATTGCGGCGAGGGAAAGTCCCATATACATTCCCATAATGCTTGCGGCTTACTACGGACTCAGACGCAGCGAGGCTCTCGGGCTGAAATGGAGTAACATCGACTTCCAGTCCAAAACCATTTCCATATCCCACAAGGTAATCGAGGCTAATGTGGACGGCAAATATCAGGCAAAGGGCTTCGACAGAATGAAGAACCAGTCCAGCAACAGGACACTCCCGCTCATTGAGGACGTCGAAAATAAACTGCTTTACCACCGACAGCAACAGTCTATGAATGCGGCAGTTCTCCGAGGTGCGTACTGCCATGACTGTGATGATTACGTCTGCACTGATGCAACAGGTCAGCTTATGCGTCCGAACTTCATATCAGTGCAGTTCGGAAAGCTGCTCAAGGACAACGGATTCCGACACATACGTTATCACGACCTGCGTCACACCTGTGCAAGCCTGCTCTTGAAGAACGGCATACCAATGAAAGCGATACAGGAGTGGCTGGGACACTCAACATTCGAGGTAACAGCCAACATTTATGCTCATCTGGACTACTCCAGCAAGGAGAGCTCGGCGGCAAAAATGGCACAGCTACTTGCAATTAGCGAATAAAATAAGTCCTGCACAGAACTTTTGACAGTTCAGCACAGGACGCACAAAATATCCAAGTGTTAGAAAAGTGTTAGAAATGAACAGCCGTTCATAAATGGCAAATGCCGTAAACGGCGAGTTTACGGCATTTTTTGGCAGGGGCAGAAGGACTTGAAGCTTCTATACCCTGCATCTTTTTTTGCCTATACTTCGGGGATTATCAGCTCTGTAAAATGAGCTGTGTGCAGTTCGTGTGCATTTGTAATTTATGCCGCACCATCACTTTTTTCAGTACGGGTATCGCGGATTACTTCATACATATATTCGTCGAATACTTTGAGGCTGTCACGAACTCTCTGCTTCGGAGTTCTTATATAGACAGCATCCAGAACCTTAGAGTTAGCCCAACCTCCGAGTTTTTCAAGGACTTCCTTCTCGACACCCAGTCCGTTCATTGTTGTTGCGAACTGAGCACGAAGGTCATGGAAAGTCATTTTTAAACCGTGCTTTTTGAGTAGTCTGTCGTAGCGGCGCTTCAGAGCACCATAGTTCTCATTTACGATAAAATCAGTATCACTGTTGTGAGGTACTTGCTGTATGAGGTTGTAGATATAGTCTGGAATAGGAATATCACGGGTAGATAATTCTGTTTTGTTGCGATTCTGTATAGTATCATGACCATTGATGCAAACCCTTGTTCGTCTGACTTTTATGTATCTACCGTTGTCGTCCTCATAGATGTCTCCGAATTGAAGGCCGCGCACTTCCGAGATTCTCATACCACCACACCACACTGAAAGTAGGCATGGAAGTTCAACACTGGATCCTATAATTACTTTCAGTACTTTATTAAGATCCGGGAGTTCTTCCTTTACCGTTTTAGGAGGTAATTTCAGTTTTCGGATTGAAGGAAGCTCAACATCAAATAACAGTGCTGCACTCCTAACTAAATCGTACCCAGTCTTTATAGACTTATAACCAAGCCCACGCTCAGCATCTATATTAATTGCACGCTGAACGTCGATTGTCTTGACGTCAGTAATATTAAATCCATATATTGCTTGGAGCCTGTTCTTAGCAGCAACTTCGTATCCGTAGAGGGTGGTTGGAGCGATAACATTACGTTTAGAATCAATATAGGCCTCGACCGCTTCTTTAACAGTAATCTTCGAGGGGGTAACATCAACATTTAGTCTTTTAAACTCTTCAACTGCAATGATTAGCTCTAACTCCGTATCACGAACAATGGACTTTCTCATTGGTTTGCCGTTTGCTTTTTTACCGTAGGTAACCTGTTTACGTAACTTACCATTAGGCAATTCTTGGAACTTCATAGTTATATTCGATTTCATTCTTATCAGCCTTTCTATAATAAGAAAGGCAGTATAACGATGTCCTCATTATACCACCTTTCAGTGCAAATGTAAAGAGGGGTACTTACAACGCCATCAGGTCGTTGAAGTCCATACCTGTGACGTAAAGGAGATTATCTACTCTTCCGAGTGTGACATTCTCTGCGGAC
Organism: Ruminococcus flavefaciens; assembly: GCF_900108555.1. GTDB lineage: Bacteria > Bacillota > Clostridia > Oscillospirales > Ruminococcaceae > Ruminococcus > Ruminococcus flavefaciens_P. The sequence goes on from NZ_FNWV01000019.1 coordinate 11,794, forward strand.
TTATCGTACTCATGAAGAGTACGTTCGCCGACCTGAAGGTAGGAAGCGAGCTCCGCATCACTGACATCACGCAGGTTCTGCCAGTAGCGTATACGGGCCCATATTTGCTTGTAAAGCGTGATTCTTTTTGTGTTTTTAGCCATTGTGTTCACCTCCTTATCTGGGGTAACGTCCTGCACCAGCAGCTGCCATTATGCTATCTAAAGAACTGCTGGGAGCTGGCTGTGGATATGTTGCCTGTGGATTAGTATATGATTGCGCTTTGTTTTGATTAGATATGTAATTCAAATATTGGGTAAAAGCATACATTAAAGGATCCTCACCATAAGTAGTGGCGAGATTGTCGAGCTTTTCCAGGGTCAAGCCGTGCGCCGAGATATCGTATGATTTCAGTGTCCTGACGTTAACCTTAAGGCAGGCGGCGAGATCCTCGTCGGACATGCCAACTAACTTCTGCCACGCTCTAATCGCTAACCATAAATCTTTGGACAGCGGCGGATGTTTTGTAGTGATCATTGTTTTTACCTCCAAAATTGTTTTATTTGAGAGCGGCGCTAGGCCGCCCCAGTTATTCATTTTTATCGTAGTCAACCCACATAAGGCGGACGGTAGCTCTCGCCCATTATAGCTGTGATGAGTTGGATATTCCGCTTAAAATACTCACTATAAACAGAACCCATAACGGCACAGTTAAAATCGGGAAGCGTTCGGATAACGTTGATGTCGAGCTTTGTGAGCTCAGCAACAGCTTTTGTACACTCCTCACCGAGCGGTCTAAAGAGAATATGAGTTCCGCAATACTTATAGACCATTGTAAGACTTGCGTTAAGAAAATCTTGTGATGCAAGAATCACAGAAATGTTGTCTTTTCTTACCCTGCTCAGTATGTTGACGAGTGTACTGGTTTTATGATGATTAAAAGTTTGAACTTCATCAAGAATTAGTGTCATCGAACCATCTTTGTGCTTATCTTTATAAGAATACAGCGTATCGAAAAGCACATCGAAAGGATTGCCTTCTACGTTGATGGTTGCATCTCCAGATGATATAACGAATACTTTTCCTCTATCAGAGAGGAACTTATCCCAGCCCGGAGGCTGAACTCCGTTCCCACTCTCTTTGACCGTGCTTAATAATGCATCCAGCCTCGTTTTTAGCTTGCGCTCATCAGCATTCTCATCAAATCTTTTCGGAAGGTTGAAAATGCTTAGGTTGTTATTTATCTCATATTCTTTGAGCCATTCTTCAACCTTTGCCATCACTATAGCTTTTTGATTTGGACCAGTAAGATGCATTCCCGAGATTAAAAGACTTGACAGCCTTTGAACACGTTGAGTTATATCCTTACAGTCCTCAAAATTAAGAATATCTACAGGCCACCCCTGTGTAGACATATCCCAGAACGAGAAAGATTTATCGATTTTTTCAATAGGAATTCCATGGGCGATAAGTTCTTCCCGGCAGAATGAATTCGTTGGATCCATTACAACTACAAGATCATCAGCTTCTGCTCGCTGCAACACTTGCATCATTAGCCACGTCGATTTACCAGAGCCTTGGGCACCGGTCACAGCGATGAACGGAGTACCATGCTTATAATCTGTAATTACCTGCCCGGCATACATATCTAGTCGAGGATGCTTTATGAAAGGGAAGAAATGATCGATATGCTTATTCGGCTTGTGGAATAGATCAGAAGCTACTGCCTCATCAACTATCCTGTTAGCCTCAGGACTAAGTAAATCTCGCGAAAGTGAATAGAAGCGCCGCGTTTTACTTATACCGTCTTCAGTCTTAACAGTCCAAGTTTTTTGTTCTCCCTTTGACTTTTCGTCTTTAAAGAGGACGTCCTCGTCCTGAAGATATTGAAGTGCTGTATTTCTTCCAACTGATACGTCTGCTAAGAGTTCGTCATTCATTTTATCCTTAGTTACGTTGATTGAATCATCACTTGCAACTAAAACTCCATCAATAGTATAGAATGGTGGGCCATATTGCTTTCCTATAGTATTACTATCATTACAAATTAAATTGCTCAATGCAGTACCTACAGCTTTACAAACACTGCGCCCCATTGAAGTCCTCGACTTAGCCTCTGTACGAAGCCAATCTTGAACTCTTTGAACGGCAGCATCTGTTAGAACGCCGACTTCATTCATCATAATTGCAGTAGATAGAAGCATTACCGCCGAACTGCTTTGACTTCTCCTCGGAAGTGTGGAAACAATCTCTTTAGCGGTCGTTACCGCAGCTTTTATACGTTGCTTAACCGCATCAGGGTTCTGTTCCGCAAGCTTCACAACAAAATAGTCGAGTTCGCCCATCACTCTTTGAACCTGTTCAATGCTATCGACCTTGAGCCTATCAGCAATAGATAGCTGATGTATCTGGAACTCCTCTGGTATGGTTCCTGCATTATCTATCAACAAGACAGGAAGTAACCTTCTGAGGTCGTCATCAGCATATCCATTTTGAAGCAGCTCGTATAAATACTTTATTACCTTATTACGATCATGCATTGAGCATATAGTGCAGGAATGACGCATAATAGCCACACAGTCGACATAGTGCGTTATCTCCTCCTCGATATAGGGCATACGCATCGAGGAAAAGAGAGCTTCTGTTGATCTATGATTTTTATTTTGCGTCACCGCTATTATAGCTTTTGCAGTATCATCATCTGATGTCTCCATTACCAACAGTCTGTCCTGTAGAAGCCCTTCTTCCTTATATTGAGGAAGAAGCCGACTGGCTGCAGAAATAACTGTTCCTATTATATTAGGAAGGGTATCCGGGAGCAGGCTGTGATAGTCTGCCACAACATCATCGAACTTGCGATCTGTTGATTCTAAAGTTATATCGCAGAAGACGTTGTACATTTTATTGCACTTTTTCTCCCTAGTATCTTTCTTCAAGAACAAGCCCTCGAATTCGGGTCTCATCATTGCTGAATCAACAAAAATCCTTGAACCTTCTGGAGTCCAGTTCCAGCCAGCGTGTTTCGGTAGTGTAAGAAAACAAACCGCCTTACACAATCTCAACGCACGAAGAAAAGACTCATGATATAGATCTTTTCGTGCATAGCTCAATCCTCTTTGATGAAACTGAGTCTGCCTGCAAAGCTCAGAAGCCTCTATAACGCCATCCCAAAAAATCAATGGGTCAGCACGACCTTTCAAAAACACAACAAAAGCTAGGCACTTTCCAGGACCGCTGGCATTAACTATCAGGCAGCCGACAATAACAAAACGTGAAATCAACTTCGGTAAGCCGTTTTTCTCCCGCACAAACCATTTATCGTTTTGGTCGTCGAAATATAGCCTCGTATCTTCACCAACGGGATCGTTTAGAGCCCTATCTGGGATAAAACTGTTCGGAGAGGTTTCAAGTCCATTAATGATTATGCTTTCACTATTCAATGTTGACAAGCCGTATATTCTCCTGCCGTCTGCCAACCTGTATTCAGCTCTGACTTGCTTAACAGCGTCAGTGTGTGCATCTTCCTTTATCGCCGGCATCATTCCTGCAATCTCTTCGGTTACATTCTGTTTCTTTTGCGCTTCAATTTCAACTTCAATATCCCTTATGGTATCACAAGCATCGAGATAGTTATAGAAGTTTTCCTTTATACGATTTTGAATTTTGTCTGGTAACTCATATCCCATAATAATTCTCCTTTATTACTTTTAAGATTAACAATATCTATAGTTGTGGTGACAGTATGTACGCTTTGTCACCACCCGTGACAGTAACTTTTTCGTTACTGTCACGGAGGAAAATAACGATATACAGCGGATTTAGCGAGCTAACAATGCCCTTGTGACGGTAGCTTCATCCTTGTTATCATCCTTTATGTAATGAAGGATGATAATCCGACCCTGATGATTGCGTTTTACGGCAAATAAGATACCGTAGTATACCAGCTGATGACCTTGCTCTAAGAGGTCTCGAGTAATTCGGTTCGGATAAAATACATCGCTCGTTACCGATTTAAGCTCTTCGATTAATTCGGTAGCCGAACCTTCAAAGTGCTTCTTCTTGCGAATATAGATGTATACAGCGGCGAGAGTTTTATTCTCACCATTACTGTTCTCATCTGTAGCGCCTATAGCGCACCATCTCATCGCCTCTTTATCAAATCTGACTGCGATTTCAATGCTCTCAATCTCCCTGCCAGTACACATTAAAGTACCAGATCCAGAGCCTCGACGTTCTTCTGTTAAAAGAAGGAGCGCGTCAGCACTGGCGACAAAACCACCGCCACCGTAGATATTGTTTAGGGGATCACGATCTCGACTCTTGCGCATATGCATAACGAGCATTATGCAGATTCCCAGGTTGTTTGCCAGATCTCGCAATCCAGCTAACTCGCTATACTCGGCGCTGTAACTTGCCTTTGCGTTTTTACGTGCAAGCTGAAAAACGTCAATTACCACAAGCCTGAGGTTCGGGTGCTCGGTGCTGAAGTCCTCTATCTGTGACTCAAGTCCACCACCGATCTTGTCAGAAGCTAGAGCAAAGTGTAGCGTATCTGAAGCTTCCACATCCATCTTGAGCAGCCTGCCTTGCAAGCGCCTGTATGTATCCTCCAGAGCAAGATATAAACACTCACCCTGAGCTGTCTCACGACCAAGTACTGGTTGACCTGAAGCCACGCTTATACTGATATCAAGAGCCAGAAATGACTTTCCGACCTTTTGAGGGCCAGCGAGGATACATATTCCCTGCGGTATAAGCCCGTCAACAAGCATCTCATTGGGTGCATAGACCGTTGATAGAAGTTCTGTCGTAGTCTTTGTTTCAAGCTTTTGGCTCATGATAAACACTCCTCCTTAGGAAATCTAATTCGCGATTAACAGGCTCCCGAAGGAGCCAACTTATATAATCTCGAGTTTTCTCTTATTTGGAAAGTAATCCTTTATATTCCGCTATATTTATTTTATCATAATCTCATTAAAAGTTAAGAGAACGCTTCCTTCTCCCATATTATAACTTAGAATAGGCGTTTTATAAACAAAAAAACAGCGCCATGTATTGATACATGGCGCTGCTACGTTCTTGAAGGGAGAAGCGGTCGTTCTCGGTATTTTCAACAAAGTTTCTCTGTTGATTTTGTGTAAACCGAAAGGAGATAATCTACATATAAATGGGAGGAAGATGAAACTCTTTGAGGACATTATTCCATATCTCAAGTGTAGCATTTGTATTTTCAAGCAGGAACTCATACGCAGCTCTTTTCAGACCAACATCGGGAATGCCTCCTACCGACTTCTCTATTAAAAATCTGCTTACCTTAGGACCGGTTTGGCATCCTAGACAGCAAAGCAATACTTTTTCAATTGAGTCGGGTGTCTCTGAATTTCGATAATTCTGAATGGTTCTTGGACTGCATTCAATTCTTTCAGCAACTATTTCTTTGGTTAGATTCAATTTAGCCATTATATATGTTAAAGCAACTGAAAACTCCTTGATTCTCTCGCTATTAATGTCATCATATAATTGGGCATCTTTTTTTCGCCTATCAATTATGGTTTCTATTTTTCGAGAGATAATCAAATTACCATCTTTGTCATATGAATACTCAGATATGGCTCCATCAGCTTCATTGCATAAATACTTCTGCCCATAAAAAATATAATTATTAATTATATGGCTGCTGTAAAGGGTATAGAAAAGGCAGCACTCATCAGCATGTTCGCGAGCGTAGGCAGTAAGCTCATATGAGATCTGTCCGTTGTTTACTGTGGGCTTAATATACTTCGCATCATACAAGCACACAACATACCCGGTATATACGCATATTTTCGACTCAATAAGCTCAGCAAAATCCTTGTTCTCTCGCAGCAGCCTCTCATAATTTTTACGGTCAATGACGAAGGTCTCATTCTCTTTTAATGTGCCCTGTGTAAACGTGAACGGCTTATATGTACAGTCGTCAACAGTAACAAAAGTTCCCTCAGCGTAATCGTATCCCAACTGACGAAGGCGTTCCTTCACTATCACTTCAGGAACATTAAAGTCCCAAGAGAGTTTTTCTATCATATGATGATAATACATTCCGCTGAAAGGTTTATCGGTAGGATTATGTACACTTTCATCATTATTATACTCTTCTATAGCCTTTTCAACAAGATGCTTAGGCATAGCTACACGTATAGCAAGCTCGTTTGCCTGCCACTCTGCATACCAGTAGGCTCTGTCTTTTAGTGACATGGAATCATCAAACACGATAGGTTTAGATGAGCAGTTCATAAGTTGATAATTGTCGTCAAGAAGCTGACTTATATAAAAATACAATCTGTGCAAGTTCCAATGAACGAGCTCATGAGTAGCTACAATAATATCATCATAGCGGTTGTTATGGTTTTTATAGTATTCGCTATTGATAAGGATTACATTTGCAGGAATAAGTTCATCAGTGAAGCATTTGTTCATATCTCTGATATCGTAAATATCTGCTCTTGATGGTGTGAAGCGTATTTGCCCTAAAACACCATCATCAAGTTTAGCAGGCCACATCTTCAGTTTGTATTTTTCCTTGATCTCAATAACAGGGAACCAATACTTGTGCTCGGGATTTTTTTTGATTATAGCACATAAAATGCGATGGATTTTTTGTGCTTCTTCCTCAAGTGTATCACAGGTGATATCAGGTAACCCGAACAATGCAGGAATTTTTTCTTCATGGAGTTCCTTTTCAGAGATCTCTCCTGCGGAGATAAGATTGAGACCTGAAAAACCTTTTAATACATTTCCACTGAATAATATGCTATAATACGCTGAGGAAACGCTGGCGTTGTTATTGATGTAGACCTCTGCACTTACCTCCATACATACCATTGCAGTCGGGAGGATTTCTTCAACACAGCTAACTGTAATTATTGTAATATCTTTTAGGCAAACATTGTTTTTAACATTGCTATGAGCTTGGAAATATTCATTCGTTTTTTTTAGAATCTCATCTTTTCTATTTAAGCTAAGATAATCCTTTAAGCTTTCATACTGAGCCATAGCCATACCACCTTGTTAGAAATACCGTCAATTTCTTAAATCAAAAAAGCACATTCTCACCCAAATAACGAATTCTCAAAAAAATGATGGTGCATTATTTTCAAAAAGTGCCACTTTTCAGAAATTTAGGGACTTCATTTTTTCAGAATTTCGTAATTGACTCACCATTTGAATTCTTTATCTCTCAGCTCCCACTTCTGCGGGGGACGAGATTAAACACATTTTGTTGCTTAAATTATACCACAAACAAGCTCAGAAGTAAAGAAATATCAAATATAAATCACTGTATAAAAGCCGAGCCGCCCAATGGGCGGCCAGCAATAATACAACTAAGAAAAGAAAGTTTACATATGTATATAACTTGATAAACTAATTACACTCCTCTACCGAGCCTACGCTTCTGCATCTTCTTCCAAATCTGACGGCAAGAAATGCAAATATTCTTATCAATACTCAATACTTCAACGAGCAATTTCTGATCCACAATGTCAAGAGCCTCCTCGATATCTTCTTCGTTGCGAACAATTTCATCAATTTGCTCTAAAAGTTCATTTTTCAATGCTTCATCTATATTGTCAATAATCGGTAGCATTATATTACCGACTTCTCCTGGAAGAATTTCAAGAACACCGCCGCCATAGCTTCGCCCACATATTTCTGTGAACGCAAAAGATATACTATTGTAGTATGATAACAGGACATTTTCGGCATTAACACCATCATTGAACTTTATACGATGCATTGTATCAGTTGATACGGCTTTGCATCGGTTCAGTACAAACTTTGGATAGAGATTATTTCTTCTGAGGAAGAAAGCATCCGGTATCCATACCGATGGAACAATATACCACCTATCACGAATAGAACATTTATATCCTTTGTTTTCTTCGTTCTTTTCACCAAGCTCAATGTATTCCTTATGCTTAGCAGGATATTCTTCATAAGGAATATCAGGAAAACTAATGAGCATCGCTCTTTTATCAGCTTCTATGTTCTCCTGCCAATCTTTATCAGTAAAGTATATACCATGTGCGTGAGAACTTCGACCAATAAGCGGTAGTGTTACGGAAGATAACTCATATTTGTCGGTAGTTCCTTTGTCGACTGAAAAATATGTATTGTTACCTGTAGTAATACCTACATTAATTAGAGCTAAATCAGAAAATTTTGAGAATCGTTTATCATCACGAATAGATTGAATTACCTTTATTTCTTCTGCCGAAACAAAATATTTAGTCCATTTTTCCTTAACGTGTTTTAACTTCTGAAAGCCATTAGAGTTAAGGTCAAGTTTCTTAAAATCTTCGAGGTTATTAAGCTCTATGATTCTGATGCCCTTTTCCTCTTTGCCCTTTTCTCCGATGAAAACGAGTATCTCCTGTTCTATATCAGGGAATACGAGTTGCTCAAATGTCAGCAAAGTGATTTTTGAGAGCTGATTGGAAAGGAAAAGTCGCAAATCCTCAGCATAAACAACTTGAAGGATCTCTGCAGGAATAACAAATGCAATCTTTCCGTTCTCTGAAAGTAGTTGAACACAAGCAACAAGAAAAGCTACCCACGCATTTATCAGCTTATTAGACTTCATTCCATGAGAAGTCAGTATGCTCGATTGTATTTCACGCTGTTCTTCGGTAAGATACTGGTAGCGAATGTAGGGAGGATTTCCTAGGATGAGATCATATGTTTGTTTTCCATATACACGTTGATAGAAATCCAAGAAGTCCTCATTTAATACATGAACGTTCTTCTTATCCTTATAATTGTTACTCACTTTTTCAGCTTCATCATCTTCGATTTCAACAGCAGTAACATCCGGAATACTGTCAAGAAGATTTAAAGATGCAAGACTATCAAGGAATACACCATCACCGCAGCTTGGCTCTAATACGTTAGCTATATTTTGAGGTGCAACAAGGTTCACCATTGCATTTGCAAGTTGCAATGGCGTATAATATGCTCCTCTTAACTTCTGTTCGGAACTATCCTTTTTGAGCCTCATAATAAATACCTTCTTTAGAACTCTAATCTATATACACGAGAGATCAATTCATCAATCTCCTTAATAAGAGCTGTTTTTTGACGTACAAGGGTCGTTTCAATCTGTTTTGATGGCTTCTTACTAAGCTTATCATTGATGCCGTACACTTCTCGACTTGCTTCAACGACACGTTCATAAAGAGCCTTCTGCTTAGGATCATCAAAGTCGAGATTAACAAAAGGCAGTGAAGAAAGCACAAATGTACCTCTTGAAATAAAACCGCCTTCAAAGTCGCTGCCGACAATGTTGAATATCTTTTCTGTATAGGAATTGGCAAGCCAAGCCTGAATATACTCCAGTTTATATGGACTGCCTGACTTCTGTGCTACTGCACAATAGCCTGCCGTTCCACCGGAAGCGATAAGCATATCAGCTTTATCCATAGCATACATCGGGTTATCTTTCGCCATTACTTTGACAATCAACTTAGGCGTATCAATAAATGCTGTAAGAGCCTGTGTTCTTCCGTATTGATACCAAGTATCGGCTGTAGCATTGGGAACATCTCTAATACCTTCACTTGAAACGCACTTAGGAACTAACCTATCATAATAATCTAACAGATATGTGTATGCTCCGGGATAGTCAGATTTCATCGTATCAATCGGAATCAGATGTCCTTCTTCATCATAAGGGAATATGATCTTCTTATCTGTAGAAAGGCTATTGTAGGTTGTTAATCCTTTTTCGGCTTTTTTAGTGGGCTTGAAATACGGCTTAAGTATCTTCTTTTCAATAGAATATACTTTGCCGTCTTTTTTGACGGTTATGGTATTATCATCTTCGCTGATTATTTCCTCTCCTGAGAACCAATAGATCGGCTGTGGTCTTTCGGCACTGGTCTGTATACCATTGAAAATCTCAGCAAAACGGTCAAGCGGTTCAGATACAGGTTCGATTTTCTTGAGTATCTCTAAGAACTCAAAATCAGATGTGAGCTTCCACGGTAATTCATCAAGCAAAGAACTGTTAAGTTCGATACTGTCAGTAGGTTTACCGAGCCACAAATTGTTTGCCGAATCCACATTAGTATATTTGAAGCTGTCCTGTGCTTTCTTCTGCATAAGGATAATCGAACTGTAAATAGTTTTATCCTCAAATAGCTGAGCTGCTCCAAAATCATCAAGACTTACAAGATACTTTTCTTTTGCAATATAATCACGGAGTTTTGCACCTGCGCCTATCTTGAAAAACTTATTAGGTACGATATAGCAAACATAGCCGTTTTCTTTTACCCTCTGCAATGCTCTTTCCATAAAGATGAAGTATTTATCAAACTGCTTATAGGCGGTCTTATACTTCTTTTTATAGATGTCGAACTCAGGGGCAGGAATAAGAGAATGAATATCCTCAGTGGTGACATAAGGAGGATTGCCGACGATAGCATCAAATCCTTCGGCTTCAAGTTCGTCCCAATTAAATGGCACTATCTCGATAAGCTGTTCATCAGTGCATTTTATTCCTTTCAGTTCTGCATCGCTGACCAATGAATTACCATGAAGGATATTGGTGCTTAGATCAGGCAGGATTGGAGTTACAGTCTTAACAGAAGGAGCGGTTTCATTCTCTATCAGCTTTATCAGCAGAGAGAATTTTGCAACCTCAACAGCGTGTATGTCAATATCTACTCCATAAATGCAGGAGCAGAGGAGATTCTTCTTTTCTTCGAGGGGCAGCTTGTATCCGCCGTTATCTATCTCGATAAGATGCGACTTGTCATTTTCAAGATACCACTCTACGCAATATGACAGTAAATACTGGAATACTTCCTCCAGAAATACACCTGAACCGCAAGCAATGTCTGCAAGACGAAGTTCATATATCTCATCGGGTGTTTTACCGTCGCAAAGGCGATAAAGTGTTTTCTCCACCATATATTTTACAATCTCGGTAGGAGTAGTAACAACCGAACGATTAAGACAGTCTTTTTTCTGAGCCAGTCCTATTTTTCCGTCATCAAGTATGGTAAGCTGCTCTGTAAGGAACATCTCATATATCTTGCCGAGCATATTGGGCTCTATGATGCTGAACAGATACGGGCTTTGCGGATAGTACAACCCTTTTATCATATCTGCGATAACACTGTTATTGAGGTCAAAAATGATATAATCCCCGGAGAACATACCTGAGTTATAACGCTTGTCGGCATCACGGAAAAGTGCTTCCAATTCTTTATGAAGCTTATCGGGGTTAGTGATAGTATCTTTCAGCTTATGATACAAAGGAAGGTTCTTGTCCTCACATATTCTGATAAATACGATTTGGTTGATAAACTCCTGAACAACGTCATTCAAAACGTCAAGAGAAGCGTAGCGTCCGCCTTTTGAATACAGTTCATTACTTAATGCTACACGCCAGTCATTGATCTGTCTGAGGAACAGAACGTCCACTTGCTGCTTATGACTTCCGGCACCGACAAAAGTTTCGCTGAAATACTTATCGAACTCACCGCTGTAAACAGAATCTCTTGATACAAGCTTGGTGATCTCATCGAGCTTATCAACATATTCTGTGTACTTATAGATGCGATAACGTGAAACCGAGCATTTATCATTATCATGTGGCACAGTTGTAGTATCATAGATGATAAAATACTCAAAGTTAGTAAGAACAGCTATCTTGTGCTTTGCGTTCCAACCGTATTTTCTTGCCTGAACAGCAGGTGACGGTTCTTTGCTGATATCTACATGAGGTTTCTTGGCTTCAACAAAGAATTTTGATACACCTCTCAGTGTAAGAGAGTAGTCAGGACGGTCGCTTGAACTTGCGTGGTACTCCGCTATTACTTCTCTATACTGCGGAGCTAAACTCTTGCTGTTGGTAACGTCCCAGCCGAGTATCTCCAAAAAAGGATTAATGAATTCATCACGGCAGGAGTGTTCATTATATGTATCTCTCTTATATTCTTTATAGTTTTCATTAAACCGCTTGACAAGCTGTTTAAGGGCCTCTATCTTATCCATTGTGGTTACCTTTCACATAAGTAAAATCTTATAAAACAACATATTTACTCACTATAATTATAGCATAAATACCTTTTGTTTGTCAATAAGCATGCCCCTCTTTTGTTATTTCAAAAACAGGTACTGATCTTTATAATTAAATAAGAAAGAATAGCACCGCCCGTAGGCGGTGCATAGAGTATCATAAACCAACAATGTCATTTATTGAGAAGAGTACGGCTTTTCCAGAGATTATTACCTTATCTCCAACGCACTCACAGTACAGAACACCTGTACGGGAAGAAGCTTGGAAAGCCGTGATGTTTGATTTGTTCAGTCGTTTGCACCAGCACGGTGCGATCATACAATGCGTTGAACCGGTAACAGGATCTTCGTTTATTCCATACTTGGGAACGAATACCCGTGAAACGCAGTCATATTCCGTACCCTTGGCAGTAACAGCAACACAAGCTCCGTCCAGTTTGGCGATAAGCTCCATATCCGGTTGCAAGTCCCGAACCTCGTCCTCGTCTCTGAGAATGAATAGTATATCACGGTCTTTGTAGGCAGCAAGAGGTATAGTTCCGAGAGCTTCGATCATGGTATCAGTTATCTCGACATGCTCCAGCTTATAAGCCGGAAACTCCATTCTTATCAGCTCTTCGCTCTTATGAACGGTAAACTCACTGATCTGACTGTAGAAGTTGAGAGTATCAGTATCCTGCTCATAAAAGTTGAAAAGAACAAAAGCAGTCGCAAGCGTAGCGTGTCCGCAGAAGTCTATCTCACTCTTGGGAGTGAACCAGCGGATATGATAGCGGTCATTCTCTTTGACAACAAACGCAGTCTCGGATAGGTTATTCTCAGCGGCTATACTCTGCATGATTTCTTCACTTGGGAAGTTGTCAAGTACGCATACAGCAGCGGGATTACCTGAGAATATTTTATCCGTGAAAGCATCTACAACATATTGTTTCATTTATTTCACCTGTTCTATGGGAATGTAATATTAGCCTATTTCTTGATTCTGACATAGTACTTCGTATCGTCTTGATGATGGATATACCCGCCGTTATTCAGCATAACCTTGAGAGAAGCTGGATTATCCTTGTTGACGCGCAGATATATTTCATCATCCTGAACATCGTCTCTTATCTCGTCGATGAGGAGTTTAAGTCCCTGAGAAGCATAGCCTTTACCGCGATATTCAGGAGCTATGTAGTAGCCGATATGACCTGCTCCCTCAATAAGCGACTGGCAGAGATAATGACGGAAGTGAAATGTGCCAACGATAGTATCATCATCCCACAGGTAATATACTGTCTGCGGTACATATCCTTCTGGCAGCTTTTCACCCTTTGACTGTGCTATTATCGTTTCGAGAGCAGAATCAAAATCCTCACGACTTATATCGTTATAGTCGTTGAGAAAACCGTTCTCATCAACCGGAATACTGCGCTGAAAGAACCATTCTTTCTCAATATCCTTGTAGTTAGCAGATTTTAGTTTCAGCATATTACCCTCGATTCAGTTCTCATCATTTTTGAGCTTTAGTGAATTAATACTTAATAGCTTACGAGTATAATACCATATCACAGCGATAGTGTCAAGCATTTCCTGAGATATGTTGGAATCGTTTATTATAGCATAGTTAGAGAACAGCCACCCGGCACAAAGGCCGGGAAGATATATTATCTTGAAGCTGTTCTCATTTTGGGGGGAATTGGGGAAATATTAGTTTTATGCAGCGTTAGGCTCAATCGTTCGTGTTTTTATGCGGATAGAATATGCGGGTGAAATCTTTCTTTTTCTCAGTATTGTTGCCACCGTTCTGAGAAGAATCCGGTTCGGGAGATTTATTCTTCCTTTCGATGACAAGTTCAACCGGTTTCTGTATGGTATCAGCCATTCTCTGAGCCATAGCATAGTTGAGTTTGTTCGTAGGATGAAGCATCTTTCCGGTTTCAAGGTTTGTTGTGCCCACATAACCGTGAGTGTGATAATCAGATTTTTGATGCTCCTTTTTGTGAGCTCCGATCAATATCAAGTATTCGTCTTTAAGCGGATCCAGAACCTGATCAGCTATTTCCATTGCAGTTTCTGCGTCAGGAGCTGTCTCTTTCAGAGGCGATATCATGAATTGGATAAATTCATTCTTTCCTTCATTTCCGTGATATTTAGACAAAGAATCAAACTGCATCTTTGCTGTTGCGGGATCGTCAGCATCAACTCCGTATCCTCTTAATCCTACACAGTCTTCGTTTGATGGATACTTGGTGGCGTTCGTAGAATACTCATCACCGCCGTCTGCGTGCCAGATTACTTTGAGGATGTCATAATCTTTGTCCATAACTTTCTTTCCTCCTCCTGAGCTTTTTTGATTGGTTCTTCGCTTCCGGTTCTTACGCCTTCAAAGCAAAGGTTGATGATAGTTTGAGTCTTAGCAAGAAATAACGGGTAATTGGTATCGCTACCACCTTTGTTTGCAAGTCTGCGGTTGGCTTCTTTCGAGAATGTTGTTTTCTTCTCCTTAGCGACTCTCTCGATGTCAGCAATCGTATCTTTCGGGATTCTCAGTGTCTTTGGACTTGTACCAGTTTTCATGAGTTATAACCTCCAGTTAATTTAGATTCAAGAATATTGACAAATGGTGTAGATGTCTCGGATCATCAGTACCCAACAACCTCAACATATCCAAAGATTCTGGTATCGTTGTATATGCTCTATATACGCGCATGTGTACGTGTACGTGTGCATGTAGGTGCGTGTGTGTACGTACGTGTGCGTATGCGTGTGTATATTATATATAATATATTTAATATATAATATACTAGAGAATACTAGAATATATTGAATATAATATTTGCAGGTATATAAGTACGTTTGTCATACATTCTTACTACATAGTACAAATCCAGACAAAAAATATCCTCCCGACAGTAACCGGGAGGATTTTAGCGTATTCAGAAAAATGAAAGCTGATTATTGATCCAGCTGACCTGCTCCGCTGGATGGAAAGTTTCGCCTTCACAGAGCGTTCCGACAAGGGACGGAGAGTTCGGATCATGCAGACGAATATTCCGTCTTACGTTCTCTCTGTTTGTATTGGCGTAGCAATAGCGACAGAAGTGAGCGCAGGTATCATAAGCGCCGATATCAGTACCGAGAACGCAGCTGCATTCCGCTCTCTGCGACTTCTTCTTGGGAATATCAAGAGAACAACCGATAGCTGCCTCAAATGTTTCCTGAGTCATGCAGCCATTGCAGTCTACGCCAAATGGAGCAAGGTCGTTTCCCTCAGCACAGGCTTTTATCGATATTCCGTAACGCTGTCCGATTTCTGCGAAAGCCTTACCAATGGCGACACGCTCCTGTGGAGTTACTGTTCTTGCCTGCGGGAAGTTACGAGCGACCTTCTCATAGATATCAATAAAGCTAATAACGCATACTTCTGTATAACCTGAAAGAGTTCTGCACATAGTTTCAAAGTCAGATAAGTGACGTTCGAGCGTGTAGGTGCTGTCAATGAATATCGGATCGTACCTCCAGCCGATACAATTGATGCCTATCGCTTTTGAGAGAGTAATAAAGTTCTGCATGACCTGCTCCTTCGGCGAAACATTCAGTTCAACGTCCTTTCCGTAGGGAGTAATTGTCACGAACCAGTATTGATGAAACCTTTTCAGCTCGTCAATATACTTCAGCATCGGAGCAGGATTCTTTGTACAGAAGGCTATACAGTCAACAACATCAGGATCTAACTCATATCGCGTTATCCAGTCCTGTCGATACGGATTCCGCACAAGAACGTATCCTTCTCGTATACGATTCATGAACCACTCAAAGTAAAATGCGGGGATATCCGTCCGCATACCCGTGTTTATAATCATAATTCTCCTTATTCTCTCAGCTGTATCATATCGGTACAGCTGCTTTTTTATGCTCACGCCGCCCCGTAATGGGGCGGTAGAGCTTGGAATCAGTATTTTTCTTATTATACTAAGGATTGAAATACAATGTCAAGATAGAATTCCTATTTTTTCAGAATCTGATATATACATTATTACTGCGTAATATTATTTACAAAAAAGGCCTTTTGAGGCTTTTTCACGAAAACCTCCGATTTTTTTGATTTTTCATATATACATTATTAGCTTGAATACATTACGCGCGTATTCAATTTCAATGTAAAGGAGGATCAAAAAGATGCCTGAAACTAAGCGCTATCTGACATGTGGAGTAGACAGCACAATACCGTTGGAATTACAGATGTTTTTATGGGAATGCGTAAACAGTATGCCTGCTCCAAAGGACTATCTTCAAGTCTTTGACTTGGAACAGGTCGGCTGTATGCAGTCTATCACGCACAGGAGCGAAGAACCTGAATACCGGAAAGTATACCTGCTCCCGTCCGATAGTCCTATCACAGAAAAGCTGTACATCATTGATGATGGCGATCACAGCACAATGCTTTTAGCAGAAGAATATTAAAAGTAAGGCCAGCCCCTTCGGGGGCTGGTTCTTTCTATTTATGGAGGTTTTTACAATGGAAGATAACAAGAAGAATGCACTGTACTGCTCCCACTGTGGAGCTCTTATCGGCGAAGACGAAGACTATGAAGAGGTAAACGGCGAAGTAGTCTGCACAGACTGTTACGAGCGGCATACTACAACCTGCGATCGATGTGGTGAGACAATCTGGACCGATGATAGCTATGGTGACGAGTATACCACCCTCTGTCGTCACTGTTACGAGAATCACTATACTCGCTGCTCCTGTTGTGATGCACTGCTTCACGAAGACGATGCCTATCATCTCGACGGATACGACTACTGCTCAGAATGCTATCACGATGAAGTTGACAAAAACCGCTCTATCCACGACTACGGTTACAAGCCTGAGCCTATATTCTATGGCGATTCTAAGCGGTATTTCGGCATTGAGCTGGAGATTGATGGGGCTGGTAAAGATAGCGATAATGCTGACGAGCTACTTGCTATCGCCAACAGGGGCGAGGAGCATATCTACATCAAAGGCGACGGATCCCTTGACGATGGTATGGAGCTGGTTACACATCCCATGAGCCTTGACTATCACAAGAAATATCAGTGGGAAGAGATAATGAAAAAGGCTATATCTCAAGGCTACCGCTCACATCAGACAAGCACCTGTGGACTGCATATCCACGTAAATAGAAGCAGTCTCGGTGAGACACACGATGAACAGGAAGACATTATAAGTCGCATCCTGTTCTTTGTTGAGACGCACTGGGCAGAGCTCCTTAGATTTAGCCGCCGCTCAGAATATTCGATGAACCGCTGGGCTGCGAGGTACGGCTATGAGAAGACAGGGCGTGAGATACTGGATAAGGCTAAGAAGGGAAATAACGGCAGGTATGCCGCAGTTAATCTCATGAACTGGGCAACTATTGAGTTCCGCCTGTTCAGAGGCACGCTCAAATACAACACACTCATCGCGGCGTTAGAGCTTGTGAACGAGATATGTGACCTTGCTATTCACCTGACAGATGAGGGAATCGCTAATATGAGCTGGTCTGAGTTTGCCGGAACACTCACCGAACCGGAGCTTATCCAGTATCTGAAGGAACGTCGGCTGTATATTAATGAAGAAACAACAATTGAGGAGGATATGTAAATGGGCTTATTATCTGATTTATTTGACGTTGATCCTGAGACTGAAAAAGATATAAAGGACGTTATAAAAGCAATTACAGTCATCGCGCTTGTAGTAGGCGGAGCAGGCGCATCTGGTGGCTCACTTGATCTGCCGTTCAATGACGAGGAGGACGATTAAAATGTGTGCATTATTTGGCTATTTATCGTATAAAAACATAGTACCATACAAGGTGCTGAAGAAACTTACACAGGCACTGGCTAACGCAGCCGAAGAACGCGGCACAGATGCTGCCGGTATCAGCTATGTTCATGATGGAAAAGTCACTATATTTAAAAGGCCCAAGCCTGCACATAAGATTCATTTCAACGCACCTGCCGAAACAAAGGCAATTATGGGACATACGCGGTTGGCTACTCAGGGCGATAAGAAACATAATTTCAATAATCACCCTTTCGCAGGTCACGCTGATACAGAGTTTGCCTTTGCTCATAACGGATGTTTGTGGAACGATAAGGAGCTGCGTAAGGACGGGGTAATCCCCAATACATATATAGATACCGACAGCTACATCGGCGTTCAGCTCATAGAGAAGCAAGGGAAGCTCGATTTTGACAGTCTCAAGTACATGGCTGAGACCGTAGAGGGCAACTTCACCTTCACAGTGCTTGATGATTGCAACAGCCTATATATAGTCAAAGGCAGCAACCCGATGTGCCTGCTCCACTTCAAGGATATCGGGCTGTATGTATACGCATCTACCGAGAGTATCATGAAGAACGCTATCCGCAGGATAGGTTTGCATAAGTTCGCAAATGAGCGTATCAAAACAGACGAGGGAGATATACTGCGTATCGACAGGAACGGAAATATCACACGCTCGGAGTTTGAGCCTAAGATATATCGCTCCAAGTACGGATCATGGTACGGTCTCGACGACTCGCCCTATTACGATATGCATGAGGAGATACTACTTGCATACTGCGGATGCTATGGAGTGGATAGCGAGGATGTAGAACTTCTGCTCGAGTACGGCTACACTTGCGATGAAATCGAGGAGATGCTTATGGATACGAACCTGCTCCACGAGGCTCTCCGTGATGTGAAGTATATGTGTGGTGAAAGCCTGTACGAGAGTTGCTACGGAGGAGCGTTTTGATGTCCACAAAAGTAAACTTTTATGCACACCTTGGAAACAAGCAAAATAGTGTACATAAAAGTCCCGTTTTGACTTTATGGACGTCCACTAAGTAACAACCATATTTATGGACAAAATGGAGGTAATATGGACAACAGAATCTATGGATACGCCCAGGTATCTACCTAATGTCATTAAGCTAAGGAAAAGTAAAATAATCACAGGAATCAGAATGATCCTGTGATTATTTTTTTATGTATAAAATGTAAATTTTGCAAAAAGGTATTGACAAAAAGCCGAAAATGTGCGGCGCAGCTAATCAGATATACACATCTGATTGGAGGTTTTACCGTGCAAAAATACTGTAATATTGTCAAAAATAAGCTTAACACTCTTATCATCAACATGGAGAAAAATATCTCTGATTTTGTAGTTGATCCTAAGAGAGATTTTATTCGAAAAAGCGAGCTGTCTTTCTCAAAAACAATGCGGTTTATTTTGAGTATGGGCAGCCAGACTCTTAGCAGTGAGCTTATGGAGTTTTATGGCCTGGATCAGAAAGCAGTGTCGGTTTCAGCTGTTGTTCAGAGAAGAGCCAAGATACTGCCTGCTGCATTTCTTCATTTGTTCCATAAATTAAACGAGTCATTTTCTCAGACCTGTTTCTTTCATGGTTACAGACTTTATGCTGTGGATGGTTCTGATATACATATTCCCACTATCCATGATGACCACAACACTCATTACAACGCTAATATTGATTCAAAAGGATACAATCTTATGCATCTGAATGCATTGTATGACCTTATGAACCGTAGATATATCGATGCTGTTTTACAGGACAGTCGATGCGAAAATGAGCATACCGCTCTCATAAGTATGGCAAAAAAGTTGAGCGAAGATTCAATTATCATTGCTGACAGAGGATATGAAGCATACAATACTATTGCTCACCTTGAAAATAATGGCTTGAAATACGTTATCAGAATCAAAACAACAGCAGGAATTGCCCAGAAATTCAATATTCCAGCCGATAAAGAGACAGACTTTACTGCTGATATTCTTCTTACAAGAAGACAAACAAATGAAGTTAAGTCGAATCCTGATAAATTTAGATTCCTTAATTCGCAGGTCGTTTTTGATTTTCTTCCGAAGTGTTCGAAAGATACCTATCCGCTAAAATTTCGCATCATTAGAATCAAGATATCTGAAGATAACTATGAGACCATTGTTACCAATCTCTGTGATGATGAGTTCTCTGCCGAAGATATCAAGATGATCTACAAAATGCGCTGGGGGATCGAGACTTCATTCAGAGAGCTAAAATACCATGTTGGTCTTATTGCTTTCCATTCAAAGAGAAAGGACTGCGTGATACAGGAAATCTTTGCAAGTCTTATCATGTATAACTTCTCTATGCTGATTACCGAAAATATCACCATAGATGACGATAAGCATAATGATTACCGCTATAAAATCAATTATGCTTTTGCTATACATATCTGCATCAAATTCTTTCGCTCTGCACACGCAAATCCTTTACTTGTGGAAGAACTGATAGCAAGAAACAAGTGTCCTGTCAGACCTGATCGTATTGCTGATAGAAAAACTCGTTGCCATTCTGCTATCGGCTTCAATTACAGGTTATCATAATTATTTGCTTATGTCAATCTTTTTTCAGGCAGATCTCGTATCTGTCTTTTCGTCATGCAATTTTGGCGAATGTAATAACAGGAGTATGCCTGGTAATATTCCCAACATACTCCTGTTCCTTTAGCGTATTTGGTTAGCTTAATGACATTA
>NZ_FNWV01000021.1 GCF_900108555.1 Ruminococcus flavefaciens
TCTTCATAATCAAAGACAAGATATGCATTGCCGCTCTTATTTGACTCAAAGGTGAAGATAATATTCTTGTTTTCATCGATCACTCTGTCAATAAGTCTGAGGTTTTCAGCTCTATATGTGATCTTATCAAGCTCAATGTTCTTTGCTGTGATAACGATTGGCTCATACATCTTGTACTTATCATAACCTTCGTCTGTTATGCTTGGAGCTTTTTCTTCATTGTTTCCACTAATGAGCACTACAGCCTCATCAAATGCAGCTGAGCCGATATTTTCAAGTGATTCAGGCAACTCCACAGAAGCAATTCTGCATCCGCTGAACGCTGAATTTCCTATACTTTTCAATCCGTTACCGAATTTAATACTATTAACGCCTATGCAGCTTGCAAATGCAGCATAACCTATAGTCTCAAGGCTGTCAGAAAATTCAAGAGAACTGAGTTTTACACAACCTGCAAAAGCGGTATTATCTATTGTTTTAAGATTGCTGCCAAAATTAAAGCTTTCAAGCTTCTGTAAACTACAGAAAGCATTTTGACCTATATACTCTAAGCCTTCGCCGCCTTCAACAGCTTTTATGTTTCTATAAACAGTAAAAGATGCATCTCCGATAAGCTTTACATTCTTACCGATCACTACTTTCTCAATTCTATCGTAAACAGCCGTAGGCATTACACCGGAAGGTCTTGCAGAAGCAGTATTTAACTCGCACTTTACGACCGGTAAGCCGCCTACTTCGTCAGGTATCTCAAGTACATTGCCATTCAGTACAGTGATGTGATAAACAGCAAGACCGCCCTCGCATTTTTCAAATGAC
Source organism: Ruminococcus flavefaciens (assembly GCF_900108555.1). Taxonomy (GTDB): domain Bacteria; phylum Bacillota; class Clostridia; order Oscillospirales; family Ruminococcaceae; genus Ruminococcus; species Ruminococcus flavefaciens_P. The sequence continues at coordinate 817 of NZ_FNWV01000021.1, forward strand.
ATTCCGTACTTTCTCAGACATTCAAGTTCATCAAGCTCTGTGAGCTCAAACTTGTTATAATCGCCTTTCTCGTACTGCTCAGGCGTACAGAAATCCACATCGTACTTTTCAGCAAAAGTATGAGCCTTTGACTCATCATCGCATACAATAAGACACTTATCCCAGTTGCTTTTCTTGCTAACACTGTTTATTGCCAGTTCACACTCAGGGTTCTTAATAATGACAGTTGCATTAGCATTGTACATTGTACTTGGTGAAGCTGGGCTAATACCAATCGGACAGTCATAAAGCTTATTAACTCCCTCAGGGATAACGAGCTCCTTGATATTTGTTCTTGCAAAGACAGAATCGCCAATATACTTAACTTTTTCTCCCATGTCGAACTCAGATAAACGAACACAGTTTTCAAAAGCCATATTGCCAAGATATTCAAGATCTCCGCCGCTAACTTTGATAAGACTCACACAATCCTGAAATGCATACCCCTCAATTCTTTTTAAGTTCTCATCAAGAGTTACTTCGGTAAGTAAAGGGCAATTCTCGAAAGCACTGCTCTCTATTTTTTCAATATTTTCTCCCAGCACAACCGTTTTTATACCATAGTTGCAAAAAGCTTCTCTGCCAATAGTTGTTACAGGGCAGCCGTTTACTTCAGCAGGAATAATAATATTATCGCTTGCTTTGCCGGTACAACCGGTGACTATAGCTTTACCGCTCTGAATAGTATACTTGATGTCGTTGCTTACAATGCTGTTACTCTGAGGTGATGCTGAATCAGCAGCATATGCTTTGCTGATACTTGTGGTTTTTACTGCATTGAATGGATATGCTCCCCCAACAAGCACAAGTGCCATTACTGCAGCAATGATTCTTTTAATTTTCATAATTTTTACTCCTTTAATATCATTAGCCGTCAGGCTTATATTGCATTATATATCTAATTTACTCTAAAAGCAATATCTTAAAGTTGAAATTTACAATTTGGTAACATTTATAAACGACTAACATTGATAAAAATATAGCTTAAACAACGCTAATAAAATCTTTTCCGTGTTTCAAATAATCCAAGCACAATTATTTTCAACATATATTTCAACGTTTTGTCGAAGATTGCAAGTGCGTTATTATTCACATACCAAAAGCCATGTAAGTATAATTACTTACATGGCTTTTATATAAAACTATATCATTAGTTCTGAACTGAGTTTTCAGAATAAGTTGTAAGGATAGCTGATGCATCTACACTATCTATAACACCGTCACCGTTGTAATCTGCAAGATAATCCATTTTTGCCTCTGTTACAGGAGCAATATCAGCATCGACAGATAACTGTGAATAGTATTTGAGAACTTCGCATGAGTCAACAGCTGTTACCATACCGTCAAGATCAACGTCGCCTTTTTCCTTGTCCTTGCAGAGCTTTTCAATGAATGGGCGTATATCACTGAGGTCTACCAGTCCCTTTTGCTCCACAAGATCAAGATAGTATACATCAAGCATATACTGAGGGATATCGCTGCTGTGACCCGCAATATATATAAGGAATATTTCGTCGCTTATGGTTCCGGATTTACCGTCCTGATCGGGATCGAAATCCTCTTCGATTTTTTTTCTCTGCTCGGCAGGTATAAGACCTGTTTCAGCAGTCAGTTTCTGGTGAAGATCAGAAGTGTACAATTCATAAGTATAGCTATCCAGCGGATCAACTTTTCCGTCCAGATTCAAGTCAAAAAATTCTTTTTTAATAACGCCGCTGTCGTAATCAGACTTGGTTTTTTGTAGTGCTGCAACAAGCTCTTCGTTAGTCATAAACTTATAATCGTATATCCTTTCATAGGCATCGTTCAGTTCTCCGCTATTAGGATCATACACAAATGGCTTTTCGGAATACTCATCCAAAAATGATAAAAGGAAGTCCTTAAAACTCTCACTTACCGAATGACCGCACAGTTCGACTTCTCCATGATACTGCACGTAATACAGGCTCGTTTTATTTATGGTGGTTATTTCTGTATTATTAATGACGTATCTTGCTATAAAATCAAAAACTGTAATATTGCACATTGGATAATCTTCATCATCACTTTTTATGAATGAATAAACATAATCATACATCGGCTCACACTTTTCCCAGAGGTTTTCCTTATACTCTTCGGAAAGAGGCAGACGTGAACGAAGTGGATTATCGTAGTCGCTATGGCTGACTGAATAATCGCCGATATGTTCGTCGACTAAATTGAACTGCCCGAAATAGAAGCTCTTCTTTATATCACCTTTCTCATCTGCAGACGCGACGTCATATATGTAAATATCATATAGATCCTTTAGGTCGGTAACTCCGTCCTCATTGACATCGAAACTGTAATTGTCCTTCTTTGCTGTATCGGAAAACCTCTTGAAGTATGCGTCATTGTACTTTTCGCCCATAAATATATCTATATTTACATTGCAAAAACAGTAGTCTATAAATTCATTTATATTTTTTTCTGAACCGTATGTATACGTCTCGTTAACGAATTCATTTAGCAGAAGTTCTCTTATATCATCGGGAGTATCGGGAACGATACTTCTTACTGCACGGTCACTCGGATCAGTGTTCTCAGGGAGCAGATATTTGCTGTAGTTTGTGTAATAACTATAGTTTTTACGAGAGAATTTAAGTAAGCAATACTCTCTGAATATATTGCTGTCAACAAAGTCGACTTTTCCGTCGCTGTTGACATCGCCTTTGGCTTCGCATCTTTCAGCGTAGCCCTCAGGCAGCTCAGAAGCATCATTTACATATGTGTAAAGCGCGTATGCGTCCATGGTATTGATTTTTTCGTTGCCGTCAAAGTCAAAAATGTCAAGGTTATCCTCTATATAAAGTATACTGTCTACCTTAGGATCAAGTGCCTTTGGTGTAAACAAGCTCTCTGCGTTTGCAGATATTGGATTTCCGCTTGATGCAATAGCCGCTGCCGAGAGTGCAGCAAGATATTTTTTTACATAATCAACTTTCATTCTGATTACCTCCTCGCAATCAATTTCGCTTATGTCCGTTGTGGTCGTTATTGGCATGGTATTCGTATCAGCTGTGGTAACTTTAACAGCAGCAGCTGATGATTCAATTGCTTTTACATCTGAAACTGTACGTGACACAGCAGATGTTATCATTGAGGGCTTGCTTTCTGTAGCCAAAGAAGCAGTTGTGCTCGTCATTTGAACTGACGATGCATATGTAATTACGGTAGTGTAAGCAGTATTTACAGTAGTAACGGTCTCAGTCGGGAGCACCGTTGTTGCGTCAGTGACCGTGATTATCTCATTATCGTTTAAAGGCTTATTGTACGAGAGTAATTTTGCAGATCCTGCTGTTATTGCGATCGCAGCCGCCATAACCGAAACTGCGGCACAGGCTTTTTCTATGCGTATATGCTTTTTCTTCTTTTGTTCAAGATATTCGTCCCTTATCCTGAATACGGCATCGGCTATATCTTTAGTATTTCTCATAAACAAAGCCCTTCCTTTCCAGTTCGTTTTTTAGCGACTTTCTTGCCCTGAAAATTAGGTCGCTGACCTGTCGTTTTGCTTTGTGCATTATCTTGGCGATATCCGATGTATCGAGGTCCTCAAAATACATTAGGTAGAGCACCTGATAATAATCAGGATTAAGACGTTTCATAGCTTTATACAGCTCAACGTTCTGCTCTCCTTTGAGAAACTCCTTTTCTGTGTCCGTAACATCGGGTATCTGTATCTGCTCATCAAGAGACAGAACCGATTTCTTTTGTGCTTTCCTCAGATGGTCGATGGCACAGTTCCTCGCAATAGTGAACAGCCACGTTTTAAATGAGCATTTTCCTTTGAAAGCAGGCTTTTTAATGGCGAGCTTAACGAAAGCATCCTGCATTATATCCTCTGCAAGGTTCATATCGTTCACTATACTGTTGAGGTAAAGCGACATACCCTCATGATATTCATCTATTATTTCGATTAGTCCATTATCATCACCATCAAGGAAACGGCGGTAGCGATCTGCATCGTTTCCCATTTGATTTCCCTCCTTAAATTTTTAAGGCAAATTTGCTTTCTATCTATTAGACGCATGGATTTAAAAATTTACGCACATAAATTTTCAAAAATGATACTTTTTCTTATCTATATCATATCATCGTATTATACAGCCTGTCAATTGTATAATAGGATAATTAAAACTTATAGTTACATATATCACTATTTTATGTTACATATATCACCATTTTATGATATTTATTGACTTGAATAATGATATATGCTATAATCATAATGTTATATGCTCAAAAAGACTACATTATCTACAGGTCGGTGTAAACAAATGAAAAAAACTCCAATTCTTATCGTTATGCTTACGTACAATGACAGAACTGTCAAAAACGCTTATGAAATATTTGACAGCTGTAAAAATTCCAAAGCTCGGTACTTCGGGCTAAAAGAGGAAGCACTTCCGCACGATGAGATGATATCTCTTTACAGATACATGAAAGAATGTGGTAAAACTACTGTTCTTGAAGTAGTTGCTTATACCGAAGATAAATGTATTGAAGGAACTATGCTTGCTGTTGAATGTAAATGTGATATCCTAATGGGTACTATATATTCAGATAAGGTCAGCGAAATATGTAAAAGAAATAATATAAAATATATGCCGTTTGTAGGTAAAGTATCGGAAAGACCTTCCATACTTGAAGGAAGCATAGATGATATGATCGCAGAAGCAAAGACATATGTATCTAAAGGTGTATACGGCATTGATCTTTTGGGATACAGATACACGGAAGATCCTCTCGAACTCAACAAACGCATGGTTAACGAAGTTAATTCTCGCGTATGTATAGCAGGAAGCGTTGACAGTTTCGAGCGTCTTGATGAAATAAAAAGCATCTCTCCCTGTGCATTTACTATAGGCAGTGCATTTTTTGAGAACAAGTTCGGCGGAAGCTTTTCCGAACAGATAGATAAGGTATGCGATTACCTTGAAAAACGTGGTGATTAAGAATGTTCAGACGTTTTTATCCGTACGCATACACAAGAAGTGTTTTCTCTATAGACTACGCTAAACTTCGTGATAAAGGCTTTCGCGCTGTTATTTTCGATATTGATAATACTCTCGTTCATCATGGGGATAATTCAACTCCGCAGGTAGATGCCCTTTTTCGCAATATACACAAGATTGGGCTGAAAACATTGCTGCTTACTAATAACGATGAAGAGCGTGTTCAAAGATTTATAAAGAATATTGATACACTATACATCTGTGACGCTGAAAAGCCACAGCCTGCGGCTTATTTAAAAGCCCTAAAAATGCTTGGTGTAGGCAAAGAAGAAGCAGTTTGCATTGGCGACCAGATGTTCATTGATATAGTCGGAGCCAATCGCTGCGGTATACCAAATATTCTTGTTCATTTCATTCAGCTGCCGAACGAAAAGCATATAGGCAAAAAAAGGTATATCGAAAAAGTTATACTGTGGTTTTACCGCAGAAATAAAAAGTACAGAAGCCGTCTCGGCGATATTTACATAAAAAAGGAAGATAAAAATGCTTTGGAACAAGGATAAACTATTCTGTGATATCAACCCGACCTGTTATGCTATATCCGAACAAAAAGGCATTTGCATCAGGCATATCAAAAATTTCCTTAATAAAACAAACTATGCTGAAACAAGATCAAAAAAGAAACTGCCGAACCTTGTATACCGTCAGGATTCCCACCTGATAAAGCGCGGTCCGGGCATTGATCTTACTCTTCAGGTGAATAAGGCAGTCAATATTCGCCTTGCCTGTAAAAAAATCAATGGAATTATCATACGTCCCAACGAAACTTTCTCATTCTGGCATACTGTTGGCAAAACGACAAAACGCCGCGGTTATAAGGACGGACGAGTTATAGTTCAGGGAAAACTTATTCCCGGAATAGGCGGAGGATTATGCAATCTCAGCAATACTATCCATAGAACCATACTTCACAGTCCACTGGAAATAACAGAGTTTCATAATCATTCAGACGCTCTTGCACCTGATGAAGGAGAACGAATCCCATTCAGTTCGGGAACTTCCGTAAATTACAACTATATTGACTATAGATTCAGAAATAATACCGCTCAGAATGTTCAGCTGCTCGCTTGGTGTGATGAGGATAATCTTCACGTAGAACTGCGAAGTGATAATGAATTCCCGTATGTATACAAACTTGTTGAGGAAGGACATCATTTCCAAAAGGAAGGAAATAAGTATTTCAGAGTATCCAAGATATACAAGGAAGCTTACGGCAGATCATCAGGTAAACTTATAAAAAAAGAACTTGTGCTGGACAATCACTCCGAAGTAATGTTTGATCATTCTTTGATCCCCGCAGATCAGATAAAACAAAAATTATAATATAAAAGCGTTTATGCGCGATTTGTTTAAAATATTCACAATAGCCTTGTTCCACTATGGAGCAAGGCTGTTTTTATATACTTTTACTCTATATTATAATTAATTAACAATTTAAATGTTGAAAACTTCCTTAAAATTCTGCATTTTATCCACTAAATCCGCAAAAATGTGGATTGAAATTAGTGAATTAATATGTTAATATTATCTTAACATATATAAAGTGTAAAATGACTATAGAAGGGCTCTGTAGTCACACATTAAAAAGGGATATTAAAAATAAAAAAGGAGAATTGGTATGAGAAAAAGATTATCAGCAATTGCTATAGCTGCAATGACAGCTATAAGTCTTTGCGCGACAGTTCCTACTGTCACCAACGCAGAAAACCCCATTGTACAAACATCATTTACACCTGATCCTGCCCCTGTTGTATTCGGAGATGAGCTGTATGTATTTACAGGCTGTGACCGTGAAGGAAACAACGACTTCTACTACATGACAGGCTGGCAGTGCTTCTCCACTAAGGATATGAAGAACTGGACAGATCATGGCAGAATACTTGAGGATACATCATTCTCATGGTGCAATGCAAATGATGCATGGGCTTCACAGTGTATCGAGCGCAATGGCAAGTATTATTTCTATTTCACTACCACAAATAAAGGCGGCGGAGGAAGAGCTATCGGTGTTGCAGTGGCAGATTCGCCCGAAGGACCATACAGTGATCCTAATGGAAAGCCGCTTTGCGGTCCAAACTGGGACTACATCGACCCGACTGTCATAATAGATGATGACGGTCAGGCATGGCTCATGTTCGGAAATCCGAAATGCTATTATGTTAAACTGAAGGAAGATATGGTAACGCTTGACGGTCCGATACAGCAGTTCGACATGAACTCGCAGCAGTTCGGCTCAAGCAATAAGGGCACGACCTACGGGGAAGGTCCGTGGATATATAAGCATAATGATCTCTACTATCTTGTGTGGGCATCATTTGTTGACGGCTTCGGCGGTGAGAGCCAGTGCTATGCAACAGGTCCGTCTGTAACAGGTCCGTGGACATACCGCGGCGTTTTACAGCAGGGTTCAAACTGCTTTACAACACACGGCGGTATCATTGATTATAAAGACCACTCATATTTCTTCTATCATAAGAGCGGTATCCCAGGCGGTGGTTCGTATAACCGAAGTGCTTCATGTGAGGAGTTCACATACAATGCCGACGGTACTATCCCTGTTATGAAGCTCACCACCAGCGGCCCCGATCAGCTTGAAGCTCTCAATCCATTCGTGAGAGTAGAAGCCGAGACTATCTGCTGGAGCGAGGGCATCAAGACCGAAAAAGATGCTTCAAACTCAGTTAATATAGGCAGCATAAAGAAAGGTGCATATATAAAGGTAGCAGGAGTTGACTTCGGCGAAGGTGCAGATAAATTTACAGCTTGCGTAGCTTCTGCTCAAAGCGGCGGAAATATCGAACTTCACCTTGACAGCAAGACCGGTCCTATTGTGGGCAATCTTAAAGTCGGCGGTACAGGCGGCTGGCAGAACTGGGAAGAAGTTTCATGTGACGTAGCAGGTGCTGACGGCGAACATGATCTCTACCTCGTATTCAACGGCGGAGACGGATATCTCATGAACGTTGACTGGTGGAAGTTCGACGGTGCAGGTTCAAGTTCTACAGAAACTGACCAGACATATATCTTCAAGAACACATTCGAGGGCAAACTTGACGGATGCTCAGACAGAGGCGGTGCAACTGTTGAAATAAGCAAGGACGAAGCATATGAGGGCGAAAGCTCTGTATACTGTACCGATCGTTCAGCTTCATGGAAGGGTGTCGGCAAGAACCTTAACTATAAGTTCAAAGCAGGAGAAAGCTACAGCTTCTCAGCTATTGTAAAGTATAATGAAGGTGCACCTACCACTAAATTCCACCTTACACTCCAGTATACAGGCTCAGATGATGAGGCTCACTACGAGAAGATCGATACACAGGAAGTAAATAAGGGTGAATGGACACAGCTCGCAAACACAAGCTTCAAAATTCCTGTGGGCACAAAGAGTCCTCTTGTATATGTTGAAACTGAGGGCGACTCTGACGACGATACACCTGCTACAAACTTCTATGTTGATAATTTTTTTGCAGCTGTAGACGGTACAGTTATAGAAGGTCCGAAGACTGTAGTTACACCTCCGACCACAGAACCTCCTGTACAGGATCTAAAAGAAATACTTAATTCAAAGGTCACAAAGTGGGGCGATGCTAATGGTGACAATACTGTAGATATGAGTGATGTTGTCCTTATTATGCAGTCGCTCGCTAATCCTGACAAATATAAGCTCAGTGATACAGGCGTATATAATGCTGACGTAAACGAAGCAGGCGGCGGCATTACTTCAAACGATGCGCTTACTATCCAGAAGTTCCTTTTGGGTATAACAAAAGAACTGCCCGAGAGCTATTCTGAAAATATCAAGACAGTTACTGCACCTGTAACAACAACTACAACAACAAAAACCACTACTACAACTACTACTGTTGTAACGACAACAACTACCACTGCTGAAATAGTTTCTCATCTTTCAATGAAGGATTTCACAGCTAAGGTACAGTCAAATATTGCAGAAAAAGAACCTGATTCCGCAAATCAGTCAAAGAACGGCGTGACATACGGCGAGATACAGAAGAAGACCTATTATTCAAATACCTGCAAGAGAAACAAGAAATACAACGTTCTTCTGCCTCCAAACTACGATCCAAACAAGAAGTACCCTGTAATGTATATTCTTCACGGCTACTACGAAAATCCTGACAGAATGCTCACAACGGGAAACGCTGTGATGCATACCCGCGAGATGCTTGGCAATGCTATTGCTGAGGGTGCGGCAAAGGAAATGATCTGCGTATTCCCTGATGTATACTCAAGCGCTACTCAAGATGCAGTTACAGGTATGGACGACAATAACAACAGAGCTTACGATAACTTCATCAATCAGCTCAAGAACGATCTTATGCCTGAGATCGAGAAGAACTACAGCGTTCTGACAGGTAAGGAAAATACCGCTATCACAGGCTTCTCAATGGGCGGACGTGAGTCACTCCTTATCGGAATGCAGATGTCTGATGAGATAGGCTATATCGGTGCTATCTGCCCCGCTCCAGGCGTTACAGGTTCGTTCAAGTGGGACAGCAGTAATGAGCCTTACTTCCTGATGATAACCGCAGGAAGCAATGACCAGACTGTCGGCGACAATCCCAGAAGCTACCACAATAGCTTTGAGAAAAATGGCGTTCCGCATATCTGGCACTATGTAAACGGCGGTTATCACGGTGATAACTGTATAAGAGCTCATCTCTATAACTTCTTCCGCATAGCATTCCAGAACTAACATTATAATATTTAACGGCTGCAAAAATACTTGCAGCCGTTTTTATGTCTTGTGTACCATACATAATCAAAACTTTCAGATAAAAAGTCTGTACTTCATCTTTTTGAAATACAGACTTTTTATTATAAATTCAGATCTCTAAACGTAACTTATATCTCTATAAAAAATTAGTGGAAACAAGCTAATATCTTGCCGTCACACCCGCGTATATAAAAGTGTGGAACAGAACCGGGCGTTGCTGTGTGATACTGTCCGTCTTCTGATGAACCTGAAAATAATGTTGGACGGAAATCCCAAATATCATAGTCAGCATTATAGTCTGCTAAATAACATGGATTGTCTCTGATTATCTTTGTACCGTTAGACCATACAACATATTCTTTTTCATGGTCATCTACGTACTCTTGTCCATTGAGCCTGAGAAGTATATCTCTGCCCTTGGCAATGGCATCCTCTTCATCGGCAATCGGACCAAGAACCCTGTCAGATTTAAACCAATAATCAGCTCTATAGATCAAACAGTTTATTTCGTCCTTGAAATCGACCATATTTCCATTTTCATCTATTGCCTCATACTTACCATCGTAAGAACCGTTCCAACCGTTATGCTCTGAAATATAATACTCTCTGAAGATATCTTCATCAGTGGGCTCTTTTTCTACAGGTTCATCTTTTGGTTCTTCCTCGGGAACATTCTCCTGTACAGCCGCGGGCACTGTAGTCGTTTCATTCGTAGTTGAAGATGTAGTTACAGCTGTTGTCGTTGTCTTTGCCTCGAAAGAATACTTATCATCATACTTGCCGCTTAAAATGTCATTAAGAACAGTTTCAAACTCTTGAATATCAATATAATAGTTTGAACAGCCTGTAGGGATTTCATCGGTATCGGTCAATTCATATTCACAGAGGTTTGCAAAACCGTTTCCGCTGATATAGTAAGTTAATCTACGAGTAGTTGTGCTGCTTGTCGTATAATAACATTCAACTGTATAGATCAGTTCATCACTGTTATAGTCAATATCCTTCTCTTTTTTGAGCATACCAACAAAATCATCTCTGAGGAAGCCCTGAAGCGCATTGAATGACTTGTGATTCTCAGGAACGACCTCTTCAGAATCGAAGTCTTTATAGCGTTTCACTATGCCATTGAGGAATTCGCCCTGAGTGAGATACATTTTATCCATTTTAGAGAGATAATCACCTGTATCGGGAACATCACTGCTCCAAATATCCTGTATGCCCTTATCAAATGTCGCATAATCAATATTATAGACAGAGCTTGCTATGATAGGATAATCAAAACAGTTTCCGTCAGGATTGCATTTTTTCTCTAAATAATATGCTTTTCCTTTCTCTGTAACATAAACATAAAACCATATATCTCCTTTTTGCCATCCTATATCATAACCTTTGCCTTCATAATTATCGAAATCAGGAATGTATTTCTCAGCGATTTTGCTTGCTTCTCCCCAGTTAAAGCTATTCAAAAATATTGCAAGTTTGTCATAGGTCGCATCTGAATACACAGGAAAATCATAATTGTTGAGTTCGTATATTCCGAAATAGATCTGTCTGAAATCAGCAAATGGAGCAACCGAATTTGAATCCGTCTCAGCCTCTGAAGTCTCTGTGGTTTCAGCCGCTTGAGTGAGTGAAACTACTTCCTCCTCAGAAAGGCTGGAATTCTGTGATTTGTTTTTATATAACAGATAACCTGTTGCACCTATTCCCGTTATCAGTACAGTACTTGCAGCAATCGCACTTACAATACGCAGCATACGATGTGAAGATTCAATACGTTCTGTACTGTTAACAACTTCAATATATTCATCTTCGCCCTTTGGACTTTTCTTCATTATATCCGAAATATCATTATTGGATTTAGCTCGTTTCATATCCTACTCCTCCTCATACGAACAATAATACAAAAGCTTTTAGATGCTTTCACTTATTAGACGATAAAAAATGAAAAAACTACGCGCTTTTTTCAAAAAAATTTTATATGCAATATATTGGCTATGAACATCTTCAAAACTTAAAACGATGCACCGCTTTTAAGCGGTGCAATCATACAACAATTTTTTTAATTCATCAATGTCAGTATAAAGATTTAACATTAATTATGCTTTGAAAATATATTTTATGAAATTATACATTAAAGGAATAACTGTACTGCTGTCATGACCGCCGCCGGGTACTGAAATATAAATATTCTCTGTACCATGCTGTGTAAACAGGTCGCTGTACTGTTTCGGGAAATCATTGACCATATTGTCACTTGTTCCGCCTGCGATCATCAGTATATATGGCGAGTATGGCGGATCAATACGTATCTCATCTTTGCTCATTACGCCCGGGTGTGTCATAAATTGATCTTTCGTCGGGAAGATACCTGGAGCAGGTGCACCGCCGCCTATGTAACCGATCTTATCACAGCACTTCATACCGATATACAGAGATTCTCTTCCGCCCATTGAGAAACCTGCTATCGCAGTGTTTTCTCGTCCTGTTTTGACAGGGTAGTGAGATTCAATATATGGCATCAGACTATCAGGAAGGTCTTCTACAAAGTTATCATATCCGGGAACATCTGCCTGACCATTGCCTGTCTGTTCCTCATGCTGAGGGTCTGTATACTGATTTGTAAATACAATTATCATTGGCACTGCATCGCCGCTCTTTATAAGATTTGTAGCTATTTCGCGAACGCCCATACCGTTGACCATAGACGATTCATCACCGCCGTATCCGTGATTAACATAAAATACAGGATATGTCTTACTGCTGTCATATCCTGGAGGCAGCCAAACATTAGCGCCTTTATTTCGGTTTGCTTTTTTAGAGAAATATGTAATATGCTCTATTTTACCTTCAGCATTTTTCAAAACTGATGAAGGTACGTTTACCGTTATCTTATCTCGAATACTTGCCATATAGTCCACTGTGCTTGTTGTAGTAGTCACAGGCGGAGCAGTTGTAGTTGTTGTCGTAGTAACGATAGGCGGAAACTCTTTAGTTTGTCCAAGAATAAATTTTGAAAGAAGGACAAGATCGTTGACTGCAAAACTGCCGTCGCCGTCAACATCCACAGTCCCGATACTTATACCTGTACTCGCAAATGAACCAGCCATATAGCTTATCAGTGCCTTTCTTTCCGTAACGATATCAAATACATCGATTATACCGTCACCGTTTATGTCTCCGCGTATAGTATCAACAGGCTTCGGAACATCAATTTCAGAACCTGTGCCTGCAATTATTACCTCGTCAATGCTGAAATCGTATGTTCCGGATTCTGTTTCAACATAGAGTATATAATCTGAGCCCAAAGGCAGCGTGTAATCAGGATTTGTAAGCTGTATGTAATCGCCTGATGACTGACCGTCAGCAATATGATCGTAAATCGTTTTATTAGAAGAGTCTGTATACTGGAGCGAAAGCATTATATTTCCGTTTCCTGAAACTGCTACACTGAAACTATAGCTCTCCCCTGCTTTGAATACAGAAGCATCAAGAGTCTTTTGCGCACCGTGCCATGCACTGCCTCTATCGGAAACATTTAATGCATAGCTCCCTACATATGCTGTGCTGCTCCTTTCTACAATAGCTCCGCCTCTGCCTTCCCAGTCATCTGTTCCGCTTTCAAATGTATCATGCCAGTAGTATCCGTTTGGATCAATATCAGACGAAGCCGCATTCGCATCAATCTTTCGAGCTAATGTATTATTTGGAACACTCAATGCGGCAGAAGCTACCATTGTTCCTGCAAGGGTGGCTGCCAAAAAAGATCGGAGTTTTTTTGTCATTCTCATAGTATATACCTCCTGTATGTCAGTTTGTTTTTATAATAATGTTATATTCATAATATAACATTTAGAACCGTTTTTAAACCCATTTTATCACGCATTAGGTGGAAAAAATTTAGTTTTTATCATTTTAACTTTAAAAAATTTATACATTACTTTTTTCAGCTTAGCAAATAATAATAAAATTAAAAATGCTATATAAAGCCTATTTTTGTTGATGAAGCGACTTAAATTAAGAATATCATATATTTTTTTATTTATATGTTGACAACAGCTCAAGCTTCTGTTATGATTAATAAATGGATAATGCTTAGAAACTAACTTATTCTAAATATAGCCACACTTTTTAATATTTTATTATACCGAATTGAAACAGACTAATCAATATATATATATATCATCAGTTAATAGTTTTTTGGCAAGTTCAATATTAATTCTTGATTTTATAGGAGTGATTTTTTTGGCAAAAGCAAATAAGAAATTCATGGTCCTGTCCGCCATTGGAATTATCATGGTCGTTGATTCACATACTTGGGGGGCTTTTGGTCTTTTCAGCAATTATTTTCCTTTTAATTCGTTTTTTATGCCAATGTTTGTGTTTATATCGGGTTACTTCAATAAGGTTGATAAGAACACAAACCTTTTTAAGTACACAAAGAGAAAATTTTTAACCCTTCTGCTGCCTTATCTGGTAGTTTCAGTTCTTGCACTGATAATAGAATGGCTGATACTATGCTTAAAAACAGAAGCTATGCAGCCTTTTTACCTTGATTATAAACTAAAAGCATTAGCGAACGTCTTTACAAGCGGAGAGATATCCACTATCGCTCTTCCAATGTGGTTCGCTCCTATGCTTTTTGCAGTTCAGATCGTTTACGCATTGATGAAAAAGATTCTTTCCGACCACTGGAACAGTAAAGTTGCTCTTGTCCCTTTTATAGCTTTCAATATACTTGTTGTATGGTATGCAAAAAGCCATGAATTCTCCGATTATCTGCTTCTTCCGTTTAAGGTATTGTTCTTCCTGCCTTTCATGGAAATGGGTGTTCTTTATCGCGAAGAAATTGAAGCAAAGCTCCAGAAGGCAAATCACCTTTTGCTGATGTCGATATTGCTCATGATAAACACCATAAGAATATTCTTCATGCCAAATGAATACGATATTGCTTTTGACAGTATGGCAACTTTAACAGGTTTTACAAGTCCATATGCTGTTACGCCGTTGATCTCAGGTGTTGTCGGAATGCTTTTCTGGATCGAGCTTGTTGAGCTTATCGGTTCACCATTCTATAACAGCAAGGTCGTCAACTCTATTTCTGAAAACACTTTTTATATTATGAGTTTTCATGTAATATTTTTCAATCTTCTTAATTGCGTCATATTCTTGATAAACAAGTTTAAATCTATCCCCTACTTTGATGTTGAAGCGTTCCAGGACTCAAACTGGTATCGCTGGGAATATATTTCACAGTTTAAATACGTATACTTTTTAGTTGGATTATTAGGCCCTGTCGCTTTAATGAAACTCTATTCGCGTTTCATTAAAAAGCCTGTATTAAATCTGATACATAAACCGAAAGCGGATACAAAGTAAATATGTATATATCAAAACCTCCTGTGATCATTATATATCACAGGAGATTTTTTTGTTTTGTAAGTGTAAAAGTACATTTCATCGGCAAGTAATATCCATTACAAGCTTTTCAGCGTCTTCAGCGGATAAAGGTCGTCCCCAGATATACCCCTGTACGAAGTCGCAGCCTATACTTCGCAGCGCGTCAAGCTGCTTTTCTTCCTCGACACCTTCTGAAATAACATCAAGTCCCATAATATGTCCCATAGATATTATAGCAGCAACGTATTGCTTTGAGGACTCATTGGCATTTATCTTGTCAATAAAGGATTTGTCTATTTTCAGAAGGTTAGCAGGTATTTTATTAAGATAGCTGAGAGACGAATAGCCTGTACCAAAATCATCTATCGCAAGTTTGATACCCATATCTCTGAGTTCGTTAATACAGTGTAAAGATTTATCCGCGGAATCAATGAGAATAGATTCCGTGATCTCTATCTCAAGCTGATTGGGACTTATGTCATTGCTGTTTATAAGCTCGCGTATCTCATCAATAAATCCGCTTTTCATAAGATGTCTTGCCGAAGCATTGAGACTTAAAGTCATATTCTGTCCTGTTTTTTTAATAAGACTGCTGAAAAAAGCTGTTGCCTTTTTAAAGACCATACTGTCAACCTTGTCGATATGTCCAACTTTTTCTGCAACAGGTATGAATTCTCCTGGAGAAACAAAGTTACCTTCTAAATCTCTCATACGAGCCAGCGCTTCAAAACCGCGCAGTTTGTGCTCCATATCATACTGTGGCTGTAAATTGAAGTAAATTGTATCTTTTTTCAGTGCCTTTCTTATTATGTTCTCTATTTCAAGAGTACGTTCATTCTTTACGATATCGCGGGAATATTTAAGGATATGATCGCTGCTGTTGGGTTTCTTTACTTCATTCATAGCCAAATTAGCGTTTGATAAAAGCGAATCCGCTGTGCTTGCGTCTGTCGGAAACTCAGCATATCCAAAACTTGCCGTCACATAAAGATCGCATCCGTCTACAGTCAGATGATCTACAAGTGCATCTGCATACCGTGAAATTGCATTTCTTAATGCAGCTTCATCGTTGTACCCGTAAATTACAAGTAAAAACTCATCACCGTTAATTCGCGTTATATAGTCGGTTGTTCCTGAGTTAGTATCATTTGAAATAGCTTTCCATCTGTTTGATATTTCGATCAGGACTTTATTACCTGCTTTAAATCCAAGGGTATCATTTACGCTCTTAAAATTATTAAGATCGATTGATACAGCTGTAAAACTGACTTCACGATTTATAAGATCAAAAATATACTCTGCGCAGGCAAAACGATTAGGAAGTTTAGTAAGCGCATCAGTATAACTCATATACTTGAGATGTTCGATCATTTTATAGCTGTACAGCTCAGATGCAAGTATGAACGTTGTGAGTTCAAGAGTTTCCTTGATTTTTAAAGCTTTATCATCACTGAAATTGATCGCCCATATATAACCCAAAAGTTCGCTTTTAAATATCAGTGGAAAAAGAACAATAGTTTTACCACCTGCGCTTGTGATCGAATTATGCCATATAGGATTACGTTCTTTTATTATGTCCATATCATGCCCGTTTTTTACCATAATGCAGTTGCTTCCCTCTATCGTGTCCAGCCACGAATACGCAATATCATAAAAAGCGTCATCAACATATGTATCCATAGGCAAAAGCTTTGTATCTTTTGAAAACGCTTCACAGAGTACGGAACATTTGCGTTTTTCAGTATCCATTAGCAAAATACAGCAATGCTCTGAATCGCACAGATCTCTGATATCCATACATATCTCTTTCATTGCAGCATTAAAGTCGTCAGGATTTTGGAGTTTGATACAGGTTTCAAGAACATATGAAGCGATGTCAGCTGAAATCGTTGACATTCTTTTTGCATCAGGCTTTAAGTTTACCTCAACTATATACAAACAATAGCTTATATTTTCCTCATCAGGATACAAAGGTATAAACGACATATTGAACCACACATCATAATACCTTGTAGGGTGGGCATAAGAATTGACACATTTCTTCTTTACAGCCGCCTCATAACACGCTCCCTCAAAATTCAGATCTCGCGGTACATAGTCAGTATATTCAGTATCTGGTACAAATTTATTCGCAAGCATCTTCATATCGCCCATAGGCTTTTCAATGGTGTCGATATATGAGCGATTTCCAGTAACAATACGGACTTTCCCGTAATTGCCGCCGTCCAGCTTTTCAATTGACACAATACAGGCTGCGGGACCGATATTATCAACAATCTCTTGAAATTTCATAGTTCCACCCCTTTTTTATAGCACTATGATTTATAATAGCAATATAGATTAATCGAAACAACTTTTTCATTAATTCATACACAAATTTTACCACTTTTGCACAAATATTTCAATGTATTATTATAAAAGTTTACAATGTATAAGTGAATATCAGCATTTCACACAAAGCAATAAGGTAGACTTTGTAAGTAAACACTAATAAAAAATACTGAATGTTATAAAAGGAAAAGCGATGTTCTTCGCTAACGAAAAACACCGCTTTTATTATTACTTTACTTTATGAGACCAATGCCCCAGATAGTGAAACTGCCGCTTCCTGTGATAGAAACATCAAGCTCTCCTGATGTTTCCTGATAGTAGCCAAGTTCTGCGTCAGGACCGCCCCATGTGTACTGTTTGTTGCCGTTTACCTTTGTGGTCTTGCCGTTTACAGTTACATTGATGCTGCCCATTCCTGAGCTGTTAGCCTTGAATACGATTATGAGTCCCTTGCCTGTTGTCTTGAACTTCATCGGATTACCGCCGTTGAGGTTGTATGAATAGTTGAGAGACTTGCTGCTGTTATATCCTGAACCTGATGTCCATGAACCTGCGTTGAAGCTGTCCAGATCCTTTGGATTAACGTTTACGCAGTTTGCGTATTCCATACCATATACAGCCTTTGTAGGAAGCTCATATGAAGCTGAAAGATGCTCGCTCTTCATTGCCTGACGGAAGTAGTATGCGAGACAGTCAGCGATGAGCTGTCCGCCCTTCTGATGTGGGTGATACTCGTCTGAGTAGTAATCGCTTGTCTTGAGGAATCCGCTGTTGAATGCCTTTGTAAGTGCATCGTCCATACTGATAACAGGGATATCGAAATTCTTACCGATAGGATACATCTGTGACTGGCTTGAGAAACCGCCCTGTGCACGAGTAATAAGAACAATTACAGCAGGCTCATTTGGCATATCAAGGAACTTCTTGATACAGCTCTCGAAGCACTTCTTGTACATGATATCCTCATGATCGTTAACCGAGAACTCAAGGAAGATGATATCAGCCTTCTGTGAAACGATCTCCTGCTCGCTGCGGACAAGTCCTACAACTGAAGATGTACCTGAGAGACCTGCATTGATCTCCTTGAAGCTGCCCTTAGCGAATGTAGACTTTACATAGTTCGAGAATGGTGATGTATAGTTCTTGCCCTCTGTGATAGAGCCGCCGAGGTAAGCTATTGTAAGAGGCTGACCTGCTTCAGCAGCTGCAAGCTTGCTGTCAAGTCTGTATGTATTTCCGAAATGCTTTATCGAGCTCTTGTAGAAGTCGATATACTGTGAAGAAGCTGTCTCCTTGTAGTTATCCCATTTCGATGTGTCGATATCTGGCTTCTCGGGAATGATTATCTCAGGAACCTTGCCAGTGCCGCCTGTTGTTACTGTAGACTTTGTGCCCTCTGCTGCAACTAAAACATCATCGATGTAGAAGTCCATAAGATCGCCTGAGGACTCAACTGTCTCAACATAAAGTATCATATCACCTGTATTGTCAGGTACAGTGAATGATGTATTCTCGATCTTTGTCCACTCACCGCTCTTGCAGGTATCCTTAGCGATAGATGTATATACCGCACTACCGCCGCCGTTGCCGCCCTGCTGGAGAGAGATCTGAATTGTAGCATCGCTGCCTGACAGCTGAAGTGCGCCTAAGCTGATGCTGTATGTATGACCTGCCTTAAAGTCAGTGCCGAGATTTATAGCTGCACCGTTCCACTCTGCACTTCTGTCTGAAACAAAGAGTGATTTACCCGAAGTACCGTAGTATGCAGTATCAGATGTTTCAACAGAAGCTCCGCCTCTGCCTGTCCAGTCACCGACACCTGAATCGAAATTCTCCTTTATAGAAGCATTAGCTATCGGAGCAACGGTTGATGTAACAACAGAAGTCGTTGTAGTAGCATTCTTGGTCGTAGTAACATCATATCCACCGTCATGGATATTGCTTGCATAACTCTCAGGAAGCTTTGAAACTGTACCTAAGAGGAACTTCTGGATAGCAAGGGCATCATTTGAAGTAATACCGCCGCCTGCTTCACTTACGTCAGCATTGTAGAAGCCAGGACTATCAAGTCTGTATTTGTTCGGGTTTGCAAGTGACTGCATTATAAGAACAACGTCGCTCATATCAACGTCGCCGTCGTTATTAGCATCGCCCCACTTTGTTACATTCGCTTCAAGTACAGCCTTGATGTCAACAGTTGTTGTAACTACAGGAACTGCTGTAGTTGTAGTAGTTGTGGTCATAGTTGCAGTTGTCGTTGTTGTAACTACTGAAGTCTCTTTTCCCTTGAATACATATCTGAAGAATGTGTAGAGATGAGGCTTAACTGACTCTGCGCCGTGTCCGCCGCCAGGAATTGACTGGTAAACGTGCTCAACGCCGTTTCTTGTAAGGATATCACTATACTGCTTAGGGAATGTACCAACAACTGAATCGTTTGTACCGCCTGTGATCATGAATACAGCAGGCTCAGGTCCAACATCTCTGAACTTCATTTCACTTTCCTGCATACAGCCCGGGTGCTGCATATACATATCCGAACCGGGTGTGATACCGGGAGCAGGGCAAGCACCGCCTACGTAACCAAATACGTCAGGACGCATAAGTCCGCAGTAGATAGCCTCACGTCCGCCCATTGAGAAGCCTGTGATAGCTGTATTCTCTCTGCCTTCTGCTACAGAGTAGTTTTCCTTGATGAAAGGAAGAAGACTGTCGGTAACATCATAGAGGAAGTTATCATACTCAGCGCAGGTCTGCTGGTTGATACCGCTCGGACCGCTCATTGTCTTACTTGTGAACATATTTGGAGTCACAACAATGAACTCCTCAGCTTTACCGCTGGTCATAAGACCTGTCATAAGCTCCTGTACGCCCATACCGCTTACCATGTCGTTTTCACTGCCCATGATACCGTGAAGAACAAACATTACAGGATACTTCTTGCTTGAATTATAGTTTGGAGGCAGGATTACGTTACAAGTCTTCTGTTTGCCTGTGTATTTGCACATATAGGTCTTTTTCTCGACCTTGCACTGACTTGTCTTTTCAACGCCGCTTGGAACGGTTGTAGGCATATCGTTCTTGATCTCAGCATTGAGACCTGACTTAGCATTGCCGCCGTTACCTGCGTCACTGCCGATC
>NZ_FNWV01000030.1 GCF_900108555.1 Ruminococcus flavefaciens
CAGCTTGAAGCACTTATCAAATTCGGAGTACCTCAGCAGAACATTATAATTGATAAAGCCTCCGGCAAAGATACTGAGCGTGAAGGTTATCAGTACTTGAAGCGTCAGATACTCCGTAAAGGAGATACACTCGTCATAAAGGAGTTGGACAGGCTCAGCCGTAGCAAAGCCGATATAAAGCGAGAATTGGAAGAGTTCAAGGATATGGGTATCAGAGTCAAGATACTGGATATACCTACAACGCTCACTGACTTTCCGCCGGAGCAGGCTTGGGTGCTTGAAATGATAAACGCAATATTGATAGAAGTGCTCGGTGCTATTGCCGAAAATGAACGAAACAAGATACGAGCTCGTCAGCGTGAGGGTATAGAATCCGCAAAACGAAAGAACATCAAGTTCGGGCGCCCGTCAAAGCCTCTGCCTGATAACTGGCGTGAGGTAATGGCGGAAGTACGCTGCGGAAATAAGAAACCTGTAGAAGCAATGCGAGAGCTGGGAATCTCGCGTTCACACTATTACAGGCTGTACAAAACAACGTGACAATAGAAGCAGCCTCCGTGTAGGAGGCTGCATTGTTATCATCATAAAAAAACTGAAAAAATTTTTGAATTTACGTTTTCAGAAAAAGTCATGCTCAAAAATGATGAAAAAGGGAGACTTTTTACACATTATCGGAGAGCGTTAATTTCAAAAAACGTAATTACGAAGATTTTTTGGATTTTTTGAAGTAATTCTTGTATTTGCTTATTGCGTTTAATAACCTATCAAGTTCATTACTTGATGTATAGTAATAGCTTTCGTATAGAGTTCTGGGTTCAGTATTAGGTACTTGCTTCAGCTTCTCAGATAAAGCTGTGTGTTGCTTATATTTATTTCCATAGGATTTGTTTTTGACATAGTTTATGTGACCTTCACAGTTATGTTTGACAGCACATTCCGCAATAAACCTGCCGTTATTTTCAATAAACTTAGTGGTTTCTGTTACGGCATGATGAAGAATTGCAATTAGCTGTTTTATTATTACTTCTTCAGAACACATATCGATCAAGCTGAACACATGAGCGTATCCGATAAGTATCTTACTGACCTCTTCTTTACATTTTTCAATTTGTTTCTGTTTATTATCATAAAGCCATAGAAGATCAATGCTTAATAGTCTTTTTATCAGATCGTCGGTGTATTCTACAAGAGAAAGCTCATACTGACTTAGAATATCCTTAAAACCTTCAAAATACTGATTTCGCCCTCTTCTTGTAATGATGTTAATCAACTCTGATTCATCTGAGCACTGATATTTATTGAAAACAGTTTTCTGATCAAGATGAGTTACAAAATAAAACATATTAGGGAAACTATTCTTTATTCTTACTAAGGAAACGGGCTTCTTGATAAAATATTCACTATTATTACCGCTATTATTTATCGTAACACCTTGTTCTTCGTTATAGCACATGAAAGGTGAGGTTATACTATTATAAAGGGATTCGCTTTTGTAATCATACTTTCCATTTTCGTCAATCCATATATTCAACGATATTTCTTTAATGATCGGAACATCTGAAAACATGTCCTCTGTTGTATTGATAAGCAAGCTACGGTTATATTGAGTCTTGTCGTTGGTATAACTTGTATCATATATGAAGCAGGGCTGGGGAATAGTATCAACGGAATCGAGAAAGCTGCTGATATTGCTGCCAATCTGCATTTTTCTTATGCTGTGAAGCGCGCTTGTGAACTCCTTGCTTATATCTTCCTTTTCAATAATGAATATCTTAGTAGCAGTAGATGGAGAAAAGATAGCCTTCAGTAACTCAAGCGCAGCATCATAAGCCCTGGGAGAAGAGGTGCTGTTTCCTGTCGAAGCAAAAGTTATATCCACATCGTATGATCGGAGATATGCTTCAAAGCGCGTAAGACTATTTATTCTGTCAAATCTTATGGGATTATATGAAGGCTTTTGAATCTGAGGGTTATTATCAACAAATGCTATTTTCAACAATTTTACATATTGATCATAAGCGTCGCGATTAAACTGGCAAGAGCTGAACAGATTCCCGCTACAGTATATTTTTCCGCCACCTGGTTTTACAGTTGTTCTTGAAAATAGAGTCATTAAAAGTTCACTTAAAACATCTTTTCTTTTCATTCTATCACTCCTACCCGGAAAAAGGTAACGGTTTAAAAAATCAGGTTATTCTTAACGTGGTTTTGATTGAGCTTAATCCATATTTTACCCGTGTAATAAATATAATTTGAGTTTTCAATGTTATATAATATAATTGAAGCCTAAAGCTTCAAAGATATTAAATAAGGAGGACTGATTATGGATTTTGCTTTTAAGGCTTTTGCTAATTGCCCAGTTGACCAAGGCAATAATCAGAGTTCGGATGTTTCATTTGTGGGAATTCCATCACAGCAGGTATCATGGCCGACCAGCCAGTGCTTTGTCGTTGAAAAAGATGAAAGACAAAGAACTCCGATAGGCGTTATGGATAAAATCTTTTCAGGAGAAGCTTGGCTTGAACCGAAAACGTTCCTTGAGAATTACTCGAAACGTGACTTATCTCCTCGACGGATATTTCAAGATAAGCTAAGTTGTATGTGGAAATTCAAGGAATGAAACGGATACGAAGGCAATATTGCAAAATTCCGTATTTTGCAAGCACTTGTCGTAAATCCCAGGGGGCCAAATGAATACGAAGTAATTTACATTGAGCTTGAGTATGATGGCAAAGTGTATCCGATTACGCTAACTATGCGAGAATACAAGAAACGAGAGGTGCTACAACATCTTTCATTTATTCGACGCGATCCGGATTGTCCTGAAAAATACCTTGTAGCTGCTTTCTACCTTGCCGTTCAGGAAATAACGGAGAGAAAATTGCTGTTTACTCCTAAGCGTTCTGGGTGGAGCAAAGATAGTGAGGGCCACTTGCTTTT
>NZ_FNWV01000022.1 GCF_900108555.1 Ruminococcus flavefaciens
GGACCGCTCATTGTCTTACTTGTGAACATATTTGGAGTCACAACAATGAACTCCTCAGCTTTACCGCTGGTCATAAGACCTGTCATAAGCTCCTGTACGCCCATACCGCTTACCATGTCGTTTTCACTGCCCATGATACCGTGAAGAACAAACATTACAGGATACTTCTTGCTTGAATTATAGTTTGGAGGCAGGATTACGTTACAAGTCTTCTGTTTGCCTGTGTATTTGCACATATAGGTCTTTTTCTCGACCTTGCACTGACTTGTCTTTTCAACGCCGCTTGGAACGGTTGTAGGCATATCGTTCTTGATCTCAGCATTGAGACCTGACTTAGCATTGCCGCCGTTACCTGCGTCACTGCCGATCGCAGCACCGCCGCCGTTGAAGCCGCCCGCAAATCCGCTCCAATCCATGCCTCCGCCATTGTCGCCGCCGAAGCCGCCCCAGTTCATTCCGCCGCCGAAACCGCCCCAGTCTCCGAAGCCTCCGCCAACATTGTTGTCTGCGACATTGCCTAAGTCAATATTGCCATTAGCAGCAGTTGAAGAAAATGGTATACTTGTTGCGATCATCAATGCGGATACGGTTCCGCTGATGATCTTTTTGAATGTTTTCGTTTTCAATCCGATCACTCCTTTGGTTAAACACTGTTTTATAAACCTATTAGCGACTAAATAACCCCCTTATAAGCAAATGCTCTATATATTTCACTTTTACAATATTCTATTTAGTAATTAAATACAAGTCAATATTTGCTGTAATTAATTTAAGTTATCATTTTTTGTGATATTAATTAAACAATTCAATTGGTCATACCACGTCACTTTACTCATGTGGTGGATATTATGAATATTTAGTGGATATTTTGAAGATTAGTGCTAATTTATACACCAAGTTATAAAATAATTTGAAAGAGTTCGGAAAGTTATAATTTTACTATTTCATCATATCTTTTCAGCTGAAAAAGCACTTTGTAAAATAAAAAATACAAGAGATGATTCTCTTGAAAAAATTATTCTGGCTTTAACGATGAACTGTGATAACTGATATTCGTAAGATTTTTTCTTTCGAGTAATTACAGATCGTATACTCAATATCAATTACCACAATATGTATCCATAATTTATGCTGCAATTCGCACAACAAATACTTCTTCTAATTGGTCAACACACCAATTTTTTTGTAAATTTCAGCCTGTTAACAAATAATTATTGAAGTATTCTTACAAAAATGTTACAATTTGTATATGGATAATAATAGTTTCTTTAGTCAGAAGATTTTATAATAATATTTCAACTTTAACAGCTATATCTACTGCAATAACTTTGACTCATTCATGCACTTTTGTTTTATATAACTTTAATTCAAGATAGAAAAGAAATAGAAGAGAATATATTGCTTTTGAAAGGAATGGAAGGTATGAAAAGAAATCAGGAGAGCCGAAAAAATATAGAGAAAACGCTAAGCAGGCTTTCGTCACGAAAAAAAGCTCCGAACAGTGTTTATGTTGTACTTTTATTATTGTATATAATTGCCGCAGTCATTATACGTGTTATGGCAACTTCAAAATCTGTTGTCAATATCTTAGGTGCATCGATACCCTTCTACTCTTTCGCAGGCATTTTTTCCGCACTTTCCGAGATATGTGTTATATTCATGACATTTTACTTTCAAAAGAAAGGCTATTTTACAGCCTTAGGATTACTTATAATTCAGCTTCCGCTGGTACTTTCAGGTATCATTTTTCATCACAACATCGGAAGTCTTCCGGGTGTATTCAGTAATCTCCTGGCTATTATAGCAATAACTATCATCTATTTCAACAACAAACAAGTTGATGCATATCAAAAAGAGCTAAGTGATCAGGCTGTGACCGATCAGCTCACAAAGCTGCCTAACAGATTTGCCTGCTCACGACTTTTGCTGGCACTTATTGAAAAAGGCGAAAGATTTGCTCTTGCTTCCATTGATATCAACGGATTTAAAGGTATAAATGATACCATGGGATTTGAAACAGGAAATGCTGTGCTTTGTGAGATAGCATCACGCTGGAAAACTATTGCCGACACAGGTATCACTGGTACACAGGATTTTATAACACGTTTAAGCGGTGATGAATTTGGCTTGATAATCCGTGATTATCAGACAGATAAGGACATCGTCAATACTATCAAGCAATATGAAGCTGTACTGCAAAACAGACTGACTATCGATA
This sequence comes from Ruminococcus flavefaciens, assembly GCF_900108555.1. GTDB lineage: Bacteria > Bacillota > Clostridia > Oscillospirales > Ruminococcaceae > Ruminococcus > Ruminococcus flavefaciens_P. The sequence continues at coordinate 2,219 of NZ_FNWV01000022.1, forward strand.
ACTGCGACTTATATATCACTGCAAGCTTCGGATATGCGGAGTTCCCTGTTGATGCCGAAACAAGAGACAGTGTGTTCTCTTATGCAGATGCAGCAATGCATGAAGTAAAGCGTACTAACAGCAGTAATCATATCCTGCGTTTTACGCCTGATCTTCTGAAAATTGAGCATACAATAGAAGTCGAAGGCAAGATAAGAGCTGCTCTTGAAAAAGAAACGATATATTTCAATCTGCAGCCGCAGTTTGATATGGATCATAAGCTCCGCGGATTTGAGGCACTTGCCAGAATGAAAGATGCCGACGGAACTAATATCAGCCCCGGCGAATTTATACCTGTAGCAGAAAAAGTCGGACTTGTCGATAAAGTCGATGGAATGGTATTTCGTAAAGCTGCTATGTTCTTCGGAGAACTGCTTAGAAAGACTGGTGCGGATATCATGCTGAGTGTCAATGTATCTGTACGTCATCTGATGAAAAATGACTTCCTCGATGAGATACGTAATGTACTGCAAAGCAGTGGAGTTCCAGCAAAAAATCTTGAAATAGAGATAACAGAGTCTATTATGATCGACTCTGTTGACAAGGCATTGCAATACATTGATGAACTTAAAGCCATGGGAGTTCAAATTGCGATCGATGATTTCGGTACAGGTTACTCCTCACTTAGTTATCTTAACCGCTTCCCCGCACATCTGCTTAAAGTTGACAAGTCATTCATCGACAAAATGAATACAAGCGAATCTTCAAGGCAGTATGTTTCTGCTATCATATCTATTGGTCACATTATGGGCTTTGATGTTATAGCAGAGGGTGTAGAAGAAGCCGAACAAGTCGATACACTTAAAGAGATCGGCTGCGACTTTATTCAGGGATTTGTATGGGGCAGACCATTGATGCCTGATGCAGCCGAAAAAATTGTTATCGATTCTGTCAGCCGCTAAATTAAATAGCTGTCTGTTTTGCTGTCATTACGTTTTTTGTATTGCTTTGCAAAACAGGCAGCTTTTACGTTTTTATCCATAAATTCAGCCGAGAATATTGCTATTTCTCGAATTATATGTTATAATGATCTTGGAAGGAGCTGATAAAATGCAGAAAAAAACTGCTAAAATAATTACTGCGCTTATATCAGTTGCATTATCATTAACAATGATGTTTTCTGAATGCTTAACAGCTTATGCCGCAGACGACACAAAAAAAACATGCACTTCAAAAGGCATTATTATTGCAGTGATGGTGTCGTTATTTATTGTTGCTGCGATCATTTCAGGTTTTATATCATTCAAGCATCAAAAGAACAAACTAAACAGATCATCAGATAAAAATAATTCTTCCGAAAACAACGAGGAATGATATACAGGAGGCTGTTTCTTATGGATATAGACCTTTATATTGATTTCGTATATCATGGTTTTTACCGACTTGATGATATCGAAGAACGTTTTGATGAGTATCGTTCAATGGCGATAGAGCAATCAGGCGAACTTGCCGATGACGAAGTAATACTTTATGCAATATATGGTTTTGAAGAAGAAACAGAGAGATTTATATACGCCAACTTCATGCTTCGCAGACTTAAACGCGATCACTACACAAGAGTATGCGAAAGGCTTTCAAAATTATGCAGATTATTCTGCATAGGAAACAGTTAGGAGAAAATATAATGATTAAAAATACTATGGCAGCTGCTGCATCAGCACTATTGCTGTCAGGAGCTTCAATAGCTGCTTTTTCTGCTGCGGCTGTAACGCCGAGCGAATTAGCTGATACAAATATGGTAAGTGCTTCAGCGAGTTCATCAACATCTGTTTCGTCTGCAACATCATCAACAAGCACGACAACTACTACCGCTGAACCAACTACCGAACCTACAACGTTAAGAACTTATTATATAAAATTCCTTGATTTTGACGGCAAACTTTTAACTACACTTGCAGTTGAAGACGGTGATCCGATAAATTATGATGCTGTTGATATAAAATCACTGCACAAACACATAGATGTAAACACCGAACAGGATTTCTCGTCGTGGGATATCAAGCCTGATTTTGCTGATTCCGACTATACTATCCATGCACTTTCAAAAACAGCTACCATAACACTTAAATCTACTCCCAATAAACACAGATATTTCTCGACAAAGGGCAATGTATCGCTCAAAGGTCTCGATGTAGCGATAAAGCTTTCTGTTCAGACTCCACAGAAGGATAAAAACGGAAACTACATAACGGAAGAAAGTACTATAAATGTGTCAGAGAGCTGTATAGCAAAGCCTTCCGCTCTTTCAGATGCTTTTGCTAATAGTGATAAAGCTACCATTTCTGTATACCCTATCGGTGATCAGAAAGCTTTATGCTCTTTCGATATCCTTTGCTACAGAGATCTCGGCGATGTCAATGAGGACGGTAGTATCAACTCAGCTGATGCATCTAAAGTGCTAAATGTGTACGCAGGTATGGCTGCTTCTCAAAATCCTGATGTTTCGGATAAATTGATAAAGCTTTCTGATGTTAATATGGACGGTCAGTTAGACTCGCATGATGCTTCTCTTATCCTTAAATACTACGCGCAAGCTTCTATAGATCCGAACTTCTATGACTGGGAAGATATTCTGGACTATGATGCTCTCGGTATAAAATAAGTTAAAAATGTCCTGTTTTACGGGACATTTTTATTTTTTGATTTTTTTGCTGATACCTATTGAAATTTTTTGAGAAATATTGTATAATTAAAAAGTAATGCATTTGCGCAAATTCACTAATTATTTAAAGGAGTGCTAATAATGTACAACGATCTTATGGATTCAATCGGCTTCGTAAAGGGTTACGATCCTGCTGTAGGCGAGGCTATGGGTAAAGAGCTTGCTCGTCAGCAGAGAAATCTTGAGCTTATCGCAAGCGAAAATATAGTTTCCCCAGCTGTTATGGCTGCTATGGGAAGCGTTTTAACAAATAAGTACGCTGAGGGTTATCCAGGAAAGCGTTACTACGGCGGATGTCAGTGCGTTGACGAAGTTGAGGCTATCGCTATCGAAAGAGCCTGCAAACTCTTCGGTGCTAAATTTGCAAACGTTCAGCCTCATTCAGGTGCTCAGGCTAACACAGCTGTATATTTTGCTGTTCTTCAGCCCGGAGATACTGTTCTCGGTATGAGCCTTGCTGACGGCGGTCACCTTACACACGGTTCACCTGTAAACCTCTCAGGTAAATACTTCAACTTTGTTTCTTACGGTCTTGACGATGAAACAGAGATGATCAACTATGATACAGTACAGGCTCTCGCAAACGAGCACAAGCCAAAGCTCATCGTTGCTGGTGCAAGTGCTTATCCAAGAGCAATCGACTTCAAGAGACTTCGTGAGATCGCTGATTCAGTAGGAGCACTCCTTATGGTAGATATGGCTCATATCGCAGGTCTTGTTGCAGCAGGCTGCCACCAGTCACCTGTTCCATATGCTCATATTACAACAACTACAACTCACAAGACTCTTCGCGGACCAAGAGGCGGACTTATCCTCACAAACGACGAGGCACTCGCTAAGAAGATCAATTCCGCTATCTTCCCTGGTACACAGGGTGGTCCTCTTATGCATACAATCGCTGCTAAGGCAGTATGTTTCGGCGAAGCTCTCAAGCCTGAGTTCAAGGATTATCAGGAGAGAATAGTAAAGAACGCTAAGGCTCTTGCCGATGGACTCCTCAAGAGAGGCTTCAATCTCGTTACAGGCGGTACTGACAACCACCTCATGCTCGTTGATCTCCGTCCTTTCAGCATCACAGGTAAGGAGCTCGAGCACAGACTCGACGAGGTCTATATCACAGTTAACAAGAACGCTATCCACAACGATCCTGAGAAGCCATTTGTAACAAGCGGTATCCGTATCGGTACACCTGCTGTTACAACAAGAGGTCTCGGAGTTGAGGAAATGGAAAAGATCGCTGAGTACATCTACCTCTGCGCTACAGATTTCGAGAACAAGGCTGATGAGATCCGTGCAGGCGTAAACGCTATCTGCGAGAAGTTCCCACTTTACAAGTAATCAATAGCTTTTAAGGGACGGACAGGCTGTCCGTCCCGTTTTTATTAATTATATGAAATTTCACATTAATTCACTTTATCTTTGCGTTAAAGACATGGATAGAGCAATATCCTTTTATGAGGATTTCTTTGAACGGAAAGTCACTGAAAGAAATGATATTTACAGCGTTTTTGATGTAAACGGGTTCAGACTTGGACTTTTTGCATTTGAAAAAACAAATGAACCTCATATTTTCGGCAGCAACTGCCTGCCAAGCATAAGCGTTGAAAGTATCGAATGTCTTAAAGAAAAGATCAAGGATAAAAAAATATGTTTTCCGTTAACTAAAATCGGTAATAACTACGTAGCAGAGTTCATTGATCCCGAGGGAAATCATATCGAGATCACAGCACCTGTAAAATAAATAGAGAGGAGAAAAGCTATGTCCGCACCATTAGCTGATAAAATACGCCCTAAAACTCTTGCCGATGTAGTCGGTCAGGAGCATATCCTCGCAGAAGGCAAGCCTCTGCGCCGCATAATCGAAAGCGGAACAGTTCCGAATATGATATTCTATGGTCCGTCGGGTGTCGGAAAGACCACTGTTGCACGTATAATCGCTGAAAACTGTGGTATGTCACTATACAAACTCAACGGAACTAACGCTTCACTGTCAGATATCAAGGACGTTGTTGCAGATATCGGCACATTCGGCAGTGAAAACGGCATTCTTCTCTATCTTGACGAGATACAATATCTCAATAAGAAACAGCAGCAGAGCCTTCTCGAATACATTGAAAACGGCGATATCACGCTGATAGCTTCCACAACTGAAAATCCTTATTTTGCCATTTTTAATGCCGTAATAAGCCGAAGTACTGTATTTGAGTTCAAGCCTGTAACTGCTGAACAGCTTATACCTGCAATAAAACGAGCTTTCAGCATAATGTCCGAAGAAAACGGATATGATATAATTGCTTCCGATGATATAATCACCAAAATAGCTTACAGCTGCGGCGGTGATGTACGCAAAGCTATTAATACCGCAGAGCTTGCTGTTGTATGCGGTGAACTCTCAGACGGAAAAGTTACTGTTACCGATGATTCGCTCGAAATACTTGCTCAGCGCAGTAATATGCGCTATGACCGTGACGGTGACCAACATTATGATATACTATCGGCATTTCATAAATCTGTACGTGGTTCTGACGAAAATGCTGCTCTGCATTATGCTGCCCGTCTTATTGCAGCAGGTGATATAATCTCGCTTTGCAGACGTATGCTATGCATTGCCTCTGAGGACGTTGGACTCGCCTACCCTATGGCTGTGCCAATTGTAAAAGCTTGTGTTGACTCTGCCTTACAGTTGGGACTTCCCGAGGCTAAACTTCCAATTGCAGAGGCTATTATCCTTATGGCTACTGCTCCGAAATCAAACAGTGCCTGCATGGCAATTGACGCAGCTTTAGAAGACATAAAAAGCTGTGATGCACTTGACTTTCCGCGCCATCTGCAAAATGTTCACTTTGACGGCAAAGGTGCAAAGGTGGTTGGACAGCATTATCTCTATCCTCACGACTTCCCTAACCACTTTGTCAGACAGCAGTATCTCCCTGATGCACTTAAAGATCACGTTTACTATCACTTCGGCGAAAATAAGCAGGAGCAGTCTGCATATATGTACAGACAAAAGCTCATCAGTGAATTGGATAAATGATCGCTTCCGCAGCTCAGGCTGCGGATTTTTTATGGCAAGATACATAATTTTTTTATAATTAACATCAATTATTTAGTCTTGACAAATCGTCAAAAAAATGTTATAGTAATTAAGTAATGTACAATTGTTCACCACTGACGGACTATTTCTTTAGATTACACTAAAAAAGGTGATTTCTTATGGATACCAAATCACAGCTTATAGTTGCCGATGCAAAGATACTTCCCGAAGTATTTACAAAAGTACTTGAAGTAAAGAAGCTTATGGCACAGAAAGGCGAAAAAAGCTTTGCTTCTGCCTGCAAGCGTATCGGCATTTCGAGAAGTGCTTATTATAAGTATAAGGACAGCGTTTTTTCGTATGAGGAGCTCTTTAACAGGAAGATCGTTAATATCTACCTGCTTCTCAGCGACAGTCCCGGGGTACTTTCAAGCGCACTCGTATTTCTTCATAACCTGAATGCAAATATCCTGACTGTTAATCAGAGCATACCCGTAGACGGTGCAGCAGCTGTCAATATTTCACTCAGGCTTACAGGCGATTCCGATTCGGAACTCACTTCACTTAATTCAATTACTGAACTCGACGGTGTTTTAGAGGTGAAGATCCTCTCCGCTGAGTAATTTTACGGAGGTTTTTCTTTTATGTCAGTCAAATTTGCAGTTTTAGGTCACGGTGTAGTAGGTTCAGGCGTAGTTGAACTCTTCTATAAAAACAAAAAGAGTATCGAAAAACACGCAGGAACTGAAATGGATATAAAGTATATCCTTGATCTCAGAGATTTTCCTGATTCTCCTTATGCTGATAAATTCACAAAGGATTTTAATGATATATTAAACGATGATGAAGTAATTTCTGTTGCTGAGTGCATGGGCGGTGTTGAACCTGCTTTCACTTTTGTGAAAGCCTGCCTTGAAAAAGGAAAAAGTGTTTCTACTTCAAATAAGGAACTCGTTGCAGAAAAAGGAGATATTCTTCTCAAAACAGCCAAAGAACACAACTGCAACTTCTTATTTGAGGCAAGTGTCGGCGGTGCTATACCGATAATCAGACCGCTTCACCGTTGTCTTGCTGCTAATGATATTTCTAAAGTCGCAGGTATCCTCAATGGTACTACAAACTTTATACTTACAAAGATGTATAATGAAAATATGCCTTTTGCAGATGCTCTCAAGCTTGCACAGGAGCTTGGATACGCTGAAAAAGATCCGACAGCCGATATAGAAGGTCACGATGCCTGCCGCAAGATATGCATTATTTCTTCCCTTGTTTTCGGCAAACACGTTTATCCGAAGAATGTTTTCACAAAGGGCATTACTGATGTACAGCTTTGCGATGTTGAAGCTTCTGATGTTCTCGGATACGCTATAAAGCTCGTAGCTTCTGTTACAAAGCTCGATAATGGTAAAATTCTCCCCTGCGTAATGCCTACACTTGTTTCATATGACAATATTATGTCAGGTGTTAACGATGTTTTCAATGCTGTACTTGTTTACGGTGACGGTATCGACCAGACAATGTTCTACGGCAGAGGTGCAGGAAAGCTTCCTACAGCAAGTGCTGTAATGGGCGATGTTATCGAAGCAGTAAAGCATAAGGTAACAATTTTCTCTCAGACGTGGGAATCTTCTTCTGATAATTCATTTGTTGAAACAATTGATAACTTCAAATCTCGTTGGTATTTCCGTGTTCCAAACGGTTCAGCAATAAACGGCGTTGAAGTGTACAACAACGAAAATGGTCTCTCATACGTAACTACAGAAGAGTTAACATTTGCAGAGGCTCAGAAGAAAGCAAAAGATCTGGGTGCTCTCGCACTTTTACCTGTTCTTGAATAATTCAAAAGCTCCCTTTCAAAGGGAGCTTTTTTGTTATCTATCAGCGTTCATTCTGTATCTTTCCATTAAAGACATAAGATCGTATTTGCACATTTCAGGATTAGACTCCATAAGCTTCTGCTGAGTGACAAGACATGGATTTCTTCTGAACCTGTCACTTCTCTCACCTGCACGCCAGCCTATAGAAGCCATATAGCTGCACCAGCGTCTATGCTCAAGTGAGGCAAGGGCGTAAGCAAAACTGTCACTTTTAAGTCTCTCCAACACTTCGCTCTCAGAAACGTTCATTCTCCATGCAGAGCCTGTATATTTCAAAATACTTCCCTCTGCACCGAGTATTTCTTCAAGTTTCTCGTCCAGATCTGTCCCCTTTTCATTTGCAAGCTTAGGAATAATAAACTCCTTGACCTCATCATGGTATGCAGCAGCTTTGCTTGACGATCGTCTGAACAGTCTGAGCCTGTTCCATTCTGTTTCGGGATCTGCATCAGAGTTGTCCGTATTTCCTTCTTCATCTGAAGTTATTATCGAGATATTATTGTACAAATGATTGTATTCCTTTGCTATCCTGTCAATCTCACGATTGATTATCATATCAAGAGTTATAATGCAGCTTCTGTCGTCAATTATCCTTACATTGGCAAGAGCTGAGTTTTCTGATGAAATAAACCCAGCAAGCCGCCTGTCTGAGTCCATTCTCATAAGAATAGGTATTTCATGTCCGTTCTCACAAAATATTTCCTCAAGCTGCATTGCACAGTTTACTGCAAGATCAATGTTTTCAAGGGTAATAACTGCATATGTATACGGATCAGAAGCAGTTTTTTCTCGAAGCAGACTGTAAAAATCAAGATACTGTACATTAAGTGCATAAAAGTTTATTTCAAGTAATCCGTCAGCAGCTTCGTTTTTTAATCTGATTTTATCCTCACTTATATCGAATGTTTCAGAGCTGAATTGATTTATAAATTCAGCTTTTTGCTTTTTTATGTTTGTATCAAATACATCAATAATGATCTTATTTTTATCGCTCATGATGCCAAGATTCATAGCTTGTAGAACAGCCTGCTGTCCCATTTGTCCCAAGCCTGCTACAAGAAGATGAACTGTACATTCATCAAGAGTTGTATCAGTGTCCTTATATACGGTATGAAGCGGAACATCACTGTACATTTTATGTATCTGCATCTCAGGGAAATTAACGAGCTCCAGATCATAAAATGCATCTTTTCCTGCTGCACTGTTATAATATTCAGCAATGAGTCTGCCAATTCCTTCTTCTTCACATCTGCATGAAACTTTTGCGCCTTCACATAGCTTTATTTTTGCAGGATCATCTTTTTCACAAAGCCTGAACGTCTGTAAAAGTGAGAAATTACGAATAGATGATGTATCAAAGAGAATGATGTTTTTCGCATTTTCAAGATGAGTTTTCTCAAAAAGCGATGAAAGTTCCTCTGTAGCTGCTTTTAAAACGTCAATATTATGTATCACATATCCTGATTTATTAAGGTCGTATATTTCCTCCTGACTGATCTTTTCAGTAGTGATAATGTGAATACATATCTCTTTAGGATCAGATTTATTGTTGCGAAGCATTGATTTTACATCATCATTGTATCCGAAAACAAATATGTGCTTGCAGTTTTTTCTTCTTCTGAAACCTATTATCAGTCTGAGTATGCGTTCAAGAAACTTATACACGAAGGATATAGTGCAGTATGGAGCAGTAAATACCGCAATACAGTATGCATAACCAACCACAGTATTTAATAATGAAGGATCATTGTTAATAAATGCTATAACATCTTTTATGGATACTGATGCTTTAAATCCAAAAGCATTTATACTATTCTGCATTACAAGAAGTAATTTGAAAAACGCATCATATTTCTTGTAATAAAGTACTCCCTGCGCTGTAGCGATAAGAAACGAAACTATTGCAAGTACAAAAATAAACCGTGATGTTCTTACTTTGGTCTTACTTTTCATTAGTCAGTACCTCTCCAAATAATCTTGCAATATACGACTTTGCAGTGTCAATGAGCTGCTGAGGAGCATATATCGGCATATAGCCTGCTTTGTCCCTGCCCATATCAAGTATAAACACTTTATCGCTGTTGGAAGGAGCTCCTACAAAGTCATCAATACTGTATCTTACCTTAAATTTATCCTTATTTATAAGCCATGCCTTTTCGTTTGACCAGATAACATATATGCACGAAGTATCTGTTGACTGTTTAGTTATGAGCAGTGACGCTTTTTCACTGTCATTTTCTGAAATACCATTCCTTTCATCAATTCCGATTTCAAGTTTCAGGCTTCTGCCTGTAAAACCTTCGGAATTCATCTCGTAAAGACACAGATCACGGCATAATACAGCAAATCTATCTTCATCAATCGGAATAACAGATAACGGCTCCTGACTTGTACCGTCAAGTGATATTTCTGCTTTCTTATCTCCCGTCTCTGCGTTGAAAAATACAACGCTTCGATCACTCATAAATGCTCCTATTGTTGAGCTGTTTTGCCAAAAAAGCTTATTTACATTAAGTCCATCATCAGATGAAAAGTCAAAATCCATTTTTATCCTTTTTCCATCTGTAAAGCTGTATACTTCTATACCACGGCTTTGATCCGTATTATCAGTATAGAAAACAGCAGCCTTATCATCGTATATATCGGCTACTCCGTTGCATATCTCTCTTTCGGGCATAATATTTATCTCTTTTTCTCCTGACCAAAGAGATATTGTTCCGTCAGAACAGGCACGTAAAAGATCTCTGTTATTATTAACTGTATAATACACGCTATTTCCGTATGGGATCATTTTTAATGCATTCAGCTGGAAATCATAATCTCCGCTGAAATCATTGATATTTCCATTAAGAGCATCTATGATGACAAGCCTTTTATCCATAACTGAATTGGATAATGCTGCTATTATTTTATTACCGTCTGCAAATTCAGCACCACATACGGTATATCCTTTTAAAGCTTCTATTTCATAACATTTTTCTTCATCAGTGTGGAAGATATAAAAATGCTTTACAAGATCAGAATCAGTGTATTTTTCTGTATCAGGATATTCTACAGCAGATACTACTGCGTATTTTCCGTCCTCACTTACTCCAAAAACGTTATAATCATGGATATTTTCACCTGCATTTATAGTATTGAAAAACTCGTTCTTCTGGATATACTGTATATATGCTGTATTTGAATACATTTCTGATGTAACATATCTGCCTCTGCTGTAGCTGCATAATGAAATGCCTGTATTGAAGTTTTGTATCTTGTATGCGCCGTATCTGCTGGAGTCACCGAGATAGCTGTTAATACTTATCACATATTCCTCACCTGTAGAAACTGTGAACATTATTAATCCGCGTCTGCTGAATGATACATCAACTATTTCGCTGTCAAGAGATATAGTTTTTATCAATTTACCACTGTTGTAGTCAAGTAGTGAGATAGTTCTGTTTGTAACAACACCAAGAACATCTATTTCAGAGCCTGATTCGTCCTTATTAAATTTAAATATTTTGCTTCCTGAAGTATAGTTTACAGGAATATCTGTACTCCATAACACTTCCTTCATGTCATTGTCCATACGCTTGATATTAGCATTAAGTTTTAAAGCAAATATATCATTCGTTACTATAACAGGATCATTGCCTAACATATTAAGTTCTGCTGTTCTTATGCTTCCTACTGAGAATTCAGGCAAAACGATCCTGCATTTTTCTTCAAGCTTATGATCTTTGATAGAATAAGCTATCATAGCTTCTTTATCGTTATTATAAAAATAAACAGTATTATTAACTATATCTTGAAGTTCGTTATTCTGTAGGATACTAAATGTTCCTTTTTCAAGACTGCTGACATTGACTGTATCAGTGACATTTCCTGTTTTACGGTCTATAATCTCCATAAACAAGTCACTTCCCGGCATAGAAATTTCACTTGAGCCTATAACATTTTTATCCTGATAAAATCTTACGATATAATTATCTGTATTTGTGACCTGGTAATAACTATATGCGTTTTCTGAGAGTTCGGAGCACCATTTAATATCTCCTGTTGCACCATCAAACTTCCATAATTTATATTCCGAGTTATATATGTATACATCATCGCCTGTACCCGGTTCGTCATCAGAAACATCGTGTGCGTAATTGACATATACATTTCCAAGAACAGAACTAATCTGGTAACTTAGATTTCCGGGAGCAGCCGTACTGCTGAAATATGTTCCAGTTTTATCGTCATTTATCTCAAATATTGAAGTCAGCTCGTTTGAACTTCCGTATTTATCCGATGCGAAATCACTGTCAGAAGCAGAGATTTTTTTCAGAAGCTCACCGCTTTCTGCATTCCAGAAATAAATACCTGTAGAATCCTGTGAAACGATGGTTTTTCCCTGTCCCATAAACGAAAGCTTTTCTACTGCTGTCTCATGTTTAAGAGAAAGCTGAGGTATTATCTGCTCGCTTTTGAACATACCCATTTCTCGTGATAAAGCATACTCAGCTTCGGGAACTATAGGCTTTTCCTCACCGTCAGACGGCATAGCTTCAAGTGCTTTTTGAATGGCAGAAATCAGGCTGTTATCCTTATACAGCTTTTCGGACTCAGCTGCAAGGTGCTCTGAATTCTCAATAAGCAGGTCGTTATTCTTCTTTTCGATCTGTTCATTCTGACTTTTTATCTGATCGTTCTGTTTCTGTATCTGCTTATTTTTGTTATTGATAGTAAGTGCGGATATTACACTTATCAATGTAATTACAGAAAGAACTCCTGATACACCACCGAAAATTCGACGTCTTCGAGCTGCTTCACGACGCTTTTCACGCTGAAAGAGATCGTTGAAATCACAGCCAAGCAATGGAGCTGCAATTCTAAGATACTCGGTATTGAGCTTTTTCATGGACTCTTTCAGACTGTCAGCGGTTATATTTGCTGCAAGAGGCTCGACCTCAACTTTAACGGTCGTTTCATTACCATTATCGTCCACAGTCTTGACCTCAGTATATGTAAGCTGCTCCGGAAAAGCTTCCTTAGGAGGTCCTTTTACAAGCAGTGTTATGATATTCTCGTTAGTATTGCCGTGAAGTTCACGAAATCTTGTGATCTCCTGCAAGCACCATTTTGACTGATTGTACTCAGGTGAGCATATAACAATAAGATATTCTGAATTCTCAACAGCATTCTTTATATCCTCGCTGAGATCACTGCTGGACTGCAGCTCGGAAACATCTCTGAAAATACGCCATTTCTCGTTCTTTTCGACCATTTTCTTGGGCGGCTTGTAGTTTTCAAGAAGCTTCTGAAGCTTCTCCGCAGCCTGCATATCAGGCTCAAGATGACGATAGCTTATAAAAGCCTTGTATTTGTACTCTGACATTTTCATATCTCCCTAAATATATTCACCGATCACTCGGTATATCGACATATTAATTCTACCATATATTTTCATTTTTTTCAATAGGAGATAAAACCTTTTGGATTATATACTGTAATATCATGATACACCCTTTTCACGTTCAAGCTTATACTAACGGTAATTAGTAACCGTACAGCTTGCTTTTACACCGCTGATATGTTATAATCAATTGTATAATCACATAAAAAGGAGCTATCAATGAAAGTATTTGACTTTGACAACACTCTCTACCACGGCGAGAGCTCGGTTGATCTTGCATTATATATGATAAGAACCAATAAAAAGATAATAAAATATCTGCCGTCTATTTTCATCAACCTTATTAAATATAAGCTCTGTATGGTCGAAAAAAAGAAAATGGTCACTGCTATAAATGATTTTCTGAAAAATGCTCTGCATGATAAAAATGAGATCTTCAATTCTGTTGACGGATTCTGGCAAAAGAACCGCTGCAAGCTCGATAAAAAAATGCTTAGCAGGATAAATAAGGACGATGTTATAATCACAGCAGGTCCGGATTTCCTTATATACGGTATAAGTGAACTTTTAAACACCGAGAACATCATATGCAGCAGGATTGATGCCGATAGAATGAAGGTAAAATACCTTAACTTCGGCGATAATAAAGTAAAACAGTATAAAAAGGTTTATGGCGATAAGCATATCGACTGTTTTTACACTGATTCTTTCAATGACAAAGCTTTAATGGATATATCGGATAAAGTTTATCTTGTAAAAAAAGGCAGTCTCAAAAGAATAAAATAACTCAAATAAAAAAACAGGATCAGGAATAATTCCCGATCCCGTTTTTTTATGGTAAATTATATCTTAGAGACTGTTAACTAAGCCAAGCAGATATTTCTGGATCAAAAGTGCGTCGTTTGATGTAAGTCCTTTTGACTCCTTGTCAACATCAGCGTTTGCAGCCCCCTGATCTGTAAGTGCGTTTGGATCTGTACCCTTTACGCCGTACTTGTTAGGATTAGCAAGTGACTGCATGATAAGAACTACATCAGACATATCAATATTACCGTCACAGTTTACATCGCCTGCAAGTGTTACCTTGATCTCAGGAGGAGCTGTAGTAGTTGTGGTAGTTGTTGTCGGCTCTTCTGTTGTAGTTGTAGAAGTAGTAGTTGTCGTTGTAGTAGATGTTGTGGTGGTCGTAGTGGTTGTTGTAGTAGTAGTTGTTGTTGTCGTTGTAACAACAGCTGCTGAAGCGGTTACATAATCGTCAATAACTCCTGCAAAGAAATTACCAATCTTCTTATAACCACCGCCGTTTGGGTGAAGCTGATCGTTACTTATATCGTTCATGCCATTGAGACAGCCGTGAACATCGGCAAATATAACGTTCTTGTTTGCGTACTCCTCAGCGACCTTCTTGACAGTGTTGTTGTAGTTAGCGATCTTCTGAGTATTTCCGCCGTAAGCTGTATGCTCGGGAACTGAGCAAAGGAATATAACGCCGTCGGAAGGCATTTCGCTGAGCATATAGTCAAGCATAGCGCGAAGATCAGATGCACAAGCGTCCATGGAGCGGTTAGCTGTCAGATCATTTGTACCGATCATAAGGAGAATGATATCGGGCTGAGCCTTCTTAACAGCACTGTTATTCTTGAGCTCATTGTATAAGCTGCCCTTGCCGCCCTGCTGCTGTCCCCAACCGGGAACTTCTTTTATCTGATATCCGCTGAAACCTGCGTGGTTATCGTCATATGTAATGCCGTTAGCAGACGCATTATCTCTTCCGTTAGGACCTACCATGTCGATCTTATAGCCCATCTTTGTAAGAGCATCATAGAGATACTTTCTATAGCCGCCCTGCTCGCCGTCGCCGTTGGTAATAGAATCACCGGCAGGCATGATCTTTATAGTCTGGTTCTTTGTAAGATTGCTTGTTCCTGTCTGAGGAGGATTATTGTTACCTGGTTGTGTAACAGTTGATGAACCGCCAACAGTACCCTGTCCTGTTACAACAGAGGACTCCTTGCCAGACTTTGAAACCTGAACGGAATCAATGTAGAAGTCGCAAAGATCACCAGAATCCTGAGGTGTCTCGATATAGAGGATCATATCGCCTGAGTTATCAGGGATAGTGAATTTTGTATTTTCAAGCTTTGTCCACTCGTTGCTCTTTGCGTCTGCTGTTGCAATGCTTGTATATGAAGCACCGTTGCCGTCGTCCTGCTGGAGTGACATCTGCATTGTTACTGTGCTGCCTGACTTCTGAAGTACTGCTGTACTGAAGCTGTATGTCTGACCGGGAACAAATGCACTTGAATCAAGTGTGATAGCGCAGCCGTTCCATTCCTGGCCTCTGCCTGAAACGTAGAGTGACTTGCTGCCGTCATAGTAGTCGCTTGAATCAGTTGCTACTGTTGCATCGCCTCTGCCTGTCCAGTTGTCCTTGCCGCTCTCGAATGTGCTTGTGAAGTAATTGCCGTTATCATCAGCCTTTACTGTCTGTACAGGTGTTGTTGTGCCCGGATTCGGATTGTCACCGAGACCGTTCTCGTAAACTCTTACGCTCTTTACATTAGCAGA